>JAHZFL010000009.1:89014-97839 GCA_019421345.1 Roseburia sp. | reverse complement strand
GACTGTAAATCTGCTGCAAATTGCTTCGGTGGTTCGAATCCACCTCTGCCCATTCCAAAATCACCGTAAGGTGATTTTTTTTATGCCATAGGAAATCGCTCTGCAATCCTATGGCATAAAACACACTTCGTGTGAGGAAGTATTGCTTCGCCATCATGCGCGGCGCGGCAAAAGTGTGCTTCATTCATAGTTTATTACAATGCGAGAGTGTGCGAAGCACACGTTTGTTTTTTATAGGAAACTTCGTCCTCTATAAAGCAAACGTCTCCGGGGATCGGACTGCGGCGGAATGGAGCTGTGTCGAAATCAGATTTATTGAATGAAAAAATATTGCAACAGAGGAGGAGAGAGCAGGGGCGTTTGCTGTTGGATAAAAAACTGTATATTTTTAGAAAAAGCGGAAAAATCATTGCATACTATAAAAATTGTGATAAAATAGAAATTATATAGAGAATTTACAGAAAATAGTGGAGGATAGGAGTAAGAATTATGGAAAACAAAAGAAAAGGGGTTTCATTTATTCATTCAATTTCGTTAAAAGTAGCGCTTTTATCAATCGGAATTGTGATTTTATCAATTATTGGAAGTATTTCCAGTACCAATATTAAAATGGAACGCATTATGGATAAGGTCTACAGTTCGTACATACTTAGTATGGCGGAAATGGAGGCAGTCGTTGTCAATAATCTTCCCGATGGCGCAGATACAGAGCTGTACCGGAATGCGCTAGGGGAAATAAAAATGGAGGGAATCAAATCTGCCTATGCCTACCTGGTTGCAGAGGATGGTACGATGCTGTATCATCCGTCGGCAGATAAGATTGGAGAGCCGGTAGAAAATGAACAGGTGTCGAACGTAGCTGCAATGCTAAAGAGCGGACAGGTGCCGGAAAATGATGTCGTTTTATATGATTATCACGGCAGCATGAAATATGCGGCATATGCGGTAACCGGAAATGGGCAGATCGTGGTAGTATCGGCAGATTATGATGAGGTAACAGCGCCGGTGAAGGACCTTATTTTAAGCATGGTGCTGACTGCGCTGTCGAGTCTGGTGCTTTGCGCGATCATCGGATATTTGGTAAGCGGATTTATCTGCAGGCCGATCAAGAAGCTCACAGAAATCATCGATCGTACGGCAGAGCTTGATTTTCGTCCGAATGAGTACACGGCGAAGCTCATCTGGCGCAGGGATGAGACAGGAGAAATGGCGCGTGCCGTAGAGACGATGCAGCAGAATTTAAGAAATATAGTCGTAGAAGTACAGGCGGCAGGCAATCAGATCACCTCAAATATCGATGGACTTCATCAGATGACAACGACGGTTGACAGTATGTGCGCGGATAATTCCGCAACTAGTCAGCAGCTTGCCGCCGGTATGGAGGAGACTGCCGCAACGACAGAGACGATCAATGAAAATGTCAGCACGATCAAGAAGGGGGCAGAGAACATCAATGCAATGGCAGAGGATGGTGCAAGAACCTCCGAGGAGGTGATGGAGCGTGCGATAGACCTGCGGGAGCGCACGATGGACGCGAGCGCAAAGACGATGGATATGTATAATAACGTAAAGGTTCGGGCGGAACAGGCGATCGAAGGCTCAAAGGCGGTAGAAAAGATCAATGAATTGAGCGGTACGATCATGGAGATTTCTTCACAGACAGGGCTTCTTGCCTTAAATGCGTCGATCGAGGCGGCGAGAGCCGGAGAGGCAGGACGCGGCTTTGCCGTTGTTGCAACGGAGATTGGAAGCCTTGCCGATCAGACCTCTAAGGCGATCGCCGACATCGGAAGTATCGTCAAGGAGGTCAATGTAGCCGTTTCCAATATGGCGGCGTGTCTGGAGGATACGAAGGGATTTCTCGAAAACACAGTGCTGACAGAATACAAGGGCTTTGAGGAGGTCAGCGAGCAGTACAAGGAGGATGCAGACGTATTTAAAACAAGCATGGAAGCCGTGAAGGATGCAATGGGAGGTCTGGCAGAGTCGATCGAGACGATCGCGTCGGCTCTGGACGGTATCAACGACACGGTTGGAGAATCGGCGCTTGGCGTGACGGATATTGCGGCAAAGACAAGCAATATGGTAGAAAAGACGGGCACGACACAGGAGATGGTGACACAGTGCTATGAGTGTATTGAGGATTTGAGAAGGATTGTAGCGCGGTTTGTATTAGAATAACGCAAACACCGATTGAGAGCAGACAGGCAGATGATGAGCGGGAGCTTTTCATCTGCCTGTTTTTCAATACAAAAATCTCACGGCGTCGTACCGTGCCGGAGAGATAAGCTTTGGCACGCGTGTTGATAGAAAGTATTGCGTTACAGGAATGTCCGATAGTGAAAAAGTGGGCTTCTTTGTTGAGCGGGAATGCGGCAGAAGCGTGTGTGAAGCGTACAGACCGCTGACGCGTGACAGAAGCAGGGTGACAGGCAAAACACAGCCGTTGTTTCTGTTCGCATAAATAAAAGCACGTCCTCATAGAATGTTTTAGCAGGCGGAAACGCCGCGCAGACAGAAGGGATGGGAGAACGTGGCATGGAAGAAAAGCACTGGAGCAAGCGGGAGCGCGGAAAAAATGTATTGGAGGAGGAGCAAAAGGAGTCAAGGCTGGAGGATTTTTTGGCACAGTTGAATGATCCTTTGATTTTTATTCTGTTTTTTGCGGCGGGAGTTTCCCTGCTGCTGCGGGAATATGGGGATATGGCAATCATTCTTGCCGTGGTGTTAGTCAATGCGGTGATTGGCGTTGTGCAGGAGGGGCGTGCGAAAAAGGCTTTGGCGGCGCTTAAGGAAATGACAAGTCCGCACGCGCGTATCAGGGAGGGCAGGCACAGTAAGGAAATACTGGCGGCAGACCTGCTTCCCGGAGATGTGGTGCTGCTTGAGGCGGGGGCTCAGGTGCCGGCAGACCTGCGTCTGACGGAGGCGATTCAGCTAAAAATCGAGGAGTCGGCGCTCACCGGAGAGTCGGTGCCCGTTACGAAAAATACAAGGGACAAAAATATCGCCTACATGTCAACGAACGTCACCTACGGCAGGGGGGAGGGGATCGTCACTGCCATTGGCATGGATACGGAAATCGGCAAAATTGCGCGAATGCTAAAGGAGACAAAAACAGAACTTACTCCTCTGCAAAAGCGGCTGGCAGATCTAGGAAAGATATTGGGTACAGTTTCCGTTTTTTTGTGCATCCTTCTATTTGTCCTTGCGGTGCTGCAAAAAAGGGATATTGGCGAAATGCTGATCACGGCGATTTCCCTTGCGGTTGCGGCAGTCCCCGAGGGACTTCCGGCGATCGTCACTATGGTGCTGGCGCTTAGTGTTTCCAGAATGGTGAAGGTACATACGATTGTAAAGAGGCTTCCGAGTGTGGAGACACTTGGCTGTGTCAGTGTTGTCTGTTCCGATAAGACGGGAACACTTACGCAGAATCGCATGACGGTGACAAGGTGTTATACAGGGGATGGAATGCTTGCGGCAGAATCGCTTGATCCGGTGAGAGACCGTTTGTTTTTAAACGGTTTTGTGCTGTGTAATGATGCCGTATTGGGAGAGGAGGAGCGCAGGGGCGACCCGACAGAGCTGGCGCTTTTGGATATGGCGGCGCGGTGCGGAATCTATAAGGGGCAGTTGGAGGAGAAGCTGCCGCGTGTGGGCGAGCTGGCGTTTGATTCGGAGCGCAAGATGATGTCGACCAGCCATCGTGGAGCAAAGGAGCAGGTAGCCTATACAAAGGGATCGCCGGATGAGATTATGGAGCGGTGTGGGGCGATCTTGGTGCGGGGAGAGAAAAAACCTCTGACGCCTTCCGTGAAAAAACAACTGAAAGGCGCGTTGGAGGAGATGACAGGAAAGGGACTGCGCGTGCTTGCGCTTGGGATGCGCGAAAATGTGACATCTCTTGAGGAGAGCGGACTGACCTTTCTTGGATTTGCGGGAATGCAGGATCCGGTCCGACCGGAGGCAGCACAGGCAGTCCGGGAATTTGCGCAGGCGCAGGTAACGACTGTCATGATCACCGGAGACCGCACCGATACGGCGTTTGCGATCGCAAAGGAGCTTGGCATCGCATCGCAGCCGTCTGAATGCCTTTCGGGGGAAGAAGTGGAGCAGATGGATGACGAGGCACTTGCACGTTATATGCGTAAGACGCGTGTGTTTGCACATGTATCGCCGGAGCATAAGGTGCGTATCGTTTCTGCCTGTAAGAAAAATGGCGCGATTACCGCGATGACCGGTGACGGGGTCAATGACGCGCCGTCGCTTAAGGCTGCGGACGTGGGCATTGCAATGGGGATGGCGGGAACGGATGTCGCCAAAAACGCTGCGGATATTGTCTTGGCGGACGATAATTTCGCAACGATCGCAAAAGCGATTGCACAGGGGCGGTGTATTTATGAGAACATAAGAAAATCCGTTATTTTTTTGCTGTCCTCGAATTTCGGAGAAATCATTACGATGCTTGCCGCGATGCTGCTTGGGCTTTCGTCTCCGCTTAAATCAAGTCATATTTTATGGATCAATCTGATCACGGATTCCCTGCCGGCGCTGGCGCTCGGAATTGATGTGGAGGAAAATAAAAGCTATATGGACCGACCGCCGCGCCATAAAAATGAAAGTTTGTTTGCCAATGGGGGCTGGAGTTGTACCTGTTTTTACGGCGTGCTGATTGGCGGTATCAGTCTGCTGTCATTTTTACAGCTCCCTGCCGCGATGCTGCTTGCAAACGGAGAAGCGCTGACGCTGGAAGGCGTGCGTAGACTTTTGCTTGATCCGCAGCTTTTGAGTCGCTGTCAAACCTATGCGTTTACTGTCCTTGGTATGGCGCAGCTTTTTCATGCAGTCGGTATGCGCGATGTGGAGACATCCCTATTTTGCATCAATCATCTGGAAAATAAGCTGATGATACTGGCGGCAGTGATAGGAATGGGGCTCCAGCTTGTAGTGACCGAGATTCCTTATTTTGTCAGTCTGTTTGGGACCTGCAGACTATCTGTTCTGGAGTGGGTCAAACTTTTGGTGCTCGCTGCCGTTCCGCTTGCTGCGCATGAACTTTTGGTATTTTTTTCAAAAATTTCAAAATAGCGGTTGACAATGGGAGCAGGATTCGTTATACTTCAAACAATCTGAATAAGGTTTGCTGAGAGGGAGTAATAAAAATGCAGCGTCAACATTCGCGGTCTGCTTTGGACCTGGCGGTGCATACCGGAAGCTCTGTGGATGGTTATGAGACTTTTAGCGTGTGACAGGTATCGATACCTGGATGGCACGCGGAAGGTCTCTTTTTTTACGGGAAACAGAGCGGCTTTTTTGCCGGAAAGAGGTTTCAGGCAGCAGATTTTTGTACAAAATAAGGGTGGAGGAAAGAGTATGAAAGAATGGTATCAGATTTCTACGGAAGACGTGATGGAAAATATGCAGACCACGAGCAACGGGCTGCATGAGGAGGAGGTAAAGAAACGCCGCGAAGCGTATGGGGAAAATGTGCTTGCAGAGGGAAAGAAGAAAACAATGCTGCAGGTATTTTTGGGTCAGTTTGCAGACCTGCTTGTCGTAATCCTGATCATCGCGGCGGCAATTTCCGCTTTTTCGGGAAATATGGAGAGCACGCTCGTGATTCTTGTTGTAATCGTGCTCAATGCCGTGCTTGGAACGGTACAGTATAAAAAGGCGGAAAAGTCCTTAGACAGTCTAAAAAGTCTCTCCTCTCCCAATGCGAAGGTTCTGCGTGCAGGAGAAAAACAGGAGATACCGGCGCGAGACGTTGTACCGGGCGATATTTTATTGCTGGAGGCGGGCGATCTTGTTGCGGCGGACGGAAGAATCATAAGAAATTATTCGCTGCAGGTGAACGAGAGCTCTCTGACGGGAGAGTCCACAAACGTGGACAAAAGGGAGGGCGTGATAGAGGACGCGTGTGCATTGGCAGACCGTATGAATATGGTTTATTCGGGAAGCCTTGTCACTTATGGAAGGGCGGATGTCATCGTTACGGAAACAGGTATGCATACGGAAATCGGTAAGATTGCAGGTATGCTGAATGCGGCGGCGGAGAAAAAGACCCCGCTGCAGAAATCGCTTGATGATTT
This sequence comes from Roseburia sp., assembly GCA_019421345.1. Lineage (GTDB taxonomy): Bacteria > Bacillota > Clostridia > Lachnospirales > Lachnospiraceae > Roseburia. Next base: position 91,747 of record JAHZFL010000009.1, on the reverse strand, counting down.
CGGCAAGAAGCTGGCAGCCATTATTTTAGTTATCTGCGCAGGCGTGTTTGGTTTAAGCCTGTATCGTGAAATGCCAGTGCTTGACTCCCTGATGTTTGCAGTTGCACTGGCGGTTGCAGCGATTCCCGAGGCACTGAGCTCTATCGTGACGATTGTTCAGGCGATGGGAACGCAGAAGATGGCGAAGGAAAATGCGATCATCAAGGACTTAAAGGCGGTCGAGAGTCTGGGCTGCGTTTCGGTGATCTGTTCGGATAAGACGGGAACCTTAACGCAAAATAAGATGACAGTCAAGCAGATCTATATCAACGGACAGACGCTTGCGCCAAACGAGCTTGACATCAAACAGCAGCTCCATCGTTATCTGATGTATGATGCGATCTTAAATAATGATTCTAAGATCATGGAGGGAAAGGTCATCGGTGATCCGACGGAGTCTGCACTTTTAGAAATGGTGCGCAAGGTCAATATCAATGATGATTTCTTCCGCGAGGCAATGGAGCGCAGGGAGGAGCTTCCGTTTGATTCTGACCGAAAGCTGATGAGTACGAAATATCTGCTGCACGGAATCCCGACTGTTTTGACAAAGGGAGCGCTTGATGTGCTGCTGGATCGTACCGTGCGCATCTGGGATGAAAACGGTGTGAGGGAGCTTTCGAAGGACGACCGGACACGGATTGAGGAAATGAATCGACAGTTTTCACAGAACGGTCTGCGTGTGCTTGCGTTTGCATATCGGGAATTGCAGGAGACACTTACATTGGAGGAGGAGAGAGATTTTACCTTCCTGGGTCTTGTGGCAATGATCGATCCGCCGCGTGAGGAGTCAAAGGAAGCGGTCGCTGAGGCGAAGCGGGCAGGCATCCGTCCGGTTATGATCACCGGAGACCATAAGATCACAGCCGTTGCGATTGCGAAGGAGATCGGCATTTTTACGGAGGGAGACCTCGCGGTGACGGGAACAGAACTGGATGCGATGACGGATGAACAGTTGGAGGAGCTGATCGCAAGGATCGCAGTCTTTGCTCGTGTTTCGCCGGAGAATAAAATCCGCATCGTGCAGGCATGGCAGAAAAAGGGAAATATTGTTTCGATGACCGGAGACGGCGTCAATGATGCGCCGGCGTTAAAAGCGGCGGATATTGGTGTCGCCATGGGAATCACGGGAACAGAGGTGTCAAAGGATGCCGCTTCCATGATCCTGACCGATGATAATTTTGCAACGATCATACGGGCGGTGGCGAATGGGAGAAATGTCTATAAGAATATTAAGAATGCGATCATGTTCCTGCTCTCCGGCAATATGGCGGGAATTATGGCGGTGCTTTATACATCGGTCATGGCGCTTCCGATGCCGTTTGCACCCGTTCATCTGTTATTTATCAATCTGCTGACAGATTCGCTTCCGGCGCTGGCAATCGGTATGGAGCCAATGGAAAAGGATATTTTGGCAGAGAAGCCCAGAGACCCAAAGAGCGGTATCTTAAACCGGCAATTTTTGTTAAGGCTTTTCGTGCAGGGCGGTCTGATCGCAGTAAGCACGATGGCGGCGTTTTATATGGGACTGCGTGAGAGCGCGGCGATCGCAAGCACGATGGCGTTTGCGACGCTCACGCTGGCACGTTTATTCCATGGATTTAATTGCCGCAGCAGCCATTCGATTTTTAAGATTGGATTTTCCGGAAATCGTTATAGTCTGGCAGCATTTGGCGCAGGCGTGCTTCTTTTGTCAGCCGTTTTGTTCATCGCCCCGCTCCAGAGTCTGTTTGCGGTAGAGACAATGAACGGAATGCAGCTTCTTACGGTTGCAGGGCTTGCGGTACTGCCGACTGTCCTGATCCAGCTTCAAAAAGTCATTGCGGATGGCAGAAAAAAATAATTATTGCATCGTTAATAAAAATTCTGCAAATTCCTTGCAGGCTTCCTCATTTTGGAAGTTTGTAAGGATGCCAAAGCGGCAGGTACCGGTGTAGCCGTATTGGGACAGCCACGGATTTTCCGATAATTCTATCGCGCATGGATACGGCGCGTTTTCCTCTGTGTCTGCATAGATTAAGGAGTCCTCATAGGAAGACAAAAGCTCCGGGGAGAGGATGGTGGAAAGGTCGACGAGCGCGCCCTGTCTGCAGTAGTTTTCATAGACTGTTCCGTTTCCGAGCAAAATATCCTGCTCTCCGGCGGCAATGATGGCGATTAACGCCTGCTGCTCCAGATAGGCACTTGAGACAGCCGTATCATTTTCTGGGAAATAAAAGGAGGAGCAGGCAATCGGGGACTCCGACGGATCATAGCCATAGGCGGATAAAAATTCGTTGAAACCGTTATTTTCTTCAGAAACTACATTGTTTCCGCCATTGATCATGATGATATTTAGCAGTGGCTCGCGGTAGGTAATAAAATGGTGGAGAATAGAGACGGCAACGGAGACTGCAAGTACTGCGCCGATCATGTGCCATTTATAATAATCCCAGATATAGCCAATTCTTTGCTTTGTCGACATTTCTTTTAAATTTACTTTTTTTTCCATAATAATCCTCCGGTTCAAAGTGATTTATCGCGGGGAAACGCAGGGTAGATCTTAGGTCTGTCTCCGTATGAATCACTCGGTTGTATAAGCTAGTACAAGGATAACACAGATAACGGGGAGAAAAAAGAGAAAGAAGAAAAAAGACAAAAAATAGAGCGGGTGATGGGAATCGAACCCACGTATCCAGCTTGGAAGGCTGGTGTTCT
>JAHZFL010000009.1:61929-89001 GCA_019421345.1 Roseburia sp. | reverse complement strand
CCAGAGACACGAGGATTTTCAGTCCTCTGCTCTACCAACTGAGCTAACTGGGCGCCTCACAGATACATATTCTACAGGAATTACAGATAGATGTCAAGTAATTTTTGTTGTAAATTTTGTGGCAGAGGAGCGAGCGGTGATGTGTGTAAAGGGTGGCAGAACACAGGTAGATTTATGGCGATCAGTATGGTATACTTTGGTTACAGTTGTCGAATAAAGGCTTGAGGGACGGATTTTAAAATGTGACAGGGCGTGCGGGATTGGGAGAGTGATCGGCAAAGCCCTGTATGGTTTTGAGGAAAGGAAGGACAAAAGAATGAGAGGAAAAATGGAAGCGGTTGTTCGTATGGGGGCAGTGATCTTATTTGTTCTGTCGGTATCGTGTCTGTATGTGGGGGTGCGCGGAATTGCAGAAACACGCCCGGCATCTGATTATCAGGACGAGGGCGTACATACCTTTGTTCCCCGCGAGTTTCATCCAACGCAGGTGGACAATCCTGCAACGGGACGGCTGGGGCGCATGAACCCGACCAAAACCGTGTATCTGGTTACTTACGAGGCGACAGACGCAACTGGATATAAGTGGAAGCTTGAGGCAAACAGCAGGCAGGAAGCCGAGCGCATCGTTGCTAATGCCGCGCCGGTGGAGCGTCGGGTGCTTTCTGTCAGGGATGACTGGAAATATATTACGGTGGAGGGCGATCAGACTGCGGAGGCTTATGTCTCCAAGCAGCAGTCACGCTACAGGAATATGATAGGAGCATCGGCTGCCTGCCTCGTTGTGTTTGTCGCTGTGGGGCTGGTGGTTTGGCAAAAGAAGCGGATTGTTTCGGGTGGAAGAACAAGATAATACGACGGGGATGTTTACGGCGTTGCCGGCAAATCTGATCGACATAAGAGCGGCACGCGAAGCGTGTCGCTCGTTGTTTTGCCCGTCATCGGAAGCACGATTCAGAAGATGAAACGAGCGTATATTCTTAAGCGGTTTTTCAGATTTTGCAAGAAAGTTTTAATGAAGTTGACGGGAAGATAGAAGAAAACCTTATAAGGAAGAAAAAAAACGAAGCTTCTGAACTTGGTATAATGCATGTATGCCAGGTTTAGAAGCTTTTTCGCTCTATAGGAAACTTCGTTCCCTATAGAGCAAAAGCCTCCGAGGGATCGCACTGCGGCGGGGTGGAGCGGTGTCGCTCGTTGTTAAAAAAAATGCTTCTTTATAAAATCAAAAAATTCTATTTTTAAAAATGAAAAACGGGAAAGGAAAACATCATCATGGAGAGAAAAAAGCTTGCAGTTATTTTCGGAGGAAATTCCGCGGAGCACGAGGTGTCGTTACAGTCGGCGGCAGCAGTGTTAGCGCATATTGATACGGAAGGATTCGAGGTACTGCCGTTTGGGATCACAAGGAACGGAGACTGGTACCGCTACGGGGGTGAAATTAAACGGATCGCGGAGGATACATGGACGGAGGATAGGGAGAATTTACACCAGATCGCAATCTCACACAACCGCTCGGTTTGCGGATTTCTGGAGTTGACGGAGCAAGGGTATGTGGAAAAGCGTCTTGATCTGGCATTTCCGGTGCTGCACGGCAGAAACGGTGAGGACGGCACGGTGCAGGGGCTGTTTGAACTGGCGGGGATTCCGGTTGTCGGATGCGGCGTGTTGGCGTCTGCGCTTTGTATGGACAAGGACAGGGCACACAGGTTGGTGAAGGAAGCGGGGATTGCCGTGCCGGAAGCGACGGTGATCTGTGAAAGAAGGCGCGGTGCGGCGGTTGAGGCGATCCGGGAACGAGCGTCGTACCCGCTCTTTGTCAAGCCGATGCGGGCAGGCTCGTCCTTTGGCATCACGAGGGTGACGGAGGAGACCGAACTGGACGCTGCCATCGAACTGGCATTTTCCTATGATTCAAGGATCATTGTCGAGAAGGAGATCTGCGGCTTTGAGGTCGGATGCGCTGTCCTTGGAACAGAGAACCTGACGGTCGGCAGGGTCGATGAGATTGAATTGTCGGGTGGATTTTTTGACTACACAGAGAAATACACGTTCAAATCTTCTAAAATCCATATGCCTGCACGAATCAGCCCGGAGGAGGAAAAACGGGTGCAGGAGGCGGCAGTTACGATCTACCATGCGCTGGGGTGCAGCGGATTTGCCAGAGTAGATATGTTCTATACAGAAAAAGGGGAGATCGTCTTTAACGAGGTCAACACGATTCCGGGGATGACCTCGCACAGCCGTTACCCGAACATGATGAAGGGCTCCGGTCTGTCGTTTGCACAGATGCTGGAGCGGCTGCTTTCCTGTTATATAGGAAACGCTGTTCCCTATAAAGAAAAACCCTCCGGGGGATCGCACTGCGGCGGAGCGGAACTGTGTCGCTGATGCGACTTGCCTCAGGCGGGGAGCTTCGGAGGAGAAACTCTTTTTTGCTATCTGAGAGACTAACGGCACAGAGGGGAGAGAAATACGATGAAAACAGTGGTACAGAGAGAAATGATCGCGGAGGGAACGTTGGTGCTTGTCAATGCGGACTATCCGCTGAAACGAAGGGAAGAAAAGCAGGCGGCAGTGCGGGAGGATTCGCCGGAGATTTCGATGTGCGAGACTGCCGCGCTGCGACTTAGAGAGCTTTTGGTGAGGATCGGGGCAGGAGATGAGATCGTTCCGGTCAGCGGCTGGCGCACGAGGGAGGAGCAGGAGGAAATCTATGCGCAGTCTCTGCTGGAAAACGGCGAGACATTTACGAAAAGCTATGTCGCGCTGCCGGGTCACAGCGAGCACCAGACGGGGCTTGCGATCGATCTGGGCGTCAAAAAGGAACGTATAGATTTTATCCGTCCTGAATTTCCGCACACCGGAATTTGCGGAAAGTTTCGCGGTATGGCGGCGGACTACGGATTTATTGAGCGCTATGGGAAGGATAAGGAGACGATCACGGGAATCGCCCATGAGCCGTGGCATTTCCGATATGTGGGAAGACCGCACGCCTCTATTATGGAAGAAAGAGGCTTGTGTCTGGAAGAATATCTGATGTTTCTAAAGGCATATACAAGGGAGCGCCCGCTGTTGTTTTCCGGTTCAGATGGGAGCAGAGCACAAATTTATTATGTTCCGGCGGAATGTGAGGAGACGGTGCTTACACTGCCGGACGACAGCGATTACTGGATTTCCGGCAACAATATGGACGGCTTTATTGTGACGCTGGAAAAGGGACGTCGGAAACGAGAGACCAAAAGAAGGGTGGAAAAGGATGAGGACAAAAGAGTATACGGGAATTGATCTGTTTCGGTTGGCGGCAGCGTTTCTGATGGTTGCAATCCATACATCGCCGCTGGCGGATGTCAGCGAAACGGGAGATTTTATATTGACGCGGGTGCTCGCCCGTGTGGGGGTCCCCTTCTTTTTTATGACGTCGGGATTCTTCCTGATCTCCAGAGACGTCTGCCATATGAAAAGGCTCTGGGATTTTGAAAAAAAGACGTCGGTCATCTATGGTGCGGCGATTCTGCTCTATCTCCCGGTCAATGTGTATCAGGGATATTTTCAGACGGAGCATTTCCTGCCGACTCTGTTGAGGGATCTTGTATTTGACGGAACGCTCTATCATCTGTGGTATCTTCCAGCCGCTATGCTTGGCGCTCTGCTCGCGTGGGGGCTGGTGAGAAGGTTTGGGGAGCGGCGCGCGCTGGCGGCAGCGGCGGTGCTCTATCTCATCGGTCTGTTTGGGGACAGCTACTATGGACTTGCAGAGCAGTTGTCTGGCGTGCGCTGTTTTTACACACAGCTTTTTTTGGTGTCCGATCACACGAGAAATGGGATTTTCTTTGCGCCGCTCTTTTTCGTGCTGGGCGGGATATTGGCGCAAACGGAGAGAAAGAGGCTGTCGGTGTGCGTGCAGGGATTTTGCGTCAGCTTTTCGCTGATGCTTGCGGAGGCACTGCTGCTGCGCCGTTTCTCGTTGCAGCGTCATGACAGTATGTATCTGTTCCTTCCGTTTTGCATGTACTTTTTATTTGGGGGGCTGCTGCATATCAGGGGCAAAAGGCTGGCGTTTCTGCGCGACGTCTCCCTCGTGATCTATCTTATCCATCCGCTCGTCATTGTCATGCTGCGCCCGGCGGCAAGGCTGCTTGGGTTGTGGGAGCTTTTGGTTGAAAATTCTGTCGTTCATTTTCTGACGGTTGGTGCCATATCGGCTGTATTTGCCGTGGGAGCTGCGCTTCTTAGGAGAAACTATCAAACGAAACGGGAGGTCTGCGACAGAGACAGAGACCGTGCGTATCTGGAAATCAATGTGAACAATCTGGCACACAATATCAGGGAGCTGCGGGGGCTTATGCAGCCGGGCTGTGAGCTTATGGCGGTGGTAAAGGCGGAGGCTTACGGGCACGGTATGTATGAGACGGCGGCGCATCTGAACCGGATGGGCGTGCGCGCGTTTGCGGTGGCAACGATCGACGAGGGAATCAGGCTGCGGCTCTGCGGCATCCTGGGAGAAATACTGGTTCTTGGCTACACGCCGGATGGGCGGGTGCGCGAGCTTGTAAAATATGATCTGACACAGACGGTCGTTGATCTGGGACACGCGCTGCGCCTGAATGCACAGCGCCGCACAGTAAAGGTGCACATTAAGGTTGATACGGGGATGCACCGGCTTGGTTTTGCAGAGGGTGAGACGGAGGTGCTTGCGAAGGTATGTAAATTAAAATATCTAAAGCTATGCGGGATCTATACGCACTTGTGCGTGTCGGACAGTCTGCAGGAGGAGGACGTCGCCTATACGCGAGGGCAGGTCGAACGTTTTTATCGGGTGCTGGACGCACTGAAAAAAGAGGGGATCACGATCCCTGCGGTGCACATCCAGAGCAGCTATGGGCTGCTCAATTACCCGGAGTTAAAATGTGATTATGTACGGGCAGGCATTGCTTTGTACGGGGTCTTGAGTCATGTAGAGGAACGGACGATACAAACGCCGGATTTAAGACCGGTGCTTTCTCTAAAGTCCAGAGTCGTTCTGCTGCGCAGCGTGAAGTCGGGAGAGAGCGTCGGGTACGGCAGAGCCTTTGTCGCGGAACGGAGGACACAGCTTGCCGTATTGCCGGTCGGCTATGCGGACGGCTATCCGAGAGAGCTCTCGTGCGGGAAGGGCGGCGTGCTCATAAACGGCTGCTACGCGCCTGTTGTGGGGAGAGTCTGCATGGACCAGCTCACCGTGGACGTCACGGATATTCCGAATGTGCGTGTCGGGAGCGAGGCAGTCTTGATCGGTGAGGCAGGCGGAGAGAAAATTTTTGCGCCGCGGCTTGCCGGAGCGTGCAAAACGATCACAAATGAGCTGCTCAGCCGGATGGGAAGCCGCTTGACACATGTTATCGTCTCGCCATAAACAAAAGAAAAGACTTTTCTAAGTCCTGCAATCGTGCTAAAATAAAATGATAGCGGCAGATGCAAAAAAAGCAGTGTGGCGGTTGTGCTTACACGGAAATGAGGTTTTTTATGAATGAGAAATTAGTGATCGTTCCAAAGCGGCGGACGGTAGGAAAGAAGATTTTTGATGTGGCATTGTTTGCGGTGACCTGTGTTTTTATTATTCTTGCAATGGTGGTACCTGTATTTTTTATCGTACCTGCGGCAATCGGCGGAACGCTGTGGTACTTTTTGTCATTTCATTCGGACATTGAATATGAGTATACATATTACGATGGGGAATTTCGTTTCGCAAAGATTCGTGCAAAGAGCAAGCGCAAGAATCTCGGCGAGGTGCAGATGGAGGATGTGATCACGCTTGCACCCAAGGGCGACCGGAGCGTATATAAGTATGAGAATGACAGCAGTGTGGGTTATAAGAATCTGACGTCCGGCAATGGGAATGCAAACGTATATGAGCTGATCTTTAAGGCGGAAAAAGGAATCATGCGTTATGAGATCGAGCCGGACGAGGACATGCTGGACGCCATCCGGGTTAAATACCCGCGCCTTGTGACTAAATAGCGCAAGGCGATCGGCGTGCCGCTCATTAAAAAAAGCGCATGCGGCTGCTGTCGGTTAGCTGGGCGGAATGACCGGACATGTGCTGCTGCTTTAGGCATTTAGAGCAAAGCTGTCCGAAGCTGATCGGCGTGCCGCAATTTGCGCAGCGCATAGCAGACGTCGTATTCAGTTGGGAATCGCTGTACTCGATGCGGCCCTCGCGGATCCATTGCTTTACCTGATGCAGGGGCAGATGAAAATGTACCGCTACATCATGCTCCGTCACGTTATTGGAACGAATATATTCTTTGACTTCCCGAAAGAACTGCGTCTCTTGACAGGCAGGGCAGAGGGAAGCTTCATGATCTAACGGCAGGGGTTTTTTACAAAATTCACAATATTTATAGTTTTCAAATAAGCCTTGCTGTTTCACTACAAGACACCTCCCATCATTACTTACCTCTATTATAACATGGATATGGGATTTGAGGATGAAAAGTTTTCGATTCTGTAGTAAAATTTTAGAAATGATAGAATAAGAGAGTCAGAAGGAGCAGGCAGATGAAATTTTTTCATTTATCCGATCTTCATATTGGAAAGCAGTTGCACCGTTATTCGATGACGGAGGAGCAGCGCGATATTTTAGATCAGATTGTGGCATTGGCAAAAGAGGAACAGCCGGATGCCGTGATAGTGGCAGGAGACATCTACGACAGTGCGGTGCCGTCCGCAGAGGCGGTTTCCCTGTTGGATCATTTTCTAACGGCTCTGAGTGAGCTTAAGCCGCAGCCGGATATTTTTCTGATCGCGGGAAATCATGACAGTGCAAGACGTCTTGATTTTGCGAGCAGTATTTTGGCGCGTCATCATGTGCATATTGCCGGAATGCCGCCCGTGCGCGAGGACGAGTTTATCAAGCGGGTCACGCGCACGGATGCGTATGGGGAGATTGATTTTTATTTGCTGCCGTTTGTAAAGCCGTCGTATGTGCGAGGGATTTTTCCAGACGAGGCGCTCACCTATGATCTGGCGGTGCGTCGATTGCTGGAGCGGGAGACGATTTGTCAGGAGCGGCGCAATGTCGTGATCAGTCACCAGTTTTATACGGCGGGAGCGAGCGGACCGTCTGTCTGCGATTCGGAGGTGCGTCTGGTCGGCGGGATTGAGAATGTGGACGTTTCGGTTCTGCAGCCGTTTGACTATGCAGCGCTTGGTCATATCCACAGACCGCAGAAAATCGGAAGTGAGCGTTTCCGTTACTGCGGCACGCCGTTAGCTTATTCTGTCAGCGAAGCGGGAGAGGAAAAGAGCGTAACCGTGGTGGAGCTTTTGGAAAAAGGAGAAGCGCCTGTTTTGCGTACGCTCCCATTGATTTCGCTAAGACAGGTGAGAAAGCTTGTCGGGACGCTTGCGGATATTCTGGCGGGGGCAGATGCGTGCAGCAGGGATGATTATGTGAGCATCACGCTGACGGATGAGGTGGAGGCATATCAGCCTAAGGAGCGGCTGGAGGAATGCTTTGATCATATTTTAGAGATTCGGATTGATAACGCGCGTACAAGAAATATCCTGTCGTTTACCAAGGAGACGGAAAGCCTTGATCCATATGAGGCGTTCTGCCGTTTTTTTACGGAAATAAACGGGCGGGAGCTCACGGAGCAGGAGGACATGCTTTTAAAACGTATCTGGGAAACGGAGCAGGAGGTGGATGAGGAATGAGACCGGAGCGTCTTGTGCTGTCTGCATTTGGTTCTTACGCAGACTGTACCGAAATAGATTTTACAAAGCAGCGGGACGGCTTATTTTTGATCAGCGGCGATACCGGCGCAGGAAAGACGACGATTTTTGATGCGATGATGTATGCGCTTTATAATAAGACAAGCGGCGGGGAGCGAAGCGGGTCGATGATGCGTTCGCAGTATGCCAGGTCTTCGCAGGAGACGTATGTGGAATTTTCGTTTATTTATGCGAAGGAGCGTTACAGCGTGCGGCGTAATCCGGAATATAAGCTGACGCGTACTTTAAAAAATGGAAAGGTAAAGGAGCAGCGCGTGCCGGCAGGAGTGGAGCTTACGATGCCGGACGGAAGTGTTTTTCCTGAGAAGAAAAGCGGCACTGATGCAAAGATCGCGGAGATTGTCGGATTGACAGCGGAGCAGTTTACACAGATCGTGATGATCGCGCAGGGCGATTTCAGAAAGCTGCTTTATACAAGGTCGGAGGAGCGCAAGCAGATTTTTTCCAAGCTGTTCCGCACAGAGAAATATCGCAGGATACAGGAGGCGTTAAAGAGAGAATCGGCAAGGCTGGATGAGGCGTTGGAGGAGAATGCGCGTGCCGCTGCACAGGAGAGAGGGCGTGCGATCCTGCCGCGCAGGGAGTTGGAAGAACTGCCGCTGGATGAGGCGCTCGCGCAGATGACGATCTGGGAGGAGGAGCTTACGGCGCAGCTTAAGGAGAAGCGCACCGTGCAGGAGGAGCTTGGCGGACGGCTGGCACAGGCGGAGGAGAGCAACCGCCTGTTTGCGGCTCTTAGAGACTGTTGTGAGAAGGAACAGAAGCTTTTGTTGGCAGAGAAAGAGGTTCAGCAGAAAAGCAGGCGTATTTCTCTGGCAGAGACAGCCGGGCGTGTGGAAAAGGAAGAACAGAAATATCTGGAACGGGAAAGGGAGCGGCAGGAGGCTAAGGAAGGCTGCGAGGCGCTTGCGGCATGGATCGCGGCAGAGCAGAGCTGCTGCGAGGCGCTTGGGGAAGCGCTAATCAAAAAGGAGCAGGAGACTGTGCAGGCGGAGGAGACAGCCCAAAAGGAGATTCACCGCATTGAGGAAATCCTGCCGGAATACGGCAGAATGGCGCTTGCGAAGAAACGCGAGGAAGAACTGCACAGAGCATATGAGGCAGCGGAGGTTTTATTTCATAAGCGGCTGTCCGCGCTTGCTGCAAGGCTGTTGGAAAGCATGAAAAGAAGTTGTGAGACGGAGCGGGAGGAGGCAGCCGCGGCGTGTCGATGGGAGGAGCAGACGCAAAAGGCACAGGAGGCGGCGGAGAGGTATGAGGAAGTCTACCGCAGGTTTCTTGCGGAACAGGCGGGCGTGCTGGCACAGAATTTAAGCGTTGGAGTTCCCTGTCCTGTCTGCGGCTCGACCGTTCATCCAGATCCTGCGCGGCTTTCGCAGGAGGCAGTCGCAGAGGCAGATGTAAAGCGTGCAAAAAAGGAGCGGGAGTCGGCGGAAACGGCGCGCGATGAGGCATACCGGAGCTTTGAAGCGTCAAGGAGGGCAAAGCAGGAGGCACAGCTTTGTGAGGAGCGCGCACGCGCAGCCTTTGCGCAGGAGGAGCGTGAGTGTTCAGTCACAGAGGAGCGTGCCATAGAGGATTACCTTGCTGCGCTGAAAAGAAAGCTTTCCGGCAGGAGGGTGCAGACAGAGGAGACAGAGACTGTGGACAGAGAAGGGCTGGAGGGCCGGCGTTTGCAGTGGGAGCAGAGCCGTTTTGAAGTGGAGCAGCTTCGAGCGAAGCTGCCGTATCCGACGGAGAGGGCGGCAAAGGAGAGAGCGGAAGCGCTGCGGGTGGAAAATGAGACGCGCAGGAAAGAATATCTGCGCCTTGCAGATCAGAGAAAGGAGCGGTGCGCACAGCTTGACGTAAAGCGCGGACAGTTTTTGCAGGAAAAAGAAAAGCTCGTTGGATTGGAAGTATTGTGCCAACAGCTTTCTAAGAATTTTTCTCAGGCGGTGACGGCAGCAGGGTTTGCGTCTGTGGAGGCGTACCGCGGCGCAAAGCTGCCAGAGGAGGTGCAAAAGCGTCTGCAGCGTGAGACGATGGAGTATCTGGAGCAGTGCAAGGAAAATGAAGGGCAGAGGAACGCGCTGCTTGCGGCGACAGCGGGCAGAGAGGAGATAGACCTGACGGAGCTTCGGCAGCGGGCAGCGGGATTAAAGCAGCAGGTGGATGCATTGGAGCAGGAACGGATGCAAATGCACCATGCCTGTGAGACGAATGCACTGGTATTAAAGGAAAGCGAGCGGTATCGAAAGGAGTGCGAAGCGTTAAAGGAGCAGGATGCGGTGGTAAAGAGCCTGTTTGAAACGGCGGACGGCAGACGAAAGGGCTCGGCAAAAATTGATTTTGAAACATATGTGCAGCGGCAGTATTTTGGGGAGATCATCCACGAGGCAAACAAACGTCTGCTCACCATGAACAGCGGACAGTTCCTGTTAAAGCTAAAAGAAACTGCCGATACGGGATTAAAGTCAAACGAGGGATTGGATCTTGTCGTGTACAGTCTTGTGACAAACAGCGAGCGGGATATCAAGACGCTCTCCGGCGGTGAGGCGTTTTTGGCGTCGCTTGCGATGGCGCTCGGACTTTCGGATATTGCGATCCGAAAGGCAGGAGCAGTTCATCTTGATATGATGTTTATTGACGAGGGCTTTGGCTCTTTGGATGCGCAGGCACGAGGACAGGCGATCGCCGTTTTAAATCAGTTGGCGGGCGGCGAGCGTCTGATTGGGATCATTTCCCATGTGGCAGAATTAAAGGAGCAGATCGATCAGAGACTTCTTGTGAGGAGAACGGAGAGAGGCAGTGTGGCGGTCTGGGAAGCGTAAGAGGTGCAGAGGGTGATGGATAAAAAGCAACGTCCGATCGGCGTATTTGATTCGGGACTCGGCGGTATCAGTGTCTTGCGGGAGCTGGCAGCGCTGATGCCGCAAGAAAATTATATATTTTACGGGGATTCCAAGCATGCGCCGTATGGAACAAAAACGCTTGAACAGGTGCGGGTGCTGACCTGTGAGGACGCGGCGCATCTGGCAGCGCAGGGGGTTAAGGCACTGGTGGTTGCATGTAATACGGCGACGAGTGCGGCGATCACTATTTTGCGGGAGACCTATACGCAGATGCCGGTGATTGGGATTGAGCCCGCGTTAAAGCCTGCTGTTTTTGTGAAGGCATATCCGCGGGTACTTGTCATGGCGACGCCTATGACGCTGCGTGAGCAGAAGTTTCGGAGCTTAATGGCGCGATTTCGGGAACGCGCAAGGATCATACCGCTCCCCTGCCCAGGTCTTGTCGAGTTTGTGGAGCGCGGCGAGCTGCACGGCGAGAGGCTGGAAGCCTTTTTGCGGGAGCTGTTTGCGGAATATCAGACAGAGACGATTGATTGTGTGGTGCTTGGCTGTACGCACTATCCGTTTGTGAAGCAGACCATTCAAAAGGTACTCGGCGCACAGACGCTTATTTTTGACGGGGGAGCGGGAACGGCGCGGGAAACACAGCGCAGATTAAGGGAATGCGGTCTGTTAAATCCGTCACGGGAGCGCGGCGAGATTCTTCTGCAAAACAGCTTAAATACAAAGGAAATGGAGGAGCGCGGAAGGCTTTTGCTCACGATTGCTTCGGATTTTACCGCGGGTAAATAAACTATTTCATTTTTATTAAAGAAATCTAAAACAATTCACAAATTTTTTTAGAAAGCTTTTCTTAAATTGACATAGTTTAGACACATTTCTTGGATATACTAACATCATCGAAAGGAAACAGCACAGAGATATGAGATAAAGGCATATCCGTTAAGTGTCTTTCGATGAAATCCTTTATATAGATTAACATTTTCATAACTAAACTCCTCGAAAGAACCCTGAAAACGTTGAGTTTTCGGGGTTTTTTCATGTGCTGAATTGAGTTGATGTTTAGCAGTGAATGATTCGGACGTCTTTTGGTCTGTTTTCTATGGATCTGATTCACTCATCGTACCTGTGACAAAGGTGGGAGTATCTTTTTGGGATGATAGTTTTATTTTTTTCTGTCATATCCTCCGTTCCATTATAATCGTAAAGGTATTCTTACGCTTCTCTTGCAGCTTGAAAGTATGCAACGTATTTTCGCTTTTGCAGGACGCTGCCGGAAAAGATATAATATTTTGGATGAAATTCCGTAGCATCCCCCAAGATGTATCCTTAAGTGTTTATAGCAGTTCATCTGTATGCAGATATCAATCGTAATGCGAGGCATAGATCACTGCTGCGGAGAACGAAAACATAATTGCTACTTCACTGCGATTCCTATCAATTTCGCTATATGGAAACCTTTCAAGTTTCCATGTTCTGCTCCGGCATAGTATGGGGAACAAAAGCTTGTGGAATGGATAGCTTTGTGTTGACATTAAAAAGTGATAAAAAAGAATGCTTTTTCATCACTTTTTCTGGCAAAACGCCAGTTACAATTTCTGCGGTATGGGTATAAAATAGCAATGCTATCAAAGAGTTTATATATTTTTTACAAACACGAGAGGAGTCTGAGCGATGGAATCATATTCATTTTTACTATTTTTGGCAATTATTATGATTTCTACAAAGGTACTGGGATTATTTTCAAGGAAAATCCATATGCCTGCGGTTGTCGGAGCGTTGGCGGCGGGCGTGATATTAGGACCGTCAGGATTTGGAATGATCACGCTGGAGGGAAGCACGGGAACATTTCTGGAGGAATTGGCGGAGATCGGCGTGATTCTTTTGATGTTTAACGCGGGATTGGAGACAGATCTCAGCGAGCTGAAGAAGAATGGAGTAGCATCGCTCGTTACGGCTCTCATCGGTGTTGTTGTTCCGCTGCTTGGCGGATTTTTGGGTTATGCATTTTTCTTCCACACGGATTTTTCGGATTATACGGAGATGTTAAAGGCAGTGTTTGTAGGCGTTGTGCTGACGGCGACCTCGGTGAGTATCACAGTGGAGACGCTGCGTGAAATGGGAAAATTAAAGGGCAAGGTCGGAACGACGATTCTTGGCGCAGCAATTTTGGATGATATTATCGGTATTATCGTTTTGACGGTGGTGACAAGCTTAAAAGATACGAGTGTCAGTCCGGTCAGCGTGCTGCTTAAAATACTTGGCTATTTTGTCTTTATTGCAGTTGTCACCGTTGTGCTGGTAAAAATGAAGTCTTATGTTGAGATGCAGGACGAGAAGCGCAGAGTTGTTATCCTATCTGTTGCATTCTGCTTTGTGATGGCGTATGTTTCAGAGGAATTTTTCGGGATCGCGGATATTACGGGCGCGTATTTTGCAGGTCTGATGCTCTGCTCCATGAAGATTGGTCCGTATGTGGCAAGGCGTTGTGAGATACCGTCGTATCTGATCTTTTCGCCGGTGTTTTTTGCAAGCGTCGGACTGAAGGTAACGCTTGGCGGTATGGACGCAGGGATTTGGATATTCTCACTGATTTTGCTCGTCATCGCAATTTTAAGTAAGATTGTCGGATGCGGGCTGGGCGCACGGTTCTGCGGCTGTAACGGCAGAGAGGCGCTTCAGATTGGCGTGGGAATGGTTTCCCGCGGCGAGGTCGCTCTGATCGTGGCGCAAAAGGGATATGCGAGTGGACTGCTGGACAATCAGCTGTTCGCACCGATCGTGCTTGTCGTGATCGTGACGACGCTCCTAACACCGATTCTGTTAAAGGTTGTCATGAAGGACAAGGAAGTGCAGACGGCATAGCGCCGGTCAGAGAAACCAGATATTTTCATTTGTAGAGGAAATACTGATAACGCCCGCCTGTAAAAGCGCCATGATGTCTTCCTTATCCGAGACAAGGCCTCCGGCAATGACCGGGATGGAGGAGAGTGCGCAGATGCGGGAGACGATTTTTGGCATGAGGGCGGGGAGTATCTCGATCAGGTCAGGCTTTGCGTGCTTCACCTGACGCTCAATATTTTCATATGCCATAGAGTCGATGATAAAAAGGCGGAGAATGGCAAACAGACCAAGCTCCTTTGCACGCTTGATCAAATTTGGTTTGGTGGTGATGATACCATCAGCTGCCGTGTATTTTTTCAGAAAATCAACGGCAATCTCCTTAGAGCTTAGTCCGTTGATCAGATCAAGGTGGACCATCACAAGCTTGCCGGAGTCTTTGGCAGTCTTTACGATGTCGGCAATCGTGAGAATGTCACCGTAAAGAATAAAGATCACACGGCTGTCACTGGCGATACATTTTTTCAGTCCGCAGTCGTCCTTTACGGCTGCGATGATCGGAGAGTCCTCAAGTGCTTCTTTGAATTGTTTTTTCATGGTGATGTACTCCGTTTTTAGATGAATGATAACAACGGGCAGCACGCCTTATGGGCTGCTCGTTTGTGAACAATATAAGGGATGAAGCAAATGCTTCATCCCTTATATTATATATGGAAAAGATTGGCTTGTCACGGACAATCAATCGGCGATCCGTTTGCGGAAACGTCTTTGGTGGCAACCACGTCAATGCCGGTGTCAGCCACGTTTTGTAATATGACGTCTCCGATGGCGATCGGCGCAGCTGCCGTAATGTTTTTTAGTGCAGCGATACAGTCAAAGATTTTGCCCTTTGGAATGGCGGAAGCGGTTTTTACGCTGACCATTGGGCAGCTGCCGCTTAAGACAGGGACAGAGGTGGTTACGATCCGTGCCGGGGCAGTGATCTCTGCCCTTGCGTAGGCTTCTCCTCTCTGACAGGTGTTGCCCGTGACAGAAAGAATGCTGCCGTTTTCAGAAGCGATAGTAAGCGCACAACCGAGCGGGCAGTTAATACAGGTCAATTCTGTGTTTGTGATCATAAGAAATCCTCCTCGTCTTACGCTTCCTCGATGCGAACGGTAATCCGCTGCAGCGAAGGATGAGCAGTTAATTTTTTCTTGTCAAGGACAATCTGTTCCATTTCTCCGGGCGCCATGACCGGTCGCTTTTTCTTTTGCAGCAGTGTATCATCCAGATAGACGGCGATGGCATGATCCCTGTAAATATTGTCCACGCGGAAGCGGACGGTAATGGTATCGTCCATGCGTTCGGGGCACAGGCGGGACGGAACGGTGTAGCGTACGCCGCTCTCTGCGGAAAGCTGGACGCTTGGACCGGTTTTGGCAGTGCCTTCTAAAAGATAGCGTGCGGCATTTTTCCCCGCGGCGGCAGCCTCCTGTGACACATAATCGACAAGGTCGTGGACGTGAAGCACGTTGCCGCAGGCAAAGATACCGGGAATGTTTGTCTCCAGACGGTCGTTTACGATTGGTCCGGCAGTGACCGGGTGAAGGGAGACGCCGGCGTTTTTGCTGAGCTCATTTTCCGGTATCAGACCGCAGGAGAGCAGCAGTGTGTCACAGGAATAGCGCTCGCTGGTGCCGGGAATCGGCTTTTTGTCAGGACCGACCTGCGCGATCGTCACGGCCTGTACGCGTTCCTTTCCCTCAATATCGATAACGGTGTGACTTAGCTTGAGCGGAATGTTAAAATCATCTAAGCATTGTACGATATTTCGTTTTAAGCCGCCGGAGTACGGCATCAGCTCTGCGACTGCTTTTACGACTGCCCCCTCTAATGTCATGCGGCGCGCCATGATCAGTCCGATGTCTCCCGAACCTAAGATCACAACCTCACGTCCCGGCATAAAACCTTCCATATTGACAAGGCGCTGTGCTGTCCCGGCAGAATAGATGCCGGCGGGGCGGTAGCCCGGAATATTAAGCGCGCCTCTGGAACGCTCTCTGCAGCCCATGGCAAGGATGACCGATTTTGCACAAAGCTCAAACATGCCGTCCGTGCGGTTCATTGCGGTTACTTTTTTGTCTCCGTTTTCTAAGACGGAGATGTCTAATACCATTGTGTTGAGCAGATACGGGATATTCCGTGTGAAAATCTGCCCGATAAACCGTGCGGCATATTCGGGACCGGTGAGCTCCTCCTTGAAGGTATGGAGACCGAAGCCGTTGTGAATACATTGATTTAAAATGCCGCCAAGCTCCTTGTCTCTTTCGAGGATCAAAATATTTTCTATTCTGCAGTCTCTTGCAGAGATTGCTGCCGCAAGTCCGGCAGGACCACCGCCAATGATGACAAGATCGTAATTCTTCATGACATTCCTCCGTTCCGAAGCGATTCTTCTGAGAGCATCTTATTTCTGCCGACGATAAGGGAGCTGCCGATTCCGTTTTTTGTAACGTCAGACATCGGCATAGGAATCTCGCGCGCCAGGATCTGCATGGTGCGCGGCGAACAAAAGCCCGACTGGCAGCGTCCCATGCCGGCGCGCGTGCGGCGTTTTATGCCGTCTAAGGAGCGTGCGCCGAGCGGGCGATGGATGGCGTCGATGATCTCCCCTTCGCTGATCATCTCACAGCGGCAGATAATATTGCCGTATGCGGGATTTTCTTTGATCAGACGGTTTCGCTCCTCCATAGAAAGCGTCGCGGGACGCAGGATTTTGCGTTCAGAGATAAAGTCCTCCTTTTTTTGCAGGGAGAGAAAATCTGCGGCAAGCCGTGCCGCAAGCTCTCCGATCGCGGGGGCGGAGGAGAGTCCCGGAGATTCGATGCCGGCAGCGTTGATAAAGCCGGGAGCGTCGGGAGCTTCTCCGATGACAAAGTCGCCGCCCGACTCGTGCGCGCGGAGCCCGGCAAAGGAGGTGATGACCTGACGCATCGGCAGGTCCTTGACGCTTAACGCGGCTTTTTCGCTTAGGATATCAAGCCCCTCCTGCGTGGTATTGACGGCATCCTTATCGGTAACGTCTGCGGCGGTCGGACCGATCAAAAGATTGCCGTGGATGGTCGGGGTCACGAGCACGCCCTTTCCCATTTTGGATGGAAGCTGGAAGATGGTGTGGGAAACGTGTGTGCCTGCAGTTTTATCAAGCAGACAGTATTCCCCCTTGCGCGCAGTGCTGCGGAGCTTTTGGGCGCTTACCATATTATTGAGTTCATCGGCATATACGCCGGCGGCATTGATGACGGCTTTTGCGCAAAAAGACTCCTCCCTTCCGGTATCTGTATGAAGGGTTGAGATTTTATAGCCATCCGCCGTTTTTCTGACAGACCGTACCTGTGTATTCAAAAAGAAGGTGACGCCATTAACGGCGGCGTTTTCTGCAAATGCCATTGTCATCTCAAACGGACAGACGATGCCGCCGCTTGGCGCAAGCAGCGCGCAGACAACGTCGTCGCTTAAGTTTGGTTCGAGCAAAAGAAGATCTTCCCGCTCCAGAATACGCAGATCGGGCACGCCGTTTTTTTTGCCCTTTTCCAACAGTGCCGCAAGGTCTGCCCGATTTTGTGATTTTGTGCAGACGACAAGCGAGCCGTTCCTGGTAAAGGGAATGGAAAGCTCTTTGGCAAGTGTGTCCATCATGGAATTTCCGCGGACATTCAGCGCCGCCTTCCTGCTGCCCGGCTCTGCGTCGAAGCCGGCATGGATAATCGCGCTGTTTGCTTTAGACGTGCCGCAGCAGACGTCTTCCTCCCGCTCGATGACGCAGATGCTTGCCTGATATTTTGCTAATTCGCGCGCAATCGCGCTGCCGGTAACACCGGCTCCGATGATGATTGCATCATACATAGTAATCCTCCGATCTGAAGCGATTTGACAGGGAGCAAAGCTTTATAAAAGTAAAAAAGAGCAAGGAAAACAAAACGATAAGATCGTTGTTGTTTACCTTGCTCATGTCTCCCGGTAACTCCTGTGAAGTTCTAATGAAATTATAGCACTCATTTGTTGATCTGGCAATAGCCAAAAGGATGCGAACGTGATATGATTAGGCATAACGGAACGGAAAGCGGGAAGATTTGTATGGCAAGATCAGAAAGGCAGAAGTTAAAGCTTTTATATATTATGCAGTTTCTTATAGAGAAAACAGATGAGGATCATGTGGTTACGACGAATGAGATCATTGCGCATCTTCGGGCGAATGACATAGCGGCGGAGCGAAAGTCTATTTATACGGATATTGAGCTTTTGCAGGAGTTTGGAATGGATATTATCAGGCAAAAGGGGCGGACGGGCGGATATTATCTTGCAGCAAGGCAATTTGAGCTTGCAGAGTTAAAGCTGCTGGTAGATGCGGTGCAGGCGTCGAAGTTTATCACCTTAAAGAAGTCGAGGCAGTTGATCGGCAAGCTTGAGACGCTCTGCAGCAAGGCGCAGGCAAGGCAGCTTCACAGGCAGGTCGTTGTGGCAGACAGGAATAAGGCGGTAAATGAGAGTATTTACTATAATGTGGACCTCATCTATAAGGCGATCGGGGAGAATGTGAGGATACAGTTTCAGTATTTTTCGTGGAGCGTGGACAAGGAGATAAAGCTGCGTCATGACGGCGCGTTTTATGAGGTCAGTCCGTGGCTGCTCTTGTGGGATGATGAGAATTATTATTTGATTGCGTATGACGGCAGAAGCAGTGAGATCCGTCATTACCGTGTCGATAAAATGGTAAGGATCGGTCTGCTTGGAGCGGAGCGCGAGGGGAAGGAGCTGCTTTTGCAGTTTGATGCGGCGTCCTATTCCAAAAAGACGTTCGGTATGTTTGCGGGGGAGGAAGAAACGGTGACGCTCTGCTGCGACGAGGGAATGACAGGCGTGATGATCGACCGATTCGGAAAGGACGTCGCGATGCGCAGAATAGAGGGAACGCAGATTCGTGCGCGCGTGGAGGTTGCGGTGAGCCGTCAGTTTTTCGGCTGGCTGACAGGGTTGGGCGCTGATGTGAGGATTGAGTCACCGGAGCATGTGGCAAAAGCATACGAGGATTATTTACAGGAGATACTAAGCCGGTATCAGACAGCGGAAAAATGGGAGGAGAACGAATGAAGCAGCGAACGTACCGGATGCAGGTCGAGGAGATCACGGTAACTGTTGTCAAAAAGCAGATGAAAAATATGTATCTGCGGATTCGCAGGGAGGATGGAAGCGTTCTGATCTCAGCGCCTGTACAGATGGAGGATGCGCGTATCTATGCATTTGCAAAGGAGCGTATCGACTGGATCAGAAAATATAAAAGAAAGTATGAGGCGATCAGGGAAAATTCCGGGACAAGAGAGGCTTTGAGCAAAGCCGAGAGGGAACGGCAGAAGCGGGAGCTGAAAGCACAGACAGAGAAGCTGGTGGCAAAGTGGGAGCCGGTGATGGGAGTTCAGGTTTCCGGCATTACGATCCGTCAGATGAAAACACGCTGGGGTTCCTGCAATGTCAGAACGCACCATATCAATATTAATCTGGCGCTGCTGCAAAAGCCGCCGTTTTGTCTGGAGTATGTGGTGGTCCATGAGATGACGCATATTTTGGAGGCGAGCCACAGTCCGGTGTTCTGGTCGTACATGACGCAGTTTTACCCGGACTGGAAGCGTGTCAGAAATTACTTGAAAGATGAGACGACAGAGGTTTAGACAAACTGGTTGCGCTTTGGGTCATATTCGTAGTCGATTGTCCGCAGCGAGGCAGCAACGGCGTCTGCATCTGCCGGATAGGCTTCTGCAAATGCAGCAAAGGATGCGTAGTTATCACGAAGCTGTGTGTTTACGAAGCTTAGCAGCATGACTGGGTCTTTTGGTAATTGTTCATACATGGGCATGATCGTGCTCCTTTCCGTTCTGAGTATATGAAGGACTGTGCCTTTATGCGGTTGCACAGCCGTACGTCTCATGATAAAATAGCACAGCATCCATGAAAATGCAAGAAAATGAGGGAATGAGCTTTGAAGGAACAGAGGATTGAGAAGGAAGTATTTGAAAAATTTTTTACAGAAAGCTATTGTCCGGTTGATTATGAGACGGTGCGCGAGGAGTTTATACGCGTTGCACAGGCGGGGAATGATATTTTTACGGGAAGCTATGAGGTGCGAAACTTAAACCGAGATAATTTTATCCTGTATCTGACAAGCGAGAGCTATTGCGATTTTGAGGCTGCGGTACAGGAGGCGATGGATGATTTGAATCCTGAGATATTAGACGCCGTGTTGGAGGTCACGGAAATGCAGCCGGACGGGGATGAGATTACGGAAAAATACTGGGAGACGCAGCGGGAGCTGCTTCATACATTTTTGCTTCGTCTTTATGATGAGGTGCTATGCAGATGGAAGTAAAGGGGAGGATGAAAATGGCACAGACAAGCTGCGACAGTTGTGTATATAATGTTTATGACGAGGAGGACGGGCAGTATTACTGTGAGGTGGATATGGATGAGGATGATGCGGCACGCCTGCTTCAGACGGCTTACAAAGGATGTCCGTATTATCAGTCGAACGACGAGTATGCAGTTGTAAGGCATCAGATGTAGGTATGGAACGTGTATCAAACGTGTGTGAAAATATGTTGAAATTTTAGAAACAATTTAGAAAAATCAGGAAAAGTTCACGAACTGCGTATTGCTTTTGGTTTTTAATTTCAATATAATAAAGAAGATATACGAGAATATTCAGAGAGTCTTTACACAGACTTTCTGTTTGGGAAAGGATAAATTGTTTTATGGAGAATCAGGGACCGAATAATAACAGCAACGGAAATCCGAACAGAGGAGGAAATGGAGATAAGAATAACCGTAATGGTCAGATGATCATGGCGTTTATTATGGTATCGCTCGTTGCGCTTTTTGTGATGAGCATGATCACAAATCAGTTCGCACAGATGAGAACGGAGGAGGTCTCCTACTCGGAATTTCTTGATATGGTGACCGGAGAGGGAGAATGGAAGGGACACAGCGTTGAATCGGTCCAGATCGGAAGCTATCAGATCGATATTACCTTAAAATCCGACGGTAAGGTTCCGTATGAAAAGACATACTACTGCGGAATCGTCAATGATAATACGCTGATCCCGCTTCTGAAGAAATATAATGTGGAGATCAACGGCGTTATCCCGGATAATACATCAACGATGATCATCGGTATCCTTTCATACCTGATCCCGATCGCATTGATATGGATCCTGCTTGGCATAGCGATGCGCAGGATGGAGCGGAGCGGCGGCGCAATGGGCGTCGGCAAGAGCAACGCAAAGGTTTATGTGGAGCGTGAAACGGGCGTGACCTTCCGGGATGTTGCAGGTCAGGATGAGGCAAAGGAGTCGCTGCAGGAGGTTGTAGATTTTTTGCATAATCCGGCAAAATACCGTGATATAGGAGCGAAGCTTCCGAAGGGAGCGCTTCTTGTAGGACCGCCGGGAACCGGTAAGACGCTGCTTGCTAAAGCAGTTGCGGGAGAGGCGAAGGTGCCGTTTTTCTCGCTGGCAGGTTCTGACTTTGTGGAAATGTTTGTCGGCGTGGGTGCGTCCCGTGTGCGTGACCTCTTTAAGGAGGCGCAGAAGCAGGCGCCGTGTATTATTTTTATCGACGAGATCGATGCGATCGGTAAGAGCCGTGACACCAGATACGGCGGCAATGACGAGCGCGAGCAGACCTTAAATCAGCTTCTTGCGGAGATGGATGGATTTGATACGTCAAAGGGACTTTTGATCCTGGCGGCGACAAACCGCCCTGAGGTGCTTGATAAGGCGCTGCTGCGTCCGGGACGGTTTGACCGGCGCATTATCGTAGATAAGCCGGATCTCAAGGGGCGTCTTGAGACCTTAAAGGTTCATGCGAAGGATGTCATGATGGATGAGACGGTCGATTTAGATGCGCTTGCGCTGGCAACGGCGGGCTTGGTCGGCTCCGATCTTGCAAACATGATCAACGAGGCGGCGATCAACGCAGTCAAAAACGGAAGGAAGTTTGTCAATCAATCCGATTTGTTTGATGCGTTTGAGCTTGTGGCAGTCGGCGGCAAGGAGAAGAAGGACCGGATCATGAGCGATAAGGAGCGTAAGATCGTGGCTTATCACGAGGTGGGTCATGCGATGGTGACGGCGCTTCAGAAAAATACGGAGCCGGTACAAAAGATTACGATCGTGCCAAGAACGATGGGAGCGCTCGGTTACACACTGCAGACGCCGGAGGAGGAGAAGTTCCTGCAGACAAAGGAAGAACTTTTGGCGAAGATTACGACCTATATGGCGGGGCGTGCAGCGGAGATGCTTGTGTTTGATTCTGCAACGAGCGGAGCGGCAAACGATATTGAGCGGGCGACAACGATTGCGCGCGCAATGGTGACGCAGTACGGTATGTCGGATAAGTTTGGTATGATGTGTCTGGCGACGGTGGAGAATCAGTATCTGGAAAATCGTGCAGGTCTGATCTGCGGCGAGGATACGGCAGCTCAGATCGATAAGGAGGTATTGTCGATCATCAATTCCGCTTATGAGGAAGCGACTCGGATGCTGACGGAAAATCGTGAGGTTCTCGATCATATCTCTGATTATCTGTATGAGCATGAGACGATCACCGGTAAGGAATTTATGCAGATTTTCCGTGAATTAAAGGGCATACCTGAGCCGGAGGAGGAGAATGAGAAAAAGACATTTTTCGAGCAGGCGGAGGAAGCCCGCAAGGCATTAGATGGAGCGGAATAATGTTTGATATAGCAGAGGAATTAAAGAAACTCCCGGATCAGCCGGGAGTTTACATTATGCATGATAACCGTGACGCGATCATTTATATCGGAAAAGCGGTCAGCTTAAGAAAACGGGTGCATCAATATTTTCAGCCAAGTCATAACGAGGGGATCAAGAAGGCGCAGATGGTAAAGCAGATTGCGCGATTTGAATATATCGTGACGGATTCGGAGCTTGAGGCGTTGGTGCTGGAATGCAATCTGATCAAGGAGCACTGCCCGAAATATAATACGATGCTGCGTGATGATAAGACATATCCGTATATCAGAGTGACTCTCGGAGAGGATTTTCCGAGAGTCCTCTTTTCACGTCAGCAGAAGAAGGACAAGTCCCGCTATTTCGGACCCTATACAAGCGCGGGGGCGGTCAAGGATACGATTGAGCTTGTCAACAAGATTTATCAGCTTCGCACATGCAGCAGGAATCTGCCGCGAGACATCGGGAAGGAGCGTGCCTGTCTGGATTACCATATTCATCAGTGCGCAGGTCCGTGTCAGGGGTATATCTCGAAGGAGGAATATCGGGAGCGGATCAATTCCGTACTTGAGTTTTTGAATGGGAACTATGCACCCGTCATACAGTCTCTGGAGGAGAAGATGAATGAGGCTTCTGTGAATCTGGAATTTGAGAAGGCGATCGAGTATCGGGAGCTGCTTGGCAGCGTGAGGCAGATCGCCCAGAAGCAGAAAATGACGCATACGGACGGCGAGGATAAGGATATTATTGCATACGCGGCAGACGATCGGGACGCTGTGGTGCAGGTATTTTTTATCCGCGGCGGAAAGCTTATTGGCAGAGATCATTTTTATGTGCGTATCGGTGCGGAGGATGGCGGATCGCAGATTTTGGATACGTTTTTAAAGCAGTTTTATGCGGGAACGCCGTTTATCCCACGCGAGGTGATGCTGCCGGAGGCGATTGAGGAAGCGGAAATCTTAGAGTCATGGCTGACGCAGAAGCGCGGCGCAAGGGTCTATATCCGTGTTCCGCAGAAGGGGATGAAGGAAAAACTTGTGGAGCTGGCGCAGAAGAATGCACAGCTTGTGCTCTCACAGGACAGGGAGAAGCTAAAGCGTGAGGAGGGGCGCACGATCGGCGCACTCAAGGAGATTGAAAAGCTGCTTGGCATGGAGCAGCTTGTCCGTGTGGAGGCGTTTGATATTTCCAATACAAACGGGTTTGAGACAGTCGGCTCGATGATCGTATATGAGAAGGGAAAGCCAAAGCGAAGCGATTATCGTAAATTTAAGCTGAAAACAGTCAGCGGACCGGATGATTACGCATCAATGCATGAGGTGTTGACAAGAAGATTTACACACGGAATGCGCGAACTGGCGGAGCTGGAGGGGAAGGAGCTGTCAGAGGAGTACGGCAGCTTTACAAGATTTCCTGACCTTTTGATGATGGACGGTGGGCGCGGACAGGTGAATATTGCCTTAAAGGTGCTTGATGAGCTGAAGCTGAATATCCCTGTCTGCGGCATGGTAAAGGATGACAATCACCGGACGCGCGGGTTATATTATAACAATGTGGAGATACCGATTGACCGGGGGAGTGAGGGCTTTAAGCTGATTACCCGTATACAGGACGAGGCACACCGTTTCGCGATCGAGTATCATCGTACACTGCGCAGCAAGGAGCGGGTGCATTCGGTGTTGGATGATATTTCGGGAATCGGTCCTGCGCGCAGGAAGGCGCTGATGAAAAAATATCAGTCGCTGGAGGCGATCAAGGCGGCGGAGCTGGAGGATTTGGCGGCGACAGACGGAATGAACCAGCGGGCGGCGGAGGCAGTGTATCGATTCTTTCGGAATGTTGAAGAATAGGATTGCATATGATATAATTTACGCAAGTGAACCTAAGTAGTGGTTCCTGTTGTGGAATATAAAATTGCAAAGGAGAGTCGGAGATGTCGGGAGTTAGTATAGCAAAGATTGTAAAGCTCATGGATCTTTATAATTTCCTGCCGGATATGGAGTTAAAGAAGCATCGGATCATGATCAGTGATGTGAACCGTCCGGCATTGCAGCTAAGCGGGTATTTTGAACATTTTGAGCAGTCGCGCGTTCAGATTATCGGAACGGTAGAGTATACCTATCTGCAGAAGCTGGATGAAAAGAAAAAGGAAGAAATTTACCGTGCGTTTATGGAATACGATATTCCGTGCGTCATATTTTGCAGGGACCTTCAGCCGGACGAGCTGTTTTTGCGGCTGGCTAAGGAGTATGACCTTCCGGTGCTTGGAACAAAGCGGAGCACATCGGAGTTTATGGCAGAACTGATCTATTGTCTGAATGAGCAGTTGGCACCATGTATCACGATTCACGGGGTGCTGGTGGACGTATACGGAGAGGGACTTTTGATCATGGGCGAGAGCGGTATCGGAAAGAGTGAGGCGGCGCTGGAGCTTGTCAAGCGCGGGCATCGTCTGGTGACGGATGATGTGGTTGAGATACGCAAGATCAATGAGCATACGTTGATCGGAACATCGCCTGATATTACGCGCTATTTTATCGAGCTGCGCGGTATTGGGATTATTGATGTCAAGACCCTGTTTGGTGTGGAATGTGTGAAGGAAAAGCAGCAGATCGATCTGGTCATCAAGCTTGAGGACTGGAAGAAGGAGAATGAATATGACCGTCTTGGTCTGGAGGAGGAGTACACGGAGTTTCTCGGAAATAGGGTCGTGTGCCATTCATTGCCGATCCGTCCGGGAAGAAACCTCGCGGTGATCTGCGAGGCGGCAGCCGTCAATCACAGACAAAAGAAGATGGGTTATAATGCGGCGCAGGAGCTGTATCGCCGTGTGCAGGAGAATCTGACCAGAAAATCCTCTGAGGATGAGGAGTAGGCAGAGTGCCGGTAACAAAAAACAGAAAAATGGAGGAAAAGAAAATGGAACGTAAAAATGCGTGGGAGAAATATCCGGAGGGAGAAAAGAGAGAACTTGTATACCGCTTTGCGGAGGATTACCGCAGATTTCTTTCAGAATGCAAAACAGAGCGTGAGTGTGTAGCGGTTCTTGAGGAGGAGGCGAAGAAAGCCGGCTTTGTAAAGCTGGAGGAGATGATTGAAGCGGGCACAGCATTAAAGGCCGGGGACAAGGTCTATGCGAACAATATGGGGAAGGGGCTTGCCTTATTCGTGATCGGAAGCAAGGATTTATCCTGCGGAATGAATATTTTGGGCGCGCATATTGACTCGCCCCGCATTGATTTAAAACAGGACCCGCTCTATGAGGACAGCGAGCTTGCGATGCTTGATACACATTATTACGGCGGGATCAAGAAATATCAGTGGGTGACGCTCCCGCTCGCGCTGCACGGAGTGATCGCGAAAAAGGACGGCACGCTGGTGCAGGTCAATGTCGGGGACAAGCCGGGAGACCCGGTTTTTGGAATCAGCGATCTTTTGGTACATTTGTCTGCCGAGCAGATGGAGAAGAAAGCGGCAAAGGTCATTGAGGGTGAGAATTTAGATCTGCTAGTCGGAAGTATTCCGCTGACAGAGGAAGCCGGAGATGAGAAGGCGGCGAAGGAAAAGGTTAAAGCCAATATCATGAAGCTGCTTGTGAAGGAATATGGTATAGAGGAGGAGGACTTCCTCTCTGCGGAGATTGAAGTCGTACCGGCGGGAGAGGCACGCGATTATGGCTTTGACCGCAGTATGATCATGGGATATGGTCATGATGACCGCGTATGCGCATATCCGTCTTTCCGTGCAATGCTCATGATGGAGAAGCCGGAGCGGACCAGCGTTTGTCTTTTAGTTGACAAGGAGGAGATCGGAAGCGTCGGAGCGAGCGGTATGCAGTCGCGTTTCTTTGAGAATACGGTGGCAGAGGTGATGAATGCGGCAGGTTCTTATTCAGAGCTTGCATTGAGGCGTGCGCTGAAAAATTCAAGCGTGCTCTCCTCCGATGTATCGGCAGCATTTGACCCGAATTACCCGTCTGTCATGACAAAGAGAAATACCGCTTACTTTGGAAAGGGGCTTGTTTTCAATAAATATACAGGCTCAAGAGGAAAGGCGGGCTCGAATGACGCAAATGCCGAATATGTGGGTGGTCTGCGTGCGATCATGGATGCAAATGAGATTGCGTTCCAGACAGCGGAGCTTGGAAAGGTTGACCAGGGAGGCGGCGGAACGATTGCCTATATTCTGGCAAATTACGGAATGCAGGTGATCGACAGTGGTGTTGCCGTGCTGAATATGCATTCTCCGTGGGAGATCATCAGCAAGGTAGATTTATATGAGGCATATCGCGGATATGTGGCATTTTTGAAGGATCAGGCATAAAAGCAGGAGACAGATATGGCAGATATGGATCAGAGATTTATTGAGGAATTACAGGCGGTGGTGGGAGCAGAGCATCTGCGGCTGCATGAGCCAATGAGCAGACACACCACCTTTCGCGTGGGAGGTCCGGCGGATGTGATGGTTTTGCCCAGGCGGGCAGACCTGCCGCAGGTGATCCGTCTGTGTAAAAAGCAGGAGGTGCCATATAATATTTTTGGGAATGGCAGCAACCTTTTGGTGGGCGATCAGGGGATTCGCGGCGTTGTCATTAAAATCAGCAAGGTGATGGATACGCTTTCTATCGCAGAGGACGGTAGGGGAGCGTGGGAAATCACAGCGGAGGCGGGAGTATCTCTGGCGAGGGCTGCTAATTTCGCGGCAGCGCAGGGACTGGGCGGCATGGAGTTTGCCGCCGGTATTCCCGGAACAATCGGCGGTGCGGTTGTAATGAATGCAGGCGCTTACGGCGGCGAGATGGCAGATTTGATCAGATCCGTGTCTGTGCTGACAAAAGACGG
>JAHZFL010000009.1:0-61919 GCA_019421345.1 Roseburia sp. | reverse complement strand
ATACAAAAGGAGCTGATGAACGGGGAGCTGGGATTTGGATACCGCACAAGCTGTATTCTTAAGGAGGAATATCTGGTGCTTGCGGCGGTGCTGCGTCTTTCGCGCAAAGAACCGACGGAAATTGAGGCGCGCATGAAAGAGATTCGTCAGCAGCGAACGGAAAAGCAGCCGCTTACTTATCCAAGTGCAGGAAGCACCTTCAAACGTCCGCAGGGGAATTTTGCGGGAAAGCTGATCGAGGATGCGGGGCTTGCTGGTTATCAGATCGGCGGCGCACAGGTGTCTCGGAAGCATTGCGGATTCATTGTAAACTGCGGTGATGCAACGGCAGCCGACATCCGTGCGCTTATTGAGACGGTTCAGGATAAAGTATACCGTCAATTTGATATTCGTCTCGAACCGGAAGTGAAGATGGTGGGGGAATTTTAAAGGAGGCTGTTGGAGGACATGAAGTTTGTGATATTGACCGGCATGTCCGGTGCCGGAAAAAGTACGGCGATCAAAATGATGGAGGATATTGGCTTTTATTGCGTGGATAATCTTCCTATCGCATTGCTGGAAAAATTTGTGGAATTGTCCGATCTGCAGCAAAATACGGAGCTGCAAAAGGTAGCGGTCGGCATTGATATCCGAAACGGACAGGCGCTCACAGAGCTTAGGGATACGTTAAACAGGATTAAGGCAGCGGGTGTACACTGCGAGATACTTTTTTTGGACGCAGAGGATTCGGTGCTTGTCAAGCGTTATAAGGAGACGAGGAGAAATCATCCGCTTTCCGGTAATGAGCGCGTGGATAAGGGGATTGAGGAAGAACGAAAGCAGATGGCGTTTCTGAAGGAACGCGCTGATTATATTATAGATACAAGCCGTCTTTTGACACGGGAACTGAAAACAGAATTAGATAAGATTTTCGTGCAAAATCAGGATTACAAGAATTTATTTATTACGGTGCTCTCCTTCGGGTTTAAGTATGGGATTCCGGCGGATTCGGATTTGGTATTCGACGTGCGTTTTCTGCCCAATCCCTACTATGTGGAAGGGCTTCGCGCAAAGACGGGAAATGATGAAGAAATTCAGGACTATGTATTTCAGTTTCAGGAGGCGCGCGTATTTATTGAGAAATTAGAGGATATGCTGAACTTTTTGATCCCCAATTATATTACGGAGGGAAAAAATCAGTTGGTCATCGCGGTTGGCTGTACCGGAGGGAAGCATCGCTCCGTGACGCTTGCAAACGAGCTGTACCGCAGACTTTCCGTAAAAAAGGAATACGGGGTGAAAATTGAGCACCGCGATATTGGAAAGGATGCGCTGCGCGGGAAATAAGCGGGGAGAGAGGAATGTCATTTTCAAGTGAGGTGAAGGCAGAGCTGGCAGCACATATCGGCAGGAGCAGACATTGCCAGCTTGCAGAATTGGCGGCACTGATCGCGTTTGAATGCAGAGTTCACACTGCGGATTCGGAGAATCAGCTTGTGAAGGAGAAATACCATCTGCTGGTACATAAATTATTTGAAAGCGGCAGTGAGTTTGCGGCGGGCGAGGAATGGCGGATGCTTGAGGCGGTAAAAATGTGGGACGAGGAAGCGAACCGCCCCAAACCTGCCGATACGGTAAACGGTATTTTATTACAGCAGAATTGCTGCCGCAGAGCTTATGTCAGGGGTGCATTTTTGGCAAGCGGCTCAATGAGCGATCCAAACAAGGCTTATCATTTTGAGATTGTATGCAGGAGCAACGCGCAGGCAGAACAGCTTTGTGCGATCATCAACGGCTTTGGTATGGATGCGAAGATTGTAACGCGTAAGAAATATTATGTCGTATATCTCAAAGAGGGGGCGCAGATCGTTGATCTGTTAAATATCATGGAGGCGCACGTTGCCTTAATGAATCTGGAAAATGTAAGGATTCTAAAGGAAATGCGCAATTCTGTGAATCGTAAGGTAAATTGTGAGACGGCTAATATCAGCAAGACGGTCAATGCCGCCGTGCAGCAGTTGCAGGATATTGCATACATCAGAGAGAAGGCGGGACTTGACAGTCTGCCGGAGCATTTGCGGGAAATCGCCCTGCTGCGGTTGGAATATCCCGAAGCGCCGTTAAAGGAGCTTGGCACATATTTAGATCCGCCGGTAGGAAAGTCAGGGGTGAATCACAGACTGCGCAAGATCAGCGAGATCGCAGAGGGACTGCGCAAATGATAACGGCAAGCCGGAGGGAAACTTGCAGGCGACTGTTTCAACAGGAGGGGAAGATGAGAAAGAAGATCGAATGTAGCGGGCGGGAGGATTTTGACGCAAGGAAAATTGCAAGACTGGTGCAGACAGCAAACGGGTTTGACAGCAGAATCTATTTGGAGTATGGTGATTCCAGAATCAATGCCAAAAGTATCATGGGAATGATGAGCATTGGAAAGCTTGGTGATGTCTGTGTTGTGATAGACGCTGAGGGCACGGATGAAGCGGACGCGCTGGCGGCAGTGGAGCAGTTTTTTGCCGGATAACAGAAAATCCATGTAGAGTTAAGGTGCGCAATATGAGTAAAAAAAAGAAGCTGCTGTTTGTCTTTAATCCGTATTCCGGTAAGGCACAGATTAAGACACAGCTTTTGGAAATCGTAGATACGATGGTAAAGGCAGGATATGAGGTTACGATCTACCCGACACAGGCGGCGGGAGATGCCGAGCACAAGGTGGAGACGGAGGCTCGCGGGTATGATCTGGTCGTATGCTCCGGCGGAGACGGAACGTTGGATGAGACCGTCACAGGGATGATGCGCTCTGAGAAAAGAGTGCCGCTTGGTTATATTCCGGCGGGCAGTACAAACGACTTTGCGACGTCGCTTGGGATTCCAAAGGACATGGCGCTGGCGGCGGAAAATGCGGTTGCGGGAAAGCGGTTCGGATGTGATGTCGGTGCGTTCGGCGAGGATTATTTTGTCTATGTGGCAGCATTTGGATTATTTACGGCTGTTTCCTATAAGACGAGTCAGGAGTGGAAAAATGTTTTGGGGCATGCGGCGTATATTTTAGAGGGAGTGCGCAGTCTCCATGATATTCCGGCTTATCCGATGCAGGTGGAGTATCGGGGCGCTGTGGTACAGGGAGAGTTTATTTACGGAATGATCAGCAACTCTACGTCTGTGGGCGGATTTAAGGGAATGACAGGAAAGGACGTGGAGCTGGACGACGGCGTTTTTGAGGTCACTTTGATCAAGAAGCCGCGGAACCCGATCGAGTTAAATGAAATCATTGCATCGCTGATCAATCTGGTGGATGACACGGATATGGTCTATTCCTTTAAGGCGGAGGAGGTCCGGTTTGTGGCAAAGCAGCCCATTCCGTGGACATTGGACGGAGAATTTGGCGGCGACCATGAGGAGGTTGTGGTGCGCAACCTTTGCAGGGCTGTGGAAATTATGGTGCCGTCTGCCGAAATACAGGCATAAAGATTGTCAAATTTTTAACTTTATTTTTTGGGAAAAGTAATATATAATACCGTTAGGGTTTTATTACCGTAGATTGAATAACAAACGAGGGAGGAATTTTATATGTTAGTATCCGCAAAAGAAATGTTAGACAAAGCAAAAGCAGGACATTATGCAGTCGGTCAGTTCAACATTAACAATTTGGAGTGGACGAAGGCGATTCTTTTAACGGCAGAGGAGTGTAAGTCTCCGGTCATTCTCGGAGTTTCTGAGGGCGCCGGAAAGTATATGGCAGGCTATAAGACAGTTGCTTCTATGGTAAAGGCAATGATCGAGGAATTAAACATTACGGTTCCGGTTGCGCTGCATCTGGATCATGGCTCCTATGAAGGCTGCTTAAAGTGCGTAGAGGCTGGCTTTTCCTCTATCATGTTTGATGGCTCCCATTATGCGATTGACGAGAATGTTGCCAAGACGACAGAGCTTGCTGCGCTGGCTCATAAGAACGGTATGTCGATCGAGGCTGAGGTTGGCTCTATCGGCGGCGAGGAAGACGGCGTTATCGGTAAGGGAGAATGCGCAGACCCGCAGGAGTGCAAGAGAATTGCGGATCTCGGCGTAGACATGCTGGCAGCAGGTATCGGTAATATTCACGGAAAATATCCGGCAAACTGGGAAGGCTTAAGCTTTGAGACACTGGACGGAATCCAGAAGCTTACCGGAGATATGCCGTTAGTACTGCACGGCGGTACAGGTATTCCGGAGGAGATGATCAAGAAGGCAATCTCTCTGGGTGTTGCAAAGATCAACGTGAATACGGAATGTCAGTTATCCTTTGCGGATGCGACGCGTAAATATATCGAAGCAGGCAAAGACTTAGAGGGTAAGGGATTTGATCCTCGTAAGCTGCTTGCTCCGGGTACTGAGGCGATCAAGGCTACCGTAAAAGAGAAAATGGAGTTATTTGGCTCTATTGGAAAAGCAAACTAAGCAAATAGAAAGAAAGCAGGGCTGCTGCGCAAACGATGGAGGAGGAGTTTCGCCAATCGTTTGCGCGGCAGTTTTTGCTGTCAACAGGATATTGCTGTCAGACTGCACAAAGGATTTTCGATTGATGGCTTGAAGTTTTAGTTGAAATATGGAAGAAAATTGCGTACATTAAAAGAAAGCAAAACAGCAGGGAAATAGAACCGGTGAGAGGAAAGGATGTAAAACATGAGCGAAACAGGATACCTGAATGCAGCGGAAATCTTCGGCAGAAATGTATTTAATGATGCAGTGATGCAGGAGCGCCTTCCCAAGAAGGTATATAAGAAGCTAAAGGAAGTCATTGATGAGGGCAGAGAGCTGGACCTTGAGACGGCGGATGTCGTTGCGCATGAGATGAAGGAGTGGGCGATCGAAAAAGGGGCGACGCATTACAGTCATTGGTTTCAGCCGCTGACCGGAGTAACGGCTGAAAAGCACGATTCCTTTATCACGGCGCCAATGGAAAATGGAAAGGTGTTGATGAGCTTTTCGGGAAAGGAGCTGATCAAGGGAGAGCCGGACGCATCCTCATTTCCATCGGGGGGACTTCGTGCAACCTTTGAGGCACGCGGATATACGGCATGGGACTGTACGTCTCCGGCGTTTGTGCGGCAGGATGCGGCAGGTGCGACACTTTGCATTCCGACGGCATTCTGCTCCTACACAGGGGAAGCACTCGATCAGAAGACGCCGCTGCTGCGTTCGATGGAAGCAATTAATGAACAGTCGCTGCGTCTGATCCGTCTCTTTGGCAACACAACCTCTAAAAGGGTGATACCGTCTGTCGGACCGGAGCAGGAGTATTTTATCGTAGACCGTGAAAAATATCTGCAGCGTAAGGATTTGATCTTTACGGGACGAACCTTATTCGGAGCGATGCCGCCCAAAGGACAGGAGATGGACGACCACTATTTCGGTACGATCCGGGAGCGGATCGCTGCATTTATGAAGGACGTCAACGAGGAGCTTTGGAAGCTTGGAGTGACGGCAAAGACGCAGCATAATGAGGCGGCGCCCGCACAGCATGAGCTTGCCCCGATTTATGCTACCGCAAATGTAGCAGTTGATCACAATCAGCTTGTTATGGAAACCTTAAAGAAGATTGCAGGGCGTCATGGTCTGCAGTGCCTGCTTCATGAGAAGCCGTTTGCAGGCGTCAATGGTTCCGGTAAGCATAATAATTGGTCGATCACGACAGACGATGGGATCAACTTGCTGGAGCCGGGAAAAACACCGCATGACAATATACAATTCCTGTTGATCCTCACCTGTGTATTAAAAGCGGTCGATAAGCATGCAGACCTTTTGCGGGAATCGGCGGCAGACGTCGGAAACGATCATCGTCTGGGGGCAAATGAGGCTCCGCCTGCGATTATTTCGGTCTATCTCGGAGAACAGCTTGAGGATGTATTAACGCAGTTGATCAGTACAGGAGAAGCAACGCACAGCATCAGCGGAAAGAAGCTTGAGACAGGAGTACGCACGCTGCCGGACTTTATGAAGGATGCGACAGACCGCAACCGGACATCTCCGTTTGCATTTACCGGAAATAAATTTGAATTTCGTATGGTGGGGGCGCAGGATTCGGTTGCACAGCCAAACGTCGTACTGAATACGATTGTGGCGGAGGCTTTTGCAGAGACCTGTGATGTACTGGAGCAGGCAGAAGATTTTGATCTGGCGGTGCATGATCTGATCAAAAAATACGCAACCGAGCATCAGCGTATTGTATTTAACGGAAACGGTTATTCGGAGGAATGGGTAGAGGAGGCAAAGAGACGCGGTCTGCCGAATATTAAGTCGATGGTTGATGCAATACCTGCATTAAATACAGAAAAAGCGGTGGCTTTATTTGAAAAGTTTAAGGTATTTACGAGGGCAGAGCTTAATTCCCGTGTTGAGATTGAATATGAAACGTATGCAAAGGAGATCAATATTGAGGCGAGAGCAATGATCGATATTGCGACCAAACAGATCATTCCGGCAGTGATTAAGTACACGACTGTGCTCGCAGAATCTATTAATGCCGTAAAACAGGCGTGCATGGCGGATGTCAGCGTGCAGACGGAGATTCTGACCGAGGTTTCTTCATTGTTAGTGGCTTCCAGACAGGCGTTGGCAAAGCTTGAGGAGGTTACGGCTGCTGCGGCGAGGATGCAGCAGGGCAGAGAGCAGGCAGTTTATTATCATGATGTTGTAAAGGCTGCGATGGATGAGCTTCGGATGCCCGTGGATCAGTTAGAAATGCTGGTGGATAAAACGATGTGGCCGATGCCGTCGTATGGGGATTTGATTTTTGAAGTATAGACCCTGAAAAAGGGAGGATTGCCAGGCAGTATCAACTACCTGGCAGATTATGAAAAAGTTTTGTGGGTATAACAAATGTTAGTAACTATCATTTGTATGATGATAGTATACGGCAGAGAAATGAAGTTTTCGTGTTTTTCGAGTAAAAGAACTTTGAATCTTACATGAATAAATTGTGAACAGACGGGAGGTGCAGATATGAGCAAAAGACTTTTGTTTATTAATAAATATCCTGATATTATACAGGAGTTTCTGGCGGCAATGGAGGGCAGGGACGTCAAGATCGACGTTGCTGCCAACGGCATTCAGGCGGCGTCCTGTTTAAAAAAGCACGTTTATCAGGTGGCGGTTACAGGCTTGTCCTTAGACGGATATAACGGGGAACAGATCATCACATGGCTGAATAAAAACTTCCCGGATACGCTTTGTATCATCTATACGACAACGATCAGTCCGGCACAGTTGTCCTTTTTCTTTAATGAGCGTAAAGTATTTCGTGTCTTTCTACGTCCCGTAGATTTTAAGCGCGAATTTTTTGAGGCACTTGAGGATGCTTTTGAGGAGTATGAGGTGCAGAAGGCGGAGAAAGAGGAGAAGCTTTTGCATAAGGACAGGGTCAGACAGCGGGAGAATGAGATTCTTGGCATTCAGCAGGAGCTTGCTATGCGGCAGAAAATGTGGCCGTATGCGGGAGGTTATGTCGAGCGGCTGACCGCATCGCTGCTGGAGGAATATGCAGACAGTATGAGTGCGGAGCAGAAAGCACAGATCAGGGAGCAGGAGAGGGAGGTCATAAGACTTTGTTTTGGCGCTGCGGGTACGCGTACAGAGGATTTCGGTCGAGCAAGGGAGCTGGCAGAAAAGATTAAACTGGAAATGAAAAGCTAAGGAACGGGGCTGTCCCTGCGATCGCGGCTTGCGCAAAAAGAATGGGGAGCATGTGTTAACACTGACCGGAACGATTAAAAAGCCGGTACCGGAATCTTTTAAGATTCCCGGTACCGGCTTTTTTTCAAAGAAATTTTGTTGCGATGCAATAAAATATGATCATGCGGTCTGCAGCGGTATGGTTGGGTCAGTGGCGATTAAGGGGCTGCCCCCGCGTCCGAAGGAGGAGCAGTTGTAGTAGAAGGCTCGGTCACTCCCGGTACCGGCGTAAAGTTGTAGACATATCCTGCGTTGTGATACTGGCAGGTATTTGCCGCCATTTCCGCGGTCAGAAGATAAGGAGCATCTTCAGTCGCTGGGTTGCCGCCGATGATATATACGCCGCCGGCAATCTGATTCGGACAGTTCGGACCTGCAAGGGCGTTTGTCTCGGAACAGATATTCACAAGAATGTGATGGTCGCAATATTCGGTAGGCTGCGTGCCTTCGGCAAAATATTCCGTATAAGCGCAGTTGCCGCGCGGATCGTTGGTACATACGCCGTCGATCGCCAGTTTTCCGGATTCACGACAGACAGTCACGGCAACGATGCCATCCGGTTTTTCAAATTTTTCCGACTCCAGATTTTCATGAATCCTGCTCATGACAGATTTCCAGATTTTCTTCGGGTAGCTGGTATTTTCACCGCTCTGCGTGTCGTTGTCATCATAGCCGCCCCATACCACACAGGTATAATACGGCGTATAGCCCGCAAAAAGCGCATCACGGCTTTTGGTTGTTGTGCCCGATTTGCCTGCCTGTGCCATGCTGCTTCCGAAATAAGCGGCAGAACCGGTTCCCTGTGTCATAACGTCCTGCATCGCGTTCGTAAGAAGCCATGCCGTTGTCTCCTTAAGCACCGTATGGCTTTCGGGAGAGGTATTATCAAGAAGGACGTTTCCGTCATGATCTAAAACACGCGTATAAAATTTTGGCTCAATGTAAGTGCCGCCGTTTGCGATCGCAGCGTATGCCGCGGTAAGCTCAAGATTGGTAACACCGTTGGTCAGACCGCCGAGCGCAAGCGTTTCATTGCCACTTTCCTCAATGCCTACCGTGGTGATGCCAAAGTTTCGGATATAATCATAGCCGAGTGAAGGTCCGATTTCTGCAAGCGCCTTAACGGTGACGATATTGATCGAGTCGGTGATCGCTTCGCGCAGTGTCGTAAACCCGCGGTAGCGCTTGTCGTAGTTTGTCACCGCCTTGCCCTCTCCCGTTGTATAATTATAAGGAGCGTCATCCTCTACGGTTGCAAGCGTCAGCCCTCCTGCGTCCAATGCAGGCGCATAGGCGGCAATGATCTTGAAGGTAGAGCCCGGCTGTCTTGTCGTGTCGGTAGCCCGGTTTAAGGTTTTGTTGCCTGTCTTATCGCCGCGTCCGCCAACGATTGCCTTAACCTCTCCGGTTGTTTGGTCGATGACGGTCAGGGCTGTCTGAGGCTGTACGGTGTAGACGATCGTTTCGCTGCCCTCAACGACAGTGTCGCCTTCGTCCATGATCTCTGCCTTATATTCCTCGATTGCGGCGTCTGCTTCCTCCTGACTGGCGTAATTAATGTCAAAATTACTGTTTTCGGAGCGGTAGTAGGAAAGCATAGTCTGCTCGCTGTAATGTTTGACGCTGCCGTCCGGTGACTGGATGGATACGCGGTAGGAGAAGGAAACCTTCGGATCGCCGGCATAATTATCAAGGTTATTAATTTCCTCATCACAGATTGCCTGAATGGAAGGATTCTGTGTGGATTCGATCACAAGACCACCCTGATAGAGCGCTTTGTAGGCCTGTGTTTCCGTATATCCCAATTCGTCGATCAAATCCTGCATGACAACATCCGTCATGGCGTCTACAAAGTAAGAATTGATCTCTGTATCAGATGCTTCGATATTGACAAGCTGAATCCGTTCGTAAACATTGTCCGCCAGCGCTTCGTCATATTCCGCCTGTGAGATATACTCCTGCTCCAGCATGTAATCCAGTACGGTTTTCCGTCTTTCGGCATTATTTTGCGGATTGGAAATCGGATTGTATTTGCTGGGGCTCTTGGTAATAGCGGCAAGAACCGCACACTCGGAGAGATTGAGCTCGGAAACGTCTTTTCCGAAATAGCGTTCGGAAGCGACGCCGACACCAAGCGTATTTTGACCGAGGTTGATGGCGTTGAGATAGTTCTCTAAAATCCAGTCCTTGTCCACAACCTTTTCAAGCTGCAGTGCAAGGTACTGCTCCTGAAACTTTCGTTCGAACTTGTCCGCCAATGATTCCTCGCTTACCCAGTCTGTGAAAACAGTATTTTTCAAAAGCTGCTGCGTGATGGTACTTGCGCCCTCCTTAAAGTGAAAGCCGGAAGCAATACCCTTGATGCCGGCACGCAGGATACCCTGTATATCAATACCGTTGTGCTCGTAAAAGCGCTCGTCCTCAATCGCCACAAATGCATGCTGCAAATCCTTTGGGATTTCGTCCAGCGTGACATATTTTCGGTTAGAGCCCGAAGCAACGAGCGTAGCTGTCTGATTGCCCTCGGCGTCAAGCACCGTGGTAAGATAACCGGTTGGCGTCGCGTTGATGTCCTCGATCGACGGAGCGGAAGCAATGATGCCGGATATAATGCCGAACGCGCTGCATCCGCCGATGACTACGACTGCAAAAAAGCATATAAGCAATGCCTTGCAAAAAACTACCTGAAATTTTTTGCGAATCATGGTACTTTTGGAAGCTAACTCGCGTTCGCGCTTCCGTGTACGTTTTTTTCCATAATTCATGGTAGGCCTCCCTTTCCTATATAAATTATCAACATATTATAACAGAGAACTGTATTGGAATAAAGAAAAAACTGAAATTACTATGCATTCTTCACATTTTCTTAAGGAAATAGGTTGCCAAGACAGAAAAAATCATGGTAACATTGCCTTTGCGGATATGATTGCTGAAAGAAAATTTGTACTGAAAAGAAAGGGGTTGCCAATGAAGTGCATTTATACCGGAGGAGAGGGAGAGATTACAGAGAAGAAGTCCCGTTTCATCGCGACGGTGCGTCCGGCTGCCTCTGAGGAGGAAGCTGCGGCATTTATTGCGGAGATGAAGAAAAGGTACTGGGACGCAAGGCATAACTGTTCGGCATTTGTGATCGGTGAGAGACAGGAGATCACCCGCTGCTCGGATGACGGGGAGCCGGCGCAGACGGCGGGCAGACCCATGCTGGATGTGCTGCTGCGGGAGGATATTCACAATGCTGTGGTTGTGGTCACGCGTTATTTCGGGGGCGTGCTGCTTGGAACGGGCGGATTGGTGCGCGCATATCAGAAGGCGGTACAGGCAGGGCTGGCGGCAAGTGTTATCATAGATCAGATGGCGGGCAGGTGTCTATCCGTGAAAACAGATTATCAGGGACTCGGAAAATTGCAGTATCTGATTGCGCAGAAGGAGTTCAAGCTGATAGATACGATTTATGCAGAGGAGGCAGAGCTTAAGCTCATGGTGCCGTTGGAGGCGTGTGCGGAAGCCGAGAAGGAAATTACGGAGACAACAAATGGAAATGCCCATATTTTATGGGGCGAGCAGAGATTTTATGCTATGGTTGGAAAAAATTTAGAAATTTTTTGAAAAAACACTTGATTTTTTTTCACCATCTGTTATAATAGCTTTTGTTGACAGCACTTAGGGCTATCGCCAAACGGTAAGGCAACGGACTCTGACTCCGTCATTTCAAGGTTCGAATCCTTGTAGCCCTGCTATCGGATTTGAAATCCGAACACCTGTAGAGCTTCCATTTTCAGAGAATGGAGGCTCTTTTGTGTTATCCAGCATTTCAATATAGCTTACCTGTTTCCCGCCTTTGATATTATAATAAATAACTACCTTGTCGTCATACAGGTAAACAGAATTTATAAAGGTATCTATAATCTTTTCACGAAAATCCATGTCAAGCGCGTCCCCATTGCAGAACTGCTGCAACCACTCAACAATAGTTTCTTTGGAAAGCTGGACATTTGCAGAAACGCGGAGCTTTGCAAGGTCAAGCTCTGTTTCGGTCTTTTCTGCGTCCAGTTGTTCCATTTTGTCAAAGATAGGTTGCCGGGCAGCAGCAGGGCATACCGCCAGAGTATCAACAAGGCGGCTTATTTCTGCATTTATCCTATTAAGCTGTTTTTCGTACTCTTTTATGCGGTCATTGCCGCAGTCTTTTTTGTATTGCTCAATTATTTCAGCAGCAATGTACTGTATGCGCTCTGGTGTCAATACATATTGTACAGTCTGCTCTACAACATACCACTCTATAAAATCTTTTTTTTCGTTCTTTTTATCGCAGGCATGGTGCTTTTTCCGCTTACTGCATGAATAATAGTGGTATACCGTCCCCATTCTGCCGCGCCCACATTCTCCGACCATATTAGAGCCACAATATCCGCAAAAGGCTTTACCCTGTAGCAGATAGTTTTCTTTTGCTTTGGAGGCAGCAGGCGCACGCTTTACCGCATCAAGGCGCATCTGCACCTTATAAAATGTATCTTCGTCTATAAGCGCCTCACAGCCGCCCGTGACAGCCTCCCCGCCGTGTTCATAAATTCCTATATATTTTTTATTTCGTAAAACAGTCTGAATACTGGACAAAGTAAGGGGCTTTCCTTGACTGTTGCGGATACCGCGGGCGTTCAAGTCGGCTATGATTTGCTTTTTGGGAACGCCCTGCGCATACTGTTCAAACATATAGCGGATAGTGGGGGCTGTTCTTTCATCAGCCACCAGACGCATATTTTCAACCTTGAAACCAGTAGGGACGTGACCGCCTAAGAAAGTGCCTTTTATACGGCTTTCTCTCTGACCGCGTAGCACTTTGCGGGAGAGGTCGAGGCTGTATTGTTCTGCGCTGGCTTCAAGCAGCGCTTCAAGAATTATTCCTACTTCCCCCTCTCCAACATTTTCCATAGCAGAAAGCACTTTAACGCCGTGCTGCTTTAATTTGTGCTTATATATGGCACTGTCGTAGCGGTCACGTGAAAAACGGTCAAATTTCCAGACTATGACACGCTGAAACTGGTGTTTTTGAGCGTCGGCAATCATGCGCTGAAAGTCTGGGCGTTCATCTGTGCGTCCTGTTATGGCGCGGTCAATATATTCCCCTACAACGTGTAGCCCTTGACGTTCTGCGAAGGTGTAGCAGTCACGGAGTTGTCCCTCTATGCTTTGCTCTGTCTGGTTATGTGAAGAATAGCGGGCGTATATTACAGCGTTCATTGCTTCTTGCATTATTTTTCGTCACTTCCTTCCTCATTTAGTACAGATAAGATGAGCTTTATAGAATGATGCAAAGCGTCAAGATAAGCGGCTTTTAGCTCAAACGACATACTGGGATATTCTTTATCTAGTAACTCTAAATATTTTGGGGTTAACATCAAAGTAACTTGGTTTGCGCTCATTCCTTCAAAAGGTGTGCCATTAAGCGCAGGCTCATCTTTACCCATTAAATAATCTAATGACAGACCAGCGCCTAAAGACAAATCAACTAGTGCAGAAAGGCTAATAGTGAAAGGTTTTCCGGCTTCTGTAGCAGTACCATTTTCAAGAGCTTCCAGCTGCGGCGGGCTTATATTACATTTTTTGGCAAATTCACGTATAGACATATCGCCACGAGCAGCCCGGAGGCGTTCGCCTAAAATATTGTTGTCGATTGTAACCAGTTCCATAGGTTCTTCTGCAACTTCTTTTCCAAGAAGAGCGTTAGGAGTAGTGCCGAGAACATCACAGAGTAAACGGATTGTTTGGGGCGACGGTTGGGAGCGGTCAAGTTCCCATGTTCGGACAGTACTTTCACCTTTATTTACTAAATCGGCTAATTGGGCTTGCGTCAACCCTTTATCTTTTCGGAGTTTTTTTATTCGTTTACCTAATGTCATATAATAACCTCCATTCCTTTACTATCATTATAAGCGATAATATCGCTGAAATCAAGAAAAAGCATAACAAAACTATTGACAGCGACAATATCGCTGTGCTATATTGATAGCAAGAACAGCGGAAATATCGCTGAAAAGAAAGGAGGGCTAACTATGTGTAAATTAAAAGAATTTAGAACAGAAAAGGGATTAAGTCAAGAAAAAATGGCTATTAAATTAGGTGTATCTCTTTCAATGTATGCAAAAGTAGAGCAGGGAGCAGCGAAAGCTGGCAGAACATTTATGGAGCGTATAAAAGACAACTATCCAGATGCAAGCATAGACCATATTTTTTTTGATAATAACAGCGGAAATATCGCTGTTATGTAAAAGAAAGGGAGGCGTACATAATGCAAAGATTTTTAGCAGAGGGCGAAGCCTTGCAGCAGGTAGGAGTAATGGGACTGCGCGCACCGGACGGCTCAATAATGGAAAACGTGCCATTATTCCGTATCATATCCGCGC
Organism: Roseburia sp.; assembly: GCA_019421345.1. Classification (GTDB taxonomy): domain Bacteria; phylum Bacillota; class Clostridia; order Lachnospirales; family Lachnospiraceae; genus Roseburia. Next base: position 47,829 of record JAHZFL010000009.1, on the reverse strand, counting down.
AGGAGATAAAGCCGGAAAGCGGGCTGACAGCCGGGGAAGAGGCAGCTTGTGAGGATATAGGAAAAACGCTTGCGGGCATATTCAGACAGTACAAAAGAGAGGAAAGAAAGGCAAAGGCAGGGGGGAAATTGCGGGCGCAAAATGTCTGAACCGTTTATTTTGCATAAGCACCCAAATAAAATAGACCAGCTGCGCAGAGAAAGAAAAATAACAATAAAGGTTTTAGCCCAAAGGGCAGGCGTTGGAGAAAGTACGCTCTACAACATGAAAAATGAAAAATGGGGCGACAGCATAAAAGCGGAAATTGCGGAACGGATAGCGGCAGCGCTGGAGGAAACGCCGGAAAAGGTATTCCCGGACTATGCGAGGGCGAAAAAGGAGTATGAGGAAAAGCAGGCGAGGGAAAAAGAACATATTTTCGAAAGCCGCGAAGAAAGGGACGAAGCAATAGAAAAAGTAAAATACCTTGCCGTATACATAGCGAAGAAAAACGCGTGGAGAATGGAGCAGTTTAAAAATAACGTCATGGATATGGAGGACTTTGTAGCAGAGGCAATGCTGACGCTGGTAGAAACTGCTGCACGGGTGGAAACAGACGGAATAAAAAAGGGCATGGAATTTTCACAATATGCAGGCTGGGCGATAGAATACCGCTTTAAATCAATGCACGATAGCCAAAAGAAACAAAAGCGGGCGGCGGGTTTCACTGTTTCATTAGATGCAACAGTACCGGGAGGCACAGAAAGCACCTATTTAGATTTTGCAGAAAGTATATTGCCGAAAAGGGAAACACCGGAGGAAATCGTAATACTGCGGGAAGAGTGCAGGGAGGCTGTGCGACATCTGCCACCAGAGCGCAGACATGAGCCGGAAATAGCAGCACTGTTGCAGCAGATTGCAATATAAAGACCAAAAGAAAGGGAAAGCCATGATATACAGAACATGTGAACATTGTGGGGCGCATCTTGACGCGGGTGAAAGGTGCGACTGTGAGCAGGAAAAACACGAGGCATACGAAGAAAGGGGAATGAACGGAAATGGCTATATTACCAGACCAGAAGCAGCAGACAGAAGAAAAAAAGATTGAATACCGTTTCGGAGATGATGAAAGAGAACTGACGGCAGAGGAAAAAGAAGCGTATGCAACGGCTGGGGAACTGGCTGAAAAGATACACCGAGTAGCCGCAACGGCAGCAGGCGCATTATTTAGAAAAATGACCTATAAGGAATTTAAGCGAGCTTTTAGAATGCCGGAGTGGGTAAAGCCGGAAGAATACTATTTCTTTTCAAAGTCATTCTATCAAGCGTATTGCTGGGGATATGAAGAGGGAGAAGAAAAGAACACAAGTTCGGCAAAAAGGGCAAAAGAATAGCGTCTAACGAAACCGCCAGACGCTACGTTGTGCATATGCTATACACACAAATAACCTAAAGAAAGTATAGCATATGTATGGCAGGAATGCAAGCGTTTTAGCAGATTCTGCGAAAGGGTTCGACCTTGTAAATAATGTTATCTTCTGAACCATTGGGGGATAACAGGAAAGGGAATACATATGTCATATACAGAAAAGAAAATCATCATAGGGGACATTATGGAGGTTAGGCGCTACCACTCCACGAAAGGGGGAAATGTGCCAAGAGGGGAGAAGGAAAGGGAATCAACACCGGGGCAGAAAAAGGCTAACGAGCTACGCACAGGTAACGAACTGTGGAGAGTGATATATATAAATTTTGACGGGCAGCAGGGCGACCAGTTCAACACTTTCACATTTGCAGAAGATATAGGGGAAGAGGCAGCAAGGAAAGAATGGCGTAACTTCATAAAGAGGGTGCGGCGGTATCGTAAAAAGAACGGGCTGCCAGAACTAAAGTATGTCTATACGTTAGAGAAGCAAGGGCGCTGGCATATTCATGCAGTAATGAATGGAATCCCTATAGAGGATTTAACAAAGCTGTGGGGGCGTGGGCGCGCGACCTCTTCCATTTTGGATAAAACCAATGATTACAGGGACTTAGCGGCGTACATAACAAAGCATATTGAGAAGGAAGGGAAAGAGCCGGAGGAAAAGAGGAAACATAAACGCAGTTGGAGCGGTAGCTTAAACCTCAAACGCCCCATTGTGACGATAAAGGAAATCAAGCGGGAAAGCATCATGCGGAAACTACCGACAGCACCAAAGGGCTATATCTTGCTGCCAGATTGGGAAATAGGCTGTGACAGCTGGGGCTATTTATACCAGCGCTATAAATGCAGGAAGATAGCGAAACCGCCAAAGGCAGAGAGGCGAAGAAAGAAATGATATACCACACAGGAAACCTGTACCAGCGTTACAGAGGCAGAAAAAAAGCAGGCTGGGAAATCCTGCGGAAACAGGGAAGGAAAGCAAAGCAGACCAAAACTAATAAGCGCCGTTAGTTCAATGGTTAGAGCAACCGCCTCATAAGCGGTAGGTTGTGGGTTCAAGTCCCACACGGCGCATTAGGCAGCAGGCAGGGCGAGCCTGCAACAGAGGGCAGCAGGCGAATAGCTGCATCTGTATACCGTGGTAAAAATAGCAGCGGGTATACCAGCTAGAAAGTATGCAGTCATTCAACAGGTTTTCAGTTGCTTTTTAATGCGAAAAGCAGCCCACACGGTAAATAAATACGCCAGAACAGGAGGCGGCAGCGCATGAGCAGGCAGAGAGCGCCGCCGGAACGAAAAAGGAAGACAGAAAAAAGGAGGAAAACGGGCAGTAATGAACATTTTTTCGCGGATATTCCGCAAAACAAAGCCCCCGGAGGGGAAGACGGAACGGGCTGAAATATTGGGAGGCGGCAGCTCATTTTCAGCATGGAACGGCGACGCATATGCAAACGACATATACAGGGGTGCAGTTGACGCGATAGCGCGGAACGTGGCGAAGCTGAAAGGCTCTCACGTGATACGATACGCAGACCATGAACGCACAGAGGGGGACTGCAAAATAAACAGGCTGCTACAGATAGAGCCTAACGCGTATATGAGCGCCTTTGATATGCTCTATAAGCTGGCAACGCATTATTTTCTTTACAACAACGCATTTGCTTTCTTACAAAAGGACGAGCGCGGGCGGCTTGTGGGTGTATATCCTCTCAACGCGGTACATGTTGAATTTATGGCAGATGTAGCAGGGGCGTTATACTGTGAGTTCCTGTTTTCTGGCGGGAAAAGCGTAATACTCCCGTATGCTGACATTATACATTTACGCAGGAATTTTAACAGCAATGACCTGTTAGGCGACAGAAACGAGGCACTAGAACCAGCGTTACAGCTTGCACATACGCAGAATGAGGGGATTATATCGGCAATCAACAGCGGCGCGCAGCTTAGAGGTATTTTGAAGCGCACGCAGCTTGCAAATGTGGAGAAGCTCAAAGACATACAGGAGAATTTTATAAAAGATTACCTGTCAATATCAAATAACGGCGGTATAGCCGTAATAGATAACGCGTCAGAATACATACCGCTGGACAATAAGCCCTATACAATCGACGAGAAGCAGCTACAGGCAGTAAAGACAAAGATTTATGACTATCTGGGGATTTCGGAGGCGATTGTAAACAGCAGCTACAATGAAGACCAGTGGGCGGCGTTTTATGAAAGTACCATAGAGCCGCTGGCGGTTCAGTTCAGCCTTGAATTTACCCGCAAAATATTCAATGAACGGGAAAGGGCTTTCGGCAATTCTATTTTGTTTGAAAGTGGGCGGCTGCAATTCAGCAGCAACGCCACAAAGGTAAACCTCATAAAAGAACTTATGCCCTACGGGCTGCTGACAGTCAACCAAGCGCTGGAAATACTGAACCTTCCAAGCGTGAAGGGAGGCGAAAAGCGGCTACAGACATTAAATGTCGTTTCTGCTGACGAAGCGCATCAATACCAAATGGCAAAGGCTGGCGCACCTACAGGGGCAGCAGGCGGGCAGGAAAAGGAGGAAAAAGGCAATGAAGGAAGTTAGGGTATGTGAGATAAGGGCGGACACAGCAGGAGCAGAAAAAGCCCTGCGGCTGGAAGGGAGACCTATTGTATACGACCAGCCGACAAAGATAAATGACCCGGCAGGGGCTTTTATAGAGGTAATAAGGGCGGGAGCGCTGGAAGGTGCTGACCTGTCCGACACAAGGCTACTTTACAACCATGATTTAAGCAAAGTACCGCTTGCGCGTACACCAAAAACAATGCAGTTAATGCACGACACGGCAGGGCTGCGCATGATTGCAGATTTACCAGACACACCAGAGGCAAACAGCGTATATACGGCAGTAAAGCGCGGCGACCTTTCGGGAATGTCCTTTGCTTTTAAAGTGCCGCAGGGCGGCGACAACTACGACGCAAAGACAAAGACGCGGACTATACACAAGATAGAAAAAGTGTATGAAATAAGCGTTGTACCGTTCCCAGCATATCCGCAGACCAGCGTAGAGGCGCGTTCTGCGATAAACGGGAAAACAGAAGAAGAGAGGCAACGCAGGGCGGCAATCATAAAGGCAAATATGATACTTATGAAGGACATTTAAAAAAGGTGTCCGTTTTGGACACCATGCAAAAAGAAAAGGAGAAAACAAAATGAAATTTAAGACAATCGCAGAGGCATTTAACCATTACCGCAACGCGACATTAGAGGAAATCGAGCGCCGGGCGGCAGAAATCAAAGGAACGATTGAAACAGACGCAGAGGCAGACATAACAACCTTAAATATTGAGCTTTCCGGGCTTAAGCAGGCAAAGGAGAATATACAGCAGCAGGCAGCAGGAGGCAGCCAGCGCAGCGCATTTAACCCGATTACAGGCGCGGGAATGAGCTTTGAACGCAGGGCAAGCTATGAGGCAACAGAGGGCGACGTATTGAACAGCTCGGAATACAGGAGCGCTTTCTTTAAGTCCCTGTTAGGGCATAAGCTGACAGAGTTTGAACAGGCTGCTTATAACCGGGCAATGGGCGACCAGAGGGCAGATACTTTTGCAGATTCCACCAGCGCGGCGGCAGTGCTGCCAACGCAGACGCTTAACGAGGTAGTAAAAAAAGCGCGAACTATGGGCGGGCTTATGAGCGTATGCAGGGCTTTCAATATCCCGTCTAAAGTGGCTGTACCTATCGGAACACCAACAGAGGCGGCGAGCTGGCACGCAGAGGGCACAGCAGTTGAAAGCGGAAAGCCGGACGTTAAAAGCGTTTCGTTTGAAGGCTACGAGATTATGAAAGTGTTTTCAATCAGTGAAAAGGCGCGAAAAATGAGCGTTTCCGCATTTGAGGGGTACATGACGCAGGAGCTTAACGCAAGTGTTATGGAATGTATCGCAAACGCCCTTGTAAATGGTACAGGGAGCGCGCAGGGTACAGGAATCTTAACCGGGGTAAAGTGGGAGGACGGAAAGAACGCCCTTACATTCAGCAAGACGGCAGAGCTTAAATATGCTGATGTCGTGAAAGTGGTAGCAGCGCTGAAAAGGGGATATGCAAACGGCGCAGCATGGGCTATGAACAATGCAACACTTTACAACCTGTTTTATGGGCTGGTAGATGCAAACGGAAGACCTGTTTTCATTGCAGACCCGAAAAGCGAAGGAATCGGGAAAATTTTAGGTTTCCCCGTCGTGATTGATGATTATATCACAGACGAAACCGCTATTTTCGGAAACTTTAACTATATGGGTTACAACATGCCGGAGGGTATTACCGTAGAGGCTTCACGGGAAAGCAGTTTCAAGAAAGGTCTGATTGACTACAGGGCAATGGCAATAGCAGACTGTAAGCCGATTGTGCCGGAGGCATTTGTAAAACTGACGCGGGCGGCTTCATAAAGGGGGCTGCGGATATGCTGACGATAGAGCAGGCGCGAGAGATACTGCGGCTGGACACAGAGGACAACGACACAATCATAGAGGGGCTGCTATCTGCGATACCGGACTATATAGAATTGACGACAGGAGTAACCACAGAGCAACAGGCGGGGCAGCCGTTAGCTGATACAGCAGGAAAATTTATACTCATGCTCTGGTATAATGCAGAACGGTCTGACGCGGAAAAGCTACAGCGGACAATAGACAGCCTGCTAAAAACGCTTGCGCTGCTTGCGGTAAAGAAGGAGTAAGACATGGCTAGGGATTTTGCACGCAGCTTTTACGATAGCCCGCAATGGAGGAAAACAAGCAAGGCTTATTTGAGCAGCAAAAACTACATATGCGAGGACTGCGGAGGCGCTGCGTGCATTGTCCACCATATCAAGCATTTAACGCCGTGGAACATAAACGACCCAGAAATAGCGTTGAGCTGGAATAATTTCAAGGCAGTGTGCGAGAAATGCCACGCAGAGGAACACGCGAAAGACAAGAAGGCATTTAAAGGGCAACCAGCAAAGCTAAACGGGATTGGCTTTGACGAGAACGGCGACATAATAGAAAGCCCTAATGTATTCTTAGTGTGTGGCAGTCCGGGCAGCGGGAAGACAACATATGTATTACAGAATAAAGCACCAAATGATTTAGTAGTGGATTTAGATTATATATGTGCGGCGCTTATGGGAGAAAGCGGAGGGGAAAGGCTGGATTTCAGACCGGTCTTGCAAACTGCTTTAGAGGTGCGAAAGCTGCTTTATCAGTGTGTGCAGCAGAGGCGCGGGAAGTGGGAAAGGGCTTTCGTGATAACAGCGACAGCGGACATTATGGAAATGCGCAGGACAGCGCAGGAGTTGGGCGCAGAACTGGTGCTGATTGACACACCGTTAAAGGAATGTCTGGAACATATACGGAACGACCCGCAGAGAAACAGAAGCCGCAGGAAATTTGAAAGGCTTGCGATAGGGTGGCACGAAAAATATAACCAGTCGTTAAAAAATCCTTTTATAGCCCCCCACCAGACGGATTAAGGGGAGGGGAAAACACCAGACGGCAGGGAACCTTTTCTTTCCCCTCTGGGGGTACGCATAGGAGGGAGGGGTAAAAATAACAGGATTTAGGAGGGGATAACATGGCAGCAGGAAAAAATACGGAAAAATTAAAGAATATGCGCAAGCTAAAGCGGCTTTTAAAATTAGTCCCGGAAGACCGCAAGGCAGTTGCGGAAAAGCTCATAGCGGAAATTGCTTTCATGGAGGACACGTTGAACGGACTGCGCAGTCACATAGAAGAAAACGGGGCTATAGACCATTTTAAGCAGGGGCAGCAGGAATTTGACCGCGAAAGCCCAGCCGTAAAGACTTATAACACAATGATTCAGCGCTACAGCCTTATCTACCGCCAGCTCACAGATATGCTACCAAAGCCAGAACCGACAGACAAGGGCGCAAGTGAGCTGCTGGACTTTATAAAACAACAGGAGTAAAAGCGGTTTGGATTATATCACGGAATACTGGCGGGAAATTGAAAGCGGCGCGGTTATTGTTTCGGAACGGGTAAGAAAGCAGTATAAAAAATTAGCGGAAAGGGTACAGAAAACAGACGGGAGATATATTTTTGATGAAAAAAAGGCAAACAGACCAATAGAATTTGCAGAAACCCTGTGCAGGCAGTCGCGGGGCGAATGGGGCGGGCAAAAAATAAAGCTGGAACTATTCCAAAAGGCTTTTATTTCTGCCCTTTTTGGCTTTGTTGACAGGGAAACGCATATGCGGCAGTACCGGGAAACTATGTTTTATATAGGCAGAAAGAACGGGAAAAGCACCCTGTTAGCCACTATCGCGCTTTATATGTTAACAGCAGACCATGAGGCAGGTGCAGAGGTTTACAGCGTAGCCACAAAGCGCGACCAAGCAAAAATTATTTTCAATGAAGCCTATAACATGGTACAGCAAAGCCCTGCACTTAGGAAGGCGCTGAAAAAGCGGAAAGCTGACCTGTATTTTCCTGCTACGTTCTCACGTTTTGAGGCATTAAGCAAGGACAGCGGCAGCCTTGACGGTTTAAATTCCCACTGTGTTATTATTGACGAGCTGCACGGAATTAAGGACAGAAACCTTTATGAAGTAATGAAGCAGTCACAGAGCGCAAGACAGCAGCCGCTTTTAATTATGATTACAACGGCGGGAACTGTCCGGGAATGTATTTTTGACGATATGTATTCTTACGCCTGCAATGTGGCAGACGGCATTTTTGAAGACGAAACATTCCTGCCGATAATGTACGAACTGGACAGCCGAGAGGAATGGACAAGTCCGAAAATGTGGCAGAAAGCCAACCCAGCACTAGGGACAATCAAGAAGCTGGACGACCTACAGAATAAAGTAATGAGGGCGCAGAATAACCCAGTAGACTTAAAAGGAATATTAGTAAAGGATTTCAATATACGGGACACAATAAGCACTGCATGGCTTTCTTTAGAGGACATAACGAACAAAGAAACCTTTGATTTAGAGCAGTTCCGGGGCTGCTATGCGATTGGAGGGGCTGACCTGTCAAGTTCACGTGACTTAACGTGCGCAACCCTATTGCTGATAGAAAAGGAAACAGAAAAGCGGTTCGTTACACAAATGTACTGGATTCCAGAGGACAGCCTAGAGCGACGCGTGAATGAGGAAAAACTACCGTTTGACAAATGGCACGAGCGGGGGCTTGTCCGGCTGTGCAAAGGGAATACCATAAACTACAAAGACGTTACAGCGTGGTTTGTGGAAATAGCGAATGATTACGGCATATTGCCAGCGTGGGTATATTATGACAGGTGGAGCGCTGCCTATTGGGTGGAGGAAATGAAAGAAACAGGATTCACGGAAATGAAAGGCGTTGCACAGGGCGCGAAAACACTTTCACTACCAATGCAGTTTTTGGGCGCTGACTTGCAGGCGAAGCGCATCAACTACAACAACAATCCTATATTGCGCTGGTGTCTTTCTAATACAGGCGTGCAGGAGGACAGGAACGGAAATATAGTACCGATAAAAAACCAAGCAGCGAAGCAGCGTATAGACGGCACGGCAAGCCTGCTCAATGCCTATGTGGGGCTGTATGAGCATTACAATGAGTTTTTAGAAGCACAGTAAGGGGGGGGGCGCAGAAAATGAAGTTGAAAGATAAGAAAATACGCATACTGACATATGACACATATGTAAATGAAAACGGTTTTAGTGTTGAGGAATGGAGACCGATACACAATGGGAAATTGTGGGCGTACTATAGACAGCTTTCCGGGCGTGAGTTCTTTGCGGCGGCTACAGTGAACGCTACGGAAGACGTAGTATTTACAGTGAATTACCGCGCGGATATTGATACAGATATGCTGGTGGAATATGCCGGGAAATATTACCAAATCACGCGAATAGATAACCATGAGGGATATAAAACAGACATTGACCTTTATTGCAAGACAAACACAGAGCAGCAGCCGGATATTATAAAAGGGAAGTAGGGGCAAGAAATGGGCAAAAACAGAAGTGACGAAGAGCTTGCAGTAAGGATTAAGGCAGGGGAAAAGAGCCTGTTGCCGATACTCTGGGGGCAGTGTAGGCGCACAGTTATGATACTGGCGGCAAAGTATAGGGGGGTTATAGAAAAAAACGCTTTTGTTGATATAGAGGACTTTATACAGTGCGGCTATTTTGCAATGCTGGCAGCAGTGGAAACATACAACCCAGAAAAAGGCTATAAATTCAATACATACATGACTTTCAAATATAAAAAACAGGTTTATGATATGTTCGGAAATGTGCGGGAAGGCGACAAGCGTATATTTCCTATAGCTGCGTCTTCACTCAATGTAACAATGGAGAATGACGGACACGAAACGGAACTTTTGGAACTGTTGGAAGACGAAAACACAGAAAGTATAGAAACAGATTATGAGAAAAAGGAAATGCGACAGATTGTAAGGGCAGCAGTCGGTAAGCTGCCAGAGCTGGAACGGAACGTAATACAGGAAATCTATTTTAATGAGCGGGCAAAGACAGAGATTGCAGACGGGAGGCGCTACAAAGACCAGTTTGCAGTTACAAGGGCAGAGGATAGGGCATTGCACATACTTAGGAAAGATAGGACATTGCAGGCACTACATACGGCGTATTTCAAGAATATGCCACGGCAGCAGGATGTATTTAAGAGTTCCCCGGAAGAGGCGGCAATAGCTGCCGAAAACTGGGAACGGTGGTTTGAAAGCATCATGGACGACATAGGGAGGTTTAAAAATGGGTTTTGAAAAAATGAAGGACACGGCGACAGAGGATTTAAAACAGCTTAGAAAGCTGGAAAGGAGCAGCGACCAGAAGGAAAGGCAAAAGGCGGCAGTTGTAAACGCAGCCCTGCAAATGCTACCAGAAAGGGAACGGGAAGTATTAAGAGAGTTTTTTATTGACCGTGAAAAGCGGTATGCAGGGCATAGAGCGCGGCTAATGGCAAAATACGGGCTGTGTGTTTCTGATTTGTACCGTTTGAAAAATGATGCACTGTCAAACTATTGTATGAGCATTATGGCAATGAAAGCAGCAGGAAATAGGAGATAAATAAAACCGCTTACCCACAGACGGGCAGGCGGTTTTATCTTGACATGAGCTACAGTATCTGCTAAAAGTATATCTAGAGGATACGGGATAGGCAATAGGACTATATTTACAATCTTCTTTTTGCAGATGTTCTACTACATACAATACCAAACAGACCATTTATAAATATATATCGTGGTGTGTTCGGATTTGATATGATTTCGCCTGCTAAGAAACCCCAATGGATCATTCCATTGGGGTTATTTTTATCACATGGGAAATTGCTCCGCAACGATAACCTGATCATGCGAACACAGTCCGGAATGGTAAACACAAGCTTTCCTTATACCCAGACGGACGGATATGTTGAGTTCGGTAATGTTCTATGGAAATTCAGTTATGTATACCTTCTTGACTTTGGCGGCAATGTTGGAGTATTTACAGGAGAAAAAATATTCCTTAAGGACTTTATCTCTCAAAACCCCGCTCTTAATTTGGCAGTCATAGACGAGACCTACGGTTATAATTCCACAAGATACAGCGGATATGTGATAGTAAATGACCGTTATCGTGAATGGATCATGGAAATCTGTCATGAAGGCGCGAGGGTCTTTGGGGCAGAGGAATAAGATGTATGGCTATGAAATTATCAGGCTGGAATTTGTCATTACATAATAAAATTCATCATAACAGACAGCATATGACATAGCATAAATATAGTAGCTGATATTAGTGCAGCCGCATTTTTCTTCCATAGTGAAAATAATATAAATGCTATGCAGGGTGTGATACACAAATCCAAAATTATTACAGGACTTATTATCCCTGCATAGTATAAGCACCAGCCAATATAATACAGGGCTATCAGGAGCATCATCGCACTAAGCGATGATTTTCTTATAGGTTTCTTACGGTTTTTATTGATGATTATACAAAGCGCCGCAATCATTACAACTTGGAAAAAAGAAGCGATCATATCTACAAGAGGTGTCACTGATTGATCCCTGAATACATCATTAGCAGTAGGAACAGCGAACCATACAAAATTGGGAAGCATAATCACCAAAAATAAAGCCAATCCCCCTATATCAAAACCTATCTTATAGTTTCTTATTTGGAACATTATTCCTTTCTCTCCATTTCTTATTTGTTCATTCGTTACATCTATATGATACGATTTCTACATATACCATGCAATAAAAATTAGCGTATCCGCATGATTTTTATGCTTTAAAAATCAAACATCTATCATGGTGTGATGAGCGGGAAGTAACAGAGTCTTTCTGGGATGCTCCTATGCGATTGTCGGGAGCGTAAAGATTGTGATCGTTCCGACCCGAAAGAAATAAATGGAATTTCACAAGCATGGCGATCTGTGGTTTGCGAAAAAGAAAAATCGAACATTTGTACTTTTTCTTCGCTCAAACTATATACTTTTCAATGTTGTTTTGCTATAATAGCAAAAAGACAGCGGTCGGCGGAGGGAGAACCGGTGGGGTTTGTCCGAAAAACCAGTGCTGTGACTTTTATTTGCTGCAACTTAAAAAATGTTAAAGATTTTAAAATAATAAGGATGCTTGAAACAAAGACTGTATCATAACAAAGTAAAATTTTGCAAATTTATAAATCGTAGAACTAATTATGAAGGAAAGGATTACGATGGACCATTTCAAATTAGTATCAGAATATGCGCCTACCGGCGATCAGCCGCAGGCAATCGCAGAGCTGGTGAGGGGGTTCGAGGAAGGCAACCAGTTTCAGACCCTTCTTGGTGTTACCGGATCAGGCAAGACGTTTACTATGGCAAACATCATTGAAAAATTAAATAAACCGACGCTCATCATTGCCCACAATAAAACCCTTGCCGCCCAGCTCTACGGCGAGTTCAAGGAGTTCTTCCCGGAGAATGCGGTGGAGTATTTTGTTTCCTACTATGATTATTATCAGCCGGAGGCGTATGTGCCGCAGACCGATACCTATATCGCAAAGGATTCGGCAATCAACGAGGAGATTGACAAGCTGCGCCTTTCCGCCACGGCGGCATTGGTAGAGCGCAGGGATGTGATTGTCGTTGCGTCTGTTTCCTGCATTTACGGCTTGGGAAGCCCGGAGGATTATCTTGGGATGATGGTTTCCCTGCGCCCGGGGATGCAAAAGGACAGGGACGAGGTGATTCGTGCCTTGATTGATATACAGTATACGCGCAATGAGATGGACTTTCACCGCGGTACGTTCCGGGTGCGCGGCGATGTGCTTGAGATTTTTCCGGCAAACTTTGGCGATACCGCGGTGCGAGTGGAATTTTTCGGCGATGAGATCGACCGTATTACGGAGATTGATGTTCTCACGGGAGAGATCAAGTGCCGTCTTGAGCATTTTGCGGTATTTCCGGCATCTCACTATGTTGTGCCGCAGGAGAAAATATTGCGGGCATGTGAGGATATTGAGGCGGAGCTGGAAGAACGCGTAAAGTATTTTAAGGGAGAGGACAAGCTGCTGGAGGCGCAGAGAATCGCCGAGAGAACAAATTTTGACATCGAGATGTTAAAAGAGACGGGTTTTTGCAGCGGAATTGAGAATTATTCCAGACATCTTGCGGGGCTTCCGACGGGAGCAACGCCTCATACGCTGATGGATTACTTTAAAGATGATTACCTGATCATTGTGGATGAATCGCATATTACGATCCCGCAGGTACGCGGCATGTATGCCGGAGACCAGTCGCGAAAATCGACGCTTGTGGATTATGGTTTTCGTCTCCCCTCCGCGAAGGACAACCGCCCATTGAATTTTGAAGAATTTGAGAGTAAGATCGACCAGATGCTGTTTGTTTCCGCAACGCCGAACGTGTATGAGGCGGAGCATGAGCTGCTTCGGACAGAGCAGATTATCCGTCCGACAGGTCTGCTTGATCCGGAGGTCGCAGTACGCCCTGTCGAGGGACAGATTGATGATTTGCTTGGCGAGGTAAATAAAGAAATTGCAAATCACAACAAGGTACTGATCACAACGCTGACGAAAAAGATGGCGGAGGATCTGACCGATTATATGCGCGAAGTCGGTATCCGTGTCAAGTATTTACATTCCGATATTGATACGCTGGAACGGGCAGAGATTATCCGTGACCTGCGGCTTGATGTCTTTGATGTGCTGGTCGGGATCAACCTGCTGCGGGAGGGCTTAGATATTCCTGAAATTACATTGGTTGCGATTCTTGACGCGGATAAAGAGGGATTCCTGCGTTCAGAGACCTCTCTGATTCAGACGATCGGACGTGCGGCGCGCAACAGTGAAGGGCATGTGATCATGTATGCGGACAAGATTACCGATTCCATGCGTGTGGCATTGGATGAGACGGAGCGCCGACGTAAGATTCAGCAGCAGTACAATACAGTACATGGTATTACGCCAAAAACGATTCAAAAATCGGTGCGTGAGCTGATCTCCGTCTCGAAGAAGGTGGCGCAGGAGGAGATGCAGTTTGCAAAGGACCCGGAGTCGATGAGTAAGAAGGAACTGGAGAAGCTGATAGCGGACATTCAGAAGAAGATGCAGAAAGCGGCGGCAGACTTGAACTTTGAAGCGGCGGCAGAGTACCGCGATAAGATGGTAGAATTAAAAAATATGCTGCGGGATGCATAAATTTGGAAAGAATATAGATGAAAGGAAGCGCTCTGCGGGAAATTTCGAGATATATATAAACAGCAGGGAGGGTGAGCATGAGAAAAACAGGCGAGAGAAAATACATTAAAATAAGAGGGGCAAGCGAGCATAATTTAAAGCATATTGACGTGGATATTCCAAGGGATGAGTTTGTTGTTTTAACCGGACTTTCCGGCTCCGGTAAGTCCTCGCTTGCGTTTGATACGATTTATGCGGAGGGGCAGAGACGCTATATGGAATCACTGTCCTCTTACGCGCGCCAGTTTTTGGGGCAGATGGAAAAGCCGAACGTAGAAAAAATTGAAGGGCTGTCCCCGGCGATTTCCATTGACCAGAAGTCGACAAACCGCAATCCGCGTTCCACGGTCGGAACAGTGACGGAAATTTATGATTATTTCCGCCTTTTGTATGCAAGGATTGGGATACCGCATTGTCCGAAGTGCGGCAAGGAGATAAAGAAGCAGACGGTAGACCAGATGGTAGATCAGATCATGGAATTGCCGGAGCGGACAAAAATTCAGTTGCTTGCACCGGTAGTCCGCGGACGGAAGGGAGAGCACCAGAAGCTGTTTGAACAGGCAAAGCGCAGCGGTTATGTGCGCGTCATTGTGGACGGTAATATGTATGAGCTGACAGAGGACATCAAGCTGGAAAAAAATAAAAAGCACAATATCGAGATTGTTGTCGACCGTCTGATGGTAAAGGAAGGAATTGAGAACCGACTGTCTGATTCCATTGAAAATGTCTTGGAACTGGCGGAGGGGCAGATGACGGTAGACGTGATAGACGGAGAGCCGATTCAGTTTTCCGAGAGCTTTTCCTGTGCGGACTGCGGTATCAGTGTTGGCGAGGTAGAGCCGAGAAGCTTCTCCTTTAACAATCCGTTCGGCGCTTGTCCGACCTGTTTTGGACTTGGTTATAAAATGGAGTTTGATGAGGATTTAATGATTCCCGATAAGAAATTGTCGATTGCGGAGGGGGCGATCCAGGTGATGGGCTGGCAGTCGTGTACGGACCCGTCAAGCTTTACTTATGCTGTTTTAAAGGCGCTCACGCAGGCATACGATTTTTCACTTGACACACCATTTGAGGAATATTCCGACGGAATCAAATATGTGCTGATCCACGGTACGGACGGAAAGGAAATCAAGGTACATTATAAGGGACACCGCGGCGAGGGTGTTTACGATGTGGCGTTTGAGGGGCTGCTGCGCAATGTACAGCGAAAATACCGCGAAACCGGATCGGATGTCATGAAACAGGAATATGAGCAGTTTATGAGGATCACGCCCTGTGAGGAGTGCAAGGGGCAGCGTTTGAAGAAGGAATCGCTTGCCGTAACGGTGGCAGATAAGAACATTTACGAGATGACGGCGATGTCAGTTAAGAAGCTGAACCTGTTTTTGGAGGAGCTTGCGCTGACCAATCAGCAGCAGTTGATCGGTGAGCAGATTTTAAAGGAAATCCGTGCGCGCGTTGGTTTTTTGAATGAGGTTGGACTTGATTATCTCTCCCTGACAAGAGCAACCGGAACGCTCTCCGGCGGTGAGGCGCAGCGCATTCGTCTTGCAACGCAGATTGGGTCGGGACTTGTGGGGGTAGCATATATTTTGGACGAGCCGTCGATCGGACTGCATCAGAGAGATAACGACAAGCTGCTCGGCGCGCTGAAAAATCTAAAGGAGCTTGGAAATACACTGATCGTTGTCGAGCATGACGAGGATACGATGCTTGCTGCCGATTATATTGTGGACATCGGACCGGGGGCGGGCTCGCATGGCGGCGAGGTTGTCGCATGCGGCACGGCAAAGGAGATCATGAAGAACAAAAAATCTCTTACGGGCGCTTATTTAAGCGGGCGCATTCAGATTCCTGTACCTGAGGAGCGCCGAACCCCGACCGGATATTTGACGATCCGGGGAGCAAGGGAGAACAATCTTAGGGATGTTGACGTGCAGATACCGCTTGGGATCATGACGTGTATTACGGGCGTGTCGGGTTCGGGAAAGAGTTCTCTGACAAACGAAATTCTTTATAAGCGGCTGGCACGCGACCTGAACCGGGCGCGCTGCATACCGGGAAAGCACGACGAGATTCTTGGGCTTGAGCAGCTTGATAAGGTGATCGACATCGATCAGTCTCCGATCGGAAGAACGCCGCGCTCCAATCCAGCAACCTACACGGGCGTTTTTGACATGATCCGTGATCTGTTTGCGGCAACACCGGATGCGAAGGCGAAGGGTTATAAAAAGGGGCGCTTCAGCTTCAATGTAAAAGGAGGGCGGTGCGAGGCGTGCTCCGGCGACGGTATTTTGAAAATCGAGATGCATTTCCTGCCGGACGTCTATGTGCCGTGTGAGGTCTGTGAGGGGAAACGCTATAACAGAGAGACGCTGGAGGTCAAATATAAGGGCAAGAGTATCTATGATGTGCTTGATATGACGGTGGAGGAGGCGCTGGAATTTTTTAAGAATGTACCGTCTGTGCACCGCAAGATACAGGCGCTGTATGATGTGGGACTTTCGTATATAAAGCTCGGACAGCCGTCCACGGAGCTATCCGGCGGTGAGGCACAGAGAATAAAGCTTGCAACGGAGCTTTCCAAGCGGAGTACGGGAAAAACGATCTACATTTTGGATGAGCCGACGACAGGACTGCACTTTGCGGACGTGCATAAGCTGATCGAGATTCTGCGTAGATTATCGGAAAGCGGAAATACGGTGGTCGTCATTGAACACAATCTCGAAGTCATTAAAACGGCGGATTATCTGATTGATATGGGACCTGAGGGAGGAGACGGCGGGGGGGCGGTCGTCGCACAGGGAACGCCGGAGCAGGTGGCAGAGATTCCGGAGTCCTATACCGGTCAATATGTGAAGAAATATTTAAAAAAATAAAGAAATTCTTATTTTTTTGAAAAAAACGGTATCAGGAGTAAAAAAGCCTTTGAAAAATCCCATTTTTTGTATATAATAGTGCTGTATATGGAAAAATATGATTAAATGCGTCTCTGCGTCCATTTTGGGCAAAAGAGAGATATTTGACAATAGATAGCACACAGAGAATGAAAGGGGCAGAAGGAAAGATGATGAGTACAGACATCGGTATTGATCTTGGTACTGCAAGCATATTGGTTTATATTAAGGGGAAGGGTGTCGTATTGAAGGAGCCGTCCGTAGTGGCGTTTGACCGTGATACGAATAAGATAAAGGCGATCGGAGAAGAAGCCAGATTGATGCTTGGAAGAACACCGGGCAATATCGTGGCGGTTCGCCCGCTTCGTCAGGGTGTGATCTCGGATTACACTGTGACAGAGAAGATGATCAAGTATTTTATTCAGAAGGCGATCGGTAAAAAAACTTTCCGCAAACCCCGCATCAGCGTCTGTGTGCCGAGCGGTGTCACAGAGGTGGAGAAGAAGGCGGTTGAGGATGCGACCTATCAGGCGGGCGCGCGTGAGGTGCAGATCATAGAGGAACCGATTGCTGCGGCGATCGGAGCAGGGATCGATATTACAAGACCGTGCGGTAATATGATCGTGGATATCGGAGGCGGTACGGCTGATATTGCCGTTATTTCGCTTGGAGGTTCGGTTGTCAGCACATCTATTAAGATCGCGGGCGATGATTTTGATGAGTCGATTGTACGTTATATGAGAAAGAAGCACAATCTCCTGATCGGAGAGAGAACGGCGGAGGACATCAAGATCAAGATCGGAAGCTGTTTCCCGCTTGCCCAGAATGACACGATGGATGTCAGGGGACGTAACCTTGTAACAGGACTGCCAAAGACGGTCACAGTATCCTCCGAGGAGACCGAGGAGGCGCTCAGAGAACCAGTGATGCAGATTGTTGAGGCGGTGCATTCCGTGTTGGAGAAGACGCCGCCGGAGCTTGCTGCCGACGTGGCTGACCGGGGGATCGTACTGACCGGAGGAGGCGCTTTGCTGCGTGGTCTGGAGGAGCTGATCGAGGATAAGACCGGAATCAATACAATGACGGCGGATGAGCCGATGACCTGTGTTGCAATCGGAACGGGTAAATTTGTAGAATTTTTGGCGGGAAGACATGACGAGGATTAAGTTGTCGGGCGTTTCTGCCGATATATAAATGAGTGGCAAGTCACAGAAGAAGGAGTAGGTTTATGGTAAAAGGATTGTATACCGCGTATACGGGAATGGTGAACGAGCAGCATCGTCTGAACGTGCTTTCCAACAACCTTGCGAACGCCGATACGAACGGCTACAAGAAAGAGGGAACGACGTCTCAGACCTTTGCGGATGAGCTTGCAGTAAAGATTAAGGACAGTTCTTATTATAAGATGCCGCAGAGGCTCGGCGGTATGAGTATGGGCGTGCATATCGGGGAGACCTATACCGATTACAGTGCGGGAAATTATCGTGTAACGGATAATGCGACCGATTTTGCATTAAAGGGTGATGGATTTTTTGCGATTTCTTATACGGATAAGGCTGGAAATTCATCGGTGAAGTATACGAGAGACGGCGCATTTACCATAAATACGCAGGGGTATCTGGTGACAAAGGACGGTGATTTTGTCCTGAATCAGAATGATGCGATGGCAGGAAATGTCAACGGCAGAATCCGTGTCAATCCGAATGAGAAGATTACCGTGGACGAGTTGGGAAATATCTTCCAGAACGGTCAGCAGCTAACGACGATTGGTCATGTGGACTTTACTGATTATAATTATCTTGCAAAATTCGGAGAGAATCTGTATGATGTGGTGGAGGGAGGCACGATCGTTGCTTCCGACGCACAGGTATCACAGGGATTGATCGAGTCCTCCAATGTCAATGTTGTATCGGAAATGGTGAATATGATCACGATCTCCAGAGCTTATCAGGCAGGACAGAAGGTCATCAATGCGGTGGACGAGACGTTAGAGAAGGCCGTGAATCAGGTAGGACAAGTATAATAGTGGGAGGTAACTGACTTATGATGAGAGCACTTTATACCGGAGCGAGCGGTATGATTGCACAGCAGACTAATGTAGATAATATTTCCAATAATCTGGCAAATGTGAATACAGTCGGATACAAGCAGGAGAAGGCAGAATTTAAATCGCTGCTGTATCAGACAATTCAGACGAGGACTACGACTGCAAACGGAGAGGAGAAGCCGATCCCTGCTCAGGTTGGTCTTGGAACACGAATTGCTTCCACTACCTCGATTTATAAGCAGGGCGCAATGCTTGCCAGCGAGAATGATACGGACTTTGCAATTGTGGGCGATGGATTTTTTGCGGTTCGCGGGGCAGACGGGGAGACTTATTATACAAGAGCAGGTAACTTCAACTGGGCAATGGGCGTAAACGGCGTGACCTTGACGAATCCGGACGGGTATCCTGTACTGGATAGGAACAATAACCCGATCGTATTGCCGGCG
Source organism: Roseburia sp. (assembly GCA_019421345.1). Taxonomy (GTDB): domain Bacteria; phylum Bacillota; class Clostridia; order Lachnospirales; family Lachnospiraceae; genus Roseburia. The sequence continues at coordinate 28,330 of JAHZFL010000009.1, read as the reverse complement.
GGTGTTAGCTCAGGAAGCGTAAAGGTATCTGAGGACGGAACGTTTGGGTATATGAATGCGCAGGGTGTTTATGTACCGCTGAATCAGACGATTGGCTTGTTCCAGTTTAATAATCCGGCAGGTCTTGACAAGATCGGAGATAATCTTCTGCAGGTAACGCCGGCATCTGGAAACCCGTTGAACGAGGCGACAAATGCGAACCTGATTCCAAGTAAGGTACGTCAGAATTTCCTGGAGGGATCTAATGTGCAGGTGGCAGATGAGATGGTAAATCTGATCATTGCGCAGCGTGCTTATCAGTTAAATTCAAAGGCGATCACGTTGTCAGATGAAATGCTGGAGCAGGCAAATAACCTGAGAAGATAAAAAGCGAGGTAGCATATGAGTATTGCAATAGGCGGGATTTCATCATTCGTAGATACGACACAGACAACAGCCGCGATGAATCAGGCGGACAAGCTTTCCAATTCTGCGAAGGGAATATCCTCTGAGACTACAGAGGAGGAGTTACTTCAGGTCTGCAAGGATTTTACTTCTTATTTTGTGGAAGAAATCATGAAGGAAGTAAAGGAAAATATGACGTTAGAGGATGAGGAAAAGGACTCCTCAATTCAGACACTGACAGATTTTCATATGGACAGTACGATACAGGTATTGGCGGACGAAGTGGTAGATCGGGTCGGTGAGAGCTTTACGCAGCAGCTTTATGAGCAGATGAAGCGAAATTATAATATTGAGTAAAATAAGGGCTGTCGCATGGAGGATAACTTTAATGCGGCAGCATTTTTTCTTTAGCAGGTAGCATTGGTTTGGTTTTGGAGAAAGGAAAATGCGCTGTGTCAACGTACAGTATCGGATAGAAAAGTGCTGCACACAGGGTTGTGCTGTTTGGGGAGTGTGATGCTGTCGGGGGATAGGAATGTCTGGAGGTCATTGTTCATAAGAGGAGACAGATAGTGGAAAAGCTGACGGGATATGTGGAGCATATCATTTATAGAAATACAGATAACGGTTATACGGTGCTGAACTTGGTCAGTGACGAGGAAGAAATCACATGCGTTGGAATTTTTTCGACAATTTCAGAAGGTGAAAATATTGAGGCAAGCGGAGAATATACCGAGCATCCGACCTACGGCAAACAGTTTAAAGTAGAAAGCTTTGAGGAAAAAGCGCCGGAGGACGAGGCGGCGATCGAGCGGTATCTGAGCTCAGGAGCAATTCATGGGGTAGGAGCTGCGCTTGCGGCAAGGATCGTTCGACATTTTAAGGATGATACGTTTCGTATCATTGAGGAGGAGCCGGAACGTCTCGCGGAGATCAAGGGAATCAGTGAACGCAAGGCGATGGAGATTGCGGATCAGGTAAATCAAAAGCGTGATTTGCGTCAGGCGATGATATTTCTGCAGCAATACGGCATTACGATGAACCTTGCAGTCAAGGTATATCAGACCTATGGGCAGGAGATTTATGGAATTTTAAAAGAAAATCCATATCGGCTTGCAGATGATATTGCCGGTGTCGGCTTTCGGACTGCAGATGATATTGCAGCACGAGTCGGAATCCGTATGGATTCTGATTTTCGGATTCGCAGCGGGGTTCTCTATGTGCTGCAGCAGGCTGCCGGAGAAGGGCACACATTTCTTCCGGTGGAGGAACTGACAAAGCGCGTCACACAACTGCTGGAGGTTTTACCGGAGCAGATTGAGAAGCAGTATATGGATCTGGCAATCGAGCGAAAAATCATAATGAAGCAGAGTGAGGGAGAACAGACGCAGATTTATGCGGCATCCTTCTATTATATGGAAGCGAATACGGCAACAATGCTTCAGCAGCTAAATGTTAATTATGATGTGCCGGAAATTGAGATTGAGCAGCGCATCCGAGAGATCGAGAAGCAGACCGGAATGGAATTAGACGAGCATCAGGTGACCGCAGTAAAGGAAGCAGTGCGCAACGGACTTCTCGTGATTACAGGCGGACCGGGGACAGGTAAGACAACAACGATCAATACAATCATCAAATATTTTGAACTGGAAGGAATGGATATATTTCTGGCTGCCCCAACGGGGAGGGCGGCAAAGCGTATGAGTGAAACGACCGGCTTTGAGGCGCGGACCGTGCATCGTATGCTGGAACTGAATGGTGGTGTTGAGGGGAGCGCGGGCTTTGAGCGCAATGAGCAGAATCCTCTGGAGACGGATGTTATCATTGTGGATGAAATGTCGATGGTCGATATTACGTTGATGCACTCTCTGCTGAAGGCGATCCCGGTTGGCACAAGGCTGATTCTTGTGGGAGACGTCAATCAGCTTCCGAGCGTAGGACCTGGAAGTGTTCTGCGGGATATTATCCGCTCGCATGCCTGTAATGTGGTGATGCTGACAAAGATTTTCCGTCAGGCGTCCACCAGTGATATTATTGTGAATGCGCATAAAATCAATCAAGGGGAAGAAGTATCTTTGGACAATCAGAGCATGGACTTCTTTTTCTTAAAGCGATATGATGCGGACGTCATTATCAACGTGGTGCTTCAGTTGATCAAGCAGAAGCTTCCCAAGTTTGTGGATGCGTCGCCTTATGATATTCAGGTACTTACGCCAATGCGTAAGGGGTTGCTGGGGGTGGAGCGTTTAAATAGTATTTTACAGCAGTATTTGAATCCTCCGATGAAAAATAAGCTGGAAAAGGAGCAGGGAAACATCATTTTTCGGGAAGGCGATAAGGTGATGCAGACCAAAAATAATTATCAGCTTTCGTGGGAGATACGCACGAAGCTTGGCTTATGCGTGGAGCAGGGCACGGGAGTGTTTAACGGAGATATGGGCGTGATTCGTGAAATCAATGATTTTGCAGAGACAATGACCGTTGAGTTTGAGGAAGGGAGGAAGGTCGAATATCCCTATAAGCTGCTGGAGGAATTGGAGCTTGCCTATGCGATCACCATACATAAATCGCAGGGGAGCGAATATCCGGCAGTCGTGATTCCACTTTTATCAGGTCCTTCTATGTTGATGAACCGGAATCTGCTTTATACAGCGGTAACACGCGCCCGAAAGTGTGTAACGCTTGTGGGAAATGATGCGGCGTTTGTTCAAATGATTCAGAATATCTCGCAGCAGAAGCGCTACAGCGGGCTTGCAGAACGGTTGAGAGAACAGTAAAGGCAAGTTATAAAAAGTTGCGCATAGAGGAAGGGGTCTGAAAAGAAAGCGCGAAAGGAGGAGGAAGAAATGAGGCGTGGGGATGGTTTTTGGAACAGGAGTGACAGAACTATGAGCGGCTGGCGCATGCTGCTGCCAATCGTCGTCGTTGCGATATTGCTTGTCATCGTAGTTGCGGTTTTTATAAAAATAAGTCGGGGGAAGGATCCCGCCGAGGAAAAACCGGTGATTTCGACGGAGGTTGGCAATGCGGAGGTCGCAGAGCCGAATACGCAGGAAACGTCAAGCATTCCGGTTAGCGATCATGAGCAGGATCCGCAGAATGTGTTTGCGGGAGCTATGACGGCGGGAGAGAATGATGGCGAGGCTGTGCCGACAGTGCTTTCGGCGGAGGCTGTGCCGGAGCTTTCCGGCAGGAGTCTTGGGATTGATGTGTCGAAGTTTCAGGGAACGATAGACTGGAGGCAAGCAGCGGACAGCGGTATTGAGTTTGCAATGGTGCGCGTCGGCTATCGGACGCTTGAAACGGGGGAAATCTGCGAGGATACGAATGCGAGATATAACCTGCAGGAGGCACAGGCGAACGGACTGAAAGTCGGGGCATATTTCTTTTCTACGGCGGTCACGGAGGAGGAGGCCTGGGCAGAAGCGGACTGGGTTGCCGATCTGATCGCGCAGTACCGGATTACCTATCCCGTAGCCTATAACTGTGAGGGCTTTACAAATCCCAAGAGCCGTCAATATGAATTGACGCAGAGTGAGCGGACGGATATTGCAGATGCATTTTTAAAACGTATTTATGAGCGCGGCTACACGCCGATGTTCTATGCGGCAAAAAATGAGATGGAGGGCGACGCGCGGTGGGACACTTCGCGGCTGCGGCAGTCCTATAAGCTTTGGATGGCATGGTATCCTGACGGGATTGCGCCGACGGATGAGGGAGCAGACAGTTATGCGGACGGGTATGGCATGTGGCAGTATACAAACAAGGGCAGCGTGGCGGGAGTGCCGGAACCGGTGGATGTCAACGTGGCATATTTCACCTATGAGGGAACAGCCGACGCAAAGAGTGATCTTGCGCCGGAGGGTGCGGAAGCCGACGTGGAGGCTCTGATGCGTTTCACGGAGGTGAATGAGGTGGTTACTGCGAAAGAAAAGACGAATCTGCGTGATATTCCAAGACAGGGAGCTGACAGCACGGTGCAGGCGGCACTGGCAAACGGGGAGACGGCGACCCGCACAGGCGTCAGCGACAGCGGTTGGTCGCGCATTGTTTATAATGGGCAGACCTATTATGCAGTTTCTAATTATCTGACCACAGATTTGAATTACCGGATGCCGTATGATGCGCCGGCAGATCAGGGAGACGGTCTTAAGACGAAGTTTACGGCGGTGAATGACAGCGTGACGGCAAAGATAGAGGTCAATCTGCGGACGATGCCAAGCGTGACACATCCGGATTCTGCAGTCGCTGCCGTTCTTCATAACGGGGAGACTGTGACGCGAACCGGAATTAATGAGGAATACGGCTGGTCAAGGGTGGAGTATAACGGGCAGACACTATACTGTATCAGCAGCTATCTGACAGGCGCACAATAAAAATAAGGACTTGTTTTGACGGGGGTTTACCGGTAAAACAAGTCCTTATTTTTATCAAATTAGGTGCAAGATGCGAAGTGACAAGCTTATTTATTGCTTTTAAATGAGTTTCATGCGCTTACGGGGTCTCTTTGCGGCAGGCGTCTCCTGTGGAGCATCGTCTGCAAGGAAGGAGGTGTCCGCAAGGAGCGCATCCATCGTCTGCTGCTGCAGCTCCTGCTGCTTGCGCTGGGCGATTTCAAGCTTGCGTCTGCGGAATCGCTCCGCCGTTTCCTGAATATATTTGTCAGCGACAAAATGCTTTAATGTCTCCTCGTCGATTGCGATACGGTTATCCATTGTTTTCATGATATCAATGATATGGAGCGATTTGCTGATAATAGGATCGCTCAGATCATAGATGACGTTGTTTGAGAACTTTAGGATCATCGGTCTTGTGAAGTCCGCCGCGTTTTCCTCCAGAACGAGTGCCTTTTCTCCGTCAGAGAGGTCTACACACGATCCGGTCGGCAGAATATGGATACATTCTGCCAGCGCATTGACTACCAACGGGTTGTAGGTGCTGTTGTGCTTATGAAGGAAAGTCATGGCTGCAACCTCGGAAACAGGAGGATTATTAATATTCATCGCAGTCAGGCGGTCGAACCGGTCCGCAGCTTTTAAAATATCGTACAGAAGCTTTACATTATCCGCAGGCTCCTTGATCTTAAGCGTCTGGCTTCCCTGAAAAATCATTTGCTGGATAATCTCAAGCGAGATCTTGGGAAGCTCGCATTCCTCGTAGCGCGGACGTATTGTTTCATAGCCCCGTTCGAGGTTCATCTGAATAAAGTTTAAGTCGCTTTCGGTAAGATCATCACCCTTATCGAGAACAGACTGCGGCACATAAAGGTACCCGAAATCATAAAGCAGAGCAGCGGTAATAAGCGCGCGCGCTTCCTCCTCCGGAAGCTGCATCTGATTCGAGATCATTGCGGTAAGGATCGCCACGCTGATGGAATGCTTATATACAAAATCTGCCGAACTGCGCAGCGTTTGCGTGAAATTCAGCTTGTGATCCAAAACACCGTAATGAGACTGAATATCATTGACCAGCTCAAGAAGCGTGGACGGAGCGAGATTGCGTTTAAGCCTGTCCATGTTATCCTTTAATTTAAACATATAGATGGTCTGGAACTGTTCAAACTCCAAATCTTCTCTTGAGAGCGGCGGCAGCGGCTCTGCCGGTTCAAGAATAAAAATTCCGATAAGACCGAAATTTTCAATGCTGTTGATGCCCTGTAAGGTAAGCCTTGTATCTCTTTCATAAAGAAGAACGCCCATCCGGTTATAGATCGGCTTTGCCAGACGCATGCCCGGCTTTAGGTCAGCAGTTTTAACAAATTGCATAAACAATCCCCCCCCCGTTCAATACCAATGTAAGATATAATGTCCACATTATACCATATTGAAAGGTTAAATACAATCTGTTAGAATAAGTATATCATTATCTTTTTGGGGAAAGGGAATACATATGAAGCATATTCTGTGGAAAAGAATTTTGAGCGCAGCACTGGTGCTTGGGATGCTTTCCGTCAACACATCCTATGCCAAAACGACGCAGCAGAATATTGAGGATGCTAAGAATCAGATCAACAGTCTGCAGCAGCAGAAGGAGGAAGCGCAGGAGGAAGTAGATGATATTTCCGATAAAAAGGGGGATATTGAGGCAAACCTAAACGGGTTAAACGGGGAGCTTCAGAACATCGCCTCCTCCATGAATAAACTGGAGGGTGAGATAGAGACGAAGGAGACTGAAATCGCACGGGCGCAGGACGAGCTTGCGGCTGCGGAGCTCCGTTCTAAGGAGCAGTACGAGGATATGAAGGTCAGAATCCGGTTTATCTATGAGAACAGTACAGCATCCGCATGGCAGACGCTGCTGGAGGCTTCTTCGATGAAGGATTTTTTGAACCGGACGGAATACATTTCGCAGATTAATACCTATGACAGACAAAAGCTGGACGAATTTCAGCGTGTACAGCAGGAGATCGCTGAGCAGAAGGCGGGGCTGGAAGCCGATATGGAAACGCTTGTCGCAATGCAGGATGAGATGAAGCAGAACCAAAAGCGCGTCAACAGCCTGATCAGCACGGCGCAGGCAAATCTTGCGCAGACAAATGAGGAGCTTGCGCAGGCGCAGGGAGACGTAAACGAGCTGGAGAAGAAGCTTGCCGATATGATCGCCTATGAGCAGAAGCTGGAGGAGCAGAAGGCACGCGAGGATGCGGCGCGTTTAGAGGCGATCAAGCAGCAGGAGCAGGAGGATACGTCAGGCGTGGTCTATGTGCCGACAGACAGTGACGCATATCTTTTGGGAGCGATCATTCAGTGCGAGTCTGAGGGAGAGCCCTATGCCGGAAAGCTTGCTGTGGGGAGCGTCGTTTTAAATCGTGTAAAAAGCTCTTATTTTCCGAATACCATATCGGGCGTGATCTATCAGAGTGGGCAGTTTTCTCCGGTTGCAAGCGGACGTCTTGCTTATCGGCTGCAGGCGGGTGTAAATAATGAATGTCTTCAGGCGGCACAGGAGGTCTTAAACGGGAACATCACCTTAAACTGCCTGTACTTCCGCAGAAACAACGGGATCATTCAGGGGACGGTCATCGGCAATCATGTATTTTATTAAGAACAAAGGGCAATTTTGTGGAAAATACACAAGAATTGCCCTTTTTCTTTTTGATAGAGCCAGGTTTTCATGATAAATTTTTAACGAAAACGGGGAAAGAAAGCAGACAAAATCAAACTTTACAATTGTGAAAAAAGCAGAAAGTTATTGCATTTACAAAAGAAATATGGTAGCATGAGAAGGTAGCAGAAACCTAGAAAAACGCTGATTAAAAAATGAACCATGGCTGAGGGAATAGGGGAAAACAGAAGGCTCAGACATGGTTGTGTGTTTTATTTTTTTACAAAAAGATTGTTAAAAAATTAACAACTATTTTTGGCGAATTTTATTTAGAGAAGAATACATATTCTCTGCAAAAGAACAGGGGTTTGTGCGAACAGGGAAAGGAGAATTCAAAATGGCAAAGAAAGTAGTTTTGGCAGGTGCATGCCGTACCGCTATTGGTAAAATGGGTGGAGCATTAAGCAATACTCCGGCAGCAGATTTAGGGGCAATTGTTATTAAAGAAGCATTACAGAGAGCAGGGGTAAAACCGGAGCAGGTAGATGAGGTTATGATGGGATGTGTCATTCAGGCGGCACAGGGACAGAACGTTGCCCGTCAGGCATCGATCAAGGCAGGACTTCCGATCGAGGTACCGGCTGTGACGCTTAATGTCGTGTGCGGTTCCGGTCTGAAATGCGTAAACGAGGCAGCCGCTATGATCATGGCAGGTCAGGCAGATATTGTTGTTGCCGGCGGTATGGAGAATATGTCTATGGCTCCGTATGCTATGACGAAGGCTCGTTTTGGGTATCGTATGAATAATGCGACGATCATCGACACAATGGTAAACGATGCATTAACAGACGCATTCAACCATTATCACATGATGATCACTGCAGAGAATGTATGTGATAAATATGGTATTACACGCGAGGAATTGGATGAGTTTGCAGCAAGCAGCCAGCAGAAATGCGAGAAGGCTCTGGCAGAGGGTAAATTTAAGGATGAGATCGTTCCGGTTCCGGTGAAGGTAAAGAAGCAGGTAGTTGATTTTGTAACAGATGAGGGTCCTCGTGCAGGTACGACAGCAGAGTCTCTTTCCGGCTTAAAGTGCTGTTCAGGAAAAGAGGGCGGACTTGTAACTGCAGGAAACGCATCCGGTATCAATGACGGTGCGGCTGCGATCGTTGTGATGAGCGAGGAGAAGGCAAAGGAGCTCGGTGTAACACCGATGGCTACATGGGTTGCCGGAGCTCTCGGCGGTGTAGAGCCTGAGATCATGGGCGTAGGACCTGTTGCTTCCACGAGGAAGGTATTTGAGAGAACAGGACTTACCATTGATGACATTGACCTTGTAGAGGCAAACGAGGCGTTTGCGGCGCAGTCTATCGCGGTAGCAAGAGATTTGAACTTCGATATGTCAAAGGTAAATGTCAACGGAGGCGCGATCGCTCTCGGACATCCGGTAGGCGCATCCGGCTGTCGTATTCTTGTGACATTGCTGCATGAGATGCAGAAAAGAGATGCTAAGAGAGGTCTTGCTACTTTATGTATCGGCGGCGGCATGGGTTGCTCGACGATCGTTGAGAGAGACTAAGGGCGTTGAAGTCTGCGGAAGACGTTCGGACGCTGCACGCATGGGCTGCGTCCGAACGGCGGAAGCTTTTGGATTAGTAAAAGTTCAAGGAATCGGAAAATAAACCTGACAGGAGGATATAATCATGAAGGTAGGAGTTATCGGTGCGGGAACTATGGGACAGGGCATCGCAAAGGCATTTGCACAGGTAGAGGGCTATGAGGTGGCTCTTTGCGATATTAAGCAGGAATGGGCAGACGCCGGCAAGGAGAAGATTGCCAAAGGCTATGCAAGACTTGTGGAAAAAGGAAAAATGACACAGGAGGCAGCAGATGCGATTGTTGCAAAGATCACAGCGGGATTAAAGGAAAATCTTTGCGCTGACTGTGATCTGATCGTTGAGGCTGCTTTTGAGGATATGGGCGTAAAGAAAACGACTTTCCAGGAGCTTGATAAGATTGCAAAGCCGGAGTGCATTTTTGCATCGAATACATCAAGCCTTTCCATCACGGAAATCGGAAACGGCTTAACACGTCCGATGGTTGGTATGCATTTCTTTAATCCGGCAGACCGCATGAAGCTGATCGAGGTTATCGCGGGTGTCAACACGCCGGAGGAGACGGTTGAAGCGATCAAGAAGATCTCCGTAGAAATCGGCAAGACGCCGGTACAGGTTAATGAGGCGGCTGGCTTTGTGGTAAACCGTATCTTAATTCCGATGATCAACGAAGCTGCATTTATTAAGATGGAAGGTGTTTCTGACATCGCCGGCATTGACGCGGCAATGAAGCTTGGAGCGAACCATCCGATGGGACCGCTTGAGCTTGGAGATTTTATTGGTCTTGACATCTGTCTTGCAATTATGGACGTTCTTTATAAGGAAACAGGAGACAGCAAATACCGTGCATGTCCGCTGATCCGCAAGATGGTTCGCGGCGGCAATCTTGGCGCTAAGAGCGGAAAAGGATTTTATGTATACAACGCTGACCGTACAAAGACTCCGGTTGATGCGCAGTAATATTAAAATTGATGGAGGAATTTAAATCATGGATTTCACTTTAGACAAGAAACATGAAATGGCGCGTTCTCTGTTCAGAGAGTTTGCCGAGAACGAAGTAAAGCCGCTGGCGCAGGAAGTGGACGAGACAGAAAAGTTTCCTGCCGAGACCGTTAAGAAAATGCAGAAGCTTGGATTTTTGGGGATTCCGGTACCAAAGGAGTACGGCGGTCAGGGATGCGATCCGCTTACATATGTGATGTGTGTTGAGGAGCTGTCCAAGGTATGCGGTACGACAGGCGTTATCGTTTCGGCGCATACTTCGCTGTGCATCGACCCGATTTTAACTTATGGTACGGAGGAGCAGAAGCAGAAATATGTCAGACCGCTGGCATCCGGCGAGAAGCTTGGCGCGTTCGCCCTCACAGAGCCGGGAGCAGGTACAGATGCGCAGGGAACGCAGACCAAGGCAGTGCTTGACGGCGATGAATGGGTATTAAACGGATCCAAGTGCTTTATCACAAACGGAAAAGAGGCAGATGTTTATATCGTAATCGCTGTTACGAGCGTAGAGGAAGATAAGAGAGGAAGAAAGAAAAAGAGATTTTCTACCTTTATCGTTGAGAAGGGAACACCGGGATTTTCCTTTGGAACAAAGGAGAAGAAGATGGGTATCCGCGGTTCCTCTACCTACGAGCTGATTTTTGAGGACTGCAGAATCCCGAAGGAGAATCTGTTAGGCGCGCAGGGAAAAGGTTTCCCAATCGCAATGCACACATTAGACGGTGGACGTATCGGTATCGCTGCACAGGCACTTGGTATTGCTGAGGGAGCATTAGAGAGAGTAATTGCTTATACAAAAGAGAGAAAGCAGTTCGGACGCTCGATCGCTGCACAGCAGAATACGCAGTTTAAGCTGGCAGATATGGCAACAAGAGTTGAGGCGGCACAGTTGCTTGTCTATAAGGCAGCAATGGCAAAGGGAAATCAGAAGGTATATTCGGTTGAGGCGGCAAAGGCAAAGCTTTTTGCAGCGGAGACTGCAATGGCAGTGACAACCGAGGTGGTACAGTTGTTCGGCGGTTACGGATACATCAGAGAGTACGATGTAGAGCGTATGATGCGTGATGCGAAGATTACCGAGATTTATGAGGGAACCAGCGAGGTTCAGAGAATGGTAATCGCAGGCTCATTACTGAAGTAGTCAAAAAATAAGAATAAGGAGTGATAATACCGTGAAGATAGTTGTATGTATAAAGCAGGTACCGGACACAAAGGGCGGCGTGAAATTTAACCCGGATGGCACCTTAGACAGAGCTGCGATGCTTAGTATCATGAATCCGGATGATAAGGCAGGACTTGAGGCTGCGCTCCGGTTAAAGGAACAGTATGGGGCAGAGGTGACTGCCGTGACAATGGGACTTCCGAAGGCTGACGAGGTGCTGCGTGAAGCACTGGCGATGGGTGCAGACAAGGGAATCCTGATCACAGACCGTGTACTGGGCGGTGCGGATACATGGGCAACCTCCATAACGATTGCAGGAGCTATCCGTAATTTGGAGTATGATCTGATTATTACAGGACGTCAGGCAATCGACGGTGATACTGCACAGGTTGGACCTCAGATTGCAGAGCATTTGGGCTTACCGGTGATTTCCTATGCACAGGATATTAAGGTGGAAGGCGATTCTGTGATCGTACAGCGTCAGTATGAGGACAGATACCATGAGTTAAAGGCAAAGATGCCGTGTCTTGTCACTGCACTTTCTGAGTTAAACCAGCCGCGTTACATGACGCCGGGCGGAATTTTCGATGCCTACGACAAGGAAATAACGGTATGGGGCAGAGCAGACTTAAAGGATGTTGACGATTCTGATCTTGGTTTAAAGGGTTCTCCGACAAAGATTGCAAAGGCTTCGGATAAGGTTCGCAAGGGCGCCGGTGAGAAGGTGGTACTTGATACGGACGAGGCAGTTGCTTACTTGATGGGTAAATTCAAAGAGAAACACGTAATCTAATTATATAAGGAAAAGTGGTGAATAAAATGGCTTTAGAAGAATTTAAGGGAGTATTTGTCTTTGCACAGCAGGTTGACAATGTATTAGACGGAGTTGCATTTGAATTACTCGGAAAAGGAAAAGAGCTGGCAAAGGACTTAAACACAGAGGTAACGGCAGTATTAATTGGCTCAGGCGTGAAGAATCTTGCAGATGAGCTTGCAGTGTACGGCGCCGAGAAGGTTATCGTTGTAGACGATCCTGAGTTAAAGGAGTACAGAACAGAGCCATATGCACATGCACTGGCATCCGTCATCAATGAGTATAAGCCGGAGATCGTTCTTGTTGGAGCAACGGCAATCGGACGTGATCTTGGTCCGACTGTATCTGCGCGTGTTAAGTCAGGATTAACGGCAGACTGTACCGTTCTTGAAATCGGCGATTATCCATTGAATGTGGCACCGGGACAGGAGCAGTTACATAACCAGCTTCTTATGACACGTCCGGCATTCGGCGGAAACACAATCGCTACGATCGCATGTCCATATAACCGTCCGCAGATGGCGACAGTACGTCCGGGCGTTATGCAGAAGATCGCACCGATTGAGGGAGCAAAGGCAAATGTGGTAGATTTCAAGGCAGAGTTCAAGCCGAATGACCGCTATGTTGAGATTTTAAACATTGTCAAGGCAGTGAAGAATACAGCGAACATTATGGACGCTAAGATTTTAGTATCGGGCGGACGCGGTGTAGGTTCAAAAGAGAACTTCAAGATGTTAGAGGATCTGGCAGAGGTACTTGGCGGTACGGTTAGCTGTTCCCGTGCAGTTGTGGAGAACGGCTGGCAGCCCGTGGACCTTCAGGTAGGTCAGACCGGTAAGACAGTACGTCCGCAGATTTATTTTGCAATCGGTATTTCCGGCGCAATCCAGCATGTTGCAGGTATGGAGGAGTCTGATCTTATCGTTGCGATTAATAAAGATGAGGATGCTCCGATCTTTGATGTTGCAGATTATGGCCTTGTCGGAGACTTAAGGAAAATCGTTCCGGCATTGACTGCTGCATTACGCACAGAGCTTGGCAAATAAAAAATGAAGGACCTAAGACAGGCGAGGACTGTCTTGGGGTTGATAAAAACAATGGAGGGCTTTGAGCCGTGGGACGGCAGAAGACCCGCCATTGGAAAATATGAATAAGAAAAGAGGAAAAGACTATGAAACAGTCAAAGCTTTCTACGAAGTATCTTGTGGAACTGGCACTGCTTGTTGCGGTTATCCTGCTCATGGCTTTTACCCCGATTGGTTATATCAAGACATTGGGACTTGAGATTACCTTAATCGTGATACCGGTTGCGGTGGGCGCTGTGACGCTTGGTCCGACAGGCGGCGCAATTTTGGGCGGTGTATTTGGAGTTACGAGCTTTATCCAGTGCTTTGGAATGAGTGCGTTTGGAACGATATTGCTTGGGGTTAATCCGTTTTTCACATTTTTGGTATGTGTGCCGACCCGTATTTTAGAGGGGTGGCTGACAGGCTTGATTTATCAGGGACTGCGTAAGTCGTCTCTGAAATCAGAGGTTTCTGTTACGCTGGCAAATCTTTGCTGTCCGCTGTTGAACACAGTGTTGTTTATGGGAACGCTGGTGGTGCTTTTTGCGGGAACGATGCGGGAGCAGTTTGGTATGACGAAGGTAATACCGTTTATTGTGACGTTTGTTGGAATCAATGGAGTGGTGGAGGCGATCGTGTGCTTTCTTGTGGGAACAGGTGTCTCTATTTCCTTGAAAAAGGCGTTGCATCATACTTAATTAAACAAATAGGAGGCGCTGCAAAATAGATAAGAAATTATCTATGGAGCAGCGCCTCCTGTCTGTTTAAATACATATGGGATCAGGGAAGGACGGATTGTAAAATTAAAGGAGCGTGAATATTATCTGCATCAAATGAACGGATTGCTTTGCTTGAACAGAAGAAAAAATTGACAGCTTATGATAAGTCTTTCGCGGGATGTGAGGAGAATATTCTTTTATATTTATATTACGCAAAAATAATCGAATGGGAGAATAAAGAGAAAATCAGAAATGAAACAGCATTTTCTTAGGTTTTCGGACAAACGAGCTGGTCAATTTTGGAGTGCTTTGTTTTTTCTGCAAACCATCTTAATACTACACTTGGAAAAAGTGATCAGATGGTGTATAATAACGGCACATGCATCTGCATGTTTGCAACATAGATTTATGGGAGAGGAGGGCATATTATGCCAGAGAATAGTAGCTGCAGCAGTGCATCAAGCTGCAGCAGAGAGAGCTGTGAGGGATGTCCCAGCAGCCAGAAGGGAAACGGAATTGGAAAGGAGCCGATGAATGCGGCTTCCAATGTAAAGAAAGTCATTGGTGTTGTCAGCGGAAAAGGAGGCGTTGGTAAGTCTTTTGTGACGGCGTCCTTAGCTTGTGCCATGAGCAAAGCCGGATATAAGGTGGGTATCATGGATGCAGATATTACGGGACCATCGATCCCGAAGATGTTTGGCGTGCATGGGCAGACCTACGGTACAGAGGACGGTATGATACCGTTAGAGACTGCAGGAGGCATAAAGCTGATGTCTGTCAATCTTCTTTTGGAGGATGAGGAAGCTCCGGTCATCTGGAGAGGACCGGTAATTGCCGGAGTAGTTAAGCAGTTCTGGAATGAGACGGTATGGGGGGAGCTTGATTATCTCTTTGTGGATATGCCGCCGGGAACGGGGGATGTCCCGCTGACGGTGTTCCAGTCACTACCGGTGGACGGCATCGTTGTTGTGACCTCACCGCAGGAGCTGGTGCAGATGATCGTCAAAAAGGCGTACAACATGGCACAGATGATGCATATTCCGGTGCTGGGGCTGATCGAGAATTTCAGCTATCTGAAATGTCCGGACTGCGGCAGAGAGATTCAGCTTTTTGGCGAAAGTCATATTGAGGATGTGTCAAAGGAGCTTGACGTGCCCGTATTTGGAAAGCTTCCGCTTGACCCTGCCTATGCGAAAAAGGCGGATGCGGGCGAGTTCGAGGAGCTTGAGAACCCGCATTTTGAGACTGCGGTGGAAAAGCTAAAGAAGCTGAACGCATAAAACAAACCACTTACATGTAAAAATCAACCTCTTGGTGTAAAGTTATTTACAGCGGGAGGTTGTTTTTTTATACTAAAAGCAGGTCAGAGACGGAGGGGATGAGGAGCAGGGAATGAAAATAAGAATCGAGATAGAGGAGGGGATTGCAGAGGAGGAGGTTGTGATCCGATGCAGGGAGCTCACAGAGGAGGTGACGGCAATTCAGAGAGCAGTCAGCGATATGACAAATCTGACGGAGAGGTTTCCGTTTTATCAGGGAAATACGGAGTATTATCTGCCACTTGAGGAAGTTTTGTTTTTTGAGACGGATGAGAAGGGGGTCTGCGCACATACAGGGAACGAATTGTATCGTACAAAATATAAACTTTATGAGCTTGAGGAGCTATTGCCGGGGAGCTTTATGAGAGTATCAAAATCCACTATATTGAATACAAAGCATATTTATTCCATCAGTCGAAATCTTACTGCTTCCAGTGTGGTTGGATTTGATGGAACCCATAAGCAGGTATTTGTATCGCGTTATTATTACAAGCCGTTAATCAGCAAATTAGAAGAAAAGAGGTTTTATTATGAAAAGCAGTAAAATATTTTGGGGCATCTTTTTTATTCTTGCAGCAATTTATGTTGTGATCAGTAAATTTGGAATCCTGCCGGACGTCGGAGTGTTCAGCATTATCCTGACAGTTTTTTTGATATGGATGCTGTTGGAAGGAATCCGTAATGTAAATTTTTACGGTATTTTATTTTCGATTGCGGTATTTTGCATCGTGTATGACGATCAGCTTGGGATCACGGAGCTGACCCCGTGGACGGTGCTGGGTGCGGCGCTTTTGGGAAGTATCGGTCTGTCCATGATCTTTGGTGGATTCAGAAGAAAAAAAAGCATCCAGAAGTTTCGGAGCGAAGGCTATGCCGGGTGCGGCAGTGAACAGTGTACCGGGGAGCAGCTCTGCTGTGAAAATAACTTTGGCTCGGCGATCCGCTACATCAATTCCGACAATTTCAAAAGTGCGAAAATAGAAAATAATTTCGGCTCGCTGACCGTCTATTTTGACAATGCAGTGGTGCAGGGGGGAACAGCGATGGTGCATGTTGAGAGTAATTTTGGCGAGGTGCACTTGTATCTTCCAAAAGAATGGAGGGTTCAGAATCATCTGGAGCGCTCCTTTGGAACGATCCGTGAGGATGGCGGCAGCATCGGCAGCAGTGCCACGGTTCTTTTTGTGAACGGCTCTGCAAATTTTGGAGTGATCACCATTCACTATGTGTGAGGAGAAACAGTATAGAGAAAATGGAGATGAAAAGGGAGGAAGTTGACACGGATGCGGCGGTGATTGCAGCGGAAGGAAGCGAAGGAGATAACTGTGATAGTGTGGGCGGCAGCTTTGGAAACGTGGAGCTTCAGATGAGATAAGAAAAAGACCCATCGGGGTCTTTTTCTTATCTCATCATGCTGTAAAATCAGACTTCGTCATCCCCGTAGTGGGTATCCTCATGAAGATTCGGCTTCATATCGAGTCCACGGTTGGCGTCGATATTTAAGTCCTTGCCGAAATGGTAATCATTTCCAGGCAGAATGGCGTTTAAGAGGATGCCGACAATGGCTGCGATTGCAAGTGAAGTCAAAGTGACCGGCGTGCCTGCAACCGTGAAAGTCAGTCCGTCTGAAAAGCCCAGACCACAGACAAAGATGACCCCAGCAATGATCAGGTTTCTGGATTTGGTGAAATCTACATGGTTCTCCACGACATTGCGGACGCCGATCGCGGAGATCATACCATAGAGCATGAAACTGACACCGCCGATAATGGCGGAAGGCATCGAGCCGATCACCGCAGACATTTTCGGAATAAAGCTTAGAAAAATGGCGTAGCAGGCTGCGATGCGGATGACTCTTGGGTCATGAACCCTGCTCAGCTCCAGCACGCCCGTATTCTCTCCATAGGTTGTGTTGGCAGGACCGCCAACAAGCGCGGAGAGCGAGGTGGCGAGCCCGTCACCGATCAGCGTGCGGTGAAGTCCCGGATTCTCAATAAAGTTTTTGCCGACTGTTGCAGAGATCGCGGACATATCGCCGATATGCTCCATCATGGTCGCAAGCGCGATCGGAGCCATAACAAGAATCGCGGAAATATCGAATTTGCACAGAGAAAACTCCGGGACACCCACCCATGCGGAGCTGCTGATCGATGCAAAATCAAGGATCGCAGAGCCGTCCGCATTCGTCATGCCAAGCGCGTGAAGGATGAGCGCGGCGCAGTAGGAAATAATGACACCCATGAGAATCGGGATGATTTTAAACATTCCCTTGCCCCAGATATTGAAAACGATAATGGTTGCGAGTGCGATCAGCGCGAGCAGCCAGTTGGTGGAGGCGTTGCTGATGGCAGAGCCTGCAAGGCTTAAGCCGATACAGATGATGATTGGCCCAGTCACGACCGGAGGCAGGAAACGCATGACCTTTTTTACGCCGACGAATTTGATGATCAGCGCAAGGATCAGATATAAAAGTCCGGCAATCACAATGCCGCCGCAGGCATAGGAAAGCTTGTCCGCGTTGGACATATCGGCAAACGCACCCTCGTCCATATTGGCAATCGTGGCAAAGCCGCCGAGAAAGGCGAAGGATGAACCGAGGAACGCCGGAATTTGAAATTTGGAGCAAAGGTGGAAAAAGAGTGTTCCAAGTCCCGCGCAGATCAGAGTAACCTGCACATGAAGCACATCTTCCCCGAAATAGCTGTTGACAAGAATCGGCACAAGGATCGTAGCGCCGAACATGGCGAACATATGCTGTAAGCCTAAAATTAACATTTTGGGAACCCCGAGTTTGCGGGCGTCACGGATGATTCCGTTAGTTTCATTCATAAAAGTCCTCCATTCCGAAGCGATTTTTGATACGAAACGCTTCCTGTAAAAAAATTTCCGGTACATTATAGCACAGAAAACACCGTTGTGCGCGTTTTTTTCTGAGGCTTTACAAGAAGCTGTAAAACAGAGTATACTTTTGGAAGAAAACAGGGAGAAAAATCATGTGGAAAAAAGATGAAAAAAGTGAAACAGGGCTTTATATTATGGGATGGTGCATACTTGCAGCGTTGGTGCTGCTTGTGATATTTCTGCGCGTGACGGGGATGAGATTGTCACAGTTGTTAGGACCATGCATGATCCATACGTTCACGGGCTATTATTGTCCGGGCTGCGGCGGGACAAGAGCGGTCCATGCGCTTTTTTCCGGCAATCTGTTCCGCTCCTTCCTCTATCACCCGGTGGTTTTGTACATAGCGGTATTTGGTACTTGGTTTATGGTGAGCCAGACCGTGCAGCGGCTTTCACGCGGGAAAATCAGGATCGCCATGCATTTCCGAACGGGTTATCTGTGGGTTGCGCTTGGCTTGATCGTTGTAAATTTTCTGATTAAAAATCTGGCGCTGCTTATTTTTCATGTCGATTTAATGGCGTGAGAAATGCTTGAGATTATGGATAAGCTTGGATATAATGAGAGCAGTGGCTTGTGCAGGCTGTCCTGCCGAAAAGAAGAAAAGAGGAACAAAGATGGATATTATTGCAAAGATTTCAGAGGAGCTTGGGATTAAAAAGCAGCAGACAGAAGCTGCCGTAAAGCTGATTGATGAGGGGAATACCATTCCCTTTATTGCCCGCTATCGAAAAGAAGTGACGGGTGCGCTTGGGGATGAGACGCTGCGGAATTTGTTTGAACGGCTGGGCTATCTGCGGAATTTAGAGGAGCGTAAGGAAACGGTGCTTGCAAGCATCCGGGAACAGGGGGCGCTCACAGAGGAGCTTGCGGCACAGCTTGCGGCTGCGGAAACGATGGTCGTGGTGGAGGATTTATACCGCCCGTATAAGCCCAAGCGCAGAACGCGAGCGACGATCGCGAAGGAAAAGGGCCTAGAGCCGCTTGCTGATATAATTTTGCTGCAGGTGATAAAAACGCCGCTTGCCGAGGAGGCGAAAAAATTTATTGATGCGGATAAGGGGGTTATGACGGCGGACGAAGCGATTGCGGGAGCAAAGGATATTCTTGCAGAGCGTATTTCGGATGAAGCAGACTACCGCAGCAGGATTCGTGAGATGACGATGAAAAAAGGACGGATGGTTTCTGCGGCGAAGGATGAGAAGGCGGAATCCGTGTACGAGATGTATTATGCGTTTGACGAGCCTGTGGCAAAGCTGGCAGGTCACCGGATTCTTGCATTGAACCGAGGGGAGAATGAGAAATTTTTAACCGTCAAGGTAGAAGCGCCGGAGGATGAGGTTCTCCGCTATTTGGAAAGACAGGTCATCGTGCAGGACAATCCGCAGACGGCAGGCGTTTTAAAAGAAGTTGTGTCAGATGCCTATGACAGATTGATCGCTCCCGCGATTGAACGGGAGATTCGCAGTGAGCTGACAGAGCGCGCGGAGGACGGCGCTGTCAGGGTCTTTGGCAAGAATTTAGAGCAGCTTCTGATGCAGCCGCCGATTGCCGGACAGGTGGTGCTGGGCTGGGACCCTGCATTCCGTACGGGATGTAAGCTTGCAGTTGTCGATCCAACCGGAAAGGTGCTCGATACGACGGTGATCTATCCGACCGCTCCGCAGAATAAGGTGGAGGAGGCAAAGGCAGTCTTAAAAAAACTGATCTTAAAATATCATATTACGCTGATCTCGCTTGGGAACGGAACGGCGTCAAGAGAATCCGAGCAGATTATCGTAGAGCTTTTGAAAGAATTGCCGGTAAAGGTGCAGTATATCATTGTCAATGAAGCGGGCGCTTCGGTATATTCTGCGAGCAAGCTTGCGACAGAGGAATTTCCGAATTTTGACGTTGGGCAGCGCAGCGCGGCTTCTATGGCAAGACGTCTGCAGGACCCGCTGGCGGAGCTTGTAAAGATTGATCCAAAATCGATCGGCGTGGGGCAGTACCAGCATGATATGAATCAGAAGAAATTAAGTGAGGCGCTTGGCGGCGTAGTGGAGGATTGTGTGAACAAGGTCGGCGTAGACTTAAATACGGCGTCCGCATCACTTTTGGAATATATTTCCGGCGTTAGCAAGGTGGTTGCGAAAAATATCGTGGCATACCGTGAGGCAAACGGGCGTTTCGTATCGCGGAATCAGTTGCTGAAGGTGGCTAAGCTGGGACCAAAAGCTTATGAGCAGTGTGCCGGATTTTTGCGGATCACAGGCGGTGAGAATCCTCTGGATGCCACTGGGGTACACCCGGAAAGCTACGCGGCGATCGGACAACTGCTGGAGCGTCTGGGCTACTCTCTTGCGGATATTAGGGAGCGACGCGCACAGGATATTGCAAAAAAGGTTTCTGATTATAAGAAGCTTGCCAGAGAGCTTGGCGTGGGAGAAATGACATTGCGGGATATTGTAAAGGAGCTGGAAAAACCGGCGCGCGACCCGCGTGACGATATGCCAAAGCCGATTTTAAGAAGTGATGTTCTTGAGATGAAGGACCTGACGCCCGGCATGACCTTAAAAGGAACGGTACGCAATGTCATCGATTTCGGCGCGTTTGTCGATATAGGCGTTCATCAGGACGGACTTGTACATATTTCCCAGATGTGCGACAAGTTTATCAAACATCCGCTTGAGGTAGTCAGCGTCGGCGATATTGTTGAGGTAAAGGTCATGAGCGTTGATTTAAAAAAGCAGCGCATTCAGCTTACAATGAAGCTTTAAAAATTCGTAGTTTTTTGTTGACAGACAAAGAAAAAGCGCATAAAATGAAAATATAAAAAATAAAAAATAAGGAATTCTTCGGGGCAGGGTGATATGAGTGATTCATAGATTCCCGACCGACGGTGATTCCGGTCGTTAGGACCGGAAAGTCCGTGAGCTGCCTAAGCGGCGGTTGATCCGGTGTGAATCCGGAACCGACAGTATAGTCTGGATGAGAGAAGAAGGCGTATAAGATGCATTGGCTTGACTGCTGATGCGTACCATTGCGTTTCATGCCCCCGGAGATTGCTCCGGGGGTTTTTCTGTGACAGAGGTATTCTGCCGAATGATCTCTTTTGGGATGCGCAGGAACATCTTTATGCAAGCATAGCTCAAATACAAGGATTCCGTAAAGAGAAAAGGAGAAAAAGTATATGGACACAAACAACACGATGAGCAGCCGTCCGGCTGCGGCAGGCAAGGCAGGAGAAATCAGAAGCGTGCGTTATCTCGCGGTAACGGCAATGCTTTCTGCGGTATCATTTATTCTGATGTTTCTGGATTTTCCGATTCCGTTTCTGATTCCGAGCTTTATCCAGATGGATGTCTCGGAGCTGCCGGCATTGGTAGGGGCATTTGCATTTGGACCGGTGTGCGGTGTACTCGTCTGTCTGGTAAAAAATTTGCTGCATCTGTTTATCACAACGACTGGAGGCGTCGGCGAGCTGTCGAATTTTTTTCTGGGTGCATCCTTTGTGCTGGTAGCGGGCTTATTTTATAAGCGTCAAAAGACGCGGAAAAATGCGCTGCTTGGTTCTATGGCGGGTGCTGCGGTCATGGCGGTGTGCAGCGTAGTGATCAACTATTTCCTTACCTATCCGGTGTATTATCACTTTATGTCGGAGGAAATGGTGCTTGCGATGTATCAGGCGATCGTGCCGTCAGTCAAAAATATTTTGCAGTGCCTGATTCTTTTCAACATGCCGTTTACGTTTGTAAAGGGGTTGTTTTCGGTAGGGATCACAATGTTTATCTATAAGCACATTTCACCGATCTTAAAAGGAGTGGGGCGGTAGAAAGTACGGAAAAGATGCTATTGCGATAGCGTCTTTTCTTTTTGTGCAAAAAATGCTATACTCTAAAAATACGATAGGAGGATTGATGCATGGCAGTGGAATTTGATATAAAGCTGACGGTGAAGGATATGTACCGTTTTAAGATGTACCAGATTTATGCGGGAGTGCAGGGCTGGATTTCTGTGCTGGCGGCGGCGTTTTTGTTTTGGCAGGCGGCAGACAGCTATGGGGAGGTGACGAGTGGGCGCACGGCTCTTTATGTGCTGTTTGGGATCTTGTTTCTTTTTTATTTTCCGCTGACGCTCTATGTCCGTGCGAAGCAGAGCATCACGGCTTCCAAGGTGCTTCAGGGAACGCTGCACTTTGCGGTCGGTGAGACGGGATTTACTGTTTCGCAGGGCGAGGAGACGGCAGAGCTAAAGTGGGGGCAGATTTACCGTATGGTTGCGACGCGGCATAATGTGCTGGTATACAGCAGCCGTATTCATGCTTATGTGCTACCAAAAGAGCAGCTTGGCGAGTGCTATTCGTCGTTGGCTGCGCTTGCAGATCAGAAGCTGGAAAAGCACCGTGTGAAGATGCGGTAAGGTGCCGGAAATGGAGTGGAGGAGCAATGAAGGAGACGGTTTATGAGACATATGCCGCAGAGGAGACGCATGCACTTGGAAAGCGGATCGGCGAACAGGCGCTGGCGGGAGAAGTGTATACTCTGATGGGAGATCTCGGTGTCGGCAAGACAGTATTTACACAGGGAATTGCGGAAGGGCTTGGGATAACAGAGGCGGTATGCAGTCCGACCTTTACAATCGTGCAGGTCTATGAGGAGGGGCGGCTGCCGTTTTATCATTTTGATGTATATCGGATTGGCGATATTGCGGAGATGGAGGAGATTGGATATGAGGACTATTTTTACGGAGATGGTCTTTGTATGATTGAATGGGCAAATCTGATCGAGGAGATACTGCCGGCGCAACGCCGTGAGGTGACGATCGAGAAGGATTTGGAAAAGGGCTTTGACTATCGCAGGATTACGATAAGAGAATACTAGGAGGCGGCGATGAAATTATTAGGACTGGACAGTTCGGGACTGGTGGCAAGTGTTGCCGTTGTTGCGGATGACGACCTGCTGGGGGAATACACCGTAAATTACAAAAAAACACATTCGCAGACACTTTTGCCGATGCTGCATGAGGTGGCGCAGATGATAGAATTAGACCTTGAGACGATTGACGCGATCGCAGTTGCGGGCGGTCCGGGTTCGTTTACGGGACTGCGTATTGGCTCCGCGACGGCAAAGGGGCTGGGACTTGCTTTGGATAAACCGATCGTCAGCGTGCCGACCGTTGAGGCGCTTGCATATAATCTTGTCGGACACCGGGATGTAGTGTGTCCCTTGATGGATGCAAGGAGAAATCAGACCTATACGGGGGTTTATCGGTTTTCGGGTAACGCGCTTACCGTTTTGCGGGAGCAGTGCGCCATCGGAATAGAGGAAATTGTCAGCGAACTGAACCAAAGAGGGGAAGCCGTGGTGTTTTTAGGAGACGGCGTACCGGTATTTCGCGAATATTTAAAGGAGAAGCTTTGCGTGCCGTACTCCTTTGCGCCGGCACATTTGAACAAGCAGCGGGCAGGAGCGGTCGCGGCGCTTGGACTTTGCTACTTAAAGGAAGGGCGTATCGAGACGGCGCAGGAACATAAGCCGGAATATTTAAGGCTGTCGCAGGCAGAGCGCGAACGAAGCGAACGACAGCAAAAAGAGGTGTAGCGGCATGAGCAGGATCAGAAGAATGCAGCAGCAGGATGTCGTGCAGGCAGCGGCGTTAGAGGCGCAGATTTTTTCACAGCCGTGGAGTGAACAGGCATTTTCAGAAGCGCTTAAGCTTACCCATACAGTATTTCTCGTAGCGGAGGAGGGAGGACGTGTGGCGGGTTATATTGGAATGTACCTTTCTTTGGAGGAGGGGGAGATTACCAATGTCGCCGTTGCGCAGGAATTTCGCCGGAGGGGAATTGCGGATGCGCTGCTTACGGAAATAAAGCGGGAAGCGGCAGAATGCGGTGTGACCTCGCTCGTGCTGGAGGTGCGTGTATCCAATCAAAATGCCATTCGTCTGTATGAGAAGCATGGATTTGTTTCGTGCGGTGTGCGAAAGGGATTTTACGAGCAGCCGAAGGAGGATGCTTTCCTAATGATTCTGGGCCAGTAATTACCACTATATATAAGTAGAAGTTCTTTATATAATGAGTAGGAAGCAGCAGCGAAACGGAGGAATTTCTATGAGCAGAAACAATGATATGATTTATTGCAACCGGTGCGGGAGAATTATTTGCAGGATGGAGCAGCAGGAGCGGACGTCCTTTCTTACCGTGCGCAAGAATTGGGGATACTTTTCGGATAATAAGGATGGAAAGCGCTACAGTGTGGATATTTGTGAGCCATGCTGTGACAGACTGGCGGAGGAATTTGTCATTGCGCCAGAAATAGAGGAAAATATAGAATTAATATAAAGGAGTCGATTCATGTTAGATGTATGTCTTTTGGGAACAGGGGGGATGATGCCTCTCCCCCGCCGGTTTCTGACAGCAGCAATGATGCGCTACAATGGAAGCAGTCTTTTGATTGACTGCGGAGAGGGAACGCAGGTAGCGGTCAAGGAAAAGGGATGGAGCTTTAAGCCGATCGATTTGATCTGTTTTACGCATTATCATGCGGATCATATCAGCGGTCTGCCCGGTCTGCTTCTTACAATGGGAAATGCGGAGCGGACAGAGCCGTTGCTTCTCGTCGGTCCGAAGGGATTGGAGCGGGTAGTCGGGGCGCTGCGGGTTATTGCGCCTGAGCTGCCGTTTGAGCTTCGTTTTCGGGAACTGACAGAGCCTGAGGCGTATTTGGAATATAACGGTTATCATATCCATGCCTTTCGCGTCAACCACAATGTAATGTGCTACGGCTATACGGTAGAGATCAAACGTGCCGGAAGATTTGAGGTAGAGAGGGCGCGGGAAAATGAGATTCCGCAGAAGTTCTGGAGCCGTCTGCAAAAGGGAGAGACGATCGAGGACGAGAGCGGAAAGGTCTACACGCCGGATCAGGTGCTCGGTCAGCCGAGAAAAGGAATCAAGGTAACTTACTGCACCGATACAAGACCGACAGCAGCTTTGGAGGAGGCTGCGCGGGCGTCTGACCTCTTGATCTGCGAGGGAATGTATGCAGAGCCGGAAAAGCTGGCAAAGGCAAAGCAGTACAAGCATATGACGTTTTATGAGGCGGCGGAGATCGCTGCACGGGCGGGGGTAAGGGAATTGTGGCTGACACATTTCTCACCTTCTCTGGTGCGGGCGGAGGAATATCTGCCTAAGGTGCGTGAAATATTTGCACCTGCGCAGCTTGGCAAGGACGGAAAAACCATGGAGCTGTTATTTGCAGAGGAGTAGGAAAAAGGAGGGACAAAGGATGAAAAAGGCGGGGAGAATCATAGCTGTGGCGGCGGCAGTCGGATTGGTCATAGGAGGATACTATTATTTTTCGGTTGTGAGAAATCCGGCGGCGGAGACCGGCGAGGAGCTTACGGAGGTTCAAAGGGTGATCACAAAGGACATGGAGGAGAATTATCCGGCAACGCCGCGGGAGGTGGTAAAGGATTACAACCGGATATTAAACTGCTTGTATAATGAGGAATATACAGAAAAAGAGCTGTATGCGCTGGGAGATCAGGCAAGGCTTTTGTTTGATGAGGAGCTTTTGGAGAATAATCCGAGAGACTCGTATTTTGATGCGCTGACAGCGGAGCTTGAAAGCTATAAGGAAGCGTCAAAGAAGATTATGAGCATTGATGTCTGTGACAGCAACGATGTTGATTATCAAACGGTCAGGGGGGATGAGTGCGCCTATGTGAGAGCTTCCTACTTTATGGATGAGAATAAATCGTACAGTCGTGCGAACCAGATGTATGTCCTGCGCAAGGATGACGACGGGAAATGGAAGATATTGGGATTCTATGAGCTTGAAGGAGATGCTTCAAATGGGCAATGAAATAAAAATACTTGCGATTGAAAGCTCCTGCGATGAGACAGCGGCAGCAGTTGTGGTGAACGGGCGTGAGGTTCGCTCCAACGTTATTTCATCCCAGATCGAGCTTCATACCCTGTATGGGGGAGTTGTGCCGGAGATTGCTTCGAGAAAGCATATCGAAAAAATCAATCAGGTAATCCTGCAGGCGCTGAAGGAGGCAGACACTGCCTTAGAAGAAATCGACGCTGTCGGCGTGACCTATGGTCCGGGACTGGTCGGAGCGCTTCTGGTTGGAGTGGCAGAGGCGAAAGCGATCAGCTATGCAAAAAATATTCCCTTGATAGGCGTGCATCATATTGAGGGACATATCAGTGCAAACTATATTGAAAATAAGGAGCTGGAGCCGCCCTTTTTATGCCTTGTAGTTTCGGGCGGACATACGCATCTCGTTCGCGTGCTTGATTACGGAGCATATGAGATTCTTGGAAAAACAAGGGATGATGCGGCGGGAGAGGCATTTGATAAGGTTGCAAGGGCAATCGGGCTTGGTTATCCGGGCGGACCAAAGATTGAAGCGGCGGCGCGTCATGGAAATCCGCACGCGGTAGAATTTCCGCGTGCCAAAATTGTTGACGGTCCCTACGATTTTAGCTTCAGCGGTTTAAAATCAGCCGTACTTAATTATCTCAATCAGTGCCGGATGAAAGGGACTCCCGTTATTCAGGCGGATATTGCCGCATCCTTCCAGAAGGCGGTGACAGATGTTCTTATCAGAAATGCAGGGAAAGCACTTGATGAATTTGGAGCAGAGCAATTTGCAGTCGCGGGAGGCGTTGCTTCCAATGCTGCGCTGCGGGAAGGGCTTCGGGAGGAATGCGAAAAGCGTGGGGTGCGCTTTTACCACCCTTCTCCCGTTTATTGTACGGACAATGCGGCGATGATCGGGGCAGCGGCATATTATGATTTCCAAAAAGGAAAAAGAGACGGCCTGAATCTCAATGCAGTTCCGAATTTAAGACTGGGGGAGCGATAACAATGGCAGACAGAATTACGGCAATTTTGCTCGCGGGCGGCAGCGGAAAGAGAATGAACAGCACGGTACCGAAGCAATATATGACGCTTGCGGGAAAGCCGCTGCTTTATCATGCGCTCCGTGCATTTGAGGAAAGTGAAGTGACCGACATTGTCCTTGTAACGGGCAGAGGCGAGCAGGAATATTGCAGGCAGGAGCTTATAGAGAAATATAATATCTCAAAGCTTTCCGCGCTTGCAGAAGGCGGGAAGGAGAGGTATCACTCCGTGTATGCCGGTTTATTGGCGGCAGATGGAGCAGATTATGTCTTAATTCATGACGGAGCAAGACCGCTTGTTACGGCGGAGCTTATTTCACGGAGTATAGAGGCTGCCAAAAAATGGAACGCCTGCGTGACCGGAATGCCGGTCAAAGATACGATCAAGGTTGTGGGAGAGGATGGCTTTGCAAAGGAGACACCGGATCGCGGAAAGCTGTGGCAGATTCAGACACCGCAGAGCTTTTCCTATGCGATGATTATGGATGCCTATCAGAAGCTCATGGCTGTTGGTGACGATTCCGTCACGGATGATGCGATGGTTCTTGAGAAAATGACGAAGCAGAGAGTAAGGCTGATCGAGGGAGATTATCGTAATATAAAAGTGACGACTCCGGAAGATATGTGTGTTGCGGAAGCGTATCTCAAAGATATGTCAAAAAAATAAAAAAAGTGTTGACATCAGACTATTTGGGTGGTAGTATTGTTTGTGCACTGATTTGAACAAGATATGGAGAGGTATCGAAGTGGTCATAACGAGGCGGTCTTGAAAACCGTTTGTCCGAAGAAGTACCCAAGCTGGCCGAAGGGACACCCCTGGAAAGGGTGCAGGTCGTTAACAGCGGCGCGAGGGTTCAAATCCCTCCTTCTCCGCTCGCTTGATTGTGCATGTTGTGTTGTTGCTTTTGAAAATTTTAAAAAAGTTGAAAAAAGCTGTTGACAAAAACTGACAAATACGATATTATAATCAAGCTGATTGCGAGCCGCATATGGTGAGCGAATCACTTTGAAAATATTTGAAAAAGTTGTTGACAAATATGGAACAAAGTGATATAGTAAACAAGCTGTCGCTTGAACAGATTTGCGACAGAGGTTGAAAAAACCTTGCAGTACATTGATAACTGAACAGTGAATAAACCTTGAAAGATTCAATGGCGAACCAGAGGTTCGCATTAGAAGAAAATCACAGATTTTCTTCTGGGATATGAAAGACTTTCATAAGTCTGAATATCTAAAAGAGATTTCAAGCTGTCAAACCAAAAATGCTTGGTTGACAGACGAACACTTCTATGAAAATAGAAGAACCTTAAAACAGTAAATCTTGGTGCAACCAAGATCAGCCAGATTTAATCTGGACAGAATCAAATTTTAACATGAGAGTTTGATCCTGGCTCAGGATGAA
>JAHZFL010000008.1 GCA_019421345.1 Roseburia sp. | reverse complement strand
GCATCTCTGCTTTTTAAATATTCAGTTGTAACATATGTATTGTAATCCTACAAAGGTGTTTTGCTGCGCAATAAGGAGGGGATAGAAAAGCAAGGAAAAATATGTTATGCTGGGAACAAATAACAATGAAAAACCGGAAATATCCAAAGGGATGATCACTCTGGATCATAGGAGAAAGAACAAGCCGGGGGAGGAAATGAAATGAGAGGGAGACTTTTGGCATCACTGCTTGCGGCTGTCTGTCTGCTGACGCAGACGGCTGAGACAAGACCTGTGTCCGCAAAGGAAAATAAAAAAGTTGATATTATGTTTACCCACGATCTGCATTCGCATCTGAACAGCTTTACGACTGTGACAGAGGAGGGAACAACAGAGGTCGGGGGATTTGCGCGAATGAAGACTCTGATCGACGGGCAGAAAGAGAAAAATCCCGATACGCTCCTTTTGGATGCCGGCGACTTTTCGATGGGTACTCTGGTACAGACAGTTTATGAGCAGCAGGCAGCGGAGCTGCGGATGCTGGGAGAATTGGGATTTGATGCTGCCACGCTTGGAAATCATGAATTTGATTATCGATCTAAGGGACTTGCCAATATGCTGCAGACGGCAGTAGGCAGCGGGGATGTCCTGCCGCAGATGCTGGTCTGCAATGTGGACTGGGAGGCGATGGAGGAGGCTGGGTTAAGCGAGGGACAGCAGCAGCTTCGCGCGGGCTTTGATGCATATAATATCAAAGATTATGCGGTATTTCAGAAGGGAAATGTCAGGGTAGCCGTGCTTGGCGTTTTTGGAAAGGACGCACTGGCATGCGCGCCGACCTGTGAATTGTTATTCCGCGATCCGATCGAGGCGGTGCGCGAGACGGTGGAGGAGATCAAGGAGAAGGAGGATGCTGATTTGATCGTGTGTATCTCGCACAGCGGGATATGGGAGGATGAGAGCAAGTCGGAGGATGAGATACTTGCCAAAAGCGTTCCTGCACTTGATCTGATCGTCAGCGGTCATACCCATACGGAGTTGTCGGAGCCTATCGTTCATAATGACACGTCAATCGTATCGGTTGGAGAGTATGGGAAAAAGCTGGGTTCGCTTTCCATGGAGCAAAAGGAGAACGGCAGATGGAAGGTTACTGATTACAGCAGGATTGCGGTCACTGCAGATATACCGGCAGATGCGGGGGTGCAGGAGCGGGTCAACGGCTTTATGGCAGCCGTGGATGACGGCTATCTCAAGGAATTTGGATATACGAAGGATATGGTGCTGGCGCAGAATGACAGCGTTGCGTTTGCCGGGCTTGAGGAGCTGGGAGAGGTACATACGGAGCATAATCTCGGAAATCTGATGGCGGATGCTTTTGTCTATGCGGTAGAAAACGCAGAGGGCGGAGAGCCGGTGGACGTTGCGGTCGTGCCGAGCGGATGTGTGCGGGATACCTATGGAATCGGCGATATTACGGTGGAGAAGGTGTTTGATTCCTATTCGCTTGGAATCGGTGCGGATGGCGTACCAGGTTACCCGCTGATCAGTGTATATTTAACGGGAGAGGAGTTAAAGATTGCGGCGGAGATAGACGCTTCCGTTTCCGATTACATGACGACGGCGCGTTTGTATACGAGTGGTTTTCAGTTTTCTTTTAATCCGAACCGTCTGATTTTAAATAAGGTGACCGATGCAAGTCTCGTGGATGAAAGCGGGGGACGCATTGAGCTGGAGGATGATAAGCTTTACCGGGTCGTTGCAGACCTCTACAGCGGTCAGATGTTAAGCGAGGTCACAGCGATGTCCTACGGCTTGCTCAGTATCGTACCGAAGAACGCGGACGGCACACCGATTGAGAATTTTGAGGATGTGATCATCATGGAAAATGGCAGGGAGCTAAAGGCTTGGGATGCGATCGCGCGGTATATGAGGTCATTTCCCGATACCGATGGCGACAGTATTTCCAATATTCCGGCATCCTACAGTGAGGACAAGGGGCGCAAGCAGGTGGAAAACAGCAGGAATATTTTTGATTTGCTGAAAAATCCGAATAAATATGCGGCGATGATCGCTGCAGTTGTTCTGATTCTTATTTTAGTGGTTGTGCTTTTGATCCGGTTAGTGTTAAAATTGGTAAAGCGCATCAATCAAAAGGATGCGGGCAGACTAAGAAGGAAGTAGAAAAAGAAATTTTTGCCGGATACAGAGGTGGGACATGAGCGCGCAGGATAAGATAGAACAGGTTTTGCGGGATATGCATATTTTGCTTTCCAGAAGCGAGGCATATGATCAGACGGGCAGTCGTGTAATTGTGGATAAGAAGGAAATGCTAAAGCTGCTGCAGCGTTTGAATCTTAACATTTACGAGCTGATGGAGGAGCGGGAGCTGACACAGCAGAAGCGCGCGGCGGCAGAACGTGAGTTTCGGAGGAAAAGCGAGGAAATCGTTTCCGATGCACATAAGACAGCGGAGGATGTTTATGCGGGTGCTGTGCTTTATACGGATGAGGCGCTGCGCCATGTGCAGGATATTATGCAGGAGGCGGCGGATTCCATGAAACTGGTCTACGAGAAAATGAACGTCAGACTGCAGAAGCAAAAGGCGGCGGTGCAAAGAGATCAGTCCGAGCTTAAGGGACACTTGGAGGATTTGCGCGACACGAATAAATATTTAAAGCTGATCGAGGAGAGAAATAAGCAGCTAAAGAAGCAGCATGACGCGCAAAAGAAAGAGCGTATGACGCAGAGCTATGCAGCCGCAAAGCCGGAGATCAGAGTTAATATGGAGTATTTTCAAAAGGCAGGTATCGCTATGCAGGAACCGGAGCAGGAGGAGTTTCCTGAGGAGGAAACGAAAAAGGTTACGGCAGACGTGCGCGTGAATCTGGATTCCGAATATTTTAAACGGAAGGATGAGACTATGCAGGGAGAGGCGGACTGGAATCAGAAAAAGACAGATAAATCATCGCTTTTTGGAAAAATTTTAAAGGGAGATAAATAGGGAGTATGGATGAAAGGGATGAGATTCGATGGTTTCACGAAATGTCTGCGCTTTCACGGGCGTCATTTTATTCTAATCTGACTGTTTTCCCTGGTGCGATCATTATATGTGTTTATACGATCACCGGCATAGAGTTAAATATCTTTTGGACGTATGTCATTCTTGATATTATTACGTTTTGTTTTATACGCCGGTTAGAACGGAAGCGCATCATACAAGATAGGGTTGACGAGGAGAATGAACGCACAGGGCTTACGGTCAAACGGATCCGCAAGTCTTTGGAGGAGTGGAAGCAGGAGGAATTGGGGAAAGAAATGCAAGCGGAGGCGGAAAGACAGAGGCTTTTGGAGGAGACAGAGCAGCAAAAGCAGTAATATCAGGGAGACAGACAACGGGCGTTATGTTTTGTAGGATGACCGTATGTAAACAACGAGCAGCACGACCGGCGAGCCGCTCTTATGTTAAGAAAAGAAGCCGTGGGAAATAAAAGCTATTTTCCCGCGGCTTCTTGCTGTAAGGGCAAGCGCACATTAAAGGGAGACGGACGTCAGTTTAGAGTGCATTTGCCGTATCGTAAGCGCTTTTGATGGCATGTTCGATATTACTTGGTCGTTCGCCGCTGCAGTCGCCGACATAGTGGATAGGAAGCGGGCAGTCTTTGAGATTTGGAAGCTGCTTTCTTGCACCAACCGCCATTACCACAAAGTCAGCAGGAATCTCAAAGGTTTTTGGCTCTGTATCCTCTGTTTCGGTCGTTACGGTTACAAAGTCTGGGTGAATCTCATCCAGCTTTGTATGGGTGTGGCGGATCACGCCGTAATTGTCCAGCTCCTCCGTCAGCGTTGGGAGAATGGTGCCGCTCTCCTCTTTTGCAATGGCATCCAGCATTTCGACGATGGTAACCTCACAGCCGGCTTTTGCCAGATATTCTGCAGTCTCGACGCCGACAAGACCGCCGCCGATGATCACAACCTTGCCGAATACGATCGATTTCTTTGCGAGAACGTCCCATGCGCTTGCTACGATGGGAAGCTCATGACCGGGTAACGGCGGAATAAAGTTGTAAGCGCCGGTTGCGGCAATGATCTCATCATAATCGGTATAATCCTCCGGGAGAAGCGTCGTTCCAAAGCGGAAGCTTACCGGAAGCTTTTGAAACACCGCTTCATAGTAGTTTAAAATGCGAAGCATTTCTTCCTTGCGCGGCGGTACGCTGGCAAGAAGCACCTGTCCGCCCGCCTGAAGTGATTGTTCAAAAACCGTAACCGTGTGGCCCTTTACGGCAGCGACCCTTGCTGCCTCCAGTCCGGCAACACCGGCGCCGATGACGGCAATTCTTTTCTTTGTCTGTGCAGGTGTGATCACGCGCTGCCCCTCATATCCGTTTTCCGCATTTAAAATACAGCTTAAGAACGCACGGTTTTGAATGTTGTCGGTGCATCCTTTGTTGCACATGATGCATTCTCTGACACACGCAGGATGACCTTCCTCGCATTTGCGGGCAAAGTCGGGGTCTGACAGCAAAGAGCGTCCAAGCCCGACGATGTCTGCTTTGCCGGAGGAGACGATCGCCTCTGCGGCAGAGGGGCTTACAATACGCCCAACACAGGAAACCGGAATGCTCACAAGCTTTTTGATTTCCGCTGCGCAGGAGACAGTAAAGCCGTAGGGCTGCGTTCCCATAGGGGGGATGGTGTCCGCCATATTTCCTGTGTGGTTTGCCTGGGCAACATGGATCATGTCCACACCTGCCTGCTCCAAAAGCAGGGCGAGCTGTTTTGCCTCGTGGAGCTCCAGACCGCCCTTGCCGCGCAGACCGCCTCCTTTTAAGGGAGTGATGACAGGCAGCTTATAGTCGATGACCATATCCGGTACAGCCTGCTTTAGGCGGGCGACAAGTGCGAGTGCGAACCGGGTGCGGTTTTCAAAGCTCCCGCCATAGCTGTCGGTACGATGATTTAAAATCTTAGAGCAAAGCGAGCCGACGAGACGGTCCCCGTGGATCTCAATGCAGTCTACACCTGCGCGTGCGGCAAGCTTGGCGCAGGCTTCCATACGGTCAAGCAGCAGTTGTAGCTGCTCCTCTGTCACCTCATTGATAAAATGCTGTAAATCGTGGTGAAGCTTTTGTCTTACCTCCGCCATTTTGCCCTGTGCAAATAAAGCGTTGAGCGCGTCTACGTCATACTCAGGATGGAAAAGCTGGATGCCGAGACGGCAGTCATAGGAATGACAGGCATCTGCAAGCCGCCGGAAAGGGGGAATATGCTCCTCACGAAAAAGCTTTGGCGTCGGCGTGAAGGTTGCGACGGGAGCGACATCCCCGATAACGATATAACCGGTACCGCCTTCGGCAAGGCGGCGATAAAATTGAAAGCACTGCTCGCCGATTGCGCCGTCCCGTTCCTCGTAGCCGGTCGTCAGGGGCGGAAACATAATACGGTTTTTGAACGTTGTTTTTCCTACTTTGATTGGTTTTAAAATATTCATGAAAAGGACCTTCTTTCTATTCGCAGGCAGAAAAGTATGCAAAGCGAACTCTTTTCTTAGATTATAGTGTGCAAAAAATGATAAGTATATCCATTTCTTGCATCAAAACTTGTAAAAATTGATATATTGTGAATGCGGCGGCAGAGTGCTATCCTAAGAGGGAAAACGAAAGGCAGCGAAAAAGGGGCAGAGGCGGATGGAACGAAAAAAATATAATATATCCAGATTTGATTTTACGGAGGAGGCAGAGCGTCTGTTTTCTGCGGGCAGTCATTATATGCTTTTTTATATAGGACGCGGGAGCTGTTATTTTACGATTGATGGAAAAAAGAAGCTTTGCGGCGCGCAGGAGGTTGTGATCCTAAAGCCGGGCGAGCAGACAAAGCTGTATTTTAAGGGCGGAAAATACCCGCTGCAGGTGCTGCGGCTTGGCGTGCCGCCGGAGCTTTTGCGTGAGCTGTCGGATGAGGAGACAAGACTTTTGGAGGCTTTTGAGTTTGTACCGTTTCGTGTGACGGCGGCACATACAGACAGCGAGGCGTCCATGCTGATGCGAAATCTTGCAATGAAGCTGCACGAGCTTCAGGGGGAGGAGGCATTTTACGGGCAGACGCTCTATGAGAGAAATCTCGTTTCGATGCTGATTGTCTTGTCGCTGCGTGCGTGTATCAGAGCAGATCAGGTCAGAAAGCAGCGGAAGCGCCGCAATATTATGATCGATGATATTTTTCGGTATATTAAGGAGCATTTGACGGAGGAGCTTAGTCTTGAGGAGCTGGAGCAGGAATTTTTTGTCAGCAGGTATCATATCTGTCGGGAATTTAAGCGACTGACGGGGCAGACGCCCCACGCCTACATCGTAAAGGCAAGACTGGACGTCTGCCGCAAATATATCGAGGAGGGAAAACCGATCAGTGAGGTGTATCAGTTGGGAGGCTTTGGCGGCTATAATCATTTTTTTCGGGCGTTTAAGAAGGAGTATGGGCTAACGCCCAAGCAATATTATAAGGAATTAAAAATACGGGAATCGTAATTTTAAGGATACAAAAACTACATTTTTCGAATAAATAGGAAAATGTATTGTAAAGAGAAAAACAGCTTGTTATAATAAAGACCAGGGAAACCAGAGCGAGGCGGCTTGCCCTCCGGACGAAAGGAAGGAGGGATGCCAATGGTTACATATTCGGACTTGATCCAGATAGGTATCTTCATTGTTGCCCTGCTTGGTCTGATTCATCAGATCCAAGGGGACAAAAGAAAATAGCCGCCAACTACTCCCAATAGTTGACGGCTGTTACATTGTAACACGCTAATGTTATCTTCGGGGTAAGCCGCTTCTTGGTTTCCCTTTGTAGTTTTACTATAACATATCTGAATTTCTTTTTCAATCCCGGAAATGATAAAAATAAGTACCAGGAAGACAGCGTCTGCAATTGAAAGGTGTGCAGCTTTCTGTAATGGTGAAAAGTGAAAACGTTGATGGGACATACAGCGGCGGAGCGATTTATGCAGGTGAAAAAAATGAATTTTAAGAATACATTAAGAAATGACAGCTACTACAATTCAAACTTTCCTGTTAGAATAAACAAAGAACAGCAGGAAGATTGAAAGGATGGGAAATATGGCAAAGCAGACAATTTTGGTATGTGATGACGACAGAGAAATTGTAGAGGCAATAGATATTTATTTGCAGCAGGAGGGTTATGAGGTAATAAAGGCGTACGACGGCGAGGAGGCGCTTGAGATGCTTAAGGAGCATGAGGTGCACCTGCTGATCATGGATGTGATGATGCCGCGTCTTGACGGAATCCGTGCGACGCTCAAAATCCGGGAGCAGAGCAGTATACCGATCATCATTCTTTCTGCAAAGGCGGAGGATTCAGACAAGATCCTCGGGCTTAATATCGGTGCGGATGATTATGTGGAGAAGCCGTTTAATCCCTTAGAGCTTGTGGCGCGTGTGAAATCCCAGCTTCGCCGTTATACGCAGCTTGGCAACGCTGCGGATGCAAGCGAGGCGGTATATACGGTGGGCGGTCTGTCGATTCACGATGATTTAAAAGAGGTAACGGTGGATGGAGAGGCGGTCAGGCTGACGCCGATTGAATACAACATTCTTTTGCTGCTTGTGAAGAATCAGGGAAAGGTTTTTTCCATTAATCAGATTTATGAGAATATCTGGAATGAGGATGCGATTGGTGCGGATAATACGGTGGCGGTTCACATCCGGCATATCCGGGAAAAAATCGAGATCAATCCAAAGGAGCCGCGCTATTTAAAGGTTGTGTGGGGCGTTGGTTATAAGATAGATAAGAATTAGGGGAGTTTTGATGGAAAATAAGTCCTATAGCTATGGAATGAAAATCACGGGCGTGCTGCTCCATTCCTTTTTTACCGTAATACTGACGGTCAGCGTATTTTTGCTGGGAGAGCTGATCAGCAAGAATATTTTAGAGCTTCGTGATATTGGAACGGAGGATTTTTTAAGCTCGGGTTATTATCTTTCCTGCATGGAGAAAAAGTGCAGTGATCTAAGCGAATATATGCTGCTGACGCAGAAGGGAGAGCTCCGCAATTCGGAGGAGGACAAGCTTTATCTGCGCTATAATAATGAATTTAAGCAGGGTGACACAAATTTCTGTTATTGGTACAAAAAGGGTGACATCTGGTATACCAATCAGCCGGATACAAAAGAGGGACAGGTGTTTGATACGCAGACGATCCTCATGGAAGCAAGGACAATGGGCGATTATCTGCTTTATGATATGGAAAATAAGGAATTCAGCACCAATATTCAGGGGCTGGAAAACTATTTTTTTGACGGCTACAATCGAAAGATGTATTGGCCGTTGGAGGGTGTCGTGCTGGTGATTGGCGTTGATACGCAGCTTTCCGCGATGGACGACCTTTGGGAGGCGAAGCTGGAATACAGCCGTCTGCATCCGTGGATCAAGGTCAGTATCGTTGGGGCGATCATCGGTATGGTCGGATGGATCGTCAGTCTTGTTTATCTGACACTTGCGGCTGGCAGACGCGAGGATACAGAGGAGCTGTGCTTAAGCACGATCGATAAAATAAAAACGGAGCTTGTGGCGGCAGGCTTTGTGCTTGTAGCGAGTGAACTTTTCCTGCTGGCGGCAAAAGCGTCCAATCAAGAGTGGGATGTTTCGGGACTTCTGGTCGCATCGGGAAGCATCAGCTTTTTGATGGACACCGCATTTTTGATTTTTTATCTGAGTATGGTGCGGCGTTTAAAGGCAGAGGTCATGTGGGAAAACAGCCTGGTATGCTGGCTGGGAAGGGGACTGGAAAAGACGTTCCGCGAGCGTTCCGTGACGGTGCGTGTGCTTCTTGCCTTCTCCGTGCATCTGCTCATCTGCTTTGTGCTTGCGCTCGGTGCATTTCATTATCAGAGCGGCGCAGCCATGCTCTTTCTTGTGATATTCTGCGGAATAGAGGCGTATCTGCTGCTGCGGTGCGCCGTTGAGCATTATCATGTGCTGCAGGGGGTGGAGGAGATCGCGGGAGGTGATCTCAATGCAAAGATCGCTGTGGAGGATCTGCATGGAGAGGACAAAAAGCTCGCGGAGGCCATCAATAATATCGGGGCAGGGCTTTTGCATGCAGTCGATGACAGTACGAAGAATGAGCGCATGAAGGCGGATTTGATCACAAACGTTTCCCATGACATTAAAACACCGCTCACCTCGATCATTAATTATGTAAATCTCATTAAGCTGGAGGACATTGAAAATGAGCGCGTGAAGAATTATGTGCGTATTTTAGATGAGAAGTCTCAGCGCCTAAAGCAGTTGACGGAGGATTTGGTGGAGGCGTCTAAGGTCAGCTCCGGAAATGTCAAGCTGGATATGCAGCAGATAGATATTGTGGAGCTGGTGTGCCAGACAGGTGGGGAGTTTAACGAAAAATTTGAGACAAAGGAGCTTACGATCGTTACAAAGCTGCCGAATCACGCGGTGTATATCTGGTCGGACGGAAGACATTTATACCGTGTCATAGAAAATCTTTATAATAATGTGGCAAAGTATGCGTTGGAAAAAACGCGGGTATATGTGGAAGTGCAGCAGAAGGAGGACGCGGCGGTCTTTTCCATCAAAAACGTATCGGAGCGTTCGCTGGCGTTGGAAAACAGTAATGTGGACGATCTGACCGAGCGCTTTATCCGCGGAGATTCTTCACGCACGACGGAGGGAAGCGGGCTGGGGCTTTCGATTGCAAAAAATCTGACGAATCTGATGGGCGGCGTGTTTGAGATTTCTGTGGACGGTGATCTGTTCCGCGCGACACTGAAATTTCCGATCTATCAGGAAGGGTTTTGCGATTTAAAATGATAACGATTTAATGTATAAAAGCGGTTGCTTTTTTGCCGGGTTGCTTATATAATTTGGGCAGAGGTATGTTGCAGAAGAATGGTATGAGAAAGAAGGAGGGAAGCTTTATGAAGTTATACGATGGCGGCGTGTATCTGCTGGGAGGGAAGGAGCTGATCGCGGACGGGAAGGATGCATTGGCGGAGATTAAGAGCCGGACGGGGGCAGCAGTGACGCGGGAGCAGGCAGCGGCACAGACCATTGCCTATGAGATTTTAAAGGCGCATAATGTTTCCGGCAGCATGGATAAGCTTCAGATTAAATTTGATAAGCTTGCGTCACACGACATCACGTTTGTCGGCATTATCCAGACGGCGCGCGCGTCGGGGCTGGAGCGGTTTCCGATCCCGTATGTGCTGACAAATTGTCATAACAGTCTGTGCGCGGTTGGCGGTACGATCAACGAGGACGATCATATGTTTGGTCTGACCTGCGCGAAGCGCTACGGCGGCATTTATGTTCCGCCGCATCAGGCGGTGATTCACCAGTTTGCAAGAGAGATGATGGCGGTCGGCGGCAGTATGATCCTCGGCTCTGATTCACATACCAGATACGGCGCGCTTGGTACGATGGCGATCGGCGAGGGCGGACCGGAGCTTGTAAAGCAGCTTCTCTCCAAGACGTATGATATTGATATGCCGGGGGTGGTCGGCGTGTACCTGAAGGGAGCGCCGCAGAAGGGCGTTGGACCGCAGGATATTGCGCTTGCGATTATCGGAGCGGTCTTTGACCGCGGCTATGTCAAGAATAAGGTCATGGAATTTGTCGGACCGGGCGTTTCCAATCTGAGTGTGGACTTCCGTATCGGTGTGGACGTCATGACGACGGAGACGACCTGTCTGTCGTCAATTTGGAGAACAGATGACGCAGTGCGCGAGTTTTATGAGATTCATGGCAGGGGAGAGGCGCATAAAGAATTAAACCCCGGCAGTGTGGCTTATTATGATGGTATGATCGAGGTTGATTTAAGCGAGATCAAGCCGATGATCGCGATGCCGTTCCATCCGAGCAACACCTATACGATCGAAGAACTAAATGGGAATCTGCTGGATATTTTGGATGATTGTGAGAAGCGTGCTGCAGTCAGCTTTGACGGGGCGATCAAGCTCGATCTAAAGAGCAAGGTCAAAGACGGCAGACTTTATGTAGATCAGGGGATTATCGCGGGCTGTGCAGGCGGAGGTTTTGAGAACATCTGTGATGCGGCGGATATTTTAAAGGGTGCGTCGATCGGTGCGGATGAATTTTCACTCAGTGTTTATCCGGCAAGTACGCCGATTTATATGGAGCTTGTCAAGAACGGCGTGGTGGCGACGCTGATGCAGACGGGAGCGATCGTTAAGACGGCGTTTTGCGGACCGTGCTTTGGCGCGGGAGATACACCGGCAAATAATGCGTTTTCGATCCGTCATTCCACAAGAAACTTCCCGAACCGTGAGGGCTCTAAGGTGCAGAACGGACAGGTGGTGTCTGTGGCGCTTATGGATGCGCGTTCGATTGCGGCGACTGCGGCGAATAAGGGCTATCTGACTGCGGCGACTGATGTGGACGCGGAGTATACAAAGCCAAAATACTTCTTTGATAAAACGATTTATGAGAATCGTGTATTTGACAGTAAGGGTGAGGCAGACAAGACGGTCGAGATACAGCTTGGACCAAATATCAAGGACTGGCCGGCGATGAGTGCGCTGCCGGAGAATCTTGTGCTTAAGGTGGTGTCGGAGATTCATGATCCGGTGACGACAACCGATGAATTGATTCCTTCCGGTGAGACGTCCTCCTTCCGCTCGAATCCGCTTGGACTGGCAGAGTTTGCGCTATCCAGAAAAGACCCGCTTTATGTGGGACGGGCAAAGGAGATACAAAAGGCGCAGAAAGCGCTTGAGGAGGGCGTGTGCCCCCTTGAGGCTTATGAGGAGCTGCGCCCTGTGATGGAAGCGATTGGCAGAGCGTTTCCCGATAAGAAGTTTGGCGAGGGGCAAAAGCCCGGCGTGCTTGGCTTTGGAAGTACGATCTTTGCCGTGAAGCCGGGAGACGGTTCGGCGCGCGAGCAGGCAGCGTCCTGTCAGAAGGTGCTCGGAGGCTGGGCAAATATCGCAAATGAGTATGCGACAAAGCGTTACCGTTCCAATCTTATCAACTGGGGAATGCTGCCGTTTCTGATCCCGGAGGGAGAGCTGCCGTTTGCCAATCTGGATTATATCTTTTTGCCGGATATTCGCACCGCGGTCAAAGAGGGGCAGGATGAGATTACGGCATATGTGGTTGACGGAGCAAAGCTTAGGGAGATTTCTCTCACGCTTGGAGCGATGACAGAGGATGAGAGAGAGATTATCTTAAAGGGCTGTCTGATCAATTATTATAGAGAATAGCGATATTTTAAGAGAGAAAAAGCGGTCTTTGGTTTGACAAGGCTAACTTTTTCTCTTTTTTGTTGTACAAACAACAGAATTTTATGGAAAAATTGGGTATACTAAGTAAAAGAATCAAAAAATAGTCAGAGAAAGGATATAGATATTATGATGAATCCAAGAAAAGTAGCAGTGATCGGCTGTGGGTTTGTAGGCGCGTCGATTGCGTTTAGTTTGATGCAGAAGGGAATTTTTTCCGAGATGGTGCTTATTGACGCAAACCATGCAAAGGCGGAGGGAGAGGCGATGGATTTAAGCCACGGACTTCCGTACACGGCGTCAATGGATATTTATGCGGGCGACTATAAGGATGTGTCGGACTGCGCATTGATTATTATTACGGCGGGGGCGAACCAGAAGCCGGGTGAGACAAGGCTTGATCTGATTGAGAAAAATGTTGGGATTTTAAAGTCTATTATTCCGCAGATCACGGCGACCTCATTTGAGGGAATCTTAATGATGGTGGCAAATCCGGTCGACGTCTTAACCTATGCCGCACAGCGCATTTCGGGTTATCCGGTCGAGCGTGTGTTTGGATCGGGAACGGTGCTCGATACTGCGCGCTTAAAGTATCTGCTTGGACGTCATCTGGATGTTGACAGCCGCAGCGTCCATGCGATCATCATTGGCGAGCACGGGGACAGTGAGCTGCCGGTATGGAGCGGCGCGAATATTTCGGGTATCGATCTTAATCATTTCTGTGAGCTGCGCGGTCATTACAGTCACGAGGATTCCATGAAGCGTATTTATGAGGATGTAAGAGACAGCGCTTATCAGATTATCCAAAGAAAGGGTGCGACATATTACGGAATCGGAATGGCGGTTGCGCGTATTGCGGAGGGTATTGTCAAGGATGAACAGGCAGTGCTTCCGGTTTCTGTGGAGCTGCGCGGGGAGTACGGGCTGGACGGACTGGCGCTAAGTATTCCGTCGGTGATTGGAAAGAACGGAATCGAGAAGGTGCTTGAGATTCCGCTTAGCGCGGAGGAGAACGACAAGCTTCAGGCGTCCGCTGCGCAGTTGAAAAATGTCATCGATACGCTAAAGTTATAAAATAACCGTTCTTCCGATTGAAAAAAATATTGTATGGGTTATAATGGACGCATGGGGCAGTGGCAGGCATGTGAGGAATACGGCACGGCGCTGCCCTGATATTTGATAGGAAATGAGGAAGAAGGATTGGATCACGAGAGAGGGACAGAACATATTTCTGAAACGAAAAAAGGAAAAGGCTGGGATATGAGGCAGTATCTTACAGTCGCGCTGCTGACCTTTGGAACGGTGTGCTGCTGTATTTTATTTTTCTTTATGGTATACCGCTATCATGGATTTGCAAGCTTTTGGAGGAAGCTTGTCTGGATTGTGCAGCCGATCACGATCGGCGTTATTTTGGCGTATCTGTTAAATCCGGTTGTGAGGTTTATTGAAGCATATGTCGTGAAGTTTTTGATACCGCGGGTGAAAAACAAACGGCGCGCGCAAAAAGCGGGCAGGGGCGTGGGTGTCGCAGGGGCGCTGCTGTTTCTGGCAGTCATCCTTATTTTGCTGTTTTCCGTTATCGTTCCGTCTGTTTCACGCAGTATTCAGAATATGATCACGGTGTTCCCAAGTGAGATTAATAATCTGATCGAATGGATCGAGGAATTTTCCAAGGGGGATTCGGAGCTTGCGGAGATGGTCAGCGAGGGTATCGAAACGGCGAGTACGATGTTTCAGACGTATGTGCAGACCGAGCTTTTGCCGCAGGCGAAGGTCTATCTTGCGTCGATCACAAACGGCGTTATTTACGGCGTGAAGCTTTTGACAAATGTATTGGTCGGCGTGATCGTGTCTGTTTATGTACTCATGAGTAAGGAGACATTTGCAGGACAGGCGAAGAAGATTATTTATGCGATTTTAAAGCCGGAGCGCGGCAACATTGTCATTACGACCGTGCGTAAGAGCAATGAGATTTTCGGCGGTTTTATCTCCGGAAAGCTGTTGGACTCTGCAATCATCGGCGTGCTGGCATATATTGTGCTGGCGATTATGAAGATGCCCGATACGATGCTGCTTGCCGTGATCATCGGCGTGACGAATGTCATTCCGTTTTTCGGACCGTTTATCGGCGCGGTTCCGTCGTTTATTATTGTCGTTCTGCAAAATCCGGTGCAGGGGCTGTATTTTCTGATTTTTATATTTATCTTACAGCAGATTGACGGAAATATTATCGGACCAAAGATTCTTGGCGATTCAACGGGAATTACGCCGTTTTGGGTCGTCACCTCCATTTTGATTTTCGGCGGCTTGTGGGGCTTTCCGGGAATGCTGCTGGGTGTTCCGGTCATGGCGGTGCTTCAATATATTGTCCGCAATCTCTTAGACTATGCACTTAAGAAGCGTGGGCTTGTCTCGGACACGGCAAGCTATGTGGAGCTTCTGCGCGTGGATAAAAATACAAACGAGCTTGTCTATCCGGGAGAGGAGAAGGAAAGAAAAGAAGAAAAAAATACATAAGAGTTTTGGGATACGATATTTGGAAGGAATGAGGGGTTGTCGCACGAATAATTAGTGTGCAGCTCCTTTTTTGTACAAAAAATTACGGACAGTATTGTAATCGTATAATTACAAAAATATAAACTTGACAATTAGTTATTCTTTGAGCATAATGATAAGATTTAGATTTACTAAATGGTCGGATGGGGATTACAGAAAGGAAGGTGCGCGTTGTTATGTATGAATATGTAAGTAAGCGTGAGTTTAAGCCGTACAGAGAAGAAGTGGAAAAAATCATTAGGAAAGCACAGCAGACGATGAAGAAAAGGTATAATACAACTTTTCAATATCAGTTGATTGGAAGTGCAAACCGACATCTTGTTACCAAAATAAAAAACGGTAACAGAGGATATGATTTTGATTACAACTTAATTCTGCAAAGATCCGACCTATGGAATTGTCCGCAAAAGTTAAAGCAACAATTTATGACAGAGTTTTCCGATGCTGTTAAGGGTACACCTTATAAAGCACCAGAAGACTCGACTTCTGCTATAACAATGAAAGTAGTGGATAAAAAAAACTCCAGGATAATACGTAGCTGCGATCTGGCTATTATTTATTATCTCGATGAGGATGACGCGGATAAGGGATATATGTGTCTCAGAAACTGGAAGAATGGTTGGTATTCGTTTGAAAAAAGAAGGCTTTCGAAAAATGCTGACTCAAAACTTGATGTAATTCTTGAGTATGAGCAAGGGTGGAATATGATCAGAGAAGAATATCTTAAAATTAAGAATAACAATAAAGACAAAAACAAGAAGTCTTTTATTCTCTACTTGGAAAGTATTCATAATGTTTATAACCACTTAAGCCAGTATGAAGAAGAAAAACAAGAGAATCAATGGTTTTCCAACTCTTACACACAAAACCTAAGCCTCTCAAATTTTTTTTATTACCCATCCACAGACCAAAACAGGGGTGGGTCTCTCAAACCTTTGTTTTAAAATAATCTTAAAAGGTTCTTCTGTGATAAAATAAAAAATCACAGGAGAACCTTTTTATTATGGAAAAAGAACCCGTACACAGAGTGAAATGGTATTGTCAATATGACTTTACACCTTTTTTCTTAACCTTTAGGCCATTTGCTTAATGACTCATAATACTGTTTTCTCTTGAGCATTGGAGGAAGACCGCTACTGGCTGAGTATATTTCATTGGTTGTTTCGGTAGATGATGAAGCAGCTCCAAACCA
The DNA here is from genome assembly GCA_019421345.1 of Roseburia sp. Classification (GTDB taxonomy): domain Bacteria; phylum Bacillota; class Clostridia; order Lachnospirales; family Lachnospiraceae; genus Roseburia. The sequence goes on along the minus strand of JAHZFL010000008.1, from coordinate 85,743 downwards.
GAGTAATCGGTTTTTTAATCTTCATCTTTTTTGTCTCATGTCGATCATACAGAAATTCCCCCTTGTCCACATGGTCTCACAGCGTGCATTGTCATGGTATCTGATGCTGTCACTATTTATGCGCTGTATGATTTTGATGTTGCCAATATTAGTTGACACATTCTTCTCAAAGATGCTGCGTTCATAAAAAGTTAACAAATTCTTTCTTGTATTTTGCATCGATATACTATATATTCAAAATAAATTTAACTAAATAAATTTAACTAAATAAACTTAAGGAGAAGAAGCATATGATTTTTGATAAGGTAAAGGAAGTAATCGTGGAGACAACAAGCTGTGACATGGAGGATGTGACGATGGAGGCAAATCTGCAGGAGGAGATCGGTCTTGATTCTCTTGGAGCGGTAGAGCTTCATATGGAGCTGGAGGAAGTTTTTGAGATTTCGATTGCGGAAGAAGATATGATGAAATTTGTTACGGTAGGAGATATTGTTACCTACATTGAGGGCAGCTTGGAAAAATAGTGAGGAGCGGCGTATGGATATAAAGGAAGTTGAAAGGCTCATTCAGATATTTGAAGCGTCGTCGCTTTCGGAGCTTTCCCTGGAGCTTGGAAACGGAAGGCTGTCCATGAAAAAAGGCGGCGCGGTACAGGGAGCGGTGCAGAGCACGGCGTCGGAAGTCTCCGGTGACAAATCGGCAGAGCCTGCGGAGGAAAAAACAGCGGGTACAAAGCAAGAGGACAAAAAGGTCATTAAGGCACCGTTTGTCGGAACGTTTTACAGAGCCCTAGGACCTGCGGAGAAGCCCTTTGTAGAGGTTGGGCAGCAGGTAAAAAAGGGTGATGTCGTGGGAATTGTGGAGGCTATGAAGCTGATGAATGAGATTACGGCTACCGAGGACGGGATTGTAGAGTCGATCGAGGCGGAGGATGAAAGTCTTGTTGCATACGGAGATGTTTTGATCTGTCTGAGATAGCCGCAGACGGAAATAAGAAGGAGGCCCGTATGTTTAAACGGATTTTGATTGCAAACAGAGGAGAGATCGCACTCCGTATTCTGCGCTGCTGCAGCGAAATGAATATCGAGACGGTGGTCGTTTATTCTGAGGCGGATGAGGATTCGCTGCCGGTGATGTTAGCGACGCATAGCGTCTGTATCGGTCCTGCGCGGGCAGCAGAAAGCTATTTAAACGAAGATGTGATCGTGGAGACTGCCGTTAAGCTGGGCTGCGATGCAATTCATCCGGGCTATGGATTTTTGTCGGAAAATGCGGGCTTTGCAAGAAAATGCAGGGAACGGGGAATTATTTTTATCGGACCTGCGGCAGAGATTATTGCAAAAATGGGAGATAAGCAGGCTGCCAGAGAGCTGATGCAAAAAAGCGGCGTGCCTGTTGTTCCCGGTTCAAAGGGGCTGGTAAATTCCTTAGAGGAAGCAGTCGCGGCAGCGCAGGAGGTTGGATATCCGGTATTGATCAAGGCGGCGTTTGGCGGCGGCGGAAAGGGAATGCGCAGAGCGTATGACAAAGAGGAGCTGGCGCATGCGTTTGAGGCGGCAAGAGCGGAGGCGAAGGCAGCGTTTGGCGAGGACGGTGTATATGTGGAGCGACTGATCGAACAACCGCGTCACATTGAAGTCCAGATTTTGGCGGATCGTTATGGGAATGTCACCTATTTAGGAGAGAGAGACTGCTCCATACAGCGGAGGAATCAAAAGCTTTTGGAGGAAGCGCCTTCACGGGCGCTTAGCGGGGAGCTAAGAGAACGTATGGGCGAGACGGCGGTGCGCGCGGCTCGTGCGGCTGGTTATGAGAGCGCCGGTACGGTGGAGTTTGTTCTGGATCAGGAAAAGAATTTTTATTTTATTGAGATGAATACCAGAATACAGGTCGAACATCCGGTCACAGAATGGGTGACGGGTATCAATCTGATCAGGGAGCAGATACGCATTGCAGCGGGTTTGAAGCTTTCCCGCAGACAGGAAGAAATTATGGTCAAAGGTCATGCGATTGAGTGTCGGATCAATGCGGAGAGCACCGGAAAGATCACATTTTTGCATTTTCCCGCAGGCTGCGGCGTGCGTGTAGACAGCCACCTGTATGCCGGGTATGAGGTAACGCCTTATTACGACTCGATGCTCGCGAAGATCATCGTGCGGGGGGATACGAGATTAGAGGCGATCCGCAGACTGAGAGGCGCGTTAGAGGAGCTGGTGATCGAGGGAGTTCCGACAAACACGGAATTTATGCATTTGCTGACGTACCACAAGGATTTTGTGAGCGGCAGATACGATACGTCGTTTTGGGATAAAAACAGTGAGACGATCCTTGCGTGGAAGGAAAATGAGGGGGCGCAGTAGCCAATGAACAGCAGTTTTTTATCAAAGCGTAAGAAATTATATTCGCTAAGAAAATTAAGGGCAAATCATTTTGGAAGGGATGAGGTGATAGACTGTCCGAAGTGTGAGGAGAAAATGATCCGGGGCGTGTTGGCAAAAAAAGGCTTCGTATGTCCGGGCTGCGGCTATTATCATAAAATCTCTGCGGCAGAACGAATCGAGATGATCTGCGATGCGGGCTCGTTTAAAGAGATGAACAGAGGGCTTAGAACCAAAAATCCGATTAAATTTCCCGAATACCGCAGCAGATTGGAGCTGTTTCGGCAGCAGACGGGAATGAACGATGCGGTAATGACAGGAATTGGGCAGATTGAGGGTGAGAAAGCGGCGGTTGCAGTGCTTGATAGTGCATTTTTTATGGGAAGCATGGGAACGGTCGTGGGTGAAAAGATCGCCCGTCTGGCAGAGACGGCGCAGAGGAAAAGGCTGCCGCTCGTTATTTTTTCTGCAAGCGGCGGCGCGCGGATGCAGGAGGGCTTATTTTCCCTGCTGCAGATGGCAAAAACGGCGGGCGCGGTAGAGAACTTTAAGGATGCGGGCGGCTTATTTATTTCCTGTCTGACGCATCCGACAACCGGGGGCGTGAGTGCAAGCTACGCAAGTCTGGGAGATATTTTGATCGCAGAGCCGGGCGCTCTCATAGGCTTTGCCGGACCGCGCGTGATCAGGCAGACCATCGGGCAGGAGCTGCCGGAGGGCTTTCAGCGGGCGGAATTTCTGTTGGAGCACGGGATGCTCGATATGGTGGTGGAGCGGCAGGAGCTAAGGGGTGTGATCGCCAGACTGCTCCGTATGCATAAAAGAGGGATATAGCGATGGAAACAGAAAAAATAATCACGCCTTATGAGCGGGTGCAGATTGCCAGAAAGACAAACAGACCAAATGTGATGGATTACATCGCGGCATTGTTCGATGATTTTGTGGAGCTTAAGGGCGACCGCCTTTTGGCGGATGATGAGAGTATCGTCGGGGGGATCGCGCTGTTTCGCGGCAGTCCTGTAACGGTGATCGGTCATCGGAAGGGACGAACGACCGAGGAAAATCTAAGATATAATTTCGGCATGGCGTCTCCCGAGGGCTACCGGAAAGCGCTTCGTCTGATGAAGCAGGCGGAGAAATTTGAAAGACCTGTCATCACCTTTGTAGATACGCCGGGGGCATATCCGGGGATCGAAGCGGAAAATCACGGACAGAGCATCGCGATCGCGGAATGTATCGCGAAAACAATTACATTGAAGGTTCCGGTTATTTCGATCATCACGGGCGAGGGAAGCAGCGGCGGTGCACTGGCGATCTGCGCGGCAGACAGCGTATGGATGCTGGAAAACGCAGTTTATTCCATTTTATCGCCGGAGGGCTTTGCGGCGATTGTCTGGAAGGATGCCAAAAAGGCAGACCAGGCGTGTGAGCTGATGAAGCTTACAGCGCGGGAATTGCTGGAGTATGGACTGATCGACGGGGTGATCGCTGAGGATCGGCAGAGCCTGCATATGCTTCGGAAAATGCTGACAAAGGAAATCAACAGACTCTCGCGCATGAGCGCAGAGAGCCTTACAGCGGCAAGATACAAAAAATACAGATACATCGAGGGGGCATATGCACCCGTGGCGGGCAGTGAGGCAGGAGTGAAATGAGAGGAATACATATTGTGGGAACAGGGCGCGCCCTTCCCGAAAAAATATTGACAAATGAGGATATGAGCAGACTGGTGGATACCTCCGACGAGTGGATCGTCACAAGAACCGGAATCCGGCAGAGACATATCTGCGAGGAGGAGACCTGTGCGTCACTCGCAGCGGCGGCGGCAAAAAAAGCGCTGCAGGAAGCGGCGGCAAAGGAACAGGTAAGACCGGAGGAAATCGCAGCGGTGGTCGTTGCTACGGCTACCTCGGACTATGATTTTCCGAGTACGGCGTGTCTGGTGCAAAAAGAACTCGGACTTAGCAGTGAGACGATGGCTTTTGATCTGGCTGCGGCGTGCAGCGGGTTTTTATACGGCTTGGAGGTATGCCGCGGACTGCTGACAGACAGCAGGAAAAAGTATGTGCTGTTGATCGGCAGCGAGCAGCTGTCAAAAATTACGGATTACACGGACCGTCAGACCTGTATTCTGTTCGGAGACGGGGCGGGTGCTGTGGTCCTTCGGCTGGACGACAGCCTTTATGTACATCGGGCATGGTCGAGCGGCAGCAGCGAGTCATTGTATTGCGAGGGTGTGGGAACCGATGGAGCAAAACTGAAAATGGATGGCTCAGAGGTGTTCCGGTTTGCGGTCCGTGCGTTTACACAGGGCATGGAGGATGTTTTGATGGAGGCGGGGGTTCGATTGGAGGAGGTCGATCATGTCATCTGTCATCAGGCAAACCGACGCATCATAGAGCATGTCATGAAAAAATATCCCGGTAAGGAAGATAAGTTTTATATTAATATTGAACATTACGGCAATACCTCTGCGGCAAGCATACCGATCGCTCTGGATGAAATGAGGGAAAAAGGGATGCTTAAGGAAGGAATGAGAGTGCTTGCGGTTGGTTTTGGAGCCGGCTTTACTTGGAGCGGCGCACTGTTTACGATTTAGTGGGGAGCAAGAGAGAATCTATGGGGAAAATCCCGGAAAAGACAGCTGCTGTCCCGTGCGCAGATACTTCGGAATGGAGGAGAAAATGAAAATAAATGAATTGTTACACACGGAATATCCGTTTATTCAGGGCGGTATGGCAAATATTGCAACAGGCGCGTTCGCGGCAGCAGTTTCTAACGCGGGAGGTCTGGGGCTGATCGGCGCAGGCGGAATGGATGCCGGGATGCTCCGTGAGAATATCCGCATTTGCAAGGAACTGACGACAAAGCCGTTTGGCGTCAATCTTATGCTGATGAATCCGCAGGTCGACGAAATGGCGGAGATTGTTGTTGATGAGGGCGTTAAGATCGTAACGACGGGCGCAGGAAGTCCTGCCAAATATATTTCCCGTTGGAAGGAATGCGGGATGATCATTATGCCGGTTGTGGCTTCGACAGCCCTTGCAAAAAAAATGGAGAGCCTTGGAGTGGATGCTGTGATCGCGGAGGGTACGGAGAGCGGCGGACACGTCGGGGAGATGACGACGATGGCGCTGATTCCGCAGATCGTTGACGCGGTATCTGTTCCGGTCGTGGCGGCTGGTGGCATTGCGGACGGCAGACAGTTGACGGCTGCGTTTGCACTCGGTGCAAGCGGCGTGCAGCTTGGCACCTGTCTTTTGGTGGCGGAGGAATGCCCGATTCACGAGAATTATAAAAATGCGCTGCTTAAGGCAAAGGACAACGGCACGATCGTGACCGGACGCATTGCGGGCACACCGGTGAGAATCCTCAAAAATGCGATGGCGCGGGAATATGTCAAGCAGGAAAAGCGCGGCGCAGATAAGATGGAACTGGAAAAATTTACGCTTGGTTCGCTAAGACGCGCAGTGTTTGACGGAGACGTCAAAAACGGCTCGCTGATGGCGGGGCAGGTATGCGGGCAGTTGGAGGAAATAAGACCGATCCGCGCGATTTTTGAGGAAATGTATGACGGGTACCGTCAGACCGTTGGGAAGCTTTGCGCCAAGCAGTAGCCAAAGCGGTCAGAGAAGGAGGGCAACTATGGCTTTTATGAAAACGGTATTCATGTATGCGGGGCAGGGCAGCCAGCATAGTGGTATGGGGAAGGACATTTACGAAAAATATCCCGCATACCGTCGGGTGCTTGACCGTCTGGAGCTTGATTTTGATATAAAAAAGCTGATGCATGAGGGAGAAGCGGAAGTCCTGGCACAGACAGAATATACGCAGCCCTGCATGGCGGCGTTTGCGGCGGGTGTGACGGAGGTCTTGAAAGAGCGGGAGATTTTTCCAGACGCCGTATGCGGGCTGAGTCTGGGTGAATACGGCGCGCTTTTTGCGGCAGGCGTGTTTTCGGCAGAGGACTACGTCGCTCTGACTGCCTTCCGAGGAAGGGCGATGGCGGACGCGGCAAGGGGAAAAACATGCAGTATGAGCGCTGTTTTGGGAAGCACGGCGGCAGAGACCGAGGAGGTCTGCAGGCGGGTGAACGAACAGAAGGAATTTGGTTTTGTTGCGCTGGTAAATTATAATTGCCCGGGTCAGTATGTGATCTGCGGCGATGAGACGGCAGTGGCGAAAGCGGAAGCGTTGTTAAAGGAAATAGGCGTGAAGCGAAGCGTCCGTTTAAAGGTAAGCGGGCCGTTCCATACGAAGTATATGAGCCCCGCCGCAGAAAGGCTGGCGGAAAGGTTGGCGTCTGTCACCTTCCGTAAGCCGAAGCTTCCGGTCGTGTTAAATATGACAGGAGATTATTATGACGGAGTCTCCTGTCTCAAGGAATATTTGTGTATGCAGATTCAAAACAGCGTGCGATTTGAGGATAGCATTACAAGGCTGCTTAAGGACGGAGCGGAGCGATTCATTGAGATCGGACCGGGAAATGCGCTGGCGAGCTTTGTAAAGAAAACAGCGAAGGCATATGGGAAAGTAGTGACAGTTGATACGATTGATACGGCGGAGCAATTAGGCGCCGTACTGGAGACAGAAAGAGAACGCGGATAAGGAGGAAAATCAGGCGTGGAGATCCAAAAAACAGCAGTGGTGACCGGAGGAAGCAGGGGAATCGGCAGAGCCGTCTGCGTGCGTATGGCAAAAATGGGAATGAATGTAATTTTTAATTACAATTCCGGGGAGGAAGCAGCGAAGGAAACCGTTTTGCTCTGTGAAAAATACGGTGTTAAGGCACATGCCCTAAAGGCGGACGTAAGTAAAGAGGAAAGCTGCGCGGCATTTATGGATGAGGCGCTGCGGCTTGCAAACGGGCGCATGGATGTTTTGGTAAATAACGCCGGAATTACGAGAGACGGACTGCTGATCAAAATGTCGGATAAGGAGTTTGACGATGTTATCAATGTGAATCTAAAGGGCTGCTTTTATATGTCAAGATTGGCAGCTAAAGTGATGTTAAAGCAGCGGAGCGGAAAGATCATCAATATCAGCAGCGTCATCGGGATAACAGGAAACGCGGGACAGACCAATTATGCGGCGAGCAAGGCGGGAGTGATCGGATTTTCAAAGTCGCTGGCAAGGGAGCTTGCATCCAGAAAAATCAATGTAAACGTCATTGCGCCGGGGATGATCGAGACAGATATGACAGATGCGCTGAGCGATGCGCTCAAAGAAAAGACGCTGGAGGCAATCCCGTTTCGCGAGATTGGAAAAGCGGAGGACATTGCAAATGCCGCGGCATTTTTGGCAAGTGAGGAAAGCCGGTATATCACAGGACAGGTGCTCTGTGTAGACGGAGGGATGGTGATTTGATGAGGAGAGTTGCAGTAACGGGATTGGGTGCGGTTACGCCGATCGGAAATAATGTGCCGGATATGTGGCGTTCTGTAAAAGAAGGAGTCTGCGGCATTGCACCGATCACGCATTATGATACCACGGGCAGAAAGGTCACGTTGGCGGCAGAGGTCAAGGAGTTTCACCCGGAGGAGATGATCGATAAAAAGGAGCTGCGCAGAATGGACAGATTTACCCAGCTTGCGGCAGTTGCTGCAAAGGAAGCGATGGACGATGCGGGGATTAGCATGGAACAGGAGGATACAAGACGCTGCGGCGTTTTTGTTTCCAGCGGTATCGGCGGCATTGATCTGATACAGGAGTTCACAATTACCGGCGAGAAAAAGGGCTATGACCGTATATCGCCGCTGTTTATTCCGATGTCGATCTCCAATATTGCTGCCGGACAGCTTGCGATCACTTACGGCTTCCGTGGAATGTGCAGCTGTCCCGTTACCGCATGTGCGGGCGGAACAAATGCGATCGGAGATGCCTTCCGCTACATCCGGGACGGCTATGCGGAGGTCATGCTGTGCGGCGGCACCGAGGCGTGTATCACGCCGCTTGGTATGGGAGGCTTTACGGTTATGAAAGCGCTTTGCACAGGTACGGATCCGGAGCGCGCATCCATTCCATTTGACGCGGAGCGAAGCGGCTTTGTCATGGGAGAGGGCGCGGGGATCCTCGTGCTGGAGGAGTATGAGCATGCAGTCCGGCGCGGTGCAAGGATTTACTGTGAGCTTGTCGGTTATGGCGCAACCTGTGACGCGAACCACATCACTGCACCGCTGGAGGACGGAAGCGGCGCTGCCGATTGCATGACGCTTGCGCTGGAGGATGCGAAGCTAAGACCTGAGGACATTACCTATATCAATGCACACGGAACATCAACGCCGTTAAATGACAGGTGTGAGACCAGTGCGATCAAGACGGCGTTCGGCAGTCATGCAGGAGAGGTGATGGTCAGCTCCACAAAGGCAATGACGGGGCATATGCTTGGAGCAGCGGGCGCAGTAGAGGGCATCATTTCTGTACTGAGTGTATGCAGCGATTATGTGCCGGCAACGATCCACTATCGGACGCCGGATGAACAGTGTGATTTGGATATTGTTCCAAACGAAGGCAGGGAGAGCGCCGTTTACTGTGCGATGTCAAATTCGTTGGGCTTTGGCGGACATAACGCGAGCGTTATTTTCAAAAAGTGTGAAAATGGGAGGTAGCATATGGAATTAAATTCAAATGAGATTCAAAAAATACTGCCTCACCGGTATCCGTTTTTATTGGTGGATAAAATCACAGAATGCGTACCGGGGAAAAGCGCGGTTGGAATCAAATGCGTCAGCGCCAATGAAATGCAGTTTCTTGGGCATTTCCCAAAGAAGCATATCATGCCGGGGGTTTTGATCGTGGAGGCATTGGCGCAGACCGGCGCGGTTGCGTTGCTGACAGAGGAGGAAAATAGAGGGAAGCTTGCGCTGTTTGGAGGGATCAAATCCTGCCGGTTTAAGCGTCAGGTCGTACCCGGAGACGTCTTAGAGCTGCGGTGTGAGATCATTTCAAAAAAAGGCGCGGTTGGAATCGGAAAGGCGGTCGCAGAAGTAGGGGGAAAGACGGCTGTGATCGCGGAACTTCTATTTGCAATTACCGATGAAAGCTGATATAATCCCGTTGTCTGAGAATTGTGGATAAATTGTGAATAAATAAGCTGTAAAGGGATAGAGGGGAATGCTACAGGATGCTTTTTTAAAAGTATATACGAAGTTTAAACTGCATTTTTATAAGAAGTTTTTTGAGCGGGTCAATGATAGGGAGGCGTCGCTGACGACGGTAGAGACATTTTGTATGGAAATCATCCATTCCATCGGCAAGCCGACGATCAATGAGTTTGCGACGGAGGCAAATATATCTTCCCCGAATGCCGCGTATAAGATCAATAATCTGATCAAGAAGGGATATTTGCGCAAGGTGCAGTCGGAGGAGGATAAACGGGAGTATTATCTGGAGGTTACAGAAAAATATATTGACTATTATAACATTACCTATAACTATATAGGAGAGGTCATGAAACGGATGGAGGGGCGGTTTTCAGAGGAGGAGCTTCGCGTCATTGAAAATGCGCTCAATATCATCAGTGATGAGCTTATGCCGGAATTTGAGATCCGGCGGGAGGAATAAGACCGGGGCTTTGCTCCGGTCTTATTTCACAGGCAGCGGTTTTGATTCTTTTCATCCGGGCTGTTTCAAAATATTATTTATGCCAGATCCGGTCTCCGTATTTTTCTTCCAGAATTTGATTAAATTCTCTCCCGCCATCAATGTTTGCACTTTTAAATACCGGGGGCTCGAATCCTTTTTCAACCATATCCTTGATGGCTTCATAGATTGTTTGCTGCAGCAAAAGACAAGTGCTAAAAGAAGACGTTCCGCATACTTTACTGTCAAAGCCTTCGATCTCAAGGGCGGCATCTCCAAATTCAGACTGATTATCCAGCACCACATCTGCAAATTCATAAAGAAGTTTTCCTGAAGAATGGCGGGAGGCAGATGACTTGGATATGGCAAGGGCTGTTACTACAATGACCTTACAGCCCTTTTTCTTTACATATTCTGCCATTTCAATACTTAATGGATTTCTTCCGGAGTTTGAAATAATGATAAATACATCTTCCGGACGAACGTCTACCTGACGCATAAGATAATAAGCATTTCCTTCTACACTCTCAAAAATTCCGTCTGAATGATCGCGTACGATTTTTGACGGAATCAGACCACCTGCACGACCGCATACTTCAATTGCGCCTGCATAGGAGTGTCCGCTTCCAAATGCCTGAAGAATGCCGCCATTACGAATGGATTCAGAAATCAGCAGTGCTGCATTGTGGATGTTCCCGCCTTGTGTATTTTTAAGTTTTTTCATGTTTTCTTCTGCTTTATCAAAGAACTCAAATGCCATATGTTCTCTCCTTCTTCTCTGTTTGAGATTATCCTAAAATTCCTAATGCGTGTAAAGCGATAGATAATACCAGCACGATCAGGGTTACCTTTGTAGACGTCATCTTTTTCCTGCCGAGCAGCCAGTAAATACTGCCAACGACTGCCGCAGGAATCAGGCAGGGCATGATCTGATTTAGGATTTCCTGACCGTTTACAGAAATTTCTCCGATCACAAAGGTTGCTGTTACATTTGCTTTTACAACCGTTGCGATCAATGCGCCTACGACAGTAATCCCTAAAAGTGTCGCAGCTGCTGTCAAGGCGTTCAGCTTATCTTTGGCAGAGGTAATAATCTTGGAGCCTTCGCGATAACCGATGTTTGCTGAAAACATGCGAAAAGCCAGAATTGCTAAGTTTACAAGCATCCAGATGACTGCACCGGTTATATTTCCCTCCGATCCCATATATGCCGCAATCGAACCGAAAATTGTTGGGAACAATACACCGAACAGTGTATCGCCGACACCGGCAAAGGGGCCCATCAGACCTGTTTTTAGACCCTTTACCGTTTCTTTGGCTTTTATTCCTTCCTGCTCCTCGGTTGCGGCATCTATTCCTAAAATAAATCCTCCCATATGAGGTGTCGTGTTAAAGAACTGAATGTGTGTTTTCATCATTTCTTTCTGGTCATCTGGGTTTTTATATAATTTTTGAATGATCGGCAGCATTGCCCAAAGATAGCCGGTACCCATCTGCTTTTCGTAGTTCCATGTAACCTGCGAACCCATGATCCATCTTTTACTTAAGCGGGTTATATCTTTTTTCGTCAATTTTGTTCCATTAGTCTTCATATTCTCCATCTAACAGTCCCTCCTGTGAAAACTCAGCATTTGCTGCAGCTACGTTTTTGCATTCTTTCGCGCTTTGCTGGAATGAAATTACTGCCATTGCGACTCCGAGAATTGCCACACCAAGCATGGGCACTGCAAGATAGGCCGCTGCAAAAAAACCAATCAATAAAAACGAAATGTATTTTTTTACCGGTAGATAACGAAGAAGGATCGCGATACCAACTGCCGGGAGCAGGCCACCTGCAACGCTCAGACCGCCTGTCAGCCATTCCGGTATATTTTCCACAAGTGTATTTACAATATCATTTCCGAATATCAGCATTACAAATACCGGAAACGCTCTGGAAAGTCCCCACGGAATCATGCCATACCAGATATTGCGCTTAATTGCGCCAAAATCCATTTTCTCAATTGCCGCTTCCACTCTTTTTGCAAAGAATACATTACTGAACCTTCCAAAGATATCGAGATTTACCATTAAAAGACCTACCGGAACTGCGAGCGCGATAGCAAATTCAATGCCTCGTCCCGAGATTGCTGCAAAAGCAGTTCCTATGATCGCTCCGGTCACATAGTCCGGCATCGAAGACCCGCCATATGTACCTACTCCCAGTACCATAAGCTGCAGCGTAGCGCCGACTGTAAGACCGGTTGTCACATCTCCCATGATGATGCCTGCAAGAATCCCCGCAAATATCGGTTTTCCATCAAAAACAGCAGTCATGAGACTATCCCAAATAAATATTAGTGATAAAATTGTAAGTGCAATAATTTGCCATGTCTGTATTTCCATATCGTTTTGACCTCCTTCTGCTTAATGAAGATAGGAACGGAATGTTTTTTTCTCATCATTCGGAACCATCTGTGCGTAAACTGTAACACCGGCTTTCTCAACAGCGTCGATCTGCGAAAGCTCCTCTAAAGTGCAGTAGACTGATTTTTTAATTCGTTTTCTGCCTTCCTTTTCTCCCATATTTCCTATATTTACTTCCTTTACCTTCAAGCCGTTTTCGATGAGCCGCTGGATCGTACTTGTCTTGTTGACGATCAGAAATACTCTCTGATTGCTGTAAATGCCGGCATTTAACCGCGCTGCTGCATTATCAACGGTCAGGATGCTCAAATGTACGCCGGCAGGTACTGCTGCCTTTAATGCGCTGACTCCGATTTCATCCTTTAACACCTCGTCATCTGCAATTATGATCCGGTCTGCCTGTAAGGCGCGCGTCCAAAAGGTTGCTACCTGTCCGTGAATCAATCTTTCGTCCAGGCGGAAATTTACAATCCCGTTTTTATCCGTCGGGTCCTTTGGATGCTGTATTTCTTTTTGCTCTTTGCGGGCAGCAGGGGTTGCGTAAAGCTCGCCCGTCTGTGCAATCGCATCCGCTAAGGTTTCTCCGGCATTGAGCAGAATGAGAAGCTGTTGACTAAGACCTGCGACAAGAGAAATATTTTTGTGCTCCGCTGTGATACGCATGGCTGCATTATAGGGCGTTCCTCCGGGCAGATCGGCAATGATTGCCTCGCATTCCTCCGCACCTCGTTCTGCAAGAATCTTCTCATATTTTTTCTCGACGTCTTCTTTCGTCATATCCTCAGTAAATGCAACAGGAATAAAAGATGAGGTGTCTCCTGTTACCATTTCGCACCCTGACTTACATCCTTCTGCATAAGGGCCATGTGCAGCTATGATATAGTACATATGTGTTATCCCTCCTGTTCTTTTAAGATAAATTCAATGACCGGTACGACAACATCCGGTTTCTGCACAGGTAATGTCACGAGAAGCGCTTTGTCTTCAAAGCGATCCTTGATATGAATTTCCGTTATTTCAAGATTCAGGTCCTTATGAGACTTTCTCTTTCCCGATAAGCCTTCATCCTGAATATATTGGATCTCTGAGTGGTCATTTAAAAGCTGCGCATATTCGATCTCACCGCCGAGACCATTGAGCAGCAGTGTACGGTATGGCCATGAAAACAGATGCAGGTACAGATGATTGCCCTTCTGCGTAAATCTTGCATCCAAAGGAGCGTCGTATTGGCTCGGTCCGCATCCGTAAATAGCTTCTTTATGGAGGCGCATCCACTCTTTTATCTCGTCCAGAATGCTCTGTGTACGTTTGTCGATTTCGCCTCTGCCGTTTGGTCCGATGTTAAGCAGCATATTCCCGCCTTTTGAGACCGTATCGATCAGGAGCTTGAGCACCATTTCCGAGGATTTCCAATTCAAATTGTCGCGGTCGTATCCCCAACTGTTGTTTAAGGTCTGGCAGGCTTCCCATATAATCGGTTTTGCGCCGTTGTCATCCTTAGAGCTTCGTTGATACTGCTCAAACGTTCCGACGCCTCTGTCAAGCCCCAGTCTGTCATTGAGAATAATCTCTGGTTGCAATGAAAGAATCATTTTTTCTAATTCTTCCGATGCCCAGTCATCTTTTCCTTTCCCGACAGACATTCCCCAGTCACGCTGCGGATAAGAAAAGTCAAACCACAGGTAGTCGATTTTTCCGTATCCCGTGAGAAGCTCCCTTACCTGTCCATGCATAAATTTTTGGTAGGATTCCATATTTCCGGGATGATCGTTAAGATACTCTTTGTTATTTCTCTCAGGATGATACCCGTCCACAAGAAAATCGGGATGATACCAATCGAGCAGAGAAAAATACAGACCGATCTTTAGACCTTCTTCACGGAAAGCTTCCACATATTCTTTCACAAGATCACGCCCGAATTTTGTGTTTGTAATCTTATACTCGGAAAGCTTCGTATCCCAGAGTGCAAAGCCCTCATGATGCTTTGCGGTCAGAACCGCATACTGAAATCCTGCCTCCCTCGCCTCTCTTGCCCATTTCTTTGCATCAAAGAAATCAGGATTGAAATTATCAAAATATTTTTTGTATTTTTCTGCTCCGATCTGCTCTAAGGTCATTACCCATTCATGCCTTGCCGCTGCCGAAAACAGACCAAAGTGAATGAACATCCCAAAACGATCATGCACAAACCAATCCGGGTCTCCGTAGTTTTTCGCCCATTCATAAATATCCCTGCATCTCATGTTGTGTACATCCTTCCTACTGATTTTTTGCTATGCATAACAATTGTCTATATTATAATTTTTTTGCTTCTCATATCTTGGAAATTTTACGAACTGGAAACTTATTTTACATTTTTCACATGATTGCAAGTTTGTTTTTGTGCAATGTATATATAATTGTATCGATTTTTTGGATTTTTTGGGTGAAATGAGATTTTTATTGGGATTTGAAGTTTTTCTGATGCAGTAAGATTTTTGAAGTGCTGCTTTGCAGAGTTATGTTCCGGCGCAGACAAGCGTATTTTTGCAGCAGGATGACCGGGGGCAGAAAAGAGGCGTGGTCTATCCTTTCCCCGGCTTTTGTGCTATTTTTTTATATTCGAGAATGATCATCTCCATTACGAATCGTTCGATCAGCATATGACTTTGTACATTGGATGAAAAGCTGTATAAAATTGGATAGCGGACCATGGAGTTGTTTGCGGCATCCTTGTTGGAAGTGATCAGTGCCAATTCAGCTTTCGTTTTCTTTAAGTATGTCTTAAAATGGTCGTTCAGACGCAGCCCGTCCCCATACAAATATTGCCCTGAGTTGGAAAAGATGATAACAAGTGTATTCTCACTTGTATTTCGCAGATATTCCTCCTGCATGGTGTCATAGGTGTAGGTTCTGATATATTTCCCTTCGTCTGCCAGTCGATACATAAAATCTAAGGCAATATTCTGGGAATAGACACTTCCGAAAGCCAGAACGTTACTGTGGTCATAGATGGCTTTTGCCAGTTGCTTGAGAATACCCTTATCGATTGTGTCTGAAAAGCAGGCAAGATCATCCTTGAGGATTTTTAAGTATGCTTCCCAGCCTTCTTTTTCAATATATCGCCACATCATCACCTTATCTTCGTACCCAAGATAGCCCGAACGTCTTTTTTCATTCCGCGCAAAGTCTTTAAATTCTTTATAATCATCAAAACCGATCTTTTTGACAAACTTAGAGATTTTCGATTTAGATATGTTGCAAAGCTCCGCCATAGTCTCAATGGATAGCTTATCAATTTCATTGATATTTTCCAGCATGACATCTACAATATGCAGATCAGTAGGGTTAGTTCCTAAGTTATTTCTTAAATTGAGTAATCTGTATCCCACAATAAACATGTCGGCGGCCTCCTTCCATCGGAATCATCCCAAGCTTTGCTTTGTAATTATGATAGCCGAAGTGATGACCCAAAACAAGCCTAAAAATCAATCTCTAAAAGGTTTTTTGGCTTCTTCCTTTTTTGTTTTTATCACGGCATGAAATATGTAATCCTTCCGCCACGATAATTTTTGACATCAGGGAGGGCGTATGATAAACTAAAAATTAAAGAAAAAGAGATAAATTTGCGCATTTTGAGGTGGCACAGTTGGATAAATACGAATATAAATTAAAGCTGGATCAGATAAAATCTCTGGCTGCGGAGCACAATTATGAGGCGGCTGCGGAGCTTGCAGATACGATAAACTGGAATAAGATCAAGAATGTCAACGCGTTGATAAAGGCGGGGGAGATTTATGAAAAGGTGGAGCGCTATGAGGAGAGCCGCGATATTCTTCTTATGGCGTACGACCGCTCGCCGATCGGGCGTATGATCATCTACCGTCTGGCTGAGGTTGCTGTCAAAATGGGCAATTATTCAGAGGCAAAGGAATATTATGACGAATTTGTGGAGATCGCACCTCACGACAACCTAAAGTATGTGCTGCGCTATGAGATCAGCCGGGCGCAGGGAGCGGACGTTAAGGCGCTGATTGCGATCCTTGAGGAGCTTAAGGAGCAGGAATATCTGGAGGAGTGGGCGTTTGAGCTTGCGTGTCTGTACCATAAGGCGGGCATGAGTGAGAAGTGCATTGAGGCGTGCGACGAGCTGATCCTATGGTTTGGAGACGGCCCTTATGTGGAGCATGCGCTGGAGCTTAAGATGCTCTACCAGCCGCTGACAAGCCAGCAGGAGGAGAAGTACCGCCGTTTCCGTCAGAAGAAGGAAGGAATTGTCGAGGTGACGCCGGATGATGCGCTGGAATCGGGAGAGATCATCAGGGAGACTGTTCAGATTCCAAAGGTAAAGCTAAATCCTGAGCGGTTTAATACACAGAACCTGCAGGAGGAGCTGCAAAAGAGTATGCAGCAGATCATGGAGGCGACCGAAAAAGAGACAGTGCAGGACGGCATGGATAACATTAAGAAATTGGTCGAGGATATTCCATATCTGCAGCTTCCTAAGGAGGAGACGGTTTTAAAGGAGCAGACGGCGGAGCTGCCGCATATTGAGACGGATGCAGAAATCGACGACTCCCTAAAGACAAACTTTAAAGAACTTCTGGCAGAGGACAGGGACGGGCAGATGAGCCTGTATGTGCCGAATCACAGGCACATCGAGTCGCAGATCACCGGGCAGATCAATATTGACGAGGTGCTCGCAGAGTGGGAAAAGACGAGGCGTGCAGCCGAGACGGCATTGCAGGAGGCGCAGCAGCGAAAGCTGGAGTCTGCAAAGGCAAGGGCGCTCCAGGAGGCAGGGGATATTATGGGGCGTCTTGCCGACATTATTCCGAAGCTGGATTCCGGCTTTACACCGAAGGATTTGTTGGATGAGGAGTATCTCGGCGGCAAGCCTCTGGAGGAGGACCGTGCGGCGGAGATGGTTGCGAATATGAATCAGCTTCTGCAGCAGGAGATTGACAGACTTTCGGACGAGAATGCACAGATTGACGAGCAGCTCGCGGCGGCGGGCGCCGATCGGAGAGAGGATACATTGGAGGATATGCCGGCAGCAGCCCATGAGACGGAGGGATTATTCGGCAGTGACAGCAGCCCGGAGGGGGGCTATGGAATTGAGGCGCTTGAAGCGCTTGAAGATGAGCAGCAGGAGAACCCTTTGGCAGAGGATGCAAAGCTGCCGGAAATTGACGTTGCGGCTGTACTTTCCAAGGAGCTGTTCGGACAGGAGGAGCAGACGGTTAGAGAACCGGACAGCGGAGCAGCCGTTGACATGGAGGAGCGGCTTTTTGCAGTTGCCAAGGAGGACGTACGCGAGACGGTGAGACTGTCTGCGGAGACGAAGCGTCTAAAGACGTTTGAGCGGCCGCGCGAGGAGACTGTTCCGCAGGTAGAGCTGCCGGAGGATGAAAAGACCCGCGTGATTCAAAAGCTTTCTAAGGAGCAGAGGGAGCTCTTTACTTACTTCCTGCCGATCAGCGGCATGGAGCAGCAGATCTGTCAGGCGCTCACGGGAGCAGCGGCGCGACTTCGGGCAGGCGGGGGTGCGTCGACCGGAAATATGATCATTCAGGGCGGACAGGGCAGCGGTAAGACGGTTCTGGCAACGAGTATGATCAAGGCGCTGCAGAAGGAAACAGGAAAGCCGAACGGACGGATCGGCAAGATCGAGGCTTCCGTTCTAAATCAGAAAAATGTCCGGGCGCTTTTACAGAAGGTAGCGGGGGGATGCCTGATCATTGAAAAAGCAGGCGGACTTTCAAAGGAAACGGCGCAGCAGTTAGGCGTGCTGCTGGGGGCAGATCAAAGCGGTGTCTTCGTGATCGTTGAGGATACGGGCAAGGGAATCCGAAAAGCGCTTAGTAAGGATGCCGGGTTTGCGGCAAGATTTTCCGAAAAGATCAATATTCCGATCTTCACAAGTGACGAGCTGGTTGCGTTTGGAAAGTCGTACGCACATGATCTGGGTTACACGATCGATGAGATGGGTGTTCTGGCGCTTTATAACTGCATCAGCAATATCCAAAAGCTGGATGAGGCAACAACGTTAAGCGAGGTCAAGGAGATTGTGGATACGGCAGTTGCGCGCGCAGAGCGCGGCGGCTTAAAAAAGGCGTTCAGCATTATCGCTTCGCACAGATATGACGAGGATGATTATGTGATTCTCCGCGAGAAGGATTTTGAATTTTAAATCAGAAAGAGGTATGGGGTATGGCAAATTTTTCTGAACTGGATCGTTATTTGTTCGGGCAGGCGACGCATTATGAAATCTATCGCAAGCTGGGAGCGCATCCGCGGCAGCAGGATGGAGCAGACGGGGTATGCTTTACACTGTGGGCGCCGAATGCAAGCCGCGTATGGGTGATCGGAACATTTAATCAGTGGGATGAACATGCACATGAGATGATATGTCTGACGCCGGAGACGATGGGGATTTTCGAGCTTTTTATACCGGGGGTATCGGAGGGAGAGCTCTATAAGTATGTCATTGAGACAAAGCAGGGAGAACGCCTGTATAAGGCGGACCCTTATGCGAATTATGCAGAGCTTCGTCCGGGGACAGCATCCGCAGTGGCGGATATTGAGCACTTCCGATGGACGGACGACAAATGGATGACGCACCGGGCGCGTATCAAGGATATTTATGCCGAGCCAATGGCGATCTATGAGGTGCACCCCGGTTCATGGATGCGCCATCCGGGCAGGGAGGACGACGGCTTTTATAGCTATCGGGAGCTGGCAGAAGCCTTGATCCCGTATGTTGTCGATATGGGGTATACGCATATTGAGCTGATGGGAATTGCGGAATATCCGTATGACGGCTCATGGGGGTATCAGGTAACCGGCTATTATGCGCCGACCTCCCGCTACGGAACGCCGGAGGACTTTGCCTATTTTGTCAATGAGTGCCACAGACACGAGCTGGGAGTGATCTTAGATTGGGTTCCCGCACATTTTCCGCGCGACGCCCATGGGCTGGCAGAGTTTGACGGCACCTGTCTGTATGAGTATGCAGATCCGCGGAAGGGGGAGCATCCCGATTGGGGAACGAAGATATTTGATTACGGCAGAAATGAGGTCAAGAATTTTTTGATCGGCAGCGCACTGCTTTGGGTGGAGCACTATCATGTGGACGGTCTGCGCGTCGACGCGGTGGCATCCATGCTCTACCTTGATTATGGAAAGCAGGAAGGGCAGTGGGTGCCAAATCAGTACGGAGAGAACAAAAACCTTGAGGCGATCGAGTTTTTTAAGCATCTGAATACGCTGATTCTTGGAAGAAATCCGGGGGCGGTCATGATTGCCGAGGAATCAACGGCATGGCCGCAGGTCACGGGAGCGGTGGAAAATGGCGGTCTTAATTTCAGCTATAAATGGAATATGGGCTGGATGCACGATTTTTTGGATTATATGAAGCTTGACCCTTATTTTCGCAAGGATAATCACCACAGGATGACCTTTGCAATGACCTATAATGAGAGTGAAAAATATATTTTGGTGCTCTCGCATGACGAGGTTGTGCATTTGAAATGCTCCATGCTCAACAAAATGCCGGGGCTTGGAATTGATAAGTTTCGGAATCTTATGGCAGGCTATGCCTTTATGATTGGGCATCCGGGGAAAAAGCTGCTCTTTATGGGGCAGGAATTTGCACAGCTTAGAGAGTGGAGCGAGGAGCGCGAGCTTGACTGGTATCTGCTTGAGCATGCGGAGCATTTACATATGCAAAGCTGGGTAAAGGCGCTGCTTGGGCTTTACCGTAAAAACCGCGCGCTGTATGAGCTTGACAGTAGCTGGGGCGGTTTTGAGTGGATCAATGCAAATGACGCGGAGAGAAGCATTTACAGCTTTATCAGAAAGAGCAGGGATGGAAAAAACAACCTGTTGTTTGTGATTAATTTTACGCCGATGGAACGGGAGGATTATCGGGTCGGTGTGCCGAAGAAGGGGAGCTACCGTCTGTTGTTAGACAGCGATGCCGCAGCCTTCGGAGGTACGGGCAAAACGAAGAAGGAGAACTTTTTGGCGGAGAAAAAGCCGTGTGACCAAAGACCGTTTTCGATTCGTTATCCGTTGTCTCCTTACGGAATTGCCGTATTTCGGTTTTGATCGGGTATCTGTATGCTACGGGCAGAAAAGCCGGTATATAAAACTTAATAATTAAGCTGGTGTTACCGATATATATATCAGCTATGAATGGCGCATAGCATGCGCCATTTTGTTGACATAAGAGTGGCTCGCGAAGCGTGTCACTCGTTGTTTATAAAATTCAAGGTGATTCGGGAGAATACAAATGAGAGTAGAGCAGCAGAATGCAAATATGGTAGATGCACTGAATAAGAATATCGGACCGGAGAATGCCGAAAATCTTCTGTTTCAGGAGGCGCTGATCGGCAAGGGCGCTTTTGCACCGGAGAAAACGGAGCATGAGGAATACGGAAAATCGGTGAATGTGAAGGACGCGACCTATTTAAAGCCGCAGTCCGAGGAGAAAAAGACCGCGGCAGAACGCTATGAGCAGGGCAGCACGCTTGATGCGGCAAAGCGCAAGGATCAGATGGTTGTCCTTTCCAATACCACCTCGGCGGAGGATTATGCGAGGATGCAGGAGGAAGGCTTTTCGTTAGACGAGACAGCCTCCAACACGATTGTGACGGAGACGGATAAGATCAAAGCGCAGCTTGCTAAGGCAGGTGTGGATATTTCGGTATTTGGGGACGATCTCAGTAAAGAGCAGATTGAGGAGATTGCGGGGAATGCCGGGGTTGCGATGCAGATCGAGCGCGCGCTAAGAGAGAATGACCTTCCGTACACAGAGGAAAATCAAAAGGATGCCATAGAGGCATGCAGGATTGCGGGAACATTAAAGACCCCGCAGGACGGAGCGGTTAAGTATTTGCTCGATAATCAGCTCGCGCCGACGATCGAGAATTTGTATAAGGCGGAATACAGCACTGCGGGCTATCGGCAGCAGCCGGCGCAGAACACAGAGTTGGGAGCGATGCAGGAGCAGGTTGAGCGCGTGATCCGTCAGGCGGGACTTGAGGTAAATGAGGGCACTCTGGCAGAAAGTAAGTGGATGCTGGACAATGAGATCCCTTTGACTGAGGAAAATTTAAGCTATGCAGACTCGCTTAGAAAGCTTACGTTCCCGGTGGAGGAGCAGAGTCTGGTCGAGGGAATTGTGACCGCAGTTGCAGAGGGCGGGCGGCCGCAGGATGCGCTGCTCATTTCGGGCTATAGCTTAAAGGATCGGGCAGATCAGGCTTATGAGACGGTGCAGAACGCTACAGATGCAGATTTAAGCTATCTGATCGACCACGGGATGGACCTTACGATTGAGAATTTATCGTATGCGATGTCCGCCCGCGGAGAGGAAGGCTATACAGAGGAAGGACTGGCGCTTGTTACTGCAAGAAGGCAGCTTGAGGAGATTCGCCTTGCGATGACGGCAGAGGCAAACTATGCCCTGTTAAAGAAAGGGATTCAGATTGATACGCAGCCACTGGCGCAGCTTGTGGAGGAATTAAAGGCGGAGGAGAACGCTTATTATGAGAATCTGCTCCGCGGACAGGGTGTTGAGGCATCCGGTAAGAACGTAGAGGTTTTGCGTGAGACGTCCGAAACAGTCAACGGATTAAAGAGCGCTCCGGCATATGTGCTTGGTATGAGGGAAATTGCCGCAGCGCCGTTGTCGGAGGTACATACAAGCGCACAGGAGCTTGCCGAGA
This sequence comes from Roseburia sp., assembly GCA_019421345.1. GTDB lineage: Bacteria > Bacillota > Clostridia > Lachnospirales > Lachnospiraceae > Roseburia. The sequence continues at coordinate 63,665 of JAHZFL010000008.1, read as the reverse complement.
CCTTCCGGCGTGCCAATGAAAGCTATGAGACGCTGATGACGGCGCCGCGTGCCGATCTGGGAGATTCCATCCAAAAGGCATTCCGCAATGTTGATGATATTTTAGCGGATATCGGACTTGACACAACGGAGGCGAACCGCAGGGCTGTTCGTATCTTAGGCTATAATGAGCTTCCTATTACACCGGAGAATGTTGCGCAGATTAAGGCGGTAGATGAGGAAGTACAGCGGATGTTCCGTAATTTGAAACCGGCGACGGTCATAGAGATGATACGGCGGGGGATCAATCCGCTGGATATGGATTTTGAGAGTGTCAATCGGGCGGCAGAGGAAATCTCAGCAGAAATCGGTACGGAGGACGAGCGCAAGTTCAGTGAGTTTTTGTGGAAGCTGGAGCAGGATCATGCGATCAGCAAGGAGGAGCGTGACTCCTATATCGGTACCTACCGTCTGATTCATCAGGTGGAGCAGACGGACGGTGCAGTCATTGGGGCATTGCTTCATCAGGGAACAGACATTACGATGCGCAATCTGATGATGGCAGTGCGGAATGCGCGCCACAGTGGAAAGATGGATTACACGGTAGACGATGAGTTTGGTGCAAAGGAGAGCGGCGGTTACGCTTACAATTCTATTACGCAGCAGATGGAGACCGCATATCAGAAAAATTGTCTGAAGGATGTTATGGATACGCTTACGCCGGGCAGATTAAAGAAGCTTGGGGAAAAGCAGACGGGATGGGAGGAGCTTACGCCGGAGGAGCTTAAGGATGCGCTGCAGCAGGCAGGGGCGGATGCGGATGATGCGGTGCTCGACGCAGCGTATGCGAAGGAGCAGTTGGCAAGGCTTTCCCAGAGCGCGAAAGTGACAGAGGATATTTACGCTGTGTTGGAGAAATACGATCTGCCAAACACAATGTCTCATGTGCTGGCAATGGAGGCCATGCTTAAAGACCGCAACGGAATGTTCCGTCAGCTTTTTGGAAAAGGGACGAAGGATGCGGATGAGGACGTCACAGCCGATGATATAGAGGATATGAAGCAGGCAGTGCTCGACGCATTCAAAGAAGCGATTTCTGCGCCGGAGGCAATGGCGGAGGCACAGGAGAGGCTTGGTGTTCTGGCAGAAAACGTGATGCGCAGTATGCTGGAGAGTGACGATGTGACAAGCGTAGATATAACAGAAATGCGTTTATTATCGACACAGCTTTCTATCGGAAATGCGCTGCTGAAGGATGAGCAGTATTCCGTGCCGGTCATGACGGGGGACGGTGTCGTGAGTGTATCTCTTAAAATTGTCCGCGGCGTAGAGAAAAAAGGCGTTGTGGATATTACAATGGAGAGTGCGCTTCGCGGAAAGCTTGCAGCGGTTTTCCATGCAAAAGAAAATGGAATGACCGGACTTATCGCAACCGACAATGCGGATACAAAGGAGCTGCTCGAGCAGCTTACAGGAAAGCTCTCGGAGAGCTTTGATGCAGAGGAGCAGGTGGATGTGCGCTGCGCATATAGTCAGGAATTAGATTTGAACCGCTTATCGGGACTTGAGGAAGCAAAAACAGAGCGGACAGACGAGGGCAGTGATGAGACCTATCAGGTACAGACCGCCCGCCTGTATCGGATTGCAGAAACATTTATTCAGAAGATTCGTGAGATATTATAGGAGAGACTCCTTTTCCAAATATTCCAGAATCCCCATATAGACAGCACGGACGAGCTTATCCTGATAAGCTTCGTCTAACAACAGCTCCGCTTCTGTCGGATTGCTTAAAAACCCACATTCTACGATGACCGTAGGTGTGGGTGTTTTTTTGAGCAGATAATAGCTCTCATTTGCCTTTGCTGTTCTTTTGTTCTGCGGGTCAACCCGTGAGACGAGGCTGTTTTGGAGTATTTCGGCAAGCTCTTTCCCCTGCTCGGACTGTGAATAGTAAAAGACCTGCGCACCCTTTACCTCCTCCGCGGGATAACTGTTTTGATGCAGACTGATCGTAAATATAGGATTTGCATCGGAGATGATCTGGCAGCGCTTTTGCATATCGGAAGCTTTTTTATTGGTAGCATCCAATGGGGCAAGACTTGCGTCGGAATCTCTTGTCAGAATAACCGTGATTTCTTTTTTCTCCAGAAGATCGCGCAGCTTCAGTGCAAGAGCAAGATTGATGTCTTTTTCCAAAGCGTCGTTGACGCCAACCTTGCCGGGATCGCTTCCGCCGTGTCCCGCATCAACTGCAATGCAGATTTTCTTGTCCTCTGTGCGGGAGCTTAATACATAGACGGCGCCCTGTCGGGCGAGGAAGAAGGAGGCGGCAAGCAGACAGACAGTCATAAGAAGTTCTAATTTTTTTTTCATAAAAAAATTCCCGAAATTCGTTTATAAATAGTATTCGCGAATTTCGGGAATTATGAAGTGTTTGGGAAGAAACACTGTTAGTTGATATATTTAATGATGGTATCCCAAACATTGCTTGTCTCTAAACCGAGCTTCCAGAATGCGCCTCCGGCAAGCTGATTTTGCTGCATCACCTTAAGCTTTTCCTCCAGAGACGCTGCATCCTCCATCCAAATCTTGTAGGTTACGCCATTGTTGACATATTCGACATAAGATTGCTTTGTCTCCTCAGACCAGACGGGCACAGCGCCGTTGGTATTGATGAGATTTTGAATCTCTTTCATGCCTGCGGAGTAGCAGCTAAGCTCAATGGGAGCAGCTCCCTCTGTGGAGGCATCTGCATTCTCTCCCTCTGCGGCAGCCGGAGCTTCGCTCCAAACGCGTGTGTAAAACGGCATTCCTAAGATCAGTTGGTCTGCCGGAACCTCAAGCAGTGTGTTGGCGATCCCTTCCGATACAAAGCCAATGGAGGCAACCGATCCGGCTTCGGGAGAACCGGAATAATGCTCGTCATATGCCATCAATATAATGTAGTCGGCAAAGACTGCCTGTTCCGCACGGTTATAAAAAGCGGTGTATTCCGTTGGCGAATAGTTATCCACAGATAAGACAATCCCATTATTGGCACATTTTAGGGATAGCTCGCGGATAAACTGAATATAAGCGTCTCCGACTGCCGGATCAACCGATTCAAAATCGACATTGATGCCGTCCAGATTATACTGGATCGCCGCAGAAATCAGATTATTAATCAGATTTTCACGTCGCGACGTGTAGGTCAAAACCTCGGTGAGGTTCGGGTTTTCAAGTCCCTGATCCTTTGCTCCGAAATTGCTTACAAGCGCCCAGACTTCAATGCCGTTCTGGTGGCAGTAATTGACATAATCAAGACTCGCCAGAGAACCGATATTTCCGCTGTTGTCCTTTAAGTAGAACCATGTCGGGGAAATAACATTGATCCCCTTTGTATTCTGCAAAATATTACTGATATTATGATTGGCGGTTGGATTTGTCACCTGATGCCATCCAAGATTGATCTTGAAATCCTTTTTGTTATGTGTAAATTCTTCCGGTACATAGTCGCTGACGCGTGTTTCGGTAGTGGAGGCGCCAAGCGCCTTTGATTTTACATAGCCAATGATACCGTCCGCGGTTGCAACCTTTGTCCATGTCTCGTCAGGTGCCAGCACGGAGAGTGCAGTGCCCTTTTCAATCTCGGTAAGGATCGGACTCTTGATACCGCCTAAAACACGCAGTTCCGTTTTTTTCTTAGTCGGCGCTGCCGTATAGTCGCCCCACTGCGTTGTGATGACAACACGATTCGGCGCTTCAAATACCTCATAAGAAAAATCAGAGTACTGTTTTATAAAATCAATCGCCACATACGCGGTCTGCGCACCGGATTTGACGATGATGTGATCCAGCGAATGGGAATCCTTTGTGACATAATAGGAGGTGCTCTCTGCATCTGCCATGATCAGATCGTTGGCGGTCGTATAGAGCAGTTTATTTTCGTTGGAATCCCAGAAAAACCGGCTGTTGATCTTATCGTGCACCGTGTTAAAATCAAGATAGACGTGACCGTCGATCAGCTTGCCCTGTACAGGCAGAACTTCATTATTAAATACAATGGCGACGTCATCCTCTGCGGTCATCTGATAATACTCTGATAAATCCTGATGCTCTTTGGAAGGCGTATACTTTTCGATCACCTTTGCAAGCAGCATAAAAAGCAGCACAATAAGGATGAGTACAAACACGGCGATTGCCGGGATGAAATTTTTTTTTGTGCGTTTCTTCATGTAAAAGCCCTTTCTTTCTCTGTAACGTTTACCAGAGCTATTGTAGCATACCAACGGACAAATTCAAAGCATTTTTAGCGGGTTTTGGAATTGTTAAGAATAGAAAGGACGGAGCAGCGCGACCGCCGCTCCGTCTGTTTTCTTTTTATCAAATACGTTCGCTGTATCACACAGTAGACTGGGCATTGAGAAACTCAGTCGTTCTGTTTTCTGGTTATCTGTTTCTTTATAGTAATTCCTTTTTCACCTTATCGAAGTGAATTTCCTTTAACACCCCCTCGTCAAAAATATAATCTCTCATATATGTGCTCTCCTCGTGAGCGCACAGTTGGCTGGCGATACTTTTGGAAGTACCGGGACATCCCTCCAACCAGATGGTAATACCTCTGTCCTCTAAGGACAACAGCTCCATATAAAGTGCATGTTCGTGTTTCTGTTTCAATGCAGTTCCCCCATAAGTAAGCTACTTGCCAAAAGGAATGATTCGCGGGTTACAAATTCGTGATATAAAATGCCTGATCCCCAACAGGCAGACAGAACGTGCTATCGTTCTGCGCAAAGGGCTCCGAGAAATGGAAAGAGCTCCTTTTCGATGCGAAACGGATTTTTGATAAAAGGGACAGTCTGCATGTTGATGTGGTGTGTTTTGGAAAAAGAAACGGATTCCTTCGTGCTTCCCGTCTGCACAAGATAATCAAAACCTTCCCCAAGATGAATATTATCCGTAAATTTTTGAAAGAATGATTCGTATTCCCAAGACTTCCACGGGGCAAGCGAGCCCAGAACAAATTTGCGGTCACATCGGAGAAATTCGGGAAAAAGCCCCTCATCGAGAGCGCCAGCGTCAAGGATGAGATAGTCGTAGCCCTGATTTAAGAGCAGCGGAATCTCATCGGCTGTCACGGCAGGATAATAATCTGTCTGAGAGAGCCGGAGCAAGGGACGCCGCAGATGTCCGCCGTTTGATAGCTCCTGCTTCCCATAGGAAGAATTTCCATGGGAAGAAAGATGTGCGATTTCCCGTCTGGCATGAAGCTCCAGATATGCGCATGACTTGCCGCGCTTGGAGGAGCAATAGCTGCATAAGGCAAGCGCTAGGTGCGTAACACCCGCGCCGCGGCTGCAGCCGAGTATGCCGATCGTCAGATGTGAGCGGTGTCCGTTTTTATCAAAAGAAAAAATGTCTAAAACCTCCTTTCCGTTTGAAGATTTCGGAAAAAAGCTGTTTTTTATCGGAAGAAATGTTGTATACGTCAGGGGCGTTCGGAAAGCAGTAGACAGGCTGTCCCAAAAGCCCGGCAAGACGCTTTGCGGCAGCTTTATTGCCGTGATTGCAGAGGAATACCGTCTGCGGTAGCAAGGAAAGCTGACGTGCGAGAGACACATCATGGGAAGTGTCCCAGTCACTGCCGGAGAGAATGAGAAGAATGAGGTCTGAAGCCTCAAGCTCTGTGAGAGCAACACTCTGTACGCCGTAGTCCCTCACGATACAGTCGTCAGGCGGCAGGGAAAAGGCAACGCTGTTTCCGTAGTTTGGCACGCCTCTGAGCCGGCGGTAATAAAAGATACCGTCATGTTCCTTTAGGTGTTTGTTGGATGCGGCGATATTGCCTAAGATGTCTGCGTCATCCATCGGCTGATACAGCGATGGGATACCCTGTTGCTGCAGGGTGCAGGCAAGCGCGATGGAAATATGCGTTGAGCCGCAGCCGCTGCGGCTTCCTAAAACAGCAAGATTCCGAATGAGATGCGAGGTCCGCCTGTGCGGTTTGTGTTGGAACTTAATCAGCGCCTTCTTTAATGCGGAAGCAGAAGGGTAGCGTCGCTGCGGCAGCGGGTCAGACGCGCATTGTATGATATGCAAAAGTCCGTGAGGGCATGGAAAGGTGGCTGCGTCAGCCAGATATTTCAAAATCTTTCCAATGCCGAAAATATCAGCCGCCGTCGTGACGGGATGTCCGAAAAGTGCTTCCGGTGCGGCAAAGTCCTCCGTTCCATAAAGTTGGAAATAGTTGTCAGAACCGGTAAAAAAACCTGCGATTCCAAAGTCGATTAATTTTAACTGATCTCCACATAATATAATATGCTCCGGTTTTAAGTCCTGATACAGGATAGGGTATGGAGATAAATGATGCAGATAATCCAGTATCTCGCAAAGCTGGACGCCTATTTTAATTATCAGTTCCTGTGAAATGTCTTTTGGATGGAGCACATAGGTCTCCAATGACTCACCCTGAATATATTCCTCGATCATATAAATATAATCGTTGTCTTCCTCGATGTCATATATGAGAGGGATTCCGGGATGATTCAGATTTTTTAAAAGCCTGGCTTCCGTAAGGAAGTCCGCCTTTTGTGAGAAAGAAGAAATTCCGGCAGAATGCTTGGGGATACGCTTGATCGCACGGAAAATCTCCAATTTAAGATGCTTGGCAAGATAGACGGTGCCGGTACTGCCGGAACCAAGTACGGATATAATCCGATATTTGCCAAACAGAGTAAATGCTTCTATGCAGATCCGCTCCTTTCCTGACAAAGCGGCTCGCATCTCATGCATTGGTTATATCATGAAATATGTAGTTTGACAATTCTTTTTTGAAAGATTGTGCATATTTCACAAAAATTGATAAAAATTTAGGCGTTTGGATTTAGTTTACAAACTTTTAATAAAAAGGTATACTTTACATCATTATGGCATTTGTTTATAATAAATGTACAGTTTACAAGGATTTCCGGATAAAGGAAGTGATGGAATGAAGATTGAGAAAGTAAGTGAGAATCAGATTCGTTGTACTTTAACAAGAGAGGATTTGGCGGAGCGCCAGATCAAGCTGAGTGAATTGGCATATGGAACCGAGAAGGCAAAGCGTCTGTTTCGCGATATGATGCAGCAGGCGTCTTATGAGTTTGGCTTTGAGGCAGACGATATACCGCTTATGATAGAAGCGATCCCGCTGTCGGCGGACACGATCATATTAGTGATCACAAAGGTAGAATATCCGGAGGAACTTGATACCCGGTTCTCGAAATTTTCCGAGCCGGATCCTGAGGATGTATATGAGGATGCGATCGACGCAAGCGCCGCGGGACTGGAGGGCGCAGATGATGTGCTTGGCCTATTCAAAAAGATTCAGGAGGAGCGCCGAAAGGCAGAGGAGGCAGCAGAGAAGGACAGTGTTTCGGACGACGGAAATAAAAAGAAAAAAAATATACCGGTAAACGTACTTGTAGACATTACGAAGCTGTTTGTTTTCGACGATCTTGCGGACTTAACACGCAGCGCTCATGTACTTGCCGGCTTTTACAGCGGAGAGAATGATCTGTACCGCAGCGGGGAAGAACACAAATATTATCTGTTCCTAAGCAAGAACCGGCAGACGCCGGAGCAGTTTAATAAGGTGTGCAATATTCTTTCGGAATATGGAACACCGCAGAGCGCGACACCTGCGACCGCGGCGTTTTTTGCGGAGCACTATCGGCCGATCATAAAGGGAAGCGCCTTACAGACGCTGGCGCAGTTATAGAATAACGGTTATTAGGTTTTGCGGGATGTCTTATGAAAAGTTAAAAAGAGAGTATCGCGGAATCATCAAAAAGGATGATGAAGCGATACTCTCTTTTTATATCATCTGCGCTTATGCAAGGTCTTTTGCAAGAAATTCATTGATCTCTTTTACCAATGCATCCGGCTCAATACCATGCACCATTGCAGCCTCCTCGATCGTTTCCATCTGGGAAGACGGGCAGCCGAGGCAGTGCATTCCGATATTTAAAAGAACAGGCGCGATGTTCTCGTCAATCTGTAATAATTCACCGATCATTGTCGATTTGGTAATCTGTGTCATGTGATATTCCTCCTTTTATGAATCAATAGGAACAAAAGCGAAAATTACCGCTTCTGTGCGTTTGATAACGCGCTAATTATAATACGAAACCGCAAAGAATGCAAACAAAATTTCATTTGCCGGGCATGCGGAGTGTCAAAGATAAATTTTATTGACGGTCCTCTTTAGAGAAACGGGCAGGACGCCGATATATAAGGAAGATGAAGCAAAGGAGAAAGGCAGTATGAGAATTAATTATAACGTATCGGCAGCCATTGCAAATAAACGTCTGCTTGGCATTGAAGGCGAGTTAAGTAAATCAATGGAGCGTCTCTCCTCGGGATTGAAGCTGAACCATGCGAAGGACAATCCGGCAGGTATGGCGATCTCCAATAAAATGCGCGCGCAGATCAACGGATTAAACCGGGCGTCGGAAAATGCATCGGACGGTATCTCCGTGATCCGTATTGCGGATGGCGCTTTGAACGAGACGACAAGCATTTTGCAGCGTATGCGTGAACTGTCTGTGCAGGCGGCGAACAGCGGAGCGATGTCTGACAGTGACAGACAGGCGATCCAGGATGAGATCGAGTCCTTAAAGGCTGAGATTGACCGTATTTCTACCGATACGGAGTACAATACAAGACCTCTGTTAGACGGCTCACTTGATACGAGGGTGTATTCGGAGCATGCGACCCGTGTGCAGGTATCCGATCAGGTGAAGGAAGGGAACTATAGCATTGAGGTTGACAAGCCGGCGACACAGGCAACTGTTAGTACTGGTGGAAAGAATTTTAATGATGCAAATACAACGATTGGTCAAAGCGGCACTGTTTCCGTAAACGGCGCAAAGGTAGAGATTAGCGCAGGAGATACCATGGCGCAGGTCTATGAGAAGATCCGTAATGCGGCAGAGCTTGGAGAGGTGACGGTACAGCGCGATGCCAATAACGGTAATCTTACTTTTACATCTAACGATTATGGAAAAAATGCAGGCGTAGCACTTACGTTTGATAATGAGAAGTTGGCGCAGGCGTTTGGTCTGCAGCCGAATGGAAATAATACACTGGTAGAAGATAAAGATAACGGGACTTGGGTCTACGGGCAGAAGGATCAGGCAACCGGCAAGATCCTGACACCGAAGGGTACAGATATTGAGTTTAAGAAGGGGGCGGGAAATAAAGTAGAGCTGGAAGGTTTTTCAAGCTCCGCCACGGTAACGACAGACGGAAACCGTGTGACGATTACGGACAGGGGCGGCGTTTCACTTTCCTTTTTGGCAGAGGCAGGCTATAAAGGCAAGATTGAATTTGAGGTTACGGATATGGGAAGCATGACGCTTCACATCGGCGCAAACAAGGATCAGAACATGGACGTGCGCATTCCTGAGGTTTCCTGTGAGAGCCTGTTTATTGATGATTTGGATGTGAGGACCGTGTATGGGGCAGACCGCGGCATGACGCGTCTGTCGCAGGCGATCGAGCAGACGACAAGTGTGCGCGCAAGGCTCGGCGCATGTGAGAACCGTCTGGATTATTCTGTGAATAGTCTGGATGCGTTTGAAGAAAATATGACGGGGGCGTTCTCAAGGCTTACGGATGCGGATATGGCAGAGGAAATGACAAATTATACGCATCAAAACGTCCTGAATCAGGCGGCGATCTCCGTTCTGACACAGGCGAATGAGCAGCCGCAGCAGATTTTGCAGATTTTACGTCCTTAAAGTCAGAAAGAACGGAGGCCTGTTTTGAAGAAGGAACAGATTGCGGACTTTACAAGAAGAATCAGTCAGACGAACCGCGGCGGTCTTATCGTCGTGATGTATGATATTGTTTTTGCTTATCTGGACGATGCAAAGGAGGCGTTTGCGTCGGAGGATTGGGAAGGATATAAAGAAGCGCTCCGCAGGGCACAGCAGGCGATAAATGAGTTGATTTTGGCACTTGATTTTTCCTATGAGCTGGCGAAGAATCTCTACAGTATTTATCTTTTCTGCAGAGATTCGCTCGCAGCGGCGATGTACAAAAGACGGCTTGATGAGCTTGAGACGGCAGAACGCCTGATGAAAAAGCTTTATGATGGTTTTGTGCAGGCGGCAAAGGAGGATACGTCTCCGCCGCTAATGAGAAATACACAGCAGGTGTACGCCGGGTATACCTACGGACGGGAGGATCTTGTAGAAACCTGTCAGGACTTCGATACATCGAGGGGATTCTTTGCATAAGAATCCTCTGCGGTGTATTTTTTTAGGCTCGTAAGAAGAAATTTATAGCGCATCTGTACAGAATTCAGTTCGTAAATGTAGCAGTCGATCAAATCCGGGTCTACGGCATTTCCGAGATTGTGGTATGCGTCTCTTAGCTCCTGCGCTGTCTTTTGCAGATCATCTATCAGCAGGGTGTAATGATTATCATTCGTTTTTTCGGTTTGAAAAAAACGTAGCATACAGCTTCTCCATTCTGGGTACTGCCTGTCATGAGGCAGTGTCTGTTTCTATATTTATATTCGGAGTATAAACAAAAAAATTCAATTCTATACAAAAATCAGAAAAAAAGAAAGCTAAAATTTCATTAAAAACTTACAAATGTAAAGAAAATATTGAAAATGACTGGACAAAGAAAAACACGATTGCTATAATGCGGTTTACAAACAAAAAAGAGAGGTGATGAATTGGGGACGGAAAAAGCATAACCCTGCTGCTGGTACTTTTATTGGCAGTGATCATGGACTTCCGGGAGCGGCGGATCAGTAACCGGCTGATTGCTCTTGGATTGGTCAGCGGTCTGATACTTCGCGTGATTGGGGAAGGAAGTATAGGCATTGTTCATTTCATAGTAAATATTTCTATTCCGGTTATCTTATTATTTCTTTTATTTCAACTGCGCGCGTTAGGTGCAGGAGATATCAAATTATTTTCCGTAGTTGGTGGTTTTGTGATGATACAGCAGTTATTGGCTGTCATAATTGCCGCATTTTTTGCTGGCGTAGTCATTGGACTTGGCAAGCTGGTATATCAGCGATTATGCACAAAAGAGAAACACGGAACAAAAACTCTGATACATTTTTCACTTGCAATTTTAATCGGATATGCAGTTATCGTCTGGGGGTGTGTGATTGGGTAAAATGACTGTAGCAATATGCGAGGCAGACACCGGATACCGTGAGAGGCTTGTCGCGTATTTAACAGAGCGCAAAGCGCTTGAGTATGCCGTTTATGCGTTTTCATCAGAGGAGCATTTTTTTAAGGCATGGAAGGACATGGAGTTTGATGCTGCAATCTTAGGGAATGGCTTTAAGGAGGCTGAAAAAAGGATTGGCGAGCAGCAGCTTCCGGCGGTTTTCCTTAGGGAGACAAGGGAGGAATGTCTGGAACGGGAGGATGAGAAGGCGTGCGGTCAGGAGCGAAAAAAATGTGTGTTTCGTTATCAGCCCGTCGAAGCGATACTTCGTGAGGTACAGATACTTGGAGGGGGAGTGGGCTTCCAAATGATGGGGGCAAGGCTGACGCGGCAGGAGGTGATTGGCGTTTATTCACCGATGGCGCACGAGATGCAGATGCCGTTTTCGTTGACACTGGCAGAAGCGTTATCGGAACAAAAGAAGGTGCTGTATCTGAACTTTATGCGTCACAGTGCATTTCTGCAGATATTTGGACTTCAGGGACAGTACGATATGGGGGATATTGTGCTGCGCTTGCGCAGGCAGCGTCTGGAAACAGAATTTTTTCTGACATGTGTTTATGAATGCGGGCGCGTCTGTTACATACCGCCGTTTGGAAATCCTGAGAATCTCGATGATTTTACAGGGAGGGATTTTTCAGAACTGCTTGCTTTTTTGGAGGAGCATACAGATTTTGCGGCAGTCGTCTGTGACTTCGGAGATGGAATCCGTGGGTTTCCACAGATGCTTGAGACATGCAGCAGTATTTATTGTCTGATAAAGAACGGATTTTTTTATGAAAGCAGAATGGAGGCGTTTCTGGAGTATCTTCAGAGGGGACAGAGACAGGAGCTGTGTGGGCGCATACAGTCTATAATGCTCCCCTTTTCTGCAAAGCAAATACGAGGGGGAGGCGATGTGCGCAGACAGCTTCTATGGAGTGAGTTTGGAGACTATGTGAGGCAGAAGCTGCATGGAGGAGCTTTATGACGACGGAGGAGATAGAGTTTGCTGAGCTGAGGGAAGGCATTCTGGAAAAGATTGATCTGACCAGAGAAATGGATGATGAAGAAATCGCAAATCTGATTGCGGTGCATGTGGACGCTTACGCGCACCGGCGGCTCTTGACGCTTGCGCAGAGGGAAAATCTGGAGCAGTCACTGTTTCATTCGCTAAGAAAGCTCGATGTTTTGCAGGAACTTTTGGAGGATGAAGAAATTACGGAAATTATGGTAAACGGCGCAGATAAGATTTTTTATGAGAAGGGCGGGTGCTTGTATGAGTCCGGAAAACGTTTTTCTTCCAAAGAAAAGCTGGATGATGTGATCCAGCAGATTGCAGGCTGCAGCAACCGCATGGTCAATGAGGCGTCTCCGATTGTAGATGCGCGTCTGGCAGACGGTTCCCGTGTAAATATCGTGCTCGCGCCGGTTTCGATTGACGGAGCGGCAGTCTCGATCCGCAAGTTTCCAAAAACGCCGCTTGCAATGGAACAGTTGATACACAAGGGCGCTGTCACGTCTGAAGCGGCAGAGCTTTTGCGGAGTCTGGTGATCGCCGGGTATAATATTTTTATTTCCGGCGGTACCGGTTCCGGCAAGACAACGTTTTTAAATGCGCTTTCACAGTATATCCCGAGAGAGGAGCGGATCATCACGATTGAGGATTTGGCAGAACTTCAACTGATCGATAAGCCGAATCTGATCCGTCTTGAGGCTAGAAATGCAAATACACAGGGGGTACAGGCGATCACAATCCGCGACCTGATAAGGACGGCGCTTCGTATGCGTCCGAATCGTATTCTTGTCGGAGAATGCCGCGGGGCAGAGACACTCGATATGCTTCAGGCGATGAATACGGGACATGACGGAAGTTTGTCTACCGGTCACGCGAATACCGCAAGAGATATGCTAAGCCGATTGGAAATGATGATACGAATGGGGATTGATCTGCCGATAACGGCAATGAGAAGCCAGATCGCGTCAGGGATTGATATTCTTGTGCATTTAGGGCGATTGCGGGATGGGAGCAGACGTGTGTTGAGTGTGACGGAGCTGGTTGGTATTTCTTCTGACGGAGAGATTGTCATGAATGAATTATATGGTCGGAAACGTCAGCCAGACGGCACGGAGGAGCTGGTTCGGACAGGGGAATTAAAGAATCGGGATAAGCTGTATCGGGCAGAGCACATATTGTCCGGTGAGTAGGAAAAGCAGACGGATGAAAATGGAGGGTAACATGGATTACAGTAGGTATGTGTTTTCGCTGACAGAAAAAATACAGTGTCTTATAGTTTCGCTTTCGGCAACGATGCTTCTGGCATGGCTCTTTTACCGTTCCCTCTGGGGGATGGGATTGTTTCCGGTTGTCTTAGCTGTAATCAGCAGGCAGATGCGGGGAGCAAAGCTAAAAAAGCGAAGGAGACAGTTGCTAGAGGAGTTCAAGGCTGCTATGCAGGCGCTTTCGGCAGCGCTGCTTGCCGGGTACTCGATGGAAAATGCATGGCGTGAGACTGAGCGGGAGATGACGGGATTATACGGAAAGAAAGCTTTGATCGTAAAGGAATTATGCCGGATGAATGCGGCAGTGCGTGTAAATGAACCGGTTGAACAGGTATTAGCGGAATTTGCAGAACGCAGTGGTTGTGAAGAAATTGAAGGCTTTGCAGATATTTTTTTGTTTGCAAAGAGAAGCGGAGGGGATTATGTCAAAATCATTCGGACCACGATTGGCAAGATGAACGGGAGAATGGAGGTGGAGCAGGAGATTGCTGCGGTTCTTGCGGGAAAAAGACTGGAAGGGCAGATCATGAATGGGATGCCGTTATTTATTCTTGCTTATATGACGGTAGCATCAGGAGATTTTTTGGACGTCCTGTACGGCAATGCACTTGGGGTGTGTATTATGACCGGAGTATTGGTAGGATATGGAGCGGCACTCAGATTGTCGGCGCATGTGTTGGAGATTTCACTTTAGAATTTAGAAAGAAATAGGAGAAGATTATGGCACTGTGTATAAGCTTTCTGGCAGCGGCGGTGTTTGTTTGGATATTTGCGAGGAAAGGTCTGTCGGGAAATTACCGAAAGATGCTTGGGATCGGCATGGCAGCGGCAGTGCTTGGCATCCTGGCAGGAATGGGCGATGCCGCAGGCCTAAAGGAAGGACTGCTGTTACAGAGAAATGGATACGGGGAAGGGGATTACGAGCAGCGTCTTACTTTGTCAGTCGAGGGTGGGGAGGAGATGCCATATGAGCTGACTGTTCCCGAACAGCTTCTGACAACGGAACAGGAGCAGGAATATTTGAATGCGGCGGCGGAAGAAATCGAACGGGAATTTCCGGGAGAAAATGAGTCGGTGAATCATATTGAGCGGGCAGTCATAGTGAAGGATAGCTATCAGGAGGGGAGCGTGTCTGCGTCTTGGAGCTTTGAGGATACAGATGTGATTGATTTGCACGGAAAAGTGACAGCGGAGGAACTTCCGCCAGAGGGTGTGCCGTTGAAGGCGAGGGTAACGCTTGTATGCGGCGAAAGTGAACGGACGGAGGAGTTTTATTTTCGCGTATTTGCCGCAGAGCGGACAGAGGAGGAAGAACTGCTCTGGCAGATTGGCAGGGAATTAAAACGGCAGGGAGCGTGTGCCGGTGAAACATATCTGACGCTTCCGCAGAAAATAGAGGGTAAGACACTTGCATGGCAGACGCAAAAGAGTCATATGCCGGAGAAGATTTTTCTCTTTGGGGTGGCGCTGGCTGCTTTTGTACCCGTGCTTGAGCATAGTAGGAAAAGGGAGAAAGAGAAGAAAAGAGAACGTCTACTCACATTGGAATATCCTGAGATCATCAGTAAACTGGCGCTGCTTTTGGGAGCGGGCATGACGTTAAAGGCAGCCCTGCGAAAGCTGGCGGAAGCCTATGAGCAGCATAAGGGAAAGCAAGGAACAGGGTACAGACCGGCATACGAGGAAATTTTAACTGCTTGCAGGGAAATAGAAAATGGAATGGGGGAAGCAGCGGCATATGAGCGCTTTGGCGAGCGTTGTAAAAATGCGGAATACCGTAAGCTTGGAACGATATTGGCACAAAATCTAAAAAAGGGAAGTTATAGTCTTTCGCTTCTGCTGGATCAGGAGGCGGAAGCGGCATTTGAAAAGCGTAAGGCTGCCGCGCGTCGTTATGGGGAGGAAGCAGGGACAAAGCTTTTGTTTCCTATGATGCTGATGCTCGGACTTGTCATGATCGTCTTAATGGTGCCAGCAATGCTTGCATTTCAGATGTAACAACAATAATAAATGAAAACGGAGGTATTTGGATGAGAGGAATCAGAGAATTTATTGCAGAGGAAGATGGAATCGGAGTAGTGGAGTTAATTTTGATTTTGGTGGTTTTGATCGGTCTTGTGCTTATTTTTAAGGATCAACTGACGGATCTGGTGAATAATATTTTCCGAACGATCGCAAAAGATGCCGGGAGGGTATGAGATGAAGGCGCGTGGAAGTATGACCGTATTTGCCGCGTTGGTATTTATGCTGGCAGCGTCTATGTTGTTTGCTCTTTTGGAAGGAGCGAGGGCAGTGTCGCTGCGGCTGTATGCGGATATGACGTCGGAGCTTGCGGTCGAATCTGTTTTTGCGGAGTATCAGCCTCTTTTGTGGGAGGAGTATCACTTGCTTTGTTTGGACGGAGCTTATGGAACGAATACATTTTCTGAGCAGTATGCACAACGGGCGCTTAAATCGAGAGTATCGAAAAACTTAGAGGGCAAGGGAGGAACAAACAGTCTCCTAAAGCTTTCCTGTAATGCAGCGGCGGTGCATGAGTATCAGCTTTTAACGGACGGAGAAGGGGCGGTATTTTTGCATCATGCAGCTTCTGATATGAAGAAAAATTTTCCGTTGTTGGCAGCGCGGCATCTGTATCAACAGTACATCAGCAATCAATCAGTTGTTCCTAAGGAGCGGGAGACCGACCCGGTTGAGGATGCAAGACAGGCGCTTGCAGACCGGGGGCAAGAGGAATCTGAAACCGGAGCTAAGACCGTGGCAGAGTCAGGAGAGGGGGAGAATGTGCTTGATCTCGTAGCCGCGCATAAACGAGGTTTCCTGCTTGGCATGGTGCTGCAGGAGGCGGATGACCTTTCGGGCAGACGTATTGGAAATGGTGAAAGTCTGGAGCATCGAGCGCTTTTGCGAGGAACCTGTACAAAAATACAGCAGGTTAGCTGGTATGACAAGATTTTGGCACTGGAATATGCTGATAAATATCTTTCGGATTATGCAGCTCCGGCGCAGGATCGGGCATTGGCGTATGAGTTTGAATATGTGGTTGGAGGCAAAGAGAGTGATAAAGAAAATCTGGAAGCGGTTGTGAGACGTATTTTGCTGACAAGAGAGGCTGCAAATGTGGTTCACATCATGATGGATGGAAAAAAGCGTCTGGAGGTATCAGAGATGGCAATCATGCTGGCAGGGGTCACGGCAAATGCTGCGGTGATTAAGGCGGTTGAATATGGATTGATTGGTGCATGGGCGTATGCGGAAAGCATTTTGGATGTAAGGGCGCTGCTTCATGGGGATAAAATTTCTTTTATAAAAGGAAAGAATCAGTGGACAAGCAGCCTGATGAGTCTGTCGACAGTTCTGGATGGCAGTCTGCGGGCGAAAAATTGTGAGGGTGGATTAAGCTATCAGAGTTATTTGAAGGGGCTTTTGTTTTTGATGCAGGAGAAACAGTTAGCATATCGCATCATGGATGTGATGGAGCAAACGTTAAGAAAAACGGAGCTGTATAGAGATTGCAGGATGGATGCGATGATCTGCGCCGCAGACTATGCGCTTTCCTATGAGGCGGATACACTTTTCTGGAAATTTTCCGTTATCGGACAGGTGGATATAGGGAAGTTTGTGTACCGGAATGAGCAAGCGTTTTCTTATGAGTGAGAATGGGGGTGTCGCGGTGTCTCTTTACCGTATGGAATATAAAAATCAAACAGGATTTTACAGAAAGGAAGGATCTCTCCCCGGGAAATGTGCTTTTCTCTCTCAAAAAGAGACACCGCGATGCCTCTGCTTTCACGCCTCCTTTACGTTAGAGGCAGCGGTAATACTGCCGCTGTTGGCGTGCTTTTTTGTGAGTGTTCTTTTTTTCTTCCGCGTCATGCAGATCGAAATCATTGTGCAAAAGACACTTGATGATACGGGCAGAAAGCTTGCGGTATATCTGGCAGAAAAAGAGGGTGGGGTTGAGCTTTTGGAGGCGGAGGCTTTGTTTCTTAAAGAGCTGACAGGAAAAGAACTCCCGGAGAAATATATTGAAAATGGAAGGCTTGGCATTTTGCTTTTGTCATCGCAGTTTGATGAACGGGAGGTTGCACTGGAGGCGACATATCATATCAAGCTTCCGATACAGATGTTTGCGATAGACGGTCTATGGGTGAGGCAGAATGCGGTGTGCAGAAAGTGGAACGGCTGGAAACCCGATCAGGCGGGAGGGGATCATGAAGAATGGGTCTATATTACGGAGACGGGGCGTGCTTATCATAGAGAAGATACCTGTTCCTATCTGGATTTAAGCATTCGTTCGGTCAAGCCGGAGCAGCTTGATAATCTGCGGAATGAAAACGGAGGAAAATATCATCCATGCAGTGAGTGTGTGGATGCAAAAAAGGCAAATGGAAATATTTATATTACAAATTATGGAGACCGTTATCATAATGATTTGAATTGCAGCGGAATTAAGCGCACCATTTATATGGTAAAGCTTCGGGACGTAGGTGGGAGAACGCCGTGCAAACGCTGCGGCGCTTGGAAGGAATAAAAAGTGTGTGAACGCTGTGGGATGAGGAAAGAGAGAGGGACGATGGGGAATAAAATAGCGGAGACAGTATTGCTTTTCATACTTGCGGGTGCAGGATATGAGGATTTTCAAGAAAAAAAGATTCATTTATTGATCCCGCTTGCAGGCGGAGTCGCGGGTATTTTATTGCAAGTTATCTTTCGCGAGCGGGGAGTGGCAGATTTATTGCTTGGCAGCGTGCCGGGCGCGGTTTTTTTGATGATTTCTTTGTGGGGAAAAGGTGTCGTCGGGTCCGGGGACGGAATGATGCTGCTTGTGTGCGGCATATATCTTGGATTTTGGGAAAGCATTGCACTTTTGTTTCTGGCGCTTTGGCTTATGGGAATCACGGCATTATTTTTCATTGTAATAAAAAGAAAGGGGAAACATGACAGCCTGCCGTTTGTGCCTTTTTTGGCGGCGGCATATCTTATTGGATTATTATGAGAAAGATTGATGGAAGTCTTACGGTAGAGGCGGCGTTAATAATTCCGCTGCTGTTATTTTTAATCGTAATCGCGGTTCGCGGCGGCGTCGATCTATATCTGGAATGCAGGGCTACGGTTGAATGTCTGGAGCAGGAGGAGCCTTTGGATGCAGTCGAATTATTTTATTTATGGAAGGGAGCGGGGGAATTAGCAGATCATGGAAATACGGTATATTAGAAGATTCATGAAAAGTTATATGGTCATTGCGCAGAGGAAACCGCCTGTTCGGTGGGAATTGATGATGATGACGCAGTTGGCGTTAGAGAGTGTTCTGTTCGCGGAATATGTTTGCGAGGACGGGGAGGCGGAGCTGTGGTATGACATTACGGGAAAACAGTCCCTCGATGTGCTGTTGGATGACGGGCAGTTGACTTGTGAACTGCTTTGTCGAATTTTAATGGGAGTTTATGATGCGGCGGAGGGATTGGAGGGCTTGCTGCTCCGGTCGGAGGGCTTGCTGCTCCGACCGGAATATATGTTTTCGGATTACGGGACAGAGCATATTGGTATATGTTATGATCCTGAAAATGAAATTCCGGTAGAGCAGGCATTTTCGCAGCTTATGGAATATTTTTTGACTAAGCTCGATCATGAGGATCCGCGTGCGGTGGAGCTTGCTTATGGAATTTATGAGCAATCCGTAAAGGGTGGATGGAATTTGTCTAAAATCAAGGATGAGATACATCTCTCCTATCAGAGTGAGGAGGAATATGGGGAGGAAAAGCTTATACTACCAAAGGAACAGGAAGAAGACCAAAAACAGGAACAGACGATAGAGGAGCTGCATAGGGAGACAGCAAACGGGCGCTTGCTAAGGTTGTTCGGGATTTTGAAGGTGCAAAAGGCGCTCTGTGAAAAGCTGGAGCAGTGGAAAGTGGGAATCGGGTGTATTCTGGGACGGGGGATGAAAAGGGAGGCGGAAGAAACGTTTGTATTTGAACCCGAGCAAGTAGAGGAGACGGTTTCCAGACCGACGGTATTATTAAAGGAGCTTGGAAAAAAGGCGGAAGGTATTTTGCGGTATGAGGGAGTTGGGAAATGTGAAAATCTGGTTATTACCGGGGAGGAGTATATCATAGGAAGCGATGAAGGCTGTGCAGGATATATTCCAAGTAAAACAGTCAGCAGGCGACATGCGAGGATCACGAGAGTGGAGGATATTTATTTTGTGGAGGACTTAAATTCCCTGAATGGGACACGTGTGGGAGGGGAGCTCTTAAATTACAAGACAAGGGTAAGTCTCCAAAAGAATGAGATGATCGCTTTTGCAGATCAAAAATTTAGATTTATTTAAGAAAAACAGCGCATGAGATGTTTGCATTCTGTCACTGAAATCTCTATAATGACGGTAGAAAAATGTTTAAAGGGACGAAATAGATGGCAGACAGACAATTAGAGCAGATGTTTTGGGATGCAGGATACCGTATGCTGCAGGGACAGCGGAAAGAAATAAAGGTTTATTATAGGTACTACCGTGAAGGATTTTATACAGTGATAACGGTAGACCAGACGCACGGCTATGCGATGACGGCGCAGGAAAAATATCAGACAGAGCAGTGGGTGATGAATCAATTTTATCATCCCACACAGGTCTTGGGGGATTTTCCGGAGGGCTTTCCCGTATATCAGGTAGAGGCTTTGACTCTTTTGCTCGGAGGGGAAGCGGAGCAGATACGCATTCTTTGTTCTGTCTGCCGGAATGTATGGGGGTATTTTCCGCAGAATGGGCGGGTGATGATCTATGAAAATCAGCCTGGAGAATTTTATGGTCTAAGAACCTTGCTGGAAGCGAAGCCTTTAGCGGCGGGGAGCGCACATTTTGTGATTCCCTATGTGACAGCATCCATTATCGCGGTGAATATATTGATATTTTTGGTGATAGAAATGTTCGGGAGCACTTATGATAGTGGTTTGATGCTTAGGTTTGGGGCGATGTACCCGCCGCTTGTAGCGGAATATCATCAATGGTGGAGACTTTTTACCGCTGGCTTTTTGCATTTTGGAACGGCGCATTTGATCAATAACATGCTGATTTTGTACGGAATCGGTGAGCGGGTGGAGCACATTGTGGGGCGGTTTCGGATGTTTGCGATCTATGTTGTTTCTCTGCTGGGAGGAAGTCTTTGTTCCTATGCAGTTATGCTGCTTACCGGGCAGTATGCGATTTCTGCAGGAGCTTCCGGCGCAGTATATGGCGTGATTGGGGGATTTTTGTGGCTGCTGCTTTTTAACAGAGGGCGTTTGGAAGGAATTACAGCAAAAAGGCTTATGTTTTCGATCGCACTGATGATCTATTTTGGGTTTTCTTCGGAAGGAGTCGATAATTGGGCACATATCGGCGGTCTGCTCAGCGGATTTTCGGCTGCGGCTATTTTATGGCATAGAAAACGGCAAAAAGATTGATTTTAGAGGGAAAAATTTATATACTAGAGAGAGAATATAAATGGAGGCAGCAGATGAAAGTAAATATTTATTATGGCGGCCGGGGACTTTTGGATGACCCGACCATATATGTGTTAAATAAGATGGAGGAAGTTTTGCGGGAGCTTCGTGTAACTGTGGAACGCATCAATATCTATGAGCACAAGAATGAGATTGCAACATTACCGCAGACAATGAAGGATGCAGACGGGATCATTCTGGCAACAACGGTCGAATGGCTCGGAATCGGCGGATATATGCAGCAGTTTCTGGATGCATGCTGGCTGTATGGGGACAAGGAGCGAATTCAAAAGACCTATATGCAGCCGGTTGTAATGTCTACGACTTATGGAGAGCGCGAAGGTGAGATGACGCTTGCCAATGCGTGGGAGATTCTCGGTGGGCTGCCGTGTTCGGGACTTAGTGGTTATGTGGACGAGCTTGTAAGCTTTGAGATGAATCAGGATTATACAGTGATCATTGAGAAAAAGGCAGAGAATCTTTATCGCACGATTTCCCAGAAGATGAAAAGCCTTCCGACAAGCAACCTTGCTGTAAAGCAGAGTGTCCTTCGCACGCCGCAGATGGAGCTCACACCGCAGGAGAGTGAGCAGTTGTCAAAGTATGTATCGGATGACAGCTATGTCAAGCAGCAGAAAGAGGATATTAAAGAGCTTGCATCGATGTTTAAGGATATGATGGGAAAGGCGAATCAGGACGAGGAATCTGCGTATATTGAGCAGTTTAGAGAGCGCTTCACGCCGCAGCCGGATTTTCATGCACGCTATTTGTTTTTGCTGACAGATAAGAAGAAACCGCTCTTTGTTGAGGTAAATCAGGACAACCTGACGATCAGCTATGGGCAGGAAGAAAATATTGATATTTATGCAAAGCTTAGTCCCGAGGTCATGGAGTCGATCATCGCCGGAAGGATGACCTTCCAGCGAGCATTTATGACCGGAGAGATGACGGCGAAGGGAAACTTTAAGATTTTAAGAATGCTGGATTCTCTGTTTAGTTTTGCATAAGAGGAAGTGAAATTGTGAAGGTGCATCCGTCGCCAGGGCGGGATTCACAGCTTATGGTGCCGTGATGCGCCTCGATAATTTGCTTTGTAATCACAAGACCCAGTCCGCTTCCGCCTGTTTTAGAGGTAATAAAAGGCTGAAAGATCGTATCTGCAAGGGCAGAGTCCAGACCTCCGCCTTGGTCTGTGACAGTAATTTTAAGTGAATCATTGACACAGAAAACATGGAGTGTAGCAACTCCATCATGATTCATCGCTTCACAGGCGTTTTTGATAATGTTAAAAATTGCCTGCTTCAGCAGTTGGGGATCAAGTTCTACGGGAGGGATGTCCTCATCTAAGATTACATTACAGGTAAAATCATTCCATGAAAATGTATGGATGGTGCGCATGATCTGCTGGATAAAGGAGTAGATGTTTACCTGCATAATATTAAGTTGGTCGCATAGACGGGCAGAAGAAAGCTGCGTTACCATATTTTTGAGAAAGTTGATCTCAGATATTGCCTCATGCCAATAATCGAAATCCACAACCTCTGGATGTTTTTTTGCAACCAACTGTAAGGAACTGCCTACAAGCGTGATGGAATTTTTAATTTCATGAAAAATATTAAGGTAATCATTATTACTTAACACGACGACCCCTGCTTTCTATCTAATGAAACGGTTAAGGATGAATAATCACGATATAGTGTAACATTAATGACTATGAAGTTCAATAGGAACAGTACAACAAAATTCGACAAGTGTAATTTTTATTAAAATAAGTGGAGGACGAGATGAAGGAGACAAATTGCATTTTTTGTAAAATTGCATCGGGAGAAATTCCGTCTAATACGATTTATGAAGATGATGAGTTCCGGGTAATTCTTGATTTAGCGCCGGCGTCAAAGGGACATTCTCTGATTTTGCCAAAAGAGCATTATGCGGATATTTATGAGATTGATGCAGAGCTTGCCGGAAGGGCGATGAAGCTTGCCAAGAAATTGACGATGCACATGACGAAGGTTTTAAACTGCGACGGATTTAACCTTCTGCAGAATAATCATGAGGTGGCGGGACAGACGGTATTTCACTTTCACATGCATTTAATTCCACGCTACCGGAACGCGAAAAATCAGGATATGCTTATGTGGACAAAGGAGACGTTTTCAGAGGAGGAGATGCGGGAGATCAGAGACACGCTTCAATGTGAATAAAGCCAGATTCTTTGAGCAGGGGTTTGAGATATGTAGCTTTGTCGTCAAAGGAATCATACATGGGTCAAACCCCGGCTGCTTTTAGTGAGAGCCTTCGGCTGCGCTGTTGATCAAGTCGATGATTGTCTCGATGGAGTTCCCCATCCGGCTTTGCTTCATCGCATTCCAATAGGCATCTTTTTTCTGGAATACATGCTCGATGGCTTCCAGTAGAGTTGTGTTTGCAAGCTCATCTTCATCCAGCACATAGCTAAAGCCCTGCGTACGGAAGGAGTTTGCGTTTAATATCTGATCACCGCGGCTGGCTGCTGCGGGCAGAGGGATCAGTATATTCAGCTTGCGCAGAGCAAGAAGCTCGCAGATAGCGTTTGCGCCGGCACGAGAGATGACAAGGCTTGCAAGGGCAAACATATCGGCAAGTTCCCGGTTTGCATATTCAAACTGTGCGTAACCGGAAACTGTGTCTAGGTCGGGGCTTAGGTTTCCCTTTCCGCACAGGTGGATGATATTGTAATTCTTGATAAGCTCTGGAAGCAGACCGCGGATTGCGGTATTGATTGAGCGTGCGCCGCTGCTTCCTCCTATAATCAAAATAACCGGTTTTATGCGCTCTGTAAAGCCGCATAGGGAAAATGCCGCGTCCGCATTGCCGGTAAGGAGCTCCTGACGAATGGGAGATCCGGTTAAAACAGCCTTCTCTTTCGGGAGATAGGAAAGCGTTTCCGGGAAATTACAGCAGACCTTTGTGGCACGCGGAATAGCGATGCGGTTTGCAAGTCCCGGAGTCAGATCCGATTCATGGATGATAGCCGGAATCCTGCAGTGTCGTGCGGCGAGTACGACCGGCACGGACACAAAGCCGCCTTTGGAAAATACAACATCCGGCTTCAGGTGCTTTAGGAGCTTGACGGACTGGCGATAACCTTTTAATACTTTAAATGGGTCTGAAAAGTTTTTCGGATCGAAATAGCGTCTCAGCTTTCCGGAAGCAATTCCATAATAGGGGATATTTTGCTCCTCGATCAGCCGCTTTTCAATTCCGTCATAAGAACCAATATAGGAAATATCATAACCTTCTGCCCGCAAGGCTGGAATCAGGGCGATGTTCGGAGTCACATGCCCTGCCGTACCTCCTCCGGTCATTACAATCTTTTTCATCATAATCAGTATTCCTTTCCGATGATTCTACTTCCCTATTTATAATACCCTTATGTCTAAAAGTCAAGAAAAGACTTGTAAATTCAGCAATAAGGAATAAAATAAAAAAGTACTGCAAGATAATCTGTCACGTGAAAAATATGTCGCAAATTGCGTTAAAAAGTATCACGATTTCTCTTTCCAAATTGTAAAATTATTTTATAATAGAAACAGCCTGTCGGACAAGAGCCGGGGCAGGAAAGAGAGGTAATGTGTATGACGCAGACAGTTTCATTTATTATTGAGTATGCGCAGGAAATAGCGCTGCTCTGGTGTGGAGCTCTTACAGTGCTTGTGATCTTCACATTACATAGGATAAGAAGAATCTCAAAACTGATACAGGGGATTGCAGGAAATACAAAAGCGGTGAAAAACACGCAGAAAAATCAGAAATTATCAGAGCTTTCACGGGGAGATGGCAAAGGTGTAAATGCACCTGCTGTGCAGGCGGCCGATGACGTGCAAAAGCCCTCGGATGAAATGGGTGTGCGGGTATTACAGGAGCAGGAACAGACGAAGGAGCAGCAAAAACTGCTTTCGGAAGTGCTGGACGAGGTATTTCCCTGAAATACTTGCGGGACGGTCGGTGGTTTGATAAAATAGTGCTTAATGATTTTATATAAATTAAGTAATTTTAGGGACAAAGGAGAGTATCACATGGGAAAAGTATCTTTTGATTATGGGAAAGCTTCGACGTTTATCAGCGAGGAAGAAGTTTCTTACATGAGCGGACTGGTCGCAGATGCAAAGGAGCAGCTTGTGGCAAAAACGGGTGCAGGGAATGATTTTTTGGGATGGATTGACCTTCCGGTAGACTATGATAAGGATGAGTTTGCAAGAATCAAGAAGGCTGCCCAAAAGATTCAGCAGGATTCAGAGGTGCTGGTAGTGATTGGAATTGGCGGCTCTTATCTTGGCGCACGGGCGGCGATAGAGTTTTTAAGACATGGATTTTACAATAATCTCCCGAAAGAGGTTCGGAAAACTCCTGAGATTTACTATGCCGGAAACAGCATCAGCGGCACATATTTAAAGGGCTTGACAGATGTGATCGGTGACAGGGATTTTTCGGTTAATATTATCTCAAAATCAGGAACAACGACTGAGCCTGCGATTGCGTTCCGCGTATTTAAGGAGCTGCTTGAGAAGAAGTATGGCAAGGAGGGTGCGGCAAAAAGGATCTATGCGACGACAGATAAGGAAAAGGGAGCGTTAAAAAATCTTGCGACCGAGGAAGGATATGAGACGTTTGTTGTTCCTGATGACGTTGGCGGACGTTTTTCTGTTCTTACAGCAGTCGGACTCTTACCGATTGCAGTCAGCGGTGCAGATATTGACCGCTTGATGGAGGGGGCTGCAGAGGGGAGACGTCTTGCACTGGAGCAGGAGTTTTCCGAGAATGATGCACTGCAATACGCAGCGATCCGCAATATTTTGCTTCGCAAGGGAAAGAGCGTCGAGGTGCTGGCAGATTATGAGCCAAGTCTGCATTATGTAGCAGAATGGTGGAAGCAGCTTTACGGCGAGAGCGAAGGAAAGGATCAAAAGGGACTGTTCCCTGCGTCTGTCGATTTGACGACAGACCTGCACTCGATGGGACAGTTTATTCAGGACGGCGCCAGAATCATGTTTGAGACAGTGCTAAATGTGGAACAGTCCAGAGAGTCGGTTGTGTTAAATGAGGAGCCGGTAGACCTTGATGGTTTAAATTATCTAGCCGGAAAGGATATGGACTTTGTGAATAAAAGTGCGATGAATGGCACGATTCTTGCCCATACGGACGGTCATGTGCCGAATCTGATGGTGACGATCCCTGAACAGAACGAGTTTTATTTAGGGGAATTATTCTACTTCTTTGAGTTTGCTGTCGGGATAAGCGGATACTTGCTTGGTGTAAATCCGTTTAACCAGCCGGGAGTGGAGAGCTACAAAAAAAATATGTTTGCATTGCTTGGAAAACCGGGCTATGAGAAGGCAAGAGAGGAGCTTTTGAAAAGACTTTAGAAGCAAATGCTTGACAAAAAACAAACGTTTTGCTATAATTTCGCTGTAATAAATCCGTAACAATTGTAATAAATACGAATAAAATAGCACAAAGGTGTAACACTATTTCAATAATAAGGTAACACCGATGGAGGATTCTATGAGTTTAAAGAGGAGAGCGATTGGAGGCATCGTGATTTCCGGATTACTGGTAACGATGAGTACAGTCGCAGCATCTGCGGATCAGGTTGCAGCGGAAGCAGCCGCTGTATCCACTAAAGCAGAGGCAAGGACGGACTTAGCTACAGGGAGAACAGCGGGGGTGGTTGTTCCGCTCAAT
Source organism: Roseburia sp. (assembly GCA_019421345.1). Lineage (GTDB taxonomy): Bacteria > Bacillota > Clostridia > Lachnospirales > Lachnospiraceae > Roseburia. The sequence continues at coordinate 37,002 of JAHZFL010000008.1, read as the reverse complement.
CAGATGCAGACAGCGGCGCTTACGGATATGGAAGAAGCGGCAGTCGAGGTGGAGCATACGACAACCCAGTTGGTTGCGGCGGCAGAAACACCGGAGCCGGAAGTGCCGGTGACGCCGGAACCGGTCGCAGAGCCGGTGTCAGAGGAGGAGCTTGCCTGGCAGAATCGTTTGATGGCGGATGTGCAGGAGTTCCTTTATGTCAGGGCTTCCGGTGATGAAAATTCAGAGATCGTAGGAAAGCTTTACAGAGGAGCAGTCGCAGATATTGTAGAGCGCGGCGATGTTTGGACACATATTGTATCGGGTAATGTAGACGGATATGTGATGAATTCCTATTGTCTGTTTGGCACGGATGCAATGAATTATGCGGCGGCGAACTTCGATATGGAAGCGGATATTCAGGCAAACGGACTTAGGATCAGGAGAGATGCAAGTACCGATGGCTCTGTGATCGCGGCAGTATCTACCGGAACGACGTTGACCGTAGATACGGAGGCAGCAGCAGTAGACGGCTGGGTAGCTGTTTCCTATGGCGGAGAAACAGGCTATGTCAGTGCAGAATATGTTACGACGGAAATGGCGCTTGGAGAAGCGATAACGATTGAGGAGGAGCAGGCAGCGATTGCACGCGCCGAGGAGGAGAAAGCAGCAGCGGCTGCTTCACAGGTGCAAAGTCAAGGTACAGTGCAAAATCAATCGGTGGCGGCATCGGTAGATGATGTTACTTTGCTTGCAGCTCTGATTCAGTGTGAGGCAGGCAATGAGCCTTATGAGGGTCAGCTTGCAGTCGGAGCAGTCGTGATGAACCGTGTAAGATCAGGAAGGTATCCGGGATCTATTTATGAGGTGATCTATCAGGCAGGACAGTTCCCTCCGGCAGGAAAAGGCTATGTTGCTAATAAAATCTCAAACGGCGTAAAATCCAGTTGTCTTCAGGCAGCGCAGGAGGCGATCAACGGAATGGATAATACAGGAGGCGCGATGAGTTTCCGCAGAGCATCCTCCGGTCATCCGGGAGTTGTGATTGGAAATCATGTCTTTTATTGACATAAGAGCGGCTCGCGAAGCGTGTCGCTCGTTGTTAAGATAAGGACTGCGGATGGAGCGCGAGATATTCCACGCTATAGCAGAATAAATAATCAAGGGAAACAGCCGAAAGAACACAGATTTCTTTCGGCTGTTCTTGTAATTTGGAGTAAAATATAGTAATATACTTACAAATAGAAAATATAAGCATAGGAAATGATCTAGGGCAGAAAAGGGAGGAAGCGTATATGGGATTTTTTCTTGTTGGAGCATTGATCGTAATGATTGTTTTGGCACTGCTGGTTCTGGCTTCTTGTATTAAAATCGTACCACAGGCACATGCCTATATTGTGGAGCGTTTGGGCGGATATTTGGCAACGTGGTCGGTTGGCGTTCACATCAGAATGCCGTTTATCGACAGGATTGCTAAGAGGATTACGCTAAAGGAGCAGGTGGTGGATTTCCCGCCGCAGCCGGTTATTACAAAGGATAATGTAACGATGCAGATTGACACCGTAGTGTTTTTTCAGATTACCGATCCAAAGCTTTACACCTACGGCGTAGAGAATCCGATTATGGCGATCGAGAATCTGACAGCAACCACGCTGCGTAATATCATTGGTGATATGGAGTTGGATGAGACACTTACCTCCAGAGAGACCATCAATACGCAGATGCGCGCAACGCTGGATGTTGCCACAGACCCATGGGGAATCAAGGTCAATCGCGTAGAGTTAAAGAATATTATTCCTCCTGCTGCAATCCAGGATGCAATGGAGAAGCAGATGAAGGCGGAGCGTGAACGGAGAGAGGCGATTCTTAGAGCAGAGGGCGAGAAGAAGTCGACCGTGCTTGTGGCAGAGGGAAATAAAGAGTCTGCAATTCTGGATGCGGAAGCAGAGAAGCAGGCGGCGATCCTTAGAGCGGAGGCAAAGAAGGAAGCGACTATCCGTGAGGCGGAGGGACAGGCGGAAGCCATCCTTAAGATTCAACAGGCGAATGCAGATGGTCTGCGCATGATCAAGGAAGCTGCTCCCGATCAGAGCGTGATTCAGCTAAAGAGCTTGGAAGCATTTGCGAAAGCAGCGGACGGCAAAGCGACAAAGATTATTATTCCATCAGAGATTCAGGGAATCGCAGGTCTGGTAAAATCTGTCACAGAGGTTGCCGCAGGCGAGAAATAAAAGAAGGAATAGAGAACATTTGCGGGCTGCCACAACTGTGGCAGTCCGTGTGTTTTATGGAGATCAGCGTGTTGCTTTAAAAGAAAATCATAATTTATGAGGTTATGGCTGCATAAAAGGAGAAGAACTTGAATTTAAAGGGACGAAATTTTCTAAAACTGATGGATTACACGCCGGAGGAGATTTTATACCTGATTGATCTAGCGGCAGAGCTAAAGGAAAAGAAGAAGCGCGGTGTCAGATGCGATGTGCTTGCGGGAAAAAATATTGCATTGATTTTTGAAAAGACGAGCACAAGGACGCGATGTGCGTTTGAGGTGGCAGCGCATGATCTGGGGATGCAGGTCACTTATTTGGAGCCGTCCGGTTCACAGATTGGCAGGAAAGAGAGTATTGCAGATACGGCAAGAGTTTTGGGCAGAATGTTCGACGGTATTGAATATCGGGGGTATGGGCAGGACATTGTTGAGGCGCTTGCGGAATATGCCGGAGTGCCGGTGTGGAACGGGCTGACAAATGAGTTTCATCCCACGCAGATGCTTGCAGATATGCTTACGGTCAAGGAGCGGTTTGGAAGCTTTGAGGGTATCAAGCTTGTATATCTTGGAGACGCCCGTTATAATATGGCAAATTCTCTCATGGTTGTATGTGCTAAGCTCGGTATGGAGTTTGCTGCCTGTACCAATAAAAAATATTTTCCGAATGAGAAGCTGACGGCGTATTGCAGGGAGCTTGCAGAAAAAACAGGCGCTTCGGTCACGCACACGGAGAAGCTGGAGGAAGCGCTGCAGAATGCGGATGTTGTTTACACGGATGTATGGGTCTCCATGGGGGAACCGGAGGAAGTGTGGGAGGAGCGTCTGCGCGATCTGATGCCTTATCAGGTAAATCAACGTGTGATGTCATATGCGAAGCCGAATGCCGTTTTTATGCATTGTCTGCCTGCTTTTCATGACCTGAATACGGAGATTGGAAAAGAAATTTACCGCAAGTTCGGATTTGGTGAGCTGGAGGTGACAAACGAGGTGTTTGAAAGCGAGCAATCCGTTGTGTTTGAAGAAGCTGAAAACAGGATGCATACCATAAAAGCGGTCATGCTTGCAACCTTAAGTGAATCATGGAGAGAGAAATGAGAACGGAAATACTTACTGTTTTACGGGAAACGGACGGCTATGTGTCAGGGCAGGAGCTGTGCGAAAGGCTTGGCGTCTCCCGCACTGCCGTATGGAAGGCAATCAATCAGCTAAAAGAAGCAGGGTATGAGATTGCGTCGCTGCAAAACAAAGGGTATCATCTTTTTGGGGTTCCTGACGTGATTTCCGTGGAGGAGTTAAAAAGTATTCAAAAAACAAAGTGGGTCGGAAAGGAGATTTTTTATTTTCCGACGATTGACTCCACCAATACGAAGGCAAAGCAGCTTGCGGAGGAAGGCTGTCCCTCCGGTACGCTGGTGGTTGCGGATCAGCAGGAAGCGGGAAGGGGCAGACGCGGACGAGCGTGGGAATCGCAGCGCGGGAGCGGTATTTTTATGACCCTGCTGTTAAAGCCTAAAATTTTGCCGGATACGGCTTCGATGCTGACGCTTGTTGCCGCGCTTGCGGTGTCATGTGCTATCCGCAGGCTGACGGGCAGACCCGCAGGGATTAAGTGGCCCAATGATATTGTGATGGGAGGGAAAAAGCTTTGCGGCATTCTTACAGAGATGAGTGCACAGATTGATTATATCAATCATGTTGTGATTGGAATTGGAATCAATGTGCATCAGGAGAGCTTTGGAGAGGAGCTTGCCAGGACGGCAACCTCCTTGTATCTTCAGACGGGAGAGCGCGGTAACCGGGCGAGACTGATCGAAGAAATTTTAGAGCAGTTTGAACGATATTATGCTGTTTTTTTAGAAACGCAGGATTTGAGCGGGCTTGTGAAGGAATATGAGGAGCATCTGGTGAATATGCATCAGAGAGTTCGGGTACTCGATCCTAAGGAGCCGTTTGACGGAAAGGCAATGGGGATCACTGCGCGCGGCGAGCTGATCGTAGACACATGGGAAAGCCGCAGACTTGTTTCGGCAGGCGAGGTTTCGGTGCGCGGGATTTACGGCTATGTATAGAAAGAGGAGGCTGCATGGATGACGTAGTGCTTTGCGGAGCGAGTGCATATAATAGAAAATTTTATTTGAATGAGCAGTTTTGCGGGTTGCCGGAGCAGGTAAAGGATGAGTTAAAGATTATGTGTGTGCTGTTCACCGAGGACGTTGGCGGTATTTTTCAGATGATCTTTAACGGCGATGGGGAGCTTGAGTTTCGCACCTCCTGCGATGAGGGTGATTTGCTTTATGACGAGATCGGCTGTGTGCTAAAGGTTAAGGAATTACAGCGCAAAAAGCAGGAGCTGTTAGAAGCGCTGCAGATGTATTACAGGCTGATTTATATTGGTTTGGATGAGGATGAATAGGGAACCTGCTGCATCCACGATGCGGCAGAGGAAAGGAAGGTATTGCAATGTTAATGACGATTGATGTGGGAAATACAAATATTACGGTTGGAATTTTTCGGGGTGATCATGTGGTGACAAGCTTTCGCATTACGACAAAGCTCTCGCGGACTTCGGATGAATACGGAATTTTACTGATCAATCTGCTGGAGCAAAATCAGGTAAAACAGGAGGAGATCATGGATGCGATCATCGCTTCTGTTGTGCCGAATGTCATGCACGCGCTTGAGGGGGCAGTGATTAAATATTTTAATATCCGTCCGATCATTATTGAGATGGGAATTAAAACGGGGATTCGTATCGTCACCGAAAATCCGCGTCAGATCGGAGCGGACCGCATCGTGGATGCGGCGGCGGCGTATGAGTTGTATGGAGGTCCTGTTCTGGTGTTGGATTTTGGAACGGCAACGACTTACGATCTGGTGGACAAGCACGGGGCATTTCTCTCAGGAGTTACCGCTCCCGGTATCCGCATTTCCGCGAAAGCGCTGTGGGAGGATGCTGCGAGACTGCCGGAAATTGAAATCCGTAAGCCGGAGAGCATTCTCGCAAAGGAGACGATTTCCTCGATGCAGGCGGGGCTTGTTTACGGACAGATTGGTCAGACGGAATACATTGTGCGACGCATGGTGGAGGAGGCAGATCTTGGTGAGGTAAAGGTTGTGGCAACGGGCGGTCTTGGCAGGATCATTGCCAGCGAGACGTCAGTGATCGATGTTTATGATCCTAACCTCACATTGAAAGGTATGAATCTGATTTATAAAAAGCAAAACCGGAAAAGCGGAAAAATAAAGGTACAGTAAGGTAGGAAACATATAGAAAATGAATCGACAAGACATCATAAAGCCATTGCAGATTGGCGGAGTGAAACTGGAAAATAATTTAATACTGGCACCGATGGCAGGCGTAAGCGACCTGCCATTTCGCTTGCTATGTATGGAGCAGGGAGCGGGACTTGTGTGCATGGAGCTGGTCAGCGCGAAGGCGATTCTTTATAAGAATCGAAATACGGAGGAGCTTTTGGCGATTGATCCGAATGAAAAATGCGTGTCGCTGCAGTTGTTTGGTTCGGATCCTGATATTATGAGTGAGATCGCAAAGCAGATCGAGGAGCGTCCGTTTGATATTCTGGATATTAATATGGGATGTCCCGTTCCGAAGGTTGTCAATAACGGCGACGGCTCTGCGCTTATGAAGAATCCTGTTTTGGCAGGAAAAATTATCGAAAAAACAGTGAGGGCGATAAAAAAACCGGTGACGGTAAAAATCCGAAAGGGCTTTGACGATGCACACGTCAATGCGCCGGAGCTTGCGCATATTGCGCAGGAATCGGGCGCTGCCGCAGTTGCGGTTCACGGGCGGACAAGAGAGCAGTATTATGCAGGCGCGGCAGACTGGGAGATTATCCGTAAGGTAAAGGAAAATGTATCAATTCCGGTCCTTGGGAATGGTGATCTTAAAACCGCGGACGATATTGCAGCGATGGCGGAGCAGACCGGCTGCGACGGATTTATGATCGCGCGCGGCGCGCAGGGAAATCCGTGGATTTTCCGACAAATTCTCCATTATTTTGAGACGGGAGAGACGTTGGAAAAGCCGTCCTTTGCGGAGGTTACGCAGATGCTTTTGCGCCACGCGAAAATGCAGCTTGCGATAAAGGGCGACTATACGGGAATCCGCGAGATTCGCAAGCATGCGGCTTGGTATACGGCGGGCTATCGCAATTCATCGAAGCTGCGGGGAAGGATCAACGAGGTTGAGAGCTATGACGAGCTGCAGGCATTATTTGAGGAAGTACTATCATATAATGAAGAAAAGTAAGCGCGGGAGCGGACGGACATGTCATATTCCAATGCCTTTTTGAGAGACTTTCGTCCTGTATTTTTGGGGATTTTGAGAGAGAAAAATCTTCCGCCGGAGCAGGTGGCTTTAGAGATTATTGATGAGGAACCGCTCGGACCGGGAATTTTTGAGCCGGCGGGTGTGATGGAGGTGCTTGGTCAACTGGAGGGAGACTTGAACTTCCTCACGATCTACACAGAGCGACCTGCATATTTTTATGAGTTTGCAGAGACAATGTATCAGGAGCATGGATTGCTTGTCCGTCTTTTTTCAAAGGAGGAGGGCAGGCGGCAGGAGACGCTGCGGGCGATCGCGACATTGATTCTCGATTTTGAGTGGGAGGGTGTCTGCCACTTTCAGCAAATACAAAAGGGCAGGTACTATATCCCGATCCACAAAAAGCCATGGAGGCAGGGGGAGAATCTTGACATCATGATACCAATCGGGTATAATACTGTGATTGTCAAGAGAATACGGGAAGAAAAGCAAAGATCAGTGTATGATCGATTTGAGGAAGCTTTTTATAATTCATAAATGAAAATAAAGATACAAAGAGGGGTAGCGGGTAATGGATAAGAAAAACATTCTGACTTACGAAGGACTAAAGAAGCTTGAGGATGAGCTGCAGGAATTAAAGGTTGTAAGAAGAAAAGAGGTAGCGCAAAAGATTAAGGAGGCAAGAGAGCAGGGAGACTTGTCTGAGAATGCGGAGTATGATGCGGCAAAGGATGAGCAGCGCGATATTGAGACACGCATTGAGGAATTGGAGAAGATTCTGAAAAATGCGGAGGTTGTCATTGAGGAGGAGGTAGACCTCGAAAAAATCAGCATTGGCTGCAGCGTGAGAATTTTGGACTGTGAGTTTGATGAGGAGCTGGAGTATAAGATTGTAGGTTCTACTGAGGCGAACAGTTTAAAGGGTAAGATCTCAAATGAATCTCCGGTAGGAAAGGCGCTGCTTGGAAAGAAGATCGGAGACACGGTAAAGGTTGAGACACAGGCAGGCGAATTAGAATATAAGGTGCTCTCCATTCACAGAGCAAACTAATGGAAAAGGCTCTGCGGGCAGGTTTTTGTCTGCGGAGGGCAGATAGATTGGAGGAAGAAGATGGCTCAGAATAATCAGGGAAATAATGGCGGAGGGCAGCAGGACATTCATCAGTTGCTTCAGGTGCGTTATGACAAGCTGCACGAATTGCAGGCAAACGGAAAGAATCCGTTCGTCATCACAAAATACGATGTGACGAATCACAGCGAGGATATTAGAGAGCAGTACGGGGACTTAGAGGGCAAGGAGGTTTCTCTTGCCGGACGTATGATGTTTAAACGTGTGATGGGCAAGGCATCCTTTTGTAATATCCAGGATATTAAGGGACGCATTCAGATTTATGTGGCAAGAGACGACATCGGCGAGGAAGCTTACAAGGAGTTTAAGAAGTATGATGTGGGTGACATTCTCGGCATCCGCGGAATTGTGTTTACCACAAAAACGGGAGAGATTTCCGTTCATGCCAAAGAGGTCGTGCTGCTTTCCAAGAGTTTGCAGATTCTTCCCGAGAAGTTCCATGGACTGACTGACACAGATACGAGATACCGTCAGCGTTATGTGGATCTGATTATGAATGAGGACGTAAAGGATACGATGATCAAGCGTTCTAAGGTCATCAGCAGCATCAGGCGTTTTCTGGACGGGCAGGATTTTATCGAGGTCGAGACACCGATGCTTGTATCGAATGCGGGCGGAGCTGCGGCAAGACCGTTTGAGACGCATTATAACGCGTTAAATGAGGATCTGAAGCTTAGAATTTCTCTTGAGCTGTACTTAAAGAGACTGATCGTCGGCGGTTTGGAGAGAGTGTATGAGATTGGACGGGTATTCCGTAATGAGGGCGTCGATGCAAGACACAATCCAGAATTTACTTTAATGGAGCTGTATCAGGCTTATACGGATTATCATGGTATGATGGATCTGACGGAAAATCTGTTCCGCTATGTGGCGCAGGAGGTCAATGGCTCTCTGGTCTTGACCTACGGCGAGCATACGATGGATTTGTCAAAGCCGTTCGAGCGTATTACAATGGTAGACGCTGTCAAGAAATATGCAAATGTAGATTTTGACGCGGTAAAAGATACAGAGGAAGCAAAGAAGCTTGCGAAGGAGCATAACATTGCATTTGAGCCGCATCATAAGAAGGGTGATATTTTAAGTCTGTTCTTTGAGACGTATGTGGAGGAGCATCTGATCCAGCCAACCTTTGTGATGGATCATCCGATTGAAATTTCGCCTCTGACGAAGAAGAAGCCGGATAACCCTGAATATACTGAGCGTTTTGAGTTTTTTATGAATGGCTGGGAAATGGCGAATGCCTACTCAGAGTTAAATGATCCTGAGGATCAGAGAAAGCGCTTTGAGGCGCAGGAGGAGCTGTTCGCCGCAGGAGATGATGAGGCGAACCATACCGACGAGGATTTCTTAAATGCGCTTGCGGTTGGAATGCCGCCGACCGGAGGGATCGGTTACGGGATCGACCGTATGATCATGCTGCTGACAAATTCACCTGCGATCCGCGACGTGATCTTGTTCCCGACGCTGAAGTCTATGGACGCTAAGAAGGGAGAAGGCAAGGCGGAAAAGACATCTGCAGCGGCAGCAGGCGTGTCCGTAGCAAGCGCACAGCTTGACCTTTCTAAGGTAAAGATTGAGCCGCTGTTTGAGGATCTGGTTGATTTTGATACCTTTGCAAAATCAGATTTCAGAGTGGTGAAAATAGAGGCCTGCGAGGCAGTTCCGAAGTCTAAGAAGCTGCTGAGATTTACGCTGAATGACGGAACTGACCGGAAACGCACGATTTTAAGCGGTATTCATGAGTATTACGAGCCGGACGAGCTGGTTGGCAAGACATGTGTGGCGATCACAAACCTGCCGCCGAGAAAGATGATGGGCATTGATTCTGAAGGTATGCTGATTTCTGCCGTGTATGAGTATGACGGAAAAGAAGGACTGAATCTATTGATGCTGGATGATGCGATCCCGGCAGGGGCAAAGCTTTATTAAAGGCATAGAGCTGACTGCGGCATAAGGTAAAAGCAGATTCATACGCAGTATATATTTTATCAGAAAGCTAAGATAAGCGTTCGGTAAAAATGGTGTAAAAGTAAATGATATAAGCAAAAGAAGAACGGCTGAATGTACCACATATGGTGCATTCGGCTGTTTTTTACTTGATAGGAAACTTTGTACCCTATCAAGTAAAAATCGATCGGGGGAATACACTTTGTCGGAACAGAATCATGCGAGGCGTGATCATGAAGAAAACAGACGGGGGGAGTGCGCATTGGAACATATGGGGGGAGCGCCCGCTGTGTCGATGACTGCGGGCACAGTCCTGTTGAAAATCACGGGAAGAAGGCTTATAATAGATGAAATGGAAAAGACATTGGAGGGCAACTTATGAGCTTTAACGGACACACGCAGATGCGGGGAGAGGTGCTGCAGCCTTTGGATGAGATTGACGGTTTTTGGGTAAGACCGGGATTTTTTAACAGTAATGGGGCTGTCAGTAATGGCAGGGGTGTCAGCTTTACGATTCATTCCGCAGGGGCAACAAGCTGTACTTTGCTGTTGTTTCGACCGCATGAGACTGAGCCTTATGCGAGCCTTCGTTTCCCGGATTCCTATCGGATCGGCAACACATATTCCATGTATGTGTTTGATCTGAAAATTGATGAATTTGAGTATGCCTATCAGATGGACGGTCCATATGACCCGCAGAGAGGACTTTTGTTTGATCAAAAGAATGTGCTGTTGGATCCATATGCTCATGCGGTGACGGGACAGCACAAGTGGGGGGAGAAAACGATCGGCGGAGAGAAGCTTGTGTACCATGCGCGTGTGGTCGAGAATAATTTTGACTGGGGAAAGCCAAAGCAGTTGGAGCTTGCGGCGGAGGATTTGATCATCTATGAGCTGCACGTCAGGGGATTCACAAAAGACAGCTCGTCAGGAGTGACGGCGGGAGGTACCTATCAGGGGTTAAAGGAGAAGATTCCCTATCTGAAAGATCTTGGCGTCAATGCGGTGGAGCTGATGCCGATCTTTGAATTTGATGAGTTGGAGAGCGAGCGGTTTATGGACGGTGAGCGGCTTTACAATTATTGGGGATATAATACCGTTTGCTTTTTTGCACCAAATACCGCCTATGCCTCGGTGGTGGAGCATAACCATGAGGGAGATGAGCTAAAGGAGCTGATCTGCGCGTTAAAGGAGAACGGGATCGAGGTGTTTTTGGATGTGGTATTCAACCATACCGCAGAAGGAAATGAGAACGGACCATGTTTTTCGTTTAAAGGGCTTGATAACAATCTTTACTATATGCTCACACCCGACGGACATTATTATAATTTCAGCGGCTGTGGAAATGCTGTCAACTGCAATCATCCGGCGATGCGCAAATTTATCATTGACTGTCTGCGCTACTGGACGATTGAGTACCGGGTCGATGGTTTCCGCTTTGATCTGGCATCGATTCTTACAAGAGACCAAAATGGAGTGCCGATGTCAGACCCGCCTATTTTACAGGAGATTGCAAATGATCCGATTTTGGGGAGGGTAAAGCTGATTGCGGAGGCATGGGACGCCGCGGGCTTGTATCAGGTGGGCAGTTTCCCGGCGTTTAACCGCTGGTCGGAATGGAACGGCAGGTATAGGGATGACATGCGCCGTTTTTTAAAAGGAGACGGCGGAATGGCATCCACGGCGATCGCGCGCATTACCGGTTCTAAGGACTTATATGATTCGGCACATCGGGGCGCGAGTGCCTCCGTCAATTTTCTGACCTGTCATGACGGGTTTACGCTGTATGACCTGTATGCATATAGTGTTAAGCATAACGAAAAGAACGGATGGAATAATACGGACGGAGATAATAACGGAAATAGCTGGAATTGCGGAGCGGAGGGAGAGACGGAGGATGCACAGATCGAAGGGCTGCGCCGCCGCATGGTAAAAAATGCTTTTGCAACCCTGCTGTGCAGCCGCGGACCTGCCATGTTTTTTGCAGGGGATGAGTTCTGCAATACGCAGTTTGGGAACAATAATGCGTATTGTCAGGACAATATCATTTCGTGGCTGGATTGGACGCGTCTTGAAAAATACCGGGAGATCCATGATTTTGTACGCTTTATGATCGGGCTGCGCAAGAAATATGCCGTCATCCGAAAGCCAACGAAGGCGGCGCTGTGCAATCTTCCCGACATCAGTATTCACAATGGTTATCCGTGGAATGCCGGAACGGATGATCACAGCAGACTGATCGGTATTATGTATGCGGGCAGAGATGAGCGTGATATTCGCGATGACGTCGTTTTTTATTGTATGAATGCATACTGGGAGCCGTTGATCATGCAGTTGCCGGAGCTGCCGAACGGTATGGAGTGGAGTGTCTGCATGAATACGGCAGTAGCGTATGAGGACGGAAAAGACATGGAGGCGTGCACGGAGATTTTTTATAAGAAAACCGTGCGTGTTCCTGCAAGAAGTGTGATCATATTGACGGCAGAGTGACGTGGGAGTTAAGGCTGCTGCGCTTTGAGAGCGCGGCGGAGACTTCCTCCAGCATATGGCGGTGCTCCTGCGTCATGCAGCGATAATGATTGAGAAGCTGTGTTTCTTTTTCGTTGAGGGGCAGTTGGGGATTGACACGGATGTTGGTATTGCCGAGCAGATAGTCGACATTTGTGCCGAGGTAACAGGCAATCCTTGAGAGTGTAAAGCAGTCCGGCAGTCTGCGGTTTTTGATATAGCCGTTGATGGTGTTTGGATTAAGGTGCAGATCATGGGCAAGTCTGCACTGTGAGATTCCCTGTTCGGTTAAAAGTTTTTGAATGCGTGTTCCGATTTGCATGGCAGCCTCCTGCTGATGTTAGGTAAAACCTCCGTCTAAGGTTATGATCTGTCCGGTGAGATAAGAGCCGGCGGCACAAAGCTGCAGGGCAAGTGCGGCAACCTCCTCCGGCGTGCCGAAACGACCTGCGGGAATCTCCTCCGTCAAAGCAGCCAGCTCCTCCTTGGCAAAGCAGGCGTTCATTTCCGTATCAATGACGCCGCATGCGATGGCATTGACTTGAATGTTGCTTGGCGCAAGCTCCTTTGCGAGCGCGCGGGTAAAAGCATTCATGCCTCCTTTGCACGCAGAATAGGCGACTTCGCAGGAAGCACCGACATTTCCCCAGATGGAGGAAATGTTAATGATTTTGCCGGACTGACGGTGCAGCATGTGAGGAATTGCATGCTTACAGGTAGAAAAGACGGAGGTCAGATTCACGCCGACGATGCGGTTCCATTCGTCGATAGACATCTCGCTGAGCAGTCCGACATAGGAGATGCCGGCATTATTGATCAGAATATCCACGCCGCCAAAACGCTCCTGTGTGCGCGCAAATAAATCATGAACATAGGAATGATCCGAAATATCGCCAACGTCTGCAAGGACGTCTGTGTGATGTGTGCGGATAAGCTGATCCCGTAAGTCGTACAGGGCATCTTTGGAGCTGGAGCAGTTTATGACAAGACGAAAGCCTTCTTTTGCGAAAGCGGTGGCAATGGCGCGGCCGATGCCGCGGGAAGCTCCTGTGATGAGCGCGGTTTTCATATCAATTCTCCCTTCCGAAGCGATTTTTTGCTGAGAAACGAGCGTTGGTTTCGGCTCGGCTCTGTGATCTGCATTTGTGACGCTCCGGCACAAATGTGGGTATTCAAATCAAAGCGGAATGTGATTTCGCGCAGGAAACCTCTCAAAAAATGAGGGGTGGTAATTGGTCTTATTGTAGCATAAATAAAAGGAATAAGCCATAAGAAAAACAGCTTTTATGACGGAGGCAAATAGGTAAGATATGAGGTAAACCCTTGCGGTAAGCCGGTTGGAAATGAGGATTAGGATGAGAGCAGAGGAATTGGTAAAGAAGCAGAGAGAATATTTTGAGTCGGGCGTAACGCTCACCTATACATTTCGCCTGGCGGCTTTGGGGCGTCTGCACGATGCACTTGAGCGCTATGAGAAGAAGCTTTGTAATGCACTGTATCAGGATTTACATAAATCAGTGTCCGAGAGCTGTATGGCGGAAATCTGTATGACGCGTATGGAGCTTACTCATTGTACAAAGCGTCTGGCAAGATGGATGAGGCAGGAGTATGTCAAGACAAAGCTCGCAAATTTCCCGGCATGCAGCTTTACGATTGCAGAGCCGTATGGTGTGACGCTTGTGATGGCGCCGTGGAATTATCCGGTGCTCCTGTGTCTGGAACCGCTGATCAATGCAATTGCTGCGGGAAATTGCGTTATTTTAAAACCATCCGCATACGCGCCGCATGTGTCTTCCATTCTGGCAGAAATGATCGGCGATTATTTTGTGACGCAGCATGTTGCGGTTGTAGAGGGAGGTCGGGAAGAAAATAATGAACTGCTGGAGCAGCGCTTTGATCATATCTTTTTTACGGGAAGCACCACAGTCGGAAAAATTGTGCTGGAGAAGGCGGCGCGCTATGTAACGCCCGTGACGCTGGAGCTTGGCGGAAAAAGTCCCTGTATTGTAGATAAGACGGCAGATATAAAGCTTGCTGCGCGACGTATCATGTTTGGAAAAATCTTAAATTCGGGTCAGACCTGTGTCGCGCCGGATTACCTCGTCGTGCACAGGGAGGTTAAGGAGGCGCTGCTTGCTGCAATGAAAGAGGAGATCACGGCGATGCTTGGGGAAAATCCGCTGGAGGCAGAGGAGTATCCGCGGATGGTAAACGAGAAGCATTACCGGCGGGTGATGGGACTGATACAGGGGGAGAAGGTGATCGTCGGCGGCATGGGAAATCCCGAAACACTTCAGATCGCACCGACCATTTTGGATGAGGTGTCTTTGGATGCTCCGGTTATGCAGGAGGAAATCTTTGGTCCGGTTTTGCCGGTCCTGACATTTGAGACACGGGAGGAGCTGCTGCCGCTCATTCGCCATTTTGAAAAGCCGCTTGCATGCTATGTGTTTACGACAGACCGTCGCATGGAGCGGTGGGTGATTTCGCGCATTTCCTTTGGCGGCGGCTGCGTCAATGATACGATCATGCATCTTGCGAGTTCGGAGATGGGGTTCGGCGGCGTCGGGGCAAGCGGTATGGGGAATTACCACGGCAAGCACGGCTTTGAGACATTCAGCCACCGGAAAAGCGTGTTAAAGAAATATAACTGGCTGGACCTGCCGATGCGGTATCATCCGTATGAAAAGTGGAAGGATGATATTATCCGCAAAGTGATGGAGTAGGTAAAATCCGTGAAACAGTACACCTGTTTGGCGGCGGAATCGGAAGAAATTAGAACGAGTTTCTGTGCTGATAAGAAAAGGATGATTTTTTTCAAAATCATATTGCTATTGCAAAAGCAGGATGATATAATGCTCCTAACTTTAGGGAATAGGAATATATTCCCAGTTAAAAATCTTACTTATGAGGAGAATGGGTATGAAAAAGAAAATATTTGCAGTGTTGCTGTCAGTTGCGGTAGCGTTTTCGGTAGTTGGATGTTCCGGTGGCGGAGACGCAGCAGGAAGTACAGATGCAGCAGGAAGTGCAGATGCATCTGAAAGCAATAGCGCAGCGGAGAAGCAGGAGGAGAGCAAAGAAGCCGGGGAGATGAGCAAGGATGATTATCTTGCACAGGTGGAAGCACTCAATCCGGCAGCAGAGGATTTCATGAACGCTATTATGGCGTTCACCGAGGCAGCGAATGCCGGAAATGTAGACCAAGCGGTAAAAGAGATTGAGAGCATTCGTCAGACAAAGCAGCCGTTTTTAGATTTCGGTGCGATCGCAAATCCGCCGAAGGGCTATGAGGAGGCACATAAGAATCTGGCAGAAAAGAGTACTGCGTTTGGTGAATTTATTGATGGGTATGCAGATCTTATTCAGGGTGGAATAGACGGAACGATCGATCAGGCTGCCTATACCGAGGAGCTCGCAGGGTTGACCAGCGAGGTAACAACTCTTACAACCGATTTGGCAAATGCAATGGCAGAGGTGCAGGGACTTTAGTAGATGGACAGTACGCAATCCTTCAAGGAATGTGACGCCGGCATCCGACCGCAGGAGTTTCCTACACAGGAAGCAGTACGCTGCATGGCTAAAAAGAGAAGTATATAAACAACGAGTGACACGCTTCGCGAGCCGCTCTTATGTCAAACATACGAAAAGCAGGAGATTCATATGGATTTCCTGCTTTTTGATGTCTTGCGGCGTGCAGCAGGCGCCTGTTTATACAACTTTTACAAAGAGACGCTTTGCTTTTTGAAAGAAATTATGGCATCATAGCAATAGATAGAAATGGCGACAGGAAAGCTTGCAGGAGGTATCGGATGAGGGCAAAGATTTTAGTTATTGAGGACGATCCTGTGATCCGAAAAGAATTGCAGACACTTTTGGAGGGAAACGGGTATGAGACGTCTGCAATTTATGATTTTACGGACGTCATGGCACAGGTGAGGCAGATACAGCCGCATCTGATCCTGCTGGATGTCAAGCTGCCGCAGGAGAGCGGCTTTGCGATCTGCTCCGGGATTCGGACTTTTTCGGATGTGCCGATTATTTTCGTCACGAGCTGCGGCACGGATATGGATGAATTAAACAGTATTATGCTGGGCGGGGACGCGTTTCTGACGAAGCCGTATCATACTGCGATCCTGCTGGCGAAGATCGCATCTTTGTTAAAGCGTGCTTATCCGAAGGAGCAGGAACGCAGACTTTCGCACGGCGGCGTGTCGTTGTGTCTGGAAAACGGAACGATAGAGGTAAACGGTACGGCGGCGGAGCTGACAAAGAATGAGACAAAGATCATGTACTATCTCCTGACACACGCAGGAAAAATCTGCACAAGAGCCGACCTGATCGAGTATCTGTGGGATAACCGGCTTTATGTCGATGACAATGCGCTCAGCGTCAACATTGGCAGGATTCGTGAAAAGCTTTCAAAGCTTGGTGTCACGGATTTTATCAAAACAAAACACGGACAGGGGTATTTGATATGAACGGGAGACGGTACTGGAGGGAGAGGATGCCGGTTCTGCTTTTGAATGGGGCGGGGATCGTTTTACTTGGCGCATTCCTTTTGCTGACGGGAAACAGTGTGGATATGATTCTTCTGATCGCTGTGGTCTGGACTCTGGCTTTAGCGGGAGTGCTGCTGTTGTCCTATTACCGGAAGAAAAAGAGGCTTGGAAGGCTAAAGAGGCTCTCGGAGGGGCTAAAGGAGCGGTATCTTCTGGCAGAGCTGCTGCCTGAGCCACAGGATGCAGAGGAGGAGGTCTGGTTTTTCCTCTTGAAGCAGGCGTTTAAGTCGATGCTGGAGCAGACAAACGATGTGCTGCGGGAGCGTGAGGAATACAGGGAATATATTGAGCAGTGGATTCACGAGATCAAGACACCGATCACTGCGATGAAGCTTTTGTGTGAAAATCATACTGCGCCGTTTACAAGAGAGCTGATGACGGAGCTTGAGAAAACGGATCGTTTTACCGAGCAGGCGCTTTATTATGCGAGGAGTGAGCACACGGAAAAGGATTATTCGATTCGGGAGCTGCGGCTTTTTGATGTGGTGCATCAGGCGATCGCGGATAATAAATATCTTTTGCTGCAAAACGGTGTTTCACTTGTCATCGATGAGAATGATGTGACCGTGTATTCCGATGATAAGTGGATTCGTTTTATTCTGGATCAACTGATCGTCAATGCAGTAAAATACAAAGGCAGCAAGCCGGAGCTTCATTTTTATGCGCAGCCGGAGGGGGATAAAATATATCTGTTTGTGGAGGATTCGGGAATCGGAATCCCGGCAGGCGATCTGCCGCGTATCTTTGAAAAAGGCTTTACCGGGCAAAACGGCAGAAGCAGACAAAACTCCACCGGTATTGGACTGTATCTCTGTAAACGCCTTTGCGATAAGCTTGGTATCGGAATCTGCGCTGAGTCGGCGGGGGAGGGAACGAGAATCCGACTGGCTTTTCAAATCAATCATTTTATTCATCAGGTGCAGAGCTAGTATGGCTCTGCTTTTTTATGACATAGCATTACGCGCGAGGACGCGCACTGTGTTGGAAAGGAATTGTGCTGCGGTTGTCCCCCGCCGCAGGCGGAGAATCTCGCCTGCGGGATTCTTTATTCGGTCAGGAAATCTAACAATATTGTTAGAACTTTGTTAGAAAAAACGATGCAAACGGCGGATATTTTCTTTTATAATCAGGGTATGAAAAGAACGAGGTGGGACGATGAAAAAGATTTTAAAGCTGGATCATATCCAGAAATTTTACGGAAACGAAGGAAATATCACGCAGGCGATCAAGGACATCAGCTTTTGTGTGCAGGAGGGCGAGTTCCTTGGGATCATGGGGGCGTCGGGCTCCGGAAAGACGACGCTGCTAAACTGCATTTCGACGATCGATACGGTGAGCGCGGGACATATTTATCTGGACGGAACGGATGTCACGGAGCTTAAGGAGAAAGCCATCGCAAAATTCCGCAGGGAAAATCTGGGCTTTATTTTTCAGGATTTTAATCTGCTGGATACACTGACAATTTCGGAAAATATCGCGCTGGCGCTGACGATCAACCATGTTCCGGTCAAGGAGATCGAGGCGCGGGTGAAGGAGATTGCCGCAAGCCTAAATATCACGGATATTCTGGAAAAATATCCGTATGAGGTTTCCGGCGGACAAAAACAGCGCTGCGCCTGTGCGCGGGCGATCGTCAATCATCCGAAGCTGATTCTGGCGGATGAACCGACCGGGGCACTCGACAGCCATTCCTCGCAGATGCTGCTGGCGACAATGCAGGGCATGAATGATATGCTGGGGGCGACGATTCTGATGGTGACGCACGACGCATTTTCGGCGAGCTATACAAAGCGTATTTTATTTTTGCGCGACGGTGCGATCTTTACCGAGATTTTGCGGGGCGACGATTCAAGGCAGGCATTTTTTGAAAAAATCTTAAATGTCCTGACTATGATGGGAGGAGGCGTGTCCGATGTACACCAGACTGGTTTGGAATAATATCAGGCGCGCGGCGAGAGATTATATCGTCTATGTTGTGACACTGACAGTCTGCGTCATGCTGTTTTATGCGTTTTTGTCAATTTCCAGCGATCACTATCATCCAGACGTCGGGGTGGAGTATGATTTTACGCTTTTAAGCGACGGGATGAAGCTGTCGATCGGGGCAGTTTCCCTGCTGCTGTTGTTTCTGATCCAGTATGTCAACCGTTATATGCTGCGCACGAGGCAGCGCGATTTTGCCGTTTTGGCAGTGATGGGCATGGAGCAGAGAGTCATTGCGTGGCTCTTTTTTGCGGAGACCTTTTTTGTGGGAATGATTGCAGTGGCGGGAGGAATCCTCGGAGGCGCGGTCGTCTCACAGTTTATCACAGCCATGCTGATGCGCATCTATGAGCGTGCGTATCGTTTCGAGTGGATGCTGTTTCCCGATACGGTCGGATGGACGGTGCTGTTTTTTGGGTGCTGTTTTCTTGTGTTGGGGCTGTGCAACGTGCGCACGATCCGTAAAACTGTGATCATCGAGATGATGACGGCGAACCGCCGCAATGAGCCGGAGCTAAAAAAGAGCCGTTGGATGCCGGCAGTCATTGCCTGCTATCTCCTGCTTGCAGTATGGATGCTTCAGACGGGGATTCAGAAAATATATTTTTACTATGATTCCAGATTTCCGCTTCCGGCGAGACTGATGTTTTGGGCGAATCTTCTGTTTCCGGCAGTCACGCTTTTGTGGGCGGCATTTTGCGCGGTTTCAAAAAGGCGGCGGAATATCTTTGTGCTTCTTTGGGGGCTTGTGCCGTGCGTTTTGTGCAGCACACTGGGGACTGCCAGTGTCGCTTATGTGCAGCGGGAATTTTATCTGTCGCTTGGGGCTGGCATGATGAACCAGTATCTGATGTTTCTGGTGGCGGACGTGCTGTTTTTGATCTGTGCAGTCATCTGCCTTATGAGCCGTGCGATCGGGCTGTGGAAGGAAAAGGCAAAAGCGTATACATACAGCGGCTGTCATCTTTTCTTTTTTGGGCAGCTTCTCTCGAAGCTTGTGACTACGACGAAAACAATGTCGGTCATCTGCATGACATTTGTTGCGGCAGTATTTCTGTTTGTGGCAGCGCCGCTGCTTTGTCAATGGAGCTTTGGGTATCTGGATTCGCGTTCCATGTATGATGTGCAGATTTCAAGCGATTATCACAATGTATTTGACGAAAAGGATTTGCGGCAGGGGAGTTATGAGGAAGTTACGGAGTTTTTCCGGGAGCAGGGGATTACGGTGGAGGCAGACGCGACGGTGTCGCTATATCTACCGGAGCGGGAACGCTTCCACGACAGGGAAAAGCTTGATTTTCCTGCGGTGGCAATCTCATTGAGTGATTACAATGCGATGCGGGAAATGCTTGGGCTAAATCCTGTCACGCTCCGGGAAACGGAGTTTACAACGCAGTGGCATCTGGCGGCAGAGGACGAGGAGCGGGAGGAGTTTCTGCAAAACAACCGGAGCGTTTCCACAGATGCGGGGGAGCTGACGGCTTGCGCCGCTTCCTATTATGACGACGCGATGGGAGAGAATCTCTATAATCGTTATACAAGATTTATTTATGTTTTTCCGGATGCTGTCTGTGAAAAGCTGCTTCCTGTGAACCAGAACCGCTATATTATGACGAAGGAGCCGATTTCCTATGCGCAGG
Source organism: Roseburia sp. (assembly GCA_019421345.1). Lineage (GTDB taxonomy): Bacteria > Bacillota > Clostridia > Lachnospirales > Lachnospiraceae > Roseburia. The sequence continues at coordinate 16,694 of JAHZFL010000008.1, read as the reverse complement.
CGCACGCGTTGGAGCAGGCGTTTTCTGCGGTGTATGCGGAGGAATCAGAGGATGGAATGGAATATGTTATCCGGCTTCGGACGCTGCAGGTCAACAGTACCAAGGGAAGTGCGTTCCTTATGGAGTCCATGATGATTTATGGTGCAGTCGTGCTGATGGTCATCTGTCTGACGATTCTCTCCCTGCAGCAGCTTTTGGATATGGAGAAACACAGATACCGTTTTGGGGTACTTCGGAAGCTGGGAGCGGATGAAAAGACCTTGGGCACGTTAGTGCTTGGGCAGCTTGGCGTCTGGTTCGGACTTCCGGTTGCGCTTGCCATTCTGGTGTCTGCCGTGATACTGCCCTATTTTTTACAGATGGTGTCTGCCGAGCTTGCCGCCTATGTCGGTCTGGGCGCAGTGGGAGCACAGCTTTTTTGGACGGTGGGAATTTTTCTTACGCTGTTTCTTGCGTATTTTATAAGTACCGGAATGTTGTTTCAGAGGGCGGTTGCAAAGAGATAGGGGGATTGGATGTTTCAGAGATTGGCACTTTTAAATATGAAAAGGAGTATGAGAGACTATCTCATTTATTTTATCACGCTAAGTCTGACCGCAGCGTTTATGTATTCCTTTCTGGCGCTTGGCTTTTCCGAGGATATTCTGGCGATGTCGGAAAATATGTCGATGCTGACAACTGCGGTCGTGGGGCTGTCTGTGCTCGTGGCGTGGATCGCTTCCTTTGTGATCGGCTATGCTGTCCGCTTTATGCTGATGCAGCGGAAAAAAGAGTTTGCTGTCTATGAATTGCTTGGTATGGAGACGCGTCTGATCCAAAAGCTGTTTTTGATGGAAAACGGACTGCTTGGGTTTGGGGCGTTTGGGCTTGGCGCATGGCTTGGCAGCGGTTTGTCGGGAATTCTCGTTTCTCTGGTCAACCGTATTTTTGAGACGCCGCATACCTATCGGATTGTTTTTTCGGGTAAAGCGCTTGCTGTGGCATTTCTGTTTTTTGTCTGTATGTACGGGATGGGGATGGTGCGCTCTGTGAAGATCATTCGCAGGAGCAGGATCATAGAGCTGCTTTATGACAGCAAAAAGAGGGAGCAGATGCGCGCCATGCGGCGGGGAGAGTGCGTCCTTTGGATCTTACTTTCTGTCTGTGCGCTTCTGGCAGGCGGTGCGCTTTTGGTGCTGGGGGTGCATGAACAGACAAATCTTGCATTTGTCTGGTTTGGAGGCGCAGGGCTTCTCACAACCTTTGGCATTTACAGCCTGTACCGGAGAATACCGCAGATGCTTCTGATTTCCAGCAAGCGAAGGAAAAAGAAGTTGTATACCGACGCGAGGCTGTTTTATCTGGGGCAGATCGGGCGCAGGGTTTCGTCTGCCGGAAGGATGATGGCGATGCTTGCGATTTTGCTGTCCGTTTCACTTGGTACGATGTTTGCCGGGCTTTTGCTGGGCGCGGGGTACAAGGCGAATATGCAGGCGTATTACCCCTATGACGCGGGAATTGCACTGGATGCGCCGCTCGCGAAGGAATGTATGGAGGATATGATCGCCTTTACCGATGAGAAAAGTCCGGTCTCCGATGCGGTCGTTTATTATCTGTACCGTACGGATCTGCCGGTTGAGGCGCTGGCGCTGACAGACTATAATCATCTGCGAAGGATGCTGGGGCTTGCGGAGGTGTCTCTTGCGGACGATTCTTTTCTGGTGCATTGTGATACATGGAACTATATGGAGGACATTAGGGAGGCGTTAGCGGAAAAGCCGGAGATTACGCTTGCGGGAACGACACTTCACGTCTCGGCGCAAAAGATCTATACAGAGCCGATGGAGCTGTACCAGATGGCGGGGACACAGGGGTATGTGCTGGTCGTGCCCGATGCAGTTGCTGAGGGACTGTCAGGAGATAAGATACGGCTTGTAATGTCTCTTGCGGACGGCGGATACCCGGAGTTAAAGCAGGAGCTTAAGCGTTTTTTAAACAGCGGCAGGGAGTGGAGACCGCTGTTGCAGGACGGAAAGGAGCTGCCGGAGCGTGTGGCGGTAGGAGTCATCGTAAAAGCGTGGGGCGTGGAAAATTCCCTCACAGGCTTTACAGCGATTTCCTTTGGCGGCTTGTATCTGAGCGTTATTTTTATTTTGCTTGCGTCGACGATGCTTGCGTTTGAGCAGTTATCCGGTCTGGAGCACAGCCGCCGCAGCTACGGCATTCTGGAAAAGCTCGGTGTGGATATGGGGATGCAGCGCAAGCTGGCACGGTTGGAGGTTCGCACATTCTTTTTTGTTCCGGCAGTTTTGCCGGTAGCCACGACGGTCTGTCTGATAGCCGGTGCACAGCGGATGTTCGGGGAGGCGTTCCTGCGGGAAAATCTTGTGTGGATCTGCGGAGGTGCTGCGCTGGCAGTTTTTGGCGTGGTATATTTGTTGTACTACCTGGCGGCGGATTTCCTGTTCTGCCGCGACGTCCTTACAAAAGGATGTCGGTAGCGGGGGAAGAAAAAGACAGCCGGATAAGTACAAAGGTACTAGACAATTCTGTGGATTATGGTATAATTTTTTTAACAAAAGAAGCAAAGGAGAAAGGTTATGATTCAACAGAGAAGCATTGCAGTATGTATTATTTTGACGATTGTTACTTGCGGCATTTACGGGTTGTATTGGTTTATTTGCCTAACGAATGATGCCAATACCGCATCCAACACGTTTGGAACGTCGGGAGGCATGGCGATACTTTTAACGATTGTCACCTGCGGGATCTATAGTTTTTACTGGGCGTATAAGCAGGGGGAAAAGATCGATGCTGCAAAGGCAAATCGCGGAATACCGTCCAGCAACAGCGGCATTTTGTATTTAATTCTCAGCATTTTTGGCTTGAGCATCGTGGCATGGGCTTTGATGCAGAACGAGTTAAATAAGATGGCATAATAGGATGAAAAAGAGGTTTTTAAAGGCTGCGGGCTGCGTGGTCCTGTTTCTTACAGCAGGGCTCGGCTACGCAGCCTTTGTGCAGAAAACAGGTTGGGCGATTCCGTGTTTGTTTCGTGAGGTGACAGGGTATCTTTGTCCGGGCTGCGGCGTTACACGGATGTGTCTGTCGCTGCTGCAGCTTGATCTTGCCGCGGCATTTTCATACAATCCTGCGCTTTTTTTACTGACGCCCATTTTTGCACTCATATTTGTTCCGTATCTTGCGGGTTACATTAGGAGCGGGAAATGGGAGTTAAGCCGTGCGCAAAATCGAATGCTCTACGTCTGCATCGCGGTGCTGCTTGTGTTTGGGGTTGTGCGAAATTTTGTTTAGTGTGGGAAGTCTGTCGTTTTCTGGTTTAAAGAAAAATGTTTCGTTCGGAGAAAGGTTTTTACGGTGTCTGTTGTGAGAAGCGGCTTCGGAAAATCGGTGCAGGAACAGAACAGAGCCCATTTCCATATAATAAAGCGTAAGGAAAAAGAGGATGTGAGACAGTGAACGGCATAGACGTAAGCAAGTGGCAGGGGGCGGTTGATTTTGCGGCAGTAAAAGACGCCGGGATAGAACTTGTATACCTAAAGGCAAGCGAGGGAATGCGCATACGGGATCCGTTTTTTTATCGGAATTATGCAAATGCCACAGCAGCGGGTCTGCCCGTCGGTTTTTATCATTATCTGACAGCAAAAAATGAGTCTGAAGCAAGGGCGGAGGCATATCACTTTATAGGTACGACGGAGGGGCTGGTCAATGATGCAAAGCTTGCCATGGACCTGGAGGATGTCGCAGGATTAAGCCGCGCGCAGGTGAATGCGGTCGGGGAGGCGTTTCTTCGTGCAGTGATAGAGTACAGCGGGAAATCTCCGGCAATCTATGTGGGAGCAGACACGGCGCGGCTGCTTGATAAAGGATTTGCCGATTATCCGTTGTGGATTGCGCAGTACGATGTGGAAGAACCGGACATGGACAATGTGTGGGAGACATGGGCAGGCTGGCAGTACACAGACCGGGGACGCGTTGCAGGCATTCAGGTGTGGGTTGACCGTAATGTTTTCCGACAGGCGATGCTGGAGGAGTTTCGGACGGCGATCAGGCTGCGCGGTGTGCGTCCGGCGTGAGAGACGGGAAATTTTTGCTTATCTTATACAAGTCATTTTCAAAATCCATTCTATTTGTAAATCAATTCCATTTTGGACCAAATTTGCGGCTGCCGGGAAAAGCAGTCCGCAAAATAGTTTTTGTCGATTAAAAACTCTGTCTTGGGTAAAGACAGGCCGTTTTCTCTAAATTTCTGTTTGTTTATTTGGAACTTTCCCAAAATTGCTGCGACAGCGCCCTGTGTCAACTGTATCAAGTATAGCACATGTCAGGTTGTTATATTATGGATGGTTTGCTGGGTATGTGGCAAGACTTAAAAACCTATCACTTGACATTTTGTATTATATGAACTAATATAAATGATACAAAGAAAGAGGAAGGTGCGGCATGGTACTTGTAATTGATGACAGTTCGGATATACCGATTTATCAGCAACTGCGCAATCAGATCGTAATGGGAATTTCTGACGGCAGATTAAAGCCGGGGGAGCAGCTTCCGACGGTGCGCGCGCTCGCAGAGGAGATTGGCGTCAATGCAATGACGGTAAATAAGGCGTACCGGCTGTTGAAGCAGGAAGGGTACATTGTCACAGAGCGCAGAAATGGTGCGAGGGTCAGCCGGGAATTTGGCGGGGACGGACAGCTCTCAGCGGAGGCGGCGGAGACACTGCGGCGGATCATCTCGGAGGCGAAGCTGGCGGGGGTGACGCAGGAGCAGTTTGTAACATTGTGCAGAAGCCATTTTGAGCAGATGGAGGGAGAATGATATGGTGGTTCAGATCATATTTTTTGTTACCATGTATCCGATATTGTTTTTGATGTATTTTTTTCTGCGGCCGGCAGGAGCATTCAAAAACGGCTATTGCTTTGCTGTTGGAATGAAAAAGGAATGGATGGAGCAGCAGGAGGTCGTAGAAATTCAGAAGTGGTACAGGCAGCAGACGAAACGGCAGTTATTGGTTCTGGCGCTGCTCCCTTTTGTGACATGGGTGCTTCCGGGCTTTTCCATTCCGCTTACGGTGTGGATGCTCTGGTTAGTTGCGGTCTGTATACTGCCGATGATTCCTGTCGCGCGTGCAAACGCCGGATTAAAGCGGTGGAAACGTGCGCAGGGATTTTCGACATCTGTTTTGAGTCAGACTTACACAGAGATGAAAAACGCCGGGACGGTGCGCAGTGTCAAGCTGCTGCCGTTTTTGTTCCCGATGCTGCTCTCCGGCGCGGTGGCGGCGGTGAGTCTCATCTATTTTAGGAGGAGAGAGATCCTCGTATATGGGGGAGTTGTGGTGGCGTTTGCCATGCTCACGGTTCTGTGCTACGGCATGGCACTGTGGATGGATAGACAGAAAACGCAGGTCATCAGCAGTGACAGCGATGTTAACGTTAATTACACGCGTGCGAAAAAAAGTCTCTGGAAAAATACATGGCTTGGGATGGCGTGGATGAATACGGGATACACGGCAGTAACGGCTGTGCTGTTTGTGTTTGACCGCTCCACGCTTGGACTGCTGATCTGGGCAACACTGGTCTATACGGCAGCACAGATCGGGTTCGTGCTTTTGCATATGAAAAAGACTGACAGAATTGATGTGTGCTATGAGGAAAAGCGGGAAGAACCCTATGATGCTGCCGCCGAGGATGATGCGTGGATTGGCGGTGTGATCTATTACAATAAAAAGGATAAGCGCACGATAGTATCGCAGCGTATCGGAATCGGAACAACCACGAATCTTGCAACGACGACGGGAAAGGTGCTTGATATGATCGGGCTTGTGATGATCGTGGTCGTCATTCCGTTTTGCTGCATCTGGGTGATGCTGGAGGAATTTACGCCATTACAGCTTGCGGCGGAGGGCGAGGTGCTCGTTGCACAGCATCTGGGAACTGCGTATGAGCTGCCGCTAACCGATATAGAGGAAATTACGCTGATAGAGGAACTGCCGCCGTTAAGGAAATTGAGCGGCAATGGGATGGAAAATATTTATGAGGGAACGTTTCGGAATGAGGGAGAGCGGTGCGAGGTCTTTTTAAATCCGCAGAACGGCGTTTTTCTTCAGATTGAGACAGCGGAGGAAACGTATTACATGAGCGCGGCGGAGGATGCGGTGACGAAGGAGATTTATGAGAATGTCAGAAATATGAAGCAGTTCGCAGCGCCTTCCGTGACAGGTGGGCAATGAGAAGGTACGCAGCGCGTGGTTACTGTTTGGGAATATCAGAAAGCGCCTGCGTGTGAAAGAGAAAATACGATTGACAGGAGAGGAAAATGCAGTATTATATGGCGCCTATGGAGGGCTTGACCGGATATGTGTTCCGCAATGCCTATCAGAAGTATTACGGCGGAATTGACAAATATTTTACCCCGTTTTTGGGTAATAAAAAGATGAGCAGCAGAGAGAAAAATGATATTTTGCCTGAGCACAATGAGGGAATGCAGGTCGTTCCGCAGATTCTGGCAAACCGTGCGGAGGATTTTTTGTATATTGCAAGGGCGCTACAGGATTACGGCTACAAGACAGTCAATCTGAATCTCGGCTGCCCGTCCGGCACGGTGACGGCAAAGCGGCGGGGCGCGGGATTTTTGGCATGCCCCGTGGAGCTTGCGGTTTTTCTCGATGAAATTTTTGAGAAATGTCCGCTTGCGATTTCCATAAAAACGCGTGTCGGGGTGGAGAACTCCGAGGAATGGGAGCGGCTGCTCGCACTCTATGAGAAATATCCGCTGGAGGAGCTGATCATACATCCGCGTGCGCAGAAGGATTTTTATGAGAAGGGCATTCGCTTGGAGGCGTTTTCCTACGCCGCAGAGACAAGCCGGCTGCCGCTTTGCTATAACGGGGATATTGTAACGGCCGAGGATGTGCAGCGGCTGCGCGGACAGTTTCCACATGTGGGGCGCATGATGATCGGGCGGGGAATCCTAAAAAATCCTGCCCTCATCCATGAAATACGAGGAGAGAGGAACGAGACGCCGGAACAAAAAAAGGAGCGGCTGTTTGCATTTTGCGACTGTATTTTACAGGGATATGCGCAGGTCATGCAGGGAGATAAGAACACGTTGTTTAAAATGAAGGAACTATGGGAATATCTGTCCAATCAGTTTGTGTCTCCCGAGCGATATGTAAAGAAAATCAAAAAGAGCACGAGCATCCGGGAATACGAGGCGATTGTCAGGGAGATGTTTCATGTCTGTGCGTGGAAAGCAGCTGTCGATTTTTCCGAAGAATGTTCTTGCAAAAATGAAAAAAGCATTGTAAGATAACATTGTTATATGACTGACGGATAAGTGGAGAAACCACATGAAGTATAACAAGATGTTGCCGACCGTCTGGGCGAGAAGTGCCCGGATTGTCGGCTTTTTGTATGAAATTAGATACAAGGTTGACGCCGTGGTACTGCTATGGTATATTCACGGTAGTTAGTCGATGCTAACTGCACAAGCAAAAAAGGAGGAAACGCAGAATGCAGAATGAATGGAGAGGCTTCGTTGGAGGAGCATGGGAGAATGAAATCAATGTCAGAGATTTTATTCAGAAAAATTATACGCCCTATGATGGGGATGATTCCTTTTTGGCAGGACCTACGCAGGATACGACCGAATTGTGGCAGGAGGTTTTGGAGCTTTCCAGACAGGAGCGGGAGGCCGGCGGCGTTTTGGATATGGACACCGCGGTTATTTCCACGATTACCTCGCACGGACCGGGGTATTTAGATAAAAACAAAGAAAAAATTGTGGGCTTTCAGACGGAAAAGCCGTTTAAGCGTGCGTTGCAGCCGTACGGCGGTATCCGCACGGCAGTCAAAGCCTGTGAGGATAACGGGTATCATGTTGATCCGGAGGTTGTTGAGTATTTTACGACACATCGGAAAACGCATAATGCAGGAGTGTTTGATGCATATACAAAGGAGATGCGCGAGTGCCGTTCGGCTCATATCATTACCGGACTTCCCGATGCTTACGGCAGGGGACGTATTATCGGCGATTATCGCCGTGCGGCGCTCTACGGCGTGGATCGTCTGATTGCGGATAAGCAGGAGCAGCTCGATACGACGCGTACAATCATGTATTCGGATGTGATCCGTGAGCGCGAGGAGCTTTCCGAGCAGATTCGTGCGCTTAAGATGCTTAAGGAGCTTGCGAAGATTTACGGGTGTGAGATAGCAAAGCCCGCGACGAATGTGAAGGAGGCAACACAGGCGGTTTATTTTGCGTATCTGGCAGCAGTCAAGGAGCAGAACGGCGCGGCAATGAGTCTTGGTCGTACGTCGACTTTCCTTGATATTTATGCGGAGCGTGATCTGCGAGAGGGCACGTTTACGGAATCGGAGATTCAGGAGATCATCGACCAGTTTGTGATGAAGCTGCGCTGCGTCAAATTTGCACGGACGCCGGAGTATAATGCTATTTTTGCGGGGGATCCGACCTGGGTAACGGAGTCGATTGCAGGAATTGGCGTGGACGGCAGACATATGGTAACGAAGATGTCTTACCGTTACTTAAATACGCTCAATAATATCGGCGCTGCGCCGGAGCCGAATATGACGGTGCTCTGGTCGGTGCGGCTGCCGGAGAATTTTAAGCGTTTCTGTGCAAAGACGTCGATTGCGCATTCGGCGGTCCAGTATGAGAATGATGATATTATGCGTGTGGTGCATGGCGATGATTACGGCATTGCCTGCTGTGTATCTTCGATGAGAATCGGTAAGGAAATGCAGTTTTTCGGCGCCCGCGCCAATCTTGCAAAGTGTCTGCTCTATGCGATCAACGGCGGTGTAGATGAGATTTCAGGAAAGCAGGTCGGACCGAAATACCGCCCGATCACGTCGGAGTATCTGGATTATCATGAGGTGTGGGATGCTTACAGGGATATGATGAAATGGCTTGCCGGCGTGTACGTCAATGCGCTCAATATCATTCATTATATGCATGATAAATATTGCTATGAGAGGCTTGAGATGGCGCTTCATGACAGGCAGGTGCGCCGTTGGTTTGCAACGGGAATTGCAGGTTTTTCCGTGGTAGCGGATTCTTTATCGGCAATTAAATATGCGAAGGTTAAGCCGATTCGTGACGAGAACGGCGTAGCGGTCGATTTTGAGATAGAGGGCGACTTCCCGAAATACGGCAATGACGATGACCGTGTCGATGAGATCGCCAAGGAGGTGCTGCACACCTTCATCGGATATGTCAAGGGAAACCACACCTATCGCGGCGGGATTCCGACAACCTCGATCCTTACGATCACCTCGAACGTTTCCTACGGGAAAAATACGGGGGCAACGCCGGATGGACGAAAGAAGGGCGTCGCGTTTGCGCCGGGCGCCAACCCGATGCATGGACGCGATACGCATGGAGCAGTCGCTTCGCTGGCGTCGGTTGCCAAGATGCCGTTTATGGATTCACAGGACGGTATTTCTAATACCTTTACGGTTGTGCCGGAGGCCCTTGGAAAGGATGAGGAGAGCGCGCAGAACAATCTGACTGCAATGCTGGACGGTTATGTGGAGAAGGGCGGGCATCATCTGAATGTGAATGTGCTCAATAAGGAGACGCTTCTGGATGCGCAGAAGCACCCGGAGCAGTATCCGCAGCTTACGATTCGTGTTTCCGGTTACGCTGTGAACTTCATCAAGCTGACGAAGGAGCAGCAGGATGAGGTGATCGCGCGTACGTTCCATGAGATTATGTAAGGGAAACAGGAGAAGGGGGGAGTGGAGGAGAGGTATCTGCTGAAGGGAGATACCTCTTACTTGCTTTATAGGAAACTTCGTTCCCTATAAAGCAGCCTCCTCCGAGGGAAGGCACTGCGGCGGGATGGAACTGTGTCGCTGAAGCGCACGCGCATGAGAGGAAGTATTGCTACGCAATCATGCGCGGCGCGGCAAAAGCGTGCTTCATTCACGGTTTATTACACCGCGGGGGTGTGCGAAGCACACTTTTGCTGTTTTATAGGAAACTTCGTTCCCTATAAAGCAACCTTCTCTGGGGGAAGGCACTGCGGCGGAGTGGAACTGTATCGCTGAAGCGCACGTGCATGAGAGGAAGTATTGCTACGCAATCATGCACGGCGCGGCAAAAGCGTGCTTCATTCACAGTTTATTACACCGTGGGAGTGCGCGATGCACACTTTTGTTCATTTAGGGAAAAAGAAGCGGGAGGAAAGAGAAATGGGCAGGATTCATTCAGTGGAAACGTTTGGAACGGTGGACGGACCGGGCGTGCGCTTTGTCGTGTTTTTTCAGGGATGTCCGATGCGCTGTCAGTACTGTCACAATCCTGATACCTGGCGGGCAGATGCCGGTGAGGAAATGAGTGCGGACGAGCTTTTGAGCCGTTTTGAGAGAAATCGTTCGTTTTATAAGACGGGCGGCATCACGGCAACGGGCGGTGAGCCGATGATGCAGACGGAATTTTTGACAGAGCTTTTTATAAAGGCAAAGGAGCGTGGCATCCACACATGCCTGGACACGTCGGGTATCTTGTTTCCGGGAACGTCGGCTATGGCAGAGGCTTCGGATCAGGGGCGTCTGGCGCAGATCGACGCGCTGCTTGCGGTCACCGATCTTGTTATGCTTGACATCAAGCACATGGAAGCGAAGGCGCACCAAAGCCTGACGGGACACGGAAATGAGAATGTGCTTGCATTTGCAAAATATTTGGATGAGAAGAAAAAAGATGTGTGGATTCGCCATGTTGTTGTGCCCAGCATCACATTTGACGAGACGGAGTTGACGGAGCTGGGACGTTTTTTGATGACGCTCTCCAATGTAGAAAAGCTGGAGGTTCTGCCTTACCATGCGCTTGGCAGCATTAAGTATGAGAGGCTTGGCATGGACTATGTACTTAAGGACACGCCGCAGCTTACAAGGGATCAGGCGAAGGAGGCGGAGCGTATCATTCGGGCGGCGTGGGGCAAGCCCGAAGCGGCGCAGGAAACCGTCTAAAATATGACATAAGCGAAAATCCTCTGCATACAATGTAAAAACAAGTAGTGCAGGGGATTTCGTTTGAAAGGTTATATTGAGGAGAGAGCGATGGAGATTGCCCGCTATATTATTGACAATCATACGACGGTGCGTCAGGCGGCGAAGCATTTTGGAATTAGTAAGAGTACGGTACATACGGAAGTAATAAATTGGAACGGTTTATATGGGCGATACAGTAAGAAGCCCATGTAGGCAAATAAGCGGTATAGATCAGCACCGGGAACGGGCTGACCTATGCCGCTTATTTTGCATTTTGGAGGAAGTGTGGCTACACACTCCGACAAAAAAGGGTTTCCAAAGGGTATCCCTTTGGCACACGACTTTGCTTGCAAAGTGTAGTGTGTTATACCTGCTGTCACGACTGATGGGTAAAATGAGGGTTTCGCCGGATGAAAACACTCGTTTTGCCCGGCAGGAAAGCGGACAGGTTTTTGCGAATGGGAATGAGCAAAAGCTGGGCGATTTCGGGAGTGGCAGCAGGCATATGACGCACCTTAGCTCTTGATAAAGTGATACTTGTGTTGCCGCAGAGCAAAGGCTTGCTCTCCTCCTTCAAGGATTTCACAGATATGTTCCTGTATACCTTTGCTGTTTAATATGCCTGGGATGACTTCCCCATTTTCTTCAACAACAGGATTATTGTCCTCAATCGAACCGCCACGATATTCAAAGCGGTATTGTTTATTCGGGGCATTTTTTCCTTTTTGATTTGCAACTATCACCAACTCAGCATCACCACCAAGTACAATATTGGCATTATGTGTAACGGTAATGATTTGCCTATCAACCTTCTTCTCTTTAATAAATCGTATCAACTCATCGAAAATTGATCTGTTATCAAGGTCGTCCTCGGGCTGGTCTATAAGAATCGGGCACCTGCTTTCAGCAAGGCTAATAAGAAGCCTAAGTAAAACCAAAGCTTTCTTGCCTGGTGACATATCTTGTATATCGTCATTATCCATTCGGACAACATAGTCTATATTATACCAATCCGACAAAATTTCACGGAGGGCAGATTCTACAGTACAACCACCTTTTAGTTGCAGAGTATCTTTTGAGTTGGTAAGGATTGCCTCGATAAACGCTTCAATATGTTCCGAAGATAGTACATCTTCTGTTATTTCGCGGAGGTTGAATGCATGAAATCTTCCAATTGACCTATTATCTAATAGATCCGAAATTTTCCGCACGAGTTGATCAATACGCAATACTTTTCTTACTGAGAATTCCAATTCGTCTGTAGAAGAAACAAAGCCACTATTAATGCTGTCTACATACGCAAGATATATTTGGCTGAAAGTAGAAAACGATTGGCTTAACTCATGTAAGTTTTGCTTATACTGTGCCTGCACTGTGCTTAGCTGGGTTTGGTATTCAGAAAGTTTTGCCAACCGTTCTCGCTCCTTTACAATAGAAGCAGAAAGTTTGCTTATCCGTTCATTGCCGTCCATTTTCGGCTTTAATATAGCAACTCTTTCTTCATACTTGCTTATAGCTGACTCAATATCTCCGCATTTCTTACGAGCCGCTTGTAAAATTTCCTCTTGTTTGGCAGCCCAAGCTTCATCAGCGATCTTTTTCACTTCTTCAATGGCGTTATCAAACAACTCGTTAAAAACCGCAAATGCACTATTAGAAGAGAACTTTATATCTACAACGGATTGAATATCTTGGATCTGTTCAATTTCTTTGGTCGCTACGGAGTATGACTCCCTTAGGGTTCTTGCATTTTCTATTGAACTTTGATATTCCGCTATTTCAGTTTCCGTAACATTATATTCTTTACTAAGTTGTTCTAATTGGTCATTCAATTTTTCAAGTTCAGCTTCGATTGCTTCCTTGTCGCCAATTCCTTTACATCGCTCATAAAGTTCTTCCCGATTTTTCACAATCTGCAAGAAGTCTACAATCGACTTCGCAATTTGTTGCTTCTGCTCGGAAATCTTTTGGAGCATTAAGCGGTATGCTTCGTTGCACTTTTGATCTTGCAGAACAATGTCTTGGATAATGGTATCAATCTCCGTTGTTTCTTGTTCTTCATCACTTAAACGGTTTAAATAAGTCTGCGGAATGTAAACAATTTTCCGCTCTTTGCTCTTATCATCACTACAAACCCCGTCACGCCAATAAACCTTTAACTCCGGAATTTGTTTAACATTGGTTGCTGCGGTTTCCTGTTTTTTCTCTACTTGCTTCCTATCTATTGCCGTTGCCATATTATGAAGGAGCAGGGACTTCCCGGTTGATTTTCCTCCTATGATACATGTAAGCTGGTCGCTAAAATATATGGGTTTTGGCGAGAAATCTGCATTTCCCACTATCTCAACTCGGTCAATCACATAATATTCTGGCTTTTCATCTGGAACACTACTGCTAATACGCACACGCTCTTTTGGTTCATAAAGGACTTGCTTCAATCCCTCAAAAGTTGGATCCGCTTTAATCCAGCAGAAACGATTGTCCGCAGGGGCAAACACTTTTTCGTTAGTATGGGCATCACAGCCATGAATACAGGGCATTAACGAGCCACACTTTTCTTTCACAACATCTATAGAGTCAGGACCTTCCCCAAGGAAGTATGATATATCTTTTGAATTGGAAGAAAACACCATGTCAGAAAGTTGGTAAATTGCTCTCCGGGTAGCTTCTAATTGGGAAATATTACCTAAAAAATAGTCACTATGGGCACGAAGCCCAGATGCACCATCTGTACTACTATTTGATACTACAATAATGGTTTTTTCCTTTAATTGAGGATTGTACTTAAAAACATCAGACAAAGTTTCTAAGGAAATCACATATTGGGATAGACCTATTTTAAGGGCATCTTCATCACTTAAAGATTGATTCTTCTGGAAATCACGGCCTAATCGAACCAACTCACTTTTTGTAGCACTATACTTGTTGTGATTATATTCAAATTTCAAATTAGCAAAAAAACGCCCCTCTAATTCCCCAACAATGCTTGGATCAAATAAGCAATGTATATTTATGGGGGAATCTGATGCAATTGGTGTTATTCTCAACTCCACATTGGGAAAAACAAGTTTAACACTATCAGGGAGCCTGTTATCTGCACATACTTTTAGATAGTTATCTATTGAAAGATAATCTGTAATTGCTATAGCGCAAATTGAACGCAAAGGATCGCTTCCGTCCCCTATATAATCATAGATAGAAGTATAGAAATTATCCCATTTTTCATCAGTTGTTTTTCCTATATATTGATCTGCTTTTTTAGTGAAGGGCGTATGTAAATGCAGTTCCCATCTTCGCCATTCAGAACCTCTATTCATGCTATCCTCCGAAAATTAATTACCTGAATTAAATTCAACAAGTTTCTCCCAATCAATACTACCATCCTCAAAGCAAAACTCTTGGGTAAACTCACGAACAAGCCGGTTTGATGCTTTCTGATAGGAAGTATCAAATTCTTCTACATATTTTTCTGGCAGCTTATCCATGAAACGGATTAACTTTATGTAGAATTCTTCATCTCCGGTCAATTCCGTCCAGAAATCCTTGCCTGCCAATTCCATATAAAACTTGGGAAGCCCACGGCTGGATGTTTTCTTTTTTCCGTAGCCATAGCCTACAATCGGGACAAAGCGTTTCTTTGCCTGCTGTGCCAGCTTGCTTGCCGCCATAAAGTTCTGCTCCTGTTTCTTTCGGCTGTCTGCATTGAACACACTTGTGCCAGATTTTACAGCAATAGCATAGATAGTGTTGTCCCGCTCTACCATAATGTCAACGCCTTCTGCCAATGCCTTTTGTCCTTGTGCAGCAGCAGTAGCAATAGGTTCAAAGAAAACATTTCCAAATATTGTTTCCTCGGACGAGGATACAAAGGCAGCAAGGATTGCATCAATAATCTGTGCGGCCCCATTCATAGCCTTCGCCCGAAACAGGTACGGGTTCTTGCGCTTCATAACCTTTTTGATGTTGAGCTTGTCAATATTGCTGATTAAGTTAGTGTAAAAATTATCCAATGAAGTCGCAATTGCTTCTACGATAGCTTCTTCATCGTAATTACTATTTATTGGCATAACAGCTTCCTCCTATTTCGATAGCTTGTTTCAGCTTTTGATGGATGTCTGTCCCTCTGAATCGTTTTGTGCGTATTTCAGCAGATTGATCCGCAACAGAGAGTACGGCATTTCCCAATGCTAATGCCAACCCAACCGGTACAGCGTTGCCAATCTGCCTATATTTTGCAACACTTGTCCCCATGAACTGCCAATCATCAGGAAACTGCTGAATACGGGCATATTCCCTGATACTCAAAGGTCGATCTTGGGTCGGATGGCACATCATAGTTGCTTTTTGTACCGGGGAGGTCACTAAAGTTGGTGAAGGCTGGCTATAAGATAATCTCCGATAAAATCCAACCTTCCCACCGCCAGAGCCATAGGCACCACCCATAGCTTCTTTCCGAATATCTTCCGGTAGGTCACGCCAATTTCCGCCCTCTGGGACAAGGCGGAGATATGCAAGACGGTCATTACTAAAAGCTGCACATTCCCCACAATTATTTTCCAAATCCTGGATAGTATCGTTCAAGGTACGCCAGCGGTATTGCGAGTCTTGATGCATCTGGAAGTGTGTTGGGAATGGTAAGAAAATATTTTCATTGTCCCGGCTTCCAATCAACACAAACCGTTCCCGGAATTGAGGTACGCCATAATTGACGGCATCCAAAATCCCATATACCGTTTTATATCCTAATTTATCAAATTCAGAAAGGATAACATCTAATACAGTTCCTAAATGTTGCTCAGGGTCATTTTTGTCACGCTCCGCAAGGGGCATATGCTTTAAAGGGGCAGACATAATCCCCTTTACATTTTCCATAATAAAAAAACGGGGACGGATATAGTCAATCATACGGATAAAATCCATGAATAAGCTGCCTCGTGGATCGTTAATTCCCAGCCTCTTACCGGCAGTAGAAAACGGCTGACAGGGTGGACCACCGCAAATCAGGAAAGGTTCTCCCTGTGCTAATCCAGTCTGTTCCAACAAAGCTGCTTCATTGATTTCACGGATGTCACCGCCCAGAACCTTATGTCCATTTGCACGCATAGTTGCAACACAAGCAGGGTCAAAGTCTTGTCCAATTACGATGTTGAGACCAGCTTTTGAAAGGCCAATATCCAACCCCATTGCCCCCGAAAACAGGGAAATCACATCCCGATTTGAGGCATTATCTTTAAAGTGTAATAAATTCATGTATATCCTCCCATTAAATCTTTTCTCCATCTGGAAGGACAAAATAGCGTTCAAATGAACACCCCAATGTTTCTGCCAGATATTCTAAATCAGAGATTGTAAAGCTTTCCCGTTTCATTTTTGAATTGAAATTCTGAGGGGTGGTCCCCATACGTCTTGCCAGTTCCGCAACACTGATATTGCAACGTACACAAAGCACCTTAATCTGTTCTGATATTGTCATAAGGGTACTCCTTTTATTTTATCAATATAACAATTGAAGATATAAAATTATAGTTTTATATCTTCAACATAGTCCCTTGTTCCCTCTATCATAACATCAAATTGGTTCATCTGCAATTCAAAAATCAAATCTTCGACGGCTTGTACTGTAGGATTACAATACATATGTTACAACTGAATATTTAAAAAGCAGAGATGCCT
>JAHZFL010000007.1 GCA_019421345.1 Roseburia sp. | reverse complement strand
AGACGCCGCCCTCTCACGGCGGAAACAGGGGTTCGATTCCCCTACGAACTGCTCACTGTTATTATTAACAGCCCAACCCGAAAACTGAAAGCATTTGCTTTCAGTTTTTTTGTTATATAGGAAACTTCGTTCCCTATATAACAAAACCCTCCGGGAGATCGCACTGCGGCGCAATGAAACTGCAGCGCTAACGCGACCCGCCGCAGGCGGAGAATCCTATCACAATGGAGACGATCGCGAGAACAATTCCGGCAATCGCCAATCCGCGCTTCTTAGTGTCTAGTCCTTGTGCGCACAGATAAAATACAAGAAATAAGTAAACTCCTTTTTACACTTCCTAATCCTCGTATCCGTTCGGATTATTCTTCTGCCATCTCCATGCGTCCTCACACATCTCACGGATGCCAAACTGCGCCTTCCAGCCAAGCTCTCGCTCCGCCTTCGCCGGATCGCAATAACAGGTCGCAATATCGCCCGGACGTCTGTCCTTGATCACATAAGGAACGTGCGCACCCGTCGCCTCCTCGAAATTCTTTACAATATCAAGTACGCTGTAGCCATGTCCCGTCCCCAGATTGTAGATACAAAGCCCAGCTCTCTCCTCAAGCTTTTTTAATGCCTTTACATGACCGACTGCAAGATCTGCCACATGGATATAATCTCTCACGCCTGTTCCGTCCGGTGTGTTATAATCATTTCCAAAAACACTCAGCTCCTTTAATTTTCCAACCGCCACCTGCGTCACATACGGCATCAAGTTATTCGGAATGCCGTTCGGATTCTCGCCCATCGTCCCGCTCTTATGCGCGCCGATCGGATTAAAGTAACGAAGCAGGACAATATTCCACTCTTTATCTGCCTTCTGCATATCCATAAATATCTGCTCTAACATCGACTTCGTCCAGCCATACGGATTGGTGCACGCTCCCTTGGGACACTCCTCCGTAATCGGAATCTGCACAGGGTCGCCATATACCGTTGCCGAGGATGAAAAAATAAGATTTTTACAGCTATGCCGGCGCATCACATCCACAAGCACCAGCGTTCCCGTAATATTATTATGGTAATATTCCCACGGCTTTGCCACAGATTCACCCACAGCCTTTAACCCCGCAAAATGAATGCAGCTCTCAATATCCTGCTCCTCAAATATCTTCTCCAGAATCGCTCTGTCTAAAATATCACCCTTGTAAAATGTAACTTCCTTGCCCGTGATCGCTTTCACGCGCTCCAATGACTTCTCGGAAGCGTTGCTTAGATTATCAAGCACAACCACCTCGTACCCTGCATTCTGCAGCTCCACACATGTGTGGCTGCCGATATATCCCGCTCCGCCTGTCACTAAAATTGCCATAACACTTTCACCTTTCCTTTCTGTTTTACGCGCTCCCATTGCCTTTGCCCTAAGAGTGGCCGCAGTATGTGCCACTTGTTGTTGACATAAGAGTGGCCCGCAACATGTGCCACTCGTTGTTTCTGCTGTCATTATATCGTATCACTTTCTAAATGTATATAAGAAAAAAGTTCGAATTACATGTAACAATGTTGCATCTTATAAAAATCTTTCTTATAATAGGGCTATACAATATCCCTGTGTATTCTGTGGGGAAACGAGGACTGATGATGATAAAAAATTATAAAAATTCCTATAAGGTTGCAGAAAAGGAACTGGTCTCCCTTTCTGTCTACAATGTCGGCTTCCAAAAATGCGATCCGCTCTACCAGTGGGGGCCCGGCATCCGAGACCACTATCTGATCCACTATATCATTTCCGGAAGGGGGTA
The DNA here is from genome assembly GCA_019421345.1 of Roseburia sp. Lineage (GTDB taxonomy): Bacteria > Bacillota > Clostridia > Lachnospirales > Lachnospiraceae > Roseburia. The sequence goes on along the minus strand of JAHZFL010000007.1, from coordinate 104,500 downwards.
CTATAAGCTTGGGCAGCAGACCTACGAGCTTAACGCGGGTGACACCTTCCTCGTTTACCCGAATACCGAGGTCACCTATTACGCCGCGGAGGAGGATTCCTGGGAATATGCATGGGTCGGCTTCACCGGAAGCGACGCCTCCATGATCTTAAAGGCGACCGACTTTACGCCGGAGGTTCCGTTTATCCGAAACACGCCGCTTGGCGATGCCATCCGCCGCCAGATCCTGCACATTTACGATGCACGCGGCAACGAATTTGAACACGCCGTCGAGATGACGGGACGGCTTTACACCATGCTTGCGCTCTTTTTGCACGGGGCATCGCACACAAACGCACAGAACTCGGCAAACAGCTATGTGCAAAAGGGGATTGAATTTATCTCCTCCAATTACTCCTACGCGATCACCGTGGAAGATATTGCACATTATGTAGGGGTCAGCCGCAGCCATCTGTTCCGCTCCTTTGAGACGGTGCTTGGTCGCTCCCCGAAGGAATACCTCACCGATTTCCGCATGAAGCAGGCGTGCTATCTCTTAGAGCACTCCGACCTTTCCATCACGGCAATCGCAAATTCACTCGGCTTTGACAATAGTCTGTACTTTTCCAAGACATTTCACCGCCAAAAAGGGATGTCCCCCAAAGAATTCCGAATAGCAGCAGGACGCTCCACCTCTTAGGTGAGCGTCCTGCGATGACAAATATGCCAGACGACTCTCTCAAATCATTGCCACTCCTAAACTAGTGGTCTGAAATGACTTATGCATCTGTTGCCTGCATCATGTTGCCTATCTGTTATCTGCCTTCTGATCCTTGAACCATTCCAGCCCATCTGACACCGCTTTTCCTTTATCTGATATTAAATACGAACAAAACTTGGCGTACTCTCGCGTTGTAATAAAACGGAAAAAAAGCACACCTTTGACACGCCGCGCATGATTGCGAAGTGATACTTCCGCTACAGTGTGATTCCCTGGAGGCTTTTGCTTTATAGGGGACGAAGCTTCCTATAAAGTAAAAAAGTACCGCGGCACTTGAAACCACGGTACTTTGAATATTTATTGGCTATATAATTAGCGAAATTATTTAGAACTTGCCTTCCTTATGAGCCTCCTCGATCGAAACAGGAAACCTTGATTTTAAGCCATTTCTTCCAGCAAAATGTAGGAATAAAATAGAAATAATCTACACTCGAATACTTCTAACTGCTTCTATGTTAATTACGCTTCATTTTTTCTGTTTTTCATCCATTCCCTCATTGCATTTTCACAACAAGAAAAATCACAGTATGTACGTCTTACAGTTTGTGTCTCTTTTTGATGCTTATAAATTTTTTCTGCTTTTATCAGTATTTTATCCTTAATGGTTAAACAAAAAGCATACTCTTTTTTAAATAAGTCCTGATAACGTTCATCGCTTAACTCATCAAATGCTATTCTTTCGTAAGCATCACTCGGAACAGGTATCATTTTTTTGATATCCAAGACAGACAGCACATGCATTTTTTTATCTTTGGAATACTCCTTATATACATCACCCGAAATATTTACAGACTTATCTATCACTTCATATATTAAAAAATGTTCATCACAACTATTTTTCCACTTCTTGTGTTTTTCCTTTGCCGATGTTAAAGGAATAAAATATTTACATTCTGTCATGTCTATGATAATACCAACAAATGGTTTTATAGCATTCCTATAAAAAACATTATAATATACTTCTGAGTCCTTGCTGTTTAAATATTCCAAATAATCTGCATCAATGCTATAGAAGCCAAAGTTTTCAAATTCGGCCATAATTCTCCTTAGTCAAAAAGTGGAGAAGATTTCTCTCCTCCACTAAACTTTAATGTTCCACCTTTGGGATATAGGTAGCGGGACACCTTCTTTAATGCTCCACCTTTGTAATGGGTAGTGGGACACCCTCTTTAACATTATCTCTTTTCCTAATTCTAATATACATTAGTATATGCACAAAGTCAACAACCTTTGTCAAACGACAATATTATGTAAACCAATTATTCACACACCAAAATGTAGGAATATCATATAGGATTAATGTATAAATAGTGTAGGAGTGACCCCTTATTTGCCATAAAAAGTCACTCCCAAATACTCTTAATTACTTCTAAAAACCGCTAAATACGGCTATTTACTAGAATCTGCCTTCTTTTGCAGCCATCTCGATCGCTACTGCAACAGCCACAGTCATTCCGACCATCGGGTTGTTACCTGCGCCGATCAGACCCATCATCTCTACGTGAGCCGGCACGGAAGAAGAACCTGCAAACTGTGCGTCAGAGTGCATACGTCCCATAGTATCTGTCATACCGTAGGAAGCAGGACCTGCCGCCATGTTGTCCGGGTGAAGGGTACGTCCCGTACCACCACCGGATGCTACGGAAAAATACTTCTTGCCCTGCTCGATACATTCTTTCTTGTATGTACCTGCTACCGGATGCTGGAAACGTGTCGGATTCGTGGAGTTACCTGTGATAGATACACCAACGTTCTCATGGTGCATGATCGCAACACCCTCCTGCACGTCGTCTGCGCCGTAGCATTTTACTGTTGCGCGCAGCCCGTCAGAATATGCCTTCTCGTATACAACGTTCAGCTTTGCTTCCTTGTAATCATACTTTGTCTCAACAAAGGTAAAGCCGTTGATACGGGAAATGATCTGCGCTGCGTCCTTTCCAAGACCGTTGAGCACTACACGAAGCGGTTTCTGACGCACCTTGTTTGCCTTCTCTGCGATACCGATCGCACCCTCTGCGGCTGCGAAAGACTCATGACCTGCCAAAAAGCAGAAGCACTCTGTCTCCTCCTCCAGCAGCATCTTGCCGAGATTACCGTGACCAAGACCAACCTTTCTGTGGTCTGCAACGGAACCCGGAATACAGAATGCCTGAAGACCCTCACCGATTGCTGCAGCAGCGTCGGAAGCCTTTGTGCATCCCTTCTTGATCGCGATTGCCGCGCCTACGATATAAGCCCAGCATGCGTTCTCAAAACAGATCGGCTGGATTTTCTTTACCTGATCGTATACGTCAAGTCCAGCGTCCTTTGTGATCTTCTCAGCTTCTTCGATGGAGCTGATACCATAACTATTCAACACAGCGTTGATCTGTGGAATTCTTCTTTCATATGATTCAAATAAAGCCATTGTCTTCGTTCTCCTTTCCTTACTCCTGACGTGGGTCAATGATCTTGGCAGCATCTGCTACGCGGCCGTACTGACCTTTTGCTTTTTCCCATGCAGTGTTCGGATCATCGCCTTTTTTAATGAAGTCTGTCATCTTTCCGAGAGAAACGAACTGGTATCCGATCACCTCGTTGTCCTTATCGAGAGCGATTCCTGTCACATAGCCTTCTGCCATCTCCAGGTAACGAACACCTTTTTCTCTTGTCGCATACATCGTACCAACCTGAGAACGGAGTCCTTTTCCTAAATCCTCAAGTCCTGCACCGATCGCAAGTCCGTCATCGGAAAACGCACTCTGTGTACGTCCGTAAACGATCTGTAAGAATAACTCTCTCATAGCTGTATTAATAGCGTCGCATACAAGGTCTGTATTGAGCGCCTCAAGAATGGTCTTACCCTGTAAAATCTCGGCTGCCATTGCTGCGGAATGTGTCATACCGGAGCATCCGATCGTCTCGACTAACGCCTCCTCGATCACACCGTTCTTTACGTTTAATGAAAGCTTGCAGGCACCCTGCTGCGGAGCGCACCAGCCTACACCATGTGTAAAACCTGAAATATCTTCAATTTTTTTAGAATGAACCCATCTGCCTTCTTCCGGAATCGGAGCTGGTTCATGTTTTGCGCCTTTTGCTACTGGGCACATGTTTTCAACTTCCTTAGTGTAAATCATTTTAAGACTCCTTTCACTTAAATAGAACTGTGTTGTTAAAGTTTGTCACACATTTAACATACTGCAAATATTCTCGCACATTTTCGTCGAATAGTAAAGTCCTAATTCGTCGAAATTTGGTTTTTACTGTTTCTCTGCAACCTCACTGCGGTTCTTATAGATCGAATTTGCAGGAATCACCCCTCGCACGGAGGAAAGCGGGTAAATATTACTGCCCCTGCCGATGACCGTTCCCGGATTGAGCACCGAGTTGCAGCCGACCTCCACATAGTCGCCGAGCATCGCGCCAATCTTCTTTAATCCTGTCTCAAGCTGCTTCGTTTGATCCTTTATGACTACAACGGTTCTGTCAGACTTGATATTAGATGTGATAGAGCCCGCTCCCATATGAGATTTGTAGCCGAGCACAGAATCCCCGACGTAATTGTAATGCGGCACCTGCACGGAATTAAAAATAACCGCATTTTTTAATTCTGTGGAATTTCCGATCACACAGCCGCGTCCGATGATCGCGCTGCCGCGCACAAACGCGCAGTGGCGGATTTCCGCCTCCTCATCAATGATCAAAGGTCCGTTCAAAAAAGCGGTCGGCGCTACTTTTGCGCTCTTTGCCACCCAGATGTCCTCGCCCCTCTGCTCAAAATGATCGGCATCAAGCTTTGGTCCAAGCTCCCGGATAAAGCTGCTGATTCTCCCAAGCACCTCCCACGGGTACGTCGCGCCCTCAAATAAATCCTTTGCGATCGTCTGCTCCAAGTCATAAAGGTTACTGATTTTTGCCTGTTCCATTGTTTAAAATCCTTTCTCAAGTTCTGTCTATATGCCGGTTTGCGCGCAAATCGCAGCGAAAACAGCGGATTTTCCTGACATAAGGGCGGCTTTGCAAAGCGTGCCGCTCGTTACTTCAAACCGCCTACATCCCAAGCCGTATCGCCCCAAGGATTGCGAGATGCGCCGGATAGAACACATAGAAGAACCATTTGGAAACCGTCCTTCCGTGTTCTGCCCGTTTTCCGTTATATAAATATTGTATCACAAATCCCGACACAAGAATACCCACCGCAGAGCCTGCCGCACACAAAAATGCCAGCATCACCGGATATACTTCCAAATAATTCATGAGATTTAGCACTCCAAACGCCGCCGCAGAGCCGATATAGGCGGCACGGATCCTATCCCTGTCACCACGCCACTCGTCAAACAGGATCGTAAACACCGGGGCAAAAATCGCCCAGTCGCCGGACGTCGTCAGAAGCACCAAAAGCCCCACCACGACCATGCGCAACATGCCGGGCATCATCCGCTCCCGCACCACCAGGATCAAAAAGCAGACCAAAAGCGTGAACATCATATTCCATCCGCTGTTATACGGAAATGCAAAAGCAAAGGCAGGCTGCGAAAGCAGCGCAAATACCAAGAGACGAATCCCGTACTTTTTCTTAGAGCGGGTATACCGATACCCCTCCACCAGAAAATAGCACATCGTAATTGCCGTGAAATAGCCGATATCCACAAACACCTCATAAAGCATTGTCCCCGGCTGAAAAAAGACATTTGCGATGTGGTTGAGCAGCATCGCCGCCATTGCAATATATTTGATCGTATCACGGTTTAGTACCTTCCAATTTTCTTTTTCCAATCGTTTCAAACTCCCTTCTGACCGTTCGGCATTTTGGGCAAAGTCCGTCTACGGCGTCATTTCATCCAAAAAATTCATGCCTGCCGTCTGCTCTGCCTCCTCCTGCATCTGGTATGCCGCCAGTTCTTCCGCCATTGCATCATAATATGGCGCTTCTTCTGCTTCAGCGTTCTGTGGTTTCGGCTGTGGCGCTTCCTTCTGCTGCCCTGCGCCCAGATTTTCAAAGTCAAATGAAATTCTGTCATCCGCAAATTTTAAGCAGGCTTCAAAGGTATTGCCCGCCTTTGAGACAAAGCCGGAAATTTTTTCTTTCGTTCTCCCGTTCTCAAGAAGCTCCCGCATCACATCCTCAGACAGCGTCACCGCCGCAACCGTGTGTCCGACCTTAAAGCCGCAGGCACATTCATAATACCACTGGCTTCGCTGTAAAAGCTCTCCGCATTTCGGGCATCGGACAGTCGTTTCCACCGGCTTTGGCTTCTCGGGAAAATCAAACGCAACCTGCCCCTCCGCCGTCAGCTTTAACGGTGCGTCAAATTTCATGCCGGTCTTTGCGACAAAACCGGAAATCACCTCCGTCCTGCCGCGTAAAAGAAGCTCCTTCACCTGTGCCTCCTTTAAGGTCACACCGGCGATCCTGCCGATCGAAAAACGGCAGCTTGCCGGATTGTCTTTGGAATAATTCGCACAGCCATAGCCGAACATCGTCTTTACGATCGCACCCCCGCACAGCGGACACTTCACATCCTTCACACGCGGCGCTTCCAAGTCCGTAAAGTCAAATTTCAGACCGGTCACCTTTCCCGCCTCATCCCGTGCGAGCGCCACGCGCGCATCAAATTTTTTACCTGATTTCGACTTAAAGCCGCGCAGCGTCCCGGTTCTGCCGTTTGTCAAAAGCTCCTTGACATTTGCCTCTGTCAGCGTCTTTTCCGCCATCCTTCCAATCGAAAAACGGCAGCTTGCCGGATCATCCTTCGCGTAACCCGCGCAGCCAAATCCGAACGGCGTCTGTACAATGTCCCCGCCGCACAGCGGGCAGACGACGTCTTTCACCTTCTTTGCCTCGACGTGCTCAAAATCGAATTTCAGGCTGACTGCTCCCGTCTCGTCCCGCGAAAGCGCCACGCAGGCGTCAAATTTCTTCCCGCTCTTTGATTTAAAACCTCGGATCGTTCCCGTCCTGCCATTTGCCAAAAGCTCCTTCACCTGGGACACACTCAAATCCTTTCCCGCAAGTGTTCCGACGGAAAAACGGCAGCTTGCCGGATCATTTGGGTCATAATTCGCACAGCCGTAGCCAAACGACTTCACGAGAATTGCGCCGCCGCAGACCGGACAGCGGACATCATCAATGACCTGCGCCTCGTTCTGCGAGAAATCAAATGCAATGTTTTTTTTGCCGTCCTCCGCCGTCTCAAGCACTAAAGCGGCATTAAATTTCTTCTTGTTTTTTGCGGTAAATCCCCTGATCTGCCCCGTTCTTCCATTTGTGAGGAGCTCCGTCACATCGTCGACACTGATCGCCTTTCCCGCGATCTTTCCGACAGAAAAATAGCACGCGTCGGGATTTTCGCGGTGGTTCACACAACTGTAACCAAACGGCGTGATCTCCACCGCAGAGCCGCAGACCGGACATTTCACGTCAGGAAGCAGTTCGGGCTGGTTTTTGGAAAAATCAAAGCCGACGGAAGCCTTTCCCTCCTCATCCCTTTCCAGAATGAGACTTGCCGAAAATTTCTTTTTCGACTTTGCCAAAAATCCAGTCAGCACGTCCGTGTGCCCCTCGGTCAAAAGCGCCGTCACTTCCTCCTCGCTAAGATCTCTGCCTGCGATCGTGCCGATCGAAAAACGGCAGCCCGTGCCGTCCTTTTTATAATTGCTGCACCCGTAGCCAAACGGTGTCGTCTCAATCATGCCGTCACAGACCGGACATTTGATGCCGAGACTTTTCTTCGCCGCAAGTCCGCGCCCGCCCTTCCCGACAAACGGATGGATGCGGGCGGCAATCTGCGCAGTCAGATCACGGTCGATCATTGCCACCGTCTCCCTGCGGATAAAATCCTCCAGCTTCGCGCGGTAGTCCTCCATGACCACCGTGCCCCTGGTGATGCCGTCCAGCCCTTTTTCCCATGACGCCGTCATTTTGGGATTCAAGAGCGCGGGAACGGTCAGCGAAACCACCTCAAAGATCATTTCTCCCATCCGCTCCGGTGTGAGCACCTGTGTTTTCTTATTCAGGTTCAGATAACCGATCCTGACAAGCTTTCGTATGATTTCCGCCCGCGTTGCGGACGTTCCGATCCCTGAACCCTTGATCTGCTCGCGCAGCTCCTCCTCCTCAATGAGCTGTCCCGCGTTCTCCATCGCAAGCACCATCGAGCCGGAGGTGTAGCGTTTCGGCGGCGATGTTTTTCCCTCCCGCATGGAAAACCCATCGACTGCCAGCGTATCTCCTTTTTTTATCTGCGCTGCAGCCGCAAGGAGACTGCGGTTATCCAACGTGATGTCATCATGTGTGACGCCATCACTCTTTGGATCTTCATGCTCTGTGCCATCCCCACCACCGCTCGCCGTCCCGCCTTTTGGGCGTGCCGCAGGACTCTTTGGCATTCCCGCAATCTCAAGATACCCCGGCTGCTTTAATTCCTTCGCCGACGCAAACAGCTTTTCGCCGTCCATATCCACCACCAGCTTTACTGTCCGGTATTCGGCTGGCGGATAAAAAATGCTAAGGAAACGGCGCACGATCAGATCATACACCCTGCGCTGCAGATCGTGCAGCGAGCCAAGCTCCGACAGTTGTCCGGTCGGAATGATCGCGTAGTGGTCGGTGATCTTCGCATCGTCGGTATACTGCGTCTTTGCAATGTTTTTATATCTGCCCTCCGCCAGAATACGCTCCGTGTATTTTCCGGTAGGCTCATAGCCCTTTAGCTTGTGAAGATTTCTTCCGATCTCCTTTGCCACCGCCGAGGAAAGCACGCGCGCATCCGTTCTGGGGTAGGTCGTCAGCTTCTTCTCATAGAGCTCCTGCGCCACTGCCAGCGTCTCGTCGGGGCTGATCTTAAAACGCTTCGCACACTCCGCCTGCAGCTCTGCGAGATTAAAAAGCAGCGGCGCACGCTTTTTCTGCACACCCTGCTCAAGCGTGTCCACAACCGCGCGCCTTCCCGCAAGCGCACCGATCAGCTCCTTCGCATCCTCCTGCTTTTTAAAACCGTTTTCCTTATATAAGAGCGGCGAGCCAAAATATTTCGAGCCCTCCACCGCCTTCCACTCCGCCTCGATCACATCCCCGTCGCCGCTTCCCTCCGGCAGAAAATTCCCGATCACCCGGTAAAACGGCGTTTCCGCAAAATTCCGTATCTCGCGCTCACGGATGACGACCATGCCGAGCACACACGTCATGACGCGCCCCACGGCAATCGCCGTATAGCTGCGTGTCGCCGCCGCATCGTTTAGCAGTCTGCCGTATTTGACGGACATCGCGCGGGAAAAATTGATGCCCATCGCATAATCCTCGATCGTGCGCATCACGCCGGATTTTGCAAGGTTGTCATACTCCGACATCGCGCGCGCCTCGCGGATGCCGCGCAGAATCTCCTCCTCGGTCTGCGAATCGATCCAGACACGAAGCTCCCGCATCCCCTTGCGCACACCGCCGAATTTTCGGATATTTTCCTCGATCGTCTGTCCCTCTTTTCCGGCATCACCCGCCCAGTAGACGGTGTCGATGTCGTCCCGATGCAGCATGCGGTGCACCACATCATATTGCCTGCTCACATTCGGGATCACGTTATATTTATACTGCTCCGGCAAAAACGGCAGATCCTCCAGACGCCATTTCTTATATTTCTCGTCGTACTCCTCCGGATAAACCATCTCCACCAGATGACCGACACACCATGTCACCACATAGCTGTCATTTTCTATGTATCCGTCCTTCCGCCCTGAAACGCCCAGAATCCTAGCAAATTCCTGCGCTACACTCGGTTTCTCCGTGATAATCAGGGATTTTGACAAAACTATTTCCTCCAAATCCTGTATTCTTTGTACTTTGTTCTCTGTTTTCCGGCGATGTTAATTACATATCCGGGTAAAAGCCGAAATTATTATATCATTGCTTTCCTTTGCCAGCAAGAAAGAGTTTCACTTAGCAGTGCCTATTATGGTAACATAAAAAATGCCATAAAGGATAAGCTTTGAGATTCGCTCCCCCTCACGGCATTTTCTTCTTTTTTCGATAAGCATTCAAAAGCGTACAACCGGACAGACCCACGACGCTCCCTTTTCCTGCCCCTATTTCTTCACGATATATCCCTGCGCCTTCAACAGCTCTGCACAAAGAATCGCACCGCCAGCCGCGCCGCGCACCGTATTATGGGAAAGACCGACAAATTTCCAATCATACACATGGTCTTCCCTCAAACGCCCAACAGAAATGCCCATGCCCTTCTCATAATCCACATCCAGCGCAACCTGCGGACGGTTATCATCCTCAAGGTATCGGATAAACTGCTTTGGCGCACTCGGCAGCTCCAGCTCCTGCGGCACTCCGCGAAAATCAAGCAGCGCCTCAAGCAACTGCTCCTTTGTCGCCTTCTTGCGAAGCTTCACAAAAACTGCCGCCGTATGTCCGTTTAACACAGGCACACGAATGCACTGGCAGGTAATGACCGGCGACTGTGCCGGAACAATCTCCTTTTTCTCCTCATCCACATATCCCCAGATGCGGAGCGGCTCCTTCTCCGACTTTTCCTCCTCGCCGCCGATATACGGAATGATATTTCCTACCATCTCCTGCCAATCTGCAAATGTCTTTCCCGCACCGGAAATCGCCTGATAAGTTGTTGCCACCACCTCGTATGGCTCAAATTCCTTCCATGCAGTCAGCACCGGAGCATAGGACTGAATCGAACAATTCGGCTTTACCGCAACAAAACCGCGTGTTGTACCTAACCGCTCCTTCTGATAGCGAATGACCTCCATATGCTGCGGATTGATCTCCGGCACGACCATCGGAACATCCGGCGTCCAGCGGTGTGCGCTGTTATTGGAGACAACCGGAGTCTCCGTTTTGGCATACGCTTCCTCGATGCGTTGGATCTCCTCCTTTGTCATATCCACGGCTGAAAATACAAAATCTACCTTTTGAGCAACCTTCTCTACCTCATTGACGTTCATGACGATCAGATTTTTCACCGCATCCGGCATCGGCGTATCCATCTTCCAGCGGTCTCCGACCGCCTCCTCATATGTCTTACCGGCGCTTCTTGGACTTGCTGCGATTGTCGTCACCTCAAACCACGGATGCTCCTCCAATAAGGAAACAAACCGCTGTCCGACCATACCTGTTCCGCCAAGAATGCCAACCTTTAATTTTTCACTCATCGTTTTTCTCCTTCCTGCTCCCGTGCCGCCGTTTGTCCGCATTGTGCGGACAGATGTCTTTATAACTCATATATTATGCGATTCTTTTCAAAAAATCAATGCCTATTTTGCCAGAAACTCCTTTTCCGCTGCAATCACACGCTCCATCGCTTCCTTTCCCGGCGCACCAACCGTCAGCCGCTTGTTCACACAGGTTTCCAGCGAAATCGCCTCATAGACATCCTCCGCAAATACAGGGCTGAATTTTTTCAATTCCTCCAAGGGCACCTCATCGATCGCAATTCCCCGCGCAAGGCAAAAAAGCACAAGCTGTCCGATGATCCCATGCGCATCACGGAACGGCACTCCACGGTTCACAAGATAATCTGCAGCATCCGTCGCATTGGTAAAGCCACAGCCTGCGGACCGCTGCATTCTGTCCCTGTGAAATTTTAACGTGTCAAGCATTCCCGTAAAGAGCAGGATACACCCTTTTACCGTATCCATCGCATCAAAGGCAGACTCTTTATCCTCCTGCATATCCTTATTATATGCCAGCGGAAGCCCCTTCATCGTTGTGAGCAGCGCCTGCAGCGCGCCGTACACACGTCCCGTCTTTCCGCGCACCAGCTCTGCAATATCGGGATTCTTCTTCTGCGGCATAATGCTGCTTCCCGTACTGTAAGCATCGTCGATCTCCACAAACTGATACTCATTGGAGTTCCATAAAATAATCTCCTCCGAGAAACGCGACAGGTGCATCATGATCGTTGCGCACGCCGCCAGAAATTCAATCAGATAATCGCGATCGGAAACGCCGTCTATACTGTTTAACGTCGGACCGTAAAAGTCCAGCAGCTTCGCCGTGTACTCACGATCCAGCGGATAGGTCGTTCCTGCGAGTGCGCCGCTGCCCAGCGGACAATAATTCATACGCTCATAAATATCCGAAAGGCGGAGACAGTCCCGCTTAAACATTTCAAAATACGCGCCCATATGGTGAGCCAGTGTGATCGGCTGTGCCTTTTGTAAATGCGTAAAGCCCGGCATCACTGTCTCGGTATGCTCCTCCATGATCCTCAAGATCACTCCGAGCAGATCCTTTAAAAGCCCTCTTGTATTTAGAACCTCCTGCCTCGTATACAAACGCATGTCAAGCGCAACCTGATCATTCCGGCTCCGTCCGGTATGCAGCTTCTTTCCGGTATCACCAAGCCGCTTGATCAACTGCGCCTCCACAAAGCTGTGAATATCCTCATATTCCTCTGTGATCACAAGCTCTCCGTGCTCCAACTGCGCGCAGATGATCTCAAGCTCCCTTACAAGCATTTCCGTTTCTTCGGCTGTTAGGACTCCCTGTTTTCCAAGCATCTTCACATGTGCAATGCTTCCCCTTATATCCTCTTGATAAAGTCTCCGGTCAAAAGTAATCGATGCGTTAAACCGGTATACCAGCGCATCCGTTTCTTTTGTGAATCTTCCGCCCCATAACTGTGCCATAAGTTCCTCCGTTTCCAAGTCTCACACGGCAAGCCTACGCCTCCTGCCAGCCTTGCTCCCTATTCCTTTGCTCCCGCGCCGCGATCTCCTCCTCACGCTGCCGCTTGGAAAAGACGCAGCCGCAGTAATCCTGACGGTACATGCCATGCTCCTCTGACAGCTCAACCGAGCGCTTATAACCGTTCTTCTTCTTAAAATCAGAGCTTAGATAGCGGACGCCGTATGCTTCCCCCAGCGCCTCCCCGATTTCATTCAGCTTTCCCGCATTCTTTCGCGGACTGATGGAAAGCGAGGTCGTAAAATAATCCATGCCAAGCTCCTTTGCCAGCGCAGCCGCCTCTCTCAGCCGCAGCTCATAACAAAGGAAACAGCGCTCTCCGCCCTCCTTCACATCCGCAAGCCCCTTCGTCACCTCATAAAACCGCTCCGTGTCATAGCTTCCCTCCAAAAATTGGATCGGGTACTTCGCCGGAAGGCGTTCGATCAGCATCCGCTGCTCCTCCACACGTTTGTAATACTCCTCCTGCGGATAAATATTCGGATTATAATAAAATACCGTGATCCGAAAATATTCAGACAGATACTCCAGACAATAGGAGCTGCACGGCGCACAGCAGGTATGCATCAAAAGCGTAGGCACAATCCCCTGCGCACAAATGGAGGAGAGCTCCTTCTCCAATTCCTTTTGATAATTTTTTGTATACTTATTCGTATTTTCCATGATTTCTCCATATTTTACAAGATTTTTATTAAAAATTCAACACAATCTTTGCATTTTTATTCATTCAATGAACGAGCGAAATCCTCCGAAACACGATCTGCCCACACGAGCAGTTGTTCTGCCCGCCTTCTCCATGTATGATGCGCCAAAAACTCCTCATAGGCTTCTTCGGCGATCGCATGGCGCAGCTCTTTATTTTCCAGCAGATGCTTTGCCTGCTCCGCCGCGTCGCCCGTTTTCGTCAGCGAATAAAAGCACAGTTCCCGGCCGTTTTTAAAATTTCGTTCCAGATATGGATTACTGTCCGTGAGCACGACGGCATGGTTTGCCATTCCCGCCGCTATGCGGTCATGCATCCCATGATTAAAAATAGGCGCTGTATTTAACAGAATATGAGCCTTTGCGATCCGCTCAAACGAAAGACCAAACGGCACACCCCGCTCTCTCCTTAAATTCTGCGCATTTCTATGACGGTATTTTTCCCAGCCCTCACCCATAACGGTAACAGGCACACCGCATTCCAGCAGCTCATCCAACACGATTTTCCGAAAATAATTCCGTATATAAGCATCCACTGCATACATTTCATTCATACACAGCGCAAACTGCTCCGGCTGGAGCTCTGTCCCTTCCTCGTCGAGCAGATCCTCCAGCGCACGCTCCATCGGTATGAGCGGTTCGCTGACCCTTCGCTCGATCAAACGCTCCATGCTCTCCCGTAAATCAGGTCTGGCTTCCTTTACCAGCGCATAGACCCTATCCGGGTCTTCATAAGTTCCCGTAAATAAAATACGGCAATCCGGTTCCTTTTCTCCCTGATAAAGCGCCTCTGTCGCACCCAAAGGAAGCGTATGTACCGTAGCAACCTTCGGATAATAGGTACGCACATACATTTCCTGCGCCTCATCCAGCACGACCGCTTGAAGATTCTTCACGCCGCTTGTCAATCCTGTATAGTGAAACAGCGGATGATCCAGAATATAATCAAAAAACGGTGCATTTAGCTGTTCCAGATAACGGCCTCCCTCCTCCAGCTCCATACGCGGAAGCATGGAATTGAAATCTACGGCAATCCGGTAGCTTCCGCCAAGAAACGGCATAAGCGCCGCATCCAGATCATCATCCGGTGAAAGCTCGCAGATGTCCGCCGCAAATCCAAGCTCCTCAAATGCAGCGGCAAGCTGATGCGCAAAAAAATTTCCTGAGCAATAGCAAATTTCTCTTGAGCTAAAAATAAGAACCCGTTCCTTTTTCTCTCTCTTTTCCTTCACAGTACTCTCCCAAAACAATGAGGCTTCGTTCCGCACGCGGAAGCTGTGGCGCAATCAAACGCTCCGCCTCCAAAATCTCCTGATATTACAGGGGACTTCTACCAAGCCAAACGCCTCGTAAAAGTCCCCCCTTCTTAAGCCTTTAAAAATTTAAGCGCCAAAATCCCAACGAGATAAACGACGCAACATAGCAGCATAAAAACAAAACGATCCAATACAGCCCCCGCAGCCGCCTGCATGGCGATCACAAGACCATGCAGCCAGATTGGCACATCATGCAGACAAACAACCATCCCTGCTTCCAGCAAAACAATCACACACACCGCAACTGCCGGTACATGAAGCCCCAGAATGGAAGTCAATATTACCAAAAGCACTGCCGCGATCATTCCAAAAATGATCAGCATTTTCTTATTTTCTGTATCTGCCACAACGATTCCTCCTCTCTGATTACATTTCGCTTAAGTGCTTGTACACTCTCTGGATCAGCATCTCTAACGCCACCGCATTTTCTCCGCCCTCCGGAATGATAATATCGGCGCGGCGCTTGCTTGGTTCCACAAACTGCTCATGCATCGGCTTTACCGTTGTAAGATACTGGTCAATCACACTGTCAAGCGAACGTCCCCGCTCCTTTACGTCACGGACGATCCGCCGCAAAATGCGCACGTCCGCATCGGTATCTACGAACACCTTAATATCCATCAGTTCACAAAGCGAGGGCTCTGCAAAAATCAAAATCCCCTCCAGCACGATAACGGGAGCCGGCGCTACCAAGACGGTTCTGTCCGAACGGTTGTGCACGGAATAGTCATAAAGAGGCATCTCAATCTCCACTCCTCTTTTCAACGCCCGTATATGCTCACACAAAAGCTCCGTATCAAAAGCATCGGGATGATCGTAATTCAGCTTTGTCCGATCCTCATAGCACATCTCATCATGACGCTTATAGTAATTATCATGGCGCAAAATACTAACCTCATCTCTGCCGAAGCTGTCAACCAGCTTATCGGCAAGCGTGGTCTTGCCGCTTCCGGTTCCGCCTGCAATTCCAAGCAATATCGTATTCATGTCAATCTCCATTCCAAAGCGTTTTTTCTCCCGGTGTTATTTGCCGATGATCGCAAGCGTTGCACTCGTCCCAAGACGGCTTGCGCCTGCATCGATCATGCACTGCGCTTCCTCTGCTGTATGAATGCCGCCGGATGCCTTAACCCCAAGCGCTTCTCCTACCGTTCTTCGCATCAAAGCCACGTCCTCCGCCTTTGCGCCGCCGGTAGAAAAGCCGGTAGAAGTCTTTACAAAATCCGCTCCTGCCAGAGCCGAAAGCTCGCATGCTTTTTTCTTTTCCTCATCTGTCAAAAGGCAGGTTTCAATAATGACCTTAAGCACAATATCCTTGCCGCAGACATCCTTTAAGGTCTTGATCTCGTTTTGAACGTAGTCGTATTTACCGTCCTTTAGGGCGCCGACATTGATGACCATATCAATCTCTGTCGCTCCGTCCTCAATCGCAGCCTTCGTCTCAAATGCCTTCACTCTCGTATCGGACATTCCAAGCGGAAATCCCACGACCGTACAGACGTCTACTCCCGATCCCTTTAGCTTCTCTGCCACAAATTTTGTATAATACTGATTGACGCAAACTGACGCAAACTGATTTGCAAGCGCCTCCTCACAGATTTTTGCGACCTGTGCCTCCGTCGCCTCCGCCTTTAAAATGGTATGGTCAAAATATTTTGCAGAAATCATTTTCTCTCCTATCCGCACACAAAAGGTGCTGTTATTTTTTTAACTCCTTTGGTCCAAACCCCATGGGAAACAATTCCTCCAACGTAAACACGCGGTACTCTGTTTCCGATTTTACCAGGATCACCTGAAAGGCTTTTGCATCGCAAAACTCCATCATAACCTGACGGCAGACGCCGCAGGGCGGACAGTAATCAAGCGCTGCCGCCCCCTGCGCGCCGCCCGCGATCGCGATTGCCGAAAATTCACGTTCTCCCTCGCTGACTGCCTTAAAAAAGGCTGTGCGCTCCGCACAATTTGTCGGCGTGTAGGAGGCGTTCTCAATGTTGCAGCCGGTATAGATTTTTCCGCTGCGCGTAAGCAGCGCTGCCCCCACACAAAAGCCCGAATACGGAACATACGAGAAGGTGCGCATACGAAGCGCGGCTTTTATTAATTCCTCCATATTTTCCTCTCCTAACGAGCTCCCTTGTCATACGGAATTCCCTCTGCCTTAGGCGCGCTGGAGCGCTTTGAGGTAAATGCCAGCACGATCAGCGAAACGATATAAGGAAGCATATTATAAACACCGCTTGGGATGTTTAAGCTGACTAGGAAATCAAAGCCAAAATAAACATTCGAAAGCGCCCGGAAAAATCCGAATAATACAGCCGCCAGAGCGATGTTCTGCGGCTTCCACTTACCGAAGATCATAACAGCAAGGGAAAGGAAACCAAAGCCTGCCACGCCGTATTCAAACTTCCATTCGGAAACACCTGCCGTAATATACATAATACCGCCAAGACCGCCGAGCGCACCCGAAATCAAAACGCCTGCCCAGCGCATCTTATAGACGTTGATCCCAACGGAATCCGCCGCCTGCGGATGCTCGCCGCATGCCATAAGACGCAGACCGAACTTTGTCTTATAAAGCACGACATAGGATGCGATCAGTATAAGAACAGCCACAAGCATCAGCCAGTTAAATTCAAATCCGCCGATATTTACAATAAACGCCTTTTTCTCCTCAATATACTGTACGATCGAGGAATGGTCGTCGGGATTGCTGATCGTGTTGATCGACTTTACGATCACGGTTGCAGCCGCTGTACCGAGAATATTCATCGCCGTACCGACAAGCGTCTGATCCGCCTTAAAATGGATCGCTGCGACAGCAAGCAAAGATGCATAAAGCAAACCGATCAAAAGCGCTGCCAGAATTGTCAGCACAACGATCATAAATCCCGATGTTCCCGCGGGCAGATAGCGCATCATAAGCGCGCCGCCCATCGCTCCCATAACCATAATGCCTTCCAGACCAAGATTGATCACCCCAGAATGCTCCGAAAAACAGCCGCCGAGCGCAACGAGCATAAGGATACAGGCAAATAAAATTGTATACTGAATCAATAATACCATTAATTGTCTCCTCCTTCCTCTGCCTTCACTCTGCTTTTTTTCTCCTCTGATTTGTTGATCGAGCGGTTGATGATCATTTTTAAGAAGCCCACAAAGCCGCAAAGATAAATGATCAGCGCCGAAATCAGCTCAGAGATCTGCGAACAGTAAATCGTCAGATCCACATGCGTGCCTCCCTCTGTAATATGCTGGATAAAGAAGGAAGAAAAAATCGCTCCAATCGGACTAAGTCCGCCAAGAAAGGCTGCGGCAATGCCGTTAAAGCCCATTGCAGGGATCGAGGAGATCGTCACCTGCCACTGCTCAATATCTGTCTGGTACAAAAACGCCCCTGCAAGCCCTGCCAGAGCTCCGCTGATCGCCAGTGACACGATAATATTTCGCTTTTCCGCCATACCGCAGTATTTCGCCGCATTCTTATTATAGCCCGTCGCCTTTAGCTCATAGCCAAACTTCGTCTGATTTAAGACCACCCATACAAGAATCGCAAAGAAAACCGCAAGAGGAATTGCAATGCTCACATATTTATTATTACTGAAAAAAGTCTCTAAGCCCATGGTCGGAAGAATCGCAGCTTTTCCCTTCGCCTTAAGCGTATAGGTGTAGGCGCTCGCCGCCTCCTTCACCTTTGAAAGAAGCATATTCGTAAAATAAAGTCCGATCCAGTTGAGCATAATACCGGAAATCACCTCATTCACATTAAAATATGCCTTCAGCGCTCCCGTCATCATTCCAAACAACGCGCCTGCTGCGGCTGCAAACAGCATACATGGCAGCCAGCCCCAGCCAAGTCCAAGTGCTGCATACAGACAAGCGCAGGAGCCCATAACATACTGCCCTGCCGCCCCGATATTAAACAGCCCCACCTTGTACGAAAACAAAATCGACAGGGAGCACATAATCAACGGCGCTGTCTTCACCAGCGTTGTCCCCAAATGCTTCAACTGCATATTGGTCCTGCTGTAGCCAAAGAAATTCTTTGCGATAGATACGATCGCCTCCCATGCTCCGCTCGGATCGATCAGCAACAGGACAACATACCCGACAAACATACCCACAAGAATACAGATCACCGAGGTAAGCAGAGACTGCACCCCTTCATTTTTCAAGATTTTTTTCATGATACAGTCACCTCCTCTTTTCTGGCGCCTGCCATATAAAGACCTAATTCCTCCTGCGAGGTAGTCTTGGGATCAAACTCGCCGACGATCTCTCCCTCATACATGACAAGAATACGATCCGGCACATCCATAACCTCGTCCAGCTCCAACGATACAAGAAGCACTGCCTTTCCAGCGTCGCGCTGCGCGACAAGCTGCTTGTGGATATATTCGATCGCGCCTACGTCCAACCCTCTCGTCGGCTGTACCGCGATCAATACCTCCGGATTTTTATCAATCTCACGCGCGATGATCGCCTTCTGCTGGTTACCGCCCGACATGCTTCGCGCCACTGTCACAGGCCCCTGTCCCGATCTCACATCATACTGCTCGATCAGACGCTCCGCATTCTTTCGGATATTCTTAAACCTTAAAAATCCCGCCTTATTCGTGAACTCCGGCTCAAAATACCGCTGCAGCACCAGATTATCCTCCAGCGTATAGTCAAGAACCAGTCCGTGCTTATGGCGATCCTCTGGAATATGGCTCAATCCCATGACATTTCTCTGGCGAATGGTGCTGTGTGTAATATCCTTTCCGCAAAGCTCGATCTTTCCCGATACCAAAGGCTCAAGACCTGTCAGCCCATGCACAAACTCTGTCTGCCCGTTTCCGTCGATTCCCGCAATGCAGACAATCTCCCCTGCGCGTACCTTTAGTGAAACATTCTTGACTGCGTTGTTCTTATGCACCTTTGATGCAACCGTCATATTCTCGACCGAAAGCAATACCTCTCCCGTCTTATGCTCCTTCTTTTCCACATGGAAATTCACGTCACGCCCGACCATCATCGCAGAAAGCTGCGCCATTGTCGTGTCTGCCGTTTCTACCGTTCCGATATACTTTCCCTTGCGGATAACGGTACAGCGGTCTGCCACCTCCATGATCTCGGCAAGCTTGTGAGAGATAAACAGAATACTCTTTCCCTCGTTGGAGAGATTCTTCATGATCTGCATCAGCTCCTTGATCTCCTGCGGCGTCAAAACAGCAGTCGGCTCATCGAAAATCAGAATTTCATTGTCACGATAGAGCATCTTTAAAATCTCGGTACGCTGCTGCATACCTACCGTAATATCCTCGATCAACGCATCCGGATCGATCTGAAGCCCGTACTTCTCCGAAAGCTCCAGCACCTTCTTTTTCGCCTCCGCCTTCTTTAAAAAGCCCAGCTTGTTCGGCTCTACGCCAAGGATAATATTATCGAGCACGGAAAAGCACTCAACCAGCTTAAAATGCTGATGGACCATACCGATTCCCAAATCGTTCGCATCATTTGGGTTTTGAATCTTCACTTCTTTTCCGTCTTTTTTGATGATGCCCTCCTCCGGCTGGTATAAGCCAAACAGTACACTCATCAATGTAGATTTTCCGGCGCCGTTCTCGCCAAGCAACGCGTGAATCTCACCCTTTTTCAACTGCAGTGAAATATTGTCATTGGCAATAATGCCGGGAAACTTTTTTGTGATATTGAGCATCTCAATCGCATAAGCCTGTTCCACAATTTTTCCCCCTATGTTTTGTTCTTAAAAATGTGTATATAGTAATTTTACCGTCTTTTTATACTTTTTTCAAGAAAAATTAACCGTTTTTGCACATAGAAAAACGGGACGACAGCAAAAACTGTCCGCCCCGTTTTCCTTAAACACGTTACACCTTTTATTTCAGATTTCCAAGGTCCTCAAACTTCACAGCCTTCACCTGCGGCGCTGCACTAATATCACTCGATACGGTGATCGTGCCGTCAAAGAGCTGTGCAACCAGTGCCTTGTAATCCTCTACCGTAAAGGTATCGTTCCACTGTGTTGTCTCGATAGGAAGCTGTACATAGTTTGCTTCCGGATCTGTTCCTGACACAAGACCAAGTGTAGAAATCTTTCCGGCATACTCTGCCCACTTACCTTCATTGATCACTGCATTTAAGGTATCCTTTGTCGTCGGTGCAAGACCCTTCATTGCAGAGGTCACTGTAAGACCCTCTCCGTAAGCGCCGTTGATAACGGCTGACTGGTCGGTATCTACACCGATCACCTTGGCACCTACCTTAGCTGCAGCCTCTGCAGCAGATGTATAAATACCGCCGCCGCATGCAAATACAACCTCTGTTCCGTCCTGATACCAGGTATCCATCGCCGCAGTAATATCGGCATCTCCGTAGAACTGGTTGCCGTAAGCGTATTTCACTTCAACATCCGTAAGACCAAGCTCTGCGGCTGCCGCATCCGCACCCTGCACAAAGCCGTAACCAAAACGGATAACTGCCGGTACTGCCATACCGCCCAAGAAACCGAGGTTCTTGTAGCCAAGCTTTACTGCCGCATATCCTGCCATATAACCGGAAATCTCCTCCTGGTAAACTGCGCAGTATACGTTATCCATATATACATAATCTTCTACATTCCAGTTGTCCGGATTGTAATCGTACTCCTCGCCTGCAAGCGCAACGCCCGCCTCAAGAAGATCGCCTGCAGCAACGTCAAGCGCGATAAACTTTACATCCGTATACTCAGCGGAAATCTCAGCAATCGTTCCGCCGAATGCATAACCCGGAAGCACGATCACATTATATCCGTCATTGATCGCAAGCTCTGCGGAAGCAACACGGTCTGCCGTAGAGTCAGCCGCCGGCTTGTAATACTGGAAATCAATACCGTTCTCCTCACAAAATGCCTTACATGCCTCATAGGTTGTCTGATTGAAGGACTGGTCTGTAATATCGCCGTAGTCCGTGATCATCGCAACGCTGTACTCGGAAGGCTCTGCCGTATCCGCAGCCGCATCTCCCACCGTGCTCTCCGTACCTTCCGGAGCCGCATTTGACGGTTCTTTTTCTGAAGAACCGCAGCCAGCGAGCATAGAGGCTGCCATAGACGCAACTAACAGTACACTCAATACTTTCTTCTTCATAAATAGTTTCCTCCCTACTATTTGTTCATGAGATGATATACCATTCTATCATCTGTATAAAAATAAATCTCCCAGACTTTTCGGTACTGAGAGTTTTATTTTAAGCCGATAGTCGGACTCGAACCGACGACCTACGCATTACGAATGCGTTGCTCTACCAACTGAGCCATATCGGCAATCTGACGATCCGCAAGTCATCTTCCTTAAGGTCATGTCTTACATCACACTTGCTTATTATACAGCAATCTAAAAAAAAAGCAAGTTCTTTTTTCAATTTTTAATGACTTTTTTCTCTTGCCTTTTAACTACGCATGTGTTATTTTAAAAACACGCAGTTTTTCTGTGTAGTTCTGTTTCCCGTCACAACAGCAAAGCCTTCCTGTCTATATTTATTCAGGAGGTATCTCACGATTGAAATACAATTATTCCCAGTTTAAACAGCAGATCGTCTCCTCCCTGCAAAAGCAGCTTGGCACAGAGACAAGGATCACGATACAGGACATCGTCAAAAATAACGATACGCATCTGGATGGTCTTACGATTCTCCCTGAAAACTCCTGCGTCTGCCCTACGATCTATCTGAACTATTATTTTCAAAAATACGAAAACGGCTGTCCTATCTCCGAGATTACCGGACAGATGCTCGCCGTCTATCGGGAAAATCTTCCCGCTTCTTCCATAGACTTTTCTTTTTTTACCGATTATACACAGGTCCGATCAAACATCGTTTTTAAGCTTATCAATTATGAACGCAATCCCGAGCTATTATCGGACGTTCCCCATTACCGCTTTCTCGATCTCGCACTTGTCTTTTACTGCCTGATCGAGACATCGCCGGACGGCTGCGCCTCAATCCTGATCCATAACCGTCATCTAAGCTACTGGAACATTACCGACGACGATCTTTTTGCGCTTGCGCAGCAAAATACACCGCGTCTGCTTGCCTATGAACTGCGTGATATGACGGATGTATTAAGAGAGCTGTTTGCCGCAGAACCCTCCGTCTGTGAAGATGACGCCTCCCTCTCCCCCGCCTCTATGTATATCCTGACCAACCGCGCCAAAAGAAACGGCTCAGTCTGTATCCTCTATGACAATCTCCTTTTAAATTTCGCTAACAGGCTCGGCTGCGATCTCTTTATCCTTCCAAGCAGCATCCATGAGGTCCTTTTGATTCCTGCCAACGGTCAAACGGAGACTAAGGATCTTAGTGAGGTGGTTCGGGAGGTCAACTCCTGTCAACTGTCAAGAGAGGAAATCCTCTCGGATCACGTCTATTATTTCTCACGGGAAACCGGAAGGCTAACCATGTAAGTCTGCATTTCCCCTACAGCTCCTCTGCCAGCCTCTCATATAGCTTTTCGTAAGCACGCGCCGAATTTCTCCATGAAAAATCAACACTCATCCCACGCGTTACGATTCCCTCCCACGCCGCCTTATGACGGTTGTAAACCTCAAGCGCATAGCGGACCGCACCGAGCAGCTCTCCTGCATCATAATTGGAAAAAGAAAAACCTGTTCCCGTATTTTCATATTCGTTGTACGGCTCAACCGTATCCTTTAATCCCCCCGTCTCACGCACAATCGGCACAGTTCCATAACGCAGACTCATTATCTGTGACAATCCGCACGGTTCAAACAGTGAAGGCATTAAAAATGCATCGCACGAGCCGTAGATCTGATGCGCGAGCTCCTCGGAATATCCGATATGCACGCGCATCTTGTCCGGGTATTTCTCTGCAAAATGGCGCATCATATTCTCATAGCGCTCCTCCCCCGTGCCCGCCGCCACAAATTGAACCTTCTCTTTGGACAGCAGGGAATCCAGCATATTTCCTATCAGCTCAAATCCCTTCTGCTCTGTCATCCGTGATACCATGCCGAGCAAAAACGTCCCGCTCTCCTGCGGCAGTCCAAACCTTTTTTGAAACGCTGCCTTGTCCGCCGCCTTTCCATTTTTATAATCCTTCACGCAAAAACGACTGCTTAAATAACGATCCGACTGCGGATCATACGCCTTCTCGTCAATACCGTTTAAAATACCAAAAAGCTCATTCCTCCTGGCACGCATCAATCCGTCAAGTCCCTCTCCGCCTTCCTGCGTCATGATCTCTCGCGCATAGGACGGACTGACCGTCGTCACAAGGTCGGCATACACAACACCTCCCTTTAAGTAATTTGCCTCCGCATATGCCTCCAGCTTATCGGCAGTAAAAATCTGTTCCGGCAGTCCTGTAATATCCATCACCGCGCGAATGTCAAAGCGTCCCTGAAATTTCAGGTTATGAATGGAAAAAACAGTTTTTATACCGGAATAATAGGCTTCATCTCCATAAAAAGTGCGAAGAAATACCGGGATCAGCCCGGTCTGCCAGTCGTGACAATGAATGACATCCGGGCAAAAATCAAGAAACGGCAGCGCCTCCAACACTGTTTTGGAAAAATAAGCAAATTTCTCCACATCCTCGTGAATATAATGATACGGGCGGTCTCCCGCAAAATAAAATTCATTATCTACAAAATAATAGGTGATCCCGTCACGCTCTGCACAAAAAATACCGGCATACTGACATCTCCAGCCAAGCCTTACATAAAAATGACATAAAAAACGAAGCTGTCCCCTCCATCTTTCCTCCATGCACAGATATTTTGGCAAAATAACGCGCACATCGTAGCGTGCTCTGTCAAAATATCCGGGCAGAGAACCTGTCACGTCTGCAAGTCCTCCGGTTTTTATAAAGGGTACAGCTTCTGAAGCCGCAAATAAAATTTTTATCATAGGGTGACCCTCCAAGATTCTGCTTATCCTGGAATTATTATAACGCTTTTTGCTTATTCTGAAAAGTCTTAATACATCTTGTACTCCAAACGGATGCGGTCTGTGATCAGCGCGATAAACTCTGAGTTTGTCGGCTTTCCCTTCCCGTTATGGATCGTATATCCAAACATCTCGTCGATCGTATCCATTTTTCCTCTGCTCCAAGCAACCTCGATCGCATGACGTATCGCCCGCTCCACACGGCTGGCGGTCGTCTGATATTTCTTTGCAATCGTCGGATAAAGGACTTTCGTGATAGAATTGAGCATATCCATATCGTTGACGGACATAATGATCGCGTCTCTTAGATACTGGTAACCCTTAATATGAGCGGGAACTCCAATCTCGTGAATGATCTCTGTCACATCCGTTTCCAGATTGCGCTCGCTTAAATCCTCCTCCTTCTCATAGGCATTGATTTTACGAATCTCGCATTCCCCGGCTGCGCCCTTACCTCTGACATGCTTGATCCGGCTTAACACCATATCATTGTCGAACGGCTTCATGATGTAGTAATCTGCGCCCCGCCTAAACGCGTCCTCGGTGATCTTCTCCTGCCCGATCGCACTGATCATAATAAACGTCGGATGCTTCCTGATGCTGGCGTCATTGTTGACACGGTCCAGCACGCCAAGCCCGTCGAGCTTTGGCATTACAATATCAAGCAAAACAACGTCCGGTTCTTTTGTTTTTATCACATGATATGCCTCTTCCCCGTCTCTTGCGGTTCCGATGACATCCAATTCTTCATCGCTTTCGATAATATTCCCCAGCAATCGCAGCATTCTCTCATTATCATCCGCAATCGCCACTTTTAGTCTTTCCATTCTATACTCCTCCTGTGACAAAACATTTTCCTCGTCCATAATACGAACTTTGTCAGTCAATATTTTGTCGAAGCACGTCGTTAAGCCGTATATTTCCGTTTTCTTCGACGCATTCTACCCCTGCTGCCTTATTGTATCACAAACAGTTCGGCAGAGATACCGCTATTTTACTCTTTGAGCATTTTTTCAATGAAAATACCATAGCCCTGCGATGCATCCGATACAAATACATGCGTGACTGCACCGATCATTTTTCCGTCCTGGATGATCGGACTTCCGCTCACGAGTGATTGGCATTAGGGACAACATTTTTCGCTTCATCAATATTTCATGCAATCTGAGGAAATGTATGGTATACTATCCATACAAAGCAGGAATCAATAAGGAGCAAACTCATGGAGAGAATTATAGTAATTGGTTGTCCCGGAAGTGGCAAAAGTACATTTTCCAGAGCATTACAAAAAATTACCGCAATCCCATTGTACCATTTAGATATGATGAACTGGAACTCTGACAGAACAACGGTGGCTAAAGCTGTGTTTAGAGAACGTTTATCTGATACAATTCAGAAAGAACAATGGATAATAGATGGAAATTATGGTTCAACAATTGAAATGCGGCTGCAAGCCTGTGATACCGTCTTTTTTTTGGACTATCCAGTACAAGTATGCTTAGAGGGCGTCAAAGCACGAAGAGGAAAAGAGCGAACAGATATGCCTTGGGTAGAATCTGAGGACAAAATTGATGAAGAATTTATTGAGTTTATAAAAAACTATAACGACGTTAGCCGCCCCGCTGTGATGCAGTTGCTGAAAAAGTATTCCGATAAATCCGTTTTTATATTTAAGAACCGCGATGAGGCAACTAAATTTCTTGACGGAATGCAATAAAAATATATGTTATAATCATGCTTGAAACTTAAATTATCTAGGAGAAAATATATGAAAAGTAGCATTCTTCCTTTTGCCAGTCAGGCTTTTGAAAACCTGATTTTTTTCCCCATCGCTGTGAACAACATAGAAACGATTGCCATGTTTGATACCGGAGCAGGCATGAGTTTCCTTTCGGAAAGTATTGTAAAGCAGATGCAGGAGATGCAGTCCGGCACAGCCGTCAACGCTGGAAATAACCAAGGAAAAATAAGCACATACCGAACCGTTCGTCTCGACAGGCTTCAGATTGGCGATGCCGAATTTCAGGCACAGGAAGTTGGAGTTCTGCCAGAAGATGCGCTCAGTTTCGGAGAGGATTCCGCACACAACATATTTCCGGCATCCATGCTCTTGGGATGGGATATTCTCTCGCAGCTATGCTGGAAAGTGGATATGAACAGACGATTTGTTGAGGTGTATCCGGGTGGCATTATGCCAAAAAATGAGTCTCTTTCATGGGACTCCTTTCCCTTGATACATATCAAATACAATGGTATCACCTACCCGGTCGGCTTCGATAGTGGACATACCGAGTCCATGCTCGATGAAACATGGATACCGCGGTTGCACAATTTGCAGCACGAGCATACCACTATATGCGGTGTAGGTTCCACGACCGAGGAAGAAGTACTTATCGCTAAGGAATTCGTCTTCAAAATCAACGAAACAGACATCAAGCTGCGCCGAATCGAGGTGGCACAGCATAGAATCTTTGGTGCAGCTGAAAACATGTGTGCACTTTTGGGCGCCGACATTCTTTGTAATGCAAAATGGATTCTTGATGCTGGCAGTCGCTGGTTTTCCATTGAAAAGTAGTTTGTTATCTTCTGAACCAAAGCCCACGCCGAAAACGATGTGGGCTTTACCATTATCCCGCTGCATCCAGCATTTTTTCAATGAAAATGCCATAGCCCTGCGATGCATCCGATACAAATACATGCGTGACTGCACCGATCATTTTTCCGTCCTGGATGATCGGACTTCCGCTCATTCCCTGCACGATCCCTCCCGTCAGCTCCAAAAGCTTTGGGTCTGTCACACGGAACAATATCCCCTTATTTTCCTCCTTACCGCTGTAATCAAGGCTCTCGATCTGAATCTCATAAGTCTCATACTCCCCCGACACCGCCGATATAATATATGCCGTTCCAATCCTGATGTCCTGCTTATAGCACACATCATATCCCGCTGTCTGTGCTGCCGTCTTTGGCGCGCGATCCAACTTTCCACGGATGCCAAGCTGGGAATTTTCCATGATCGTGCCAAGACAATGACCTTTGCCGTAATCAATCACTCCCGACAGCTCGCCGGGCACTCCGTTTTGTCCACGCTTGATGCCCACAATATCCGCATCGTAGATCCAGCCCTCCTCAAGCTTCATTTCCACACCTGTATCGCCGTCGCTCACGGCATGTCCCAGCGCGCCGAACGTGCCGTCTTTCGTATAGTAGGTCAGTGTTCCCACACCTGCCAGATCATCGCGTACCCAGATACCAAGCAAATGACGCCCCTGTTCACTCTCTACCGGAGTGAGGGAAACCTCAATATATTCCCCGCCCCTGCGGATTCCCAGAATTTCTCGTTCCTCTCCGTAAGCATCGATCTTCTCCATCAGTTCTTCCTTTTCATAGACAGATTCCCCATTGACGCTGACAATGTAGTCTCCGCTTTTGATCAGGTTCTGTGCCGGATAGCATTCTCTCCCGTCTGTATCCGTGACTCTTGACGTGCCAAGCACCAGAATACCGTCTGTCTTGACATAGATTCCAATCGGCAGACCGCTCGCATAAACCTTTTCGCCCTCGGCGATCCGTACCTCTACATCCTTGATCGGAAAGATACCAAAAAGCTTGCAGGTCACCGTATAACCGGGAGCTTTTTCTGCTGCTCCCGTCTGCGCCAGATTTTCAAAAACTGTCGCTTCCTCCTCTTTTAACACCACGCTGACCGGCACATCAAATTCATAGGAGACCTTCTCGCCCGCCTCGATATAAATTTCGTCGGGAATTGCCTGATAGAAGGTTTTCACTGCAAATGCCAGAATAAGAAAAGCGCCGACCCATGTGATCTGCTGCATTACCTGATAAAATCTGTTTTTCATGATAACTCCATTCCGTAACTTGTTTCCCCTAAAAACCGCTCCGGCATATATCTTTTTCTGACATATAATAAGGGAAGATACCATCGCGTATCTTCCCTTATTATATGGATATTTTCATTTTTCAAACATAAAAGTCCGTCATTTAACGCTTTTTATTCTCTGCAAGCTCCTTCATCTCTCCGGCGCTTTTTCTGACGGTGTCCGTAATCTCGACACCGCCGAGCATTCTGGCAAGCTCCTCAATGCTCTCCTCCCGCCCCAAGCTGCGGATCGTAGAAATCGTTGTCTTTTTCTTCACTGATTTCTCGATCAGATAATGTGCATCTGCCATTGCCGCAATCTGCGGCAGATGCGTGATGCAGATGATCTGATGCTTTCTGCCAAGCACGTTCATTTTTTCCGAAACCATCTGCGCAGTCCTCCCGCTGATCCCGCTGTCAATCTCATCAAAGATCAGAGTGCCCACTGCATCCTGATCGGCAAGAACTGTCTTGATCGCCAGCATGATCCGCGACAGCTCGCCGCCGGACGCCACCTTACCAAGCGGCTTTAACGGCTCTCCGGGATTCGTCGAGATTAAAAACTCTGCGTCATCAAACCCATTTCCCGTATAGTCCGCCATTTTGGCAAAATTCATCTCAAACCGCACATCTAAAAAATTAAGGTCCCTAAGCGCCTCCGTCACGGCCCCGGTCAATTTCACGGCATAGGATTTTCTGATCCTTGAGACGGCAAGACATTGCTTGTTTAGCTTCTTTTTTTCCTTTTCCAGTGACATCCGCAGTGTTTCCAGATAGGCGTCATGATTTTTTAATTTTGTAAGACGCTCCTGTCTCTTAGCAAGCGCCTCCATGATTTCCGGTATCGAGCCTCCGTATTTCGCCTTTAAATGATTGATCTCATCTAAGCGCTTTTCCAGCTCGTAAAAGGTTTCGTCATCAAACTCCAAACTCTCTGCATAATCGGAAAGCTCGCGGTTTAAGTCATTTAAGAGATTATCAATCTCTAAAAGCTCCTGTTCTAACTCCTCCAGCTTATTGTCATAGGAGGCTACCGCGGAAAGTTCGCGCAGCGCCCTTCCCAAAAAGTCTGACGCTCCTCCGCCGTCTCCGGCGGTACTCGCATAAGCGTTTCCGACTGCCTCCGCAATCTTTCGCGCATTGCTGAATTTCCGAAAATCAGCTTCCAGCTCCTCGTCCTCTCCGACGCGAAGCTGTGCCTTTTCAATTTCCTCCACCTCGTATTCCAAAAAAGAGAGCTCGCGCAGCCGTTCATCCTCATTGACGTCTGCCGCCTCCAATTCCTCCAGCAGCTTTTTGTAATTCCGGTAGCACTCCAAAAGTTCAGACTTTGGACCCTTTAGCTCCTCGGACGCATAATCATCTAAAATCTCCAGATGCTTTTTCTTTTGAAGCAGCGACTGATGCTCATGCTGTCCGTGAATATCGATCAGCAACGCTGCAATTTCCCGCATCCTGGAAGCCGGAACGGTCTCGGCATTGACCTTCGCAGCGCCCCTGCCGTTTGCGATTTTGCGTGTCAGAATGACCTCGTCATTTTCAGGATAGACGTCAAGCGCCGCAAGCTGGGCGCGCACCCGCTCGTCTGTCACCCGAAAAACAAGCTCGACAAGCGCCGGAGGCGTCTCCTTTCCTGCTCCGCTCTCCCGCAGCATTTCCTTTTGTACCTTTTCGCCAAGCGCAAGATTGATCGATCCGATAATGATTGACTTTCCCGCTCCAGTCTCTCCCGACAGGATATTTAACCCTTCCGAAAAATCAACCTCCGCCTCCTCGATCAGCGCCAAATTTTTCACATGAAGACTTTGTAACATAGAATCTCCTTTTCCTCTCCCCGGAAGTATTCGTTCTATTCTCCTACAAGCTTTCTCAACCTGTTCATCACCACGATCGTATCCTCGTTGCTTCGGATCGCACACATAATCGTATCGTCTCCGGCAATACATCCTACAATCTCATGCAACTGCATCGCGTCGAGCGCAGCCGCCACCGCCATCGCCATACCGGATACTGTTTTTATCACAAGGATATTCTGCGCCATATCCATCGACAAAAAACCGTCGCAAAAAATACGCTTATATTTTTCTGATAAATCCTCCGAGGTTTCTACCAGCGCAACATACTTTTGTCTGCCGCCGCTCATCGCAAGCTTTGTCAGCTTTAACTCCCGAATGTCCCTTGAGACGGTCGCCTGTGTAACCTGATAACCCTCCCGCTCCAGATACTCGGAAAGCTCCTCCTGCGTCTCAATCTCTTTTTTTCCGATCAGCTCCAATATCTTTGCCTGTCTCCTTGCTTTCATCCGTGTTTCCTGCCTTTCTGCAATCCTTGTACCGGCAGCGGCGCAGACTGCCCCTACGCCGGTAATCTAGGTATAGGTACGCATTTTCCTTCCCAGTATCTCCAAAAAGCTCTCATTGCTGATGCGGCAGATACGCGCAGTCTCCGACGCCTTTCGGATGACAACACGGTCACCGACCTCCAGCTTTTTTGCGTGATCTCCGTCAAAGCTGACCTCGGCAGTCTCATCCTTTTGGTGACGACGCGCCGCAAGCTCGACCGTCACCTCATCCTCCGCACCGATGACAATACTTCTCGAATTTAAGTCATGCGGATTGATCGGCGTGATCAGGATCATCTGCGCTTTCGGCGCTACGATCGGACCTCCCGCAGACATACTGTATCCCGTAGAGCCTGTGGGCGTGGATAAGATTACGCCGTCGCCGCAAAAGGTATTGAGATATTCCCCGTTCACCGACACCTTCAGCCGCACCATAGAAAGCGGTCCTCTCCGATGTATGACAATGTCATTCAGCGCAATCTTAGCCTCCGTTTTCTTTTCTGCCTGATACCCAAAGCCCTCCAGCATCATCCTCTGATCCAACAGGTATTCCTCCGCCATCAGGCGGTCTATCGCCTCAAACACATTTTTTTCTTCCAGCTCACACAAATATCCGAGTGTACCTAAATTGACTCCGATCAGAGGAATGCGGCTCTCAACAAGCCTTGTCGCCGCCCTGATCAGCGTCCCGTCGCCGCCCAGCACAAGTGCGCATTCCGTCTTTGACGAAATCTCAGACAGCTTCGGCACAGCCTCCTCCTCCTGCTCGCCCGCACTCCAAAAGCAGGTGCATGTGCCGCCCTTTTGCCTGATGTATGCCGCGATCGCTTCCGTCAATCTTCCGCCTTGATCCTTATGCACATTTGTAATCGTCAAAAAATGCTTCATGTTATCGGTCCAATTCTCCATGCGCGGCATCCACGACACGTTGAATATCAACAGTCTCCTCTCCTCCGCCACAGGCTTCTTTTCTGATATATAAAAGATATTCTATATTTCCTTCCGGTCCCTTGATCGGAGAATATTCCAGATTTTTCACAAAAAATCCCTGCTCTGCGGCAAAATCAATCACCTTTTTTATGACCTCAAGATGAACTGCCTTATCCCGCACAACGCCTTTCTTTCCAACCTTCTCCCGCCCCGCCTCAAACTGTGGCTTAATCAGGCAGACCATGCTGCCTTCCTCCTTCAAGAGAGCATAAGCCGGACCAAGCACCTTTGTCAGGGAAATAAAGGATACGTCCACCGATGCAAAATCAAGCGCCTCGCCGATATCCGCCGGCGTCACATAGCGGATATTCGTCTTTTCCATACATACGACACGGGAATCCTGTCTTAATTTCCATGCAAATTGTCCGTAGCCGACATCGACGGCATAGACCTTCGCCGCGCCGTTTTGCAGCATACAGTCGGTAAAGCCTCCGGTAGAAGCTCCAATATCCATGCAGACCGCTCCCGCAAGCGCAATGTCAAACTGCTTCATCGCCTTTTCCAGCTTTAAGCCGCCGCGGCTGACATATTTCAGCGTATTTCCCTTCAGTTCAATCTTTGCCTTTGTATCAAACATTGCACCTGCCTTGTCCTCACGCTCATTGTCCACAAAGACATTGCCCTCCATGATCATTGCCTTTGCCTTCTCTCTGGACGGTGCAAGCCCTCTGCCAACCAGCAGCACATCTAACCGCTCTTTCAATCGCTCTCCCTCTCTCCTGTCAACTTCCGATATGCCTCCTTGGTCCGTTCTGCTACGGACTTCGCATCAATTCCTAGCTCGCTTCGTAAGATATCCACATTCCCATGCTCCACATATGCATCGGGAATCGCAATGATCAATACCGTAACCGGCTCTCCCTGCGCATTATAAAATCTTGTGATGTGCTCGCCAAAGCCTCCGTTTACAACATTCTCCTCCAGCGTAACGATCAGCCTGTGCGAACGCGCAGCCTCACGCAGAGCCTCCTCATCCAGAGGCTTTGCAAAACGCGCGTTGATGAGACTGCAGGAATAGCCGGCTTCCTTGATCATTCCATAGGCTTCCTCCGCTGTCTTTACCATAGAACCAAGTGCAAACAGCGCAATCTCCGACTCACGATAAATCCACTCGCATTTTCCATATACAATCGGCGCGCGGTAAGCCTTTAATCCCGCGTATGCCTCTCCCCTCGGATAACGAACTGCAATCGGCGCCCCGAAATCGACGGCATACTTGATCATATCGGATAGCTCCCACTTATTCTTTGGTGCCATAATCGTCATATTCGGAATCGAGGACAGATAAGATATGTCAAAGATTCCCTGATGCGTCTCTCCGTCGCTTCCAACCAATCCGGCTCGATCAATGGCAAATACCACCGGAAGCTTCTGAATGCAGACATCATGCAGCGTCTGATCATACGCCCGCTGCAGGAAGGAGGAATATACCGCAAAAACAGGCTTCATACCTCCTGCCGCCAGCCCCGCCGCAAATGTCACTGCATGCTGCTCGGCAATTCCGACATCAAAGAAACGATCGGGGAACATATTGCGGAAGCGCTTTAATCCCGTACCGTCCACCATCGCTGCCGTAATCGCAACCACCTTTTCGTCACGGTCTCCAAGCTTGCGCATAACCGTAGAAAAAATATCGGTATAATTTGCCGTTGTCCTCGGATGCTTTGGCAGTCCTGTCTCAATATCAAACGGGTCTGTGCCGTGGAAGCGTGCCGGATGGCGCTCTGCTGGCGCATACCCTGCTCCCTTGTGCGTGATCACATGCACGATCACCGGACCGTCGATATGCGCCGCCTCCCGCAGCAGCTTAGCGATTCCCTTCATATCGCCGCCGTCTACCGGCCCAAGATAGATAATGCCCATCTCCTCAAACAACATTCCCGGAATAAATAACTGCTTGATCCCGCTTTTCGTTCTGCGAATCCGCTCCACCATACGGTCTCCAACGACCGGAATCCTATTCAGAGAGTTCATCACGCCAAGCTTCAAGTCACGGTAAGCGTTGGCGGTACGAAATTCGGCGAGGTAGGAGGAAAGCCCTCCTACGTTCTCGGAAATCGACATATTGTTGTCGTTTAGCACGATCGTAAAATTTGACTTTAGCTGCGCTGCATTATTGAGCGCCTCAAATGCCATTCCGCCTGTCAAAGCGCCGTCCCCGATAACCGAGATCACCTGATAATCTGCGCCCGTGATTTCCCGTGCATACACATAGCCAAGGCCTGCCGAAAGGGAGGTCGAGCTGTGCCCTGTGTCAAAGCAGTCGCAGTCGCTCTCCTTGCGCTTTGGAAATCCGCTCATTCCTCCGTATTTGCGCAGCCCGTCAAAGCCCTCTCTCCTTCCGGTCAAAAGCTTATGCGTATAGGACTGATGACCGACATCCCAGATCAGCTTGTCCTTTGGCAGGTCAAGCGTTAAATGGAGCGCCATTGTAAGTTCTACAACCCCCAGATTCGACGCGAGATGACCGCCCGTCTCCGAAATTTTCTGAATCAAAAAAGCACGAATCTCATCGGCGAGAATTTTCAGTTCCTCCTCTGAGAGCTTCTTAATATCATTTTCTTTTTCAATCCTCTCCAATATCATAAGAAATTCCTCTGTTTCTAATCGTTTGCGCTATCGCTCCCTCACAATGAGAGAACGCAGCAATTCTGTTAAAAATTCATTTTTTACCGGAAGCGTTTCAAGCTGTGCGATCGCATGTTCACAAAGACGTTTTACCTCAAGACCTGCCTGTGCAAGCCCCACAAATGTCACATAGGTCGCCTTTTGATTCCTCTCATCACTTCCGATCGGCTTTCCAAGCACCTCCATGGTACTTGTAACATCTAAAATATCATCCTGTATCTGAAACGCAAGCCCGATCTGTGCCGCAACATTCTCCACAAGCTGCTGCTCCACCTCCCCTGCTCCCGCCAGCACTGCGCCGATGCGCATCGCCCCCTCAAGCAGCGCGCCCGTCTTCAGCCGATAAATAAAATCCAGCTTTTCTCTGGTAATGTCTGACGTACCTTCCGCCTCCACGTCCACAACCTGACCGCCAACCATACCATAAATCCCCGACTTCTCTGCAAGAATCTGAAATGCACGCCCAAGCCGCGGATTTTCCGGCTCCATCGAAAACGCCCGCGCCGCTGTCTCGTATGCATAATTCAAAAGCGCATCTCCGGCGAGGATTCCCATTGCCTCGCCATACACTGCATGGGTCGTTTTCTTTCCTCTCCTGTATTCATCGTTGTCCATTGCAGGGAGGTCGTCATGTACCAAAGAATAGGTATGTATCAGCTCGATCGCCGCAAGAAACGGCTCGATCACGCGTGATGCCCCGCCAAAAAGACGATAGGTCTCAAGCATCAGCATCGGGCGAAGCCTTTTTCCCCCTGCAAGCACACTGTAATTCATCGCCTCCATGATCGTACGCTGATAGCCGTCCTCCTTCGGCAGATAGGCGCGAAGAACCGCTTCGATCTCCTCCGTTCTGCCTTTCAGCTCCACTCTCATATCCATCGTGCGCCCACCTCTTTCTTAAAATTCCTCCAGCGTGCCGTCTGCGGCAAGCACCTGCATCTTTTTCTCAACCTCATCCAGCATCTGATTACAGAGCTTTAGCTTCTCTGTTCCCTGCTGATAAAGCCGGAAAGACTCATCCAAAGACTGTCCGGGCTGCTCCATCTGTGCGATCAGCGCGTCAAGCTCCATAAATGTCTCCTCTAAAGACTGCCCCGTTTCTTCCTTTTTCTCACTCATTCTCTGCCTCCGTTCCGCCGGTATTCTCCTGCTCTTTCAATATCTCCTGCACCTGCGCCATCAGCGCTCCATGCAAAAGCGTAATTTTCAACTGCTCGCCTTCCTTTACAGTGGCTGCGTCTGTCACTGCATTTCCATCCCTATCGGAAACATAGGAATATCCCATGCTAAGCTTTTTGATCGGCGATAAGCCCTCCAATGCACCCGCAAGAAGCGCCAGACGATGTTTCCTTTGTTCTACAAGCTGCTGCATCTGCATCGTCATACGATCCTGCAGCTCCGCTGCATATCTGCGGTTTTCCCGCAGCTTATTCATAGGACTTAAATATCCGATCTTTGTCTGTATATGAGAAAGACGCATCCGCGCCGCCCCGATCTGATTGCGGAGCAGACGCCCGAACTGATTTCTGCGTCCCGCTATCTGCTCCTTGACGAGCGCATGATCAAAAACTGCAAGCTCCGCCGCTGCCGACGGCGTCGGCGCGCGCAAATCTGCCGCATAATCCGCAATCGTGGTATCCGTCTCATGCCCCACCGCAGATATTACAGGCGTTTCACACGCAAAGATCGCCCTTGCGACAATCTCCTCATTAAACGCCCACAAATCTTCGATCGAGCCTCCGCCGCGTCCGACGATCATTACGTCCACACCCAGAGTGTCTAATGCCCGAATGCCGTTTACAACGCTCGCTGCCGCGCCCTCTCCCTGCACCAGCGCCGGATATAAGATCAACTGGACATAAGGATTCCTCCGTGATGCGATATTGCGAATATCCTGTATCGCCGCTCCGGTCGGGGCAGTCACGATTCCGACGCGCTTTGCGTATTTGGGGATCGGCTTTTTATAGGAGGCGTCAAACATTCCCATTTCTTCCAGCTCACGCTTTAGCGCCTCAAACTTTAAGTATAGATTTCCCGCGCCTGCAAGCTCGATCTCCCGCGCGTAAAGCTGATATTTCCCGTCGCGTTCGTAGACCTCGATCGAACCCGTTACGACTACCTTGTCTCCTTCCTTCATTGCAAAGGTCAGTCCGCGTCTGTTTCCGGCAAACATGACTGCGCTGATTGCCCCAGCGCCGTCCTTGAGCGTAAAATAAATGTGCCCTGTGCTGTGATATTTACAGTTTGACACCTCGCCCTTGACACTGATACGCTTGAGCATAAAATCCTGCGCAAACATATTTTTGATGTATGTATTTACCTGACCTACCGAATATACATTTTTCATCATACAAGCTTACCCAAAATTCCATTGATAAACGAAGGCGAATCCTCACTGCCGTATTTCTTTGCAAGTTCCACCGCCTCATTAATGGCAACACGCACAGGAATCCCGTCCTCAAAGCGCATCTCATAGACTGCAAGGCGAATCAGCGTCAGCTCTACCTTTCCCATTCTTGTGGTTTTCCAGCCCTCGGACACCTCATTGACCGCATTGTCAATTTCTTCGATATGCGCCGCAACATCCATGCATTTTTCTCTGATATACGCGCCGTCCGTCTCGTCCCAAATCTGCTCATGCTCTGCATAAACAGCAATCTGCGCCGGAAGCTCGGACACCTTATGAAACTCAAGCCCAAACAGCAGTTTAAAGACATGTTCTCTTAATTCTCTTCTTGTCATACAAATTCCCTTCTTCGTTACTTATCCGCCGCAGCGCGATCCCCGCGGATCGTTTTTATTTATGAAAAATAAGAAGTTTCCCATAAAACAAGGAAAAAGGATGCCGCTCGGACACCCTTTATGATATTCCCCAAAAACTGCTATTTGCTGCTGTTCATATCCACAGATGCGATCCGCACATTGACAACCGAAACGCAAAGTCCCGTCATATTCTCAATCGCGTTTTTCACACGATCCTGCACTTTGGCAGATACCTCCGGAATCGAATATCCGTAAGAAATATTCAGGGCAACGTCTACCTTTACATTTGCCTCCGCGACCTCCACGCGAATCCCCTTCGAGAGATTCTTCATTCCGAGTCTGCTCACCAATTCATTTGTAATGTTGCCCGCCATAGACCCGACGCCGTCCACCTCCGTGGCCGCCAGTCCCGCGATGATGGCAACAACCTCATCTGCAATCTTCACTTCTCCTAAGCTACCATCCTTTATTTTAAATGTTCTTCGATCCTCACCCATTGCTATTGCCTCCTAAGTGATATTATGCGTCTATTATAACAGACTATTCACATTTTGGAAACCAAAAAAAGTATTAATTTATTCTGTAGCCTAAAAAAATCAAAAATACATATTCTACAATACCGTATATTTTAAAATATTATAGCATGCGATCGCTGTGATCGTAAGGAGCAGCGCCTGAAACAGCTTCTCCACGCCGCGGTTATCGATACGTTTTGAGACTGCCGCGCCGATCAGCGCGCCTCCCACGCCGCCCGCCATCATGGAAAGGAGGTTGACCCACGAAAAGTCAGGTACTGTCCCGGAAACAAGTGCAGTGACAATACTGGAAACCTGAGAAAAAATAATAATATAAATAGAATTTTTGGCAGCTTCCTTTGCCTCCATTGAAAAAAAGAAATAGAGCACGGCGACATTTGCAGGTCCCCCGCCGATTCCAAGAAACGCGGAGATCATACCGAGAAATACCCCGATCGCCATAGCCGCGGCAAAATTTTCGACATGCTTTGAAACAAGCTTCTCCTTATTGATCACATAGACCAGCACGCCGATCGTAACGGCGGCAAGACAGACTGCCTGCATCGCGCCAAGCCTTCTCTCGTCTCCAAAGCTGCGCCTTGCCAGATCAAACAGCCACTGTCCGGCAAGCCCGCCAAACACTGCTCCGACTGCTAACGCTGTACTTGTGCGCAGCTTAAGCTTAATTCCGTCGTTCCGGTTTCGGATCAGCGAGCTGACCGACATTCCAAGCACCGTGCAGCCCGAACAAAAGCTGACCGTTGAAATCGGCAAAATCCCCAGCATATCCACCACCGGCTTAATGATCACGCCGCCGCCGGCGCCTACGATCGCCCCGATGCTGGACGCAAGAATACAGACGCAGAATAAAATTACCGGTATCATCAAACTCTCCCCCTCCTAATCGGCAGCCTCTGTCATAACATCAAGCAACACATAATCCTCAACCGGAACGGCACTGCGCACCTCGTTCGCCCGCAAAAACTGCTCCTGCTGCGTCCGATAAAGCCTTGCGACCGTACCGTCCTTCGCCCCGATCGCCACATACCCCGCAGTTGCCCAGTCGGCGTCGCGTCTCTGCTCGTATGTCATCCTTACGTCCTCGCCGGTAAGCCCTGAAACCCACTCCGCAACCTGCTTCATATTCTCCTC
This sequence comes from Roseburia sp., assembly GCA_019421345.1. GTDB lineage: Bacteria > Bacillota > Clostridia > Lachnospirales > Lachnospiraceae > Roseburia. The sequence goes on along the minus strand of JAHZFL010000007.1, from coordinate 65,819 downwards.
GATCGCACGGTAGTTCATACTGCGGTAAAGCGCTTTGGTAAACCGGACGAGCACATCCCTTTGCTCTCTCGCAAATTTCGTGCTTGTCACCCATGAGGACAGCGAGACAAGACGGTTATAGAAGTTCATGTTGTTTGCAAGCAAAACAGCGTCATTCCCCATCCTTTGATAGATTTCAAGCGTATAAGGCGACCAGAGCGCACAGGCATCCAGCTCCCCCTTGATCATCTGCTGCACAAGCTGCTGCGGCGTTCCCTCTGTAATCTCGCACGCCGCCCGGTCTATTCCCGCGCTCTCCAGCGCAAAGCTTAAGATCATGTCGCTGTTTGCTTCCAAAACCGTTCCGATCCGCCTGCCTTTTAACGACTTTAAGGTCCGCACACCGCTTTTTCTGCTGCCAATGACTGCCTCTGCATTTGACATATGCGACAAAAGAAATATGACCGCGTCTCCGCTGATGCAGCGTTTATGCGAACCATGTCCGATATATCCGGCGTCTATCTCTCCCCGTCCGAGCGCATCCACGATCTGCATACCGTTGTCATATTTTTTCAGCTCCACCGAAATATGCTCCTGCGTTAGATAGCCGAGCCTGATCGCCGGCACGATCGTACAAAGACTCCCGTAATTTGGCATATATCCAACCCTGATCGTTACGGTCTCCTGCACAGAGGCTCCCGTCTGTTCCTTGTCACAAGCCCTCGCCACGCGCTTTAGCTCCTCATTCACATGCGATAGTTCAAACGCCGTCGAAGTCATTTTTCCTGTATTTTTTACGACCCGTCCAAAATCGGAAACGATCAGCTCCGTCGCCTCATAATTGTTTGCGCCAAGCTGTTCCAGCTCTCCCATATTCTCTAAGATCACATTTTTTGACAGCTTAAGCTTATCCATGTTTTCCTTCAGAAAATGAACGCTCTCCTGCACCTGTCCGATATGTGTCTTGGTCTGCTCCAAAAAAGTCCTTGTATTCTGCAGATTATCCGTCTGATGCTCAAAGGTCTGCTGAATCCTGCGGATGCTCTCCACCGAATTATTGGACTTCGCCTTCAGCTCCTTCATGATTCTTCCAATATTTTCCGCACTGCTCCTGCTGCGCTCGGCAAGCTCCTGAATCTCCTTTGCCACAACTGCAAAGCCTCTCCCCGCCTCTCCGGCGCGCGCCGCCTCAATCGACGCGTTCAGGCTGAGCAGATTTGTCTTATTGGCGATCTCATTGATCAGCTCCGTCGCCTCCAGCACTTCAAACGCCGCCTCATTTGTCAGTCTTGTATTGACGGCAACCTCCTCAATTCCCGCCGAGGTCTCTCCGTTTTCCTTAAGCAGCTCCTCAAAATACGCCATGACACGACCGTTGCTTTCCGTCATCCGGTCTGCCGACTCCGCCAACTGCGTGACCTCTGAAATATCCGACTCAATATCTGCGCCCATCTCCTCTGAGATTTCCTTGATCCTGCTGATATTTACCGATAATTCGTTATTTTCCTCACTGATCTCATTGATCGATGCATGGACTGCATGGACTGCGTTGTTGGTACTTCCCGCTATATAATTTAACTGCATGACATTGTCATTGAGCAGCTTTGTTTCCTTTAAAATATGATCTGCAAATGCTGCATAAGAGGGGTTTGCCGTCTCCTTTACCCCCTGTACTGCGCTCTGTGGTTCATTTCTTTTAAACAGCCCCATTCCATTTTCTCCCCTGCTTTACGGCACGAAAAATGGAGCCGCAAATGCGTTCCATTTCTCGTGTCTCTCAAAAATAATAAAAACCGGATCAACCGCAGCAGCCTGTATGATGTCCGTAGGCATCCATACAATCGTCTGCCGGATTCTTCATGCACAGATGTACCGCAGCCTTCTTAAAGGTCATCGGAAGTGCAAGAATATTCGGGTTCTCGCCGACAAACTTCTTTTTCGCGTCCGAAAGCGCCTCCTCAAAGGTCGCTCTCGTCTTTAATCCCATGCCTCTCGCGTAACCAGGCTCCTGCGCTCCGACGATATAGATCGCGCTGGTGTTCATCTCCGCAATATGTCCGCAGGACATCATCGAAAAGCCGTGGAACGGATGAAATGCGTTGCAGAAACGATATTTGCGGATATACTCCTCATTTGTCGCAAAATATTCGCCGTAGCGGTTCATATCGGGAAGCGTATCCATATGATCATGCTGGAACATCGTGTAAAGCTCTCTTAAGTACGGCCACAGCTCGTCGTGGAAATAACCGTTGCAGGTGGATGAGCAGATAATGACGCAGCGATCGCTCATGATCCTCTTATAACGGAGCACCTGTGCGCTTAGCGCCTGCATCATCATGATCGGGTTCGTTCCCATACCGTCCCCGTAGTGGAACTTCTGCGGCATTCCAAATACCAGCACATCATATTTCTTCTCTGCCCAGTGCACATAAGTCCTCTTATCCGCCAGCTTCCAGCTCAATGGCATCATTTCTTTTGCGTAGCCGGAATAGATCGCGATCTGTCTGGATGAGGTGTCAAGCACAGCATCGCAGCAGAAGAACGGATGCCCCATCTTCTCCTCCATGTGCATGCTGATCTCATCAAATTTATTGCGCATTAAGCTGCCCCCATTGACCGGCGTGAAATCGTCGCGGTGCATCACCGACGGCACATGATGACTTGCGATCGACTTCCAGTTTGTGATTCCGGTCGCGCTGTGCTTGTAGCCGCCCGAATAGCCGCCGTAAGGATTTCCCTGCACATGTCCGATCAAAATCGGAATATCGCAGTCAAACACATACTTATTCATGTAGACCGGATCTCCTCTGTGCGTCGTTCCGAGGTCTATCATGTGCTCGGCATCCTCGCTGTCATGGCTGATGATCTGTCCGGTGTGCCAGAACTCATGAAAAATCTCCGGTCCAAAAATTGCCAGCGCATCGGACTCCTTGCTTCTTGGATGAAGTCCGTTGGAAATGATAAACAAAATATCCTTCTTCTCAACACCCGCAGCATACAGCTCCTTTAAAATATATTTAATACTCAGCTTTCTGTGACTGGTCGGCTGCTCGCCGCCCTTCACACGGTCGGGTACAATGATCGTGACCGTGCTTCCCTTATGTGCAAGCTCTGTTAAGGTCGGCATGCCGATCGGATGTGCAAGACTCTCCAGATATGCTGCCTCCAGATGATCCTCCGGGATATGATCCGGGTCTTTTACCGTCTCGCCCGGAATAAAAATGTCTGTGCTATCCGGCAGCTCCGCCGCCATTGTTCCCTGACCGTATTCAAATTCAATTTTCATCATGCACTCTCCTTTTCCCTAGCCTCTGCCGTTCATGTAAAGACGGATGATCTCTAAATATTCCTCCGGATAATACCCGATCTCACCGGAAAAACGCGTCAGCGCAATAAGACCTCCGTCAATCTTGTCGATCGATGCAAGCATCGCTGCATTCTCCTCTTTTAAGCCGCCGCCGTAAACAATATCCATGCCGCCTGTCTTTTCCTTGACGAAGCGCGCAATCTTTGTGATATATTCCTTGTCTGCCGGTGTCTTGCCCGGTCCGATCGACCAGATCGGCTCGTAAGCGATCACAACCTTAGAGGTATCAACGTCCAAAAGACCAATCTCGATCTGTCTGCCGAGCACCTCCTGCCACTGCTCCTGCTCCTCACTCTTTTCTCCGATACAGTAGAGCACGTTCATCCCCCTTGCGATCGCACACTTTATCTCCTGATTGAGCAGACGGTTGACAGCATCCGTATCCGTCACTCCCGCCTCGGCGAGGATCCCAGCCTTGTCGTTTCGCTCCTCGCAGTGCCCGATGATCGTGGTCTCACAGCCCGCCGCCGCCATCACAGCCGCCGGACGATTTGTCGTAAACGCACCAAAGTTGCCGCCCACAGCGGTATCGGCGCGGTATACCCCCTGACATCCAAGCTTTACCGGGCTGTGCGCATTTTTTGCGGCTGCCGCCTGCAGCAGGTGCAGCTCAGGAAAATACATTCCAAACTCCACCTCCGCCGGGTCGTACTCCCGCAGCGCATCCTGCGTATTTTTCACAATATACGCCGCCCAGTCATGCACCGGTGCAAGTCGGTTGACGCCGCCAAGCTCTGCCGGCACATCAAATCTCTTTAAATTCAGATATATATGCTTCATAACGCCCTCCATTAAATTCCGGCTTTCTTATAGCGCTCTGCCATCTCGTCAAGTGTCACCGTCTCCACCTTCGGCGCCATCCCATAGCTTCCGAATTTCACGATCAGCGTACCTACAACCTCCTTGACGCCGTCCTCCACACACTTGCAGATTCTTGCCACATCATCGTCAGGCACATTGCCGTACATCAACGTATCCATGATCGGCGGCAGGAATACACGCGGGTCAAACGCAGATTTATTCTTCTCCAAAAGCTCATAAATCTCCCCGATCGACGCGCTTGACTGAAGCCTCTTATCTGCCGCAAACAGCTCCTTTAGATTGCGTGTGACTGCCAGCCGAATATCGGTATCTACATTGATCTTGTCAATCCCACAGTGTCCTGCCTCTATCAACTGGTTGACATCTATTCCATATGCATTTGCAATTTCTCCGCCAAGCCCGTTGATCTCATCGACAATATACTGCGGAACCGTGGAAGAACCGTGGCTTACCAGATAACCCTCGATGCCCTCGTGCCGCATACATTCTTTGATCGCGATCGCAATCTCCTTGCGGATAACCGCATTCTTTCCTTTATTTGCCCCATGCATCGTACCGTAGCTGATCGCCAGCGCATCGACACCGGTTTTTTTGAAAAATTCAATGGCGCTCAGCGGATTCGTGTAGGTGCTGTCCGCGGAAAACACATGATCCTCCACGCCCGCAAGCACGCCAAGCTCTCCCTCGACAGAAACGCCGCGCGCATGCGCATATTTGACGACCTCTCTCGTGATCTCCACATTTTCCTCAAACGGAAGGGAACTTCCGTCGATCATCACGCTCGTGTAACCGCCCTCGATCGCAGCCACGCAGGAATCAAGATTCTTGCCGTGATCCAGGTGCAATGCGATCGGGATCGGACTGTCCGTGCCGTATTTCTTCACGGCGTCGGCAATATTTTTTGCTCCCTTTTTCTTATCCTCCAGCGTTGCATTCATAAAATCCGTTCGTCCGCCCATAAAGCCGTTTGCCAGGTCAGCGCCCTGCAGGATCGCCGGGCTGCGGAACATCTCATGCACCTGAATGACTGCCTTAGCCTGACACACCGCGTTCACATTGAACGCTCCCTGCGCATAATCATGCTTATCCGCAGCATCCAAAATCGCTCTCATTGGTACTAACATACTCTCATCCTCCATTTATCATAATTTATTGGTTAAACGCCGTCATCCTCGGCAGTTCGCCGCCGATCAGAGGTCTGCACCATTCCTTAAACGCCTCCGTCACACCGTTTCCTTCTTCATTGATATAGGCATCCGGCATCGTGCGCTCATGCATCATCACTTCATCAATATCCACCAAAAACGGCTCCATCTCATACGGCTTGACAGAAACTCTGCGGAATGCTACCATCTTGCCGCTTGTGCCCTTTAATACCTTCGCACATGCAAGCCTGCCTGCAAGTATCGCCTCGTCTCTGTCCACTTCGCTCTGGAGCGTCATTGATGCTCTCCCGAGCAGTCCCGGCTTCTCGCCTCTTGCCTTATAGCCTAACCGCCGGATGACAAGATTTGCCAGATGCGCGCTCACATCTCCAAAATAAGTTGCACGCCCCACCTGAAATACCGGCGGCACGATCGGTTTTCCGTCCGCATCGCGCAATCCCTCGCTCGCTACAACCACGATTCCCGACTTCCGCTTAAGAAGCCTCTCTACATCCTCTATGTATTTATCCTCGTCAAACGGACGCTCCGGCAGATAAATCAGATCCGGCCCGTTGCCGTCTCCGTCATCGGCAAGCGCGCTCGCCGCGGTGATCCAACCCGCATTTCTGCCCGAAGCCTCTATCACCACCACATGGATCGGCAGTCCACGCACATCCGCGCAGACCTCCTTGACACTCTGCGCAATGTATCGCGCCGCGCTTCCAAACCCCGGACTGTGATCCGTGATCGCAATATCATTATCCATCGTCTTTGGAATCCCCATGACACACACATCAAAGCCCTTGCCCTTACAGGTTCGATACAGTTTCCCGCAGGTATCCATCGTACCGTTGCCCCCGTTAAAGAGCACATAACGGATATTTCTCTTTTGCAGGATGTCTGCCATACGGTCATACTCCTCCTGCTCCAGTTGATCCCTTGATGTGCCGATGGCGCTCCCCGGCGTCTGCAAAAGCAGCGCAAGCTCCTCCTGCGGTATCTTGGAAAGCTCGATAAACTCCTCGCGGAGCAGTCCGCCCGTTCCGTTTTTCGCCGCATAAATATGTTCTAATTCCCGATGCTTTTTCGCCTCTGTAACCGCACCGTACAGGGAAGCATTAATAACTGCCGTAGGTCCGCCCCCGTGCACGATTAAAATATTTTCCCCCATATATTCCTCCGTCCCGCTTTCTTTAAAATAAGTGTTCAATATTCAATTCGTGTATAATCTGTACGATCTCCTTTGTCCGGCTGCATCCAAACTTCCGCAGCAGCCCCTTGATCTGCGTCTTGATCGTACTCGTCTCCACGCAGCGGATCTTTGCGATCTCATTTACCTTGCGCCCCTGCAAAAGAAGCTTGATCATCTCACGCTCGGTCCCCGTGAGCTTGGAAATATTATTGATAAAAAACAACAAGCTCCGCTCGCTTCTCTGCAGCCTGACATATTCCTGCATGATCGTCTCATGGATCATGCTCTGCATGATCGGATGTCCCTCATAGGCACACCGGATATGCGTAAGGAGCTCCTCGTCCGGACAGCCCTTTACCAGATAATCAGCCGCGCCGGCTCCCATTGCCGTCACGATCATCTCCCTTGTCTCATGCGCAGTCAAAAAGATGACATTTGCATGGGGCTTTTGCTCCCTGATCCGCTCCGTGGCAACGATCCCTGCATTCATGGATTCCATCTCAATATCCATAAGGATCAGATCGTACTCCACCTGGGCGGAAAGCTCTACGATCTCCTTCCCGCTCGCAGCACAACCCACAACCTCCATATCCGGCTGCCCGGATAACAGCTCGCTTAAATCTTCCCGCAAAAGCTCAAAATCATCCGCGATCAAAATTCTGATTTTTCCGTCCATCTAATATTTCGGGAGCAGGATAAAAAAGCTGCTGCCCTCTCCCTCCTTACTTTCTACACGAATCGAACCAAGATGACTTTTTACGATTTCCCTGACGTAATATAAGCCCATACCCCAGTTGAAGTTGGAATTTTTACTGGAATAAAACGGCTCAAAAATCTTTTTTGCCTTGCTCTTGCTCAACCCGATTCCATTATCCCGCACCTCGATTACCGTATACAGCCTTTCATTGTGACAGAGAAAGGAAAGCTCCCCGTCATCCCCCCGATCCGCCGCGGCAATCGCCTCCTGCGCATTGATCAAAAGATTATTGAGCGCGCCGCAAAGATGCGTCTTATCGGAGAGAACCATCGTATGGGGGTCTACGTCCACGCGCACTGTCACCTGCGGATATTTTTGATGAAACCGCTGCAGCGTCTCGTCCACGATCTCTCCCATACGCACCGGAACCATATAAATGGCATTCATCTTTACCGAGCGGTACAGCTCCTCCATTCTAAGGAGCATCGTTTGATTGATCCTTTCAAGCGTATCAATATATTCCTTTAGCTGTACGGTGTCTACCTGCGGCTGCTCATAAAGCTGCCCGATCCGCTTGTAAATGACCCTGCTGGAAAGGAGCTGGTTTTTCATCCCGTGCGCAAACATCGATACGCCGACCTTCGCCGTATCAAACTTACGCGCCATCACAATATCTTCCCTGCTGCTCTCATAATTCCCCTGCGCATACCGGAAAAAGCTGAAAAATCCGAGCATACAGCAAATCACACTCGTCGCCACCAATGTGATATAGCTAAGCAGGGACGGTTTGACCTGAAGATACCCGATTCCGCTGTTTCCCGCAATGGAATACTCGTAAAAATGGTAGATCTGTCCCGGATCCTGTCTGTAATACAAACAATATATACCCAAAAGGGAACACAGGCAAATCACTATCATAGAAAACTGCCTGCGGCAGAATTTCATCGTGATCTCTGTAAATTCCTTCAAAAGCAGCGCTACCGCCGCAATCAGATAAAACGTGATCCAGATGACCGTCCATTTTCCGAGAATCCTGTATACCCCAAGGTTGCTCTCCGTCATACCGCGGTAGATCGGCGGGAAATAGAGCACAAGCGTCAGCAGAGGAAGCACAGCCGCCGCCTTTGGCAGCCATATACTCTTGCGGATAAAGCCAAGCATGGAATAGCACATCGCCATCTCGATCAGAAACAAGGGAAACAACGTCCTTCCCAGCGCCACTAAAAATCCCATCTGATTGAGCGTGATCAGAAAAAACTGGATTTTGTTGCGAATCCCCCGCGAGATATAGAAAAAATGCATGACCTCATCAGAAATACCGCCCTTTTTTGCAATAAAAATCATGACTCCGCATATTTCAAGCATCAGACTAAAGCAAATTCCGAACAGATAGATGGATTCCTTTGTCTTTTTCATGCACAAAATCCAGACAGATGCAATGACAAGCACTGCCGTCAGTATGATCAGCACAACTGTTTCCCCCTTTTCCCGCATCTATGAATATAGTTATCATAACACACAAAGGCAGAGTTAGAAACGTCTCTTATGCATGAATTTTTCTCCCTCCGGCAAATACGCAGCAAACCTCATTCTCCTGATCCAAGAGCACAAGGTCTGCGTCCTTGCCATCTGCAATTGAGCCCTTTCGGTCATAAATGTTTAACATTCTTGCCGGATTTTCGGAAAGAAGCGGAACGATCTCCTCCAATGGTCTGCCCGTAAAGGCGAGCAGATTCCTTAACGCGGTATTCTGTGTCAGTGTGCTTCCCGCACGCACGCCGTTCTCCGCAAGCTTCGCGTCGCCGTCCTCCACCACGACATCGTTGACGCCAAGCTTATATTTTCCGTCTGGAAGCCCTGCCGCCATGATCGAATCGGTAATCGCGATCACGCGCTTATTTCCTTTGACCTTTAACAAAAGACGGACAACGCCCGGATGAAGATGTCTGCCGTCACAAATTGCCTCACAGTAAATATCCGATTCCAGCGCCGCACCCATCACAGACGGGAAATGCTGATGCAAAAGCTTCATTGCGTTAAAGGTATGCGTGCTGCAGGCAGCTCCGTTTTTGATCGCCTTCCAGCAGGTATCATAATCCGCTCCCGAATGACCGATCGAAACAGTAATTCCGAGCTCCCGCATCGCCGGAATATCGTCTGTAATGCCCTCGACCTCCGGTGAGATCGTAATATATTTGATATTTCCCTCTGCACGCTCCTGATATGCCCGCAGCAGCGGCATGTTTGCCTTCTGCAAAAGATACTCCGGCATTGCCCCCTTATACTCGTTGGCAAGGAACGGTCCCTCCAAATGGATACCAAGCAGTTCGGCTCCCTCGTGCTCCATTTTTTTATGTGCCAAAAACTGGTCGATGCACCACTCGGTCTGCTCTCTTGTATCCGTAAGTACCGAACAAAGCCACGCGGTCGTTCCGTTCCCCGCCATGAACCGGCAGATTTTTTCCAAATCCTCTGCAGTCGCTGCGTTCACGTCAACGCCAACGGCTCCGTGCGTGTGAATATCAATAAATCCCGGTACGATTTTTTTCTTTGCGGCGTCAATGCACTCACCGTCTCCATGCAGTTGCTCCGACGCCTCATGCAGACTGATGCGCCCGTCGCAGACCTCAATCGTTTTTTTCTCAAACCTTCCGTCTATGTAGACCTCTCCATTGACAATAAAAAATTTTTTCATCCTCTCGTTCTCCCTCTTATTCCGGCAGATTTGCCACAAATTCTGTCAGTCTGATCGTAATATCAGGATGTCCCTGCAGCAGACTCACCGGAAAATGTGCACTCCTCTCCCCATATGCGGCATGTCTGACGACACTTCTGTGCCAGTCTCGAAAGCATCCAAGACGTATCTTTCTCGCATGGGAAATCTCATAAATTCCAATCGTAATGCAGTACTGCGGCATATCATCCAACGCTCCGTTTAAATCTCCGATGGAGTTTACCGCTCTCGTCTCTTTGGAAATCGGAAGCACTCTCGTCCTCTGTGCCAGAAATTCCTCCGCACCCAGCTCATCCGACGCTTCGTTAAACGCTACATGACCGTTTATTCCAATCCCCCCAAAGCAAATATCCACGCCGCCTAATTGATCGATCAGCTTGGGAATATAGGAAAGCTGATCCGGGTTCGGAAATATCCGCTGTTCCTCCGGCATCACAAGCTCAGGCTTTAGCTTATGATAAACCGCACGGTCCATAAAACCGCGGAAGCTCAATCGGTGCTCCTTGTCGATCCACTGCTTGTCGTCTGTGAGATATTCGTCCATATTGATAAACCATACATTTTTTAAGCTGATATTTTCTCTGTTTACCCGCTCTACAAAATACGGGTATTGACCGACGGGACCGACCGGGCAGATCAATACTGTTTTCTCTCCGAGGGCATTCTTCCTTTGAATTTCATCTGCCATCTCGTCCGCCATTGCGCGAAATACCGTCTCATTATCCTCCATCACAATCAGCGGAATTTTAGGCGCTGCCAATAGCTGCTCCCTGTTATAATAATAGTAATCGTGAAACATCTTTTTACCTCCTCCATTCCTGCGTCGAAGAATAGGGCTGCGGAAAGCAGCCCTATTACTTCTTAACTGCCCCCGTTTTCATCGGAAGCTACTTTTATTTTAGTACTGACCCGCCTCAACCATTACGTCAAGCAATACATAATCAGATACTGCAGGTTCTTCCTGACCTTCTTCAAACACAACCGCGCCGCTGTCGATCAGATTCTTCTTCTGCAGCTCATAATAGCCCTCTACGGTGCCGTCTGCCGCGCCTGCAGACACGTCCTTTCCGGTCAGCCACTCTGCATCGCCGCGCTGCTGGTATACAGTGTCCTTATCCTGTGCAACCTCCTTTGCAACTAATTCAGCAGTTTCTTCCTGATGCTCGGTTGCACCGTAATCCATGCCTTTAAATAATGCTCTTGTGAATCTTACCAGTACGTCCTTGTTCTCCGCTGCGAACTCCGGCATTGCGATCCAGCTCGCCAGGGATACGGTCTGATCCGCAAATGTAAGGTTATCTGCCAGCTTTGTAGCATTTGACATCCCGTCCAAAATGGTAAGGCTGTTTGGCGACCATGTCGCACATGCGTCAACACCACCGGATAACATCGCTGTCACGATCGCGGAAGCATCCATATCAACTGCCTCAATATCGTCCATCGTCATACCTGCTTTTGTCAGAGAATTTAAAAGAATATCCTCGCTGGATGTGCCGGAGGAATAAGCAACCTTCTTTCCCTTTAAATCCTCCACCTTCGTAATTCCCTCTCCGCCGATCAGCGCGTCTCCGTTGGAGATATGAGATAATGCAAAAATAGTTGCCTGACCGCCGATGCAGAGTTTATGAGCCCCCTGTCCGATATAACCAATGTCAATGCTTCCCGACTCCATGGATGCGATGATCGTCGGACCATCCTGGAATTGTGTCAGATTTACCGTGATTCCTTCTTCCTCAAAATATCCCTGTGCAATCGCATTCTCAATCGACCAGAGACTTCCGTAGTTCGGCATATATGCCACATTCAAGGTCACCGGTTCGGCAGCCGGTGCCTCTGACGGTGCCTCCGTCTCAGGTGCCAATGGCTCTGTCACCTTCTGAGGCTCAGAGGATTTGTCGGTATCCGCCGATGCCGGTTCATTTGTGTTCCCGCCGCAGCCTGCCAGCATTCCCACTGTCATCAGCGCTGCCATTAATAAGCTTACCATTTTCTTTTTCATGTTTTTACCTCCCTTATAGGCTTTTATTTCATCCGGTCGCCCGGCGAAAGTACGATCGCTATTTTCTGACCTCCAGATACTCCTGATATACCTGACTCCAGATATGATTCTTTAATTCCAAAAACTCCGGCGACATCTTCGTCTCCTGCGTACGCGGATAGGGAATATCAATATCTACGATCTCCTTGATGCGCCCCGGTCTGGCGCTCATGATAATGACCTTCTGTGCAAGAATAATCGCCTCATCCACGTCATGTGTGATGAAAAAGCATGTTTTCTTTTCCTTCTCCCATGTCTCAAGCAGCTCCTGCTGAAGCTGTGTACGCGTCTGCGCATCCAGCGCCCCAAACGGTTCATCCATCAGAAGAATGGAGGGATTGACCGCATATGCCCGCGCGATTGCGACACGCTGCTTCATACCGCCGGAAAGTTCCTTCGGGTAGTGATCCACGAAATCCTCAAGCTGTACCATTTTGATGTATTTCATGGCAATTTCTTCCGCTTCCCTGCCCTTGATCCCCTTTAGGTTCAGACCGAACATAACGTTCTTTTTGACGGTCATCCACGGAAACAGTGCGTACTGCTGGAACACAACCCCACGATCCGTTCCTGTTCCCTGCACTTCCCTGCCGTCACAGGATACCTTTCCCGATGTCGGCTCAAGCAAACCTGCGATAATATTTAACAGTGTGGATTTCCCACATCCGGAAGGTCCAACGACGCAGATGAACTCGTTTTCCATAATGTCGAGGTTCACACCGTTTAACGCGATCATCTCGCCGTTTCTGGTATCATAAACCTTTCTGACATTGTCGATTTTTACTTTTACACTTCTCGTTTCTCCTGCCATCCCGTGAACCTCCTCTCTAAGTATTTGACAAGCTTCTCAACCAGCATACCGATGATACCGATAATGATGATGTACAAAAGCATCGGCTCTGATTCAAAGGTGTTGTTAAGCGAACGGATTCTCATACCAAGTCCTGCCACAGCTCCCGTAGACTCCGCTGCGATGAGCGTCGTCAGCGCCGTGGAACTTCCAAGACGAATCGCCGTGATAATAAACGGCAGCGTTGCCGGTGCGATCACCCGGAAGAAAATGTCCTTGTCCGTTGCCCCCAGCACCCTTGCCGCCTTGATCAGCGTCTCATCCACATTGATGACACCCTGATAAATCGTAACCGTCATGATCAGGAAGGTTGCGATCGTAATGACAATAATCTGCGGCTTCCTTCCGACCCCGGCGGAGATAACAACAAGCGGTACATATGCCAGCGGCGGGATATTACGGATAAATTGGATCCACGGCTCGATGATGTTGCGCACCGGCGCGTACCATGCCATGAGAATCGCCACAGGCAGCGACAATACAAACCCAATCGCAAAACCTGCCGTCACGGAAATCAGACTGCTGGCGATGTCCTGCCAGAAAACGCCGCGCTCGATCATGACAGACAGCGACTGCAGCGTCTTAACCGCATTCGGAAAGCTTCGTGCCGTCTGCGGGTTCAGCGATAATAAATACCATACCACCATCGCTGTCACAAACGATATGAGCAGCCATGCCCATTTCGGAATCCTGTCAGCTTTGCTTTTCTTTTTCATTTCCCTCTCCCTTTCTTTCCTCATTTTTCCTTTGTTAATTACATTCTAACAGCTTCCCTGTTTTTTATAAGGTGGAACTTTTTTCATCCTTTCCGCAGACAGTTTCCCATCAAGCACGTTCCCCGCCAAAAATTCTCACCTGCTGCGTGCCCCAGAAGGCAAGCCTGCGCCGCAGCGCGATTCCCCGGAGGCTTTTCCCTTCCGGCGCAGTGCGTTCCCACGGGGTTTTCCGTTACACTTTTGCCGCGCCGCGCATGATCGCGTAGCTATACTTCCGCTCATGCGCGTGCGCATCCTCACACGAAGTGTGTTGTTAAGACATAGCATTGCAGAGCAATTTCCTATGTCTTAACAACAAAAAACAGACAGTTTTTCATAAAACTGTCTGCTATAAACCGGGCGTTTTATAGCCCCTCTACCTCGCGCTATTCATATACACTCTCATAGATCTTCTCGCCCTGTTCCAGAATGAGGCTAATATTCGTATTTGTCCGGCATAATTCCTTTTCTTGTTCCTCCGTCAGCGTATACGCATGTCTTCCGTATTCGTCTAAACAATAAACCACATGCTCCATGTTTCCTTCCTGATCTCTGCCGCTCCACCGTATCTGGATATTCATCCCATTCTCCGCTGTATAATAATCTAATACGGAATTATAAAAATGAAGTACAAAATCAAAATACCCCGGCATGGACTGATTCGGCAGCGCGTAATAAGATTTCTCATCGATTACTTTCTTATAGTAACCTGACTGCTCATCAAATTGAAATCCATTCGCTTCCACACCATTTTGAAACCCCGCTTCCAACGAATTCCTTGTCTGATTCCATGCGATGCCCCAGCCTGCTGCACCAATCACCAATACGATCACTGTACAAACCAGAATCAAGATCGCACGTTTCTTAAATCTTTTACTAAGTATTATTTCCTTATTCAATTTTTTAACCATCTTCTGATCCTCCTTTAGCATAACATCGAGGGAGATATGAAACTCCTCACTCATAAAAATCAGAGTTTCTAAATCCGGATAATTTTTTTCCTTCTCCCAATTTGATACGGTCTGTCTTGTAACATGAAAAATTTGGGCAAATTCTTCTTGTGTCATTTTTCTTTCTTTTCGTATTTCTGTAATTGTCTGTCCTAATCTCATGTTATGTGTTCCTCCTTCCGGTATCTATTATGCTTTTTCTTACCTCAGATGGCTAGCAAGTCCAAATTGCATGGAAGTATGCGCCCCGCAAGTATTTTTTACGCGTCAATTTTTCGCTTATCTACCGTAATTTATGTAAAAAATTTAAGGGTATATTGCCGTTTACAATATACCCTCACAATGTCGTTTCCACAGACAGCCTGATGTCCGACAAGGCTTCTAAGCACCTCCATTAAAACGGTGTTCCCGCCAAATCATAAGGTGTCACCTGATATACATAATAATTCAGCCAGTTGCTGTACAAAATATTGCCGTGAGAACGCCACTGAAGCTTCGGCTTTGCCGTATCGTCATCATTTGGATAATAATTGACGGGAAGCGCGATCGAAATCCCCTTATTCTTGTCGCGCTTATACTCCTTATCCAGTGTCATGCGGTCATATTCGGGATGACCCATCACAAAGATTTTCCTCCCCTCGTCGGCAACCGCCAAAAATACGCCCGCGTCGCAAGACTCTGCCAGAATCGTCAGTTCCCGTACCCTTCGTATATCCTCTGCGCGCACCTCGGTATGTCTCGAATGCGGCGCCATAAAGCAATCGTCAAATCCGCGCACTAACGGCACCTTTCGGTTCATCACACGATGCTCGTACACGCCAAACATTTTCTTTGGCAGCAGATGCTTTTTCAAACCGTAATGATAGTAAAGCCCTGCCTGTGCTCCCCAGCAAAGATGCAGCGTAGACGTGACATGCGTTTTTGTCCATTCAAAAATCTCACAAATCTCTCCCCAATAATCCACATCCTCATATTCCATCTGCTCGATCGGCGCACCCGTAATGATCAATCCGTCAAAAAAACGGTGCTTGATATCCGAAAAGGTTTCATAAAACTTCTTCAAATGGCTCATAGAGGCATTCTTAAATTCATGTGTAGAGACTGTGATAAAAGTCACGTCTACCTGCAGCGGCGTGTTCGATAAGGAGCGCAGAAGCTGCAGCTCCGTCTCCTCCTTTAACGGCATCAGATTTAAGATCCCGATCTCGATCGCTCGTATATCCTGATGCACCGCTCGCTTCTCATCCATAACAAATATATTTTCCTTCTCCAATATTTCTTTTGCCGGCAGATCACTCTGTGTTTTGATTGGCATATCCGATTCCTCTCTATCTGTTTAACATCGCCAAAAATTCTTCCTCGGAAATAATCGAAATTCCAAGCTCCTGTGCTTTTACAAGCTTGCTGCCGGCATTTTCTCCTGCCAGCACATAATCTGTCTTTTTGGAGACAGAGCCTGATGCCTTTCCGCCGCAGCGCTCAATCAGCTCCTGCGCCTCCTTGCGACCAATCGTCGGCAGTGTGCCCGTGACAACGATTGTTTTTCCGCTGAATACCGAATCGACCGTCTCATCCTCGGCGGCATCCATATTAACGCCGCAGTCCTTTAGACGCGCAATGATCGCGCGATTCTTTTCCTCTGTGAAAAAGCTCCTGATGCATGCCGCGCTCACCTCTCCGATGTCGTTGACAGCCGTCAGTTCCTCCGTCGTTGCCTCCATAAGACGATCCATTTTCTGAAAATGCTTCATCACCGCTTTCGCCGCCGCTTTCCCGACATTTGGGATTCCAAAGCCTGTCAAAAGCTTGTAGCCGTCGTTTTGCTTCGACCGCTCGATCGCCTCCAAAAGCTTGTCCGTGTTTTTTTCTTTTCCGATAATTCCCTGTGCGATCAGATCATCTCTATGTTCATACAGCCTGTAAATATCTGCAATATCCTTAATATACCCCATTCGGATCAGTTCTTCAATAGAAACCGTACCAAAGCCCTTGATGTCCATCGCGTCCCTGCCGACAAAATTAATGATATGACGTTCCAACTGCGCCGGACAGTTGGGCGAGGTGCATTTGATGTCCGCCGTATCGCGCTCGCGCTCTGTCTTTGCTCCGCACGCAGGACAACTGTCGGGAATTACAAAACGCTTCCAGTCTGCCGGCCGCTTTTCCTTTTTCACTTCCTTGATCTTTGGAATGATTTCTCCCGATTTATAAACAACAACCGTATCGCCGATTCCAATGTCCAGCTCGTCAATAAAATCCTGATTGTGCAGCGTCGCCCTTGAGACAGTTGTCCCGCAAAGACGGACCGGCGCAAAGATCGCAGTCGGAGTGATTCTTCCGGTCCTTCCGACTGAAAGCTCAATATCTAAAATACGGCTCTCCTTCTCCTCCGGCGGATATTTATAGGCGACTGCCCAGCGCGGTACCTTAGAGGTCGCTCCAAGCTTCTCACGATCCTCATAGCGGTTGACCTTTACCACCGCCCCGTCAATGTCGTAGCCAAGCTTCCCACGATTCTCACCGATCTCCTCGATCGCCGCCCAGACCTCGTCCGCTGTCCCACAGACCCTGTAATCATCGATCACGGTGATCCCCTGTTTCTTTAAGTATTCATAGCCTTCGGTGTGTGTCTTGATCTCCATTCCCCGCACCTGCTGGATATTAAAGACGAAAAGAGAGAGCCCGCGTTCCTTTGTCACTGCCGAGTCAAGCTGACGCAGTGTGCCCGCCGCACAGTTTCTTGGGTTGGCAAACGGTTTCTTTCCCAGCAGCTCCTGCTTTTCGTTGACCGCTTCAAAGGCAT
Organism: Roseburia sp.; assembly: GCA_019421345.1. GTDB lineage: Bacteria > Bacillota > Clostridia > Lachnospirales > Lachnospiraceae > Roseburia. The sequence goes on along the minus strand of JAHZFL010000007.1, from coordinate 48,487 downwards.
CGTTTTTCATATAAACCTCGCCGCGCAGTTCAAGATACTCCGGCGCGTCCTTTAGCTTTTTCCGAACGTCTGCGATCGCCAGCGCATTTGCCGTTACATCCTCTCCGAAATTGATACCGTCTCCGCGCGTCTCCGCCAAAACAAGCGTGCCGTTCTCATAGCGCAGCGCCAGCGATAGCCCGTCAATTTTATACTCCACCACGAACTCGGGATCGTCAAGCTGCTCTCTCATCTGCTCGACAAATTCCAGGACCTCCTCTTTGGAAAAGACGTCCTGCAGACTTAGCATCGGTACATTGTGCCGCACCAAAACACCTGCGGTCCGCTTTGCCGTCCCTCCGACCTTCTGTGTCGGCGAATCCGCCGTCACCAGCGACGGATTTTCTTTCTCAAGCTGCTTTAATTCCCGCATCAGCATATCAAATTCATGATCTGTAATTTCAGGATCATCCTCGTTATAATATTTGTCGCTGTGATATGCGATCTGCTCGCGCAGCGCAGCAATTCTCTCATTTGGCGTCATTTCTTTTTATCCTCCTGCCGCGGGATGACCGTCTCATTCGAGGAGCCAAGAAGCAGTCTCTGAAGCCTGCCATACTCCTCCGCCGTAACTGCACGGTACTTCCCTTTCTCTAAGTTGCCCAATTCTATGTTCATAATACGGGTACGGACTAATTTTACAACACGATACCCAAAATATTCACACATCCTGCGGATCTGACGGTTCAGCCCCTGCGTCAATATGATCCGAAACTCCCGTTTTCCAACGCGTTCCACCCGGCATTTTCGCGTCGTAACACCAAGCTCGCGCAGGGGAACGCCGCCTGCCATTCCGCGCAGGAAGGACTCGGTTATCGGCTTGCTGACTGTCACAAGATACTCCTTCTCATGCATATTTCCAGCGCGCATCAGCTTATTGACAATGTCTCCGTTATTCGTCAGCAACAACAGCCCCTCCGAATCCTTATCAAGTCTTCCAACCGGATAAATTCGCTTCGGATAACCGATATAGTCAATGACATTATTTTTCTCGCGCTTTTCCGCCGTACAGACAATACCGACAGGCTTATAAAGCGCCAGCAGGATCATCTCCTCCTCCTTTGTGACCTCCCTGCCGCAAATGCAGACGCTCTGCCCCTGCAGCACCCGCGTGCCAACCTCTGCCCGCCTGCCGTCTACCGTGACATTTCCCTCTGCCACCTGACGGTCCGCCTCCCTCCTTGAGCAAACGCCCGCCTCGCTTAAAAACTTATTGATCCGGATTCCCTGTTCTTCCATGTACGCTCCTGTGAAAAAACGGAGACTTCGCCTCGAAAAGTCTCCGTTTACTCCTACTGTAATAATGATGATTTGATATAGCCTGTCTTATTATTCCATGTAACCTTTGTCCAGCCCTCTGCATAGCTCATGATAACGGTTACCTTCTCACCGGAATATGCCGTTCCGATACGCTCGGAATCCTCACTCATGCTTGCACGGATATTTACCGTATCCTTAAGCTGAACCTCAGTCCCCTCAGAAAGTGCTGCGCCTGCATCTGCCGGCTGCCCTGCGTCTGCCGCCGCATCGGCTGCAGGCGGCTCTGCTGACAGATATTCGCTCTTTATGTAGCCCTCATAGCCTCCGTAATTCACCTTGCTCCACTCGCCCTCGACGGCAGTTCTTGCAATCGCAACTCCCTTTTCCAGACTTCCGATCTTCTCAGAAGCCGTATCTGCCGTTGCTCTTACATTGACGGTATCTACTGCATAAAGCATTTCCTGCGGTGGCTGCTCCTGCGGCTGCTCAGGCGCCGGCTCCTGCGGTGCTTCCGTAGCGGGCGGCTGCTCCGGTACCGGTTCCTGCGGTGGCTGCTCCTGCGGCTGCTCAGGCGCCGGCTCTTGCGGCTGCGGCTGTGCCTGTGCAAGCTGTGTCACCCAGCCATTGATCGCATCCGGGATCGTAGTCGTTATCATTGCAGAAAGATTCGCATCCGCAGCTACCGCTTCATCAAACCTCGTCTGCACCTCGCTCTGCAGTGCGATCACATCCTCCTGACCCTCAAATTCACCGATCAGATTCTGCACGCTGGTATCAAGCGCATTTTCCTGATTCGCCAGATTATACTGACAGTACAGATTATCAATATAGAGCGCTCCGCTCTCATTCGTTCTCACATAAAAGAAATCAAGTCCCGGCGCAAGCGTATCGACTCCGGTAAATTTAATCTCCATTGACACGGAAACCAGATAGGACTTCTCGTCCAGGCCCGGCTTTGTATAGCACTTGATATTCTGGTATTCATCCACATACTGGCTGAACATTGAAATATAGCTCTGCTCATTCGCGGAAACCGGAGTTGCAAGCGTACTAAGCGTCGCCACATCCCCTGCGGCATAGGCGGTATAATACTGCTGGATAAGCGTATTCACCTCGGCATGTGCGTCCACCTCATACTCCTGTGCAGCGGCCGGCACGTCTCCCTTCGGCATCTTACCCTCCTGCGGCCTCGCACACATTGCAAGCACCGTAACCATTACGACAAATAATGCACCTGCCGCAAAATAACGGAGATTCTCCTTAATAAACTGAAGAATCTTATCGTTTTTTTGTTTTTTTAATCTATCATTTAACTTAGAATTTTCCATATTCTTATCCACCGTACCTTTCCGACAAACAACGATCCTCACGCTCTGTGTGCTTCCCATGTCACCAACAGACAAAACACACGCGCCTCTGACTACTTATCTTTTCCGAAACTAAACAGCAGGCGTCTCCTCCTGCTGTATCTCTTAACAATGCACCCGGCGGGAATCGAACCCGCATTGCCGGAGTCGGAGTCCGGTGTTCTATCCATTAGACTACGGTTGCAAGCTGCTCCTGAAATTTTATTTACAAGAAACAACTCGTTTATGGTAACAGAAATTTTTATTTTTTTCAAGACATTCTATAAAAATTAATAATTATATTATAGAAAAATGTGTTTCTTCTTCCTCCATGTGCTTAAAAATTTCTTCCAGCACACGCTTTGTCTCCTCTTTTTTATCTCCCGGAAGCTGTACCGCCACGCCAAGCGCTGTCTTGGAAATCTGATGCTTCTTTAGAAATTCAATATCTTCTTCCCGCAGACAGCCGATCCGCGTCTGATATACCGCCCGGTTAATTCCCTCAAAAATCCGCATCAGCTCCGAAAAACGGTTTTCCCTCTCTAAAATGCTGCTGCCGTACGCCGCCCGCTCCAGCCCCGCCGTTGCGATCACCTGCATACTAAGCCGCAGCTCTCCCGTAACATCGGACGCCTCCATCAGCACATCCGGCCGCTCCTCCTTCCGCTTCAGAAAATAGTTCTTCGCGCCGTCAATATCCCTGCGCAGGAAATATTCTGCCAGACGCTCCTTTAATTCGCGTGTCTCCGCCTTCTCCCCAAGCATTCCAACCTTACATTCCTTCACGCGCAGCCCCTGCTTTGTCACCCATACAAGCAGCAAAAACTCTGAGATAAAGCCAAAAACCCGCTTATGGTAGGCGTCCTCGCCGGTCTCCAATTCAATGCGCTCTGAGACAAGTGCAAATATAGAAAACAGCCACTGACAGTAAGCGTTATAAAGATCCTTTCGCGCAACGAGCATATTTCCAAAATAAGTTTCCGTACCGTTGACCAGACGGACAAACGTCTCATAATATTCCGGATAGAGCTCCCGAATCGCTTCCCCTGCCGCAACGAGCGCTTTTTGATTGTGATTTGCCGAAAAGCCGTCAAAATATGAATGATTCAGTTTGACACGCTTCGTCGTGATCAGATCATACTCCCCTAAAAGTTTTTCATATTCCGCTTTTGTAAAAATCTGCTCACGCTCATTGATCAGGTAGCGTCTGTAATGGCAGGTACCAACGGCGTCTTGATCCTGACAATTTTTCCATACCCAGTAAAGCCCTGTAAGCTCGCTGTAATAGCAGTTTAACGCAGAAATATTTTCCCCCGTGTCATCTCCGGGGTAGCCAAGATCCCCGCTTCCCGCACGCCCGACATGAAGCGGCCGGTACAGATCATCCTTTGGGAGCTCAAATTTTTTATGCGTCATGACATAGATACGAAGTCTCATATTTCTCCTCCATTCCGAATCGTTTTCGCGCAGAGAATCGCTATCCTGATTTCGGATACGGCTCTGCGGTTTGAATTTGCAATCCCTCATCAAAACTCGAATATTTGTTCGATTTTTTATTTACATTCTTCCGATTCCCTGCTATAATCATTCTATACACGATCGACAGACATCTTTTGATACAAGGAGGCAACCCCATGCCGGAAACCGTGATCTATCATATTGACGTCAATTCTGCCTTTTTAAGCTGGGACGCCGTCTGGAGACTTGAGCAGGACCCGACCGCTCCTGATATCCGCACATTTCCCGCAGTCATCGGAGGGGATGAGCAGCTTCGGCGCGGCATTGTTCTTGCAAAATCTCCCGCCGCCAAGCGCTATGGTATACGCACCGGAGAACCGCTTGCCGCGGCGCGGCGCAAATGCCCGACGTTAAAAATATACCCGCCTCATTTTGATCTCTATGTAGAGCGCTCCGCACGTTTTTTAGAATTGCTGCGCAGATACGCGCCCTCCGTGGAGGCCTACAGCATTGACGAAGCGTTTTGTGATATGACAGGAACAAGGCTTCTTTACGGTGATCCCGTCGCATTCGCCCACAAATTAAAAAGCATCATTTTTGAGGAGCTAGGTTTCACGGTCAATATCGGCGTATCTTGCAACCGTCTGCTTGCCAAAATGGCTTCTGATTTTGAAAAACCCGACCGTGTGCATACGCTTTTTTTGAGCGAGCTTCCCCAAAAGTTCTGGCCGCTTCCCATTGAGGAGCTGTTCTTTGTCGGACGCTCCTCTGCCAAGCGTCTGCGCAGCCTTGGCATCACAACGATCGGGGAGCTTGCGGCATCCGACCGCTCCCGCATCGTCTCTGCCTTAAAGGCGCATGGAGACACGCTCTGGCATTATGCCAACGGAATCGAAGCAGCCCCCTTAACACACAGTGAGCCCGCCAACAAGGGCTACGGCAATTCCATGACCATACCGTTTGATGTCACCGACGAGGCGACCGCAAAGCGCGTCCTCCTCTCATTGTGTGAAACCGTCGGCGCAAGGCTTCGCGCCGCCGGCGCCTATATCAGTGTTGTGCAGGTGCAGATCACGGACTGTGAATTTCACAGCACCTCCCGTCAGGTTACGCTTGCTTCCTCCACAAATATCACAGAACGTATCTACACATGTGTCTGCGAGCTGTTTCAGGCCGCATGGGACGGCACGCCGATCCGGCTGCTCGGCGTCTATACCAGCCGCGCAACCTTAGAGCAATATGAACAATATGACTTATTTGAGAGTTCACGCAACGAAAAGCTTTCCCGATTAAATTCTGCCGTCGATCAGATCCGCTGCCGCTATGGGGAGGATTCCGTCAAACGCGCCTGCTTTATCGAGCAACCCTCCGGCAGCAGGGAGATTTCTCATATGACAGGAGGCATGAGCAGAGCAAAGCGGAACAAGCCTTAAGCCCCGCCTGTCTCTGTTTTTTCCATGAAATACAGCCGCAAATTCTTCCTCGCTCGTCTCACAAAGATTGTACTCATAGCTGCAAACCCCAAACGCCGCTATGGGGAATGTCGTTTCCAACAGTGTGCTCCGCAGGTTCTGATGGTTTGGACAGACGGAAACATGCGCGCTCACGACCGACATGGGATACCCGTAGCTGTAACCATTCTGAATCTCCGCACGCCAGACGGCATCCGTATCGTCGATTGCCCATATCTGCGGAAAATAACAAAGAATACCGAGATCATCTGTTTTCTACTCTATGCATAAACGTAACGCTTGTCAATACATAACCGACGTTATTTTTCCAAAGCCTCCCTCTCTTGCATTCCTGTCTCACGCTATGTATAATACATTTATCTAAGCAAAAGAAAGGCATACATACTATGGAAAATGAACACATCCGACAGATTCTTTCAGATATTGAGGACGGCAAAATTTCTGCCGCCGAGGGATATGCCCGCCTAAAGCTGACGCCCTACGAGGATTTAGGCTTCGCAAAGGTGGATCATCACCGTGAGGTCAGACAGGGCGTACCGGAGGTTATTTACGGCGCTTCCAAGACAAAGGAACAGATCGAGGGCATTGTGGCAAGCTTGCTTTTGCACTGCCCAAAAAACATCCTGATCACGCACCTTTCACCTGATTCCGCCTCCTATCTCGCCGCGCGCTTTTCTCTTTTTTACGACGAAGCTTCACGCATCGGCATCGTAAACCGGCACAATCATATTTCTGCAAGCGGAACGATCGTTGTTGCAACCGGAGGAACAAGCGATATTCCGGTCGCCGAGGAGGCTGCCCTGACTGCAGAGGCACTTGGAAATGAGGTTGTCCGGCTCTATGATGTCGGCGTTGCCGGCATTCACCGTCTTCTCTCTCATTTGGAATTGATCAGCAGCGCGAATGTCATCATTGCTGTTGCCGGCATGGAGGGCGCGCTTGCCAGCGTAATCGGAGGATTAAGCGACTGTCCGGTCATCGGCGTACCGACAAGCATCGGTTACGGCGCAAGCTTTCAGGGCGTCTCCGCGCTTTTGTCCATGCTTAATTCATGCGCCAGCGGCGTCTCTGTCGTCAATATTGACAACGGCTTTGGCGCCGGCTATCTTGCCAGCATGATCAATCACATGTGCAGTAAATAAAAAGGAGGATATTCTTATGAAAACGATTTATCTTGAATGTCATATGGGCGCTGCCGGAGATATGCTGATGAGCGCGCTCTATGAGCTTTGCCCGCAAAAGGAACTGTTTTTACAGACGATCAATGAAGCGCTCGCGCCATTTTCGGTCAGCATCACCGCAGAGCCCGCCGTAAAATGCGGCATATGCGGTACGCACATGCATGTTGCTGTTTTAGGCAGTGAGGAGACTGCCCTTGAGGCAAACTCCGACAGCCCCTCTCCCCTCTCTCATCAACACAGTCATACACGATCGGAGCATGCACATACGGAGCATGAAACCCTAACGGGCGGCGAACATGTGCATGTTATGCACGCGCACAGCCATGCCGTACATACACACGACCCTCATTCCCATACACATGAACATGAGCATCCTCACACCGACTATGCTTCTATATTAGTAAAAATCAGCTCCCTTCCTCTCGCAGACGAGGTAAAACAGGACGCCTGCGCCATCTATCGTCTCATCGGCGAGGCAGAGGCAAGGGTGCACGGAACGACTCTGGAGCAGATTCATTTTCATGAGGTTGGAACGCTCGACGCGCTTGCCGATGTCGTAGGCTGCGCACTGTTGATCCATATGCTTGCACCGGAGCAGATCCTTGCCTCCCCCGTTCATGTCGGCAACGGCTTTATCCGCTGCGCGCACGGAGTGCTTCCCGTGCCTGCCCCGGCTACTGCCGAGCTCCTGCGCGGCATTCCTTATTACATGGGTTCTGTTACCAGCGAGCTGTGTACACCGACCGGCGCCGCGCTCCTAAAGCATTATGTCACACGCTTTTTGCCGATGCCCGCTATGACAACAACCGCAATCGGCTACGGTATGGGTACCAAGGATTTTGAAATCGCAAACTGCGTCCGCGCCTTTTGGGGCGAAAGCGCTTCCCTTCTTTCCACTGAAGATGAGGACAGCTTTCCCTGTGATGACACCGTCCTTGCAATTTCCTGTAATCTTGACGATATGACGGGCGAAGCGATCGGACTTGCCGTTGAGCTGCTGACGGAGGCAGGCGCGCTTGATGTCTGGACCGCTCCGATCCAGATGAAAAAAAATCGTCCGGGCGTTCTGCTGACCTGTCTTTGCACGCCAAATGACCGCGAAAAATTTACCGGGCTGTTTTTCCTGCACACTACCACGCGCGGCGTGCGCTTCCAGACCTTTGAGCGCGCCAAGCTGGATTCCTCCTTTCAGACGCTGGAATCCTCCTACGGAGAAATCCGCATCAAGCGAAGCGTCGGCTACGGCATTGAAAAAACAAAGCCGGAATTTGAAGATTTGAAAGCTGCTGTCCGAAAGAACGGCTGCTCTCTGGATGATGTCATACAGTCCCTTCCGCATGCAAAGCCAGTGCGCAAACAGTAACAGCGAGGGACACGCTTCGCGAGCCACTCTTACTTCAAATCAATAACGGCGGCAGCCATTTTAAGAAACATCCTCTCTTTCAAAAAGGGAGCTATCTGTTTCGATAAGCTCCCTTTTCCAGTCAGACAAAAACGCTCCGGCGAATCGCACAGCAGCGGATCAGACTTGTTGTTAAATTCTTTGTTCTCATCCCTCAAAGCCCGGCTCATCCTCGATCGTGAGTACTCCCGAACGGGCATGCAAGGTTACGCTGCTCTTATCCGCCTCATACATCGCAAGCAAAAGCTTCCACAACTGATGGATCTGCTCCATCAGTACCGCCGAGGTTTCCACGCTGCTTGGCAGCAGAAGACGCAGATCAAAATAGCGGATGCCAAGCGGCGGCACAAAGACAAGATTGCTTGTTTTCACCTGCGCACCTGCCGTCTTGATCAGCTCATAGGTAATAAAGCAAAATTCCTCGCCCCTGTACTTGCAGCAGTAGGACACATAGCATTCGTCAACGATCCACTCAATACCGTCCTCCGTCTCATGCGGCTTTTGCTCCTCCTCATTTGCCTCCGTGGTCTGCAGCTCCACCATCCAATGCACCTTTCCCTGCTTTGTCTCTGCAATCAGTTCTGTCAGCCTTCTACTCAATACTTCCTGCTTCATTGTTTCCACTGCTCCTTTTACATGCTTACTCTCTGTTATTTTCCGTACGTTTTAATCCCTTCCGCGCACATAAATATCCGAGAGATTATTTAAGATCGCTCCCGCCACATCCGGCTTATTCATCGTGTAAATATGCACATGATTGACTCCGTTAGCGATCAGGTCGATGATCTGCTCCGTCGCATAGGCAATGCCCGCCTGCTTCATCGCCGCCGGATGATCGCCGAACCGGTCCACGATCGCAAGAAAACGCGGCGGCACCAGATTACCCGAAAGCTTCATGATCCGCTTCACCTGCGCACGGTTTGTCACTGGCATAATACCTGCCACGACCGGCACATCAATCCCCTTCTTTAATGCTTTATACATAAAATTATAGAGAATATGATTATCAAAAAACATCTGTGTAGTCAAAAATTCACATCCCGCGTCAACTTTTTCCTTTAAATGATCCAAATCCGCAAAAATTGTTTCCGCCTCAGGATGCCCTTCGGGATAACAGGCTCCTCCAATATAAAAATCTCCCTGCTGCTTGATCTCGGCAATCAGATCGCTCGCATGATGATACTGGTTTGGAAGCGGAAACGAGGTGTCCGGCAAAATATCTCCGCGCAGCGCCAATATATTTTCAATTTTCTTCTCCTTTAACTCCTTCAACACCGACGCTACCTTTTCTTTTGTCGAGGAGGCGCAGGTCAGATGCGCAAGCGCCGGAATATGATTCACATGACATATCTCGTTTGCAAGCTCCACCGTATAATCGGAGGTGCCGCCGGATGCGCCGTAGGTAACGCTCATATACGCCGGCTTTAACGCCGCCATTTCCGCCACGAGCTTTTTATAGTTTTCAAGCTGCGCTCCCTCCTTTGGCGGAAACAGCTCGCAGGAAATCGTGATCTCATCTGTCTCCAACAGTTCTTTTAGCCTCATATCTTCCCCTTTCCTAAAAGCTCCGTAATTTATCGGTTCCGTCATCGACTGTATTCTCAATATGACGTATCTCTACAAAATAAGAGTACCCCTCATTGACCCTGACCTCAACTCTGTCCCCCACCTTATGTCCAAGCAGCGCTTTTCCAAGCGGCGACTCATTGCTGATTAAATTTTTTAGAGAGTTTCCGCGCACCGTTGTCACGATCCGGTAAATCTCCTCCTCATCATCCTCCTCAAAATAAACAGTAACGGTATTATTCATCCCAACCTCATCATCGGCAGAATCTGTGGATATGATCTTTGCCGTCTTGATCATCCGTTCCAGATAACGAATCCTGCTCTCATTCTGGTTCTTGTCCTTTTTTGCTGCATGATACTCAAAATTTTCGGAAAGATCTCCATGCGCACGCGCCTCTTTTACCGCCTCTAACGCCTGCTTGCGCACCACAAGCTTGCGGTACTCGATCTCCTCCTCCATTTTTTTAATATCCTGCTCTGTCAATTCATCATACATAATAATCTCCATTCCGAAGCGAATTATCGCGAGGAAACGCCAGTCGAATTTCAAATGCGCCTCGGCGCTTGAATTTGTGTCGCCTCGGCACAAATTCGGCTGTGAAAAATTGTATCTCAATGCCATTTTTCACCAGTCTCCTCTTTCCTCAGTGCCGCAGATTTCTTCCGCACAGCAGCGCGCACGCGAGCTCGTCAAACAACGAGCGACACGCTTCGCGAGCCACTCTTATGTCAAAGAAATGCGGCGCACCTGCGCCGCAATCTCCTTGCCTGCGCAGACAGAGAGCACTGCATCGTCAAACATCTCCCATGTGCTTAAATAATAGGTACCAAACTGCCCATAGCTTACCGTCTCTGCAAGCACAGAAAAATCAGCAAGCGGCAGGTGCATCCCCTCGCCTACCGCTTTGATGTAGCTTTCTTTCCTTGTCCACAGCCGTATAAATTCCCTATCCAGCCGTCCGCCCATGTCACGTTCATCAGAAACAGCGCGAAGCGCTGCATACTCCTCCGCCGCAAAAAAGCGTTTGGCGAGAGCCAGATCTGCCGGACGGACACGTTCAACATCAATCCCGACCGGCTCATCCGAAAACACCGCAGCCGCATAGCTCCCGCTGTGTGAAAGATTAAAAAAAAGCTGTTCCGTCCCCGTCAGATAGGGCTTTCCATACGTTTCACGCGAAATCCCAAGCTTCTGAAAGCCGTGATCACAAACGAGAGAATACCCGCGCTGCCGCAGTCCATACTCTAACAGCAGTCCGACTGCCGCACTCCGTCTCTGCTCCGATTCTATGCGAATACGTTTGATCTTTTCGCGCCTCTCCGGCGTAAGCATCTCATAAAGCTCCAATGGCATATGCTCTCCGAAAAGCTCTCCAACCTCCGCCACATAAATTTCCATTGGAGAAACGCTCCTTTCCCGCTTTCTCAGTCTGTGCGGACCGCAAATTGGTTCTTCCCTTTTTGCAGGGCGTCATAAAGCGCCTGATCCGCAAGCTCTGCCATCTGGGCAAAGCTCTCTCCGTCCCCTTTCGCAATCACTGCTCCGATCGAGCAGTCAAGCTGGATACCGTCCGCACCGATTTCTCCGACATCATGCAAAAACAAACGGCACAAGAGCGTCAGCTCCTCCTCCTTCAGTTGCTCCATAAAGGTAATGACAAACTCTCTCCTACTGCAGCGCGCAACAATATTTCCAGCGGCAAAATGACGCTTTAACCGCTCTGCCACAATATAAGAAATCTGCTCCGCCACCTTGTAGGTATAAGCGTCGGCAATCTCGGAAAGATTATTGATCTCCACAAGCAGCAGCGCCTTGATGTCCATATCCGGCACTCCCTGTGCAGAAAACAGCGCCGCCCCAGACTGTACGTCGTTTGCACTGTACCGCTTCAGCGCTCCCGTTAATCTGCGCTGTGCCTCAATCACATTATGCACGCGCCTTTTTGCAATTTCCGGAATAAACGGCTTTACAATATAGTCGTCCGCCCCAAGCTCCATCGCCTGTGCCTGACGTCTTGTCGTGTCGTCCGAGGTGATGATCACAACCGGGATACCTGCAAGCTGTGAGTCCATTTTCTTGCGGTGCAAAAATTCGACCCCATCCATCTCCGGCATCACTAAATCAAGAAGGATCACGTCAACCTCGCCGGGATGCTCCTTTAAGCACTCCAATGCTGCTTTTCCGTTTTCCGCCTCCAGCACACGGTATTTCTCCTCAAAGATACAGCGGAGCGATACCCGGTTCACCTCAACATCATCTACGATCAGCAGTGTTTTATCTTCATGCGCCCGAACCGCAAATGCCTGCCTGTAGCGCTGAAGCTCCCTGTCGATTTCCTTTTGCTCCGTAATGTTTGTCAACGTACCGAAAATAACATGTTTTTTTCCGACCTGATTAATGTACTTTAGCTTTAGCTGAATCCACATCCATGTTCCCGATTCGCCCTGACGCACAAATTCGCAATCTGTCATCTCCCGCGTCTTTACCACCTCGCGAAAGGCAGCCTTTAGCGTATTCTGTCCGTCAATATCCACCGAATTTAAAATGCTCTTTTGCGCATCGTCAATATCCTGATAGCCAAACAGCTCATAATAGGCATTATTCACCCGCAGAATATCAAGCCGCTCGGTTTCATCCTCATACTCATAGACCGCAACCGCCTGCAGCATATCCGAAAATAAAATCTCCATCTGTGAGGTCGAGGTCCAAAGGCTGTCTGCATTCGTCTCAGCCGGCAGCTCCGGCGCACTGCAATTTCCCTTATGTGCAAATGCAAGCGTCTCGTAATCCTCCACTGACATCGGCTTTGCAAAATAAAAGCCCTGCACATACTCACAGCCGATGCTCCGCAGAAAATCCGCCTGCTCCCTGCGCTCGACACCCTCTGCGATCACGGGCATATCAAGCCACTTTGCCATACGCACCACCGACGCTAAAATATTCTCGCTGCGCCCCTGCTTGGAGGTATCCGAGAGAAACTTCATATCGATCTTTAAAATATCGACGGTAATATCCTTTAAGACATTCAAAGAGGAATAGCCGCTTCCGAAATCATCCATCAAAATCGAAAATCCCACCCGCTGAAGCTTCTCCATCATCTCATGAATCGCCTGCAGATTATTGGTGCACGCACTTTCGGTGAGCTCAAGCTGCAGCAGCCGCGGCGGTATCTGATATTTATCGACAAGCCCCGTGATCGTTTCCACAAGCCTTGGATTATAAAGGCTCACACGGGAAATATTGACAGACACCGGCTCTGGATTTCTCCCCTCCCGCAGCCACTTTGCAAGCAACTGACAGGTCTTTTCCCATACATAAAAGTCAAGCTTTGTGATAAATCCGTTCCGCTCAAAAATCGGGATAAACTCTCCGGGAGGTATCACCCCCTCCGAAGGACTGATCCAGCGCACCAAGACCTCTGCCCCCTCGATCGTATTGTTCTGCAGATCATATTTCGGCTGCAGATAGAGCACAAACTCCTCCGCCTCCAGCGCATTTTGCATACGCCCTGCAATCCGCTGCTCCTTCAGCAGCGCTTCGCTCATATCGGGCGTATAAAACGCATAATTGCGGATATAATTTCCCTTGCACTGCTTTACGGCAAGATTCGCACGGTCATACATACGGTCGATCGAGAGCGCAGGATCCTCGATCACATAGATACCGACCGTCGGAACGAGGTCATAATCGGGATGGCAGCTCCATATCCTGCTGCGCAGATACCGGATAAATTCCTCCAGCTCCGCCTCCTTGTGATACGGCATACACATACAGAAAATATCAGCCTCAATCCTTCCGTAGCAGACACGCAGACTTCTTCCGCTGAACTCCCGCAGCACACCCGCGATATACCGCAGCAGTCTGTCTCCCTCCTTCACCCCGAAAAAGGTGTTGACCAGTTGGAACTTTGCAATATCGATGCGCAGAAACGCGAAATGCCCGTTAGGATAGCGCTCCAACAGCAGTCTTGTCTCCTCAAAAAACCGCATTTTATTATAAATACCTGTCAGAGGGTCAAAATTTGCACGATATTTTAATTCCCGGCTCATCTGCTGCTGACTTCTCTCGATGATATTTCCAAGACGAAGGCACAGTACCCGCGGATCGTACGGCTTTCTTACAAAATCCCACGCACCGAGCATCAGACATTCCCGCTCTGCGGCAGCATCCTCCTCCTCTGCAGCGATAATGACCGGAATCCTCCGGTAAGTCTCTGTCTTTTGATATTCCTGTAAAAAAGAGTACGCTCCATGCTTAGAGTGCACAAAGTGCAGCAGCACTGCCGAAAATTCGTCCGGCTCTGCCGCTGCATTTAAAATTGCAAGCGCCTGCTTGACGCTCTCTGCCTCTATGATCTCATAATCCGAATCTAAAATCTCTCTTAGGGCGGCGCGGTCGGCTTCCGTCTCCTCCACCATCAGTATCTGATTCTTTCCGCTCATCTTCCTTACCCCGGCTTCCTCTAAAGGTACAGCATATTTCAAATACCATTATTCTTCCTTTATCATAGCAGAGTTGACACTTCTTTTCAATTATTATCTTCTAATTTGCGCAGCGCCCTGCGAAATTGGAAATAAAATAGTACCACGGTAAATATGACTGCCAGAATATCTGCGACCGGCTCTGCCAGGTAAACTGCCTGCGCTTTGTTCTCCTGAAATATCTTAGGCATCAGATAAATAAGCGGCAGCAAAAGCACAAATTTCCTCATAACTGCGACCATGATCGAGGCGCCTGCGTTTCCAATCGAAATAAAGGTAAACTGGCAAGCCATTTGTATGCCGAAAATCCCCATCGCCGCACAGTAGATGCGGAGCGCATCTTTCGTATAGAGAATCAGCTCCATATCTGTCTTTTTTGCAAATATCATTGCAAACCATTGCGGAAAAAGCATCAAAAGCGCCCAGATCGTCACAGCATAAATCACCGTAGAAAGCAAGAGAAGCTGGAAAGTCTTTTTTACCCGCGCCGCATTTCTCGTACCGTAATTATAGCTTGAAATCGGCTGTGCTCCCTGCCCAAGTCCCTGCATCGGCAGCATGGAAAACTGCATGGCGCTTGAGAGAATCGTCATTGCGCCAACCGCAACGTCTCCGCCGTATTTTAGCAGCGAGGCATTAAAGCATACGATAATGATACTTTCGCTTGCCTGCATGATAAACGGCGCCAGACCAAGCGTGATGCCGGGAATCACGATCTTTGCCCGCATCCGCATGTATTTTCTTCGTATTCTGATCAACGTGTTCTTACCTGTCAGAAAACGCAGCACCCAGACCGTTGACATTGCCTGTGAGAGCACCGTAGCAACTGCCGCTCCGCGCACACCCATGTCAAAGCCATAAATAAAGATCGGGTCCAAAATAATGTTGCAGACCGCTCCGATCAAAACGCTCAGCATTCCTGTTTTTGCAAACCCCTGTGCCGTAATAAAGGCATTCATTCCAAGGGTAAGCTGCACAAACACCGTGCCGACTGCATAGATGTTCATATATGCTGTCGCATACCCAATCGTATTTTCACTTCCTCCAAAGGTCAAAAGCAGCGGTCTGTTAAATAAAAGCAGCACGATCGTCAGAACAAAGGAAATGACAAGCTGCAGCGAAAAGCTGTTGCTTAAAATGTGCTCCGCTTCGTCATAATCTCCTTTTCCCATCGCCATAGAGGCACGCGGCGCACCGCCGTTGCTGACAAGCGCCGCAAAGGCACTCACGATCATAATAATCGGCATACACACACCAACGCCCGTCAGTGCAAGCGCCCCGTTTTCCGGCATGTGTCCGATGTAAATGCGGTCCACAAGATTGTAGAGCAGATTGATGATCTGTGCCGCGATCGCCGGAATTGACAGCTTCCACAGCAATTTTCCAATTGGCTCTGTTCCCAAAAATTCATTCTTCTGTTCCATATCAGACATCTCCTCACTTAGATTGTTCTATTTAGAACAATTTCCTTTCCTTATTATACACGCAACAAAAATTTCTGTCAATTCTATCACCATGCATTCTCTTACCCGCACAAAGCCTCATCCTGCTCACAGAAGCATCTGAGAAACATAGGTCTCCTGAAACAAAGGATGCTTCGCCAGAGAAACTTCTTGTGCGCGCGCACATATCTGCGCAAGCTCTCCTTCACCTGCTCCGTTTTGCATCAAAAACCGTTTCGCTCCCTTTAGCGCACTGTTTCCCACATGCTTGATCCTTCCTGAAAATTCCTGCGGGAGCAGTCCCAAACGGATCGCACGCTGCTCATGAATATAATATCCAAAGCCTCCCGCAAGAAAAATCTGTGCACATTCCTCCTTTTTGACCCCTGCCGCAGAGAGCAGCACCTCAATGCCTGCCCGTATCGCCGCTTTCCCCATCTGCACCTCGCGCACATCCTTCTGAAGAAAAGAAACACCCTCTGCAAGCGAGATACCGTTCGTAAACCACGGCTCTTTTAGCGTTCCGTTCTTATCCACATAGCCATGCGCCGCCAGCTCACTCACAAGATCGATCATCCCGCTGCCGCAAATTCCAATCGGGGGCTGCTCTCCGATCGTTTCACACAAAAAGCGCCCGCCCCAGTATGCCGTATGGGAAATCGCCCCCGGTATGCCCGGAATCCCGCAGGAAATAGCTCCTCCCTCGAAAACCGGCCCTGCCGGCGCCGAAGTCACCAAAAGCCTTTCCCCATCCCATACGCCCATCTCGCCGTTTGTCCCTATATCAAGCAAAAGACACGGCTCCTTTTTGCGGATCAGACCATTCGCAAAAACTCCCGCCACAAAATCAGCGCCGACAAACGCGGAAATCCCCGGCAAAATCGTTGCCTCCGTCTCCCAGTCCCATGCCCCAAGCAATTTGGCGGCGCTGCTTTGAAACAACGAATGATCCGTGGGCGTAAAGGGCGCACGTCCCAGACCCTGACAGGAAAGTCCGCGCAAAAGATGACACATCGCCGTATTCCCCACAAGCGCCAGACGTCTCACCGGCACTGCGTGCCCGGCATTTTCCAGCAGTTGCTTTATGAGCTTTAAAATATCGCTCTGCATACAGGCACGAAGCAGTGCTCCCTTCCCCTCATTTGCCGCGAGAATACGCGACAGTACGTCTGCCCCGTAGGCTCTCTGGCTATTCACACCGGACGCCGTCGCAAGCGTCCGCCCGTCGTTTAAACAAAACAGCTCCGCTGCAAGTGTGGTAGTGCCAATATCCACAGCGATCGCGCATTCTGCCGCACTCCCTTCTGCCCTGCTGTCTCCAACGACAGAGGAAACAGGCGCTCCCTCCTCGCCGTCCAGCAATACCGCCAGATTTTTATCATCCGGTTCGATGCGAATACGGCACGGCGCACTCACGCGCGCTTCGCACGCAAGCCGGACGCCGTCTGCCAGCTCATCCCTCGTTAAAAGCTTGCGCTCCTGCTCCGTCGGTTCTGTCGCGCCTTCCAAAAAGCGAACTCTGCACCTGCCGCACACGCCTCTCCCTCCGCAGGGTGCACTGGGCGCAACCCCCTCCTCCTGCAGCAGTGCAAGCAAGCGTCTCTCTCCCGACAGCTCCTTGATCGTTCGCGTTTCTTTTCTTCCAATGATCTCTATCATCCGTCATTCTTCCTACTTCTGTTTCTTTGCTATGCACTCTCCCATCTCCCCCAAAGAACGCTGTCTGTTCCCAGACTTTCCTCGTTTGTTTTTCCTTGTGCATTTAAGAAAAAACGTTTATAATCTTTGTGGCAGCATCGTCTGCTATATCATAACACAAAGGAGAACGATTATGAAACTAATTTCGTGGAATGTCAATGGACTTCGCGCATGTATACAAAAAGGCTTTGAAGACTTTTTCAACACCGCAGATGCGGATATCTTCTGTATTCAGGAATCCAAGCTTTCGGCAGGACAGATTACGCTGGAGCTTCCCGGCTATTACCAGTACTGGAATTATGCCGAGAAAAAAGGATACTCCGGCACTGCCATTTTCACAAAAAAAGAGCCGCTTGCCGTCACCTACGGTATCGGCATCCCGGAGCATGACCACGAGGGACGTGTCATCACGCTGGAATATGAGAACTTTTATATGCTTACCTGCTATACACCAAATTCCCAGAATGAGCTTGCAAGACTTCCCTACCGCATGCAGTGGGAGGATGATTTCCTCGCTTATCTAAAAACGCTTGATGCAAAAAAACCGCTGATTTTGTGCGGAGACTTAAATGTCGCACATAAAGAAATTGATCTGAAGAATCCCAAGACAAACAGGAAAAATGCCGGCTTTACCGACGAGGAGCGCGAAAAAATGACTGCGCTGCTCTCCGACGGCTTCACCGACACCTTCCGGTATTTTTATCCGGACACCGAGGGCGCCTACTCGTGGTGGTCCTATCGTTTTAGGGCACGGGAAAAGAATGCGGGATGGCGTATCGATTACTTTATCACATCCGCCGCTTTAAACGACAGACTGACCGATGCAAAAATCCATACGGATGTGTTCGGTTCTGACCACTGCCCGGTTGAGCTTACGCTTTCACTTTAAACCAAAAGCCCATATACCTTGCGATACAGCTCGTCCCGAATCTGCTCATACTCTGCCCGTGTTACTGCGGAGGGATAGGTCATAAGCAAAAGCGGGAGCTCCTCCCCCTCCGCCGAGAGCGCCGGCTGCACATAATCGTCATACGGATTGAGCGCAAATCCGTTTCTCTCATAGAAACGGATGCGGCGTGCCGCAATCTCTCGCTCCGGCGGCTCTACCTCAAGCACTGTCTGTACCTCCAGGCCCTGCAGCAATTCCTGCAGCAGCCCGGCTCCCAGTCCTCCGTTTCGGAACTTCCCATCCACTGCAAAATGCTCGACAAACGCCAGCCTTTCTAAACGCCATACAGCAAAAAACGCGGCAACCTTTCCCTCCCTGCGATAACCGTAAAGATGATAATATCGATTTTTGAGCAATTCTTTCTGCCCCAAACAGGTTCTGCGTTCATCTACGGGAAAGCTCTGTTCCATAATCTCCCATATCTCATTAAAATCCTTCTCCTCCATGCGCTCCAAGCGCTGCATGTCCTTCATACGCTCCTCCACTCTCAAACCATACGCTCTTTAAGCCCTTGCTTTCTTCCATCCATGCAATGCCGTCCATAAAACAAAAACAAGCAAGAGCACGGCAAATGCCATCCAACCGATCAGTACCGGCGCCGGACGACCTTTAAACATATCATAATAACCCTTTAGGTAAACAACACCGATCACAAACGGCAAAAGGTACTGCATATAGCACCGCAGCCATTTTGAAGCCGGAAGCTTTCCTCCCGCTCCGTCATTTGCCTCGGCAAGAAAATTTTCAAATCCCCAACCGTTTTTGTTCAAACAAAACAATACAAATACCATGCTTCCCAGCGGCAGCAGATTGGACGAGACCAAAAAATCCTCCAAATCCATAATCGTACTTCCTGCTCCGAGCGGCTCGATACCGGAAAGCACATTAAAGCCGAGTACTGCCGGAAATGACAGCAAAACGATAAGCGCCATATTAAAGCCCACCGCCTTACTTCTTTTCCAGCCTCCCATATCCATATAAAAAGAGATGATATTCTCAAACACCGCGATCACCGTAGACAGCGCTGCAAACGACATGAAAACAAAGAAGCATGTCCCCCAGATCCTTCCGCCTCTCATATGATTAAAAACATTCGGAAGCGTAATAAACAGCAGCGACGGTCCGGCATCCGGCTTTACGCCATAGGCAAAGCATGCCGGAATGATGATAAAGCCTGCCATAAGAGCCACAAACGTATCAAGCAGAATGATCCCCGTTGCCTCCCCCGGCAGACTGCGCTCCTTTTTTAAATAGCTCCCAAAAATTTCCATAGCTCCGATTCCAATACTCAGAGTAAAAAATGCCTGCGACATTGCGGCATAAACAACCACGCCGATGCCCTGCTGTCTCACCAGTGCAAAATCAGGCACAAGATAAAATCTGATTCCCTCCAATGCCCCCGGCAGCAAAAGAGAATTGATGGCAAGCGCCACAATCAGGACGATCAAGAGGCTCATCATCACCTTTGTGATTTTCTCCACGCCATTTCTTAACCCCATGGCGCAAACCGCAAATGACACGACGACTGCCGCGATCATCCAGACTGCCAAAAGCGGCGCGTTTCCGAGCATCTCATAAAAGGCTTCGGAAACTCCCGCAGAATCAAGTCCTGACAGCTTTCCTGCCGCCATACGGTATGCATAATAGAGCATCCAGCCGCTGACCATCGTATAAAACATCATAAGAAGATAGCTGCCCAAAATGCTGATCCACTTTAGACGATTCCACCGTCCCCCCTGCGGCTCTAAGCGCTCGAAAGCTTTTCCCATACCAACTCTGCTTCCTCTGCCGACCGCAAACTCACAGATTAAAATCGGCAGTCCCAGCACAAGCAGAAACGCCAGATAGATCAAAATAAACGCCGCGCCTCCATACTGCCCGCAGATATAAGGAAACTTCCATACATTGCCAAGCCCGATCGCACAGCCTGCCGAAACAAGAATAAATCCCAGTCTTGAACCAAAGGTCTCTCTTTCTCTCATAACCTACTCCTTCTATTTTTTATATGGAGTAAAGTATACCAGATTTATTCCAAACACACAAGCGTCCCTGTATCAGATACTTTCCAATACAGGGACGCTCTCTTTATCCATTACCTTCTCCCAAAAATAATGTATATATTACTTTTATTGCTGCTTTGCAATTATTTACTTGCAATTGCTGCTCTGTGCACGCTGCACAGGCAGCCTTCTACTGCTTTGCAATTATTTACTTGCAATTGCTGCTCTGTGCACGCTGCACAGGCAGCCTTCTACTGCCTTGTAATTATTTACTTGCAATTGCTGCCTGTGCAGCGGCTAATCTTGCGATCGGCACACGGAACGGTGAGCAGGATACATAATCCAGACCGATCTTATGGCAGAACTCTACGGAAGACGGATCTCCGCCGTGCTCTCCACAGATACCGACATGGAGCTTCGGATTTACCGGCTTACCAAGCTTGATCGCTGTCTCCATCAGCTTGCCGACGCCTGTCTGGTCTAGCTTTGCAAACGGATCGTTCTCAAAAATCTTAGTATCATAGTAAGCGTCTAAGAACTTACCTGCGTCATCACGAGAGAATCCGAATGTCATCTGTGTCAGATCGTTTGTACCAAAGCAGAAGAAATCAGCCTCAGTTGCGATCTCGTCAGCAGTTAAAGCTGCTCTCGGAATCTCGATCATCGTACCTACTTCGTACTCAAGCTTTACGCCTGCTGCTGCGATCTCAGCATCTGCTGTCTCAACCACAAGCTTCTTAACGAATTTTAACTCCTTGATCTCGCATACAAGCGGAATCATGATTTCCGGTTTTACCTTCCAGTCAGCATGTGCCTTCTGTACATTGATCGCTGCGCGAATGACAGCCTTTGTCTGCATCTTTGCAATCTCCGGATAAGTAACTGCAAGACGGCAGCCTCTGTGTCCCATCATCGGGTTGAACTCATGCAGAGAGGTAATGATGTTCTTGATCACCTCAACGCTCTTGCCCTGTGCAGCCGCAAGCTTCTTAATATCCTCCTCGTCGGTCGGAACAAACTCATGCAGAGGCGGATCCAAGAAACGAATCGTAACCGGATTGCCCTCAAGAGCCTCGAACAAGCCCTCGAAATCTCCCTGCTGATACGGAAGGATCTTATCAAGCGCTGCCTCTCTCTCCTCTACGGTATCCGAACAGATCATCTCACGGAATGCAGCGATTCTGTCCTCCTCAAAGAACATATGCTCGGTACGGCAAAGTCCGATACCCTCTGCGCCAAGCTCGCGTGCTTTCTTTGCGTCTGCCGGCGTATCTGCATTGGTACGCACCTTTAAGGTACGGTACTTATCAGCCCATGCCATGATTCTTCCGAACTCTCCGGCAATCGTAGCGTCCACAGTCTGGATCAGACCCTCATAGATATTTCCGGTCGTACCGTCGATAGAAATCTCAGAGCCCTCGGTAAATGTCTTTCCGGCAAGTGTGAACTTCTTATTCTCCTCGTCCATAGCGATGTCGCCGCAGCCGGATACACAGCAGGTACCCATACCACGCGCAACAACGGCAGCGTGAGACGTCATACCGCCGCGAACGGTTAAGATACCCTGCGCAGCCTTCATACCAGTAATATCCTCCGGTGAAGTCTCAAGACGTACCAGAACGACCTTCTCGCCCTTCTCAGCCCATGCAACCGCGTCATCTGCTGTAAACACAACCTTACCGCAAGCAGCTCCCGGTGATGCGCCAAGACCTTTTCCTAACGGTGTCGCAGCCTTTAATGCCTTCGCATCAAACTGCGGATGCAATAATGTATCTAAGTTACGCGGGTCGATCATTGCAACAGCTTCTTCCTCTGTTCTCATACCCTCGTCTACTAAATCACAGGCAATCTTTAACGCAGCCTGTGCAGTTCTCTTACCATTTCTTGTCTGCAGCATGTAGAGCTTCTTGTTCTCAACCGTAAACTCCATATCCTGCATATCTCTGTAGTGCTTCTCAAGGTTTGCACATACTTCTTTAAACTGTGCAAATGCCTCCGGGAACTTCTCCTCCATCTCTGCGATCGGCATCGGAGTACGGACACCGGCAACAACGTCCTCGCCCTGTGCATTTACAAGGAACTCGCCCATCAGCTTCTTCTCTCCGGTCGCCGGATCTCTTGTGAACGCTACGCCTGTACCGCAGTCGTCTCCCATATTACCGAACGCCATAGACTGTACGTTTACGGCTGTTCCCCAAGAATACGGAATATCGTTATCACGACGGTACACATTCGCGCGAGGGTTGTCCCAGGAACGGAATACAGCCTTGATCGCTCCCATTAACTGCTCCTTCGGATCGTCCGGGAAGTCCTGTCCGATCTTCTCCTTATACTCAGCCTTAAACTGGGAAGCAAGCTCCTTTAAATCATCGGCAGTCAGATCTACGTCAAAGGTAACGCCCTTTTCTGCCTTCATCTTATCGATCAGCTCCTCGAAATACTTCTTGCCGACCTCCATAACAACGTCAGAATACATCTGGATAAATCTTCTGTAGCAGTCCCATGCCCAGCGTGCATTACCGGACTTCTCAGCAATGACATTCACTACTGTCTCATTTAATCCAAGATTTAAGATGGTATCCATCATACCCGGCATGGATGCTCTTGCTCCTGAGCGAACGGATACAAGCAGCGGATTCTCCTTATCGCCGAACTTCTTACCGGTAATTTCTTCCATCTTTCCGATATACTCGTTGATCTGTCCCTGAATCTCTGCATTGATCTCTCTGCCGTCCTCATAATACTGAGTACAAGCCTCTGTCGTAATTGTAAAGCCCTGTGGCACCGGAAGTCCCAAGCCTGTCATCTCGGCAAGATTCGCGCCTTTACCACCAAGAAGTTCACGCATGCTCGCGTTGCCCTCTGTAAACAAATACACCCATTTGTTTGCCATTTTGATAATTCCTCCTAAACTTACTATTCTTCCAATAGGAAACCTACGCGGTTCCACTATCGCTGTGAACTATGTATGTGTTTGAAAACGCACATATTTATCATAACATAATTTTACTAAATAGCAACAATTTTTTCTCCGATTTTTTTCCTCTTTTGTTTAAATTTTACAATACAAAACCATGTTTCATATAGCAAAACTTTATCTTGATTACTTGAATGTCCACTGTTCCATAAAAAATTCCAAGAGACGTTCAAACCTCCCCTCCTCTTACCGCAAGCTGCTTTCATTTTTTGATGCAAAATTCGCGGGAACGGGTCGTTTGCGGCAACACTCCCACCGGATAAAAACAACGAGCGACACGCTTCGCGAGCCACTCTTATGTCAACAGAAAAGGGAGGTATCCGCCGCTGACAATGCAAAGACATGAAAGCAGGAATCCTCCCTTTTATGTACCAACTATCTATTTACCGAAACAAATGTTTTTAAGCGCCGTACGGATATTTCACACGCATTCCGCTTTGTTTAATCAATATGGAATCCATAGCGCAGAAAATCATAAAGCATACTCGCCTGTTTTTGAAACTCCCGCGCGCCAAAGCTGTCAAGCATCGCGAGCCATACCAAAGCCAGCACGAATCCCCATGGGTATTTTCGTATCCGCCTTGCCATCTGCTCATATGCATATACCATCGCCCGGTCCCGCTTCGCCAGATAAAACAGAAAGAAAAATATTTCCATTGCAAACAGCGGAGCCAGATGCCGTCCCCAGTCCACATGGATCACAAACATCGGTACAAAACACAAATGCGCAAGAGCCGCATAGACATAAGGCGTTCGATAAAGCTTTGCACCCGTTGCCCTCAGATAACGGAAAACGTCTCTCCAGACAAGCGTATAGAGCGCCAAAACCGGAGCGAGGATCAAAAGAATTAACAGCAGATGCATAAACGGCGCTTCGTCCCCCTGGAAAAATCCTTTTGTCACATGCTCGATCTGATACTCCATACTGCCGAAATATTCCAGAAAAACCGCGTATTCGGAAATTTCCAGATTGGTGCGCCGCTGCAAAAACTGCACCATCTCCTCCGGCGACGCAAAATTGACACTGCTGTAAAACTGAAACCAGACTGCCGCTGCCACATTCAGCAATCCCGATATGACCGCAGCGATCAATGGGCGGATATGTACCTGATTGTCACAAAATACATCATAACACATCAAAACAAGAAGCATCGGATAATATAAAAATGCAAAGCCCTGATGGATTGCAAGCCCTGTTATGCCAAGCAGCGTATAAACAGCCATCCGCGCATACACATTTTTGATCCCAAGCGCAGCCAGAATCGCCAATAGAACGATTAGGAGCAAATACACATCCAGACGTCCCAAATTCTGCTCATTCCACACATAGGAAACAGAAAACGGCGCAGCCAGATAAAGCAGAACTGTCCCAAGCACTGCATGCTTTGCCGAGGGCAGCACAGCCACCCCTTTCCGCAGCAAACGTCCCAGCACAAGCGCCAGAACAGTGATCGTGAGCATAATGCCGATTCCGACATATTTATATGCGACCGACGCAAAGAGATAATCCCCGTAAAACAACCGATAGATCGTTCCGATCAAAAATCTTGATCCGGTTCCCATTGAGTAATCCATCGCGCACCATGCGGCGGACCATCCCTGCAAATCCAAAGCCCTTCCGGTCAGAAACTGAAACTGCAGAATCGCAAAAATTATGACCTCATAAGAAATCTTATTCCAAAGTCCTTTTATCCGTTCCATTTTCTTCTCCACCGAGACCTGTCTTTCTTTACCATGCAAATTTCTTTGCGAAATAAGCGTCCAGTTCTTCTATTTTAATGCGCTCCTGCTCCATGGTATCACGGTCGCGCACCGTCACGGCGCCGTCTGTCTCGGACTCAAAATCATAGGTCACGCAGAACGGCGTTCCGATCTCATCCTGTCTTCTGTAACGCTTTCCGATATTGCCTCTGTCATCAAACTCACAATTATAATTCTTGGAAAGCTGCGCATAAATCTTCTCCGCACCCTCGGAAAGCTTCTTGGAGAGCGGAAGCACACCGATCTTCACCGGAGCAAGCGCCGGATGGAAATGAAGCACAGTCCTCATATCCGGCTTCTCCTCCGTACCGATATTCTCCTCGTCATACGCTGCACAAAGGAATGCCAGAACAACACGGTCCGCACCAAGCGACGGCTCCACAACGTACGGCACATACCGCTCGTTCTTCTCGTCATCAAAGTACGTCATATCCTGTCCCGACACCTCCTGATGCTGCTTTAAATCATAATCGGTTCTGTCGGCAATTCCCCAAAGCTCGCCCCAGCCAAACGGGAATAAGAACTCGATGTCCGTCGTTCCCTTGCTGTAGAAGCAAAGCTCCTCTGGAGAATGATCGCGCAGACGCATCTCCTCCTCCTTGATTCCAAGCGTAAGCAGCCAGTCACGGCAAAAACCTCTCCAGTACTGGAACCACTCCATATCTGTCCCCGGCTCACAGAAAAATTCAAGCTCCATCTGCTCAAACTCACGCGTACGGAAGGTGAAATTGCCCGGTGTGATCTCATTGCGGAATGATTTGCCGATCTGTCCGATTCCAAACGGAAGCTTCTTGCGGGAGGTTCTCTGCACATTTTTAAAATTCACAAAAATCCCCTGCGCCGTCTCCGGTCTTAAATAAACCGTGTTCTTCGCATCCTCGGTCACACCCTGAAACGTCTTAAACATCAGATTGAACTGACGGATATCCGTAAAATTATGCTTGCCGCAGGTCGGACAGGGAATCTGATGCTCCTCAATAAAACTCCTCATCTCCTCCTGTGTCCAGCCGTCTACCGAGCCCTTTAGCTCAAGCTTTTTTTCCTCCGCAAAATCCTCGATCAGTTTATCTGCCCGGAAACGCTCGTGGCACTCCTTACAGTCCATCAGCGGATCGGAAAAACCGCCGAGATGACCGCTCGCCACCCATGTCTGCGGATTCATCAGGATCGCGCAGTCTACTCCTACATTGTAAGGATTCTCCTGAATAAACTTCTGCCACCATGCCTTTTTTACATTGTTCTTAAGCTCTACGCCAAGATTTCCGTAATCCCATGTATTGGCAAGACCTCCGTATATCTCGGATCCGGGATATACAAATCCCCTTGATTTTGCCAGCGCTACGATTTTTTCCATTGATTTTTCCATACTCTCACTCCTGCTTTCTTTTGCTCCACCTGTTTACTTATATACAATAAACGTATAAACGTCCGTCTCAAACGAACCGCCTTCCTGCGGCTGCTGCACGTCTGCGATAAACTCCGTGCTCCCTGCCTCCCCCGACGCCGCAACAGCCTCCGTTCCCGACGCAGCCGCACCCGGATTCAGATAATAGCCCTCGCGGATCGAGACGCTGTC
Source organism: Roseburia sp. (assembly GCA_019421345.1). GTDB lineage: Bacteria > Bacillota > Clostridia > Lachnospirales > Lachnospiraceae > Roseburia. The sequence continues at coordinate 21,878 of JAHZFL010000007.1, read as the reverse complement.
CGCGCCTGTAAGCGCTACATTTTCACTCGAAACATAGCAGATTTCCCCATCTACCAAAACATCTGTATTTGCGCGTATGATCACGACCTTTAAATCCTCCTGCTCATAAATATCGCGCTTTGTCGCCTCTCCCTTGGCTGTGCCGTTCTCCACGCGCACAAACGGTCCGTCGTACACATAGCCTGCGGACAGGGAGTCAATCACCGTTCCCTGATACAGCTCAATTCCGTTAAATGCCGTATAATCCTCCGGCGTCTTATATTTCATCCGAAGCTTTGCCGTTCCCTCCTCGACCGTCAGCTCATCCAGCTTTACCGTGCCTTTTCCGTTCTGTGTCTCATATGCGGCTACCTCCTCCTGCACAAAGCTCTCAAGCTCTGCCGTATCGTAGTAGCTCTCTGCAAGCTCCTCCACATCCAAGGATGTTACGGAGCCGTTTTTCCCGACGTAGACAATACTCTTTTCACCCTCCAGCGTCGTACCGCAGCCGGTGAGCAGACCTATGCACAGCATAAGTACCATGCACCCTAACTTTTTCATAAATCATTCTCCATTCTTCTGCTTTATAAAATCTTTATTTTCATAAAGGAATACATGCTATTATACTATGTTCAAAATGTGATTTCAACCTGTAAAATCCGTGGGAGAAATCATCCTCTCTGTCTCAAGAAGAATCTTTAGTGACTGAAAGGAATGCCCGACATGCCGGTTCAGATAATCCGCAAGCAGCCTTTGCAGCTCGTTCAATACCTCGCAGCTTACGGAAAACCGGTACAATTTTGCAACGTCCGACGAGATAATATACTGCATCGTGTACATTGTAGATTCCATCAGACGCATGGCATCCGGCTCCTCGTGTCTGCATTCCGCACAAAGCGCGCCCGATCTCCTTTGCGAAAACCAAAGAAGGTTCTCCTTTTTTCCGCAGCTTACGCAGGAAAAAACATGCGGTGCCTCCCCGTTTATCGCAAGCGCCTTCAGTTCAAAAATGCTTCGCACCAGACGATTTTCATAGGAATCGCTTAGCAGCGCCCGCAGCGACTGATACAAAAGCTTAAGCATTTCCCGCTCGTCATTATTTTCCTGACAATAATAGTCGGCAAATTCCAAAAAATAAAATCCATAATATGTAACGGCAAAGTTCTCCGTCAATTCCCTGAAATAGTTCTGGATCGACGCTTTTGCCAGCGTATAGGAGCTCCTCCCCTCAAAGAGCTCAAACTCTCCGAAGGAAAATGGATTCGCCGCGGCTAAAAGCTGGCTGTTCTGCCGCCTTGCGCCCCGTGCGAATGCCGTAAGCTTCCCCTGCTCCTTTGTCAGGAGCGTAATTCTTTTGTCATACTCGCCAATCGGCATTACCTGTAAGACCATTCCGGTCACTACGATATTCTGTCCCATCCGGTGTCTCTTTCTCCCTGCCATCCGGCGCACCCTGCTTCGCCGTGCTGTTTTTATAGCGCAGATAATCCTCGACTTTTCCGGTCGCCGTAAATTCCATCCATGCTTTATCCATGCGATCACCCTCCCGTTTTTCGGCCATCCCTTTCTTCTTTGGTCAAGCTTTCTGTTTACTGTTAGGTTCTCCGCAGGTCTGTGCTTCTATACCAGTGAAAAATTGGCAGAGGACTGCCTTAAATATCCTCCTGCCTGTAACCAAAATTGCGCAGCATTGTGTCGCTGTCCCTCCAGTCCTTTCTCACCTTCACCCAAAGCTTTAAATTTACCTTCACATCCAGCAGACGCTCCATCTCATAGCGTGCATTGGAACCGATCTTCTTTAACATCGCGCCGCCCTTTCCGATAATGATTCCCTTGTGGGAATCACGCTCGCATACGATCGTGGCGTCAATATCGATCAGATTTTTGTCCTTTCGCTCCTTCATTCGGTCAATATAGACGGCGATGCCGTGCGGAATCTCGTCATCCAGCGCATGAAGCGCCTTCTCCCTGACGATTTCCGCAACGATCGCGCGCTCCGGCTGATCTGTGATCGTCTCCTCATCATAAAACATCGGTCCGTACGGCAGATACCGAAAGATCATCTCAAGCACCGTATCGGTATTCTGCCCGCGCAGCGCCGACGCCGGAACAATCTCCGCAAAATCATAGACCCTGCGGTAGGTGTCGATAAATTCCAGTATCTTATCGCGATCTGTCATATCCACCTTATTGATCACGAGAATCACAGGCGTCTTTGTCTTTTTGAGCTGCCGGATAATGTGCTGCTCGCCTGCCCCGATAAAATTGGACGGCTCGACCAGCCACAATATAACATCCACTTCGCTAAGCGTATGCTCCGCAACATTCACCATATATTCGCCCAGCTTATTCTTTGCCTGATGAATGCCCGGCGTATCCAAAAATACGATCTGCCCCCGCTCCCTGTCCGTGTAGACTGTCTGGATACGATTTCTCGTCGTCTGCGGCTTATTGGAAGTAATCGCGATCTTTTGTCCGATAAAATGATTCATCAGCGTTGATTTTCCTACATTCGGTCTCCCAATGATCGTCACAAATCCTGATTTAAAACTTTCGTTCATCTACTCTATCCCTTCCTCTGCTGTATCTGCCCTGTTTGTGACAGGTTCTAAGTGCAAAAACATCTCGCTGTTTCTGCGAAGAACCTCCTCCCCGCCGACAACGCAAAACGCACCGTCGGAGAGCACCGCCTCAAGCAGTCCGCCAAACGCCCGTATATCTGCATCGGAGGCTCCAAGAATCTCGTCCCGCTCCTTTTGGATCTCCTCATAGGTAAGCCCCTGCAGATAAGCCGTCATTGAGCGCGCGCCCTTTGCGCTTGGATTTAACGGAGCGTCAAGGTCACTGACCGTTCCGATGATATATTTTGTCATCTCATCCTCATCTGCCGTAAAATTCCGCACATAATCCGGTATCTTTTCATACACCTCATTTGTAGCCGCAAGATTCGGATCGCGGTAGGAAACAAAATATACGTCTCCGTTGCGCAGATACTGATTCATGCAGCCGTATGCCCCGCCCTTTACACGGACATTGCTCCACAGATATTCATAGCCCATAATGACCTTCAAGATCCGAAGTGCGCCATGATACGCATATCCGTGCGCCGCGTAATTTCCGGCACGGGCTACATACTGCACCTGTGAAGCATCCATAAAGCCCTCGTTGCGTATTTCATAGGAAACCTCAGGCAGCGCTCCGATCCCATCCGCCTGCGGCTCATAAAGCTCCCCCCTCAATTCCTCTACGGCATGTGCAACATCGGCAAAATCCTTCTCCTCACAGGTCACGCTGACCATCAGGCGGTCTCTTGTAAAGATGCACCGCACCATCTCCTGCAGCTTTTCGATCAGCTCTGCCTTCTTCTCCTCAAAATGCTCCTCATAATCTGCAATGACGCGGTATCCGGCAATGCCTCCCAGTGCATCCTGATAGTAACCGGCTCTGGAAAAATAGGAGGTCGCGCGCGTGGACGCCACAATATGTCCATAGGAGCTGACCGCCAGTGCAAGCCTTGATTTTAATTCTCCCAAAATCTCGTACAGTCTCTTTTCATCGGTCAGCTTTGATGTCAAAAGCAGCTCCTTTGTCAGACGCATGGCATCGGCAAGCCCTTCCGCAAGCGTCTTGACCCTCACCTCATAGAAAAGTCCGATCGCATCCCGTTCCTTGACATGCGGATAAATACCGATGCTGCTTCCGATACCGCCCGTCTTTTGATTAATTTCATTCGCAAGCGCAGCATAATCATGCTGCTCCGTGTCTACATAGCCAAGCACATTTTTCAAAATGCCAAGATACGCAAGCTCCTCTGGCTTCCAGTCGCGAATATCAAACAAAAACGTCAGGTAATCGATACCATTTGCATACATCGGATGATGCACGATCACAGTCTCCTGCGCCATCACTACCTGATTGCAAAGCGGGGCTGCCTTCTTCTTCAGATCCCCTCTTTTGAGCATCGGAAGCTTTGCCAGATCTTCCTTTGGGGTCGGCGCATCCTGATACTCCCGCAGCCGCTTTGTACGCTCCATAAGCTCCCTTTTCTGATCCCCTGACAATGACGCCTTATATGCCGCCAGCTTTTGCCGCAGCGCCTCGTCCCTCTCTGCCGCCAGCCCCTTTTTCGGCACTGCCGCTACAAGCGCCGCATGCGGGTTATCCAAAAAATACTTCTGAACCAAATCCTCAAAATATCCGGTATCTATCTGCTCCTTCAAATACCGGTAGACCGAAAGCGCCTCCAGATGAAGAAATGGCTTTTCTTCGTCATAAAGCCAGCTATCCATACAAATGATACCGTAAAGCAGCCCCTTTGGAAACTGCCCGTAATCCGCTTCGCGGAATCGGAATTCCAAGCTGCTGATCCCTGCGCGCAGCGCCTGCTTATCGATGCCGTCCCGCACCTGCTGCCTTAGCGTCTCAAAAATCACTGCAAGGAAGCGCTCCTTCTCGCAAAGATTTGTATTTTTCGCCACAATGGAGCATACCATCTGCCGCGTTCCGTAATCGTGACCGCCGGAAATATCTTTTCCGATCCCCGCCTCTAAGAGTGCTTTTTTGACCGGAGCTCCCGGTGCCGAGACAAGCGCATAATCTAAAATGTCAAGCGCCTGATAAAGCGTCGCGTCAAGCAGGGTCCCCGCTGCCACATTGTAGGACAGATACGTCTGATTCTCCTCCGTCTCTCCCGTTGCAACCGGATATTCCCGTATGACCTCCTTCATCTGCGCAAACGGTTTTTGCAGAGGAATGGCAGAATCCGTCTCCCGTCTCTCATAGCCGCTTAAATACTGCTCATCGAGCCATTGGAGCTTCTTTGCAATGTCCATATCCCCATACAGATAAATATAAGAATTTGACGGATGATAATACTTGCGGTGGAACTCCAGATATTCCTCATACGAAAGCTCCGGAATATGCTTGGGGTCGCCTCCCGCATTATGCGCATAGACCGTATCGGGAAACAGCGCGCCAACGATCTCATCCCCCAGCATATCGTCCGGTGAAGAAAACGCGCCCTTCATCTCGTTGTAAACCACACCGTTGACCGTAAGCGGGGCATCCACTTCCTCAAGCTCATAATGCCACCCCTCCTGCTCAAAAATCTCCCGATATTTATAAATATTCGGATGCAGCACGGCATCCATATAGACGTCCATCAAATTGTCAAAATCCGTGTCATTGCAGCTTGCAACCGGATAGAGCGTCTTATCGGGATAGGTCATCGCGTTTAAAAACGTATTTAACGAGCCCTTCACCAGCTCTACAAAAGGATCCTTCAGCGGATATTTCTCCGACCCGCACAAGACCGAGTGTTCCATAATATGCGGCACTCCAGTCGAATTTTGGGGCGGCGTGCGGAATCCGATATAAAACACCTTATTCTCATCATCGTTCGAGATCACGGTAATCCTCGCGCCGCTCTTTTTATGACGCAGACGGTAGCCTGTCGAATGAATATCCGAAAGCTCCTTCTCCTCCAATATCTCGTATGCTGCCAGCTCTGATATATGCATATAATTCTCCTCTCTAAAGTAATAAACGTGCGCATCCTCACACGAAGTGTGTTTTCACGACATAGGATCGCGGCGCAATTTCCTATGCTGAAACAACGAGCGACACGCTTCGCGAGCCGCTCTTATGTCAACAAAAGTGTGCTTCTCACACCCTCGCGCCCCCATAAACTGTAAAGGAAGCACACTTTTGCCGCGCCGAGCATGTTTGCAAAGCAATTTCCTATGTCATGAAAAGAGGCTATCGGCGGTTTTCGCTGATAGCCTCTCGGTTAGTCTCTCACAGATCTATGCTTCATAAAAATTAAGCGATACGGCTTACATTGGCAGCCTGCGGTCCCTTCGCTCCCTCCGTCACCTCAAACTCTACCTGCTCGCCGTCCTTTAATTCCTTGAACCCGTCCATGTTCAGTGCAGAAAAATGTACAAATACATCGTTTCCCTCTGCATCTGAAATAAATCCATAACCCTTCTTTGCATTAAACCACTTGACAGTTCCCTGCTGCATAACTAAAAATCCTCCTCTATAATATACCCATTCCCGAATGCTTTTTCAAACATCCGTTGCCTAATAGCTTAAATTTAGCATATATCACTTTTTCTGTCAATAATTTTTGCATATCATTGTTTAATTTGTACATCAATCTGCTGGTACGGAATCGAGATACCATGCTCGTCGAACGCGTACTTGATCTGCTCGGTCAGCCGCCATCTCGCCTGCCAGTAATCAGCCGCGCCGACCCATACGCGCATGCCAAGCTCCACCGAGGATGTGCCAAGCGTATCGACATAGACGACAGGCTCCTCCTCCGGCAGCCGCGCGGGCTCTGCGAGCGCAAGCTCCCGTAAAATATCTTTTGCCGCGCGTATATCCGCCTCGTAGGCAACGCCAACGATCAGATCGATCCGCCGCCTGTCCATGTGCGTCACATTCGTCAGACTGCTGTTGGAGAGCATCCCGTTTGGTATCACGATCATTTTATTATCGACCGTTAAAAGCTTTGTATAAAAAATAGAGATTTCCGAGACAGTCCCCTCATTTTTATGGGTGTCCTCTATGATGTAATCGCCGACAACAAACGGCTTTAACAAAAGGATCAAAACGCCGCCGGCAAAATTGGAAAGGCTCCCCTGCAGCGCAAGACCGATCGCAACGCCCGCAGATCCAAGCACTGCCACGGCTGACGTTGTCGCAATGCCAAACAGCCCCATGATCATAAAGATCAAGATCACATAGAGCGTATATTTTACCAACGGCGTTACAAACTGACGCACGCCGGCGTCGGCATCGGAGCGCTCCATCGAGCGCACGACAAGCTTAACCACCCACCTTATAATTTTGCCTCCGATGATATAGATAAATGCCGCCAGTACAACCTGAAACGCAAAATTTAATAGATCGGGCACAAGTCCCTCCAGCCATGTGCGCAGCAGTCCCGGATTCTCGGCAACCGCCGCCAGATTCTCCTGCGCATGATTGAACGCCTCAAGCGCCTCTGTCGTGTCCGGAAAATTTTCGGGCGCTGCCGCAGCAAGCGGCAGCCAAAAGCCTCCTGTCGTCATCTGTTCCTCCGTTTCTTATTTCCAATGTTTATATTTCTTCAAGCGCATGGATAAATAAGCCGCTCCGAAGCTTCGGCTCAAACCATGTGGACTTTGGCGGCATCAAAAGCCCGGCATCCGCCACTGCAAATAATTCCCCGATCGCAGTCGGATACATTGCAAATGCCACCGCGCAGTCATCCTCGCAGCGGTGTACCAGCTCCTTGATGCCCCGGATGCCGCCGACAAAATCAATGCGGGAATCCGTCTTTGGCTCTGTGATGCCAAGCACCGGAGCAAGCAGACGCTCCTGCAGAATCGAAACGTCCAAATCCCCGACCGGATCGTGCGGTCTGCGATCCTCTTTCCGAATCCTGCACAAAAACCAATGTCCCTTTAAATACATCGCAAAGCTTCCCTGCTCCTTGGGACGCTTTTCCTCCTCATCGGTAAGCTCCGTCACATCAAAGCGCGCCTTTACCTCATGTAAAAAGCTCTGGAAGGAATAGCCGTTTAGATCACGAATCACACGGTTATAATCCATGATCATCAGCTCATCATCCGGGAACAGCACCGAGAGGAAATAGTGAAACTCCTCCTCTCCGGTATTCTGCGGATATTTTTTCCGATAACGCTCACAGACGCGCACTGCCGACGCTGCCCTGTGATGCCCGTCCGCAATATAAAGAGCTTCCATTTCCGCAAAGGCTGCCGATATTTGAGCGATCATATCGTCATCACGGATCACGAACACACGATGTCTGACGCCATCCTCCGCCACAAAATCGTATTCTGCCTCCTGCGCCTTTGCCCGTCCGGTCAATGCATGAAGTGTCTGATTGGCACGGTAGGCAAGAAAAATAGGACCTGTCTGTGCCCGGCACGCCTCCACATGACGAATGCGGTCCTCCTCCTTCTCGGCTCTCGTATTCTCATGACGCTTGATCACCTGATCATGATAGTCGTCCACCGAGGCACATGCCACGATTCCCGTCTGTGTGCGTCCCCCCATTGTCATTTCATATAGATAGTAGCACGGCTTGTCCTCCTGCAGGAATGTTCCGTTCCCGACTGCCTCCCAGAGAAGGTCGTGCGCTTTTTGATAAACCTGCGGGTCATACAGATCGACTGACAGGGGAAACTGCGTCTCCGCCCGGTCAATTTTCAAAAACGATTCGGGGTGTCCCGCTACATATTCTGCCGCCTCTTTTCGATTGTAAACATCATATGGGAGGGCAGCAATAGACGCTGCCTTCTCCCTCTGCGGTCTGATGCTCTTAAACGGTCTGATCTTTGCCATTATCTGCACCTCATTTATTTGATCCTGCGTACCTTAAGCACGCCGTTAAGTCCTGCAAGCTTCGTCAATACTTCCTCTGTCACTGCCGCGTCTACGTCAATGAGCGCGTAGGCGTAATCTCCCTTTGCCCGATTTGCCATTCCGTCGATATTCATCCCGGCATCGCCCAGAATCGTCGTAAAACGGCTGAGCATACCACTCTCATTTTTATGCAGGATTCCGATTCTTCCTGCCGTCATGCAGACTGCCATGTTACAGTCGGGGAAATTCACGGAATGAATGATATTTCCGTTTTCCAGATAATCGCGAAGCTCGCGCACTGCCATCATCGCGCAATTATCCTCGGACTCTGCCGTAGACGCACCAAGATGCGGCGTCACGATACAGCCCTTCGCCCCAACCGTTGTCGGATTCGGAAAATCAGAGACATAGCATTTGATCTTTTCCGTGGCAAGCGCCTCAACCATCGCCTCCTCATCCACCAGCCGGTCGCGGGCAAAATTCAAAACGATCGCCGTAGGCTTCATCAGCGCGATCGCTTCCGCGTTGATCATTTTCTCTGTCGCCTCAAGTAACGGCACATGAATGCTGATATAATCGCAGGTACGGTAGATTTCTTCCAGATTACTGCTGTGTCTGACGCTTCTTGATAAGCTCCATGCCGCGCTGACCGAAATGTACGGGTCATAGCCATATACCTCCATGCCCATATGCGTCGCCGCGTTCGCCACAAGCACGCCGATCGCCCCAAGACCGATGACGCCGAGCTTTTTCCCGGCAAGCTCCGTTCCCGCAAAATTTTTCTTCTGTGTCTCTGCCGTCTTTGCGATATTGGGATCGTTTTTGTTTTCCAGACACCAGCCGATGCCGTCGATCACGCCTCTGGAAGCGTAAAGCATTCCGGCAAACACAAGCTCCTTCACCCCATTGGCATTGGCGCCCGGCGTGTTAAAAACAACGATCCCCTGTTTTGTACAGGCTTCCAGAGGAATATTATTGACGCCCGCGCCGGCTCTGGCGATCGCCGCCAGACGATCCGAAAAAACGGTCTCATGCATCGACGCGCTGCGGACAAGCACCGCGTCCGCATCCTTTAATTCCTCTGTTTTCTCATAATCCGCGGAAAACAAGGCAAGCCCCACATCCGCGATCGGATTTAAACAATTATAACGATACATGGCGATTCTCCTCCTCAAATTTCCTCATAAATGCTACCAGCTTCTCCACGCCCTCCCTTGGCATGGCGTTATAAATGGACGCGCGCATCCCCCCAACGCTTCTGTGCCCCTTTAAATTCACAAAGCCCGCACAAGCCGCCTCTTTGATAAATTTTTCATCCAACTGCGCATTCCCTGTCACAAACGGCACGTTCATAAGCGAGCGGTCTTTTGCCGCAACCGTGCCGGAAAACATCGCGCTTTCATCAAGAAAATCATAAAGCAGCTTTGCCTTTTGCTCGTTTTGCTCCTTCATCACGGCAAGACCGCCCATTTTCTTTAACCACTGAAATACCTTGCCGCAGATATAAATGCCGTAGCACGGCGGCGTATTATAAAGGGAGTCATTGTCCGCATGGGTCTTATAGGTCAGCATCGTCGGCGTGCCGGGCAATACGTCCTCCGTGATCAGATCCTCGCGGATGATCACGATCACTACGCCCGCCGGTCCGATATTTTTTTGCGCACCGCCGTAAAGCACCCCGTAACGGCTCACGTCAATCGGCTCTGACAAAATACACGATGACACGTCTGCCACCAGCGTATGACCGTTTGTATGCGGCAGCTCCCAAAACTTCGTCCCGTAAATCGTATTGTTCTCGCAGATGTGTACATAATCAAGATCATCCGGTATCTCAAGCCTCGAACAGTCCGGTATGTAGGAAAAATTCCTATCCTCCGAGGACGCAAGCTTTACCGCTTCTCCATAACGCTGCGCCTCCTGATAAGCCTTCTTCGCCCACTGTCCGGTGATGATGTAACCGGCTTTTTTCCGCTTCATCAGGTTCATCGGAATCATCGCAAACTGCTGGGACGCGCCTCCCTGCAAAAACAGCACACGGTAATTCGAGGGGATCTCCAAAAGCTCCCGCAGTGTTTCCTCCGCCTCACGGATGATGGTATCATAAACCTTTGAGCGGTGGCTCATCTCCATCACCGACATCCCGCTGCCGCGATAATTTAACATCTCATCTGCCGCTTCCCGCAGCACCTCCTCCGGCAGTACTGCCGGACCTGCTGAAAAATTGTACACTCTGCCCATACCCTAACCCCTTTCTTTTTTCTGCTTTAAATCTTCTGCCGTAAATGCCGTGCTGATGTCCGCTCCCGGTGCAACCATCGGCCAGACCTTATCATCACAGTCGATGATACAGTCAATGACAACAGGCATTTTCTCCTGCAGCGCTTTTTGAAACGCCTCGCGAAACTCGGCGCAGGTGCTCACCCGATACCCCGTCGCACCCATCGCCTCCGCCAGCTTTACGAAATCTACGCCATCATCTAAAATCGTCGCGGAATAACGCTTTTCATAAAATAAGTCCTGCCACTGACGCACCATACCGAGCACATGATTATTGACGATAACCTCGATCAGCGGAAGCTTTTGCCTGACTGCCGTGGCAATCTCATTCATATTCATGCGAAAACATCCGTCTCCTGCAATATTGACGACCTGTCTGTCCGGGTTTGCCGCCTGCGCGCCGATCGCCGCGCCAAGTCCATAGCCCATCGTTCCAAGCCCGCCGGAGGTTAAAAAGGTCCGCGGATTCCGATAACGGTAATACTGCGCCGCCCACATCTGATGCTGACCAACCTCAGTGACAATGATCGCCTCACCGGCTGTCGCGCGATAGATCTCCTCCATCAAAAACGGACCGGTAAGCACGCCCGTCTCATAGCTTGGCGGAAATTTGACCTTATTTTCCATCACCTGCGCAAGCCATTCCCGATGCTCCATCTGTGGAAGCCTTTGGTTCAGCCTTCCTAAAATTTCCCGAATATCCCCGATGACACAGGCGTCCACCTGAATATTTTTGTTGACCTCCGCAGGATCGACGTCCAACTGGAGAATTTTTGCCTGATGCGCAAACTTCTTCGCATTGCCCGCCACCCGGTCGGAAAAGCGTGTGCCTATGGCGATCAGAAGATCACAGCGACTGACTCCCAGATTCGAGGTCTTTGTGCCGTGCATTCCAACCATTCCGGTATAGCGCTCATCTGTTCCGTCAAACGCCCCCTTTCCCATCAGCGTATCGCAGACGGGAGCGTCCATCCTTTTGACAAACGCGGCAAGCTCCTTATTTGCCCCGGAAATGACAGCACCGCCGCCCACCAAAATATAGGGTTTCTTTGCCGCCTGTATCATTTCGACTGCCGTCTTTAAATCCTCCTCCCGGATCGTATCTGTTACGCGCGGGATCGGCAGCGCTCTTTTAAAAGTATATTCCGTCTTTGCCGCCGTGATGTCTTTTGGAATATCGACAAGCACCGGACCCGGTCTCCCCTTTTGCGCGATCAAAAATGCGCGGCGGATCGTATCTGCCAGCTTCGTGATATCCTTTACAATAAAATTATGCTTTGTGATCGGCATTGTGATGCCTGCAATATCAATCTCCTGAAAGCTGTCCCTGCCAAGCAGCGGCACCGTCACATTGCAGGTGATCGCGACCACCGGAACAGAGTCCATATAAGCAGTGGCGATCCCTGTAACGAGATTTGTCGCCCCCGGCCCACTTGTCGCAAAGCAGACGCCGACTCTCCCAGTACTTCTGGCATATCCATCCGCGGCGTGCGATGCGCCCTGCTCATGCGAGGTTAAAACATGGCGAATTTCCTCGCGATGCTTATAAAGCTCGTCGTAAACATTTAAAATCGCTCCGCCCGGATAGCCGAATACGGTATCTACCCCCTGTTCCTTCAGGCACTCGATCACAATCTGCGCCCCCGTCAACTGCATCCCGTCCGCCCCGCTTTCCAACACATCTTTTTCTCTTATGCCCTTCACTGCTCTCACCTCCGCTGCTCTGTCTCTAATGCAAGCACGGCGCCGCGGTTTCCGGAGGTCACAAGAGATGCATATCTCTTTAAATATCCGCTCGTCACCTTCGGCTCTCTCGGCTTCCATGCCGCAGCCCTTTCTGCCAGCTCCTCATCCGAAACAGAAAGCGTCAGAGAAAGCCGCGGAATATCAATACAAATCCGATCCCCCTCCTTTACAAGGGCGATCGGTCCGCCCACTGCTGCCTCCGGCGATACATGACCTATCGACGCGCCGCGGCTTGCGCCGGAAAACCGTCCGTCTGTAATCAGCGCCACGGAAGCACCAAGTCCCATGCCTGCGATCGCAGAGGTCGGATTGAGCATCTCCCGCATTCCGGGTCCACCCTTTGGACCCTCGTAGCGGATGACAACAACATCTCCCGCAACGATCTTGCCGCCCTTGATCGCAGCGACCGCATCCTCCTCACAGTCAAAGACACGCGCCGGTCCCTCATGCACCATCATCTCCTCACAGACTGCCGAGCGCTTAACAACGCTTCCGTCAGGCGCAAGGTTGCCCTTTAATACGGCAAGCCCGCCTGTGACGCTGTACGGCTGATTTGCCGGACGGATCACCTCCGTATCCCTATTGACGGCATCCTTGATATTTTCTCCGACAGTCTTTCCTGTCACGGTCATACAGTCCTTATGTATCAGTCCAAGCCCGTCAAGCTCCTTCATTACCGCATAAACGCCGCCCGCCTCATTGAGATCCTCCATATATGTCGGACCTGCCGGAGCCAGATGACAGAGATTCGGCGTCTTCTCACTGATCGGATTTGCAAACGCAATATCAAAATCAAAGCCGATCTCATGCGCGATCGCCGGGAGATGAAGCATCGTATTCGTCGAACAGCCAAGCGCCATATCGACTGTCAGCGCGTTTAAGATCGCTTCCTTCGTCATGATGTTGCGCGGACAGAGATTCCTTCGATACATTTCCATGACCGCCATTCCGGCATGCTTTGCAAGCCTGATACGCTCCGAATAAACGGCGGGAATCGTACCGTTGCCGCCAAGCCCCATGCCAAGCGCCTCTGTCAGACAGTTCATCGAATTTGCGGTATACATTCCCGAACAGCTTCCACAGGTCGGGCATACCTTTTTTTCATATTCGGACACCTCCTCCTCCGTCATCGTACCGGCCGCATATGCGCCGACCGCCTCAAACATCGAGGAAAGGCTTCGCTTCTGCCCCCGCACACGCCCCGCGAGCATCGGACCTCCCGACACAAATACAGTCGGCACGTTGATCCGCGCTGCCGCCATCAAAAGCCCCGGCACATTTTTGTCGCAGTTTGGCACCATGACAAGCGCGTCAAACTGGTGTGCAAGCGCCATACATTCAGTAGAATCGGCAATCAGATCTCTCGTCACAAGCGAGTACTTCATGCCGATATGTCCCATCGCAATGCCGTCGCAGACCGCGATCGCCGGAAATACGACAGGCACGCCGCCCGCCTCCGCAACACCGAGCTTTACGGCATCGACGATCTTATCGAGATTCATATGTCCTGGAACAATTTCATTATAGGAGCTTACAATACCGACCATCGGTTTTTGCATTTCCTCCTCGGTAAATCCAAGCGCATGGAACAGGCTTCTGTGCGGCGCCTGCTGCATTCCCTTTTTTACTTGATCACTTTTCATTCTTTTCTTCCCTTCTTCCTTTTGTGAACGCCGTGCCCTGACACAGCCGTCTCTGTCTTTATACGACGTACTTTAGTACGCTTCTGACAAACAGTATATGCATACTATCATAGTTTATCTTAGGAAACATTGCAACTGTTACATCTATTTTTCTTTTTCATAGACTTTATAACTGCTTCTTATAGCACATCTGCCATGCTCCCTTTCTCACGCTTACTCCTCTCTCAGGCAAACGCTCCTTAAACCGAAATATTCTGCCAGATCGCGGTTCTTCCAGTCGTCTGCATCCGCTGTGATGTCGTCAAAATAAAGCAGATACGGCTTTACTCCAAACGGCTCCAGCACGACGTCCTCGCCCTGCGCCGTTCGCAAACGCTCATACCGCTCCTGCGCCTGCGCCGAGTACTGCGCAGCCTCACCTGAGCGGATCGTCCCAAGCGCCTGGTAGGAGGACATTCCCTCGCCGCACGCAAGCAAAATGCCGACAGCAAGCACGGCTGCAGCGCCGGTCCAGCCGCCCGGCAGCGTATGGTCTCCTCCCTCTCCCAGCCTTACCGCGCACCAGCCGCACACATAAAACACATTGATAAAAAACAGCAGCACAAAAGAAAAATAAACAAGATTTGTGATCCGCAGATCTCCCGTCGTACCCATCGCATAGATCGGCGGGCAGAGCATCGCGCAGCAAAAGCCTGCGGACACCGCCAGAACGAGCAGCGGATTGGGGAACAAAAAGCCCGTCTGTTTCACGATCCTCCTGCCTGCCCGCAAAAGAAACGGCACCAGGAGAACAAAGGATAAAATCACCGCAAGCCCCATCCACGCATCGATCATTTTTGCTCCCGTCTTTATCGCATACCAGATCGTCTCCATGACGCCGGGCGTATCCGTAAAATGACTCTGCCGGATCTTTGTTCCCGGCGAACTGACATTAAACAAAAATCCAGCCAAAATACCGCCGAACGGCAAAGCGCCGCGCAGCACGGCATCCCGTCTTTTTCCAAGCACCGCCGCCACAAAAAACACTGCTGCCACAAGAATCCCCATAAATGCGGTGATGTGATTTCCCCCGGCAAGCAAAATACCGACAAAAAGCGCCGCCGTCGTGCCGCCGATGTTTTTTCTTGGTCCGCAATCCTTTTGGATCGTCAGCAGCAGACAGAAAAACACCTCAAGCAGTGCGAAAAACAATACATAATTCATCGCTCCGTTAAACCAATAAAGCCCCTGCACCACCGACGGCATCCACTGCACCATCACAAAGGACAGCATACAGCCATACGCCGTGCTTTCCAGCCGCCTGCATCCAAGCTGTCGGTAAAAGACCTGATGACAGAAAAAGAGATTTCCTCCATATAAAATGGCGAGCATGAAAAATCCCGTCAGCGCATAAAACTGTTCGCCAAAAACAGCCGGCTGCAGCGCGAGCACAAACGCGGAGACATAAAGCCCCTGCCAGTTTTCATAAAATTCCGCAGAGGTCTGCACCGCCGCTTTAATTACCTGCCAGATCGAATGCGTCTCATTCCATACCCGGTACGTCTCTGCCGCATACATGTAATCGTCCGCTGACGGATGATTGTAAAACGATAGCCATAGTAATGGCAGCGCCGACAACACGGCAAGTATGATCACACTCCACAAATAAATGTTTTCTTTTTTCTCCTTCAAAACTGTTCTCCTCTTGTATTATCATAGACAAACCCTCACACCAAGTGTGTGCTTGTGCCATAGGATCGCGCAGCAATCTCCTATGGCATAACAAAGAATCCCGCAAGCGAAATTTTTGCCTGCGGCGTGCCGCATCAGCGACACAATTCCATGAAAGCAAAAAATCTGCCCTGTATCACTACATGACAGATTCTTTCTTAATCTTCCTATTCTGCTGCATCCTCCGGCTTCTCTACCTGTGCAACTGCAGCCTTCTGCATCGGAATACGGCAGTTCTTATTGCTGCCGAACTCCACGATCACCGTGTCATCCGTAATATCAATGACAGTTCCGTAAAATCCGCTTGTCGTAAGCACGGTGTCTCCAACTGCAAGCGCCGCAAGCATCGCATTCTTCTGCTTTGCCTCCTTCTGCTGCGGACGGATCATAAAGAAATACATAAACGCAAATAAAATAACGATGGAAAAAATCATGCTCCCCATCCCGACAGCTCCGTTCGCCGCGGCTGTTCCTAACATTGCTAACATACTTGTTCCTCCTACATCTTACTGTTCCAATCGTGCGTCTTAAAAAGACTAAAGAACATTGTACACAAAATCTTCTGTTTCGGCAAGCATTTTTCACCCGTTTTCTTTCTCGCGTCCAATCTGCCCCATTCCGTAAAGCTTTTCTGCCTTGTAGGAAGAAAAATTTCCGGCATCCAGCGCGTCGCGTATCTCCTCCATCATCGTATTGTAAAAATAGAGGTTATGCAGGACACAAAGCCGCATTCCAAGCATTTCCTTTGCCTTTAGGAGATGACGGATATACGCTCTGCTGTAACGGCGGCATGCAGGGCAGCCGCACCCCTCCTCGATGGGTCGCATATCTTTCTCGTACCTTCTGTTGAACAGGTTGATCTTTCCCTGATTAGTATAGACATGTCCGTGCCGCCCGTTTCTTGACGGATAGACACAGTCAAAGAAATCCACGCCGCGCTCCACACCCTCTAAGATATTTGCCGGCGTACCGACGCCCATCAGATAGGTCGGCTTATGCAGCGGAAGATACGGTACTGTCTCATCCAGAATATGATACATTTCCTCATGGGTTTCGCCCACGGCAAGACCGCCTACCGCATAGCCGTCCAATTCCAGCTCTGAAATGCGCTTGGCATGGTCGATGCGGATATCCGCATAAATCGCCCCCTGATTGATGCCGAACAATAACTGCCTGGGATTGACGGTATCGGAAAGACTGTTCAATCGTGCCATTTCATCCTTGCACCGATTGAGCCAGCGCGTCGTGCGTGCGACCGAATCCTCCACATATTTGCGCTCCGCAAGCGCCGGAGGACATTCGTCGAACGCCATTGCGATGGTTGAGCCGAGGTTGGACTGAATCTGCATACTCTCCTCCGGCCCCATAAAAATCTTTTTTCCGTCGATATGAGACTGGAAATACACACCCTCCTCCTTGATCCTCCTAAGCCCCGCTAAGGAAAAGACCTGAAATCCTCCGGAATCTGTTAAGATCGGACGATTCCATGACATAAACCGATGCAAGCCTCCGACCTCCCAGATTAATTGATCTCCCGTGCGCACATGCAGATGATAGGTATTGGAAAGCTGTACCTGACATTTAATTTCCTCCAAATCCTCCGTCGATACCGCTCCCTTGATCGCCGCTACCGTACCGACGTTCATAAATACAGGCGTCTGAATATCTCCATGCACCGTGTGAAATACGCCGCGCTTTGCACGCCCTTCCTGCTTCAATAATTCGTACATCATTTTTCTTCTCTCTTTCTACCTTCCATTTGTCAAGTCATCCAGCAGCGCAAAATACCCCTCAAAGGTTTTGCCGCAGCAAGCCGGATTTTTTATCCTGATTCCGTCTACGCAAAGACCGATCAGGGAAAATGCCATCGCCACACGATGATCCTCATACGTCTCTAGTGCGCCACCCTTTGGCATGCCGGACGCGATCACAACGCCATCCTCTTTTTCTCTGCACACAATTCCAAGCTTTCGCAGATTTTGTGTCATCGCATGAATCCGGTCACACTCCTGCTCTCTGATATGTCTGATTCCGTCCATCTGCACCTGGCCCTCCGCAAAAGGGGCAATCGCCGCCAGCGTCAGCGCCTGATCGGAAAAATCATTCATATTGACTGCGATGCCGCGAAGCCTCCCATCTGCGGGAGCGCTGACTGCAATGCCTTCCTTCTCCTCTGTCACCGTGCAGCCCATCTGCTCCAAAACTGAAAGAAACCGGAAATCTCCCTGCCGATTGCCGCTGTAAATGCGCTTTACCAGCGCCCTGCCGCCGGTGACTGCAGCCGCCGCATAAAAGTAGCAGGCAGCCGACATATCCGGCTCTATCTCATAAGAAGCCTTACGATAGGACGCTCCCTGTTCTACCTGATAATTTCTTCCGTCAAAAGAAACTGTCACGCCAAACTCCCGCATCATATCTCTTGTGATACGGATATACGAACCGTCCGCCTTCTCCCCCAGCATACGGATGATCAATCCCGCAGGAAGCATCGGTGCGCTTAAAAGCAGCGCGCTTAAAAACTGCGTACTCTTTCCAATATCAAGTGACAACGACAGCGGCATTTGACTGCCTAGCTTCGTCTGATACGCCCGTCCCGTAACCTTGACCGGAAGAAAGCCCTCCCGCTCCAGATACGAGATTCCTGCCCCCGCCTCCTTTAGAAGCTCAAGCAGAGGCTTCATCGGACGGCGCTTCATCTGCTCCGACGCCCGTATCGTATATCTGCCGTCAGAAAATGCGAGCATCGCCGTCAAAAAACGCGCTGCCGTTCCGGCGCTCCCGACGTCGATCTCTGCCTCCTTACACGGTATCCTGCCGCCGCAGCCGACAACCGTCACCAGCTTTTTTTCCTCCTCTACAGCGATCGGGAACCCAAGCTGCCGCAGCGCCCCAAGAAAATGTCTCGTATCGTCGGAAAAAAGAACGCCATGCAGCACAACCTCTCCTTCGGATAATGCCGCCAACAGCAGCGCACGGTTCGTGATGCTCTTAGAGCCCGGCACCTCCACCGTCCAGTCGATGGGGCTGCTCACTTTTTTAACAAGGTACTCCTTTTCTTCCATGCGCCGTCTCACGCCCCCTTCCCGTTTTGTCTTTGTCTGTATCGACAACGCTGTTACATGATATTAGCATATTTCAGTTGTCACGCAAAGTCAAATATTTTATACTGTTGAAAAATGATTTTACAGGAGGCAGCTTATGGCAGGTTCCAGCTTTGGAAAATTTTTTCAGATCACTACATGGGGAGAATCGCACGGGAGGGGCATCGGCGTTGTCGCAGACGGCGTGCCCGCCGGGCTTCCTCTGTGCGAAGAAGATATTCAGACCTATTTAGACCGCAGAAAACCGGGGCAGTCAAAGTACGCGACGCCACGGAAGGAGGATGACTGCGTCGAGATTCTCTCCGGCGTCTTTGAGGGGAAAACGACAGGAACCCCCGTTTCTCTTGTTGTTTTTAATCATGACCAACGTTCTAGGGATTATGGCGACATCGCCTCCTTCTATCGTCCCGGTCATGCCGACTATACGTTTGACCAAAAATACGGCTTTCGCGATTATCGTGGCGGCGGACGCTCCTCCGGCAGAGAAACGATCGGGCGCGTTGCCGCCGGAGCGATCGCGGCAAAAATTCTGGCGCAGCTTGGCATTACCTTAACCACCTACACAAAATCAATCGGCCCTGTCTGCTGCCGTAGCTTTGACGCCGCAGAGATCACCCGAAATCCGCTTTTTATGCCGGACGCCGACGCAGCGGAAAATGCGCAGGCTTATCTTGACGCATGTATGGCGGAGCTTAATTCCTCCGGCGGAGTCATTGAGTGTGTGATAAACGGAATGCCCGCAGGAATCGGCGATCCTGTTTTTGAAAAGCTGGACGCAAACCTCGCCAAAGCGATCTTATCCATCGGCGCCGTCAAGGGATTTGAGATCGGCGACGGCTTTTCTGCGGCAAGGGCGACCGGCAAAACAAACAACGACGGCTTTTGTCTGCAGGAGGACGGCAATATCTGCAAGACGGACAATCATGCCGGCGGCATATTAGGCGGTATCTCAGACGGCAGCGACATTGTTTTTCGTGCCGCGATAAAACCCACGCCGTCGATTGCCGCAGCGCAGCAGACCGTGACAAAATCCGGTGAAGAAATTTCCGTTCAGGTGAAGGGCAGACACGATCCTGTCATCGTACCGCGCGCTGTCGTAGTCGTGGAGGCGATGGCTGCCATCACGCTTACCGATGCGCTCTTTTCCAATATGTGTGCACGCATGGACGCCGTCTGTGGCTTCTATCGCAAAAAACAATAGAGCTAAAAACCGCTCCGGCAGACACGGTTGACAAATAGTTGGTAGCGCGCAACTGCCCTTTTGCAGTAAAATTGCGGCAGAAAGGATGTGATGAGATGTCATTAAACGAAAATATTAAGGCAAAAAGAACAGCGCTAAAGCTATCACAAGAATATGTCGCGGATCAATTAGGAATCAGCCGTCAGGCTGTCTCAAAATGAGAAACGGGTCAAAGCGAGCCGTCTGCGTCAAATCTCGCAGAGCTGGCAGCTTTGTTCGAGATAACTGTCTCGGAGCTGGTCGACCCACAAAATATTACCAAAGAGCCTGATACACAGGAAAATTGTTCCAAAGAAAAACAAAGAAATGCCAGAATGCATGTCGGCCGTGTCGGTGGATATATTTTATTAAATGGCGGATGGGATGGGTACTCCTCCGGCTTATACAGTGATTCCCCCTATTATTGGCTGACGATCGCAGGGGCAGGTCTTATCTTACTGCTGATCACTTCCATCGATATGAGCAAAAAACACAAGCTTGAAAAATTACAGGCAGCGATTGGTGCAGTCTTGATTTTTTCCATATTCTTTTTGCCAAAACTTCTTCCGTTTGAGCAAACTGCACTTAACTATTTTCTTGCGGATCTCGTGAGTATTATTTGCCTTGTCCTACTAAATTTGAAATATTGGCGCTATCTATGGAAAAGCTCAACGAGCGGCACGCTCCGCTAGCCACACTTGAAAAAATGGAAGGTGTCGCAGCCTTCCATTTTCAAGCTCTCCTAAAACCAACGGAAAGGCCCTAGCTTCTTTTCCTATGCTGATGCGTAAAGAGATGCTCCTGACAATATTCGTAATTCCCCTCACACTTGGAACAAAAACGAAACTCAAGTGTCGGGTCGTCAAGCTCTGTTCTTCCGCATACCGCACACTTATGATGCGCACCTCCTTCATACACAGGCTTCTGTCTCATCTGCGCCTTAAACTGCTGTCTGCGCTTCACCTCATGCGGCGTATAGCGCTTCATATCCCGCGTCGAGAGGAAAAAGATGATGAAGTTTAACAGAGACATCACAATCGCAATGCGACTTGCCCAATTTCCCTCTAAAAACTGTGCCACCGTTAAAATACCGTAAATAACCGCCATCCACTTCATCTTGACAGGTATGATATACATCAAAAGAATCTGCATGTCGGGATAGGTCACGGCAAACGCAAGAAATATGGATAGATTAATATAGTTGGTGCTAAATCCATAGCCGATGAAAAGCATTGCATTCGATGTGCCTCCGCCAAGCAGATACATCACTCCATATAAAATAAACGCGCCGATCACGGTAAAAATCATCCCGCTGAAAATATAGACGTTGAAGCGGAATACGCCCCACGTCCGCTCAAGCGCCGTTCCGAGCTGATAATATAAAAGCGCCATGATCAGCAGCGAAAACAAACTTCCAGTCGAAGGCATAAAGACCCATGTCACCAGACGCCACAGTTGTCCGTGCAGGATATGGTACGGACTTAGCGTCAGCAGATCGATAAACCCCGGATTGATGCGGAAAAGCACATACCCCAAGGAATACGCTCCGATCAGCCACACCATAAGATTTGGGATGGCATAACGCCCCCATTTTCGTTCCAATTTATTTAACCAGTTCATAAAATACCGTTCTCACCTTTCCGAAAATAAATCATACTTTTTTCAGTATATCTTTCCACAATTTTTTTGTCAATCCACAGCACTTTTCTTCACAAAAAGTTTATATTTTTCTTAGCAATTTATGAATATTTTCCTATCATTTTCACATTGTGTAGGTTTGTCAAACATTTGTTACACTGACCGTGGAAAAATCCCGCAGTACCT
>JAHZFL010000006.1 GCA_019421345.1 Roseburia sp. | reverse complement strand
TTCTTAACAGATGTCTGACGTCCTTTTCTTACTAACTGGTTAAATGTTGGCATTGGTTTCACCTCCTGTGATTAAAATAAATATTGCGTCATTGGATACGCATTTCTAAGAAAACGTATCACAAATTCAGCGTGCACTTTCATGCACGCTAAATCATTATATAAAGACAGCCCGCAGATGTCAAGTATTTTCTTGCATCCGCGGGCAGAATTTGCTGCGCAAGCTATCTTTTTATAGAGTTATGAACGTCTATACGTCGACCTCCTCGTCCTCCGGTATCATTTCCTCTAAGGTATAATCCTCGTCCATGACGCCGTTGTCCTCGTACTCATAATCCTCATATTCATCATACATCAATTCCTCGTTCTCCAAGAACTCCGAATCAAGTCTGATGTTACGGTAACGCTTCATACCCGTACCTGCCGGGATGAGCTTACCAATGATTACATTTTCCTTCATACCGATCAGCGGGTCTACCTTACCCTTGATCGCAGCCTCAGTCAGCACCTTTGTCGTCTCCTGGAAGGACGCCGCGGAAAGGAAGGAGTTTGTTGCCAGAGATGCCTTTGTGATACCGAGCAGCACCTGCTTTCCTTCTGCCGGCTGCTTGCCCTCCTGCTCAAGAACCTCATTCGTGTCCTCAAAGTCCAGTGTATCAACAAGCGTTCCCGGTAGCATATCAGAATCTCCGTTCTCCTCTACGCGGATCTTCTGGAGCATCTGACGCACGATCAGCTCAATGTGCTTATCGTTGATCTCTACACCCTGCAGACGGTATACACGCTGTACCTCGCGGAGCATGTAATCCTGCACTGCACGAACACCCTTGATCTTTAAAATATCATGCGGGTTGACAGAACCCTCGGTCAACTCATCACCTGCTTCCAGCGTTGCTCCGTCTACGATCTTGATACGGGAGCCATACGGGATCAGGTATGCCTTTGTCTCGCCCGTCTCGTGGTTCGTGACAACAATTTCACGCTTTTTCTTCGTGTCCTTAATGGTCGCTACGCCGCCAAACTCCGTAATGATCGCAAGACCCTTCGGCTTTCTCGCCTCAAAGATTTCTTCGACACGCGGAAGACCCTGTGTAATATCGTTTCCTGCAACACCTCCGGTATGGAAGGTACGCATCGTAAGCTGTGTACCCGGCTCACCGATGGACTGTGCCGCAATGATACCGACTGCCTCGCCAACCTGTACTGCCTGACCGGTTGCCATATTTGTTCCGTAGCACTTTGCGCAAACTCCCATATGTGAACGGCAGGACAATACTGTACGAATCTTTACCTTCTTAAGCGGTTCGCCGTTTTCATCGACACCCTTGCTCATAATTAACGCCGCACGCTTCGGTGTGATCATGTGATTTTCCTTCACAAGCACATTTCCCTCCGCATCACAGATCGTATTGCATGAGAAACGCCCTGTAATTCGCTCCTGCAGGCTCTCGATTTCTTCTTTTCCATCCATGAAATCTGTTACCCACATACCCGGAATCTCTCTGCCCGTACCCTCACAGCAGTCAGACTCACGCACGATCATATGCTGCGAAACGTCAACCAATCGTCTCGTCAGATAACCGGAGTCCGCCGTACGAAGCGCCGTATCGGAAAGTCCCTTACGCGCACCGTGTGCAGACATGAAATACTCCAATACGTCCAGACCCTCACGGAAGTTTGACTTGATCGGAAGCTCAATGGTACGTCCTGTCGTATCTGCCATCAATCCACGCATTCCGGCAAGCTGCTTAATCTGCTTATCGGAACCACGCGCACCGGAATCTGCCATCATAAAGATGTTATTATACTTATCCAGACCGGAAAGCAGCGCCTGTGTCAATTCATCATCGGTCTCTTTCCACGTCTCTACAACTTCCTTATAACGCTCCTCCTCCGTGATCAGACCACGCTTATACTGCTTCGTGATCCTGTCAACGGTATCCTCGGCGCTCTTGATCAGCTCCGGCTTCTGCGGCGGCACCGTCATATCGGAAATCGATACTGTCATCGCAGCTCTGGTGGAATATTTATATCCCATTGCCTTAACGGCATCAAGCACCTCCGCCGTCTTTGTCGCACCGTGAATATTGATGACCTTCTCTAAAATCTGCTTATTCTGCTTCTTTGCAACAAGGAAATCAACCTCAAGCTTTAACTCATTGCCCGGAATGCTTCTGTCTACAAAGCCCAAATCCTGCGGAATGATCTCATTAAAAATAAATCTTCCCAGTGTCGACTCCACAACATCTGTCAATACCGTTCCGTCTGCCATTGTCTTAGACATCCGCACCTTAATCTTGGAGTGCAGCGTCACCGCGCCATTTTCATACGCCAAAATTGCCTCGTTGACATTCTTAAAGAACTTGCCCTCGCCCTTTGCACCGTCTCTCTCCTGTGTCAGATAGTAAATACCAAGCACCATATCCTGAGACGGAACGGCAACAAGTCCTCCGTCAGACGGCTTTAACAGGTTGTTCGGGGAAAGCAACATAAACCGGCACTCTGCCTGCGCTTCCACGGAAAGCGGAAGATGCACAGCCATCTGGTCTCCGTCGAAGTCCGCGTTGAATGCGGTACATACAAGCGGATGCAGCTTGATCGCCTTACCCTCGACCAGAATCGGTTCAAACGCCTGAATGCCCAGACGATGCAGTGTAGGAGCACGGTTCAGCATGACCGGATGCTCTTTGATGACATCCTCTAACACATCCCAGACCTCTGTCTGCAAGCGCTCTACCATCTTTTTGGCACTCTTGATATTGTGCGCCGTACCGTTCGCCACAAGCTCCTTCATAACAAACGGCTTAAACAGCTCGATCGCCATCTCCTTCGGCAGACCGCACTGATAGATCTTAAGCTTCGGCTCTACACAGATAACCGAACGTCCCGAATAGTCAACACGCTTTCCAAGCAGGTTCTGACGGAAACGTCCTGATTTACCCTTTAACATATCAGACAGGGACTTCAGCGCCCTGTTACCAGGCCCTGTTACCGGGCGACCGCGTCTGCCGTTGTCGATCAACGCGTCTACCGCCTCCTGCAGCATACGCTTCTCATTACGCACAATAATATCCGGCGCACCAAGCTCAAGCAGTCTCCTCAAACGGTTATTACGGTTAATAATTCTTCTATATAGATCATTCAGATCAGAAGTCGCAAAACGACCGCCGTCCAACTGCACCATCGGACGTAAATCAGGAGGAATTACCGGGATCACAGTCATGATCATCCAATCCGGCTTATTGCCCGACTCGCGGAACGCCTCCACAACCTCTAAACGCTTAATGATCCTTGCCCGTTTTTGACCCGTTGCATCGGTAAGCTCTGCCTGAAGCTCGGCAGAATCCTTTTCCAGATCAATCGCCTGAAGCAGCTCCTGGATCGCCTCCGCTCCCATGCCGACACGGAATGCATTGCCATACTGCTCTCTCGCTTCCTGATACTCGCTCTCAGAAAGAACCTGTTTGTACTGCAGGGCTGTATTTCCGCCGTCCAGCACAATATAGGAAGCAAAATACAGCACCTTCTCCAGTGTTCTCGGCGAAAGATCCAAAATCAATCCCATGCGGGAAGGAATCCCCTTAAAGTACCAGATATGGGAAACAGGCGCAGCCAGCTCAATATGCCCCATGCGCTCTCTGCGGACGCTTGCCTTTGTAATCTCAACACCGCATCTGTCACAGACAACACCTTTATAGCGGATTTTCTTATATTTGCCGCAATGACATTCCCAGTCCTTGCTCGGTCCGAAAATCTTCTCGCAAAACAGTCCGTCCTTCTCCGGCTTTAATGTTCTATAATTGATCGTCTCCGGCTTCTTTACCTCGCCCCTTGACCATTCTCTGATCTTTTCCAGTGACGCCAAACCAATCTTTATCGCATCAAATGAGATCGACTGACCAGCCGTTTCTTTACTCATTGTTTCTGGCATTATGACACTCCCTTTCCATTTTTTATGTTAAATTGAGAAATCAGAACCCAAGCGGACACCGCTGCCCAAGGCGCGATGTCCTGCGCGCATCATCCTTCTTATTCTTCATCCAGAACGTCCTCTGCATCATCGAAAAAGTCAGCGTCATCCTCCGGCTCCTCTGCTTCCTCCTCAATATCAACCAGTTCCTCGTTCTCTGTATCAAACTCCTTCTGGGAGAATCCCATCTTCGCAAAGGACTCACTGTCCTCAAACGCAAAATCCTTATCCCCGGAAATGATCGCATTCAAGTCTGTATTTCCATATTCGCTGGTCTCGATGAGCTCTACCTCGTTTCTGTCCTCGTCTAATACCTTCACATCCAGACCAAGAGACTGGAGCTCCTTTAAAAGCACCTTAAAGGACTCAGGAATACCCGGCTCAGGAATATTATCGCCCTTGATGATCGCCTCATAGGTCTTTACACGTCCGACCACATCATCCGACTTCACAGTCAAAATCTCCTGCAGCGTATAGGACGCGCCATATGCCTCAAGCGCCCATACCTCCATCTCTCCGAAACGCTGTCCGCCGAACTGCGCCTTACCACCAAGCGGCTGCTGTGTTACCAGAGAGTACGGTCCCGTAGAGCGGGCATGAATCTTATCATCTACCAAATGATGCAGCTTCAGGTAGTGCATGTGTCCGATCGTGACCGGAGAATCAAACGGCTCGCCTGTTCTTCCGTCGCGCAGCTGCACCTTTCCGTCGCGGGAGATCGGCACGCCCTTCCACAATGCCCGATGCGCGCGATTATCGTATAAGTACTGCATCACATTCTCGTGCAACGTATCCTTATACTTTGCCACAAAATCATCCCACTCAAAGTTTACATAGTCGTTTGCAAGCTCAAGCGTATCCTGAATGTCAATCTCCTTTGCGCCATCAAATACCGGCGTTTCAATATTAAATCCAAGTGCCTTTGCCGCAAGACTTAAATGGATCTCAAGCACCTGCCCGATATTCATTCGGGAAGGCACGCCAAGCGGATTCAATACAATATCAAGCGGACGGCCGTTTGGCAGGAACGGCATATCCTCCACCGGCAGCACACGGGAAACGACACCCTTGTTACCGTGACGACCCGCCATCTTATCGCCGACGGAAATCTTTCTTTTCTGGGCAATGTAAATACGCACTGCCTGATTAACGCCCGGAGACAGCTCATCTCCGTTCTCCCTTGTAAACACCTTCGCGTCCACAACAATACCGTACTCGCCGTGCGGCACCTTCAGAGACGTATCACGAACCTCTCTTGCTTTCTCACCGAAAATCGCACGGAGCAATCTCTCCTCCGCAGTAAGCTCTGTCTCTCCCTTCGGCGTAACCTTTCCGACAAGAATATCACCCGCGCGCACCTCTGCACCGATACGGATAATTCCACGCTCGTCAAGATCCTTTAACGCATCATCGCCGACACCCGGCACATCCCGTGTAATCTCCTCCGGTCCCAGCTTTGTGTCGCGCGCTTCTGCTTCATATTCCTCGATATGGATAGATGTATACACATCGTCCTGCACCAGTCTCTCGCTTAACAGAACGGCATCCTCGTAATTGTAGCCCTCCCATGTCATAAACCCGATAAGCGGATTCTTTCCGAGTGCAAGCTCACCGTTTTGTGTGGACGGACCATCTGCAATGACCTCGCCGGCTGCCACACGATCTCCCTTAAAGACGATCGGTCTTTGGTTGTAGCAGTTCGACTGGTTACTTCTTGAAAACTTCGTCAGCTTATAAACGTCTCTTGTTCCCTCATCACTCTTAATGACGATCTGATTTGACTCGGAGCTTTCCACAACTCCGGCATTCTTTGCAACCACGCACACACCCGAATCGACGGCTGCTTTCGTCTCCATACCTGTACCGACTACCGGCGTCTCCGTAGTCAGCAGCGGCACCGCCTGACGCTGCATGTTTGAGCCCATCAGAGCACGGTTCGCATCGTCATTCTGAAGGAACGGGATCAACGCCGTAGCAACCGAGAACACCATTTTCGGAGATACATCCATGTAGTCAAACATGGTCTTTTCGTATTCCTGCGTCTCGTCTAAGTAACGACCGGACACGGAATTACGGATAAAATGACCTTCCTCATCCAATGCCTCGTTCGCCTGCGCCACATGATAATTGTCCTCCTCATCCGCAGTCATGTAAACAACCTCATCCGTCACACGCGGGTTCTTAGGATCAGTCTTATCAATCTTACGATACGGCGCTTCGATAAATCCGTACTCGTTAATTCTTGCATAGCTTGCAAGAGAGTTGATCAAGCCGATGTTTGGTCCCTCAGGCGTCTCGATCGGGCACATTCTTCCATAGTGCGAATAATGCACGTCTCGCACCTCAAAGCCTGCACGGTCTCTGGAAAGACCACCCGGTCCCAACGCCGACAGACGTCTCTTGTGGGTCAGCTCACCAAGCGGGTTATTCTGATCCATAAACTGTGAAAGCTGGGAAGAACCAAAGAACTCCTTCACCGCCGCTGTCACCGGCTTAATATTGATCAGGCTCTGCGGAGAGATCCCCTCCAGATCCAGCGTCGTCATACGCTCGCGCACCACACGCTCTAATCTCGAGAGACCAATTCTGTACTGGTTCTGCAGAAGTTCTCCGACTGCACGGATACGTCTGTTTCCCAGATGGTCAATATCATCATCATGACCCACTGCATATTCCAAATGCATATTATAGTTGATAGACGCGAAAATATCGTCCCTTGTAATATGCTTCGGGATCAGATCATGTACGTTTTTGCGGATCGCTTCCTTTAATTCCTCTGTATCGGTATACTCCTCCAGCAGCTGAGAAAGCACCGGATAATAAACAAGCTCCGTAATGCCAAGCTCCCTCGGATCACAATCTACATAATGTCTCAGATCGACCATCATAGATGACAGTATCTTGACATTTCTCGTCTCACCCTGAATCCAGACAAACGGCACCGCCGCATTCTGAATATCATCGGCAAGAGAACGAGTCACCTCCGTTCCCGCTTCCGCAATGATCTCTCCCGTGCTAAGATCAACAACATCCTCCGCAAGAACATGTCCGTTGATACGGTTCTTGAGCGCAAGCTTCTTATTAAACTTATAACGCCCCACCTTCGCAAGATCATATCTTCTCGGATCAAAAAACATTGCAGAAATAAGGCTCTCCGCACTTTCCACAGTCAGCGGCTCGCCTGGTCTGATTTTCTTATATAATTCAAGAAGTCCTTCTTCATAATTCGTCGCCACGTCCTTGCCAAAGCTTGCAAGGATCTTCGGTTCCTCACCGAACATGTCAACGATCTCCTGATTTGAGCCAATGCCCAGCGCACGGATAAGCACTGTGATCGGCACTTTTCTGGTTCTATCTACACGAACATAAAATACGTCATTGGAGTCTGTCTCGTATTCCAACCATGCGCCGCGGTTCGGAATAACGGTACAGGAGTATAAGGTCTTACCTACCTTGTCATGGGCAATCCCATAATAGATACCGGGAGAACGTACCAACTGGCTTACGATCACTCGCTCCGCCCCATTGATCACAAAGGTTCCGGTCTCCGTCATCAACGGAAGGTCACCCATGAATATCTCATGCTCGTTAATCTCATCAGTCTCTTTGTTATGAAGTCTGACCTTGACCTTCAAAGGCGCTGCGTATGTGGCGTCTCGCTCTTTGCACTCAGGGATCGTGTACTTTACATCATCTTCACACAACGTAAAATCAACGAACTCCAGACTTAAGTGACCGCTGTAATCTGCGATCGGAGAGATATCATCAAAGACTTCTTTTAAGCCTTCTTTTAAGAACCACTGATAGGAGTCTTTCTGAACCTCTATCAGATTCGGCATCTCTAATACCTCTTTCTGTCTCGAGTAGCTCATACGCATGCCTTTTCCAGCTTTCACCGGACGTATTCTGTTCTTCTCCATTGACGTTTCACCTCTCGTTTTTATTAAAATAAGAATAATAAAAAATTATAAATTTCATCATTCCCCGCAAAAATCCCCCAAACCACAAGATAGAGTATAGGAGTTTTCCCGCGTACACTAGGAAAAATGGCATAATGAGTCCAATGTTCCATAATAGTGCAACGTATATGATAGCACAAGTGTCGAGCGCCCGTCAAGCGCTTTCTTTCGTTTTCTTTTCTCAAATATTTAGCTACAAGCAGCTATGTTGCTCGGCTTTTGCCGAGCAACATGCGGCTGTCGCCGAATAAACACAAAAAGAGGTGCGCACCCCCGAAAATAAATTTTCTGGGTGCGCACCTCTTTTTGCATTTACTCTGCTTGTAGCTTACGCAATTATTTTAAAGTAACCTTTGCGCCTTCAGCCTCAAGTTTAGCCTTGATGTCATCAGCAGTTGCCTTATCAGCAGCCTCTTTGATCACCTTCGGAGCGCCGTCTACAACGTCCTTAGCTTCCTTCAGTCCTAAGCCAGTTGCCTCACGAACAACCTTGATAACCTTAACCTTGTTCGGGCCAACCTCTGTCAGCTCTACGTCGAACTCAGTCTTCTCCTCAGCTGCTGCTGCCTCACCGCCGCCTGCTGCTGCCACAACGACACCTGCTGCTGCAGATACGCCGAACTCTTCTTCACAAGCTTTTACTAACTCATTTAACTCTAATACGCTTAACTCTTTGATAGCTTCAATAAACTCTGCTGTTGTTAACTTTGCCATTATTTCTTCCTCCATTTAATAATTTTAATGATCATGAGCATCTATGCTCTTTAGACTACTCTGCCGGAGTCTCTGCAGCTTCTGCTACCGGTTCCTCTGCGGCTGCTGTCTCTACCGATACATCGGCTGTACCGCCCTGCTCTGCGATCTGATTAAGAACACGCGCAAGATTTGTAATCGGAGACTGTAAGCTTCCAAGCAATTTGGAAAGCAGTTCTTCTCTTGACGGCACAGCGGCGATTGCCTTCATGCCCTCTGCATCAAAGTAATTTCCCTCTACAACGCCCGCCTTGATCTCAAGCGCCGGAGCAGTCTTCGCAAACTTAGCAAGAATTCTTGCCGGAGCGGTTGCATCTGTGGTTGAAATCGCAAATGCGCTCGGTCCTTCCAGAACTTCTCTTAAGCTCTCGAACTCTGTTCCCTCTACCGCACGGCTTACCAATGTATTCTTATATACCTTATAAGAAACACCGGCTTCTCTTAATGCTTTACGCAACTGAGTATCTTCCGCAACCGTAAGTCCGCGGTAATCAACTACTACGACAGACTGCGCGTCTTTGATGTTTTCAGAAATTTCCTGTACGATAGGCTGTTTTAATTCTACCTTTGCCACGAATCGTGCACCTCCTTTTTAGATTTTTCATAAAAGCCGAACCGATTTTTATAACTAAAAATCCTCCCTGCCAAAGCAGGGAGGATTCGTCACAAATCATTCTCATGATGATAATCCATCAATCATCCCTCGGTAGGTCAAACCTGTTACGCCTTACGGCACCTACTGTCTTCGGCACATTATGCATAGCGTTATCTTACGACAACGCTTGCATTATATCATTGTATATTGCGTCTGTCAACAAAAACTTAGTTGGCAATCTTTGTAACATTCAGCTTCACGCCCGGTCCCATTGTGGAAGCGAGAGTCGCACTCTTGATATACTGTCCCTTTAAGCTTGCCGGCTTAGCCTTGTTGATAGCACCCATAAGGGTCTGGAAGTTGTCGCTCAACTGTTCTTCTGTAAAAGAAGCTTTTCCAACTGGCACATGGATAATATTTGTTTTGTCCAATCTGTACTCAATCTTACCAGCCTTGATGTCGTTTACAGCCTTTGTCACATCCATAGTAACTGTTCCAGCCTTCGGGTTCGGCATTAAGCCCTTCGGTCCGAGAACGCGTCCCAGACGACCAACAACACCCATCATGTCAGGTGTAGCAACGACAACATCGAAATCCAGCCATCCCTCGTTCTGGATCTTCGGAATCAACTCCTCGCCTCCAACGAAGTCAGCGCCTGCTGCCTGTGCCTCATCTAACTTTGTACCCTTCGCGAATACTAAGACCTTCACTGTCTTACCTGTTCCATGCGGAAGTACAACCGCACCACGGATCTGCTGCTCTGCGTGACGTCCATCACAGCCCGTTCTGATATGAAGCTCGATTGTCTCATCAAATTTCGCTGTAGCATTCTTCTTTACCAAGCCAATCGCCTCAGCCACATCGTACTGCGCGCTCTTGTCAAAGGATTTTACAGCGTCCTGATATTTCTTTCCTCTTTTCATGAAAATAAACCTCCTTGTGGTCGTATCGGGAGAGGACCCTCCCACTCTACTTCGTGTTACTATACATTAGGAAGAATGCTGCGTTTGCATTCTATTCTTCCACTGTTACGCCCATACTTCTTGCAGTACCGGCGATCATGCTCATAGCTGCCTCTAAGGATGCTGCGTTTAAATCCGGCATCTTTAACTCTGCGATCTCCTGAAGCTTTGCCTTAGAGAGAACTGCAACCTTCTCCTTGTTCGGCTTCGCAGAACCGGACTTGATGTTGCATGCCTTTTTGATCAGCACCGGAGCAGGCGGGGTCTTTGTCACGAAGCTAAAGCTTCTGTCCGCATATACTGTGATCACTACCGGGATGATCAGATCGCCCTGATCTGCCGTTCTGGCATTGAACTGCTTTGTAAACTCAACAATGTTTACACCGTGCTGTCCAAGAGCAGGTCCAACTGGCGGAGCCGGTGTTGCCTTGCCAGCCGGAATCTGCAATTTGATATATCCTTCTACTTTCTTTGCCATTGGAATTGCCTCCTTAATTCATTCTAAGTGTCATACACTTCGCTTAATTCATAAGCTTTACATCTGCGAAACTTATTTCTACCGGCGTTTCGCGGCCGAAAAGTTCAACGTTGATCGTTACGCTCTGCTTACTGTGATTCATCGCCTGGATCACGCCGACCGTATCCTTCCAGACACCGCCTGTCACCACAACAGCGTCTCCTTCCGCAAAGTCAACCGCAACGTCCTCCGTCCTGATTCCCAACGGTCTCATTTCCGCATCGCTAAGCGGTACCGGCTTCGATCCCGGACCTACAAATCCGGTAACACCACGGGTATTTCTGACAACGTACCAAGTGTCATCATTCATTACCATATTGATAAGCACGTATCCCGGAAACATTTTCTTTGATACGGATTTCTTAGCGCCATTTTTCATCTCAACGACCTCCTGCATCGGTACGCGGACCTCTAAGATCTGATCCTCCAGATGCCGGTTTTCAATCGTTTTGTCAATGTTCGCCTTTACCTTATTCTCATATCCTGAGTAGGTATGAACTACATACCAGTGTGCCTCTGCCATAAATCACCTATGCCTCCACTAAAACTTTAAACCAATCAGGAAATCAACGCCATACTGAATCACATAATCCAGAAGCGCGATTACAAGACCCATTACTACGGAAACAACAACAACTGCCGTCGTCTGTTTTGCAAGTGATTTTTTGTCCGGCCAAATGATCTTTTTAAATTCAGCCGACAGGCCCTTAAAAAAGCTCTGCTTTTGAGCTTTGTTCTCGGTCTCTCCCATCTTCTCACCCCTTTGCTCCTAGAGACTATTTGGTTTCCTTGTGTAATGTATGGCTCTTACAGAATCTGCAGTACTTCTTGGTTTCCATTCTGTCAGGATGAGCTTTCTTGTCTTTTGTCATGTTGTAGTTACGGTTCTTACACTCGGTACATGCCAATGTTATTTTTGTGCGCACAACTTCCACCTCCATTAAATTTCTTTGTGCTTTTTTACAGCCTAAAAAAAGGCATAAAAAAAAGACCTACTTCCATCGCGAGTTTACTATAGCATAATCCGCCACCAGCGTCAACTACTTTTTATTTTTACCATAGTTTTACATTTTACCCTAAATAAAACCACACTTCTGACCGATATTATAAGCGTATAAAATCGCATTTGGCTGTGCTCACGGAGGAGTGCAGACCTTTACGATTATTTCCAGAGAATCCCAGATACAATTTCATGGAGGAAAGGAGGGGATTTTATGGCTGTAATTGACAGCGCCTATCAGTATTATCTAAGCACCTATCGTCCTTTGGGTGCGTCACGTTATGATACGCACAAAAACAGTGAGCTGCGTGAGGTGTATCATAATATCGTCAAGACAAATAAAGATTCTCCTCTTTATATGATTAAATATTCCGAAGACGCCGGACGCTTTGCGATCGATATTAAGGAACGGACACGTTCGATCCAGAATCTGATCGCTTCGCTTTCCGATTCCGGCAGCGGCATTGAGAGCGTTTTTTCAAAAAAGCTTGCGCAGTCTTCTGACGAAACAATCGTTGACGCCGAATATATCGGCGAGGAGCAGGATACCGTTCCGCCTCTGCCGCTCCATGTTCAAGTGCAGCAGCTTGCTTCTCCGCAGCAGAATCTCGGCGCATATCTCTCACCCGGTAAGTGTGATCTAAAGCCCGGAGCCTATAGCTTTGATCTGACAACAAGCTTTCATTCCTATGAGTTTCAGTATACCGTTGGTGACACCGATACGAATCTCGATATCCAGGAAAAGCTCCTGCGGCTTATCAATACCGCAAATGTAGGTCTGCGCGCTTCGCTTGTACAAAACGAGGCCGGAGAAAACGCAGTTTCCATCGTTTCTCTGCAAACGGGTCACAGTGAAGGGGAGGAGTACCTTTTTGAACTGATGCCCGCAGACGATGCGGCTTCCCGAAAGGCGATGCATGTACTCGGCATTGATCATGTAGAGGCGAAAGCTTCCAACGCTTCCTTTTTATTAAATGGAGATGAGCAATCCTCCCTGTCGAATCAGTTTATGGTCGGAAGGTCTTTTGCCCTGACATTTAAAAATACAAATACCGCAGGAACCGAGACATCGATCGGTTTTAAGACAGATACGGACGCGATTACAGATAATATCTTCTCGCTTGTTTCTGCCTATAATCATATGATCTCGCTCAGCCACAACTACGACAATCCGCAGCAATCCGATAAGCTGCGCCGCGATATGGCAAGCGTTGCGGAGTCCTACGGCAATGAGCTGGAATCCTACGGCTTCAATCTCGATCAGGACGGAGCGATCACGATTGACCGCAATCTTTTGCTTGATTCCATCACCGCCTCCGATGCGGCAGAATGCTTTTCGGTGCTGAATCATTTTAAGGATGACCTGAATGCGAAAGCCGCTGAGATTTCCATGAATCCGCTCAATTATGTGGATAAGCTGCTCGTCGCTTACAAGAATCCTGCCGGGCATAACTTTACTGCTCCCTATGCCTCCTGCGCTTACTCCGGCATGATGCTCGACGAATACTGCTAAAAGAGGATGTATCTTAAAGCTAGCCGCTTTAAGATACATCCTCTTTTTCTGCTTCTTCTACCTGCACGAGCATGGTACGGATTCTTTCTATATAAAGATGCGTTTCTTTCACCTTTTGATAGCCGCTCTCGGCAATCGCGCAGCGCTCCTCCTCGTGCTTAAGATAATACCCCACTTTTTCACAGAGATCCTCTATCCCGTCGAAGCACACCAGATCTTTTCCTTCCTCAAAAAAGTACGGCAGCTCCGCCTGATAGTTTGTCAGCAAAAAGCCGCCGGAACCAAGCACATCCCAAACACGCAGCGGGATACCGCTCTTGATGTTTGGAATCGTAAAGTTCAAATTAATCTTTGAAGCCCGGAATACCTTTGGCATCTCGCTCCAATAATCGACAGAGCCGCAATAACGGATACGCATCAGGTCGCTGACGTCACTGTTGCTGTAAAC
Organism: Roseburia sp.; assembly: GCA_019421345.1. Classification (GTDB taxonomy): domain Bacteria; phylum Bacillota; class Clostridia; order Lachnospirales; family Lachnospiraceae; genus Roseburia. Next base: position 117,329 of record JAHZFL010000006.1, on the reverse strand, counting down.
GTTGATCCGATAATATTTCGACAGCTCGATCAATGCCCTGCGGCGCTCAATTTCCGCAATTTTAAAGCCAAGCACGGTCGTCTGGAAAATAAGCCCCAGATCGGAGAAAGAATCCTCTGATTTTTCCAGCGTAAAATATTCCTGAAGCTGACTTAAAATATCTGCCGTCAGCATCGGCTCTACAATATTTGCACCGCTGATATTGAGCTGCGCCTCCATCACGGCATCAAAATATCCGCGCAGATATTCCGACAGACGGTTTTTCAGCTTATCATAGGAGTTCCGCTCGTAGAGGCTTCCTACAAACGCTACGTCTCCCCGGTATTTCATGATGTCATCCGACCGCTCCATAATGTCGTCAAGCCTGTCAACATCGACCGCCAGCGGCAGATACCAGATATGCTTAACGCCCATCCCCCGAAACTCCAAATAGTTCGTCTTATCAAAGGTAAAAATATAATTGCAACTGTGAAATACCGATGTATGATACATGCTGATCAGCGGATTATCACAGGTCCATGACACATATTTGATCCCGGCACGCTGACAGACATTGGAAATCAAGGGAAAATAATTGACCGTAAACACCATATCGTATTGATTTTCCTTGATCTTACGCTCGATCACCTGCTCAAATTCCGGACTCACATCATAGCTTCCAAGCTCCTGCTCGATGTTATCCACCGTATGACCGAGCAGCAAAAAGGTCTGCTCAATATCTCTGTAATTATACGCTTTCCACCGATACATTAATATCCGCATAAAAATTCTTCTCCCTTATATATTTTGCCCTGCTTTTCCAAGTGTGAAGCTCCTTTGCCGCCAAAAAACCGCGATCTGCCAGCTCCTGCGCCTTATTTAAGTCTCCGAAAATCTCAAACACGCGCTTTGGCAATTCCTGCATATCGTTTAAGGAGAACATCACCAGCTCCCGCCCGTCGCGAAACTCCTGACGCAGGTATTCCGAATCATCAGTGACAACCACCGCCCCCGCAAGCATTCCGTTAAATATCCTATCATGTGCTCCCGCCTTAAACCATGTCATCGTATTCAGCACAATTTTGGAATCATTCATCAGAGGAAGAATGTCCGGTGCCAGTACCTTTCCGCGATAATCCAAATAGGGATTGCCGCTCCACTCACATTGATCCCAGCCCGTGCCGTATGCCGTCACGCGAATGCCGCTTTCCACTAAAATACGCACCGCCTGTTCCCGAAAAAAAGAGGTCGCGTAGGAATCCAGAAAACGCATCTGCACGATCAGCTCCTGCATACGGACATCCGGCAGCTCGCCGCATTTGTCCCTGACATATTCCTCGATCACCTCCTCCGTCGTGCGGTTTGGATGACGTACAAGCTCCGCAAGAACCGCCTGCGCCAGCTCCTGTCCATCCACCTCCGGAATGGAGCTAAGGTCCGGGATCATTTTGGCAACTGTGTAGATCGGAAGCGCACCGGCATAAAGAACATCAATACTGCGGTCGGAAAGAGGCTTGCGTCTGCCGCCAAGCCCCACGCCCGCATGGGGCAAAAAGTCTGTCCGCAGAATATTTTTAAAATAACGCCGGAGATACGCCACATGCCTGCGATCCGTGCAGAGTACCGCTGCGGTTTTCGGTGCAAGGCGCAACGGCTTTTCGTAATGAAACGGATGATCCATCAAAATGTTTATGTATGGAATATCATAGACCTCCCAGAGATTACCTCTGTCCGAAAGGCTCAAATTATATCCGAGGTTATTAAATGTCACACATGCAAACGTTTCCTGTTCCGGCTCTCCCGCTTTCTTTGCACGAGCTGCGTCATCCAACCGTCCGATCAACGCATCCTTACTCTCCGCCTCCCGCACCGCATCATACACAAATGAGTCATAACCCATTTCCTCAAATGCATTTTTTAATTCCTGCGTAAATAAATCAAGCGTATCATAAACACCAACAAAATAAATAATCGTTTTTTTCATGCTTGTTCTTTTCTCTCCTTCACATCTCAAAACACGGCATTCTACTTATTATAGCACGAATTCTCGTGTTTTTTAAGCAAAAGCTTTGCCAAAAAAACGGATGCCGGCAGCAAAACTCTGCCACGCATCCGTGCTCCCTCTTATTTATCCTCCACACAACACATTTAACATTCGTAATATTCGGATGCCCGCTCACAAAAACACCTCATCAGCCCCTCATATTTCTGCAGGATGTCCTGAAAATATTTGAGTGCGAGCTCCCCATCATAATCATGCGCTAAGTTATTTCTTACTCTAAGCATCTCCACCCACAAATCATCCTCAATCAATCCGACACTGTGAGCAATTCTAAGCGTTTCTCTCGGCGAACCGGTTGGATATTCCGGCACACCATGAAATTCTCTGATAATATCCTTCATCACTTTCCACGATAAATCAAAGGATAAATTGAACATCTGCGCCGTTCCACTCAATACAAATTTATCCTGCGGGCTTCTTTCTCTTGCCTCTCCCAAATTTTCCAAGCTTTTGCAAAAGCTTCGGTATCTGTTAATAGATTTTCCTTCCATACCGCTCCATATCCTCCTTTAGATAGCTGCTTTGACATAAATCATATTCAAATAAATCTATCTTTTTCAGAGTCATAATCTCGTCCACCTGCTCCTTCAGCCGCTCCATATCGACCGAACCGTATACGATAAAATCTATATCGCTGTACTCTGTCGCCGTTCCCTTTGCATAAGAGCCAAAGAGCGCCAAATGTTCCACATGATTTCTTTTGCAAATGGCAGTCACCTGCTCAATGATCTCATCTACTGTCATTGTATTCCTCCGTATTCCCTATCAGTTTACGGCATTTCATTCGTAGATGCAAGTCTCTGCCCCCGGCTTTTCGCATCAGTCTCCATTTTCTACAATATAGTAAAAACGGATGCAAACAGCAAAACTCTGCCATGCATCCGCAATTCCCCTATTAGCTTACTGAAGACATTCTGCCACATACTCTAACCCCAACGTCTGATAGTAAATATGCAGCCCGTGCCTCTTTGCTTCTATATAATCCGCACTCACAAGTAATTTTATGAACTTTTGAAGCTCTCTCCGCTCCAAGTTGATCTTGTATTCCGCATTGACCTGTTCCACCAGTTCTCCTACTGCCATCGCCCTGTTCCTGCTCCATAAAACATTTAAAATCTGATTTGCAGTACGCGGAAGATTGTCTAAAAATACCTCATCCTTCACTTGTCTTTCGTCCCTTTCATAATATGTGATACTATACTTGCCCCAATAAACCTCCAAGGTAATTCCCAAATACCGGAAGTTTTTTCTTTTGTCCTATTTTATCATGAAGGACCGGCAAATTCAACTTTTTTCACTACAAACGCAAATTTATCAACAAAATTCGACATTGGGACGAGGAAAACTTTAAAATTTAAAATATTTTATTGGCAGATACACGTCTTCTTGTCTGCGTTTACCATGTCTTTGCTATCTCACACAGCGTCTTTTCTATCGTTCCTTTGATTCTTGCACCTCTTGCGGTGTTATAAACAACCAGCCCTCTCACATCTTCTATCCTGTGTTCTATCCACTTTCTGTAAATGTCAAGGTTTCTGCTCGTTTCTATATACTCTCCCGTCACGCTTAAGACCTTACGAAGCTCCATGCCCTCTGCAATCTTGCGCCCAAGCCCTCCTGCATGAGATCTGCCGCCCGTATATGCCATATCTGCGCCGACCAGCGTGATATCGGCTGCGCCAAACCGAATTGCCAGATCAATCGCTAAGGTAACGACGCTGCCGCCGGTCTGAAAAACCGTATATCCATTGTTTTTCGCAAATTCACAAGCCGGTTCATAGCCCCCTTGATAAGCGACATATACGCTGCCTTTATATTCTGCCAGAAGCTTCTCCGGCGCAGTAGATAAAATGATCAGCGGTATCTTTTCGGTCTCCAGCCCCTTTATCTGAGATACAATACTTTCCAGCGGGTCTGTGATCATAATTGCATCCGGCACAATTCCATTTTCCAATAACTTTCTTGCCACAGTCCCTACGGTCAAAAGAACCAACTTCTCCCTGTATGCCCTGATCGCTTCCATTTGCCCATCCACAGAGGGACCACCGCCTGCGATCACAACGTGAGCCCCGGCAAATTGTTCCTTTAACTCCCCACATTCCGGCAAACCATGCTTTTGTATCGCATCAAAATTTTTATCAAGCAGCGCCTTTTGTTCCAACATACTGCTGCTTGCAACAAAATAATCCTCCAGAAGCTCCCGCACTTTCCCGTCCATCACACAGCGCAAAGCCGGGTAATGGATAAAAAATACCGCATCCTCGTTTTTCTTTTTCAGGTTTTCAAGCAAGCTTCGTTCACCGGAATCATAAAGAAAAGATAAACGCCCGGATTCTATCGCCTCTTGCCAGTCAAATTGACACAACGCCATAGATAACGTTTCTGTTTCATGCAAAAGAAGCGTAACCTTATTCGCATGATCTGATTTCAACAGAGCATCCACATGATACCCCATCCCAACTCCAAACACCCAGTATTCCTTTTTCGCACTTACAGGAATACTTTCTGCAAGCAGCTTTCCTTCCCACTCGGGATTGACTGTACTGCACAGACAAAATCTCTCTCCCCCAACACTTGCCGACGCAGCCGGCAGACCGCTGATAGCCAAAAACGATTCATAGATCGGCTCTGTTCCATTCACCTGCATCGCTTTTTCTCTGCTTATACTTTGATACAAAGCCTCATTTGTCTTCCGTATGCTATTGCTATTTGCTTCCAAGTAATTCGGGGGCTGTATCTCCTTTTCCTGTTGCCACAAAATCTGGAGCTTCTGCAGATACGGCAACAAATCTCCTTCTAAAATATCTGCAATCAAAATACCATCTTTATTTTTCTCCGCTTCCATGATCGCTGTCAACATCGCCATCCACTCGGCATGGTCTATGCGCGCATCGTCTGTATCCAGAATTTCGCCCGAAATTCCGTGTAAATTGTTAATCAAAACAACAAGCATACAATTTGCCCGAAAATATGACTGAGAACGGAGTTCCCGAATAATTTCGGGGATCTGCGTCAGACACTCTGCGTTTTGCATCATCACTGATTTATTCACCTGTACACCTCTTTACCTTTTCTATGACCTCATCCTGCTGCTCCTCTGTCAGACCCGGATACAACGGCAGGCTGAGCATATGCGCATATACCTCCTCCGCATTTTCGCAGCAGATGTCCTGATAACCGTGCTCCCTGTAATAGGGATGATGATAGACCGGAATATAATGTACATTTACTCCGATTCCCTCATCGTGAAGCTTCTCAAATACTTCCCGCCTGTCGTTATTTAAAACCTGTATGATATATAGATGCCAGCCACTGCTTGTCTGCGGCATCTGATACGGCGTCACGATATTCCTGCACCCTGCAAACGCCTCATCGTACCGCTGTGCCAATGTTCTCCTCCGCGCCAGAAAATCATCGAGCTTTTTCATCTGGCTGCATCCCAGCGCTGCCTGCATATCTGTCATACGGTAATTGTAACCCAATCCGATCTGCTGATAAAACCATCCTCCCTCTGTATGTGTCATTTGCTTTTCATCTCTGGTAATGCCATGGCTTCGGAACAGGCACAGCTTTTCATAAAACGTCTGATCATTTGTCACGATCATACCGCCCTCTCCCGTTGTAATCGGCTTCACCGGATGAAAACTAAATGTGGTCATATCCGACAATGCACCAATTTTTGCGCCCCGATAAACAGCCCCCAGTGCATGCGCCCCGTCTTCAATCACCGTCAGATGATATTCCTCTGCAATCTTATGAATCTCATCCAGATCACACGGCTGCCCTGCCAGATGCACCGGAATGATCGCCTTTGTCTTCTGTGTGATCTTTCGTCTGATGTCATCCGGAGAAATATTGTAGGTTCTTTTGTCTATGTCCGCAAAAACAGGTTTTCCTCCGCAATATAACACACAATTTGCCGAAGCAGCGAATGTAAGCGGCGTGGTAATAACCTCGTCTCCCACTCCAATACCCGCAGCCGCACATGCTGCATGGAGCGCCGCTGTTCCGTTTGCAATCGCAACCGCATACTTTGCCCCCACATAATCTGCCACCGTCTGCTCAAACTCCGCAATGTTTGGTCCAGTTGTCAAATAATCTGATCTTAATACATCAACAACTGCCTGAATATCTTCCTCATCAATGCTCTGTCTTCCGTATGGTATCATTGGTTTCCACTCCTTTATTTTTTTGTTCTTTCTATTCTATCACAGATTATCTGTGATGCACCGAAATATTTTTCGTTATCACATACTTTTTCCCAAAAGCTGTTGCCCAGCATCTTCTTTTTTGCTATAATTATGGAATGCTACTTACGAAAGGAAAAGAATGCTATGAAGCAATTAAATTTTGATTTTTTTGACACCTTTGAATGTATCGGCTCTGACTGTCCGGATACCTGTTGCCGAGGCTGGGATATTGAAGTTGATGACGATTCTGCTGAAACTTACCGCAATACAGAGGGAGCATTTGGTGAACGTCTAAAGGAAAGCATCACGGAAACTGATGGGAAATTTTATATCCGTTTAAAAGACGGACAATGCCCTCTTTTAAACGAAGACAAACTCTGCGAAGTTTATCGACATCTCGGTCCAGATAAAATGTGCGACACATGTAAAGTATATCCCAGAATATCATGGTATCATGGAGATATTCTCTTTAATGGTCTTACTTTATCCTGCCCTGAAGTTGCCCGCATAATTCTCTCTCATCAGGATTCCATCATTTTTGACTTTGCAGAAGCTGAAAACACCATAATTCCCGCACCAAATCAAAATTGGTCTGTATTTAACACGTTGATCGGCGGAATGATCACAAGCGTCCGCATCATGCAGAACCGTGATTTTTCTATTTTTACAAGACTGCGGCTTCTTGTCTCTTTTAACGATATGCTTCAGCAGGCGCTTGATGCAGAAAATGATGAAGAATGTCGGATTTTACTGGATGCCTTTTCCGATCCAGCACAGCTTTCTATTCTCTCCCAAGAGGTTTCGGAAAGCCAGACGAATCTCGTCTCCCTATTTACCTTTGTACTTCACTTTTATAAAAATATAGGTTCGTTGTCTGTATCAAACTATGTTCGTTCCTACATTGAGCACTTACCAAAGACAATGGCGTTTTGCAATTCCTTGCTCTCACAGCCACTGGCAGAAGACTTCTTAGATGATGTCTCGACTGATCCATATGAGATTTATTACGAACAATATGCCGTTTACTATCTCACACGCTACTATATGAATGCCTATGAGAAAGAATGTAATCTCAATAAAATTATTGCAAACTTTATTTACCTGTTCTGTCTCCACCGGATTTTTGCTTTTGGCATCTACCACAAAAAAAATGAGCGGCTTAATCTCGATGACCTAATACCGATTTTCACGGGAATTTCCCGCTTTTTAGAGCACAATTCTCTAAACCCAAATCGCCTATATGAGATATTTTCTGATTTGGATATGACAGACAATACATTTTTATTCTCGCTTATTTAATAAAATACGCTTACGAAAGGTAAATTTTTTATGAAATCATTAACTTTTGGTCTCTTCGACACATTTGAATGTACGGGCTCTGCCTGCTCTGATAACTGTTGCGCAGGTGGATGGGCAATTGACATTGATGATGCGCATGCTAAAATGTACCTCCAAACCAAAGGCGCATTAGGTGCACAGCTTGCCGATGCTATGATAGAATCTGACGGAAAGTTTTATATTCGTCTTAAGGATGGCAAATGTCCCTTTTTAAATGAGCAAAATCTCTGTAGCCTCTACCTCCAGCATGGTTCAGATAAAATGTGTGATGTGTGCAGATTGTACCCAAGAGTATCATGGCAATGCGGTGATCTTATTTTTCACAGTCTTACCTTATCCTGCCCAGAAGCAGCACGGCTAATTCTCTCCGAACCTAATATAATTCCGTTTGATTTTGCAGAGGATAATAGTAATAGCATATCCGATACAGAACAAAACTGGAAACTTTTTAATATTCTTATCAATGCAATGACTCTATCTGTCAATATTATGCAAAACCGGCGTTTTTCAATCCTCACACGCCTGCGCTTAATGATTTCCTTTAATAGTTTATTACAACAGTCCCTTGCATCTAATAGTGATATAGACATTATTTTGAATGCCTTTTCAGACGAGCAAGAACTTGCTTTCCTGGCAGAAAACTCAATTGTTCATCAAACAAATTCAGTGTCTTTGCTTTCCTTTGCATTGGATTTTTATAAGCATTCACATATATTTCACAATTCAGAATTTATCCAAAGCTATATAGGGATATTACCTCAAACCTTAGCTTTCTGCAGTTCCAAACTTGAACAGCCTCTGTCAAATGATTTCTGGGATTCCGTTTGTGTTGATCACTATGAGATCCGTTATGAGCAATACAGCGTTTACTATCTTACTCGTTATTATATGGATTCTTACTCTAAGAATAAAAATATACATCAAATAATTGCCAATTTTATCTTTCTTTTCTGTCTGCATCGACTATTTGCATTTGGTGTATATCAACAAAAAGGTGACTTACTTACATTAGATGACCTTATTCCTATTTATACTAATATTTCAAGATTTTTTGAACATTCTTATACTAATCTTGACACCATGTACCAACTGTTTGAAAGCCTTGGGATGACTGATAATGCAACTTTACTCTCTTTGATTTAAGCAAGATTGTATTTTCTTCCTTTAATGAATCCATAAAAAATGCCATTTTTGCATTTTTCATTCGCATTAAATTTGTATGAGCAGTTCTGCCAGACGCAGTGCACCCATTCCGTCAATCATTTGCTGCATTTTTTGTGCCCGCACCATACGCAGCTGCTCATTCATTTCATAGGTCTCCAATTTTGTTTGTATTTTCTCCACCGTTCCTCTTTCTCTCATATCTCCTGCATAATCAATCAGACCATCCTCCTCAAACTGCCTGACATTATCCCACTGGTTTTGCGCAAAGCTATATGAAATCGTGGGTACACCAAATGCACATAACTCATATAAGGTTGTCCCTCCCGCTGAAATTGCCACATCCGCCTTCGCCATGTAATCCTCAACTTCCGACACATCCGTACAAATCATCACATTTGTTTCCTGTTGATACTGTAACTTCAGCTGTCTCCCATTTCTATTATAACGTCCACACATCACCCATATTTTTTCATATTTTTGCCTTCTCAATCCTCTCAGGATCTGCCCTAAGGCATTGCAGGGATCTGTCCCCCCCGAGAGAAGGAGCAAATTCTTCACCTGTTTTTCAACCTTCTTCTGAGGACAATTCCAAAATACAGGGCGCAATGGTACATACTGTAAGCCAACTAAACGCCTTACCTTATGTGGATACTTGTCATAGTGCAGTCTCCTCCAATAATTGGCATAACAAATAATAGCATCTGTCTGATAGATTGCCGCTCCCAAATCATCTATATAGATTGTCGTCACTTCCTTCGTCAATTCTTTAAAATAATTTTCGGTTACTTGATAGCTGTCAATCAACAGTTTATCAATATGCATGTCATAAATCAATTGGCGCAGAGCAGGCAGTTCTGCCTCCATTTTGTTCCAATGGGTTTGCAGCACGACGTAACGATACCCTCGCTCCGTAAGCAATTTTACAGCTTCCCCATCTGACAAAAGAAATACTGCTTCTTCTCCTCTGTTGTGAAGTGCATCTGCAATCGCCAAGCACCTCATTAGATGTCCCAGCCCAATCTCATCATTCATATCTACTCGTATGCACAACATTATTCTCTCCCCTTGACATCGGAATTATAAGTTTCGTTCGAAGACACAATATGTCTCCCTGTATTTTGCTTTTACAAATGCCTTCTGTGATGAAATATTTTGTACCAACACTTTTCCGGTCAGTTTTTTGACTTTGGGAAAGTCAACCTTTACTTGATCTGCCAGAAGCTCTAAAAGTTCGTTTCCATATCCCATACCCCTCATATGGCTACAAATACTATAATTGATTTCCCCTCCCTCTCCCTCCCCAATTATGACACGTGCTTGTCCAATTTCCTCTCCACCACATACATAAATATATTGCGCTATATTGGGATTTTTCAAAACCTTTTGAAACCATTTCTCATGTTCTCTCCAAGAAATTGGCTCCTTGGAAAAAGAATTTTCACGCACCATCTCATCATTTGCCCATATAAAAAGCATATTTACATCCCCTTCTGTCGCTCTTCTCAAATACCCTCTCATATCTAATCCTCATTATATCTTCCTATCATATCCGAATGTAGCGGTGTTCCTCGCTCAATATCCATCAGTGCACGCTGCCCCAAAATCTCTGGATAAAACTTCGGTGCCATTCCGTTTCCTGGTCGAATAACTCTTACATTCTCTTCAGTAATCCTCTCTCCTTTTTTTATATCACGCACGCAAAAAATCGATCGGCGAAATAACTTACTATTCTTCTCCTGCTCTGTCATTCCATATCTAACTCTGCCAATTGCGCGCTCTGCCTGACGGATATCCTTCACCATTTGAGAATATTCTTTCGGATTCATCGAAAAAGACGCATCTGGATTCTCAATCGAACGGTCAATACAAAAATGCTTTTCTATAATACTAGCACCAAGTGCCACAGCAGTCACTGCACCAACCGCCCCCATAGAGTGGTCAGACAATCCCACCGGAACCTGAAATGTCTCTGCCATATTCTGCATTGTTCGAAGATTCATCTCGTCTGTAATTGCCGGATAGGCACTTGCGCAGCGCAGCAATGCCAGATTCTCATTTCCACAGTTTCTTATAGTAGAAACAGCTTCATCAATTTCCGATAATGTCGCCATTCCCGTCGACATAATGATTGGCTTTCCTTTGGATGCGATGTATCCAACCAATGGTAGATCGATCAATTCAAACGAAGCTATCTTGTAAAACTCTACGCCAATCTCCTCCAAAAAATCTACAGCACTCTTATCAAACGGCGTCGAAAAGAAATCAATTCCCACTTTCTTTGCCTCTTTCCTAAGCTCTCCCTGCCACTCCCACGGCATATATGCCTTCTGATAGAGCTGATATAAATTTGTACCGCCCCATGTTCCATCCTTTATATGGAAATACGGCTGATCCGAATCAATCGTTAAAGTATCCGGCGTATACGTCTGTACCTTGATGCAATCCGCACCTGCTTCTTTTGCCGCATGAATAATCTCCTTTGCCAGAGTAAGCTCTCCCGCATGATTTGCTGACATTTCCGCAATGAGATATGCCGGAGCGCCATTTCCTATCTCCCTTTTTCCTATCTTCATGTCTTACTCCTCTCATCCTGCATCAATCGATATTTTAGCTCTGCCATTTTCCAATCCATTTCATTATCAATATCTTGTACCTCTGATTCAGCCAAAATCAATCCTCCTGTATTCTTCATCACAAGCTTTCCACTTTCTAAAAATGCTTTTACCTGAAACATGTAGAATTGCCCGCAATCATGATACAATGTTTTTAAGTCCTGTGAACGTACGTCTGCATTTTCTTGCCACTTATAAGCAATCCTCCCGTTTGTAAGCTCCATTCCCCGCAAAGGCGGGAACGAGAACGCTGTGATCGGCATTACCGAATCCCACCCTTGTGTATGTAACATATGCATCGCCTCTCTTAGCTTATCGGCAGTCACTAATGGAGCCGTTGGATAAAGGCAACAGCCGGTTTCATATGTCTTTCCCCTTTTTTGGTATTCTTGCAAAACCTCTCTCAAAACATCCGAAGTCGTCGCAAAATCTCCCGACGTCTCTTTCTTTCGGAAAAAGGGTACTTCTGCTCCCACCTTCCTCGCCACCTGTGCAATTTCCTCATCATCCGTAGACACCATAATCGTATCAAATATTCCAGCTGCCATTGCCGCCTGTATCGAATATTCAATGATTGGCTTTCCGCAAAATGGTTTAATATTCTTCCGTGGTATCCGCTTACTTCCTCCCCGGGCAGTTATAATCGCAATCGTTTGCTCTCTCAATGTCTTGTCCTCTTATTTTTCATATTATAAAGCCGATTTCCCACAATATAGAAATCGGCTCTTCTCCATGCTTTATCTAATACTCCTGCACACCAGAAAGACGATTCCTCAATTCTTCTACGGATAGCCATGCGGCATTCTTTCCGGAGCTATATTCAAATCCATCCGCCACTTTCGTTCCTCCTGGAATCACTCGGTCTTTGCCCCACCAGTCATAGTGCGGATAAACAATAAAATGCTTTTCATATTCATAAGTAAGCGGAGAATCTTCTCTTGTTACCATAATTTCATGGAGCTTCTCTCCTTCTCGGATCCCCACCTCCGGCATCTCACATCCCGGAAGAATTGCCTGCGCCAGATCAGTAATCTTAAAAGACGGAATCTTAGAAATAAATGTTTCCCCTCCGGCAGCCTCCGCAAGCGCTTTAATCACAAGCTGTACCCCCTCGTCCAAACTGATCCAAAATCTGGTCATACGATAATCTGTAATCGGTAAAGCTGTCTCTCCCTTATTCGCCAAATTCCTAAAAAACGGGATGACAGATCCCCTGCTTCCCGCCACATTCCCATAACGGACAATAGAAAAGCTTACATTCTTACTACCGGCATAGGCGTTAGCAGCAATAAACAGCTTGTCTGATACGAGCTTCGTTCCGCCATATAAATTTACCGGATTCACCGCCTTATCAGTTGATAAAGCAACCACCTTTTTTACCCCACAATCCAACGCTGCATCGACAATATTCATTGCACCATTGATATTTGTCTTGACTGCTTCCATCGGATTGTACTCACAGGCAGGCACCTGCTTAAGCGCTGCTGCATGTACCACATAATCCACGCCATCAAAGGCACGGAGCAGACGCTCCTTATCTCTAACATCCCCAATAAAAAACCTTAATTTTTCGTGAGATTCCTTAAATTTATTTGCCATATGAAATTGCTTAAACTCATCTCTGGAATAAATAATAATCTTCTTCGGATTGTAATGCGTCAATACATATTCCGTAAACGCATTGCCAAAAGATCCCGTTCCACCGGTTATAAGAATTGTCTTATTATTTAACATATGTTCTGCCTCCTGCATTCTTTATTGCTTCCTGCAATCATTTATTATATATATATCGGAAATTTATGTTTGTTCTTTAATTCTTTTCATTCCCTGATAAAGCCTTTTATGAAATCATCCATGTCTTTTTGAAATTCTGCAATTCCCTCCAAATATCCTTTTAAAAGAATCTCCCCATTTTCAATAAGTCCCTTAATCTGCTCATACATATTTGCTTTTTCATCATAAAGCAGTACCTGACCGGCTACATGATAGCCTACCTCTATTGTATAATACTTCACAAGTGCTAATGCAGGCGCTTCATTCATATATGTATTGAGTTCCGCAATCTGCTCCAGCATCCTGCTCAAAGATGGTGCAGCCCCCCTACTCTTCCGGTTAACCTTGTCCAGCTTTTCATAAAGCTGCATGCCCTTTTTGATCCGCTGCTCTGCTTCTTTCAACTGTTCGGGAAGTTCTCTGATCATTTGTTTTATTTTCATCTGTTCTTCATCTTTCAAATATGGATGAATGTCCTTAAAGATAACCGTCTTATCAAAACAATTTTCAGTAAGCTCTTGTGCCATTTCTGCCATTGTCCTGATTTCCGTCCCCTGTATCCTCGCCCCTCCCTCCGTCGCATCTATAAACCGTATCTCCGGAAGCAAATCAATATAGGATTCAAACCACCTGAGATAAACCTCCATATTCTCCTCTGTGAGAACTCGATTTCCATAGATATCGTCTATCTCAAAATACTTTCTTCCTTCTTGCAACTCCTCCTGCTTATGGTACGCTGCAAACGTGTGCTGCTGTCCGTTTGGATATGCCAAGTCCTGCCCCATAAAAAGAATCGTTTTAAACCCCATCAGCACAAGTAACGACAGAGCATTATTCGCCACGGAGCCTCCAGTTGCCAATGACTCTACTTCTTTTTCTAACTTTCCATACAAAATCCCCAAATACTCCTGCGGGTCTAATTCATAAAACCGCTTCGCTTTGCTCCGCGCAACAACTTTCTCATTCGAGCAGAGCGCCAAAGCAATTGGGATCTCCTTTACCCGCTCATCTGCAAACAGCTCCAAAGGTTTACGACTATCTACTGTAATTGTCATATCCGGTATAATCCCATGACCAAGCACTGTATTAAGCGCCGTATCAACTGCCATAATAAATACATGCTCCTGCACTACTTTAAGTTGTTCGATGTTCTTGTCCAGAGATGGTCCAGCCGCCACCAACACTGCCGGTAAGCCTTCTAAACCTTTCTTTTTTATAATATTTTCTAACTGCACAATGGAATATTGTTCTGTTACATCTTTTGCCAAATGTAAAAAATTATGAATAACTGCTCTTCCAAAATATATCTCTGTATTTCTGTTAAAAATAATACCTTTTACTGCAAATAAATGCTTTTCCATCATATGACGATAGGAATTAGGAAATACTTCATTATAATTTGGCAATACACAAGTATGGATCAAACGGTAATTTGAAAAATTTACAAGAGCTTGAAGATATGGGAAAAACAAATTATCACAGATCCCCTCAATCACAAGATGCACTCGCTCCCTCTCCAATAATTCCGCAACATTCTCCCTGCCAAAGACACTCCAGAATATCTCTGCACTCGGCTCATAAATTAAAATATGCGATGTTTTATTATGCAAAAGCAGTTTACTGATATAGCTTCCATCTGCAAATCCAAACACAACAATGACAGAATTACTGCTAACGGTTTCTTTTATCTGCTCTGCCCACTGTCCGGCTGCCCGCTCTGCATCATAACGACTCTGCAGATACCAAATGCCAGCCCCCTTCTGTAGTGCCAAAATCTGCTCTTCTTTGGCAGAAATATCTTCCAAAACCACAATTTTTTCGTTCCCTCTATTCTGATAAGCATTCTCAAAATCCTGCTCCGTCACCATCTCTTGTGTGCCCAAAACCGCTTGAATACTTCTTCTTTCTGTTTCATTCCACATGTATTTCTACTCCATACTTTTTAATATTTCAAGATAAAAAGCGATGCTTTCCCCAATCTCATACTCCAGTGAATCCGCAAGCAGCACTAGATCACACTGCTGATAAGACTGTTCAAAATTCTGTAACTGCTGTAATAAAATATCTGTCGGTATTTCCAACTCATCTTCATATATTTGTGCCATTTTAAACAGCTCTTGAAATATATTCACAACCTCCGGTAACACCTCCGCCAGATGCGACATTGCCATCTCCTGATTCTGACGCAGTTCCAAGATTACCTTACATATCTGCTCTGATAACATCTCAGCCATTTTTATTTTCTCTGTCACACACTCACCTCCTCTTTCCTCTAAAAAAATAAAGTCGACAGAACTGTCGACTTTATTTTTTTAATTTTCTTACTAATCTGCAATCCAATTATTGTAATAACGTAAGGATTCCCTGCTTAGATGCATTTGCCTGAGCAAGCATAGACTGACCTGCCTGTGCAAGGATATTATTCTTGCTGTAGTCAACCATCGCAGATGCCATATCCGTATCACGGAGACGAGATTCTGCTGCCTGTGTATTCTCGGAAATATTATCCAAGTTTGCAATCGTATGCTCTAATCTGTTCTGAATAGCACCTAAATCAGAGCGAATAGTAGATACCTTAGAAATAGCTTTTTGGAATGTAGACATAGCTTTTGCTGCTTCAGTATTATTTTCAACCTTTTTATTAGTATCCTGAATACCAAGGGATTTTGCATTTATAGAACTAATACTAATCGATATAGTCTGACCCTTTAATGCACCTACCTGAAGCTTCTTATTTTTGAATCCTCCACTCAGCAAATTCATGGTGTTATACTGTGTCGTAGAAGCAATACGATCCAACTCTTTCGTCAAAGCATCAATTTCCTTCTGAATAGCAGTTCTGTCAGCAGCTGTATTCGTATCGTTTGCCGCCTGTGTTGCAAGCTCATTCATTCTCTGCAGAATAGAATGCGCCTCGTTTAACGCACCCTCAGCAACCTGAATCAAAGAAACACCATCCTGCGCATTGCTAGAAGCCTTATTCAGACCACGAATCTGACTTCTCATCTTCTCAGAAATTGTCAAACCTGCTGCATCATCAGCTGCGCGGTTGATTCTGTAACCGGATGCCAACTGCTCAGACTGCTTTGCCTGCTGCTTTGTTGTGATGCCTAACATTCTGTTAGAGTTCATCGCTGTAAGATTGTGCTGAATTACCATAATAATTTTCCTCCTTGAATTTACTGCAGCATCCATGCTGCAACATTTGCTGTGATCCGGTCTGTGCCGTCTCCGGCCGTACGCTCCGTCAGGCTGCAAACCGCAAGTAACAATGATAATCTTGTTTACTTGTATTATATATCGGCTGGTTTGTCCGATACTTTATAGAAAAAATAAATTTTTTTCTTTTTATTTCTTTTTGTCCGTAAACTGTGGCTCAATGTATGCTGTTTTCATCATATTTTTGTAATACTGATTAACAATCTTCTGGCTCTTTCTGACTTCTTTTACCTGCTTGCGCACCGCTGCAAACTTCCTGGTCATCAACTCCTTGTTCCGCTGCTCCTGCGCCCGGATATCTGCGCTTTTTTCCGTCAGCAAGCGGATCTGCTCCTGCATTGTGGCAATCTCCTCACAATATGCCTGCCGATTACCGTTTAATTCTTCCCGCACACGTTCAAAGAGCTCCCCGAATCCGGCATCCAGACGCTCCAGCTCCTCAATCTGCTTTGCTTTCTTCTCGACAGTCAGATCAAAATCATCCGGATCTAACGCTGGATTTTCCAATTCCTCCTCCTGCTGTTGATTGAGGCTTATAATGACATCCAGTATCTGATTTTTCTTCTTTAAGCTCTGAATCATGATCGGAATATATTGATTCTTTTCCATAAATGCTCCTTCAGTGCCCTCTTAATTCTTCTCAGCCTTTGCCAACCGCATAACCTCTTTCCATGTATCGCGCATGGTACGCAGATGCCCAAGCACCTCCTCAAGGATCTCACGATCCTTCTTCACATTTGCCTCACGCAAACGCCTCATGAGATAAGAATACACATTGTCAAAATCCTCTGCAACGGGATATTTATGATCCAGAGTAATTTGAAATTCCTCGATAATGCGCTCCACCTTTATAATATTCTTATGTGCCTTTGGAATATCCTTTTCTGCAACCCCATCGAGTGCAAGATTGCAGAACTTAATCGCGCCCTCATACAGCATAAGTGTAAGATCCGCCGGTGACGCCGTCATTATTTTATTATTGGCATATGCCGCATATCCCTGATTTGCTAACATTCTTTATCCTCCATGTCTTTCAACGACTTTAGCACACCTGCATATCCCCACAGGTGTGCTAAAGAATCAAATATTGTGTTTATCAGCCCCCAAGCATGTTTCCAAAAGCTCCTGCCTGACTGTTGATCTTCGACAATGCCGTTTCCATTGCCGCAAACTTCTTGTAATAATAATCCTCCTGCCTTTGCAGACGCTCCTCCCACTTTTTAATGATGTTTGTATAATCACTGTACTCCGAAGCCATCTCTTTATCATTATAGACCGTATAAGCACTTCTTAAGCTCGTGGACTTCATCTTCTCATCAATGGCGTTGTACAAATTTTCCGCCATTTTCTGCATAAATCCTATGACCTTATCTGGATCAGAGTTGATCGCCGCCATCAGCTTATCCGGCTTTCCGGCTGATGTAGCATCATCTAAATCGCCGTCAATGTGGTACGCATTCTGCTGATTGGCAGGTGCATTCAGATAACTCATCGTATTGATGCCAAAGCTGGACAGATAATACTTCTTACCGTCAATCTCAACCCCCTGACTCATGGAGGCTGTCATAGCGCTAAGCACGCTCTCCAGGCTGTCGTCGCGGCGCAACAGGGAATCCTTGATCTTCTGCTCCCACAGCTCCACCTCTTTCTCAGACATTTCTTTCTTCTCGTCATCTGATAACGGCTCATATCCCTTTGCCGTAGGCGCATTGAAAAGCGATGTCATCTCGTTGATCAGCAAATTGTACTGAGTCAGGAAATCCTTCACCTTATCGTAAATTCCCTGTGTATCTGTATTCGTCGTGATCGTAACTGCCTTATCATCTCCTTCACCGGTCACACCCTGTACGGTAAGATTTAATCCATTGATAGAAAATGAATTCGATGAACCGGTATATTTCACGCCATTCAGCTTAATCTCGGCATCCTGCCCTTTCACCTTCGTAGCTTTTGTATTACTAAGCCCTAATATCTCCAAAGCCTTTTTTCCATCTGCACTCTTTATCTCAAAATCGCCTGCGCTTCCGGTCTCTTTTGCATTTACAAAAATACGCTGGTTTTTTTCGTCAAAGTTGACATTAAGACCTACATCTTTTAACTTACCCACAAACTCATCGACTGTTGTGTCACCCGTTACTGTAATCTCTTTTACCTTACCACCCACGGTTACATTTATCTTAGCATCTCCGTCACTATAGCCCATCTCCGACAGCTTTGTACCACCCGTTACCGGTTTGCCACTAACCAGAGGAAGCGTTCCACCCGTCATGGAGCTTGCCTGTGCAACCTGAAGCACATTCAGCTTCTGCGTACCGTTCGGCGCATTGCTTCCGGCACTGACTGTCACCTTACTGCTGTCGGAACTGGTAGTTGTCTTTAAGTCATACGCATTACCAAAACGCAGATTTCCGACTGCATTATAGAAGCTGTAAATCTTTGAATTTAAGTCTTTCCACTTCTCCTGCTTCCAAGAAAGCTTTGTCTGTGCTTTCTTATACTTCTCGGTTTTGTAGTCATACGAAGATACCAGCGCCGATATGATCGCTTCGGTATCCAGACCTGAATTTAATCCTGTAATACGAATTGGCATATGTTATTCCTTCCTTTCCTACTTTTGTAAACGCGCTTATAGTTTCTTATCCACAAGGAGTCCCGCAATCTCCCAGACCTTTGCAATAATATCCAACGTCTGCTCCGGCGGATACTCTTTGAGCACCTCTTTTGTTGTCCTGTCAACAATCTTAATGGTGATGCGATTTGTCTTGTCATGAACCCCAAAAACAGCCTCCGTATTTTTGAGCTGCTTGTTTAAATCACTCACTGCATTCTTAAGCTGCTTATGATTCATCAATTCCTCTGCACGTCTTCCCGCATCCTCTGTGCCTGCATCGGCAACCGGCTTTGGCGCTTCTACTCCCGCCTGTGCCGGCGCTTCTGTTATCGGCGCTGCCGCACTTCCCTGATACGACACCGCGCTGCTTCCTGCTACTTTTTCAATTCCCATTGCTTACCACCTCCGTGTGATATTTGATATTTGAGCGTCATCTTTTCTATGTCATATATCGGCGAAACCCGCTCTTTTATTAACCGTTTTCAGAAAAGATTCTTAAGCGCCTCCACTGCCTCCGCATTCAGAGCCGCCTTGTTTTCCTCCTCAATCTGAATATAGACCTCCTTACGGTAAACCGGCACCTCCTTTGGCGCCGTGATTCCGATTTTCACCTGATCTCCCCGAATCTCAAGCAGCGTAATCTCAATGTTATGATTGATGACCAGAGATTCGCCTTTTTTTCTTGTCAGTGCCAGCATCTGTCAGACCTCCGCTTTCTTTTTTCCCTTTGCCGCCTCATAGATTCTGTATTTGACCGGATAATCTCCGTCAATGATGATCTGGCAGCCCTTTTTGGTGTCTGTATTGATGATGATCGGCGCTTTCAGGTTGACAGACGTCTGCGTTATGTCCGGCCGCGCGGTCAATGTCACCAATACATATGTATTCTCGTCTGTCAGCGTACCAAGCGGCGAGAGCATTTCCTCGTTTACAGTCGGATTATAATCCTCTTTTACCAGGTTCGGCTGCATCACAGGGAATGCCGTCTGGGGGTCGTCCATTGACTGAAGCCACATAACAGAAGCCTTCTTCTCTGAAGCCTCATCAAAAATGAGGGCAAATGTCTGATATTCCGGCAGTCCGATCATCCCGTTCTCCAACGTGATGATCTTATCCTCCGTAATGTCTATCTCACCAAAAAGTCTGGTATCTGCTTTCATCTGACCTTCTCCTTAAATAAAATTCAGCAATGTATTCTGATTTACCTTGGCTGCCGCCTGAAGAGACGCCTCATAGGCGCCGTATGCGGCCGTATAGTCAATGATAATATCGGAAAGATCCCTGTTTTCATTTCTGGAGGTTAAGGTTTCTACCGTTGTCTGCTGACTTGACATACGACTCTTTGTCAGCTCCAGACTCTGTCCCTTGCTTCCCAGATCTGTATTGGCAAGATTCACCTTTTGCAGATATTTATCGCAGTGTCCGATGTAGCTGTTATAAAGCTTCTGCATATTATCCTCTGCATAGCTGCATTCCTTCTCGGCTGCCTCTAACCACTTTCCCAGTCTTTCCTGCGAATCCTTATCGGCATATTGCTCCTGCTTCATCATATCCTTGATCTTTGTGACCTTATCATTAGCTTCCTGCGCACCGCGCACCGCCTCGATCATCTCATCAATATCCCTGTACAGGGAGGAATCGAACACATCGGAGGCAGCCGTATTCACTGTCAGCGACTGACCCGCAGATACGATATAATCGATATTCTGCTCTACCTCCTTACCGTTCTTGTCATACTTCACATACTCAATCGGCTTTTGAGGGTCTGTTTTATTCGTACAGTTATAATAATACTCCGGACGGAGTTCGCCTTTATCAAACCCTGTCTTTGTGTAATCGACATTCAAAGTCGCCTTACCCTTGCGCATTTCATCGGAAGCATTTTTACCGAGGATCATCTCGCCCGACTCTTTAATCAAGACTGCGTTTTGCTCATTGGGCTTTTCCTCGATCTTGTACTCGCCACCGTTTGCCTTTGCCCAGTCCTCAAAGGTATCGTAGACAGTAACCTTCACATCCTGCTTAGTGCCATCTGCCTTTGTATATTCAATAGTACCTTGCTGATTATTATTAGTCAGATCTTGATTATTTTTATCCTTGATTCCTTTAATCCCATCATAGCCGAAGCGAATTCTGTCAAACGTCGCTTCCTTCGGGTCCTGAATCTGATTTTTATTGACTTCATCCTTTGTCGCCGGAACCTTTACATCACCACTGTAATAGCGATGCTCCTCAATATTTCCAAAGCCAAACGACTGTGTAATATCATAGGAAGTATTCTTCTCATTTTCCGTAAAGGTCAGCTTCTTATCTGTATGGTAGCCGGTAAATACGGTACGTCCTGCATATTCTGCATTTCCCTCCGCATAAACCTGATCGCGCAGCTTCTCAAGCTGTGTCAAAATCGTATTGCGGTCGTCTGCGGTCAGGGAATCCTGTGCACCGCGGATGCAAAGCTCTCTGATGTCGGTAAGGATCGAATTCATATTTTTGATCGCTGTTCCGGTAACATCGAGCCATGACTCCGCATCAGGAATATTATTCTCATAATACTGATCAATCTCACTCAAATCACTGCGCAGACGCAGGGAACGGATTGCGATGACCGGATTCTCCGAAGGTCTTTGGATCTTCTTCTGAGAAGACATCTGATTATTCATATTGTTGACATTTATTTTATTTCCATTGATATTGTTCATGGAATTATTTAACATCATGTTATTTGTGATACGCATTGTTCTCCTCCTATACACCTGTCTGCAGGATCAGCCTGTCATAAATCTCAGACATGACAGAAACCATTTTCGATGATAAATTGTAAGCGTTCTGGAACTTGATCAGATCCAATGCCTCCTCATCCTCATCTACACCGGAGACAGAGGCACGCTGATTTTCAATCGTTTTTCCAATATTCTGGAAATTCTTTGCAAATATCTCGCTCTCTTGTGTATCAATGGAAATATCGGAAATCATACACTTTAAAAAGCCGTCTGCCGTACCTCCGCGATAAAGCTTCACATCACTCTTTAGCTTCGCAAGCTTTTCAACCAGCTCATAAGCATCAGGACCACCGGTTCCATTAATATCTGTCGTTGTGGACAGCTTTTTAGGATCATCCTTGCAAATGTCAGACACACAGATATTCGATGCTGTCAGCTTATAATAACTGTCATCTTTAGAGGCTGTCGTCCCCGGCTTTCCATTTGCCCCTCCGTTAAAGAGATATTCCTTACCTGTCACAGGGTCTTTTCCCGTAAAGAATGCGTAATTATCTGTCTTATTGCCATCCAAGTCCTCACCGGTATGATGAATGTCATTATATGCCTTTGCAAAGCTGCGCAGAAACTGGTTCATCTGCGCCATATAGTACGGAATACCCATAGAATCAACAGATGTTCCGACAGAAGCCGTTCTGCCGTCTACCTTGCCCTGCTCCTGCACGCTTAAGGTTTCTTTCAGTTCAAACGTATAAGATGTAATATTTCCGTCCTTATCCTGCTCAAAACTAAAACTCGAATAGCTGTATTGCTTTCCGTTAATGGTAAGCATCCCGCTTTCGGGAAGCGTCAACGCCTCGATCGATGTGATCGAAGGATTCGTCACCTTAATATGAGTTCCATCCACTACATCCGTTGTACCCTTGAAGTTCTCCCCGTTGTTTCCGTCCCGGATATCAAATAACGCCTTGAGAGAGCCTGACATGGAGCTCGCGCCTGCATTAAAGGTATTGCCTGTCTTTTCCCACTTAATATCGTAAAGTCCCTCGATATCCGACTGGTTGACCTTTTCCTCACGCGCGACACACTGCAACTGATTGTAGTCTTTCGTGCTGACGAGCACCTGTCCGCCAATTTTTACCGTATAATAGTTAGCGCCCAACGGCATATCAGGATCGTTAGAATTTCTGACAGGGATCTCCTCAACCTCAGTCGGTACGATTGCCGAAAGCTCATCGATCAAAAGCGCTCTCTGGTCTCGCAGCTCATTCGCATAACCGCCCTGTATCTCAAGCGTATTGATCTGATCATTTAAGGTTGCGATCTTTTCCGCGATCGCATTGATATTCATGACCGTTGCCTTGATCTCCTCATTCGTGGTCGTCTGCAGGGAGCTTAATCCCGTTGACAGACTATTAAAATATGTCGCAAGATTCTGAGAGCTTCCAATGAACTGCTTACGAACATCTATATCCGATGCATGGCTTTTTAAGGTATCCAAATCATTAAACATTGTATTCAGTATGGTTGAAAAGCCTTTGGATGATGCATCATCAATAAAATAATCCTCAATCTGTGACAAATATCCAAGTCTTGTATCAAAAAGACCGACCGAAGACTGATTCTGCCAGTATTTCGTATCAAAGTAAAAGTTCCGCACCTGCTTGATCGAAACTGTCGTCACTCCCGTACCGACACTTCCGTATTTTGCATGTACGCGGAGCGCATCCGACGCCACGCGGTTCGCCTGCTGCCTCGTGTAGCCCGGCGTACGCAGATTTGATATGTTATTCGCCGTCGTATTTAACGCCACCTGATAGGCGCTCATGCCCGACGATGCAATATTTAATCCAAAAAATGTAGATGGCATAGTAATACCTCTTTCCTTATCCTAATTTCGTAATCAAATGCTCGATCATTTCATCCACGACATTAATGAACCGACTGGACGCATTGTAAGCATTCTGGAATTTGATCATGTAGGTCAATTCCTCGTCGGACGAAACACCGATCACCTGCTGTCTCTGATTATTGACAGCCGAAACTGTTCCTTCCAGACTGGATGCCGTAGCCCCATAAACGTTTGCGATCGTTGCCATCTCGCCTGCCATTGCACCATAATAATCCTTAAAGCTGCAAGGCTTCGTATCGTTCGGATTCAGGACAAGCAGCTCCTTATCCCATACAGCGGCAAGCTTTTTCCCAAGCTCATAATCAACCTTGCCATCTTTCTGCATCAAATGCGGCAGCAAGTTCTCCTGCTCGATCAGCTTCTCATTGACCTTTAAGCTGTCAATCGTGTATTGCTTGGACGGGTCTGTCGGGTCTTCCTCATTATAAATATAAATCTTATGCGTCTTACCTGCCTTATCTGTATAGGTCGCTTCTGTATATCGCTCTGTTCCGACACGCACAAACAGCTCCTGCGGCGGGAGCTTCTTGTCACTGCCGACAGCACAGTTGTCTGTATCCAAAATCTTCGTATTAGCGTCAATCGTCTTCATCGTTCCGTCGGGAAGCTTAACCTGTAGAGTGGTTGCACCGGCGCCACCGAGTTCCCCAATCTTTTTCCCAGCCGCAACCGTCGGGCTCAGCAGATCATTCAACGCCGTGACAACGCCGTGTATGAGCTGATCCAGCTCCGCCTGTGCCGAAAGCATGATCGACATTCCCGTTGTCTTGTTGAACGTCTCCTTATCCATACCGGCAACATCTGTATAGTTCGCCACATGATCGCCGCGGGAGAGAACCAGAGCCTTCAGCTTGCCCATGTCGTTCTCGTTCTCAGTGGAAATCTCTGTCTTAAACTCAAAGACATCGACATACTTTCCGCGATCCGCATCAGAGAGATACCCCCAATAAGGTGTGATAAAACCAGTGATCTCATCGTACTTTTTCTCGACCGGATGATAGGTGATCTCATCCACAAACTCTACGCCCTCTACGCTGACCTTAACACTTCCATTGTCTGTCTCATGATATTCGACTTCCACGAGAGAGGACAATTCGTCAAGCGCAAGGTCTCTGGCATCACGCAGTGTCATGGCAGTTTCCAGACCGCCCGATTCCACCTTCTGGATCTCAAGGTTCAGCTCGTGAATCGTCTTGCCAAGCTCGTTGACTCTGTCAATATGATCCGATATTTGTGTATTGATATTATGCTGATAGTCTTTCAAACCATCGTATACACTTCCCGCCCTCTGCAGGAACAACTGCGCCTTCTGGATCACAAGATTTTGATTGACACTGTCGCCCGGCGCTTTGGAAAGCTCCTGAAACGATACCCAGAAATCTTCCATGGAACTCTGGAAGGTCTGCCCCTCCAATTCCTGAAAATAGGTCTCTACCTCTAACGCCGTGTCATAGGTCGCCTGGTAATACGCCTGCCGTCCTGCCGACGTACGATACGCGCGATCCAGAAAGAAGTCTCTGGAATGCACGACGTCTGCGATCTGAACGCCGAGTCCCGACTGCTGTTTGCTGATCGCCGCCGTCGTATTAAAGGTAATATAATCCCGATCTGCAAATAAGACCTGCTGTCTGACATACCCTTTTGTATCTACGTTTGCCAGATTGTTCGCAGTCGTATTTAATGCATTCTGGCTATTCTGTAAGCCGGAAGCTCCGACATACAGACTTCCAAAACCATTTGCCATGTGTTTTCCTCCTTCTATTGCTTCGCGTCAAAGCCACTGCCGCCAAGCAATTCTCCCGTATTGTAAGCATTTTTATCATAATTCGCCGTCTCCGGCGCCTGCCGCATACTCCGCAGCAGCGTAAGATCAAACTCTACCATTTCCTGCGCCTGCCTTAGCAGCGCCTCATTCTGCGCATTCATAAGCTTAAGCTGACTGCCGACCTCTAAAAGCCTGTCTCTGCGCTCCGCCAGCACCCGCTGTTCCTCCGGCTGGCTTTCCAGATAACCGATCATCTTTTGAATCGTCATATCCCCCGGCTCCTTGCCGAGCACGATCGCCATATCGTTTAAGATACCGCCCCGCTTATTCGCAAGATTCAGCAGCAGACTCGCCAGTTCCTGCTCCTGTGCCGTCACCTTGCCAAGCACCTCAAGATCCGGCTTGATCACGGCATCTCTCTTTGTATCATTCAATGCGATCAAATTCCGGTATTGCTTTTCTTCTTCCTCTAGGACCTCTAAAAGCTCCTGCATCAAACTAGCCACAATCTTTCCTCACTTCTCTCATGCGTCTGTTCATCCGATCATATCATAAATGACCGATATTTATCTAAAAGCTTTGCCGCAAAATCCTCTGCGGAAACCTCGTATCTGCCGGAATTTACCTTTGCTGCAACTTCCGAAACACGCTGCTGCCTCATATCGGGAGTGTCTGCGACTGCCTGCTTTGCAACCTGATAATCATGACCAAATGAGGAAATCTGGACTTCATCACGTCCTGACGCCGTCTTTGACGCGCTCGTCTTTCCCACCGTCTGATTTGCCCCATAAACCTTCGCTACCTGACTATAAGCCTCTATACGCATAATGGCATCTCCTTTCTTCTATCTCAAATAAATTTTCTAATTTTTATATCGGTTATTTTCCCCTTTTCCTTAGCAAAAAATAAAAATACGGCAAAGGTTTTGCGGATCACCGCAGAACCACTACCGTATCATTTCCATAATATTTTAACAATGCAGCCGCATTTTCATCAATAAGCTCTCCCGCTGCAGCGATCGGCACTGCCGGAGGGCAGCCCACTGACGGCGCCCCGCAGACACGCCCGATGGCGCACTCTGTTTTCACCCGCTCCTGCGGTGCAAAAAACGCCTCCCGCACGGAGCAGACCTGTCTGCATGACACGGGACTCCACTCCTTTTTGTCCTGATAAGGCGCATCATTCATCCCCATTGCCGCCAGCAGTCTGTCATAATCCGCTCTGTCATTTTCCGGGGTTACCATAAAAACAAGGTATTCCATATCAGCATATTCATACGCAATCCTCGCTCCGCGCAGCCGCTCCATCAGTCTGAAACGAACGTCCTCATCCGGCATACGCACCGTCAGCTTTAACGGATCGCTCTCCTCTATCCGCCAACTGTTTCCCCTTAACAGACAGCGCAGCTTTGCAAGACTTTCCATCGTATCCGACAGCCGTTTGCGATAATGCTCTGCCAGATATGCGTTGCACAAATCCAAAGAGGCAAGCGTCAGATAAGACGGGCTGGTAGAGCCAAACAACGCCAACGCCTGTCTGGCTTCCTCTCCAAGCTGCTTTGGAGCTGTTTTTGCAATATGTAAATACGCCCCGCCCGTCAGCACCGGAAGTGTTTTATGCGCAGAATCACAGCAAATATCCGCCCCGACGTCCATGGGATGTGTGCGTTCCTCCATAAAGTGAAGATAAGCGCCATGCGCGTTATCAACTGCCAGTATCGTTCCGTGGCGGTGACATATCCTTGCCAGCTCCCCTAACGCAAGCTGCCCTCCGAGATAATCCGGGCTTGTGACATAGACTGCTGCCGGAGGCTGCTTTTGTTCGCTTAACACTTCAGCAAGCTGCTCCGGCAAAATCTGACAGCTACATAGGGCATGCAGCTTCTTCGGATACAGCCAAACAACATCAATATCCAAAAGAGCCGCCGCGTACAAAAATGCCTTGTGCGCATTGCGCGCTGCAATGACATATGGTCTGCCGTTTCCCTGCCAGCCTCGGACAGCCAGAAAAAGCATCGCCCGGATGCACTGGCTCGAGCCCTCTGTGGAATAGAATGTTGCCCTTGTTCCAAACAGCTTAGCCGCATTTTTCTCGCTCTCCGCTATGATCCCCTCTGCCTCATAAAGCGCATCCGCTCCCGTAATCTCTGTGATGTCATACGGCTCACAGCCGAGAAATGCCTTTCCCTTATGCCCCGGCATATGAAAACGAACGCCATCCGCTTTTGCATAGGCCCTGACAAAATCAGCGATCGGCGTCTGCATGCCGCGCT
This sequence comes from Roseburia sp., assembly GCA_019421345.1. Classification (GTDB taxonomy): domain Bacteria; phylum Bacillota; class Clostridia; order Lachnospirales; family Lachnospiraceae; genus Roseburia. The sequence goes on along the minus strand of JAHZFL010000006.1, from coordinate 89,715 downwards.
TCTCCGTTGTCTGCCTCCTCGGCAGCCTTCATCATGATCGCACACTCTATTCTCTTTCTGAACAGATCACATCCCGGCTCATAGACGCCGCGGATCGTACCTGTCGCGTGATAAGCATTTGCAGAACAGCCGCCAGAGCAGTAAAGCTTCGCCCAGCAGGAGGCGCATTCCTCTCTTGCATAGGCGTTACAGGTTTTAAATTCACCCCGAAGCTCTGTGTTCGTCACGCCGTTCCAGATGTCTCCCAGCTTACAGCTATCGTCTCCGACAAACTGGTGACAGGGATAAAGGTCTCCCCACGGCGTCACCGCCATGTATTCCGTTCCCGAACCGCAGCCGGAAATGCGCTTATAAATACACGGTCCTTCCGTAAGATCGATCATATAGTGATAGAAGGTAAAGCCACGTCCTTCTTTTTTGCGTTTTATCATCTCTTTTGCAAGAATCTCATACTGCTCCTTGACGATCTCAATATCCTCAGGAGTAAGCGCCGCAGGATCGCCCGGCGCAGTTACGACCGGCTCCATGCTAAGCTCTGTAAAGCCCAGATCCGCCATATGGAATACATCCTTTGTGAAATCCGGATTGGCATGCGTAAACGTGCCGCGTATGTAATAATTTTTATTACCGCGCGCCTGAACCAGCTTCTGAAACTTCGGCACGATGACATCATAGCTTCCGTTTCCGGCATAGTCCACACGGGTACTGTCATGTATCTCCCTGCGCCCGTCAAGACTTAAGACAACGTTGCTCATTTCCCGATTGGCAAACGCGATCACGTCGTCGTCAATCAGCATTCCGTTTGTCGTTAAGGTAAAGCGGAATTTTTTGTTATGCGCATCTTCTATGGAACGTGCATACTCCACCAGTCTCTTTACGACATCCCAGTTCATCAATGGCTCTCCGCCAAAAAAATCGACCTCAAGGTTTCGCCTGCTGCCCGAATTTTCGATCAGAAAATCAAGCGCCCGCTTGCCAACCTCAAAGGTCATCAGCGCCCGTTCGCCATGATACTTTCCCTGACTTGCAAAGCAGTAGGAGCAGTTCAGATTACAGGTATGCGCCACATGCAGGCAAAGCGCCTTGACAACATTGCCGGCGCGCTCCTTAAAGGTTCCCGCAAGCGGCTCAAAGGTGTCTTCCGTATAGAGCTGCCCGCTTTCCGCCAAGCCCCGAATATCCTGCAGGCAAAGGCGCAGCTCCTCCTCGGTGACATCCTCTCGCCCCTGATATTTTTCAAGCATCTGCGCCACGATCTCGTCGGCCGTATGTGTCGGATACAGCGCGATCATATCATACGCAATCTCATCCACCACATGCACCGCGCCCGAGCAGGTGTCCAAAACCATGTTATAACCATTTAATTTGTATTGATGTACCAATGTAATTTCTCCTTTTCTATTGGCAATATACACTCTTTTACTTTCTTATATAAATGCCAAGCGCACCCGATATTCAGGAGGATTCCTCCCGGAATACGGATGCGCATCCTTGACAGCATTTCATTGTTCTATTGCCTGTTCTTACTTATTATTCTCACAAGACTGGTTTGCCACACCACAGCTTGTTTTGCATGCAGACTGACAAGACGTCTGGCACTCGCCGCAGCCGCCGTTCTCTGCACTCTCACATAAGTTTCGTGTCTGTAATGTCTGAATTCTCTCCATAATCCTTATCTCCATTCTATCAATCTTGTTTGTGGCTTTGAATAAGAATGATTCTCGCCAGTTTCTTCCTATTTTATCATAATGTGGTTATGCCGTCAAGTGCGGGCAGCATGGCTTCTCCTTATCTTGAAACCCCCTCCCAAAATTCAAGATTACTTCCAGAAGATTTTAAGCATTTTCGGACTAAGATAAACGCGATGACACAATCTATCACAATCTAAGAAAGGCGGAATTTCAAATGAAACACACAAAATTTGCAGCAAGCGCAGCCATACTGCTGTGCACAGTCAGTCTCATCGGGTGCGGCGGCACGGGAGAAACACCCACTGCCGAGATGCAGTCAAACCAAACCAGCGCACAGACCGCACCGGCAAAAAGCGAGCACCCCTCGCCCCAGATGCCCAAGCCGGAACAAGACACCCAGACAGCAGACAACATGCCGGCAAACACAGACACATCAGCCGATACGCCCGCTGCTGACAGTACGGAAGCGCCTCCCGCGGACGCCTCAGCATTTTTAGATTCAGCAGATATGCTCGGAGACGTTGCTGCGCTTTCGGAGAACGGCTTTTCCCTCTCCCCGCTGACACAAAGCGAGGACGGCACGTCCAGCATAGCCGCCGCAGACCCTTCTGCCGCCGCAGGCAGCAGCATTTCTATCGTATACGGAGAAGCTTGCAGCTTCCGGAAGGCATCCCTAAACACAGAAACCGGAAAAGCATCCTATTCTGATGCCACGCGCGACGACTTAAAAAGCCAGTCCTCGGTTGCCGTCTATGGCAAACAGCAGCCCTCCGGGGAATTTCTTGCCGAAAAGGTCTTTCTCATCACTTATGAATAAAGCCAACGAGCGGCACGCTTTGCGAGCCGCTCTTATGTCAACAAGGGGCAGTCCTTGTGATACGCACAAAGACTGCCCCTTCAAAGACATCTTACTCCAACGCCTCCAGCAATTTTTCATACACCTCTTGAAACTTTACCGGATCATCGTCATAGGTTTCATTATTGGTAAATACTGTTCCGATCAACTCATCGTGCAGTCTGCTGTCTTTTTCGCGCAAAAGCTGCCACAGCGCCGCATCCTCGGCGCCTCGCCGCTGTGCTTCCATGCGCATGCCAAGATTCGGTCCATCCGCTCCCGGATACAGAAGAAATGAATCGCCGCACGGGAAGTTTGTTCCGATTCCCGTGTGATTCGGGCAGCTCGTTCCCTCATACGGGTTCATATCCTGTGGAAACTGATTGAGCCCCCAGTGCAGGAATCCCGAAATCCTGTTTTTCGCACAGCCCCAGAACAATAGCCGTCCTTTCAATAGCGCAAAATCCAGGAAGCGATTCAGCCAGTATCCCTCCGGCCCGCAGCAGACATACGTCCATACCGTTTCTCCGAGTTCGATCAGCTTATCAAACTCCGCTTTCCGCTTTTCATATCCTGCCGTTCCCGGTACCCAGATGTCAATTCCTCCATAAAATTCTGCCGAGTCTACGGCTTCAATGATACGGATTTGCGGAATATATTTTCTTAAAATTCCTGCCGCCAGATAATATTGCCGCCTTCTTGCATCCAGTGCTTGCCTATCCTTATAATGAATATCCGGCTCGTCATGTACATGAAACAGCACCTTCTCCTCCCAGCCATGCGCCTTTAAATATGCGGCAAGACTTTTCACAAACCGCACCGTGATCTCATAGCCTTCCACGGAATCGACCGGAACATCCTTTGCCATCGCACAGGTGAAGCAGTCTGTATACATATTGGGCGTACCGTCCGCCAAAAAACCGCGATCCAGCAAAACTCCCAATTCCATGTACTGCATACCGGCATCAAAAAAGCAGGAAATCTCCGGTGTCAGGTATTCAAAATCAAACTGATAGGGCTCTCTTGACACTACGCACTTCTCGTCCAACTGGATAAAAAATACATTTTGATGCATATTCCGCATCGCCTGTACATATTTTTGAAGCATCTGCAAATATGCCTCTGTATCCTCTTTTACCCCATGAAATCTGCAGATCGCTTCCTTGGAAAACCAATTCGTCAGCCAGAAGGTGTTTTCTGGAATCTGCACGCCATATACACGCACCGTCAGCCGGCACCGATAGCTGCCTTCCTCCATCTGCACGTTGACGAATACCGTATGCTCGCCCGGCTTTAAGCCCCGCTCTGCCGTCAGGCAAAAATAAACCGCCGCCCTGCCATCCTTGACCGAAATATTACCATTCGCTCTGCACTCCAGACAGTCATAGACAAAAAAAGGCGCTTTTCTCGTCGCATATCCGGGTTTTTCTGCCGGAGGATCCATAAGAACCATTGCCCCACCCTGATTCTCTCCGTCTCCTGTATTATATTCGACCGGAATCGCACGCATCTCGTACCATTCTGCCAAAAATCCCTCTCCTTCCAGACGCATCTGCACGTTTTGCGAATTTGTCTGCAGTAAGAGCTGAATCCCCGGTTTTCCGTTCGCCGCCATTGCGATGTGCAATGTCTCAGGAAGATCAGCAAGCGGGCTGTCGGGATATAAAAATTCTTCTTTTTCTGTTAAAATTCCCTGATACTGTTGTCCCATATGAATCTCCATTCCAATGCGATTAATTTTGCGGCGTTACGGCGCAGCCGTTTTGCAGCCTTGAGCGCTCTGCCGCCAGTGCAATATAATGGCTTTCCAGTGAAACTGCCAGCGCTGTAATGGAGGGACTTTTCGTCCCCTCCATAATATAGTCGCAGACCTGCTGCACCATTCGCACATCTCCGCCGCCGTGTCCGCTGAAATCGTCTGTCAGCTTTGTCAGATCAATTTCTTCCGTCTCTTTGCCGAACGGGGTATAATAAATCATATTTTTCCCCATGTCTCCCTCGATCTGCCCCATCGTTCCCATAATCTTAATGGTTCGATTGCAGGTTGCGCTGAATGCGCACATGGAAAATGTGACTGTAATTCCGTTTTTCATTTTCAGATTTACGACCTGATGATCGACCACATTATTATCGCAGTGATACACGCATCTTCCATACGGACCTTCCTTTAGGGCTTCTCTGACAGAATCCTCATCGGGGTGGAGCACAAACGTATTTGCCGGCCAGCCAGCGCCATGTCGCACTCCCGTGCTCTTATCAAAAATGTAAATCTTTTCCGCATCATACGGGCAGGTTTCCTTTGCTGCACAGCCCGAAAGGCAGTACGCTGCCGCTCCTTTCGGCGCGTTTTCCTCCCGAAACCATGACAAGTCTCCAAAAGAGGATACCTGCTCGCACCCGGAATCTGCCAGCCAGACAAGAATATCCATATCATGACAGCACTTTGCAAGAATCATCGGGCTGGTTTCGTCTGCGTCCCTCCAGTTTCCGCGGACAAACGAGTGCGCCTGATGGAAAAATCCAACGTCCTCCCGCGCCTGAATGTTCATGACCCGTCCAACCGCACCGTCTGAGAGCATTTGCTTGATCTTGCTGTAAAACGGTGTATAGCGAAGTACATGACAGACGCATACCTTTCTTTGGTATTGCTCTGCTGTCTTTAATAATAAATCGCACTCTTGTACATTCGGCGAAACCGGCTTCTCCAAAAGAATATGATAGCCCTTTTTGATCGCTGCAACCGCCTGCTCCACATGCTCCCGATCCTGCGTACAGATAAACATAACGTCTGCTAGGCGCTCCGCCTCCAGCAGCTCCTTTGCACTGTGAAAACAGTTTTCCTCCTTCAAATGGTATCTCTCTTTTGCCTCCTGCACTCGTTCCTCCAGAATATCCGCGACCGCAACCAGCTCCATTTTCTCCGCATTCTGTTCGATGATCGGCGCATATACCTGAAGTCCTCTGCTTCCAAGTCCCACGATCGCAACTTTCATTTTCTCAGCCATCTTCTCTTTCTCCACCCTGTTTATTGATTAATTTACCGGCACAAACTTCCATTCGTCGTTAGTGTCGCTATTGTCATTGCCATATGTCCACTGTATGATCGGAGCATTTTCCTGCATAGAAGCATCCTTGACGCACAGCGATTTTCCGCTAAGCGCAGAGATGATCTTAAACGCCCCATCTTCTGTCGGAACCAGATACCACCTCTGATTGGACTCGCCGTGATACGGATACTGTGTCACTGACGTTCCGTTAGACGTCACATATGCATCTGCCGACAGATCTGCGCAATATCCGTTCACGCTGCTGATCATCGTCCAAGTGCCGTCCGGCTGCTTTTGCAGCTTCCATGTACCTGCATTCTGTACATCCTTCTGCACCAACTGCGCCTTGCTTCCCGCTTCGCTGCTTGGAATATCAAGCGCCTTGCCGCTTTGTCTGTTGACGATCTGATATACGCCGTCTGCCGGAGCCTTTGTAAAATCACCGTCATAATAGGTTCTGACATAATCGATCAAAAATTCTCCCGGCAGGTGCTCATCCACCGGCGCTCCCAGATGTCCCTCAAGACTAAGCACCATATGACGGGACAGCTCTGTAAAGGAATCTTCTATACTGCTTCTCTCCCATGCCAGCTTTCCGTCAAAATAAAACCGCATCTTTCCGTCTCTGCGCTCCAACGCATAGGTGTGATAATCCGCACTGATGTCTTCCAATCCCGTGTTCCACGCATTTGTTCCCATCTGCAAATGAAGCGACGGGCTCTGACGCCATGTATGCAGGGTGCTTGTCATCTTTGTGTAATCAAATGTCTCCATAATGTCAATCTCAGGATTCGGATTGAGCGCCCATGTAAGCGGCGATGACTGCAGCCAGATCGCGCTGAGCACATTTGCATTTTTGTCCAATGCCTTCGCACGCACCTCCACATAGCTTGCAGTTCCCGGCACATCAAACTTTGACTCTATAGCCCCCGCCGTGTAATGCTTTCCGTTATAGTCTTCCTTCTTTGCCGTCAGCACAAGATTTCCGTCCCGTACCGAAACGTTATTCGGGCAAAACGCAAGGTCTGTCGTCACATCATACCAGATTCCGTTCTTCCACTTCTGTGCATCCAGCGATGTTCCATCAAACTCGTCCGAAGCTGCCGGAAGCAATGTCCAGTTTCCGTTTTCCGGCGGCGCTGCCTCCACGGTTGCTGCTCCATACGGCAGCAGGACTGCGGCTGCCAAAACAGGTACAATTTGTTTGCTCCATCTCTTTTTTTGCATGTTTCTTCTCCTTTTCCCCAATGATATTCAGCCGCCTGTGCGGCTGTTTCCCCAAGAATCCGAGATTCTTTTTATCCGTATATTATATCGGAACTTCCTTAAAAAAGAAATCTCCAGTTCTTACTATTTTGTCACTATTTTTAAGCTTTTGAAAGGACGCCTGCAAAACATGGCGTCCTTTCGTTCTTTTCTTATTTTTCTTTTATATATTTCCACATGGCGCTGCTTTTTGCGCCAAGCATTATCTTCCTTTCTTCTTCCCACACAGCCTCCGGGAGCGATGCGATCATAAGTTCCGCCCCCTTAGGCAAGTCTGCCGCACCGTCAAGCACGAACACCTGCGCAGAGAAATTCACCACCGCCCATATGACTGTATTCTGATAGGCTCTCGTGCAGACAAGCGCTCCTTCCGCAGGCGCATCGACAGTACAAGCTCCCAAGATCAGTGCCTCCTCCGATGTGCAGATGCGTGTCAGCCTTGCGACATAGGAATATAAGGATGCTTCATCTTTCATCTGCCGCGCCGCACTTTCTCCGGGCTGCTTCTGACACGGAATCCACGGAGCAGCGCTTGAAAAACCGCCGTTGGCAGAATCATCCCAGTACATGGTATTTCTTCCATGATCTCTTGATTTTTCATTCAAGATACGGAGCGCCTCCTCCTCGGTTTTTCCCTCGTCCTTCGCCTGCCGATACGCAAGAATGCCCTGAATATCACGCGCGTCGCTGATGCTGCGGCATTCATAATTGCACATCCCAAGCTCATCACCAAAATAGATAAAGGGAATCGCCCGATAACTCATCATCAGCGTGAACATATTTTTGACCTGCGCCGTATCAAAGTGAAATCTCGAAGGAAATCTCGCCATATCATGACTGCCGAAAAAGATGGTCGGCATCTGCTCCTGCCCATACAATTCCGTCATTTTTTGAAGCTCCCCATACAGCCTCCCAAACTCAAATCGCTCCATACTGCCCAGATTAAAGTTAAAGGTCGTATCAAGCCCTCCGTCTCCCACAAAGGAATGAATGACAGCAAGCCTGTCACTGCTGATCTCTCCGACAAGAAAAAGCGCCCTCTTTTGCGACAACGTTTGTCTGAGCTCTTTCATAAATTCATGGATCCCCGCCTGATTCACATCGTATCTGTGAATCTGACTGCCATCCTCATCCAACGGGTTGTCTGTCATACAATCCGTCAATGTCAGATTATTGATCACATCCAGACGGAAACCGTCAATTCCTTTTTCTGCCCAAAAATCAAGCATCTGAAAAACGGCTTTTTTTACCTCCGGCTCAGCCCAGTTTAAATCAGCCTGTTCTTTGGCAAAGGAATGATAATAATATTCTCCGGTGGTCTCATCATATTCCCACGCGCTCCCTCCGAAAAAGGATTCCCAGTTGTTCGGCAGCTTCTGTGCGGCAGATGCTTTAGGCTTTTTCCAGATATACCAATTTCGTTTTTCACTTGCCGCAGAGCCTCTCGCCTCCAAAAACCACGGATGCTCTGTGGAGGTATGATTGATCACAATATCCGAGATCACGCGGATGCCAAGCCTGTGCGCCTCATCAAGAAACGCCTCAAATTCCTCCATCGTGCCGTAAGTGGGATCGATCCCATAATAATCCGAGATGTCATACCCCTGATCCACCTTCGGCGATGGATAAAACGGCGTGAGCCATATACCGCCGACCCCAAGCTCCTTCAAATACGAAAGCTTGGCTTTGATCCCCGCAAAATCTCCGATCCCGTCCCCATTGCCATCACAAAAGCTTGGAATATAAATTTGATAAAAAACTGTTTTCTTCCACCATTCTTCCATATACCGCCTCTTTTCCATGCTGCGCCAAAGCATGATCAAACAGAATCACGCTCCACGATCCGCACGCCCAGAATGATATGCTCGATTTCTTCACCGGGATGAGATATGCGCTGCAGCAGACGCTGCATTGCCCGCTTTCCCATCATCTTCTTTTGAACATGCACAGTCGTGAGCGCCGGACTTACCATGCTGCTTAATTCAATGTCATCAAACCCCACAATGCCAAGATCACTTGGAATATGGATTCCCTTTCCCTGAAGCGTGCGCATGAAAAAGACTGCCAGCTCGTCATTGGAGCAAAGCAGCACATCTGGCTTTTCCGGTATGCTCTCAAACGCCTCATATAACCCCTGCGCATCCTGATGAATGACAAAATCCTCTACATTTGAGAGCACGGAAAACCGCTCCACATATGCCATACTCTCTTTAAAACTGCCAAGCCCTCGATGCTGCTGCATCGCCTCCAAAAATCCCAGAAAACGATCCAAGGTGCTCGGCGTATACGCAATATCTCCAAAATAACCGATCCTTTCAATCCCACGGTTCAACAGGCAGGCAGTCATCTGATATGCGCCCTGCCTGCTGTCGGACGTTACACTGTCTGTCGGCTCCTCCAGGGATCTGTGATCGACTAGCAGCACAGGTATTCCGTACCCTTTTAACCGGCTAAGGAAGGCGTCCTCCACCTTCCCCACAACAATGATACCCGAAACCTTCCGGCTCTCCACGCACGCCGGTATCTCCTCGCGCTCAAAGGAATTCATAAATACATCATAGCCTGACTTTTTCGCCTCCTCCTCGATGCCAAGGAGGATTCTTCCGTAAAACCTAAAATCCCGAAAAAAACGGTGCTTAAGCATAATACAGATATTTTTGTTGGAATATGTCTGGATATATTCGGGGGATGAATCCAGATACCCCATCTGCTCCGCAGTGTCAAGAATCAGCCTTCTTGTCTCCTCTCCCACTCCTGCCCGATCATTTAATGCCAGCGATACCGCATTGACGGAAAGCCCCAGCTTCTCCGCAATGTCCTTCATTGTCACGCGCTTTCTTTTCATCTTATGTTCTCCCCCTTTGCCGCCTTTATTTTACCCTATCACGAAATCAATTTTCAATAGTAGTAAAAGAATTTGCCTGGCATCCTTACAAATATTCCATTGCGGCAAACAGCTCGCTTAGCTCAATATCCGCTCTGCATATTTTATCATCCGCCGCGCCGTAATAAATGATGACCGTATCATCCTTCACCAAACAGCCGCAGGTAAATACCACGTTGCCGAAAAAGCCCTGCTTTTCATATGCTTCTTCCGGCTGAAGAATCGGCTGCGCCGTCTTTGCCAATACCCTGGAAGGGTCTTTTTCATCCAAAAGAAAGGCGCCCAGACAATATCTGTCATTTTGATCTGCCGCATGGTAAATCTTCACCCATCCTTTTTCCGTTTTAAACGGAACTGCTCCGCCTCCGATCCTTCCGTTATCCCATCGCGCTTCCGCCGAACCGGACAGCCCGCAGAAATGCTTTTGCTCGCCCCAATGAATCAAGTCCGGCGATCTGGCGATCCACATTTCCGGATCTCCGATCCCGCAGGGCACAGGACGGTTGAACGCAACATATTTCCCACCGATTTTTTCAGGAAAAATAGTTACGTCTTTGTTTTCCGGCGCAAAAATAATTCCCATCCGCTCATAGGTTACAAAATCCTTCGTGCAAATAAGCGACGTCGCCGCACCGTTTTTTGTCACGGAGGTGTAATTGATATAATAGGTATCGCCGATCTGCGTAATGCGGGGGTCCTCCATTCCCCAGCCTTCCTCCTGTGCTGTCGGGAAGATCGCCGGCGCATCCTCTGCGGTAAAATGTATTCCATCCTTGCTTCTTGCCAGTCTAAGATGCGAAAGCGATGTGAGGTTCATGCATTTTTTTCGCTTCGCTCCTACCAGATCCACATGTCTGGAATCCGAAAAATCAAGTTCGGGATGCTCCGATTTCACATAAGTGACAATATCGAGCACGTCTTTTCCGTCACGCTCCACGACAACCGGAATTTTTAAGATATTCGGGTCGTCACATTGAACCGACTCCGCCACACGGCACAAAAGCAGTATTTCTCCGTTATATTCCGCAACACCGCAGTTGAAAACACCGTCAACGCGAAAATCGGGACGGCTTGGCTTCACATCCTTTGGCACAAGCAGCGGATTTGCGGAACATCTGTTTATCTTCATATGTTTTCTCCTCGTCTTTTCATTATTTGAGCATAAAGCTGATACCCTCTTTAAAGTATTTTGAGAATGCAAGAAACAGTAAAATAATTGGCATTGTCAAAATAACAGAGGCGGCATACATCGGGCCCGGAAATGCTCCCATCGGTTTAAATTGCGTAGAAATCAGCACATTCAATGTCTGCATCGAGAGGTCCGGGGAGATTAACATGTCCCACATCAGCTCATTCCAGCGCTGCATAAAAATCGATAAAAATACGACCGTTGTGACTGATTTTGTAATCGGAAACGCAATTTTAGAAAGTATCTTCAGATTCCCTGCCCCGTCAATCTTTGCTGCTTCAAACACATCGTTTGGTATCGTCTTAAAGTAGTTGATATACATAAACACTGCCCAGATAGAAATACATAATGGCAAAATCATTCCCGCATAGCTGTTTGTCAGGGAGCGCGTGATCATGTATCTTGGCACAAGTAAGATCACGGTCGGAAAGAACATCTGAAACAGCAGCGAATTCATGATAAGCCGCTCACCGCGAAACTTCATTTTCGATACGGAATAGCCGATCGCCAGTCCTACCGCAACTGAAATTACCGCGGTGGGAAAGGAGACGAGAAATGAGTTCCACAGCGCCTTGATCCACATCATAGAATTTGTCGCGCCGCCTCTGCCAAATAGATATTCATAGCTTCGGAGCGTTAGTCCCGTCGGCACCAATGTTTTATCTACCATGTCCCAAGCGGTAAAGGATTGTACGATCATGTAGTAAAACGGAAACAGGGAAATCGCCAGCAAAAGCAATGTTATGATCACGACGGCGATTGTTTTTAGCTTGAGTTTCTTTTTTCTCATAGGTCTCCCCCTCCTAATATCCAAACCTGCGGTTGAGCCTGTCCGTAATAAAGTTGATGATGCGCAGCGTCACGAAAATCTGCACGGCGCTTGCAATCGCCATTGCCGCTCCGTAGCCGGATTGGAATCTTGTAAATGAGGTATTGTAAATTTCTAACTGCCATGAAGTGGTGGAGAGATTCGGTCCGCCGCCTGTCAGCAGATAAGGCTCTGTATAAATACCAAAAGCAAGTCCTGCCGCCAGGACAACGACCGTTGTCAGCGTAGGCATGATCATCGGCAGCGTCACATGGATCAGCTTATGCAGACCATAGGAGCCGTCCAGCGCACAAGCCTCATTGATCTCCGTATCAATGCTCTCGATCCCCGATAAAATAAACAGCGCATAATACCCCGCCATTTTCCACACAACGATAAATACCATCACCCAGAACGCAAACCGCTCATCTGTCAGCCAGTTGATATTCAGGTTAAAATGCTCTCTTAAAAACTGATTGAATACCGAATTGTAATTAAAAAAATATTTTACAACCACGGAAGTGGCAACTCCTGAGGTCAGATACGGGATAAAGAACAGAACCGCCGCAACCCCTTTGATCTTATCCGGCAGCTTTGATACCAAAAGGGCAATGACAAGCCCTCCCGCAAAGCAGAGAAGCACAACCGGAACGAGATAGCGGAAGGAGTTGATAAATGCCGCCTGTACCTTGACGTCCGAGAATAACGCTTTAAAATTATCAAGTCCCACAAACGTCTTGTTTTTTGACATCAGATTCCAGTCCATCACGGACAGCCAAGCCGCCCACAGCAACGGAATCAGAAAGAAAATAAGGGAGTAAACAAGGTACGGCGTATTTAAAAGCCATCCGATGATCCCTTTCCTTTTGCCGGAACTTAGCTTAAATTTCTTTTTCATCTATTTCCACGCTCCTTACAGCGACGGACTGCACAGCCCTTTTCGCTTCTGCGCAGTCCGTCCTATGATTGGCTTAAGAAAGTCCTCCCGCCGATTTCATTGCTTCCATACCTGCTTCCACATAAGACGTTGCATCCGGCGCTTCGCCCGGCTTTGCACCTACCGTCTCATTGATGTAGGGAGCCATCGCCGCCTCGGTAAATGCGGTCCATATGTCTGCATCCTTATCGCTTGCAAGTCCCGGCATCGCATACGGCACCCACTGCGCCAATGCGGCAAGCTCCGGGTTTTCACTCATAATTCCCGCAAACGTCTCATTCTCATTTAAATCGCCTCTAACCGGAAGCATCATTGTTGCCTGCGTCCACTCAAGGTCTGTCTGCGCGGAATTTTCGGCATTATAAACCCATTTTACAAATTCTACCGCTCCCTGATGCTCGTCCTCAGAAATATTCTCTGTCTTATAGAAGGTTAAGCCCTTAGAATCCGCAAAGCAATACGGCGTATCGCCCTCCTTCTCCACCAATGCCGGTCCGTAAATATAATCCTCGCCGTAAACCTTATTATTTTCCTGATACAGGGAGATTTCCCACGGCGCATTGATCGTCACAAGCACCGACGGTGTTCCCTCTGTCCAGATGCTGGAAAGCTCGCCCTGCTGAATTGTGTTTCCAAATGTGCCGATCACCTCCATTGCTTTGACTGCACTTTCTTTATCCATGGTAAGTGTGCTGCCCTCAACGATTGTTTTTCCCTGTGAAATCGCATCATACGGCATCATAAAATCATGCCAGCGGTCATAGTACAGATCAGAACGTGTCAAGGACGGACGGTAGAAGGAATGTGTCACACCGACTGCCGCAAGCTCCTCGGACTTATCCTCCCACTGAGACATGATGTCCTGTAAGTCGGCAACCGTCGTCGGCGCCTCGCTATATCCAAAAACAGCAAGCGCATCCATGTTCCACTGCCATACCATCGGATTTACATAAACGGGAAATACATACTGTCCGCCGTTGATCGCCCAACTGTCCATCGTATCGCCCATCTGACGCGCCTCAACAACCTCATTAAACCAGTCCTCCTGCGACAAATCATACACCGCGTCTGACGCCGCCAATGTTGCCGCAAAACCTCTGTTGATATTTTCAGAAACCGCCGGTGCTGTTCCTGTCGCAATCGCGTTTTGGATGCCGGCCTCGGAAGACGGAGACTCCGGCATCATCTGTACCTTCACCTGCACGGTCTGACCGTTGACCTGTGTGTTCGTCTCGTTAAACGCCTGTGCCTTGCTCTCCCAGAATGCATACTGCACCTGCTGCGGAGCTGTCCAAAATTCAACCTCCAGCGTCCCGCCTGCGGCATCTGTCTCCGTTGCCGGCGCCTCTGCTTCCCCTGCGCTGCTGCCGCAGCCTGTCAGTGCAGCCGTTCCCAGCACTGCTGCCATAAAAAGTGCCATAGTTTTTTTGATTTTCATGTTGATCCTCCTCACTTGTATTTTCATTTATTGGTTACTCAAAATTTAAAAACGGATCACGGATCACAAGGCTTTGCGCTTCCGCATCACTCACTCCGCAGTATAGCTTTGCCTGTCCCTGTTCCCGCACGAGACCGCCGCTGAATATCACATCCCGCAGATCTTCCCGCTTGCTTGGTCCGTCCAAAAAATTGTCTCTGACCGCAATGATTTTCATCGGGGTATATTCCCCTGTTCGGTAATCGAAGCAAAAGGCTGTCGCATAATAATGCCTGTTTTTCGCTTCATCATATTTTGCAATATGTCCCAAAATTCCAACCTTCCCGTTCCTAAGCAGATGCAGTTCGTTGCACCCACCCCATTCCTCCGGCAAAAACTGTCCTTCCAGAACAACTGCCTTTTGCATACATTCTGCGTTAAGCTCCTCCAGCGTGCGAATGATCGTATACCCGATCTTTCCTCTGCCGCCGATTTCTCCCTGCGGTCTTGTCATCACCAGGATCGTTCCGTCCTCCAGCCCGCAAAGCCTGATGTCCTTCATCCGATCGGGTCCCTTTGCAAAGCGTTTCAACTCGGACAGATTGTCGCCGCGATAGAACACCGTACGGTAATTCCAAGCATCCGGGTTTTCCTCATCCGGAAAAATCTCAACTCCGCCAACGACAAGCTCTCCCGCAATCCTCACAACACACGGGTCCTGCAGCTTTAACCGAGGCAGCCGCTCATCTGCCGTCCAGCCATCTCCCGACTGTCTGAAAAAGACAACCTCCGACTCCTCGCTGTCACGGCTCTCCACCCTGCCCGCCAGATACATGTGTTCTCCATCGCGAAACGGCGCTGTGATATTATACACATCTTTTCCGCTCTCTAAATTGAAGAACTTGATTTTACTTGATTTTGTTCCTTGTTCCGTATTTTTAAATTCAAGTAAAAGCTCATCCACAGGCGTTGGTGCTTTCCTTATTTCTTCCTCTCTCCCACTCACTTTTTTCACCTCCCGCGCTTTTCCTGTGCATAATCACAAGTTTTTGTTCCATTTTTTCTTTTTCTATGGATATATTAACATTACTATTACTTGAATTAAAGTCTATTTTTACTTGAATTTTGATTAATTGTAAAGTTTAAAAAGAACGCCGCTTGCGCATTGCGCAAGCAGGCGTTCTTTTGCTTCGTCTGACTTCTCTTTTACAGCTCATCTCCATTCGTTCGTATCACATTTTGATACCAGTAAAAGCTGTCCTTTTTTATTCTTCTCATATCCTTCAGGTCATGATCATCACGATTCACATAGACAAAACCATAACGTTTCCGAAAGCCCTGATGCGAACTCAGCAAGTCCATAAAAGACCATGCAGAATATCCCATCAGATCGACGCCATCCTCGATCGCCAATGCACAGACTTCCAAATGCTTTTTGATATAGTCGATCCGATAGGAATCGTGAACCTCTCCTGCCTCTGTCAATTCATCCGCAGCGCCAAGTCCGTTTTCCGTGATGAGCAGCGGCAGACGGTATCTGCTGTAATAATCATTCAAGACGATCCTTAAGCCCATCGGATCAATCTGTGCCCCGTACTCGCTTGCCCCAAGATGCTGATTTTTTTCATCCCGGCAATAACCGTACTGATCAAAATCTACCTCGTTGCCGCGGAATACACGCATTCCGACCGGATGCTCCTCGTCGGACGGCAGATAGCTTGCACAGAGCGTCCGGTAATAATTCACGGCAATGTAATCCATTTTACCCGCCCTTAGAATCTCCTCGTCTCCCGCAAGCATCTTTGGCACGATATTGCGCTCCCTTAGATAGCGCATATAATAGCCCGGATATTTTCCGTCATAGTACATATCCAGACAGTAATTCGTCTTCATACAGTCATTCATCCTTGCCGCCCAGACATCCTGCGGCTTGTTTGTCAACGGATAGGTGCAAGTGGAGGAAATCGCCGGTCCGATTTTTCCATCCTTGACCATTTCATGGCACGCGCTTGTAACCAGTGCGTTTGCAAGAAACATATGATAATCCATCTGCGCGCGCATCCGATCTGCCTTCCACGCATCTGTCTCCTCAATATTCATACGCTCGTCTACACGAATCATAAGATTCTGCTCGTTGATGACCTGCCAATATTTCACCTTTTCGCCAAACTCTGCAAAGCACAGTTTCGCATAGCGCTCAAATGCGTATACACACCGCCTGTCCTCCCAACCATTGTATTTTTCGACCAGCGCATAGGGAAGGTCAAAATGATACAGCGTCACGAAGGGTTCTATTCCATGCTCCAAAAGGCAGTCAATGACATTTCTGTAAAAATCAATGCCCGCCCGGTTGATCTCTCCATCCCCATCCGGTATGATCCTCGCCCATGACAAAGAAAAGCGATACATCTGCATTCCCAGCTCCTTCATCAGCGCAATGTCCTCTCTCCAATGATGATAGAAATCGCTCGCAACCTTACTGTCTGCCTGCTTTGCGGAGCGCCGAAAGGAATTATGATCGGCGACCGTCATTCCTTTTTTGTCCTCGTCCCAGCCTCCTTCGATTTGAAATGCCGAGGAGGACGCTCCCCACAAAAAATTTTTTGGAAATCTCTGCGACATAAGTTCTTTCCTCCCATTAGTTTTTGTCCTTATCGCAGCAAGCTTCAAAATGAAATCTCTGCTCTGCCATGCCTTTGTTATTCTCCTGCCACCACCTTGATCACAGGCGTATCAAAATCTGCATGGCACGCCGTAAGCCCGGTGACTGCCTGGTAGTCCTTCGTATTTCCGACCACAACCGCAACCGTCGGATCATAGCCTGCCGTTTTTATTTTCTCTAAATCAAATGCCGTAATTTTTTCGCCTTTCTTAACCTGCGCACCTTCCTCTACATACTTTTTAAAATATTTTCCTTCCAGCTTCACCGTGTCGATCCCCACATGGATCAAAAGCTCGACACCATTAGAAAGCTTTAGTCCGATCGCATGGAGAGTTGGATAAATAACAGTAACCGTACCGTCTGCCGGCGCAAGGACCTCTCCCTTTTGGGGAAGGATCGCAATTCCTTTTCCCAAAGCTTCTGATGCAAATGCCTCGTCGCCAATCCCGCTTAACGCAATCGCCTCTCCCTCTACCGGGGACGTGATCTCCCATGCGGTTTCTGTCCGTTTGCCGGTAATATTCTCCGTCTCTTGATGAAAGGTCTCCTGTCTTTGATCTTCCATATCCTCAAAGCCGATCAAATAAGTCAAGACCGCTGTGCCAAAGAATGCGACACCGCAGCCGATCAAATAAAAAATAAACGGCTTCATCCCAAATGAGGCATAGGAGAAAACAGTCAGCACGCCGTTATTGGCAAACGCATCGCCGTAAACGCCTCCAATGCCCATAATTCCGCCGCCGAGCGCGCCGCAGATAACCGCACAGATCATCGGCTTTTTCAGGCGCAGATTGCAGCCATAGATCGCAGGCTCTGTGATCCCCACCAGCGCCGCGGAAATCGTTGCCGACGCCGCCACACTCTTTAGCTCCTTATTTCTTGACTTTAACATAACTCCAAGTGCCGCACCGCCCTGTGAAAAATTTGCCGCGCCTGCAAACGCCAGCAGATTTTGCTTTCCGCTCACCGCAACATCATTCAGTCCTACCGGCAGCAGCGCCCGATGTGCGCCGAAAATAACAAAAACGCCCCATAGTCCGCCGATCACCGCACCGCCGACAGCCGTATTAAAGCTCATCAATACATAATATAATGCCTGAATGCCATTTCCTACCCAGATGCCGATCGGCCCCAGCAGTGTAAGTGTGAGTGGTATCATGATGAGGATTGACAATCCGGGTACCATAATGATCTGAATGACCTGTGGAATTACCTTATTTAAGAATTTCTCCAAATACATCAAAACAAACACTGCCAGCAAAATCGGAATGACCGATTCGGTATAGCTGAATACCTTCGTGGATTCACCGATCGTCCATGCACCCTTCGTTACTGGAATCCCAAAGATCGTGGTTGCCGTGGCGGCATCCTGAATGATGGCGTCTATCTGCGGGTAGCATAAAAATCCTCCGATCGTCATTGCTACAACCTCATTGCACTTAAGCGCCTTTGCCGCCGTATAGCCAAGGAACACCGGCATGAAATAAAAAATGATCTGGCTTGTGGCAAGAAGCAGCACATAGGTATCATTCACAGAAATATCAACACCGTTTTTCGCTGCCAAAAGCTTTGCCGCCGTCAAAATGCCTTTGATCAATCCCGAAGCCGCAATGGCAGGAATCAGCGGCGTAAACATTTTAGAAATTGTCTGCAAAACAGAATTTGCTATATTCCCCTTTCCTTTTCCTCCTGACGCACCGTTTTCCGGCAGCAACGGCAGCAGCGCCTCATACACCTGATTTACCTTTGAGCCAAGTACCACCTGAAACTGACCGCCGGAAATCACGACCTGGATCACACCTTCCAGGCGCTCGACGGTCTGCTTGTCTGCTTTTGAATCATCCTTTAACACAAAGCGCAGTCTTGTAAAGCAATGACTGACGTCTTTGATATTTTCGCTTCCGCCGACATGTTCTAATATACTTTTCGCAGTTTTATGAATATCCATACATAACCTCCATTCCACCCCTTTATCGTCTTTATTATCTGCATTTCTTCCGTCACGGAATAAACCAATTTTTACTATCCCCTGCCCATTCTTTTTAAAATGAGATAATGCTCCTTCATCATCTGATCGATTCATCCGCAATTTTAACATACTATTTTGGTTCTGACAACTTACCCAATGTCGTTGCGCAATAAAGAGGCGGCTGCAAAACATAAGAATTCATCGGTGGAACATTTGATTTGTCACATAAATATAGGCATCCTCCAGTGTCGGTTTTACGCAATAGCTTCCCTCCGTTGGCTGTTTTTCACTGAGAATTTTAAGCTGTAAACCTCCTTCCGTAAATTGTTTAGAAGAAACATGATATTGTCTCTCAAGCTCCCTTGCCCTCGCTTCATCCTCCACGGTACAAACCCAGACACGGTTTTCTGCTTTCTGCAGCAGGTCTGTCATCCTTCCCTGATACAAAAACTGCCCTTTTTTCATAACCGCAAGGCGATTACATGTCGCAGCTAAATCTTCGACCACATGAGTAGAAAATAATACGGTTCTGTTTTCAGAAAAATCTACCAGCAGGTTGCGAATACGGATACGTTCCTCCGGGTCAAGCCCAGTCGTCGGCTCATCGACGATCAAAAATTCCGGTTCATTTAACAGTGCCTGGACCAAACCGACACGCCGCTTCATACCGCCTGACAGTTGTTTCATCTTCTTTTTGCGATGTTCCAAAAGACTTGTCTTGGTAAGATAATATTGCATACGCTCCCTGCACTCCTGCCTGGGAACTCCCGCCAGAGCTCCCATATATTCTAAGCATTCCTGTACGGTCAAATTAGGATAAAGGTCTATTTCCTGCGGCAGATAACCGATCCTTTTTTGAATCTTTTCATAATTTTCTTCCCTGTATAACATCTCATTTAAAGTCACTCTGCCTCCGGTAGGTTTTAATACTGTCGTCAACACCCTCATCAATGTAGTTTTTCCTGCTCCGTTTTCCCCCAGCAATCCAAACATACCATTAGAAATCTCTAAATCTGCATGATTGATCGCTGTCACACCATTTCTAAACGTTACTGTCAAATCATCAATCTGAATACGCATCATGTTACCCTCTCTTTTTAATTATTTTCGGCAATACTGCTGCCATGATCATTCCCATACATAAACACATAAGCTTTCCATATACCCATGAAATATCTCCGTTATTTTGTACCTCTCTGAATGTATAGGAAAACAAATTCCATGCACCTAAGCATTGATCTCCCCATGACGAATTAACCGAAAGCCATATCAGAAGACATCCTCCGATCCCTCCCCACATATTACGAAACATCATGGAAAGCATATTGGCTAAGCTTCCCCAAAAGAAAATAGTGATGATCATCGAGGCAAAATAAATCATAAACTGCCTTGCTTCACTCCCTGTTGCCGGATGTGTGATCGGTTTTTGAAAGAACAAAAAGCAGCCATATCCTGTGACAGCAAGCAGCAACAGAAATATTTCCTGTATCATCAATCTTTCCAGTATAGAAAAAAATCTCCTTTTCACCGGATACAGCCTATGGATCTGCGAGCGATTACTCATGATTTCCCGCACATAGGTATCTGCACAAAAAACGACTGCCAGTATTGCCATAGGCGCTTCCATTGCTATCCCTACTTCAAAGGTATGTGTCACACCTCTGATCATACTCAAAATAATAACGAAGGAAATCGCATAGGCGATTTTATAAAACGGAAGGACGATCTTACATTCTTTTCGCATTATATTCTCCTCCGTTTCCATATCATCCCGGAGATCAGGATAATAAAAACAGATGCCACGATCAAACAGCCCTGATTGAAAAGAGCCATAGGAGGCAGGGCTGTATCAAAAAGCTGCCCCGGAAACCGTACCATGATCGCCAGCGGTCTGCTCACATACCCAAAAACTCCCTCCGCATTTCTTCCACCCAAGTTGGAATACAGCAAATAAAGGATCAAAAGCGGCACTCCCGGAAGCGGTGTTTGAAACAACAGAGAAATCAACGTATATACACATACGATCATTAACATGTTCGGCAAAATATAAAGTGCTGTGGAAACGAGAAAATCCCATAAGCTTACTTCAAAGCCGCTGTCCCTTGTATACACGATACAAAGTCCCCAGAACAATAAATTTAAAATTGCCAGTACCATCACACATACGCCAAAGCCCGCGCCTACCTTTCCAAGAATATATTGCTTTGCAGTAATGGGCTTTGTATGAAGCAGCTCATAGGTATGTCTTCTTGTGTCCTGCAGATACAGCACCGACAGCAGGATTGCTGCAAAAAATCCCATATACAGACCTGCAAAATCTGCGAATTTTCTTGAATAATAAAAGGAAAACGATCGATCCTTCAATACTTTATCCAAATAGGCGTTAATTTCTTCCGCAGTTCCCTTATGGTACGCACTGTCCTCATATAAATACACTGCGCCATGATAGTCATATTCACGCTCTAAATACGCACAGGCATCTGCGATCTCCATACGATCCAACCGGGCAATGACTTCCTGTGCTTTAGAATCAGACATTTCAAAATCACTTATCAAAGCTTCTGTTATCTGTTTATTCCAGATTTTTCTTTGTTCCTGCGGCGCAGACGGTACATACCCTTCATACACCTCAGCCGAATATGCATATTGCGGATCTTCATTTGCGAGTTCCTCTCCCAATGTAACATAATGTGTTGTTAAATAAGGACCGGTATCGCTATAAATTCCGTAAATCACAATGACTACCCCCAGCCAGAACAGCGGCTGCTTTAAATAATTTTTTATTTCTCTTTTTAAAATTGCAAGCATATCCTTGCCTCCTTTTCTTTGCTGCTGCTATCATAAAATATAAATCACAATAAAAAGACAACCGACAACGGTTGTCACTCTCTGCCGAATGCCTTATAACAACGAGCGACACACTTCACGAGCCACTCTTATGTCAAAAAAATCGGACTGCTTACGCAATCCGATGAAATACTGCCGTGATGGCAGCGCCGCTATTTTCACTGTTTTCCACGATCAATTCTCCGCCATGTTTTTCACAATATAACCTGCTAATATACATGCCTATCCCGGCATGCTTCAAGCTGTCCTTCACATTCCTCCGGCAGAAAAGCTTTGTTACATTTTCCCGGTCCTCTGTAAAACCGATCCCATCGTCTTTCACGCTGATTTTTAGTTCACAGAAGGACAAGGACATCATTATTTCTACTTTTGTTTTGGCATAACGCAACGCATTCAATAAGAGATTATCCACAACTTCCATGATGACCTCTTTATCTCCTGCAAAGCATTCATTTGCTGAAGCTGCCTTCAGATAACATTTCTTTTGATATTTTTTCTCCAGAATCCTTAGCTCCGCCTGTATATCCCCTTCTAATTGCCGGCTCGTGATTTCTTCGGTTCTTAGCTCCCTCGTCTCCAGACTGCTCATTTTTCGCATTGTCTCGACAAAGATGTCCATACGCTCAATCTGCTTTCTGCTCTCAGCCACCATTTCCATTGCCTGCTTTATATCAATCTCCCGGTTCGGCAGATATTCCATGAGCATTTCCTGATAGCCTTCCAATACAGACAGTGGAGAACGTATATCATGCGCGATCGCCGCCCGAAGCGCTTTTTCTTCTTCAATCATTTTCCACAGCTTTTGATGATTCCCTGCAAGCTGTTCCCGCATCCGTTCAAATTCGCAACAGAGCTTCCCCATTTCATCTTTATTGGTATAAGTGATATGGAAATCAAGATCATTCTTCCCTATTTTTTGCGAAGCAAGCTCCAATTCCTCAATAGGATTTTTTAATTTATGCCTGTAAAAAAGAAGGATCGATATAATACTCCCTGCAACAGATATGATCAAAACAGTAAAGGTCTGAAGAAAATCACATACCTCAGATATATGATGATCGATCCGTTTCATTTCGCCGGCATTCGGTCTCGGAAGGTTCGTAATATATTTTTCGCCTTCACCTTCCAGCATCCCGGCGTATTCTTTCTGGTCTACATATTTCCACCAAATTTCATTTTGGATCTCCGATGCTGCCCGCATAACAAAAACAGAAAGCAAAAAACAAACGATCAAATTAATTACCATATATAAAACAATCGTTTTTCTGATTGAAAGGTTTTTTATTTTATCCATTTATAGCCCATTCCCCATACAGTGTCAATATACCCTGTGTCTGTGTATTTCTTGATTTTATTGCGAATCCTGCGAATCAATTCTGTTACTACGCGGCTGTCTCCCGCTGCATCATAGCCACATACTTTTTCGTAAATTCTTTCCTTATCAAATACAATTTCAGGATTCATGGATAAAAACTCAATAATTTCATATTCCAGCCTTGTTAAATCCAGCGTATTTCCCTTGATTTCCACTTTTTTATAAATATAATCAATCGATAATTCCCCGTAAAATCTATACTCTGTTTTTCTGTTTCTTCGTTCTTCCCTTTTCAGATGAGCAACGATTCTTGCATCCAGCTCTTTTAGGCTAAACGGTTTTAACATATAATCATCCCCGCCGGACAACAACCCTGCTACCCGGTCATTTTCCTCTACCCTTGCCGTCAGAAAAATAATCGGGCATGATACTTTATCTCTTATTTTCTTACATAATTCAATTCCATCCAATCCCGGCATATTCACATCCAATAGGATCAGATCGGGAGCAGCTTTTATTTTTTCTAATGCCTCCCAGCCATTTTCAGCAGTCACAACAGCATAAGACCTCAATGAAAAAAATCCGGTCAGCATTTTTAATAGATCAATATCATCATCTACAATGAGTATTTTATATCCCATGTCATTCACCTCTCAAGCGCTGACAGCTTGCAGATCGCAATGGATATAAGCAATATTTCTACAGTACAAATACTGCTCGCGCATCCCTTTTCCCACAAAATATAGATTCCATCAATTTTGCACCTCCTTGATGCAAAATCTACTCGTCACTACCAATATTTTCTTCCACTGTCTTGATAGATTCCAGGGCTTGATATTCCTGTTTTAATTCGCGCAGCAATTCTTCCTCACTTGGTAAATACAATTTGTATTTTGACGCAAAAATCTGTGTTTCATTTTCAGGCAACGTATACTTAACTACAGACTCACTTTTATCTGCACACAAAACAATACCAATCGGTGGATTGTCTCCTTCATTCATAAGTTCCCGCTCATAATAATGAACATACATCTGCATCTGCCCTAAATCCTGATGTGTTAAGTCCCCAACTTTTAAATCTATCAAAATAAAACATTTTAATATGTAATTGTAAAATACAAGGTCAATTCTAAAATGACGTCCATCAAATGTTATTCTTTTCTGTCTTGCAACAAATGAAAATCCTCTGCCAAGCTCCAAAAGAAATTTCTGTAAATGTGTAATTAACGCTTGTTCTAAATCACTTTCATAAAAATCATCATTAGGCGTCAATCCAAGAAATTCTAATACATAGGGGTCACGGATGACATCTTCGGGTTTCTTCGTCGGCTCTAATGTCTGTATTTCCTGTGCAACTTGCTCCTTATTTTTACTGGATAATAGCCTTTCATAAAAGAAAGAATTTATCTGACGCTCAAGCTGTCTTGTACTCCATTGAGATTTTACAGCCTCCTGCATATAAAATTCTCGTGCATTTTCATTCTCTACTCGCATTAGAAGGCGATAATGCGTCCAACTCAATTCGCTACGCAGTGCGTAGCCATTCGGAAATGTTAAATAAAATTGCCGCATATTTTTTAAATTTGCAACGGTAAATCCTTTACCAAAATCCTGTGTCATTTGCTTTGACAACTCTTTTAACAAACCTGTACCATACTCAGCCTTTTCATTGCCACCTTGTTCTTCAACGATTGATTTTCCTATATTCCAGTAGGCTTCAACCATTGCAAAATTGGCTGTCTGATAAACTTTATTTCTTGCTGAGATTAAAATATTTTTGATTTCGTTATAGAAAGACGCGTTCATCGTATCAACTCCCTCCTTTCACTTACAGATTATTAATCACTTGTGATTCCAGAAGAATCAATACTTTGATTTTTAACGCTTACAGGTATAATCATAATATTCGCCTCCCATATCATAAGTATGCCATTATTTCTAATGGTACGCTCCTGATTTTAGATAATCTCAAAATGCTTGAGGGCATCTTTTATAGCTTCCACCTTCTCCGCCGTCGGATGTTTCCTCGGCTGTTTCAATTCTTCTACCGCATTAGGTGCATCATACATCGGCAAGCCTAACCCTCTCTTTACTTCTGAGATATATGCGGTATGTACCGTGAAGCCATATTTCGCTTCTATGTACTCCTTTATGATTTTGTAGGTAACTCTCTCTTTTGGCTTATACGCTTCTGCTGTTTTAGCAATATTAGCAAGCGGAACTTTACCTTATCCCTTGCCAAACTCGACTTTTACATTGATCACACTGTCAGATTTTTGTGGGAAAGCATTACAACCGTCTCCACATGCCCCGTCCACGGAAACATATCGACCGGCGTGCACTCCACCGCCTCATACCCATGCGCCGTAAGATATTTCAAATCCCGCCCAAGCGTCTGTGGGTTACAGGAAACATACACGACGCGCTTGGGCGCAAGCCTTACAACAGAGGATAAAAATGCCTCGTCACTTCCGGCACGTGGCGGATCCATAAACACCACATCCACCGCAGTCTTCCTACGCCCACCTGCCGGAGAAAGCTGTCCTGCCATCTCAAGCATAAACTTCCCGGCATCCGCCTGATAAAACTGCACATTTTTTATTTGATTTCTCTTTGCGTTGATCACCGCGTCCCGCACAGCATCCTTATTCAGTTCCACACCAATGACTTGTCCCGCCTGCCCTGCCGCGATCAGCCCAATCGTCCCGATCCCGCAATATGCATCTATGACAGTTTCTTTTCCTATCAGCCCCGCATAGGCAACTGCCTTTTGATAAAGCGCCTCTGTCTGAACGGGATTTACCTGATAAAAGGACTTGGGCGAGATTCGGAACGTACAGCCGCACAGCGTATCCTCGATATATCCCTTTCCATAGATCACACTCTCCCGCTCGCCAAGCACCATGCTTGTTTTCTTATCATTGACATTCAAAACAACGGTACTGATTTCCGGGTGAAGCCTACGCAGCGCCTTCACAAAATTATTTTTCGACGGCAGAATCGGAGAACCCAGCACCAGCACGACCATTACCTCCCCGCTGCAAAAGCCGCGGCGCACCAGCACATGACGCAGCAGACCATATCCGGTATCCTCATCATATGTCTTAATCTTAAACGAGCGCAGCAGACCCCGGATGTCGCGGATGATTGCGCCGGAAATTTCATCCTCAATCTGGCACGCATCAATATTCACAACCTCGTGTGTTCCCGCCCGGTACACACCGGAAATAATCGTGCCGCCCTTTGCAATATCAAACGCGGCATGCACCTTATTGCGATAATGATACGGCTGCTCCATTCCGATGATCGGCTTTACCTTACAAAAGCCGCCCACATACTTCTGCACCAGCCGCTGCTTTTCCTTTAATTGCTTTTCATAGGAAACTCCCTGATAGCTGCAGCCGCCGCATTTTTTCGCATACGGACAGCCACTGCTGTTTGCCGACGTTCTCTCTTTCCCCTGTCTGTCATTCTTTTTATTTCGTATTTTCTGTTCCATGCCAACTATTTCTCTCTTTCTCTGACTGCTCCCATTGTAACACAACCGTTTTTTTCTTTCCACTTCCGCTTTTAAAATGCCTGTATTTCTCCATTTGCCCTAGCCGCCGCACTGCGGTATAATAAAAATAGATACTTCGTTTTGGCATGTGCCTTGCAGCGGGCAATGTACCCGTGCCAAATCGTTTCGGAATGGAGGACTTTTATGGCAAACATCAGCTTATGTATGATTGTAAAAAATGAAGAAGCCGTACTCAAACGCTGTCTTGACAGCATTGCAGACCTTATGGACGAAATCATCATCGTCGATACAGGCTCCACCGACCGCACAAAGGAAATCGCGGCAGACTACACTTCCAAAATCTACGATTACCGCTGGGCAAATGATTTTTCCGCCGCGCGGAACTTTTCCTTTTCCAAAGCCACGATGGAATATATTTACGCCGCAGACGCAGACGAGCTGCTGGATGAGGAAAACCATATGCGTTTTCTCCGGCTAAAGCAGGCACTGCTGCCGGAGATCGAGATCGTACAGATGAAATATATAAACTGCTCCGAATTTAACACGGTTCTCAACTCGCAAAAAGAATACCGCCCCAAGCTGTTTCGTCGTCTGCGCACCTTTACATGGATCGACCCGATCCATGAGACTGTCCGCTTACAGCCGGTTATCTTTGACAGTGATGTTGAGATTCTCCATAAGCCGCAGTCACTGCACAGCAAGCGTGATTTTTCTATTTTTGTCAAGGCATTTGAGCACGACAGACAATTTTCCCCAAAAATCCGCAGCATGTATGCAAGGGAGCTCCTAAAAACAGGCGATACAAAGGATTTTCTCAATGCAAAGCCCGTTTTTGAGGCAATTCTTGAAAACGATACCACGGACGACGCCCGTAAGGAGGCGTCCTGCATTCTGGCACACATATACCGTCTTGAGGGAAATAAAAATGAATTTTTCAAGCTGACCATGAAGGATATGCTGACAACCCCATGCTCGGAAATCTGCTATGAGCTCGGCACCTACTTTCTCGCCGAACGCGACTATGCAGAGGCGGTGCTGTGGTTTTACAACGCCGCTTACGAGACGGCAAGCATTCTCGATATTCATACCGGAGGCGACCTTCCCCTGCTTGGTCTGACAGAATGCTATGAGCTGTTGATCGCTGACGAAAAGGCAAAGCTTCCCTCCGATCCGGTTTTGATTTTGCAATACGAACAGCAGTTGGAACAATACCGGGACGCGTCCCGTAATTGGGCTCTCCCCGAAGAACTATAGACTTGTAAAATTATCCATAACATGATACGATAGCACCATAAAGAATTTCTTTATGATGTTTTTACCAAAGGAGGGTTTTTCATGGATTTTTTACAGGAATACAAACAAAAACTTGTATCTGCTGATGAGGCGGTAAAGCTGATTCAGTCCGGCGACTGGGTAGATTACGGCTGGTGCACAAATATCGTAGATACGCTGGATAAGGCATTGGCAAAGCGTACCGATGAGCTGCATGATGTAAAGCTGCGCGGCGGTATCCTTTTAAAGCCGCTCGCTGTTTTTGCACGCGAGGACGCTGGGGAGCATTTTTGCTGGAACTCATGGCATATGTCGGGTCTTGAGCGCAAGCTGATCTCAAGAGGGTGCGCTTACTATGCGCCGATCCGTTATTCTGAGCTGCCGCGCTATTACCGCGATCTGGATTGCCCGGATGACGTTGCAATGTTTCAGGTTGCTCCGATGGATTCACACGGCTATTTTAATTTTGGTCCGAACGCATCCCATCTTGGCGCAATGTGTGAGAGAGCAAAGCACATCATCGTTGAGGTCAACGAGAACATGCCGCGCTGTCTCGGCGGAACAGAATGCGGTGTACATATCTCGGATGTTACCTATATCGTTGAGGGTGAGAATCCGCCGATCAGCGAGATGGGCGGAGGCGGCGCGGCTACCGATGTCGACAAGGCAGTCGCAAAGCTGATCGTTGAGGAGATTCCAAACGGCGCAAGCTTACAGCTTGGCATCGGCGGTATGCCAAATGCAGTCGGCTCACTGATCGCAGAGTCTGACTTAAAGGACCTCGGCGTGCATACCGAGATGTATGTGGATGCATTTGTTGATATTGCAAGAGCAGGAAAGATTAACGGCTCCAAGAAAAACATTGACCGTTACCGCCAGACCTATGCATTCGGCGCCGGAACGAAAAAGATGTACGACTATATGGATGAGAATCCTGAGCTTATGAGTGCTCCGGTCGATTACACGAACGATATTCGTTCCATTTCCTCACTTGATAACTTTATCTCCATCAACAATGCCGTTGACATTGATCTATTCGGACAGGTCAATGCAGAGTCTGCAGGAGTAAAGCATATCAGCGGTGCAGGCGGGCAGCTTGACTTCGTACTGGGAGCTTACCTCTCCAACGGCGGTAAGAGCTTTATCTGCTTATCCTCTACCTTTAAGGATAAAGACGGCAACTTAAAATCCCGTATTCGCCCGACGCTTGCCGGCGGCTCTATCGTTACCGACACAAGGGCAAATATCCACTATGTCGTTACCGAACACGGCAAAGTCAACTTAAAGGGTCTCTCGACCTGGCAGAAGGCAGAGGCGTTAATCTCGATCGCTCATCCTGATTTCCGCGACGAGCTGATCGCAGAAGCAGAAAAAATGAACATCTGGAGACGTTCCAACAAATAATAAAGCAGCAAAAAAGGACCTATCGGTCCTTTTTTGCTACATAAATTTCCTATGACTTGCGAGCGCTACATCAAATGAGACATCCTCTCATGAATTTCCATACCGGTCGGGGTTGCCGCTAATCCGCCCTTTCCCGTTTCCCGCAATTCCTCCGCCATGCTGCGCCCCACACTGCGCATCGCATCAATGACCTCATCCGGCGGAATCTTACTGAAAATCCCCGCCATCGTCATATCCGCAGACGTCATCGCATTGACTGCGCCCATGACATTTCGTTTTACACACGGCACTTCCACCAATCCGGCAACCGGATCACACGCCAGTCCAAGCAGATTTTTGAGCGCGAGCGCCGCCGCATTAGCGATCTCCGCAGCGCTCCCGCCCAGCAGAGCCACAACGCCGCCCGCCGCCATTGCAGACGCCGAACCGATTTCCGCCTGACAGCCGCCTGCCGCCCCCGAAAGAAACGCGCGGTTTGCGATCACGCCTCCTATCCCCGCGGCAACATAGAGCGCCTTAACCATGTCCTCTGTGGAAAATCCCCGGTTCTTCTGCACGCTCAAAAAAACAGCAGGCACAACGCCGCATGAGCCAGCCGTCGGCGCTGCCACAATTCGTTTCATACAGGCATTAGACTCGCTTGTGCGCAGCGCCTTCTCCATAACCTCCCCGATAAAATCCCCGCACAGCAGCGTTCCCGCCAGCCGTGCGTCTCTCATTTTCTTTCCCTCTGTTCCCACAAGACCACTTGCAGATTTCAAATTCTCATCGTAATGCTCGTCCGCCTCCTGCATTGCCTCATACATCCGGCGCATCCTGGCAAAAGATTCCTCCGCACTGATTCCGCTCTCCCTGCAGTCATCCTCCTGCACGATCTCCCAAAACGGCTTACCGCTCTCCTTCTCTATCCTGCATAATTCTTCCAACGATTGATACATCCGTTTTCTTCCTTTCCAACATTCGTTATATTTCCTGCATACTCAGATAAGTGACCTTTCGTATACCCTCTCTGGCTTCCAGCCACTCGATTGATTCCCGCGGAATCTCCCCGTCACACTCAATAACCATAACTGCATTCCCTCCGCGACCGGTACGGTAAATCTGCATCGTACCGATATTGATGTTTTCTCTTGCGAGCATCGTGGCAACCTCCGTCACATGCCCTGGCTGGTCTACATTATTGACGATCAGCGTCGGGCAGTCCCCACTGAAATTAGCAGACAGGCCATCCAGCTCGCAAATCTGAATCCGTCCTCCGCCGATCGACGCCGCCACAACCTCTAACCTTCTTCCCGTCACTCCGGTCAACTCCAATTT
This sequence comes from Roseburia sp., assembly GCA_019421345.1. GTDB lineage: Bacteria > Bacillota > Clostridia > Lachnospirales > Lachnospiraceae > Roseburia. Next base: position 59,335 of record JAHZFL010000006.1, on the reverse strand, counting down.
TACGGAATTGGGATGCACATCCCCCAAATCAAGTCCTTCCATCGTAAAGGTCAACCCTGCTTCCTGCGCAGCAGCAAAGCTTTCTGGAATCCGCGGGTCATCCACTGCCATTCCAAGCAGTCCCGCCACCAGTGCGCGGTCTGTTCCGTGCCCCTTACCGGTTGCCTGAAACGAGCCATGAAAATAGATTTTTGCGTCCCTGACATCCTCCGCCAAAAGTCTCTGGCAAACTCTCCCGATTTTTACTGCTCCGGCTGTATGCGAACTCGATGGCCCCACCATAACCGGACCGATAATGTCAAATAAATTCATTTGTGTTCCTACCTTATATTAATATAAAATACAAAATGTGATAAAATTTGCTTTTACAGTATACCGCAAAAGTTTCTTCTGTTCAATTCCTTTCCGCTATGCTATACTAAACCAATACACACAAGAAGAAACGAGGAGTCCACATGTCTAAAGATCATGCATCCGCCCGCCCAAATGACAGCACGCCTGCAAACGGCAGCAACCCATCTGTACCAAGCGGCAGCGCTCATACTCATGACGGCGCGCACACGCATACACATAATAACGATGCTGCCGCCCACGGACACCGCCATACAAATACAAAAGCAGTCCTAAACCGCATGAACCGCGCCATCGGACATATGGAAGCGGTACGGTCAATGATCGAGGACGGGCGCGACTGCAGCGAGGTGCTGATTCAGATTGCCGCGGTACGCTCCGCAATCAACAACATTGGCAAGATCATCCTTGAGGATCACATCAGCCACTGTGTCGTGGACGCCATCGAAACAGGCGATGATCAGGTACTTCGCGACCTCAACGATGCCATTAATAAATTCATAAAATAAAATTATTTTTTTGGACACACTTTGTTCATGTTTTATTCATAACTAATAGAAATTTAGTAAATCTTAAGACTTTTTTATACATCTTCCCGATTGATTTTTTACCCTAAAAACGATATATTCTGTTAGTATCAGTTTTACTATTAGAAGAAAATGAGGCGTTTTACGCCATTTATACAAGGCAGATTGTTATTGGGAGGATTTCTATGAGAGAAAAATTTAATGTTGTCAGCTCTCTGTTTCGTAAGGGGTGGGAGCGTATTTTGTCTTTTCTTCCGAAAAAGAAACCGCACAGTGAAAAGTACTATAAACGTATTGCGTTTCTCAATAAGTATTCACTGATTTTTCATTTTATACTGGCATGCTTTTTGATCTTTGTCATAGAAGTCATTTCCAGACGCGATTTGATAAGCGCCGTTACCTTTTTAAGCAATCATACGCTGGCATTCTTATACAATGCCCTGATCATCTTTGCTTCACTGACGCTCGTTTACCTCACAAAATATCGGGCACAATTACGGATTTTGATCAGCGGTATCTGGATTTTCCTCGGAACGGTCAACGGCTTGATCCTTTCTAACCGCGTGACCCCGTTTAGCTATACGGATATAAAAATGATCTCTGATCTGTTCCAGATGCAGAACACGACCTATTTTTCTGCGGCAGAGGCTACGATCGTTGTTGTCGCTGTTGTTTCTTTCTTTGTATTCTTAGGTCTGTTTTTTGCAAAGGGACCGCGCTATCAAGGACCGCGCCACCATGTGCTTGCGCCGCTTTGCATCCTTGCCCTTGTCTTTATCGGCATTCCGGTAACGACCCATGCGGCACAGAATTCAAATATCCTTGCTTCTTATTTTTCCAATATTGCGCAGGGATATTCAGATTACGGCTTTGTTTACGGATTTTCTACAAGCGTTGTCGGACGCGGCATGGATAAGCCGGAGGATTACTCCGAGGAAACGATTGAGGCAATTCAGACACTTGTTGATTCCGCAGGCTCTGCGACAACAGTTCCACCTGATGCGCAGCCGAACATCGTCTGCGTTCTTCTGGAATCCTTTGCCGATCCCAGTGACGTCAACTTTTTAAATATGTCAGAGGACCCGATTCCTAATTTCCATAATTTGGAGGCAAACTACTCAAGCGGCTATCTGACTGTTCCTGTCGTGGGTGCAGGTACCGCCAACACAGAGTTTGAGGTTCTGACCGGAATGAGTATGCAGTATTTCGGTACAGGAGAATACCCGTATAAAACGATTTTAAAACAGACCGACTGTGAGAGCATTGCCTCTGCACTTTCCAAAATCGGTTATGGCACGCATGTCGTACATAACAATACGGCAACCTTCTACAGCCGCAATAATGCCTTTTCCATGATGGGCTTTGACTCCTTTACAAGCAAGGAATTAATGAATATCAATTCCTTTACGCCGACCGGTAGCTGGCCGACCGATGACGTACTGGTTGAGGAGACTATAAAGGCAATGAACGCTACCGAGGGTAAGTCTGACTTTGTCTACACGATCACTGTAGAGGGGCATGGAGATTACCCAAGCAATCGTATTCTTGAAAATCCCACGGTCACCGTAACTGGAGGCGCAGATGAAGCTTCCAATAACCAGTGGGAATACTATGTAAATATGCTGCACGAGGTCGATGATTTCATCGGTGATCTCATATCCGCCCTCGACAGACGCGGAGAAGATACCATTGTTGTATTCTTCGGCGATCATCTTCCGACTATGGGTCTGGTTGACTCTGATATGAAATCAGGCAGCATTTTTAAGACAAAATATATTACATGGAACAACATGGGACTTCCGAAGCAGGATGCAGACCTTGCCGCTTATCAGCTTTTGGCAGAGACAACGAACCAGCTCGGCATTCATGAGGGAACGGTTCTCCGTTATCATCAGACGCAGGCTGGCTCTGAAACTTATTTATCCGGACTCAACAACCTGCAGTATGATCTGCTGTATGGAAAACGCTACGCATATCATGGTGAAGACCCTTATCCTGCCAGCGAGCTTACAATGGACGTCGAGGACGTGGTGATTTCCTCCGTCAGCAAAAACACCTACAACAACACGTTGACGGTGTACGGCTCTAACTTTACTAAGAACACCAAGATTTTTGTCAATGGCTCTAAGGTCGCAACCAATTATCTGACACCGTCATTTATCTCGACCAGCCTTGAAAATGTCGAGGCCGGCGATCTTATCACCGTAAATATTCTTGGTTCTAAGAGTATTATACTGCGTGAGGGTGTAGGAGAGATTGTCTATACAGACCCTGATGTGATCCACGAAACGGAGACGACCGAGACAGAAACGAATGAAACAGAAACGACCGAAACAGAGACACAATCCTCTGAAACAACTGCCCCGGGGACACCGTCCTCCGAAACGACTGACGCACAGGCGGCAGCAGCTTCCCCCGAAGAAGCTACCGCAAAAACAAACACTGTTTCCCCTGAAACAGGAAACGTACAGACAAATACAAGTACCAATGATACACCGGAAACAGCACAATAACTGAAAAAAGCTGCAGGCTATGAAAATATTTCATAAGCCTGCAGCTTTTTTATGACATAGGAAATGCAAAGCAATCCTATGCCGTAAAAACACACTTTTGTTGTGGAAAGAGGTCCATATACTATATACTCGCCTCTACTCCTTCACATACGCTCTGTCAATCGTCATCGCTGTATAATAACTCTCCCCAACGCGCTCCTTTACCATCGCCTCCAGACGCTCGGTAAGCGTCTCATCGTCAATATGAAACTTAAACGGCACAATAATATCAAAGATCAGATTTGTATGCGTGGGGCCCGTCACCACTCTGAAATCGTGCATCGTGATTACCGGATCAATCTCATTTAACATCTCAAGCACCGTCATTTTTAATCGATAAATGCGTTTATCCATCGTAATGATCGGATCCATATGGATCGTCGCCTCACATCCGAGCTTATCCCGCAGCTCCTTTTCCACGTTATCAATCGCATCATGTGTCTCCAAAATATTTCCTTCCGCAGGAACCTCCGCGTGGAGTGAGATCATTTGTCTCCCCGGACCATAATCATGCACGATCAGATCATGGATGCCGCAAATTGGTTCATGTGCCATTACGATCTTGTGAATCTCCTCCACAAGCTCCTTTTCCGGCGGCTGTCCAAGCAGCGGATCAAGCGTCTCCTTCGCTGCCTGAATCCCTGCATATATGATAAAAAGTCCGACAAGCACACCGCACCAGCCGTCAATCTGTACGCCTGTATAATGTCCGATCAGGCTTGCCGCGAATACAACCGATGTTGCACCTGCATCGCTTAAGCTGTCCGTTGCCGTCGCCTTCATCGCCGCAGATCCAATCTGCCTGCCGATGCTGCGGTTATAATATGCCATATATAATTTAACAAAAATTGACACCGCCAAGATTATAAAAACAAGGAGAGACGTTTCCGTCTCCTCCGGGTGAAGAATTTTACCGATCGAGTCTCTGATCAGCTCATATGCCATCAAAAGGATCGCTGCAGCCACTACCAAACCGGAGATATACTCCATTCTTCCATGCCCGAACGGATGCTCGGAATCCGGCTTCGCCCCCGCAAGACGGAAGCCGATCAGCGTCACCAGAGAAGACCCTGCATCCGAAAGATTGTTGAGCGCATCCGCCGTGATCGCGATCGAATTACTGAGCATCCCCGCCAGAAGCTTTCCCGCAAACAGCAGCACATTCAGTGCAATTCCGACAATACCGCAGAGAACGCCATAGGACTGCCTGATTCTTGTCTTATCTTCCTTCTCGCGGATCAAAAATCTTGCCAACAGCGTGATCATAGCTCTCCTCCTACCTCAGTCTGCCCATATTCTGAAACGGCCAATATACAAACACTGCCTGCCCCAGTATCTTATCCTTATGTACATAGGTGTTCGTCCAATACCGCGCATCCCATGAATCGTTCCGGTTATCTCCCAGAACCAGATAAGAATCCTCCGGAATCTCGAAATAATAATCCCCGGCCGCTACCGTCCATCTCTCCTTTAGATAATCCTCATGCAGAGGCTGCTCGGAACCATTAATATAAATCTCCCCCTGCCTGATCTCTACCGTCTCGCCCGGCAGTCCAACAATACGCTTGACATACAATTCTTCTTCATTATCCGGGTATTTAAAAATAATAATATCCCCGCGCATCGGATCATCCTTTAAATATGCCAGCCTGTTTCCGATCAGACGGTCTCCCGGCATAATGGCATTCTCCATCGAACCGGTCGGAACATCTGCATTGATAATAATATAGTTTTTCAGCAGCCATGTTACGGCAAGCGCAAATAAAAAAGGAAGAATCCAGCTTAGGATCTCCCGAAATACACTCCCCTTAGCCTCATGCTTTTGTTTTTCCATTGATCTGCTCCAATTCCTTCATTTTGTTTATTTTTTATTGTAACACAGATACGAAAAAATGGAAGTAAAATCACCGTTTTACAGAAAGAAAAATCGCCGCTACCAGCCGATAGGGCGATTTTTCGCATTTCTTATTCTGTTTTAAATACGGCAATCTCTGTCTTTAGTCCGCTCATATTCTCATCCAGACTCTCCGCCGTACCATTCAGATTTTCTACATTCCTCTGTAAATTTTCAGCAACCGTCCGCACGACCTCCGCACTCTGCGCCGTTTCCTCGATGATCATCGAAATATTCTGCACCGCCTCCAGCGCGTCCTCCCGGTCTCTGTCCGCCTGTTCCGTCTTTTCCAAAATCTGCTTCAGACTATAGAATAATTTTTCCATTGCCTCGTTCATATTCTGGAATACGCCTGTTACCTCGGACACTGCCTCGGTCTGCTTGGCAACCATAGAACCCGCCTGCTTTGCACTCTCCACACTCATGCTCGTCTGTGCACTGATATGCTCTACATTATTGCGAATCTCTCCTGCCGCCTCTGCCGAATTATCTGCAAGCTTGCGAATCTCCTCCGCCACAACCGCAAAGCCCCGTCCTGCCTCTCCGGCTCTTGCCGCCTCGATCGAAGCATTTAAGGACAGCAGATTCGTCTGTTCCGATATATCTGTGATCATTCCGACAAATTCGTTGATAATCTCGGACTCCTTCTTCAGTGCAAGGATACTCTCCTCAACCTTCGCCGTTACCTCGGTCGTCTCATCGGCACGCTCACCTAAAAGCTTCACCAGCTCCATACCGTGATGGATCATCTTCTCTGCATTCGACACCAGCGCCTCAACGTCTCTCGCAATCCGGTTGACCTGCGAAATCTCCTCCGATAATGTTCCTGTCTTGCTCACACACTCCTGTGCATGCATGGACTGCTTCTCCATACCGTCGTTAATCTCACTGATCGCATGTGCAATATCCACCGAGTATTCCTGAATCACGCCGGATGCCTCCGTCACCTCGTCTGCCGACACGGCAAGCCTGTCCGTCGCCAGATTGACCTTCTGCACCAACTGCTTATTATTTGCGATCATATGATTCGCAGCGGCTGCCAACGACTGAAATTCGTCATGTCCCGATACCGCTACCTGCGTTGCCAGATTCCCCTCCGCCACAACCTTAAGGCTTCCGGAAATACGATGCATATTCTTGCGGATGCCGTTTGTGATCACAAGTCCGATCACCACCGCGATGATACCACATAAAAGCACGCCGGCAATCGTAAGCTGCTTAATCGATTCCGCCTGATCGATCACCACATGGATCGGCACAAGCGCACACACAGTCGATTTTGTCCTCTCGCTCGTATGATGGAAAAATAAATATTTCTCGCCGTCGTAGGTGATCTCCTGCGCCTGTGTATCCGTATCCATATTTTTAAAGAACTCCTGATCGGCAAACACCGTTCCGTCCTCAATCCTTGCGGCGCTCTCCTCTCCGGGCTGCCTCGTTACCGCGATCTCTCTGCCTCCCGCCGTCACAAATCCGAGGATGCTGCCCTCACCCAAGTCCAGATTCTCCAAAAAGGATGCCACGGCAGACGCCTTCACATCTATGACGATCACGGCATTTCCCTGCTGGGCTTTCCTCTGACAGGTCAGGATATAATCATCCTTCTTCAGATTAAGCGCCTCATCCAGCACATCATGATGATCCTCCCACTGTTCCAATACACCGTTCGGCGCCATATCCTGCATATAGGCAGCATACATGCCCTGCTGCGCCTTACTCTTGGTTGAGATCATCTCGGTACCTTCCTCCGTGATGATATGTATATTGCTGATAAAGACATTCCCGACCTGCGATGCAAGAATATCTGTTTTCACCCGACTCAGCAGCGCTCCCTGCTTGACAGGATCATTATCATACACCCCGATAAAATATCTTCCAAGATCTCCGTCCACTACATACTTAAGCGCTTCCGCCTCGATAAAAGAATTGCTCACATCTATATTCTCGGATGCCATCTGAATCGTCTGCTGCGTAGACTCCCGAAAGGATGTGCTCATCCCAATCTGCGCGGTGCGGTAGGATAAAAAGCCCAATACCACCATAAACAGTATCGGCGCCAGAAAACAAATGATGATCTTATTACGGATGCTAAACAGCAGCGCTCCCCCAGCCTTTGTATTCCCCTGCTTTGTTTTTCCCATAGTCCCCTTCTTCCTTTTCTATTCTGATCGTACTACAATCATTATAACGAAAAAGCGTCCTTTTTTCCAGAGGTTTCCACAAAATTTTTCTTTACTTTTGACTGATCCATGATAAATCATCATTTTTTCTGTTGTTTTATGACTTTTTTATTTGTTTTTGTCCAAAATTCCCACCATCCGCTCCCTAAAGCTATATGGCAGACGATGCGCTGACAGACTGCTCCCGCTCATCTTCCCGTGTGTCAGGCATTCTGCCATCCTTTCTTCATTTTTACCGAAGCAGATAAACAAAATATGCCGCATAGCCCAAAAGCATTACGATTCCGCCCGCTCTCGTCAGCTTCTGCCCGCGTACCACGCAGACTAACAGCAGCACGCCAGCAGCAATCGCAACGAGTGTATCGATCGCAAAGCTTGGCACAAACGCAACCGGTGTGATCAACGCCGCTGTACCGACCACAAATAAGATATTAAAGATATTGCTGCCCACAATATTTCCGATTGCAATATCCGCCTTTCCCTTCATCGCCGCAGATACCGAGGTAAACAGCTCCGGCAAAGATGTGCCGAGCGCTACGATCGTAAGCCCGATAAAGCGTTCGCTAAGCCCCGCATACTGCGCAATCGCTGTCGCAGCGTCAACCGTCACGTCACTGCCCCATACGATCAGCACAAGACCGACCACAGACGCAAGTATCAGCTTCCACACCGGAAGCTCCTTCTCCTCCTCGGGAATTTCTTCCTTGTTCTTCTTTGCCATGAAAAACAGATAGGTCAGATAACCGAGAAATGCGATCCAGAGAATCACGCCCTCACCAAAACCGATCGTATTCCCCGTCCAGCCAAGTCCGATCAAAAGCGCTGTGATCAAAAGCATATAAGGAATCTCATAACGGATCGTCGATTTTGCAACTGCGATCGGCACGATCACCGCAGAAATTCCAAGAATGATCAAAATATTTAAAATGTTGCTGCCGACAACGTTTCCGATCGTAATATCCGCGCTTCCCTTTAACGCCGCCGTAATACTTACCGCCGCCTCAGGCGCGCTCGTTCCCATCGCAACGATCGTAAGCCCCACAACAAGCTGCGGCACGCCAAAGCGATCCGCAATCCCGGCGGAACCATCCACAAACCAGTCCGCCCCTTTCACCAGCATCACAAATCCTAATGCAAGCAACAATAATTGAATCAACAATTCCATATTTTTTCCTCCGTTCTTACGCGACGAAGAATAAAAAAAGACCTCCGCCGCAATATCCTTTGAAATTGCAACAAAAGTCTCGCTGTTTCGTTACGAACCGGATCCCAAGCTATGGAATCGTACTGACGGCTTCGTACACATCTTACCGATGCCAACTACTCCCTTTTTTTCAATATACAGATTTTTAACAAAAAAATCAACTATTTCATTAATTTTTAACACTTTTTTAACACTTTATCTCTCACGCTTTTTTTGCAGGATTTTTCCGTTTTCCTCCACGCGCTTCTTATCCAAAGGATAAATAAACCAAAGGATTGCCGCCACGGCGAAAAATCCAAGCGCCGGAGCAATCGTCGCCATTGCGTACAGACCGCCAAGCACCTCCTGTGTCTGTGCCGCCGCTGCGGACTCATAACCGATAAATTCCAACGCCCAGCCGCCCAGCCCGCCGGCGAGCGCCTGCCCGACCTTTCGCGCAAAGGAATAAACTGCATACACTGTCCCATCCTCGCGCTGTCCGACCTTTACCTCCTGATCGTCGATCACGTCCGTGATGTTTGCCCAAATAACCGTGTTAAAAAATCCAAGCCCGATATATCCTGCCAGAGACAGCAGCAAAAACAGCCACATATTTTTCAGCTTCAGCACATACAGCAGGGCAAACACGACGCCGGAGAAAAACATTCCCGCAGCCGATGCCTCTTTCTTTCCGAATTTCTGGGAGACGGGCACGCTGATCGGCGCAACGATGAACAGGATCACAAGTGTTGACAGCAGCGTAAAAATAGAGATTCCGCGCGCGTTTCCAAAATAATCGGGATAGATATAGTTATTCATCGTATTGATCAAAAGCTGACTTAACAGCAAAAAGATCGCAGCCCCGATAATGCCAAGCAGGGCACGGCTCGTTCCGATCGCCCGAAACGTCGCAGCCAGCGTCAATTTTTCTGCATCCGGCTTCTTTTCGATCGTCACGCGCTCAATCGTCAGCCGATAGCAAATCACATAGCAAATGATCGCCAGCAGCGAAAACACCCCTGCGATCACGGTAAACGCCGCTCCACCACGCACAACCTGATTTCCCGCTTCATCAGTCGTATAGAGAAAAATCGGTGTTCCCACTCCGATCACAAGCCCCGCCAACGCTGCACCAATAGACCGGAAGGTGGAAAGCGCCGTCCTCTCATCGGGGTCTGCCGTGATTGCGGACGCCATAGAGCCATAGGGGATATTGATCGATGTATAGAACACGCTGCCCCACAGCAGATATGTGACGTACATATAGATGATACGCCACATCATCGGCGCATCCGCAGCCGCAGTCTGATACATCAAAAAGCTCGACAGCGAAACAGGTCCGCACATGCGCCGAATCCAGCAGCGAAACTTCCCATCCCGCGCCGGCGGCATTTTATCGACAATCCGCCCCATTGTCACATCCGTAAAGGCATCTACAAAGCGCGCCGCCAAAAATAAGGTTCCTACCATACCTCCGCTGATTCCAAGTACCTTGGTGTAAAATACCATTAAAAAAGAGCTTGCGAAGATAAACGTAAAGTCATTTCCGAAGTCACCGAACATATACCCTATTTTATCCCGCAAGCCAAACGCTGCGTCTGTTTGCTGATCGTTCTGCATATGAACCCTCCATATCTACCTTGCCGTCCGGCATACCTGTAGTATGGCCCGATTCCATGCTATCTATTCCTATTTTTTTCCTCATACATGCGCTGATCCGCCAACTGCATAAGCTCACGAATACTGTGATGCTCTGTTTCATCCCCCCGCGCACAGCCAATGCTTACGCCAATCCTCCAGCCTGCGCCGTCCGCCCACTCCAGCTTTGCCATGCCCTCCCGCAGCGCCTCGATATAGGCCGCCACCTCATCGTCTGACTTTCCCTTCAAAATGATCAAAAATTCGTCGCCCCCGTAGCGTGCCAGAAAGGAATTTGTATGCCCGAAGGTCCGCTTGATCTGATCTGCTGTAAGCCTTAGCACCTGATCTCCGACCGCATGACCGAATTTATCATTGATCCTTTTAAAATGGTCAACATCCAGCAGCAGCAAATGACATGGCTTCTCGATCCAATCCTGGCCTCCAAGCTCTGTCAGATACTGCTTTAACCGCCCCCGGTTATTTAACCCCGTGAGTACGTCTCTTGTCACCTGTCCCTGCTGCACATCCAGATAGACTAAAAGCAATGAAACCGCTGTCGCCGGGAGGACAAATTCAATCTCCTCCCAGCAAAGCTGAACGACACAGCCAAAGACAGGCGGAACCGCAAACCACGCCAGCATCCTGCATTCTCTCCTGCGCTCCGCCTGCTCCTCCCTCCTGCTTTGCCGCATTGCGCTTACCGACGCAACTGCAAGATACCCCACCACAACAAGCACATAAAGGAAAAATATCGGACCTCTGTGGTAAACATTTTTCTCGTCCAGATAAAAGAGCAGACCATTCGAGATATTTCCCAAAAAAAGAACGAGCAGCGCCAGAAGCGGAAGCGCCGCCTTTAATACGGGCAAGCCCCTCTGTCCGATCCCGTGATTTAATACATCGCACACATAAAGATACCAGAGATATGACAGAAAGACGAGCAACATAAGGCTGCCGTGATCAAGCAGCAAAAGAAGAACGTGCGCACCCGCAAACTGCTGCCCATCCAGACACCTGCCCGCCAGATTCAGCAGCATAACACCTGTTAAGAGCACCATCATAAAGCGCAGTGCGCGGCTGCGCCACGAATAGGTAAGCGTCCGCTCCGTATTCAGCCGCATCAGTACCAGCGCTATGATCGGTATGAAATTAATCTGCAGATAAACCTCCGCGTTCATTGCGCCACCCCCATTAATTCCGTTCTTCCGCAGCACTTTTCTTCTGTGCTTTGATCTGATACATACGCTCATCGGCGATTTTGATCAGAGACTGCGTCTCCCCCGCCTCGTCCCACATCGCATATCCGACGCTGAAGGAAAGCCTATAGCCCTTTTTTGCCATCGCATTAAATATCTGAACCTCCTGCTCGATCGCCGCTATCGCCGCTCCTGCCGCCTGCGCATCCTCCCACGCGCCGATCACCGCAAACTCGTCGCCCCCGTAGCGTGCCAGAAATGTTTTTTCCTTACCGCGCACACGTCTTAACAGATCCGCCGTTTCCCATAACGCTTCGTCTCCCGCAATGTGTCCCATATGATCGTTGATACTCTTAAAATCATCAATATCCAGCATCAACATTCCCCAATTTCTTCCATGCTGCTCCGCCCACCGCTCGATCTGCTTATCAAACTCCCTGCGGTTATTTAGCCCGGTCAGACTGTCTGTCGTAATCTGACGGTTCTGCGTATCGAGATAGATAAAGAGAATTGTCAAAGACAGACAGGCGGTGCTGCCCCACCATTCCTGTCTGCAATACTGCACCGTCATTCCCACAAGCAGGATCAGACTGCAGACTGTTAAATCTATACATTCCCTTCTCTGCTCTCTGGCATCCCCGCTTCCGATTCTCCGAAAGGCGATTACCGCACCCGCCAAAAGCCACGCCGCACTTTCCAGATAAAGCAGCCAAAACAGCTTTCCCGGTACACATTGATGCTCCCGACCGATAAAAAAGATCAGATGCGTCCACGGGATCGTCACCAAAACGCCCGCCAAAAGAAGCTGCGCAATGCTAAAAAGGCGGGTAAGCTGCTTTGCTCTCCCCACCCGTGCCCTATACTTCAAGCGAAATGCAACATAAAGAAACCATGTTCCCGCCGTTCCTGCCACCGTCCAGGCATAAATAATGCCGAACATCCATACAGCGCTCTGCGCCATGTCTCCGTTCTTCCCCTCAAGGCCCCTGCCAAAGGTCTCTGCAAGAAGCGCGCCAAGCGCAAGCAGCGTCAGCAGATCAAACAGGCGCTTATCTGCCGTTTCTGATGTTTTTCTGTGGTTATTCAGATAAATCACGAGGAGCATCAGTACAGGAAAGATATGGATACTTACCGACGTCAGCAGCCCCATAGCCATTCCTCCTTCACAAAAATCCTTTTCTTTTTACAATTATAACATTTTTACAGATTCCTGTCATCTGATACAAAAAAATTCAGAAAATTCTATTGATTTTTCCTCCGAAACTGGATTGGCGTCATCTTCTTTACCGCCTTAAACAAACGGTTAAAATGCTCTACGTTCTCATATCCTACATATGCTGCAATAGACTCCACGGTCTGATTTGTCTCCTTTAGCATCGCACACGCCTTCCTTATCCGCGCAGTCTTGACTGCCTCCTGAAAGGTCATGCCTGATTTTTCCTTGATATATTTGGAAAGATAGGATCTGGAAAGCCCAAATTCAGCCGCCAGTATTTCTAAGGTGACATCTGCATAATGATTCTGGATATAACTCATCAGATCGATCAGCCGTTCGTCGCGCGGCTCTGTCACACATCGGCTCTGTGCCATACGGTTCGCCGCTGACACAAGCGCAGCGATGGAGCTTGAGATAATATCATCCTCAATGCCCACGCCCCAATAGTTTACGCCTCCTGCCACAATCTCGACATACGCCGCCGCCTTTGCAAAGGAGCCTCTTGAAATTGCATGCTCCTCATAGCTTGCAAGCTCATACTCAACGCCGAAATACATTTTTATCGCATTGCTTATGGCATCCAGACGCCCGTTTCCGGTCGTTTCTATGACACGTTTCCTTCCGTCCTGCACAAGCGTTACCTGCGCCGTAATCCCATTCTTACGCTCGAACCGGTATTCCGCCACCTCAAAAATGTCCGTACGGTTTAAATACGTCTCCTCAAAAATACGGTACACTGCCTCCGGCGACAGCTCCCTGTGACGGCGGTCTGAAATACCCTTGATCAGATAGCCAACCTCCTCCTTCATCGCGTCCGGCAGCGAAATTCCAAAGCTTCGTTTTAAGATAAACGCTACGCCGCCCTTTCCCGACTGGCTGTTAATGCGGATGACGTCTGATTCATATTCACGCCCCACATCCTTGGGATCGATCGGCAGATACGGTACCTCCCACCGCTCCCCGCTCTTTCCTTCTGCCCGCCATGCCATTCCCTTTGAGATCGCATCCTGATGCGAACCGGAAAATGCCGTAAAAACAAGCTCTCCCACATAAGGCGCACGCGCGTCGACCTGCATACCGGTCAAACGCTCATATTTCTCACGGACACCGGAAATATCCGAAAAGTCAAGTCCTGAATCCACACCGTGGCAGAGCATATTCATTGCGACTGTTACGAGATCAACATTTCCGGTCCGCTCGCCGTTTCCAAAAAGCGTTCCCTCCACGCGCTCCGCCCCCGCAAGAACACCAAGCTCCGCGTCGCTTACGCCACAGCCCCTGTCATTGTGCGGATGAACGCTTAAAATCACATGCTCGCGCGCCTTCAAATGCTTGTGGATATATTCGACCTGACAGGCAAAAATATGAGGCATCGCAAGCTGCACGGTCGTCGGAATATTAATGATCGCCTTATGCTCCCTATCCGGCTTCCATACCTCAAGCACCGCATTGCAGACCTCAAGCGCGTAATCAACCTCCGTTCCCGGAAAGCTCTCTGGGCTGTATTCAAAAATAAACTTTCCCCGCGTCTCCCCGGCGAGTGTCTTCATAAGCTGCGCGCCCGCAACCGCAAGCGCCTTAACCTCCTCCTTCGTTTTACCAAATACCTGCTCCCGCTGCGTCACAGACGTCGAATTGTACAGATGAATAATGGCGCAAGGCGCTCCCTCGATCGCCTCAAAGGTCTTTCGGATGATGTGCTCCCGTGCCTGCGTCAGCACCTGAATCTTCACATCCTTCGGTATCATATCTCGCTCGATCAGGGTTCTTACAAACTGATACTCCGTATCTGAAGCCGCCGGAAACCCAACCTCGATCTCCTTAAATCCGATTTCTACAAGCATCTGAAAAAATTCCAGCTTTTCCGCAAGTCCCATTGGCTCCATCAACGCCTGATTTCCGTCCCGCAGATCTACGCTGCACCAGACCGGAGCACGTTCAATCGTTTCCTTTTTCGCCCAGTCATATGTTATTTCGGGCGGCAGAAAGTATGATTTTCCGTATTTTACTGCTGCATCCATGCTCTCCTCCAAGCTTTCTTGGGAACGTCTGCTACGATCCGACGCCCTACTTTGACTTTACACCGACTTTTTTACAAATATCTGCCAGACAGCAGCGTTCACAATGCGGCGTTGTGCGCGCCGTACACACCTCGCGCCCATGATCTACAAGGCGGTGGCAGAAATTGCTGCCCTCCTCAGGCGGAATCAGCTTCCACAAAGCCATTTCTACTTTTTTCGGCTCCTTGATCCCATCCACAAGTCCCATTCGGTTCACCAGACGGATACAATGCGTATCGGTCACGATCGCCGGCTTTCCAAACACGTCTCCCATAACCAGATTCGCACTTTTTCTACCAACACCCGGAAGCTTTAAGAGCTCATCAAAATCATCTGGTACCCGGCTGCCGTATTTTTCCCGCAGCATTTTCATACATCCGCTGATGTCGCGCGCCTTGCTGTTTCCAAGGCCGCACGGACGGACGATCTGCTCGATCTCCGCGACCTCCGCCTCCGCCAGCGCGTCAACCGTCGGAAACTTTGCGTACAGACTCTGCACAACAACATTAACACGCGCATCCGTACACTGTGCCGCCAGCCTTAAGCTGACCAGAAGCTTCCATGCGTCATCATAATCAAGCGTACACGCAGTATCCGGGTACTCCTCCTTTAATCTTTGGATGATTTCCTTTGCAAGTTCTTTCTTCCTCATACGTTTTAACTCCTGTTTCTTCATTATTATATGCCGCTTTTTATAAAACAAACTTCTTCCATTGAAAACGCGCCAGATCCACACGTCCCTGCGAAACCGCAATTCCCTCCGCCTCAAGCAGCTCTTTCTGACGATGCGCTCCTCCGAAGGCAAACGCTTCCGCTAAACGCCCCTCTCTGTTTACAACACGATAGCAGGGGATCCCCTCCGGATCGGGATTGACATGCAGCGCATAGCCGACAACCCGCGCCCATCTTTTATTCCCGGCAAGTGCCGCCACCTGCCCGTAGGTTGCAACGCAGCCCTTTGGAATCTGTCTTACCACCTCATAAATTTTCTCATAAGAATTTCGTTCCTCCACTCCGCGCTCCTTTCCTTTTCCCTGCTGCTGACCTAATTGTACCACAGATTTTTCTATTTTTCTGCATTTTGCGACTTTTTTCTAATGCTTGTATATTTATAAAATGGGTGATAATATAGATAGGTTGAAAAAGGAGGTTTTTTATGCAGGAAAATAAAATGGGCGTGATGCCTATTGACAAATTAATCGTATCAATGTCTCTGCCGATCATGATTTCCATGCTGGTACAGGCACTTTATAACATTGTCGACAGTATTTTCGTCGCACAGATCAATGAAAATGCGTTAACTGCCGTTTCCATGGCATTTCCGATCCAAAATCTGATGATCGCTGTCGGCGTCGGTACTGCCGTCGGCATGAACGCGCTTCTTGCGCGCTCCCTCGGTGAAAAGGATTTTGATAAGGTAAACAAAATTGCGGAAAACGGTATTTTTCTCGCGTTCTTAAGCTACCTTCTGTTTCTTGTGATCGGTCTTTTTTTCTCGGAAATGTTCTTCCGCAGCCAGACAAATATTGAGGAAATTATCACCTATGGGAAACAGTACATGACCGTTTGCTGCTGCCTCTCGCTTGGTATTTTTATCCAGATCATGTTTGAGCGTATGCTGCAGGCAACCGGAAAAACCGTATATTCCATGATAACACAGGGCGTTGGAGCCATTGTAAATATTATCCTAGACCCGATTCTTATTTTCGGTCTCTTGGGATTTCCGACCATGGGAATCACAGGCGCCGCTGTTGCAACCGTGATCGGTCAGATGATTGCCGCTCTTATCGGACTCATCCTAAATCAGACAAAAAACCATGAGGTACAGCTTAAGTTTCATCATTTTCGCCTGAACGGAAAAATCATCCGCCAGATTTATGGGATCGGTATTCCCTCCATCATCATGCAGGCAATCGGTTCTCTGATGACCTACGCGATGAATCTGATCCTGATCACCTTTACTCCTACGGCAACTGCCGTGTTCGGCGTTTATTTCAAGCTGCAAAGCTTCGTATTTATGCCGGTATTTGGATTAAACAGCGGCGTGATCCCTATCATGTCATATAATTACGGCGCAAACAAGCGTGCACGCGTAACGAAAACGTTAAATCACACAATCATCTATGCCGTCATAATCCTCGCCGCAGGCTTCCTCCTATTTCAGGCTGCTCCCGTGCCTCTGCTGCGGATGTTCAATGCCTCCGATCACATGATCGCCATCGGTGTTCCGGCGTTGCGTATCATCAGCTTCAGCTTTGTACCCGCCGCAGTCAGTATCGTATGCAGCAGCGCATTCCAGTCACTTGATCGGGCAGTCTACAGTATGTTTATTTCCATCGCCAGACAGCTTGTTGTACTTTTGCCTGTCGCTTACCTGCTTGCACAGGTTGCCACCGTTGATTTTGTATGGCTCTCCTTCCCAATCGCGGAGATTGCCTCCTTGCTCTTAACTCTTGTATTTATGAAGAAGCTCCACAGGGACGTAATCTCAAAGCTGGCAGAATAAAACAGGTTGTAAAATGATAACTCCCGCAGGCAAGGTTCTCCGCCTGCGGCGGGTCTCATCTGCAACATAATTCTAAAAAACAAATGTATGCGCCGCACATGATTGCGGAACAATTTCCAATGTCAAAAAAGGTTGCCGCTGACCGGCAACCTTTTTTTATCGGAG
Organism: Roseburia sp.; assembly: GCA_019421345.1. Classification (GTDB taxonomy): domain Bacteria; phylum Bacillota; class Clostridia; order Lachnospirales; family Lachnospiraceae; genus Roseburia. The sequence continues at coordinate 41,864 of JAHZFL010000006.1, read as the reverse complement.
TAACAGGATTTGAACCTGCGACCTCACGGCCCCCAGCCGTGCGCGCTACCAAACTACGCCATACTCCGTCGTATCTATTTCTATTTTACTACAAATCGTTGACAATTCCAAGTAATCTTTTTAAAATTATTTCAAAATATTTTTTGTGAGGTGTGATTCATGATTCAGGAGCTTCAGGAAAACCAAATCCTAATGAAATCGCTCTATACGCAATATATAGAACCGGTCTGCTCTCGCCACGGGCTTACGCGCACGGAGCTTGACATCCTGCTATTTCTCGCGAACAATCCAAAATTTGATACGGCGTCCGACATTGTCGAGATGCGCCACTTAGCGAAGTCGCACGTCTCTACCTCCGTAAAAGCCCTCGAAAAACGTAATTTCCTCCGCAAAATCTATGCACCCGCCAACCGTAAAACGGCTCACCTTTCGCTCTGTGACGCTGCCCTTCCCGCCGTACGAGACGGACAGACGGCACAGCAGGATTTCTTCGCTGCTATATTCGACGGCTTTTCATCAGAGGATCACGAGCTGCTTTCAAAGCTGCTAAAACGCATCTCCCAAAATGTACGCGCGCATTCCGCACCCGTACGCTGAATCACAATTCCTTCCTTACGATATGCTCATACACCGTTTGCGCTACGACCTCGTAGCCTTCCTTGTTTGGGTGCACCCCGTCAAAAAAATATTCGGGATGATTCTCCGTCACCGCATAAAGATCGATCATCCCTACGCCTGCCTCCTTTGCAACCTCACGCACAATTCTCCCAATTTCGTTATGAATGATCTCATTGCGGATACCGTGAATAATCTCTCCGTTCTCCCGCGGAAACGCCTCCGGCGGCGCCATAATGAAAATCGCAGGACTGCTCTCGATCATTTGCAGCTCCTTAAGCAGTGCAAGATACGCCTGCTTATATTTCTTTGCATTCCACCGACCACTCCGCGAATCATTTGAGCCCAGCATTACGATCAAAATATCCGGCAGTCCCGCTTTCACCTCATTGATATAGCCCGTATCGCGATAGCTTTTCCCCGGAATATCAAGCAGCGTCCTTCCGCTCACGCCATAATTTGTAACCTCATAACGCCTGCCCAAAAGCCTTCCAAGCACAGCGGGATAGCACTCCTCCTCACGCCGCTCCTTAGGCACACCCTTTCCGTAAGTGATACTGTCACCAATGCAGAACACCTTGTATATACGGGTGTTTTCCTTCTGCATGATCGCCTGTGTATCGCCGAGCAGCAAAAAGAAGATCAAGGGAACGGCAAGCAGATACCGATTCCCTCCAAACTGCCTTTTCCTATCCATCTATTTTGTCCTTCTTCCGAAACTAATTTCCTACCGCTCGATCATGCGGTTCATAATCTCCATTTTCTCCTCCGCCTCATAAATAAGACGGCTGCACTCCTTTAACTCGTCCGAAAAATCTGCGGTAACTCCCTGATAAAGCGATTTATACTTAATATCATGCTCAAGGCTCGCCCACAGATCCATTGCAAGCGTCCGCACCTGCAGCTCAACCGGAACCATCTGTTTTTTGTTCATAAAATAAACCGGAACACGAATTACCATATGAAGGCTCCGGTATCCATTCTCCTTGGGCTCTGCGATATAATCCTTAATATCCATCAAAAACAGATCATCCTGCGCCATCAGACGATCCCTGATCAAATACACGTCCTTAATATAAGAACACACCACTCTCACACCCGCAATATCATAAATATTGTTGCAGGCGGAGGACAGCGTTAGATCCATATCCTTCTTCTGCAGCTTTCCGAGAATACTTTTTGCTGATTTTAACCGGGTATCAATATGATGAATCGGGCAGCGGAGTCTGCGGTACTTAAATTCGTCCTCGATGATCTCAAGGCGCGCCGTCGTCGCGCACATCGCCGCATTATACATACGAAGGATCGGATCGATCGTACGGGAAAACTGCTCTGTCATGTCCGCGATATGCTCCATATCATCCTCACCGACACAATGTATCGGCATAAGCTCCCGCACGGCAAGCATCCCTTCCTCCATGATCTCTCCCTGATATGCTTCTTCCTGACGTACTTCTTCTTTTTCCGCTGCCCTTCGCATTCTTTTTTTCATGCGTAAACAAAAACCTCGTTTCTCTGATTGTCTGAAAATTATTTCAGTTTCTACATTATACCAGACAATCATGAACCCTGCGTAAAACGCAAATAAAATATTTACTTGATTGTGCTTGTTTGTTCAAGTAGCATAATACTGACAGCATAAACAGCCATGCAAAAACACATCTTTGAGTCATACTTTTTATAGGTGTTGAAATACCAACAAAGTATTATAAATAAAGAACTTGTAAGCATTTTCCTGTCATACTGTGCAAAGTAAGATTGAACAAATGAGTTTCGGTTTATTTGCCCTTAAATTTCTTTGTATTTTGTGGATAGTCACAACAACTTTATACTATTCTATTACTGTTAATTTAAGGGGTATCATCAGAAGTCCCCAGATAATCCAGAATTGACTTTTAGAAATAGGATATATAAAATATAGGTTAATCTATTAAAATCAATCTGGGGTCAATCTGGTTAATCTGAGGATTATATATAAAATGGACCTCAAGAAAATTGCCGAAAAAATAAGGAAAAAAGTTTCAAAAAGTAGTGTACAAATTTCGAGACTTGTGGTATAATATATACAGGTCGGAAAAGACCAGTTAATTTAATATTTTGAGTGCTTTAGAGAAGCGTAAGTTACCTTAGTTGAGGTTTAACTGGCTTCTCTTTTTTGTTGCCTAAAATCAAAATGAAAGGAACAAGGAAAATGGATAACAAGACAAATAAGCATGAATTTGCGTGTAATGCTGGTAAGGTTACCGAGTACGAAGTAAAGGAACATATTGACACTATCATGGTGGGCTTTCGTGGATTCTCAAAGGAAGTGTCGATTGTAAAGTGGAATGACAAGAATCCTGTGTTTGATATTAGAGCATGGCGAGTATCTGACAGAGACGGATTGCAATATCCTTTGCGTGGTATCACTTTCTCTAAGGAAGAGTTTATCAAGTTAAGGGAAATCTTGAACAGCATTGATGTGAATTGCATTGATGAATATATGTGAGCAAAGAATGTGAGGTATTGAATATGAACGGAGCAAAGACTGACGAAAGAAATTACTATGCTGAAAGCTACATTGCTTTAATCGAAGCAATTATCAAGGAAACAGCTTCAATAATCAAAGACATAAAGAAAGCAATGGGCGAGGTGTGAAAATGGGAAAGAAAAAACTACAAGGTGCAGACGGAATCAACTTCCAAATGCAACTTACAATAAAAGGCTTGGAAACCGTAACATTTCCAAAGGAAACTCTAACAAATGAATCTGGCAAAGATATTGCATGGATTGAGTGCTTAGGCGGTAAAGTTTCTGCTTATGTGAATCTGCCACACGCAGTAAGACCAAACAACATTCAACCATTTCAATTATCTGATTGCATTCAGATAGATTTGATTAGTGATAAGGTTATCGAATACATGAAAGCATACTTAAAAAAGCACATGAAAGGTAATTACTCCAACGAGATATTAAAGCAGTTGAATGTGTCAAGCATGGAGTGCAACATTACTATTAAATGTGTGGGCAAATGCAAACCGAAAGATGTAATCAATCTGTTTGAGAAATCAGTTGACAAAACTTTTATTGCGCAGGAAGCAAGGGACAAAAAGAAAACCTTTCGCAAGGACCAAGACAGCGTTATACACAGGAAAGACCATTATTACCGTTTGAAAGTTTACAACAAGTCTAATGAACAAAATGATAAAGGAAATCCATTAGTGGAAAGCAACCTGATTCGTGTTGAGTTTGTATTCTTAGAACGAATGCTCGATAGTATGTATGCCGATAGAATGTCATTAGAAGATATTCTCACAAGAAAGTCTTTGCGAAAGCTAATTGACCAATACCAAGAAACATTCACTGATATATGCGAAAAGAACATTAAACCTATGCTGAATGGTTGTGTGCAAGAGGTATTTGAATGTTTGACAGCCTCTAACTCTGGCAAAGAAATCAGCGAAGCATTATATAAATGCAAGGAATGTATTGTTGATGTTGAGGTATTACGCAAAGCCTTGAAAAAGTGGTATGCGTTTAAGAAGCAAGCCGACAGGTCAAAACAGGTCATTGCATATTATCGTGACAATAATTTTGGTATGCCAGAAGATGTAATACGCACCGTAAAGCAAATGCACAATTCGTTATAAAATGGGCTTATAAGGTACTAATAATTGGTACCCTGCAACCCCAAAATTGAGAAAACGCAAAATGCTAAATCTATGAGTAAAACATCATTTATGACTGTGTAAAAGCCATTATTTGATGTGTTTGAGCAAATTAAGAATTTCAAAAGGTGTCTATAAAGCTGACAGATACACAAACAGATAACAGTACATTAACAATAAGGGGGTGTTCACTAATGCAGGTAGAACGCATATCAGCAGACATTACATTGAAGCACAAGCCCAAAACGGGAACACAGGCTTACAATATGCTGATCGCATCTCTCAAAGCAGAGATACAAGAAAAACAAGAGATTTTATCTCATCTCACACAAAATAAAGTAAAACAGAAATTCATAGAGAACTGGAATCCTACAACAAGGAGCGTGAACATCTATGATATGTAGGAAGGAGTGATTTTCTATGCCTTATTCTAAAGGACAAAGCGGTAATCCAAAAGGCAGACCTAAGCAAACCGCAGAGCAGAAATCACAAAAGGAGCAATTTCAGAGGTTGCTTAAATCTTCTACCGTTGAAGCTCTGCAAAGCATAATCCAGATTGCCAATGACAGATACAACAAGGACCGATTCAATGCTTGTAAGTACATCATTGACAAGGCTTATGGTGCAAATACTGCTTTTCTTTTAGACGGTACAGAAGATACTGCTCCTGCTGTGATTAGGATTGTTCCATACGGTAAAGAAAACGAGGACTGGAACGAAGATGACTGGGAAGAAGAATGGAACAATGCCCCAGATGAAAACGAGGTAGATGAATAATGGTAAAGATTACAAACGGAACAGTTACCACAGAGGTAACGCAAGGTGCGTATGATACATTCTACAAGGAACAAGGATTTGTGATTGTGTCAGACGAAAACGAAAATATCGAATGGGAGGAAGAAGAAAATGGCTAAAGTCAATACTATTGCAAACAACGGACTGACTATCGTTGAGAACTACAATAAACTGCTTGAACAGTTCAGAAAAGCAAAGACCATTGATGATGTGCGTATTCTGGTTGCAAATGTCAGAGATTTTATTTCTGTGTATAAGCGTGTAGATAAGAATATGGTAAATGAAATCTATGGCAAACTCCAGAGCAAATTGCAGGATATGGTTGCTGAAAATGCTTTTGTGTATGACCGTATGAATAACAGGGTTGAGGAAATCCGCAATCGTAGTTATGACTATGCAAACGAAAAGGACGATACGCAGGCTGTACAGAATAAAGCACTTCAGCTTATGTCTCAGATGCCTAAGGTAATGAACAGCAATCATGCAAACCGCATTACCAAGATTCTGAATGATTCTATCAATTCTGGTGTTATCGGTAGTAAGGCTGTTCTGGAACTGCTTAAATATCCTGCTTATGCTGATATGGTATCTGCAAAGATTAGGGAGCGTGCTTTTGAGGGTAGTAAATCTTCTGCTGAACAGGCTTTTGACAGATTGAAAGAATCTGAACTGAAAGAAGCCGAACAGGGACTTGCTTCTGTGTATTTGCAGGGATTCCACCTTAGAAACATTCAAAAACAGGTTAATGCGTTTAAGAAGCCTTCCGCATGGAATCCAGACGAACAGACAGCATAAAGGATAATCTCAGAATAACACAGGATAATCCAGATTGAATCAGAAGTCATAAGGTAATGTATTCCTATGGTATAGGATAAAAGTTCACCAGAAGTCAACAGAGAACCTCTGGGGATAAACATAAAATTGAGAATAAAATAAATTGGTTACTAAAGAATAGTCCAGTTGTCCAGACGGAGCAAACACAAAAACATGGACAACAATACAATAGTTCAGATGAATTTGTATTCGTGTCCCTAATCGAAAGGGAGAATACAAAATGGCAAAGAAAAATATCACAAACAATACGAACAATTTACCAGAGCAGGAGTTTAACTTTATTGTATCAGATGTACGCATTCCTCGTATGGTGCCTTTACAGACTCTTGCAGATGAATCTGGTATTTCATATAAAGCACTTTGGTTGATGTGCAAACAGAACAAAATCGTGCATATTAAGTCCGGTAATAAGTTTCTTGTGAATGTGGATAAATTCATTGAGTATCTCAATACCGGCGAAACGGAGGTTGAGGACGATGACAAAATCGAAACGAGAGGTAGAAAACCTAAAGACACAGCATAATGATTCTATTGAATGGGAGCAAGCCGAGGGATTTTCAAAGTACCTTATTTCTACTGACGGACAGGTTTATAGCCTTAAGAGTGACAGGCTCTTACCGCAAGGCTTTACCCATAGAGGATATAAACAGGTTGATGTGTGTAATGATGAGGGAATCAAAAAGCACATGAGAGTTCACAGGCTCGTTTATATGGCTCATATAGGTGCTATTCCAGAGGGTATGCAAATCAATCATAAGGACGAGAACAAAGCAAATAACTGTATTGACAATCTGGAACTTATGACAAACAAGGAAAATTGCAGTTATGGCACTCGTAACGCACGAATCAGCAAATCCATGAAAAGATACAGAGCAAAACAGCGAGCAATGGCCGCTTGTTGATGTGGTATCAGAATTTATAAAATTTGATACTATCTCTAAAGGCTTAAAAATAGGGTTCAAAAAGTACAAGATAAAACTTTTGATTATTCTCAAAAAAGAGGTGTACTTTTTGATACCTGCCTGATATTATCAAATCAGAAACGAACAGTTGTTCGACAAAGAAATGAGGTGTTCAGATGAACGATAAGTTTAAGAATGACAAGCTAAAGTTTGAGCTTATCAGAAACGCTGATTTGGTGTGTACGGATTGCCTATACAAATATGACGATACGAATATGCCATACAATGTTTCTAAATGTGAGATGTATGAAGAAAAGCCCTCTACCGTTATTGATGGTGGAAACTGCGATTTATACGATAAGGGGGTGTCAGAATGAAATATGTAGCTTATCACAGGACAAGCACAAAGGACCAGCACTTAGACAGAGGAATTGCAGAACTTACCAAGTATTGCAAAACACATAATATCCAGTTGTATAAAAGCAAAGTTTATACAGACCAGAGAACAGGTAAAGACTTTGACAGGCCACGATATATTATGTTGAAAGAGGAAATCCTTGAAAGTGGTGATGTGCTGATCGTCACAGAGCTTGACCGATTAGGGCGAAATAAGGAAGCCACACTAAAGGAATTACGATTCTTTAAGGACAACGGTATTCGTGTTATGGTGTTAGAATTGCCCACAACATTGATTGACCTATCAGCTATGGAAAACTCAATGGCTCGTATGATGTTAGAGACTATCAATAATATGATGATTGAGTTGTATGCAAGCATGGCACAGGTTGAAATTGAGAAAAGAGAGAAAAGACAGCGAGAAGGCATTGAACAGAAAAAGGCTCGTGGAGAATGGGACGATTATGGCAGGCCAAGAGTTATGGACCTTGAAGAATTTGCTACCCACTACCGCTTAGTACAGCAAGGGAAAAAGAAACCATTTGAGCTTATGCGTGAATTAGGCATGACGAAGCCTACCTTCTATCGTTACAAAAATCAAATTGAGAAAGGGTGTTAAATATGGCATCAGTCAACAGAGTTGAATATAAAAGCGGTAGAGTTGTCTATCGTATAGTAATCTGTATGGGTTACGATAATAAGGGTAAGAAACTGGTTAAGAATCTTACATATTCGGTCAATCAGTCAGCAACACCCAAACAACAAGAACGAGAAGCGAAGAAGTATGCCATGGATATGGAAGATAAATTAAAATATGGCTATGACTTCAATGCAGAAAAAATGTCATTTGAAGATTTTGCATACAAATGGCTTGAGAGTGTTAAAGATAACATCGCCTATGGAACATACACAGGATATAAACAGGTGTTGGAAAGTAGAATCATTCCCTACTTTAAGGGAGACAAAATTGCTCATATCAAAACACCACACATTGAAGCCTTTTATAGAACTCTGGTTGACGATTATTCCGCAGGTACCATAAAGAGATTTGCTAATGTGTTGAATCTGATTTTTAAGACAGCCAAGCGTTACAGCATGATTGAAAACAATCCTTGCCAAGACGCACAAAAGCCCAAAAGAAAAGACGAGGACGAGGGCTTAAAGTTCTTTACTCCAAAGCAAGCATTGATGTTTATGAAATCTCTGGATATGTCATACGAGGTAACCTACAAAGGCCATCAGCGTATTGATGATACAGGTAAACCATACTATGTGAATGAGTACACAGAATCCTATACTGTGCCCACACAATATAAGGTGTTCTTCACTCTCTCATTATTCTGTGGATTCAGAAAAGGCGAAACACTTGCTTTGCATTGGAATGACATTGATTTTAAGGAGAAGAAAATCTCTATTTCAAAGTCTGTGGGTATGACGGAAAACGGATTTGATTATAAAGAGCCTAAGACAAAGAAATCTGTCAGAAAGGTATCTATCCCAGATGATGTAATCCCGCTTCTATGGCGGTATCGTTCAGAGTACATGCAAACACGATTTAGTCATGGTACTGCATGGCAAGGCGATTTGAGCGGTGGCGGTAATCTGTTCGTTCAAGCAGACGGAAAGCTTATGGGGCATACAACACCTTATCAGTATTTTACGAAGCACTTACACCGCTATAATGAATGGGTGCAGAATAATCCAGATAAAGCAAAGGCCGAGGGATTAGAGGAATTACCGATTATTCCGCTTCATGGGTTGAGACATTCATGTGCTACCCTGCTCAATTATCTGGAAGTCAACATCATTGAAATATCAAAGACATTAGGACATTCAACCTGTTCCACTACAATGAACATCTATGCTCATAGCTTTGAGGAACAGCAAGAGGAAGTAGCAATAAAGGTAAATGAGTTCTTACGATTGAACGCATAAAACATATTGAGAGCCAGCGGACAAAATCCAAAGGCTCTCATTTAATTGCTACGCATATTCTATTCCTCGTCTTTAAGTTCCATGTGGTCAAGTGCATACCGCAATGCCATGCTAATGAGTTCGTTTCTGGAACGGTTGGTTTTAGCCGCCAGATCGTTATATTCCTCTTGTAAGGCCCTGTCTATGCGTATCGTCATTGTGACTGTTTTATCTTCTTTAGGTGTCACAATAAATTTCTCCATAATGCAATTCCTCCATTGGTTTTAATTACATTATAGTATTGACAACCCATGCAAAACTATGACACAATAATGAGTTGATTTTATACTGTACTTTTGTGTTACACTCTGCTATAATGCAAATATCAACCAAACTTGGAGGTATGGGCGTTATGCAAGAGAAGAAAGACAAGAGTTTTGTAAAGAAGCCAATTTACAAAAAATGGTGGTTTTGGGTAATCATTGTTGTTATACTCGCTGCTATCTTTGGTAATATGGGGAGCAATGATGAAAGCAAGCCAGAACAAGCAGAATCTCACATCTATGATAATGCACAAGTTAAAGATGTAATGAATGGTAGCCGAACAGAGAAAATCGGTGAGTATTCAATTATTGAAATCAGTTCTGAGGAAGTAACCAACGAAGCATTAACGGACTGGTACTTTAACTATGTTGCAAAGAACGATTTTAATTGGTGTATGATACTTTACACTGATAAAGACGATAATATGGGGGTATATGCAATCGACACAATGATTCAAAAAGATTTGCTGTTTGAACAGGACGAATATGGCGACTATTCCGTGGGCGATTCTTCTAATGCTACGGTGTATGTACCTACTGAAAATGACACATTGAAAATTATGGAATTTGACGAGTAAGGGGGTGTAACAATGTTTGGTAAGAGTTCAGAAGATAAAATGGCCGAGAAACAGGCAAAACAGGCTGCTAAGGACAAAGCCGCCTTAGAAAAGTTTGGATTGGATTTTGAAAACTATTCGTTAGAGGAAATCCGTAATAGGAATATTTCTTCCTCTAAAGAAATCGCAAGTAGCCTTGCTGGTTCTAAATTGTATTCTTTTGGTAGTCTGTTAAGTGGTAATTCAAATGAAACCTTTGCCTTAGAGTTAGCGAGAGCGCAGGTTGAACAAAACTTTATACTTATGAGACAAAACGAAGAAATAATAAGACTTCTAAAAGAGCTAACGCAAAAATAAAGAATTAGCCCTAACCACTGTTCATTGTGAGTTAGGGCTTTCTTTATACTATTGTGGTACTAAACTTACGGTGTGTTAGGGAGAGATACACCGAGTTAGGGAAAGTAAAAATCCCTCAAAGGTAATACTGGTAATACTTAGGGAGAGTTATGGAGAGATAGGGCGAGTGCCTGTTAATCTTTATTAAATTATTTCATCCGCTGTTTTTACAAGGAAATACCGCAGCCTGCCAATAGCTCTCTTGCCGAATCCAGGGAATCAACGCCATGCAGATTCTTGATCGGCGCGAACTCCCTGCTCCTATCAACCTCATAGGGCAGACAATCCTTCATCATATGCACCATATCAAGCACCAGTGTCTCAAACTTATAACCGTTTGGCGCATCCGGTTTTACATAGCTTCCGTCCACATCCCTGTACGGAATCTTTTTCTCCACCACATGAATCGGCATCCGCGCGTCTGCGATCTCCTCAAGCTTCTTCTCGGAAAACAGATAGTTTAAGATCACGCCAAAGCCATAAAGCAGATCTCCGTTTTCCTTTCGGGCTGTCGCCATCTCCTCCGTCATCTCATAATATTCCGCAATGGAGGGTCTGCCGTCCTCGGTACAAAGAACGCCCACCTTCTCATCCGGCGCCGCCTTGCGCACGACCTTTGCGCCGCTCTCGCGCCCGTATGCGATCGTTGCTCCGATAAACAAAGGATCTGCGATGCGCTGGAGGCAATTATCGACTGCAAAGACATTCAGCCACTCAATTCCTTTTTGCTGAAGCTCCGGCAAAAGTCCGGCAGACACCATCGAACCAAACCAGCCTCCATTCCCGTTTGGTGACATCGCCGGCTCTGTGCCCGATTCCATGAGAACCCTTTTCTCATAATCACATGCCGGCTCCATCTCCTGTACAAAGAATCTGACCTCCTCCTTCGGGTAGCCAAAATAATCGTGCTCCTCAAAAAATTCCTTCGTGTCCTTATCATTGATATTGCTTGTCATGATATAGAGCGGAACATATGCCCCAGCCTCCTCGGTCACATCCATCAGATTCCTCAAAAGCTGCTCAAATAAATACAAGGTTCGGTTGATCCCGATATTCAGCGTTCCTTTCGGCTTATCCAGCCCAAGACGCGTACCCTGTCCTCCCGCAAGAAGGACCGCGCCGACCTTGCCCTCCCGCACAGTCCTTAGTCCGATCTCACGAAACTCCTGTTCCCTCGCACGGATCTCCGCAAGCTCGACTGCCTCAAGCGGTGCAAAAACGCCCCGCTCATTGACGGTCTCCTTTCTGTCAATGTGCTCAAACACCGACCAGTCAATTTCCTCCAGCCGTTTTTTTAAGACTTCATTTTCCTCCGGCGTATTCTGCTCCATCGCCGCACGGATATAGCATTGTCTCTCATCTTCCCATAGCTTCATAGCATATTCCTCTTTTCCCTGCCTTTTTATTATGCCCAACATCCAGCCGTTACTTGCGTTCCAACGAAATACCTTTTACAATCTCTCCCTCTCCAAGCTCATACTGGATCGTGACCTTATCCTCTACATTTAAGATCGTTGCGACCGGATATTCCCTGCCGTTGATCAGATAGTAGACAGGCTGCTCCGCCAGACGGATAAAGTAATAGGTATCGCCGTCCATAACTGCCGAGCGCAGCTCCGCAACCCTTCCGGTCACCTCGCCCGTCTCTGCCTCCGGCGCCTTTTCCTCCTCCGCGATCCCGCTCTTGACAAGCTGATCCATATAATTTGCCTGACATTCCTCCACCGTTGTTCCCGTCGCTACGATCTGATACTGGCTGACGTTGACCATGGCATACATCTTGACAAGCTGCGACGCATCCTTAAGCGCCATAAAATACGTCGGCTCATTTCCGATATTTAAAAGGATCGGGAAGGTCGCCTGATAGCTGTACTGCTGCACCGCTCCCTGTGCCGAATTCATACCCGCCTGCTCATTCGCGCCGGCACAGGCGTAATAGCGCGCCTCCTTCGTACGCTGATTTACGAGAATAAAACCAAGATTACTCTCATCTCCGCCAACCGATGTGATACCGGTATATACCCACACATCATCATCCATGGCAATATAGTTATAGCCGGTTGTCGTCTTGGTACATCCGCTCTGTCCCAGTACGGAATTCCAGAATCCTCCCTGGTATAAGCCATAATAATCATACTGCTGCAAAATCAGCTCGGAGCTGCATACACGATCGACCCATGACGGCACATCCCCGATTTCATAAAACTGTGATTCCCCTGTCACTGCATTGACAAGCACTGCTCCCGTGACGTCCGTACCGCCGAACAGTCCAATCGTATTTGTAACGGTTGTCGCGCACCAGTATGGAACACCATCGTCATCCACCTCAAAATTTACGTCATAGAACATCTTTGTCGGATAATGAAAACGCAGATAACGGTGAATGTTGCGGTTCAAAGGCTCGGAAGGTGAATACTTCATCCCCTCCTCAAGCCGCTGCACGCTTACCTCCTGCGTCACCATATCAATCAAAAGATAAGCAGGAATACCCTCTCCGCGGTTATTAAACCACTTGATCAGACCGCCATAATTTAAATAGGTTGCGCGCACCGGTCTGTCCTGATAATTGATCTGCGCAGAAGCCCCGTCCACCTCAAACTGGGAAACAAGGTCGGACAGCTCACCCATTTTTTTATTTGCAAGCGTATTCGCAGAATCGGCATCCAGCATCGGAATCTGATCCCACTTTAACTCCTCGACCTCCTTTGAGAAATCACCCTGCTGCATCGGAAGAAGCTCCGCATAAGTCTTTGCGCGGAAAATCACGCTTCCTGCAATCCCGCCGACCACACTGATGGCCAGAAATACTGCTCCGATGATCACCGGAACGGTACATTTTTTGATCAGATGCTTAAAATAATCCTTTGCGCTTGACGCCTTAAAGCCTGTCACAAAAATGTTGCTGCCGCAGTAGACGATACACAGCAGATACACAAACAGATACAGATCCGGCGAATGCATATTCAAAGCCGGAAGCTTCACATAAAAGTAAAGAAATCCAAATATTACAGTAATCAATAAACTAATCAGCATATTCCTTCCTCCCTGCTGTGCCTTTAATTACAGCCGCGAAAACCCTTTCCTATGATCTCGCTGCTGTTTGTAATCGCAATAAATGCCGTCGGCTGATGCTTCCTGATATAATTGCGCAGCTCCACCGCCTGACTCCGCTTCATGATCGTAATGACCACGCTCTTTCGATTATGCTCATACGCTCCCTCCGCCGCATAAACCGTTGCGCTGCGGTTTAGCTTCTTTGTAATAAACTCGCAGATCGGCTCCGGGTCGTTGCAGATAATCGTAAAGTATTTACATAAATTGATACTCTCGATCACATTATCGACCACAAGAGACTTCGCCAACAGACCGCACAGTGAAAAAAGTCCCGTCTGCGCGTCAAATACCATACAGGAAGCGACAACAATTCCAAGATCAACAAGGAATAGCGCTCCGCCGATATTTAGCTTTGTATATTTCTTTAAGACCATCGCAATGATGTCCGTACCGCCGCCCGATGCGCCGATATTGAATAATATCGCCGAGCTGAACGCCGGAAGCACGATCGCATAGATCAGCTCCAACACCGGCTGCGCAGTCAAGGCATGCTCCATCGGAAACCACAGCTCCGCAAGGCTTAAGCCCGCCGACATCAGCAGACTGACATACACCGTGCGGATTCCGAAGCTTTTTCCAAGAAAAATAAATCCGACAACAAGCAGCGACATGTTGATGATAAACGTAATATCTCCCGGTGAAAACGGAAGCACAGCCGCAAGCACGACGGCAATACCTGTCACGCCGCCAAACGAAAAATTGTTCGGAAACTTAAAGACATAAACGCCGACAACAAGAATCAGCGTTGCAGCGGTAAGCACCGCGTATTCCTCCAATTCCCGTTTTAGTTTTCCTATGTTCTTAAACATCGCCTTCTCTAGTCCTCGTAATGTGAAATATAGTTTTAGAATACCATTGAATCTGTCTGTTTACAAGCCCTTTACACAACGCGTTTTTCCAGCCAGCGCCCTCTCTGATAGCGCAGGATAAAAAACAGGGAACGAAACACCCAGTCAACATACATGCCGATCCAGACGCCCATAACGCCAAGCCCGAGCGTCCCGGCAAAAAAATAGCTGCTTGCCACGCGGAACACCCACATGGAAAAAACACTTACTCCCATCGTATATCGCGCGTCCCCCGCCGCCCGAAGCACATTCGGCAGAGCAAAGCTGAGCGGCCAGATAAGCATTGCTAAGACCGCAAACACCGTCAGCAGCTCCACGGTGATGCCATATGCCTCCGCTGACAACCGGAAACAGGAGGTAAGCGGACGTACGCCAAGCAAAAGGGTCACATTTGATGCCGCCATTCCAAGATACGCAAGTCCCATAAGCCTTTTGCTGTAATATTTTGCCTGTTCCTTCTCTCCTGCACCGATGCATCTCCCGATCACTGTCACCATCGCAAGCCCAATGGCGATTCCCGGAATATTCGCAAATCCTGCAATGCTGTTCGCCACTGCATTCGCCGCGATCGCCGCCGTGCCAAAGGTTGCCGTCAGGCTGGAAACCAGAAGCTTTCCAACCTGAAACATCCCGTTTTCAATGCCGCTTGGAATACCGATCTTTAAAATCCTGCCAATGACATCCCATTGTGGTCTTAAGCAGGTTTTCGCCGTGATACAAAGCGGATTGTCCTTTCGCATCAACAGTATGAGCATCACGAGCGCAGAGACTATACGCGCAAAAAGTGTTGCAGACGCCGCGCCCTTCACCCCAAGTCCAAACCCGAAAATCAAAACTGCATTTCCGCCGATATTGATAACATTCATGACAAGACTGGTGTACATGCTGATCTTGCTGTTGCCGATCGCCCGAAACAGCGCAGCTCCCGCATTATAAACGCCGAGAAACGGATAGGACAGCGCCGAAATGAAAAAATAAATCTCTGCGTTTGCCATGACCTCTGCGTCAATCTGCCCAAAAATAGCACGAAGCAGGAATCTGTGCAGAATAAGTACCGCCGCCATCACCGCTCCCGACGAGGCAAGCATGATAAAGATCAGTTGTCCCGCCGACAGCCTTGCGCGCTCCGGCATCCTTTTTCCGATATACTGGCTGCACACAACCGCCCCGCCCGTTGCCAGCGCCGATAATATCTGTATCAAAAGTACGCTGATACTGTCTACCAGCGAAACCCCCGACACCGCCGCCTCCCCGCAGGAGGAAACCATAAGCGTATCAAACAGCCCAATACTGATCGCCAGCAGTTGTTCGATGACTAACGGTATTATCAGCTTCCTTAAATCTTTTCTGCTAAACAACCGATCTGCCATTTCATTTCTCTCCACCTTTCATACCACAGCTATATTCCATGCAACAAAACCGCAGCGCCCAATACCGGTCGCTGCGGTTGCCTCTGCCTGATCTACAGGCTCTTTTTCTCTATTTACTTCTATGCGAGTGCCGCTGTAATGATCGCCATGGAATATACCTCCGAAGCATTGCAGCCGCGCGACAGATCGTTGATCGGCGCATTCAGTCCAAGAAGGATCGGACCGTATGCCTCAAAGTTACCAAGACGCTGCGCAATCTTGTACCCGATATTTCCGGCGTTGATGTCCGGGAAAATAAACGTATTGGCATGTCCGGCAACCTCACTTTCCGGACACTTTGTGCGCGCTACACGCGGAGAAACCGCCGCGTCAAACTGAAGCTCTCCCTCGATCGGAAGCTTTGGATATTTCGCCTTTGCCTTCTCTGCCGCATTTCTCATCTTGTCTACATCCTCGCCCTTTCCTGAGCCGAATGTAGAATAGCTTAAAAATGCGATCTTTGGATCAACGCCGAAAATCTTCGCACACTCCGCTGCCTCTCCCGCGATCTCCACAAGCTCGTCCTCTGTCGGCTTAATATTGATCGCACAGTCTCCCATCGCCAATACCTCATTTTCGCCTGTTGCAGACGGACGCACCAGAATAAAGCAGGAGGATACAATGGAATTGCCCGGCTTTGTCTTGATAAGCTGTAATGCCGGACGCACCGTATCGGCAGTCGAATAGGTCGCTCCGCCAAGCAGGGCATCTGCCACTCCCATTTTTACCAGCATCGTTCCAAAATAATTTGCCTGCGCAAGAACCTTCTTTGCCTCCTCTGGAGTCACGCCCTTGCTCTTTCTAAGCTCGCAGAACATTGCTGCCATCTCATCAAATCTGTCATAATCAAGCGGATTGATGATCTCCGCTCCGCGGATATTATAGCCGCTCTCCTCTGCCACCGCAGCAATCTCCGCCGGGTCTCCGACGAGGATCGGATGCAGGAACGTACCTGCAAGAAGACGGGAAGCCGCCTCTAAAATACGCGGATCGTTTCCCTCCGTAAATACGATCTTCTTTGGGTTTTTCTTTAAGATCTCGATCAACTGACCAAATCCAAACATTTTAATTTCTCCTTTTTCTTGATTCGTTATAAAAACCACGCCCTCATTCATGACGCTTACTGTACTTGCTATTATATAGCAGTTTTTGGGAATTTCAATGGTTGTTTGAAAATAAATGCATACTCTCTGTTTTCCACTGATCCCCGCTTCACTCCGTCTTTTTTGCCTCCTCTGCCAAAAGCTCCTCCTCCGCCTTGATCACGGCGCTCCGAAACTCCGGCGACTGCGCCGTCTTGATCGCCCCAAGAAGATTCGGCACATGCTGCTTTTTATCCGGCTTCGTCATCAGCATAAAACGCCGGAAAAAGAACAAAACACCGATGCTTAGGACAGATAACAGATCCTCAAGCGGCGTCGTGCTCGTCACGATCATATGACGCGCGATCAAAAAGATCAGCACCTCAATGATATTTGCAGAGCTCGGCTTACAGAGCATCTTCATAAATTCAATTCCTATCACAACATTAAAAACCGCATCCAGATAAAGCAAAAAAGCTCCCGCATCCATCCGGTTCTCCCAGTAGGTCAAAAATTCCGGCCACAGTGTCATTGCCGCGATCACAATACCGACCGCAACCGCTCCCGCCATAAGAAGCTCCAGAACGTCGCACGCTTTATATAAGATTTTTCTTATGTTATCCCACATGCTCCAACTTCATCCTCCAAAACTAAATTTTTGTATATAAAATCCGAGCGCCTTTCTTCGAGCCAAAACGACAGACGTTACCACCACAGTTAACTCAGCCCCAGCACCCTCGCATCACCCGGGAGGTTCTACTTAGGGCTGCTTCATTCCTGACCTGACCCGGTTCATAGATTCCCGCCGTGCGAGACCAAAGCTTCGACGCCACTTATGATGGGCAGCTCTACCGCTTAACGGTCCTCCGATCGGCATCACCCCAACTATAGCGGATTGTTGGTACAGGGCACCGCTACCACCCCGGCTGCTCGGAGATTTAAGTATATCCTATTTTACGGTTCATTGTCAATGCCTGTGCGCTTTTTCCTTTCCCGAAGCTGCCGAAAAAATTCTGAGAGCATCGCAGAGCACTCCTCCATCAAAACGCCCTGCGCGATCTCCACCTGATGATTAAACGCTGCCATCTGCAGCAGATTCAGCACCGAGCCCGCACAGCCTGCCTTTGGATTCATGCTCCCAATGACCACCTTTTTCATGCGGCTTTGCACGATAGCTCCCGCGCACATCTGACATGGCTCTAAAGTTACATACATCGTGCAGTCCTCAAGTCTCCAGTCTCCGGTCTTTTTGCTTGCCCGTTTGATCGCGGACAGCTCCGCATGTGCCAGCGTATTTCCTTCCGTATTTCTTCTATTATACCCGCGCGCAATGATTTTATCATTTTGAACGATGACGCAGCCGATCGGAACCTCATCCAGCGCATATGCTTTTTTTGCCTCACGGATCGCCGCCTTCATATATTTTTCATCCTGTGTCATAGACAGTTACTCCCAAATAAGTTATAGTTTTCTAAGATCACTCCTATTGTAACGGATGACGTGATATTTGTCGACTGTCTGCAACACGGAAAAATAAAGGAGAATGCACATGAATATGCTCTATGAAACAGAACGGCTGCGCCTTGCGATACTCTCCCCCTCACACGCCGGGCAGGTTTTAGACTTCCGGCTGCGCAATCAAGAGTTATTTGAACGATACGAAGCAGCCCTTCCGGAAAATTTTTATACACTGCAATACCAGCAGACAATCTTAGCTTATGAGGCAAAGCTTGCCATGAAACTGTCCGCTGTCCGCTTTTATGTTTTTTTAAAGGACAATCCTGCCTGCATGATCGGAACGGTCTGTCTGCATGACATTCTGCGTATGCCTTATTCCTGCGGTGAGATCGGCTATAAGTTCGACCATGCCTTCCATCATCAGGGCTTTGCAAGAGAAGCCGTAGCAAAAGTTATTTCCATCGCCTTTATGGAGCTGCATCTGCACCGTGTATTCGCAAGGGTCATGCCCGAAAATACCGCCTCCCTGCGCCTTTTGGAAGCACTTCATTTCACAAGCGAGGGTCTGGAACGCTCCTGCCTCTGTATTCAGGGTGTGTGGACAGATCATCTGCGTCTCTCGCTATTGTCCCCCTGCTAGTGTATTGTATCACCCACGTTTCGCATAATGGTGCAGAAAGCATCGGTCTATCCACTTCGGCATGATTCCCCAAAAAGGCGCTGCCTGACAGTACACAAGTCTCCCGTCAAACAACGAGCGACACGCTTTGCGAGCCACTCTTATGTCAACAAAAACGCTCCCGGCTTACACCGAGAGCGTTATAAATAATACATTGATGCAGCAGGAAACCGCCACAAACGTTGCCAAAAGCTTTCCCGCTGCTGTTTTTAATTTTTCCTGCACGACGCCTTTTTGTCTGTAAACCGCAAGCAGCGTCACAAACAGCAGTATCGCATACAACGGCGCATACACACGCTCCCCAGAGACATAAATCGTTGCCATAAAGCCGAGCACCATTCCTGCCCCAAAACCGCAGCCAAGCAGAATCAGTACACAGCCATACTCATACAAATTCTCTCCAAATAGCTGATAGAGCGCGTAGATCATCGAGGCTGCCGATACCGCCAGATATACCATCGGAATCCACGTCGAGAGTTCTCCCCAGCTCCACTCTAAAATCTGTCCCGGCATGACAAACAGCCCGGACAGTCCCGGATATGCCGTGCGCGCTACTGTCTGCCCAAACAAAACAAACAGCGGGCCCGACGACAACAGCGTCTTTTTAAAATCGCCCGTTTTCAGGCACACAAGCGACGTCCATACAAGCGATGTCACACAAAAAAGCAGATCGGCATTTGCAAGAAACACACGCTCAATGCTAAGAAGTCCCAGATAAAGCTTATCCCCAAATCCAAAGGTCTCATAAACCGGCAGATCGGCAAGACTGACCGCATTTCTTCCCGCATTCCCCGGACACAATGCAATCACTGCAAGCGAGAGCACCGTGACCGCTGCAAGCACTGCAAAAACTACCGGATGCAGCGGCTTCTCTTTCCGGATCAAAAACCGGATACCCGCCAAAACCAAAAGAACTGCCAGAATCACTGCGTACTGCTCATGGCTTCCCGTCATAATACAGACAGGCACGCCTAAAATCGCCTCCGCCTTGTGGATCCGCTCCCCCTTCCACAGCTTCTTAAGCAAAAGCGCAACAAAAAAGATTCCCCAAAGCGGCCAAAAATGCGTGACCGTCGTAGTGATCCAGCCCGCCGTCCCCATATCATGAAACGGAAACAAAAGAACTGCCGCCGCACCGCACCAGCGCATCAGCAGGCTATCGTCAAAGAGCCGCGCAAATAGTAACGGAAAGCTAGCAAACATCAAAAAATCAATAACTCTCCACAGCAGCGGAGCCTGAATCACCAGCACCAGGATAAACTCCGATACCACACGAGAGGTCCAATGCAAATACCGATGCGAGAGATATTCCAAAAGACTGCTGCCCCTTAACGCCTCCGCAAAAAAAACATCGTCGCCGCCCATAGGCTTCATCAGCAAATGATAGAGAAGCCCCGCTGCCGCTGCCAGAAGAAGCGGCAGTGCCGCCCTACTCCTCCTCATACATATCATCCATCCTTGCACCGCAGCTACTGCAGAAGGTCGCCCCCTCCGGCATCTTTGCACCGCATTTCGGGCACTCGGCTGCTTTTTGCAATTTTAAAATTTCTGTTTTCATCCGTTCTATCTCGCCAAGCGCTTCCCGGATCAGGAAAAACTGCTCCGCCTCATCGACTTCTTCATCATTCTTGTGCTTCTGAAAATATGCCTCGCCAATCGCCATATACTGCTTTTTCACATAGTCCTCTTTGGCCCTGATGTCCAGCTTGAGCCTTGCGATCTCAGACATATCCTTCGCCTTCTGCGTAACGTCCTTGCCCGCGCTTGTCAATGATTCTGTCAAATCATCAAAAAATCCCATCCTTTTATCTCCTCCACCTCATACCAAAAAAGATATGGTATGCATGATTCCAAAGCGTACCATATCTTTCCACTCATTTCAACTGCATTCTCTGTTAAAACAGCTTAAATTCCTTCACCAGTCCGTCAAGCGTTTCCGATTCCTCCAGAAGGCTGTCACTGATCACCGTGCAATCCTGCGATGCCTCCGCAGTATTCTGCATGACAATAGAAATCTGCTCGATTCCCTGCTCCACCTGCTCCAGAGCGTCTGCAGAAGCGGTTACGTTCTCCTGAATACTCTGTGCAACGCCCGCAAAATCCTTCATCTCTCCGATCACGCGGTCAAACGCCTCCGAGGTCGATGCCGTAATCGCATTTCCTTTTTCAATCTCCTCAAGCGTTTTGCCGATCAGCTCTCTGGTGTCAACCGCAGACTGCGCACTGTCAGCCGCAAGCTTTCCGATCTGATCCGCCACAACGGCAAAGCCCCTTCCTGCTTCTCCGGCTCTTGCCGCCTCGATCGAAGCATTTAAGGACAATAAATTTGTCTGGGACGCAATCTCCTCGATCGCAGTGATAATATTTTCGATCTCCTTTGAAATCTCCGTGATGCGTCTCATCTCCTCGGTGAGCTCCTGCATCTTTTGCTTCTCCTGCTCCGCCTTATCCGCAGAGCTGCGAATATCCTCATAAGCCTTTTGTGAATTTTTCGCACTCTCCTCCGCAAGCGTTGCCACCGTATTAACGGTCGCGGTCAGCTCCTCGATCGCGCTCGCCTGATCTGTCGCCCCGTCTGCAAGCGAACGAGAAGAATTTGCAAGCGTTCCGGCATTTGACGCTACCTGCACGGAAGTATTTTGAATTTCAGACAACGCTGTGTTAAAGCGCCTCAAAATATAAACAAAGGATTCCTTAATACTTGCAAAATCTCCCAAAAAGTCGGTAATCTCATCCCCCTGCTTTGTCAGGTCTCCCTTTGCAATTTCACGCAAATTGCCCGAAATTTCATCAATGTAATCGGACAGATTCTTCATCGCTCCCCGCAGCGCATCGGAAACTACGCCGAATTCGTCGGCAGACTCATATGTAATCAGGCTGCCCGCAGACATATCGCCCTGATACATCCGCTTTGCCGCCTCTGTAATCTGCTCCACCGGGGTTGTAATCGTACCGATGAGCAGCTTTCCTAACCGCTCTACCAAAATCAACGCGCCAACCACGATCAGCACCATCGCAGCCATCATACTGTAAAACAGAATGGAAACCCCCTTCTTTGCCATTGCAAGCTGATATTCCTCATATTCTTTCAACTCTGCGAAGCTTGCCTGGAAATCATTATAAGCACCTAGCATCTCACCAATCATGAGACTATTTCCCTCTTCCATTTTATTCTGGCGGCTCAACTTCAAGACCTCAGCGCTCTCTGTCCTATATTCTGTCCACTTACTGTTGATCACAGCATACAATTCCCGCTCTCTCTGCTCACTTAGCAATGCCTCAAATTCAGCACTCACAGTCTCGATATTTGCTTCAATTTCGCTAAGCTCCTTCTCAAATTCTGCCATTTCCCCTTCTGTCGTCGAAACCAGATGACCATATTGCTTCATCCGGTAATCCGAAGTGAATGTATCCATCTCCATGACCTTTGCCAGCGCCGGAGACCAGTTTTCCGTAATTCTCCGGACCTGCACATGCATCATGATGCTAAGCCCTCCAGCTACCAGTCCCATAACGACCGTAACGACGAAAACCAGAGTCCGGTAAGACCCCAGCTTCTCCCTCACCTTCATGTCTTTAAATTTGGCTCTCCAATTCATCCCTTGTTCCTCCCTGCCTTCCGCATTTGTAAGCTTTTGCCCTTTTCATAAAATCCCACAACTGTTACTTAGTACTATACTACTACGTTTTTCCTGCAATAGCAAGTATATCAAAACAAACTTCTCATCTTTTTAACGAACACAGATATAGACCAGATATACGGCATACATTGCAAGCATCACAACGCCCTCCTTTTTGTCCAGCGTTTTCTTTGTCCATGCGAAGCCCCACACAACCGCGCTCATCGCGATCAAGATCACAATATCGATCACATTTTCCGTGATAAAAGCGATCGGGCTGATCGCAGCGGCAACGCCAAGCACAAACAGAATATTAAAAATATTCGAGCCGATGACATTGCCAAGCGCCATATCAAGCTCATTCTTTCGCGCGGCGACAACAGACGTCACAAGCTCCGGCAGACTTGTGCCGCACGCCACGATCGTCAGACCGATCAGATTCTGGCTAAGCCCTGCCTTTGCGGCAATCGCAGAAGCCCCTTCCACAACAAAATCCCCGCCAAATTTAATCGCGATAATGCCTCCGATAATAAAAAGCAGACATTTCCAAACCGGAAGCAGCTCGTACTCCTCATCGCTCGCCTGTGCTCTCGCTTTTAACGCCGAGCGCACCATCCAGATCAAGAAGCCGATAAATACCGCAAGCAAAAGCAGACCGTCTGCCCGTCCAAGCGTCATCGCCAAATAGCCAAAAACCAGAAGCAGCACCGCACAGATCATCGAAAACGGAAACTCCTTTTTTAATGTGCTCTTTTCCACCGCAAGCGGATTAAAAAGCGCGCAGAAGCCGCAGACCACCATTAGGTTAAAAATATTGGAGCCCACCGCGTTGCTGACGGCAAGCGCATTATTATTTGTGATCGACGCCGTGATGCTGACGGCACATTCCGGCAGACTTGTTCCCATTGCAACGATCGTCAGTCCAATAATGATAGACGGAACCTTTAGCCGCTTTGCCACCGAGGAGCTTCCCTCCACAAAAAAATCAGCGCCCTTGATCAGCAAAACAAAACCGATCACCAATAATACTACCGACCATAAAACCTCTGTCATAATTCTCTCTTTTCCTCTCTTTCGCAATTTATGACTGCCGCAGACCGTCAGTCTTATGCTTTCTTTTTTTATTTCTGTCATCCAAAAAACTTTTTTGGTCGTCATCCCAAAATCCCAAGATGCGTCAACAAGATACGCAGTCCAAGCAGTACCAGGATCAGACCGCCGGCAAGCTCTGCTTTTCTTTTATATTTATTGCCAAAAAAGTTTCCCACATACACACCGCCGATGGCGATAAAAAATGTGATCACACCGATAATGGCAACCGCCTCAACAATCGGATAATCCAAAAAAGCAAAGGTAATGCCAATCGCAAGCGCATCGATACTGGTGGCAATCGCAAGAATGAGCAGCTCCTTTAGATCTAGCGGCGCATCCATGCTTGAAATTTCCACTGCCTCCTCCGGCTTCATTGCCTCAAAAATCATCTTTCCGCCGATAACTCCAAGCAGCGCAAACGCGATCCAGTGGTCGATGCTTGTGATATAATGTTCAAACTGCATTCCTAACAGCCAGCCAAGAAACGGCATCAACGCCTGAAAGCCGCCGAAAAACAGTCCGATCACAACCGCCTGTCCCCGATTGACCCTGCGCATCGCAAGTCCCTTGCACACAGCCACGGCGAACGCATCCATCGCAAGTCCGGCTCCCAAAAACGATAATTCCAAAAAAACCGCCATTTTTATCTCTCTCCTCTCCCGTCTGCGCGCCTTTCCGCGCACACAGCCCTCCGTATCGTGTGTCTGCCTAACCAAGCAGCTCTAACAATTCTTCTCTGGTGAAGCTTGCAGAATCCATACCGTCTCCATTCAATACCTGCTCGGCAAGCTGGCGCTTGCGCTCCTGCATTGCCAGAATCTTCTCCTCAATCGTCCCCTCGGAGACAAGGCGATACACGGTGACAACATTCTTCTGCCCAATACGGTGCGCCCGGTCCGTCGCCTGATTCTGCACCGCGACATTCCACCACGGATCATAGTGGATGACAATGTCCGCAGCCGTCAGGTTCAAACCTGTACCGCCCGCCTTTAGCGAAATACAAAAAACAGAAACATCATCCTGCGCAAAGCTCTCCACCATCTGCATCCGCTGCTCCTTGCCGACTGCTCCCGTGAGCATATAATAGCGAACCCCCTCGCTCTTAAGCCTCTCCCCAAGGCGATCCAGCATAGAAGTAAACTGGGAAAAAAGCAAAATCTTGTGTCCTCCCTGAACCGCATTCAAAAGCAGCTCCATACACATCTCAAGCTTTGCCGAACCGCCCTGATAACCCTCAAACAAAAGCGACGGATCGCAGCAAAGCTGACGCAGCTTTGTCAGCTCCGACAAAATCTGCAGCTTCTCCGTCCGAAACTCCTTGTCCGATTTTTCGCTCAGCAGTTCTTTCATCCGCTGCGCATGGGCATCATACAGCGCCCGCTGCTCTCCCTCAAGTCTCGCGTAGACATTTTCCTCAAGCTTCTCCGGCAGATCGCTTAGCACCTCTGACTTTAACCGGCGCAGCACAAACGGTCGTATCATACGCTGCAGGCGCTTCATTTTATCCTCATCGCTGCTTGTGACAATGGGCAGCTCCATCTCCTGACGAAAGCGTTGATAGGTATACAAAAACCCCGGCATCAGATAATCAAAAATGCTCCACAGCTCGCTTAGGCGGTTCTCGATCGGCGTACCTGTGAGCGCAAGCTTAAACGCTGCCGAAATACCCTTCACCCCCTTTGCCGCCTGTGTGCCGGGATTCTTGATATACTGCGCCTCGTCGATGACCTGTATCGCAAAAACCATATCCTGATACAGATGCGCATCCCGCTTTAACAGATCATAGGAAGTGATCAAAATCTCCCCTTCGGCGCTCTGTGCCACAAGACGTGCGCGCTCCGCGGCGAGCCCTACGATCACTCTGGCAGAAAGCTGCGGCGCAAAACGCTCAAGCTCCTTTTTCCAGTTATACACCAGCGACGCCGGACATACGATGAGCGATCGCCGCTGCCCGTGCGCTCCCCCTTCACCGCCCTCCTGCTCAGACAAAAGCAGACTGATGACCTGCAGCGTCTTTCCAAGTCCCATATCATCCGCCAAAATACCGCCGAACCCGTTTTCTCTGAGTGTCTTTAGCCACAAAAACCCCGTCTTTTGATAGCTGCGCATAATTGTCTTTAAGGTTTCCGGGACCTCATGATCGCTGTCCTCGATCGTTTTCATATTGCGGACGATGCCTTTAAACTCCCGGTTCTTCTCCACCGAAAGCTTTTGGCTGCTCTTTAACGCCGCATCCAGATACATGGCGCGGTACTTGGGTATCTGCACGCAGCCGCTCTTCAGCTTCGCCTCCGTTAAATGCAGCGTCTCTCTAAGCTCCGCCAAAAGCCCGATCCCGTCGTCTCCAAGCTCCAAAAACTCCCCGTTTTTTAAGCGGATATATTTCTTTTTCCTGTCATATTTTGTCAAAAGATATGCCAACTCCTCCGGCTTCATCTCCTTTGAGCTGAGCGTAAGCTCCAGCAGATCGCTCTTTAACGCGACGCCGACAGAAACCGCAGGCGGCGCGATCACCCGAAGACCACGAAATTCCTCCGAGGTATAAATCGCCATGTAAGCGGATAGCCGCTGCAGTCCTCCCGTCAAAAGCTCATATAAAAGCTCCTCGTCATGCGACAAGACAAACACCGTGTCGCCCATCCCAAACCCGTTAAAATACGGCTCCACCAGACTGCGCACCCGAAGCTCCTCCGCAAGCTCCCGCACCTCTCCCTCCTCCGGTCTCTTTAAGACATTATACTTTTTGTCTCCATAGACCGCCAAAAGCTTTGCACCTATCACCTGATGATCCTGCTTATCAAGGTATAGCTCAAACTCAGGCTTCTTGGGAATATAGAGGCTCTCGTCAAAGCCCTCGGCACTGACACAGAAATTCTCACGCAAAAGAGGCAGCAGATCACGGCAAAAAGCCGGCAGCTCCTGCGCAGCCAGATAGCACGCCCCGTCCGCCTGTCTCTCGATATAGTCAAAAAACTCTCCGACCTCACCCTTTAAGCCGACAGGGGCACGGAAAATCGTTTCCTCCTCATAAAAATAATAGCGCCTGCTCCCGCGTATCACGGAAAGCTCCTCAAACTGCAAAAAAATACCGGCAGCGCCCATGCGGATCGTAAGCTTCGGCTTTTTCTCCTCCGGTGCAAAATGACAGAGCATCTGCTCGTTATTTCCAAGCTCTCCGTAAAACTCCCCGTCCCCTACCGCCTTAAAAAAACGGTCGATCGCGACCTCATCCAATTCCATTACCCGCTCATAGCTTCCCGCATACACATAATAGGCATGATATTTTGACTGGCGGCGCTTGTCCTCCTCCTGCTGCTGCAAAAATCCGATCAGCCGCCACGCCTCTTTCGTAAACGCCTCCCTGCTGTGGTAAAAATCAAGCTTCTTTCCGTAACGTACTTTTTCCTTCTGTTCTATGGCACGCAGAAACGCAGAAATGTTTTTAAGCACATATTTTTGCTCGATCCCGATCTTAAATTCGAGCGTCGCATAACCATACCCAAGCTGAAAATACGGCAAAAGCTCCACCTTTCCGTATACCCCCTGAGGGATCAGATAAGAAACGTCGGCATTTGCTGCATAGTGACCAAGCAGCCGTTTGAGCGCTTTCGGTGTCTGAAGCTCCGCCGCGCCGACTGCCTTCTCCTTACCTTTTTTGATGCGCAAAAGCTCTGCCGCCTCTCTGCGGTTTACATACGCAAAAAGTACTGCCACGCAGTGCTTGCACGATCCGTCGTAATTGTAAAATGCCTCGCATTCACAATGACAGGACGCGACATCCGCAAATTCTTCATCCACGGACGCACTGACATGGTAGTACTCCTGCATATTTCCCCGCACCCTTGCAGACAGCTCTGCCATCGGCAGTTCATGCTCCAGATACAGCTCATAAGAAAAATCAAAGACTCCACCCGTCTCATAAATTTCTTTTCCCCTGCGATAAGCCGATCCGTACGTCGACTCCCGAATATCTGCCGTTGAAAACATGACTGCTCCTTTCGCAACTGACACAACTTTTTACTATCTTACTATTGTATCACATTTCTTTTGCGATGAGGAAATTTTTTTATTTGATTTTAAAATCTATCATCCTGCGGTTTCCTTTTTCATTGCCCGGTATCCGATGAGCACCGTCCATACATACGCGCAGGTTTTCGGGATCATCAGCATCCCGATCATCGGTATACGGTCTGCAAGCAAAACGACCGGCAAATAGAATCCGAAGCTTAAAACGATTGTCAGCCACATATGGCGAAACATCTCATCCTGCGTCTCTTTTGCACTTTTATAAAATAAGACAATGATCAGCAATCCCATGATTGTAAACGGGATGTTCCGATAAATGCCCCACAAGAGGGAGGCGTCCGCCTTAAGCCAGCCGTTCTGCGGAAACAGACATAAGACAATTCTAAGCGCTGCCAGAACATAGACCCAAACTGTTATCTGACCTTTTCCTTTGATCTGATAACGTATCCGCCAGATATAATACAAAAGAATATAAAAAATCGTCATCGTGATGGATGTGATAAATTTTCCGATTCCCAATGCCACTGTATAATTTTCCAAGCCCGTCGTGCAGAGCGCATATGCCCTTGGAACTAAATGAAAGGAATCTCCCACACCCAGGACGACCGCCATAATGCCAAAAAAGCGATACTGCTTAATTCCCTGACATTTTAGGATCATAATGATCCCAAGAACAACAACTCCTACTAAATATAAAGCGTCAAATAATGTTTCAACGATTGCCTGCATACTCATTCTCTCCTTTATCGATCATACTGTACATAGTTTACACTGAATTTTACGCCTGCCGACATCAACGCCAGACCGAGTCCTGTATAAAAGACGGCGATAAATACATCCGGCATAAGATGAAAGCTTCGGATCACAATGCCAAGCGTCATCATAAATGCCATGATACAAAATGACTTGAGATCAAAAAAATTCCAAAAGTATTGTTTCTCCGTTTCATATTGATGAATGCGCACCGTGTGCTTTACAACAAGCTTTTTAAATACCATCAGCCAAAAAGCGAAATAAATAAGCGCCGAACATACCAGGCGAAGCAATGACAGATTTCCCGTATATGCTAACAGTCCGATACGCGCGATGTTCACGCCGGCGATCAGCCAGACAATTCCTGCAATTAATAATAAAGCTCTGTTTTTTACCAAAATAATTCATCCTCCTTTACGCTCTAATAAATGCAATTCCTGATCATCTGCAATAATTCCGTACAATCCTCCTGCTGCCTTACCAGTATGGTGATCAGCAGGGTAAAGCTATAATCCGTGAATGTCTCCATTGATAATTCCGTGGAAAATGCCCCTTTACAGACAGCAGGATCATTTTTTAAAACGGTCAGCATTCGCTCCTGCAAACGGGAGAAATAACGATCCATCTGCTGACGTCCCTCCTCCTTCTCAGAGGAAACAAAATGAAGGGAATGTATATTTAAAAACCCCGGATATTTTTGATTGCCCGCCAAAATCGTGTCGAACATACATGAGACACAATCGGCAAAGCCGTCAAATTCCTCATGCTGCTCAAACGGCAGAAAAATCTCTCTCCAAATGCTTTCTATCGTCGCTCCAAGCAAACCGGACTTTGACGGAAAATAATTGTACAAAGAGCCTACCGCCACACCGCACGCCTTTGCCACGCTTCTCATGCTGAACGCTAAAATCCCTTCCTCAAGCACCATGCGGCGGCTGACTCTTAAAATATCCTGTTCGGTTGTTACTGTCTTATTCATACACACCTCGCAAATTGAACACTGTTCATTTTGAAAATACTACTTTTTTATTTGTTTGTCAAGCATGATTTTTACCGCCCTAAAATAATATCCTGATTTCTGTTCCGATATTTTCCTCGCTTTTTAATTCTAGCTGCGCATCGTGCTGCGCAACGATATGCTTTACGATCGCAAGCCCAAGCCCCGTTCCCCCGGTAGACTTTGAGCGGCTCTTATCCACCCGGTAAAACCGCTCAAAAATGCGCTCCTGATGCTCCTTTGGAATCCCGATCCCCGTATCCTTTATACAAAATACCGGACGGCTGTTTTCCATGCCGATCCACATTGTGACTGTTCCGCCCGGTCGGTTGTAACGCACCGCATTACTGCACAAATTATAAAAAAGCTCCTCCAAAAGCGTCTTGCTTCCGTTTATGACAGTCGGTTCTCCTTCCAGCGCAATCGCCACCTCATGCTTTTGTGCCGGAAGCTGCATCTGCGCCATACAGTTCCTTCCCAGCTCATACAGATCCAACGGCTCAAATTCCAGCTTCAGACTCTCATCGTCCAGCTCCGACAGCTTAAGAATATCATTGATCAGTCTCTGCAAACGCTCCGCACCCCGATGTATCTCATCTGCAAAGTGCTTTGTATCCGTCTCGTTCGTCATCCCGCTCGCGATCAGCTCCGCATAACCGGAAATTGCTGTGAGCGGCGTTTTTAACTCATGCGAAACATTTGCCGTAAATTCCTGCCGCAGCTTCGCATGATTTAAAATATCGATATGCTGCTGCTTGATCGTCGCGACAAACGGCTGCATCTCCTCGTACACCTCGCCCTCATCCACAAGCGTGATGTTCGACGCCAGCTTTTCGATCGGCGCGACTATACGCTTAGTCAGACGCTTTGCAAAAAAGACGCAGACGGCAAAGACAACCACCCCTACCGCAGCGATCAAAAACATCATGCGCAGACGCAGATGATAAATACTGTCGCTTGTCTTTCCGACACGCAGCACGTTTCCGTCCGACAGCAGCGTCGCATAATAAAAAGTATGCTTCAGAGAGGTCGCAGACCTTCGCATTCCGCGTCCCTCTCCCTCGGAAAATGCCAGCGCAATCTCCGGACGCGCTTTATGATTTTCCATACCTGCTTCATCCTCCTGGCTGTCATAGAGCACCTCTCCCGCCTCATTCACCAGTGTGATGCGCAGACCGTCTCCTGCCAACTGCTCATTTTCATTTTCCGCGATGTCCGACGCTCCCATCAGCGCCACGACGTGCGCATTCGCTTTCAAATCCTCAAAAATCTGTTCTATCAAAATGCTGTAAAACAGAATGATAGCACAAGCGGCAGTCGCCACAATGGCGATTGCCGCAATCAACATAAACCTTGCATTCAGTTTCTTTTTCATTCGATCATATACCCTACGTTTCGCACTGTTTTGATGCAGGAGGCATAATCCCCAAGCTTTCGCCTCAGTGTCTTAATGTGCATGTCTACCGTCCGGCTCTCTCCCTCATATTCAAAGCCCCAGACCTGATCCATAAGCTTGTCTCTTGAGAGCACAATGCCCTGATTGATCATCAGATATTTGAGCAGCTCAAATTCCTTATAGGTCAATTCACACGGCGCTCCGTCCAGAAAAACGGCGTGCTTTTCGTTATCCAGCAGTATCCCGCCGCAGGTAAGCCTCGTCTTTCCGTCCTCCTTCTGCGTCCTGCGCAGCAGCGCTTTCACGCGCGAAACAAGCTCCATAATGCCAAACGGCTTTGTAATATAATCATCCGCTCCGAGATCAAGTCCCTTGACCTTATCGATCTCGCTGCCCTTTGCCGTCACTAAAATAACAGGCAGCGCCGCTGTTGCCGGGTCGGCGCGCAGCTTTAGGAGAATGTCAAGTCCATCCTCGTCGGGAAGCATAATGTCTAAGAGAATCAGCGCCGGCTGCGCCTCCCTAAGCCTTAAAAACAACTGCTGCCCACACGAAAATTCCTCCGTCTCGTAGCCGCTGTTTTTTAGTGCATAGCGCTCAATCTCACTAATGTTCGTATCATCCTCTACAATATAAATCGCTGCCATATGCTCTCATCTTCCGCCGCTTTTATAGCTGATATTTCTTGCCGAACTCGTCCAGCAAGCGCACAAACTCCTCGCTCTCCTTTGCGTCAAGCTGCTCGGTAAAGCTGTGCTCCTCCAGTTGGGAATCCTTAACCTGCATCATGTAAACCGCGATGTTGGAGCAATGGTCTGCGACACGCTCATAGTTCATCGCAAGATCAGAGAGCATCAGTCCCATCTCGATTGTGCACTTTCCTTTGCGCAGCCGCTTCATGTGATGCTTTTTGACTACCTTGTTAAGCTCGTCAATAACCTCCTCCAACGGCTCCACCGTATGTGCAAGCCTCTGGTCGTTTTGTACAAACGCATCCGTCGTACGCCTTAAAATATCGGCAACGGCTTCTCCGTAAACCGTCACTTCTTCCTTGCCCTTCTTGGAGAAGCCCGCTTCCTCCTTCTGCATCTGCTGCGCAATCTCCACCACATTGATCGCGTGATCGGAGATCCGCTCAAAATCCGTAATACAATGCAGCATCGTCGTGACCTTAAGACTGTCGCTGGCAGATAAGTCCTCTCCGTTTAGCCTCGTTAAATATGCGCCTACCTTGTCCGTATACGCATCGACCATATTTTCCTTTTTGATCACGTCATCCGCCTTGTCCTGCGCATAGACCTCCAGTACCTCCATTGCCTCTAAAAAGCTGTCTCGCGTCATCTCTGCCATCTGGCTGATCAGCGTACGGCACTGCTCGATCGCAAACGCCGGAGAATTTAAGAAACGCTCGTCCAATACCGCAAACGTGTCTCCCTTCACATGCTGCTCATCCTCGCCCAGCGGAATCGTTAAATATGCCAGCTTCTCCAGCACCTTTGTGAACGGGAGAAGCACCAGCGTGGTAAATACGTTAAAAATCGTGTGGATCAGCGCGATCTCGACTTCACCGACTACCTGATCCGCAAAAGAAAATCCGATGATTGCATTTCCTATAAAATACACTGTCAAAAACAGCAGCGTTCCGATCAGATTGAAATAAAGGTGTACAAACGCCGTACGCCGCGCGCCCTTATTTGCGCCGACTGCCGAAATCATCGCCGTCACACAGGTACCGATATTCTGTCCCATGATGATTGGGATCACCGAGCTAAAGGTAAATACTCCCGTCACGGACAGCGCCTGTAAAATGCCGACCGAGGCAGAGGAGCTTTGGATAATTCCGGTCAGCACCGCACCCGCGATCACGCCGAATACGGGGTTGTCAAACATCGTTAAGATATTGGTGAACTCCGGCACATCCGCAAGCGGCTTTACCGCCCCGCTCATCATGTCCATTCCCGTCATCAACACCGTAAACCCAAGTAAAATGCTGCCCAGATCCTTCTTCTTGTCGCTCTTGCCGCTCATGATAAAAATAATGCCGACAAGCGCAAGGATCGGCGCAAAGGAGGACGGCTTTAGCATCTGCATAAAAAAGCTGCTGCCCTCAATACCCGTTAAGCTGAGCAGCCATGCAGTGATTGTCGTACCAATGTTCGCGCCCATGATAATCCCGATTGCCTGCGAAAGCTTCATAATGCCGGAATTTACAAAACCGACGACCATAACCGTCGTTGCCGACGAGGACTGAATGACTGCCGTAACACCTGCTCCCAGCAACACCGCCTTAAGTGGATTCGAGGTCAGCTTTTCCAAGAGCTGCTCCAGCTTGCCGCCAGACATCTTCTCCAAGCCGGCTCCCATGACGTTCATACCGTAAAGAAACAGCGCCAAGCCGCCGATCAGGGTTAGTACTCCGAAAATATCCATTTTTTTCTCCTTTAATCTGTGTTTGGGCATTGCCCAAAAATATGCATATACTTCATTTATAATATATTTTTTCGTGTTTTGCAATCACAATCAAAGGAGCTGCCAAAATTTTTATAAAACGCCTGTCTTAATCCTCATGCACGCCGGTGATCGAATAGATGACCCATTCGGCAATATTCGTTGCATGGTCACCGATGCGCTCAAAATATTTTGCCACGAGCAGCATATCGGTTGCCTGCTCCCCGTTTTGTACATTTTCACTGATTTTGCGGATGAGCTGCTGTTTAAACTCTGCGAAAAGATCATCAACAACGTCATCCTGCGCAATGACCTTGCGCGCTAATTCCAAGTCTTTATTTACAAAAGCATCGACACTCTTGATCACCATATCGGTGGTTTCCTTTGCCATGCTCTCGACAAGGTCAATATTAAGCTCGCTGCGCTCATAAGCAGAATCCGCCATCAGAATTGTCATCTCCGAAATATCCGCTGCATGATCGCCGATGCGCTCCATATCCGTGATCATTTTTAATGCCGCGGAGATCAGACGCAAATCCTTTGCCACCGGCTGCTGCTGCAGGAGCAGCTTCATACATAATGCCTCCACTGCCTTTTCCTGCTCGTCAATTTCCGTATCAAAGACAATCGCCATCCTCGCCTTCTCAACATCCTGCTTAACAAGACCGGAAATTCCCATTTCTATCGCACGCTC
The DNA here is from genome assembly GCA_019421345.1 of Roseburia sp. Taxonomy (GTDB): domain Bacteria; phylum Bacillota; class Clostridia; order Lachnospirales; family Lachnospiraceae; genus Roseburia. The sequence goes on along the minus strand of JAHZFL010000006.1, from coordinate 7,869 downwards.
GATCAAGCTTCCCATATGGATCAATTCATTGTTTAGCTCTAATAACTGTCTGTCAAATCTGTTCCTCATGCTACTCCTCCCTCATCATCCAAAGCGTCCGGTAATATAATCCTCTGTCCGCTTATCCTGCGGTACGGAAAACAGCTTTTCTGTCTCACCGCTCTCGATCACCTCTCCCAGCAGGAAAAAGACTGTCTTGTCCGATACGCGGACTGCCTGCTGCATATTGTGCGTTACCATAATAATCGTATATTTTTTCTTTAATTCAATCGCCAGATCCTCAATCTTTGAGGTGGAGATCGGATCGAGCGCAGAGGTCGGCTCATCCATCAAGATCACCTCCGGGTCTACTGCAAGCGCTCTCGCAATACACAGACGCTGCTGCTGCCCACCCGACATACCGAGCGCACTTTTTTTCAGGCGATCCTTCACCTCATCCCAGATTGCCGCATCCCGCAGGGATTTTTCCACGATCTCATCCAGCTTTGCCTTGGAACGGATCCCGTGTGTCCGCGGTCCGTAGGCGATATTGTCATAAATGCTCATCGGAAACGGATTCGGTTTCTGGAATACCATGCCGACGCGCTTTCTAAGCAGGTTCACGTCCGCACCACCATAGATGTCCTCTCCGTCAAGACGGATCTCTCCCGTAATTTTACAGCCCTCCACAAGATCGTTCATGCGGTTTAAGCATTTGATAAAGGTTGATTTTCCACAGCCGGACGGACCGATAAACGCGGTAATCTCTTTTTCCCGGATATTCATGTTGATGTTTTTTAATGCGTGAAAATCTCCGTAATAGAGATTTAAGTCTTTGATCTGAAATTTTTCTGCCATTTCCTGTTTCCTTCCTGTCCCTATGCCTTCGACGCCTCAAGCTTTTTTGCCAGAAGCGAGGACACGCCGTTGATGATAAGTACAATAAATAAAAGGACAACTGCCGTTGCGTTCGCTTCGTTTTTGTGAAGTCCCTCATTGGAGAGTACATACATATGGATCGCCAGCGTACGTCCCGAATTCATCACGCCCGCCATACCCGTCATCGTACCTGCCGTGTAGATGAGCGCCGCCGTCTCGCCGACAATACGTCCGATCGAGAGGATCACGCCGGAGAGAATGCCCGGCATTGCAGCCGGAAGCACAATTTTAAAAATCGTACGGAGCTTACCCGCGCCAAGACCAAAGCTTCCCTCCCGATAGGAGAGCGGCACACAGATGAGCGCCTCCTCCGTAGTGCGCATAACCGTCGGCAGCACCATGATCGCAAGTGTCATCGCTCCCGCAAGCATGGAATAGCTCCACCCAAGCGCAATAACAAAAAACAGCATACCGAACAGTCCGTAAATGATCGACGGAATACCCGTAAGCGTCTCCGCCGTCAGACGCACGACCTCGACCAGCTTATTTCCCTTTTTTGCATACTCCACCAGGTAAATGGCTGCGCCGATGCCAAACGGAACGGAAAACAGCAATGCAAGAAACACCATCAGAATCGTATTGACGATCGCAGGCATCATAGAGACGTTGTCCGAATTATATTCCCACGCAAAAAGGCTCGGCTTTAGGTAGGGCAGTCCGTTCACCAGAATATAGCCCACCAGAAACAGCAGGGTGATCACCGTGATGACCGCGGCGATTCCCACCAGCAAAAGGAGCACAAACGAGCCCGGATGTCTGGTGTACGATCTGATCCTGTCCTTGACGGACATTTGATTGATTGGCTTTATTTTTTTATCCATCCGCGTCTACTCCTTCCTGCTTCGCTTAATCATGGAAAAGCAAAAATTAATAATCAAAATAAATACAAACAGAACAACTCCGGTCGCGATCAGCGCCTCGCGGTGCAGATCGGTCGCATAGCCCATTTCCATGACAATATTCGTCGTCAGAGTACGGATGCCCTCCAGCATATTGTGGGTCACGCGCGGCTGGTTGCCGACAACCATCATAACCGCCATCGTCTCCCCGAGCGCACGGCCGACACCGAGGACGACTGCAGCAAAAATACCGGATTTCGCAGCCGGAAGGAGAACGGTAAACACACTTCTCTCATGCGTTGCGCCAAGTGCCAGCGCTCCCTCATAATAGCTTTGATCCACTGCCCGTATCGCGGGCTCGGACGCGCCAATGATCGTCGGCAGTATCATGATGCCTAGCAGGATCGCCGCACATAAAATACTCTGCCCCCTGCTCTGAAAGTGCTCTCTTATAAAAGGTACGAGCACGACCAGCCCAAAAAATCCATAGACGATCGACGGGATTCCTGCCATCAGATTGACAATCGGTTTTAAGAACCTATACAATTTTGCAGAACAGAATTTTGCCATAAAAACAGATGTCAGTATTCCAATCGGCACTCCGATGATCAAAGCGCCCCCTGTCACATAAATACTTCCGAGTATCATCGGAAAAATTCCGTATTTGTCATTCCCCGGTTTCCATTGTGTTCCGGTCAAAAAATCCAAAAACCCGATTTCCTTCATTGCCGGTATTCCGTTTACAAAGAGGAAGATGCAAATCAGCGCGACCGCTAAAATGGAAAAAACTGCCGTCATCAGGAATACAAGCTCCATCAGCTTTTCCTTTACCGTACTCCGCTTGATATTCTCCATTGAAATCTCCTTTTTCTCCGCAGATGATTTATCGGGCGAAAAGACCGGATCACTCACATCCGGTCTTTTCGCCTATGCTGTTTTGTCTGTCTAGTTTAATCCGTCCCAGTTTGTGATCTCGCCGGTGAAGATTCCCTTTACATTCTCAGCAGTGAGATCCTCTGTCGGATTTGCCGGATTTACAATGACTGCAATACCGTCCATTGCAATCGCCATTCCCGTCAGACCGCCTTCAATCTCTGTATCCTTCAGCTCACGCGAAGCCATTCCGATGTCAAGCGTTCCGTCCATTGCTCCTGTCATACCTGTGGTAGAATCGCTTGTCTGAAGCTCTATCTCCACGCTTGCATTCAGCGCCTTATATGCCTCGATCAGCTTTTCCATTACCGGAGATACAGAAGATGAACCGCCGATAACAACCTTGCCCTTTGCTCCGTTTGACTCAAACGGCGCGCCATCATCCGAACCGATGTAGCCGCTCTCCGTGACAACCGCCTGTCCCTCTGCGCTCATAATGTAGTTGATGAAGTCCTGCGCCGCCTCGCTCACCTCGCCGCTTGTGGCAATGTTGAACGGTCTTGCGATCGCATACGCTCCGCTCTTGATGTTTTCTACGGTAGCCTCCGCTCCGTCAATGTTGACTGCCTTTACAATACTCTCGTCCAAAGAACCAAGAGATACATAGCCAATACCGTAGGTATCGCTTGCCACGGAGGTCAGCATAACATCCGTGCTGTTTGTGATAACCGCTTCAACCGTTGTGTTGTCGACCTTCTCTCCGCTCTCGTCCTTTTCCTCAATGCCGAACAGCTCGATAAACGCACCTCTTGTGCCCGAACCGTCCTCTCTGGAATATACCGAAACATATTCTGCGGTGTCAAAATCGCCCGCTGTCTGGCTTCCTTCCTCCGGCTGTGTCGTGTCCGCTGCACCGGATGTCTGTGCGCCTGCCGCATCTGCTCCGGCGTCTGCCGTGGTATCTGTATTATTTCCGCATCCTGCCAGCATACCTGCCGCTAATACTCCTGTTAAAAGCATACTCATAATTTTCTTTTTCATTTTGAAATCCTCCATGTCTTTCCATTCGCGGAAGCTTCTTTTCCGCCTCGTTTTTATTTTTCTTTCCTGTCGACATGGGATACTCTAACGCAGCAATGTAAAATGCAAATGCATGGTTATGTAAAAATTATGTAAAAACGAAGGACGCCGCCCAGAAAACCAGACAGCGTCCCTCATTTTATTTTATTATTTACTTACATTCCCGGCACGAATAATCCGCAACCTTGCCCTCATGCGCCACGGTCTCATACAACCGATAGCCGCCGGCAAGATTGTAGCAGTCATACCCTCTGCCCTGCAAAATCCGGCATGCAATATAACTGCGCAGTCCGCTGTGGCAATGTACATACACCGGTTTGTCTTTTGGAATTTCGTCCAAATGCTCCCGCAGCCCGTCAAGCGGGATATTGTAAAACCCATCGATCTTTCCATGTGATACTTCCGTCTTTGTACGGACGTCCAGCAGCGTCACGCTTCCGTCACGGGGGAGCTTCTCAACCTCATCCCAGAAAAACTGCTTCACCTTTCCCTTCACAATATTTTCCGCCACAAAGCCCAGCATGTTTACCGGATCCTTTGCACTGCCAAACGGCGGCGCGTAGCATAGCTCAAGCTCTGTCAGGTCTGTCACCTTTGCACCGAAGCGGATTGCCGCCGCCAGCACATCCATGCGCTTATCTACGCCGTCAAAACCGACAATCTGCGCGCCGAGCAGTTTTTTTGTCTCCTTATCCCACAGCGCTTTGATCGACATATTGGTCGCGCCCGGATAGTATCCGGCATGTGAGCCGGAGTACAGATAAGTTTTATCGTATGTGATTCCTGCCGCCTGCGCCGATTTCTCATTTAATCCTGTCGAAGCGATCGTCATGTCAAACAGCTTTGCAACCGCCGAGCCCTGCGTTCCCGTATACTCCGACGCAATCCCGCAGATATTGTCCGCCGCAATACGCCCCTGCTTATTTGCCGGACCTGCCAGAGGAAGAAACGCCGCCTCCTTGCTCACAAAGTTCTGCACCTCAACAGCATCGCCCACAGCATAAATATCCGCAACATTTGTCTCCATCCGGCTGTTTACAAGAATACTTCCGCGTCCGTTTCGGGCAATGCCGCAAGCGTCTGCAATCGCCGACTCCGGACGCACTCCCACAGACATCAGCACAAGCTCCGCCGGAACACTTCCGTTTTGAAGCTGAACCTCATGCTCGCTGATCGATACTACGCCATTATTGAGGTACAGCGCAATGCCTGCCTCCTTGACATAGCGGTGTACATCCGCTGCCATGTCGAAGTCGAGCGGTGCAATCAGGTGGTCGGCAAGCTCCACAACCGCAACCTCCAGTCCTGCGCGCTTTAGATTTTCCGCCATCTCCACACCGATATAGCCCCCGCCGATCACGGCAGCCGTTTTCGGATGCTTTTCTTCTATATAAGCTTTAATCGCAAATGTGTCCGGAATATTGCGCAGGGTAAACACATGCGGCAGATCGGCTCCCGGAATCGGCGGCAGTATCGGACTTGCCCCCGGAGAGAGGATCAGCTTATCATAACTCTCCTCGTATTCCGCATTTGTTTCCAGATTCCGAATGGCAACCGTCTTTTTCTCCGCATTGATCGCCGTAACCTCATTTCGCACGCGCACGTCAATGTCAAATCTCGCCCGAAAGCTCTCCGGCGTCTGCAGCGTCAGCGCCTGTTTGTCGGTGATCTCCCCTCCGATAAAATACGGCAGACCGCAGTTTGCAAAGGAAACATAGTCTCCTCTCTCCAAAATAATGATCTCCGCCGTCTCATCCAGACGCCGCAGCCTTGCCGCCGCCGATGCGCCTCCCGCTACTCCTCCTACGATCAATACCTTCATGATTCCTTACCTCCCATATTATTTTTTGCTTTGCATATCAACTGCGTCATCGTTCCCATCGGGCAATAGACGCACCAAGAACGCGGCTTAAACAGAATCATTGTAAAAAATCCAAGTATTGTGGATGTCAGCATCACACTGTAAAAGCCAAATGCAAACTGCGCCACGCCCTCCGAGAGAACCGTCCCGTGGTACGCCCAGCGCCACGGCACCTTAAATGTCCACAGCAGCGTCACGATCTGCTTTAAATCCTGTGCTCCGGCAAACACCAGATAGGTGTTCCAGAGCATGAGAAAGAACATGATAAAAAAGAATATTAAAAATCCGTAACGGAAATACTTGGATTTCATCCATCTCGGAACATCCTTTTTTCTGGAAAGCCCAAACGTTCCTCCGATCAGCCCAAAAAGCTGCCCTCTGCCGCAATATCTGTTGCAGTATGCCTTATTTCCTTTTACCAGTGAAATGATCAGCGGAATAAAAAAGCACAGCAGTCCAAGCCACGCAAACAGGATATTAAAAAATCCAAGTATCAGGTAGGCGAGGGAGACAACCCACAAATAATCGTACCATTTCTTTTTTGTTTTCACGCTGTCACCTCCCTCATGGAAATCACACTTGCCGGACACTCCTTTGCACATTTCCCGCAGCCCACACAGAGCGCCTCATCTACCGCAGCGTAAATACCTCTTGGAATTGTGATCGCACTGCGCGGACAAACCTTCATGCAGCAACCGCAGGCGACACAATCCGTCGTACAGACACTTGCTTTTCTTTTTGCCATCGTATTCCTCCTCCTTGTTCTGCCCACACTATAACAAAAGAAGAAAACAGCTTCCGTAACTTAATCACAACCCGGTCAATCGTGTTTGCAACACCAGGAACTTCCCAAAACAACGAGTGACACGCTTCGCGATCCTCTCTTAATGTCATTTTTGATACCTTGCTGTACATGATTGCAAAGCAATACTTCCTCTCATGCGCACCCTCACACGAAGCGTATTTTTCTGACAAGGATCACAGCGCAATTTCCTATGCCAGAAAAAGGAATCTCACAAGCGAAACGCTCCGCCAGCGACACAGTTTCATTCCGCCGCAGGGCGATCCCCCAGAGAGTTTTACTTTATGGGAAACAAAGTTTCCCATAAAGTAAAAAAATAGGGCATATTCTGCCCTATTCCTCAATATATCGATACCAACAGCCCATACGGTTGACAGGCTCCTCCCTGCAATCCCGTTTCTCCTCCGACATTGCCGCGATAAATTCCGGAAACCCAAAGATTGCCGCCATTACACGCTCCTGCCTCTGGTAGATTCCCGGCACACCAAGAAACCATCTTCCCTCTCCGGTTCTTCCGACCACCAGATAATGATAATTAAAAAAGCCATGCAGCAAAAAGCTGTTATTTCCCAGATACCAGTAGCGCTTTGGCAGCTCCCTCAGATGCTTTAGCTCAATCTGAACACATTCCGCCTCCTGATCCTCAAACGGTCTGCAGCATTTTAAGCTCTCCAAAAGTGTTTCCCATACATCCTGCCACTCGTAATCCGGAAATAAATTGCGCACCGGAACCTCTGTCGCCTGTACCTCCGGCTGCACCTCCTGCTTTGGCTGCCGTGCTTCTTCTATTTCCTGCACCTGTGTTTTTTGTTCCGTCTGTTTTATTTCACCAGTCTGCGTTTCCTGCCTTTCGTCTGCGTCCTCCCCCTTCGTCGTTTCCTCCACTGTTTCCATTGGAACACCCTCCGCAGCCTCCGTCCGGCTCGAAGCGACCTCTTTGTAAACCTCTCCCGATGGTGCTTCTTCCTTCCAGATACGGAAATTATCTTTTGTTACGCCAAGAGCAGGACCTTCCTTCCAACGGCTCATAAAAATGCGCTCATCCTCCGTCATCAGAAAAATCCCGTCCAGATCCGAAAATGCAAGCGGACTGTCTCCCATGCGTCCCGCCTTCCAGCTTCCGTAAAAATCACCGCTCCCGTTTATAAGCTGCAATTCTCCGACGGGAACGCCCTCCATCATCTCTCCATGAATCCTCATAAAATGAACCCGGCACACTGCCTTTCTTACGGGAATACCACGCAGATGAATTTCCATCCGGCAGTCCTCTCCCCGAAGCTCAAGCTTGGCAAATCCGGTATTCCCCGCACGCTGTCCCTCCTCATACGCATATATATATGTAACAAACCGCTTCATCCCTGCCATTGTCACTCTATCCCCTGTACTCTCCTTACCCCTATCTATATGCGCACTGCAAAAAATTATGATACGATTTGTTATTTTTGATTTTTGTAGGTTTGTCAAACATTTGTTACACTGACCGTGGAAAAATCCCG
>JAHZFL010000005.1 GCA_019421345.1 Roseburia sp. | reverse complement strand
AATCCAAGAGGATATATAGCTCATTTAGAGTTTACACAGAATTAATTACAGTCTCTGTCAGTGTCCGACAGGAATTCTTCGCCGCAATGTATTTATCCAATTTAGCGGCAATTATAAAATCAGAAGCGGATTCAATTATTGCGGTGTCTGCGGAAAACAAGCATGATTACCAGTCTAACCGCAGCTACATATTAAATCGGATAAAAAGCTGTATCATACGCCTTTTGCGGTCATCCTTGTCCATATGCAACGAAATGCTATTACGAATTATGGAAGAATCTTCCAAAATACGTTCCATTATATGTCCTGACAGAAAATTCGGCAGATATCGAAAGCATACCCGCAGGAGATATTATAACCACATGAAAAGCTGTATTTAAACAAAAACTACAACTATAGAATATCCAGACTGTAAAACATTAACAGTCTTACTTGTGGTGTAATGATTTATAAAAATGAACCCAGCCACCTGTTATCCCTCAGTTTTCTTGAAGCAGTTACTCTTAAGTTGACGACATTGCCCGCATAGCAGGTGGTTTTTTGTTTCGGGCATTTCCATTTTTCGGAACACGAAAAATTACAATGCCCTCAACAGGCTAAAGCCCATAAAAAATGTTTTGCAATCCGCAAATCACTTTTCTTAGTTTGGCAATATGATTGAGAAATAGAACTCATTTTTATCATTTCGTATTGCATAGGAACCTTGATATTTTGTTATGGCGTCAATTATGTTTTTTATGCCTATACCATGCTCACCAATCTCATATTTTTTTGAGGTCTGTATTTCTCCGTCTATAATATCAATTTTCCCATCATATGTATTTTTTACAGATATAATAACGCTATCCTTCTCTTTGACAAACTTCATCTTCATAACTTTTTTACCGAGACACTTTTCACAAGCCTCTATCGCATTATTCAAAAGATTAGATAAAATCACAACAATGTCTTCATCACATATATTGATTCCCGATAAATCATTGATTTGGAAGATAAACACAATTCCCTTATTTAATGTTTCCTTATATTTACTATTTAATATTGCATCAACAATCACATTATTGGTCCTAATGTAATCTAATTCCGTACTTAAATGCCCACTTATATTTCTTACATAACTCTCCAGTTCATCATAATTCTCTGCGGCTATCAAAGATTCGATACACATAATCTGATTTTTATACTCATGTGTTCTTTTCCGCTGTTTAACAAAATTTTCGGAAATAGATCGATACATCTCTGTTTGATTTTGAGCTTCCAATTGAAAAATCTTATTTTCACGAATCTTAATTTCACGTTTTAATATATCATTAATCAGATAAAATACAACTATGTTCATTCCTGCCAAGCACAACGCTATAACTAAGAATACACTTTCCTGCTTTTGATTCTCAATGCTTCCAGATGTAATAATCAATGCAATAATTGTGAAAATTGTAAATATCGGAAAAAAGATAAAGCGAAGCCAATCCGTATTACTTAAAACATCTGAGGACTTCTCTCCAATTTTCTTTCTAATTAGCAGAACCATTAAAAAAAGAATTATTTTAGCTAAAACTATTATCAAACTTCCGCCAACAAAATGTGAGTTATTAATTTCTTCTATACTATTAAAAAGAGATACATTTAACCAAAGCGTAAAATAGTCTATAGAAAGCAGTAGCCCTTGAAATAGTAACGATAAAATTATTGCTTTCCTAAAATAAATTTTCAAATAAAAACTCATAAACAACGCAATGACCACAATAACCAATACTTGCTTTAAAATAAATTGATCATAAAATAATAAAGCTATTGCATATCCACATATTATAGTGCCTAAAATAATACTAATATTTCTCCAATTATTTTCAGATCTCTTTTCACCAAAACTTTCAAAGAATATTTTGCAACATATTATTTCTAATATAGTCAGCATAATACCTTGAATATAATGAAATAGCATCTATACCTCTCCTTTATAAGAAACAAATGTTTCTTCAACAAATTTATATCGTGCCTTTGGAATTCCCAGTTTAATACCATTATTCAATAAAGCCTCATATCGGCTTACTTTCTCTATATGTTTCATATTAACCAAATAGCTTTGATGTATCCGTAAAAAATCATTTTCTGCCAATTCTCTTTCCATTTCATCTAATTTTCCATATAATGAATACTTACTTAATCTGTTCTCCATAATATAAAATTCCAACTTATGCAATCTACTCTCTATGTATAATAAACACTCTAATGATACAGTCTTTGTTCCTTCATTAAAATTAAACTCCTTCTTTTTTACCACATAATTCATGTTCACGCTGATCGCATCCATACATTCAAATATTAATTCCGGAAAATTTATATTATTTTTCAGAATATATCTTATAGCCCCTACACTATACCCCTGAAGCGCGCATGTAATAAATGCAGTTACAAAAACTATAAAAACATCCCTGCTAACTTCCCTTATTTTCTGTGCAGTTTCCATTCCATCCAACCCATCCATATTTATATCCAAAAAAATAATATCATATTTTGCCAGATTTATACCTAAGTTGATAAAATCTTTTCCTGATTCAAATTCATCAATTTCGTACAAAATGCCATTTTTATTCATATAATCTATTAAAATTTCCCGAATACGATTTCTAAAATGTCCTTCATCGTCACATATAGCAATTTTGAACATGCGTTTGCCCCCCCCCCTACAATTTGACTGTTTCCCCACTTAATCGGGCTGTTTTTTCTATTTATATCATATTTCGACATTTTCCCCACAAAACTTTAATTGTCTTTCTGTTTTTAATAGTCTTCTAAGTTTACAAAACTATATATCACTAATTGCCACTATAATACAACAGACTTAAGAAATCATCCAATATTTGCAAAAAACAAAAAATGGGGCTGTCGCACTAAGATTCATTAATCGTTAAAGCGACAGCCCCATTTGGCTATATCCAGAGATGTTATTTTATATATGCAGAGAGAACCACCACCCATTGTCAACTCGGCAATTTACAGTTAAGTACGTAATCTTCCTTGTGTTATCACCTAAAGGGAATAATGTTTTCAACCCATTTGTCATGTTATTCTCTTAAAAAAGTAATATGATTTTATTATTACTACTACAACAAGTAAAAATCTATCCTTCTTTCAACTTATCAAAAACCAAATCAACCAATTGATTAATAGTTTTTAGTTCATATTTTTGAATATCATTTCCTTGAATTGATATCAAATACTTTTTTTCTATGATGTTTATTATGTTCAAGTAATCTCTTGGTAATATTCCTATCTTAACTCCAAAAACATTTTCTTTTTGCAAATTAACCATACTTATATTTACATTAAATTCCGTCTTCAATACAGACAACACTTCTTTTTCTATAACATTTTTACTTAACATTACTTACCTCCATATTAACTGTAAGATAACTTTTCTACTATTTCTTTTACCATTTCTGTTAATTGACTATCAGATAAAGTGTTATATATTTTTTTCTCTGTCACTCCCTTTGTTTTCTTTTCAACATCCTCAAATTTTAAATTGCAATATTGTACCTTATTTTCTTGTTTACTAGAATTAATATCAATAAAGCAATTTGTCATTCCATAACTTATATTATTGCAGCCAAGTCTATACTTTACCATTCCACCTAATTCTTCAAAAAACTGCTCCTCATATTCCCCATATGGAATAATAGTAACTATATAGTCTGGCTCAACCGCTTGTGTAACTTCATATGGTAAAATGCCAAAAAAATTGGTAAACGTATTGTTATAAGGTACTGCTCCTCCTGGAACTCCTATTATAAATACATCCGGCTTTTCAAAATATTCAATATTCTTACATATTGCATTAAAATACAAAATCTTTTTATCTTCTTTCATATCACTATACATAAATTCAGGAAATGCATGTACACCAAATAAACCAGAAAAATTTTTACTTCCAATTGCACTGACTCGATATCCACACTTTTCAAAATAACTTTTAGCACTTAATACGCAATCAAGCTTTTTTGAATGTTCAGTTATTCCAGTAACCAATACTATCGGTGTATCCATTTCATATATTCTTTTGTCATCTATTTCAATTTTTGAAAAATCTAGCCTCATACTAACATATGTACAAAACGTCACCGAATTATTTGAACATAATTTTAATAACACTTTTTCATGTTCTTCTGACAATTGATATAACATACATATATCTTTACCAGCCTCTGAAAATTCTCTAACTTTCGTTTCTAAAGCAAAGAAATTATAATCTTGTGTCCCATCTCCTATTATAGCAACTTCATATTCACCTATATATTTTTCAGAGAAAATTTTTCCAGTGTCCTCACCCATATATAAATATGCCCAATCCCTATTTTTCAAAGAACTAAGTCCGGGTATATCTATCCCAACTATTTCATAATTATTTAATAATTGTCGGTATCTTACTAATACATAATTATTCAGGTTATATGTACACAATACTGCTCTTTTTTTTGTTACATTACTCTCTCTCAAAATCATACCCCATTTCTATAAATGTGTAATAATCCTTTAATTGATCCTCCACTTTTGCCCTTACACTATCACAACATTTTAATTTCTGTTCTGCTGAAAGTTTATCACCACAATCTGCTTTCATTCCGCAAATAGTGCAAAATCTAAATGCCCAACATTTCTTGCACTCATTTTCTGTTATTTTTCCAATGTTAAGTAGTCGCCTTACTTTTTCCAATTCAAAACCTGTGTATATGCTTCCAATGTTCATTATTTCTGATGTTTCGCTAACCCTTTCACAAGGGAACATTCTTCCACTTGTATCTACAAATAAACGATGTCTTCCCACAACACATGGACCTGAATGGTGATCATATTTTATGCCCCCCACTTCTACTTTCAAGCAATCGTGTATCCCATCGACTAGTCTTTGATAATGTTGTCTAACAACTTTCGCTGTTTTAATCTGCGAATTCTGCCTTAATATTGAAAAATAAAACTTAAATAACTCATAATTAAATTCCTCTACAAATTTATCACTCATCATTTTTATATTGGAAGTATATGTATTGCTAGGCAAATTTACCACTGCCGAAAAATCCTTTATATAATCTGTATTCTCAAAAAAATCACTATATATATCAAAACCATATTCAGATGACATTACTGAATTAAAATTTACTTTCTCTTTGCATTGTTCCCATCTATCCTGAATTTTTTTTAAAGACGATATAACACGTTCATAACTTCCCTCCCCACTCACAGCGGCTATTCTATTACTATTATGTATCTCCTCTGGTCCATCGAGACTTATAGTAACTTCTACCCCATATTGTCTAAAAAAATCAATCATATTATCTGTTAATAAAGTTGCATTAGTTGTAAGACTGTATTTTACATCTCTGTTTCCCTTACTCTCCTCCATATATTCAACGCATTTTTTTACCAGCGGGAATTCCAACATAGGCTCTCCCCCATAAAACCCAAGATCAACACTTTCAGAATCAATAGAATGTTCTAGAAAAAAATCAATAGCATCAAATGCAACTTTTAAGGACATTCTCTCATTACTATGAACCCTATTATTATAACTTCCTGAATATACACAATATTTGCATCTCAAATTACAATTTTTCGTAACTTGCAATGTCATTGACTTTAAATTTCTATCTAAAACACCCTCTAGCTGTTCATCAAAAGGATGTCGCATTTCAAACTCTTTACGTTCTAACAGTAATCCTCTTTTTCGTAATTTATCAATATCTACATCAAAAATTCCTTTCCTTAACTTATCATATATTTTTTTATCAATTTCAAGCGACATATTGGTATTTACATCATAAACATAAAAATGTTTATATGTTTCAAACAAATGTATTACAATATTATTCATATGTTCTCCTTTAAGTTACGTTGTAGGCATCTAAGTAAGCTTAGATGCCTACAACGTCTGTCCATTTCTCCCAACTACCTAGCCTAACACAAGGAAATTTGCAGCAAAACTTACCAATTCAACATAGTTTGAATTTCTCTTTGCTGTTGTGTTACAAGTACAACTTGTTGGGCAACTGCATGCATAAGCTTCAAAATTATTTTTAGAAGCCTTGCTCTTCTTCATCAACTTCTTCATCTCACTCACCTCCTTATCCAGTTTCAGTTATGTATCAAATATAACAATTATGTTATTTTGACCTTTTTTTATTAATAGCATTATCTAACACTATTCCAAAATCATTAAACTGCTCTACAACAACCACTTGATTTTCTTTAATATTATCAACAACTCTGACTAAAAAATCAGCAGTATTTTTATCTTTCTTAACATGTGTTCCTTCACTGTAAATGCTTTCTATCCAACATAAATAGCTACCGTCTGGATATATTATTACTCCCGCACTTTTGGCTGGTGGACTTAGCTTTTCTATTTCCTGTTGTGCCGAGTAAGAACAACATTCATCAATAACCTTCATTATTTTTTCACGAAATGCATTATCCTTTTTCATCTTTTCAAGTGTACTTCCGCCTATAATTACATTATTTAATCCCTTAATAGAACTGCAAGAAGTCCCTCCCGAGTAAAGTGCTATCTTTGCATTGTGGCATGTTTCAATATTTCTTACAAAATTCTCAAATGAGATATTTCTCTTTACTTCGCTAGTCAGAGCATCTTCAAAATTTGTCTTTTGATTTTTTGCATCAGTGTCTTTTATTTTAGTAATACATTCGTCGCATAAATTAATATTATTTATTTGCATCAATTCCTCCTGAACTTATTATAAGTTTATAAGTATTGCTTTTAATATATATCAAAGATTGAAATAAACAAGTTCTTTTGCAGATAATGACCCCTCATTGCAGAAAATGACCATCCAAAGCAAAATTTCCCTTGAATCAAACCCATGTCCAATTCAAGGGAACCACTTACTTACCGTTTCTTACTATCCACAGCCGACACATCTTTTGTCATCATAATTTCACTTATTGCCTTTGTAACTTCCTCCCGCCGTGCCTCAAAAGTTTCTGCTCCATACGGATGCTTCTGCTCCGCCACATTGGATAACATCGCTGGCTCCACAAGTTTTTCGCCCCCAGCACGCCCAACTTCTCTGTCTGCTCTTTCACCCTGGTATCTCTTTACATCATCAGAGAGTTTTTCTACCTTACCGATTGCCGCATCTGCACAATCTAATATTGTACACAGCAGCTTTCGCTTTGCCTGCAAAGGCTTCTTTAAAAGTTCTGTCTTTGAAAATTTCTTCTCACCATATTCCTTTTCCGGCTTATCTGTAAAAGAACGGATTGTGTTCGCTGCCTTTTGCATGGCTTCTCTCATGCCTGTCCCCAGAACGCCAATCTTTGCAATGCTTTTATCTAACTCTGCAACTGATTCCTGCACATTCAGACGGATACTTTGCAGCCTGCACTTAATCCCCAGAAATTCAGCCACCTTATTTAAAGCTTTCTTTCCTTTCTGCTTTGCCTCTGCCGCGATTTCTGCCGCCTTTGCCTTAACCTCTGTTTTGACCTCAAATAACTGCTGTTTCACCTTCTGGCACTGTAGTTCCAGTTTGTCCACTGTTTCAGATATTACTTGTCGGACTGCCTTTCTTTCCTGCCCTCTTTCCATTTCCATAAGTTGCTTCCTGACATCTGCCAGCTCCTGAATAACTGTATCCATTTTCTGTTCCATTACGTCAATATATGCCGCCATTTCAAATACATCATGTTTTTTGTCAAGCACTTTTCCCTAAAAAAAGCGTCTAAATTCCCTGTTTTCATCAAGGGATTTTCCCTACTTTCAGCGGGCAACGTTTATGATTCCCTGCGCATAAGCGCATGTTCCATACGGTAGCTTTTTCCTTCAAAGAGCAGCAAGTGCCCATGATGGACAAGGCGGTCGATCATGGCTGCCGCCATCTGATCATCAGTAAAAATTCCACCCCATTTGGAAAACTCCAGATTTGTAGTAAGGATCAGGCTCTTACTTTCGTAACTGTCCGATATGACACGGAACAGCAGCTGCGATCCGTCCTTATCTACCGGGACATAGCCCCATTCATCCAGGATCAGCAGGTCAAGCCCACGAAGATCCCGAAGAAGCCTCTCCAGTGTTCCGTTTTTACGGGCTTCTGACAGTTTCAGTACAAGCTCTGTTACCGTAAAAAACTTTGTTTTATAGCCAAGATTGCAGGCTTTTACTCCGGCTGCGATCGCCATATGCGTCTTCCCGATACCTACAGGACCGTAAAGAACCAGATTTTTCTTTCCCGGCACAAACTCCAGTGATTCCAGTTCCTCCCGGCAGAATGCCGGAGGAAACTTTACGTTTTGATAGCTGTAATCCTCAAATGTTTTATAGACTGGAAATCCGGCCCGTTTGATCAGGCGCTTACGACGGTTCTCATCCCGCAGGGTAAGTTCTTCCATCATAAGTTCCAGAACGAACTCCAGCTGCTTCTGGGTTCCTTTTTCACGGCAGACTTCGGTTATTCTTCCTGACAGGAAGAGCTGTCTGCTGGCTCCCAGTATCTGTCCACAGAGAGATTCTTTCATTTTTGGCATCATCATGATGTAGTGTCCCCTCCTTTCAGAAATGCCTCATCGTATACGGTCAGAGATGGTCCGGCCTCCGGCGGTGTATAGATCCCATAACCGGTAATCCGGGCAGCCAGTACCGAAGCATCACAGATGTTGATATTTCCTCTTGCACAGGCCATTTCCATAGCGCCGACAGCTGCATGGAATCCATACTGGTTTGTCAGTTCGTTCATAATACGCAGACAGTCCTTAAGTTTCTCTTTTGGCTGCGCATCCATATAGGTGCGCAAGGCATCGGGAGTCTCCCGGCGCAGACCGCTGTTCCCCCATGCACCGGAATTCTTCATGAGGACAGCCAGAGTTGTGCTGTAATCGCTGATATCGGTGCGCCCTTCGCCAAAAGCCCGTTTATGAGTTACAATGATCTGTCCGCTTTCCGTTAGGATGTCGATGGTGTGGGCATGGATACCAATCAGTACTTTTTGGTTCGCATTTTCCGGCAAGGTAGAATAAAAATGTTTTCCATCCATACATACTTTTCCGTATCCATCTGCTTTCATCCATTCATACCGGCAGACATGAAACTTCTTGGGCGGCAGCATCAGAAGGGCTTTTCTGTCTTCTTCAAACAGTTCCCCTATAGGAATCTGCTTTTTATAATGCAGTTCAGCAGCTTTTTTTTTCATGGCGGGCAAGGAGCTTCCGGTTATATTTTTCAATCTCCGTAAAATGCGGCACCGGTACGAACAGGTTTGAACGGTTAAAATCCACTTTGCGCTCTACGTTTCCCTTTTCCCATCCGGAATAAGGGTTACAGAAACGGACCCGGAAGTGATAGTGCGCGCGGAACCTTGAAAAAAGTTCTGACTCATGGATGGCATCCCCGATGCGCCGTCCGACACCGGTGGCATTATCAAAGATCAGCAGAGGCGGGACACCGCCAATAAATTCAAAGATATCCTGAAGCCCCTGACAGACGCACTCGGCTGTCTCCCCGCCAAACACCTGGCTGTAGCCGTCATTGCTGTAAGGAAATGAAACAGTAAGATATTTTTTACGGCAGAGCTTTTCGTTTTCGTAAAAATCCGCTTCTCCAAAATCCACCTGTGCAGGACCGGGATCCCAGATCAGTTCCAGATTTGCTTTCTCTACTTGTATGGAACGGCATTTTTTTATATAGCGCTGGACAACACTGTAGCTTCCTGTATAACCATGTTCCTCTGTCAGCCGTTCATAAACCCGATGGGCTGTATGGTGCTGCTTGCGCCAGTGTTTTTTGTCTTCTGCCAGCCATTCCTGTATGATCGGTTTAAAGGGATCCAGCTTAGAAGGTTTCTCCTGTGTAACAGGCGGCTTGGGTGAAAAATCATCCTGAGATAAATATTTGCGTATTGTTTTAGGATCCGTACCTGTTTTTTCTGAAATTTCACTGATACGGTATCCACAATTGCTCAAATCTTTGATATGATTGATTTGGGACATAGCGAGCATCTTCCTTTCCTCCTTTATCTTTGGTCGTGCTTAGATAAAGGATAAATGTAATGTTAAGGGGATTCAATATGTCCCGCTTTTTTTCGGGAAATTCCCTTGCTTTTTTCAGGGAATTCTGACGCTTTTTTTCGGTAATTTTAGTGTATCATAAACATACATCATTTGCTGCTTCCATCCGCTGATTTTGATCAAAAAGCTCTATCAGGTTCTGAACAATCGGATTCTTTGTCATTTTCATATTTACTGTCTGCTCCATTTCTTCCCCTTTCCCTGCGGAGCATTAAAAATGCCCCGCAGGTTTATTGCTGTTTTTTAGTGAAACGGTAATTCCGGCTCTGCCTGTCTGCTCTCTGCCCTTGACTGGCTCTGCGCTGCTGCCTGCGCCCTGCTCTGATTCACCGCAATCTCCTTCTCCTGCTTATAACTTTCCAGAATGGCGGCATAGAGCTTCTCACGAAATTCCTTGGTTACCGGAAAACACACGTCCTGATACTGAGGCTTACCGTCTTTTCCACTCTGTTTTACCTTATAAGAAGGCATTACCACAAATTCCCTCTCTTTTCCCTTTAAAATGCAGATATTGCTTACCACAAAGCTGTCATCAAAGTAAATCCGGGCAAGACCGAGGATATTGCTTCCCTCACGCTCAAATGGTGTCACCGCTACAGAAAATTCTGGTTCCTCCGGATTCTCCGCATCTCTTGTGACCTCTGCCCTGCCAGACTGCTCCATTTCCCCATAAAGGGAAAGAATATCTCCATACAGCTCTGACCGGAATTTGCTGGTAATCGGATTGCACACATCCTTATAGATTGGCTGATTATGCTCTGTTCTCTCCTTTGACCTAAAAGACGGCATGGACACAAAAGGCTGTTTTTCCTTTCCCTCCACCACAGCAATGTTGGTGATCTTAAAGCTGTCACCAAAGATTACAGTGGCAAATGCCCGCACACTTTTGTCCGGGTTGTTGACTGCGTTTAACTTAATTGAATATTCCATAAATTCCTCTCTTTCCGTCTGGTTTACAGACACCTTGCTTTATTTCTTATCTGAAATGGCTCGCTTATGACGCAGGATTATTCATTTCTGCTCGGACTCTCCATCAGGATCATCAGGAATGCAGATACAGCAGGATAACTGTTCCATCGAGCTTATATCCATGTTCCCATGCATGTAGTTTGCTAAAGTGATGACAAATCCGTCCTGCTCATAGTAGAAACATTCTCCCTCTTTCCCTTCTGCGCCGACTTCCCGGATGACTGTTATAGAGAAATCAGGAAGATACACTTTTTCTTCCCCGTCATAGTTACAGAACACTCCTTCGTGCAGTTTTATATCCAATTCCGGGATATGCACCCACCAACCGCTTATCAAGCTCTGATAATCCTCCCCGCTTTCCATGACATCATCCGCCACATGGAACAAGTGCATTTTACTAACGGCTTCCTCTGCTCCGTTCAACCTGCATGGTATCTTTTTCATACTCCCCACCTCGATTCCCTCCAGAATTGCCCCATACATATTCAGTTCTGCGAAAGATATTTCTCCTCGATTCCAAATAAGCACCTCCTGCTTGTTTGCTTTATTTTTACATGGCATCTCATGTGTCGCTGTTTTTCAATCTGCACTTGTCTACCAGACATATCTCCCATCTATTCTCGTAGATCAGAAGTATCAGAATGGTATCCTCTCCCTGATCCTTCGCCGAATTCTCATAGGAACCAGCTGCCTCCATACTCTCCAACCCGCAGAAAAACTGCCCTCCCTCCTTATTCATCACTGTAACAACATCGCCTGTCTCCAGCACTTTCAGATTTATAAAATAGGTTCCATGCAGGCTTCCATTATGATCTGATATGTGCAATAAAGAGGAAGGACTGACATTACCGCCAGCCCCACAGCAATCAGTGTTCCTGCAATTACCTTTCGTTTCATCGTCCCTTTTTTCCTGGTGGTCTTGTGTAATAACCGCTGCTTTCTGCCACCCTGTTCTGGTTATCCTGATCCGGCTGTGCGAGGTCACCATCCTCTGCCCTTCCATTTTCCAAATCAAGCTGCACATTCAGTTCATTCAGCCTTGCTGTCTTTTCCGCAAGCTCCGCCTCCTGCGCAAAAGGCTTCTCATATTCCTCCCTTGACTGCTCCAGATCCCTCTCATACTGTTCGATCTTCTTTGTCAGAAAATCAAGCTCCTGTGCCATACCGCCAAACAGGTTTTCCAGCTTCACCATATTACCGACAGGGCTTGTGGAAAGCTCTGCCTTATGGTCCGTCTTTCCACGAAGCACCAGATAATCCACACCGATAAAGTTCTTTTCCACCAGAAGCTCAAAACCTTTAAATGTTCCAAGATGTGTTGTTTCTCCATTTTGGCACTTGCTGACTGCTTCTAACATGACTGTTCCGCCATCCACACGCTCCGTAAATTTTGCACCCTTTACCGTAATGGCAAAATCCGGTTCAGTGGCAAGTGCGTTCTCTGCCAGCTTCATGTCCTCACGGACACACGCTGCCTTTTCCTCTGCCGCTTTGATCAGCTTCGGAAAGCGTACCATGATGTTATCCTCCAGACTGTACTTCTGGCTGTCAAAGGTATTTTTAAGAAGCCTTAATCTCTGCACATCATTTTCAAGCTGCATCTTTTCCTTGATCAGCGGGTTTCCGGTTGCAACCGCCTTAATCTCTGCATAGGAAAGTGTGGCTTCGTCAATATCCTCACAGGTTCGGGACACCGATTTGCTTGTCATGACCTGCGAAATGAAACGCTGCTTGTTTTCCACAAGTGAGTCGGGTAGGTCAGCGGTATTACTACCGCCTTCCCCCCTAAGAACCGTACGTGAGAGTTTCCCCTCATACGGCTCAAGCACTTATAAACCCTGTTGTTCTAACAGAGCCAGCTCATCATTTTCAATCGAGTAGTGTATCTTTCTGTGACAATCGGCATGAAGTAAATAACGTCTTTCCTTGTAGTCCTTGCCTAATGTCGTGTGTATTCGGAAACCTCTTTCAATCGTAATGCGTTCGTTACAGTGAGGGCATATTCCATTCTGCATTTTATACAGTGCGTTTATCTTCTTTCTTCCCTTTATCTCGCGCATCATTCGCATAGTGTCTCTTTCCTCAAAATATTCTTCCCATCTGCTGTCAAACGGTGTTGCTTCTGATTTTGTTTTCAGAAATCTCGTGATATGAGTATCTGTTGCATAAATCAGTTTTAGTGCAAAACCATCTTTTGTTGTGGCACAGAAAGTCCAGCTTCTTGTACCTATCCGTCTGAAATATCTCTTGGCAATCCACTTTTTACCCTTTTTCGGATGTCTGCGGCAGCACCATCTCCAAAGGCTTCGCCATACATCGAAGTCAAATCTTTCAAACGCTTCATGTGATACATTATATTTCTGATAATTAACCCAACCACGGATTACGGGATTTAACTGTCTGATTAAATCTTCCTGTCGGCATGTTGCATTACTTTTAATGATTGAACGGACTTTATCCACGATTGCTTTGTAATTCTTTTTAGACGGCTTGGTTAATAACTTATCCTTATACAATCTGATGTTACAGCCGAGAAAATCAAAGCCGTCTGTGATGTGTGTGATTACCGTCTTTTCCTTAGACAGCTCCAATCCTCTTTCTGCCATAAATTCCTCCACAATCGGTAGTACGCCATTTTCAAGAAGTTCCTTTGTTTCGCCTGTGATAATAAAATCATCTGCATATCTGATAAAATTTACTTTAGGAAAGTATGCTTTCCCTTTTATCTTCGTTTTATGGTATTTTGCTTTCAGTTTTGTTTCCAATCCGTCAAGCACCATGTTGCAGATAACTGGCGAGATGGCTGAACCTTGTGGACTTCCAAGTTCCGTAGGGAACAGTTTTCCAGTTTCGATATATCCACATTTCAGCCATTTACGCAGGATTTCCTTATCTAATGGAATATTCTTTAAAATCCATTCGTGACTAATGTTGTCAAAACATCCCTTGATGTCTCCCTCAAGCACCCATTTCGGCGATTTCGCCTTATTCAGACTTGTAAAGCATTGCTCTATTGCGTCCTGCGTACATCTGCCAATCCTAAAACCATAGGAATTAGGGTCTGCTGTGATTTCCGCAATCGGTTCTAATGCAAATTTATATAATGTCTGCATTGCCCTGTCTTTCATAGTAGGAATACTTAAAGGTCTCTTTTTCCCGTTCTTCTTAGGTATATATACCCTTTTTAATGGTTGTGGTTTGTAGTTTTTGCGTTTTAAGTCAAGAATTGCTTCATATTTGGACTTAGGTGTAGACCATAATACTCCGTCTACTCCTGCTGTCCTTTTTCCTCGATTTTCTGTTACCCTTTTTACAGCTAAAGCTCTTGCGTAAAAAGAGTGTGTGAGTAACCACTGCAAGGATTTTACCCTGCCATGTTTACCCTCTTGATGAGCCTTTACGATACGCATTTGTAGTTTTTTAACGTACGCATTGGCTTTGTTCCAATCAATCTTGTCCCATTCCTTTGCGACGTCAGAAGTCGCACACATTTTCATGTCCATTTGCCTTACTCCTTTCAAAAATTCTATAAATTCTCTCGTAATTAAGCACCATGCGGAAGTCTGCTCCCCTTTCGGGTGGGGCAAATTTTGAATCCCTATCCACTTCATTACAAAATGGCATTCGCTTTTTCCGCAATCCCATACCCGCATTTCCAACAGCTTTCCTTACGGTCTGCCTGCCCAATGGGCAAAAATACGGGCTTACCGTGTTCCACTTAATTAACATGATAGGTTAGGTTCCGCCTCTTCTCCGGCAGTCTTATGTCCGTGTACCCCCAAACATGGAGAGGGGTAACCAACTGCACACCTTTTGGTTCAAGCCTGTCAGCTACTTTGGCTTGTTTCGCCTTAACGAAGTTTATCAGCGGTTCACATATGTTAACCATACTATCAAAGCCTGCACCCTAACCACTTTGTAGCTAGCAGTTTCGATTTTAACCTCACGGTTTAAATCTCCAAGTAGGGTTACGTTTAATCACCAGCTTTTGAACAATGTCATTACTGACATAGCCAATGGTGACGGCTTCAGCCAACGGAATGGCTGGTTTGGTCGGATAGTCCGCCAAACAATTAAATTAAGTGACTTCACGTCGCACCCATGAATACGCATCAAATGTGCCCTTTGTAACATAACGGTACACCGCAATCTCCTCGTTTTCATTCCCCTGCCGGATACCACGCCCCTCTCTCTGCTCAATGCAAGAAGGCTTCCACGGACAGTCGATATGGTGCATTGCCACCAAATGCTTCTGCACATTGACCCCCGTACCGCACTGGTCTGTGGAACCGATCATGATTTTTTTCTTTCCGGTACGCATTTCCTTAAACAGCTTCTCCCTCTGGGCATCACTTTTAGCATCATGCACAAAGGCAATCTCCTCTGCCGGAATCCCTCTTTTCACAAGCTCTGTCTTGATATAATTATAAACATCAAAGGTTCTCTCCCCCTGCTTAAAGAGTTCTTCCCAATCCTCACTCCATACAGCCTTCGGTGTGCCGATGTCCGAGAAAACAAGCTGGCAGCCGGTTTTTCCGTCTGCATTGTTCTGGAAATATTCGGCTGCCACATTTTCTACCACTTTATTCAGTTTGCTGTCGGGATTGTTTGGTGCGTCAGGCTCAAGCAGCCTTGCATCTGTTCCAAGTAATCTCGCCTCATTTGTGATTTTAAGGAAATTATCCTGTGACGGATCGACACCTCCGCGACGAATTGCCTCTGCCCTGACCACAAAATCCTCCATGACCTGCTTGATATACCAGTCCGGCTCGCTGCTCACAATGATATAATTTCCGGTTCTAAGCTCCGGCACGGGGAGCTTTAGCATATCCGCCGTCTGCACATCGGCAACCTCACGGAAGGTAGTCATAAGCTCCGGCAGGTTGGTAAACTTATTAAAGCGGCTCTTAAACCGGAATCCGCTTCCCTCCACTGTAAGCTCCAGTGCTGTTGTCACTTCACCGAAGTTGGCTGCCCATGAGTCAAAATGATGGATACCCATTCGTTCCAAGGCGTCCTTCTGAAGATAAAGCTGCATGACATAAAGCTCACACATCGTATTTGAGACGGGAGTACCCGTTGCAAACACGATGCCTCGCCCGCCATTGATTTCAGTAAGGTACTGGCATTTTAACTGCATATCCGTGGCTTTTTGTGAACCGGAGCTTGAAATACCTGGCACATTGTTCATTTTGGAAAAAATGGCAAGGTTCTTAAAATGATGTGCCTCGTCTACCATGATGGAATCAATACCAAGCTCCTCAAAACAGATCAGGTCATCTTTTCTTGTTTCGTCAGACAAAGCCTTTAACCGCTCTTTCAGCTTCTTTTTCTGTGCTTCTATCTGCTTAATGGTCCACTGTGCGCCTTCTTCCGCCTTGATTTCCTCGATGGCATAGGAAAGCTCCTGTATCTGCCCGTTTAACATCCACTCCTTACGCTCTCTGGAAATCGGGATTTTCTCAAACTGTGAGTGGGACATGATGATACAGTCATAATCACCCGTAGCAATTCTTGACACAAACTGCTTTCTCCTGCTCTTTTCAAAATCCCTCTCCGTTGCCACAAGGATATTTGCAGACGGATAAAGCCGCATAAACTCCCCTGCGGTCTGTCCGATCAGGGACTTCGGCACAACAAGCACATTTTTATTGGCAAGCCCCAGGCGCTTCTGCTCCATGCAGGCTGCCATCATGGTATAGGTTTTTCCTGCACCCACCACATGGGCAAGTAAGGTGTTGCCGCCAAGCAGGATACGGGCAACTGCGTTTTTCTGATGGTCACGCAGCCTAATCTCCGGGTTCATGCCGGGAAATTTTAGGAAGGAACCGTCATAACTTCTGAGACGGATACAGTTAAAGGTGTTGTTATAATAGTCCACATACTTCTGCCTGCGTTCCTGCTCCTTAAATATCCATGACTTAAACGCTTCCTTCATCTGGTTCTGCTTTTCCCTTGCCAGCATGGTTTCCTTTTTATTGACTTCATAATGGTACTTTCCGTCCCCGTCATCAATCCGGTCGCGGACGGTTACGGTACGAAGATTTAAAGTTTCCTCCATAATGGTATAGGCATCCATTCGGCTTGTACCATAGGTTTTTGTTGCCGCAATGGATCCTTTATCAAGGCTTTTATTGGAAATATACCAGTTCTGGTTATACTCGTTGTACTTAACCTCAATGCCCTTTGTACTGTAACAGGCATTTTTGCCTGCCCTTACACGGGACGGTGTTCCAAGCAGCTCATAGATAAACTGCTCATAGTCCTCTGGTTCAATCCATGTCGTACCGATTCTTACCTCAATCTCCGAAGCATCCAGTTCTTTCGGCTGTACCTGCTCTAATGCCTGCACATTGGCTGCAAACAACTCTCCCCTTTCCTCTGCATAGGCTTTTACAATACGCAGCTTGTCACGAACATTGCCGGACAAATATTCATCTGCTATTTTCCAGCCTGCATTTAAGTTGTTCCCGTTATATTCCGTAGGATCAAGATAGACAAGTCCTGACAGTTCCTCGAGCAGTACTGCCCGCTTTACCTCAGCTTCGGCTTCAGCCGAGAGCGTACTGCCCTCCGGCAGCTCTTTTAATGCCCCGGAAATATCCGGCTCATAGATGCTTAACATAAACGGAAGATTGACTTCTCCAAATTCACTGATGGAGACATTTAAGGCTTCCGTTGCCGTTTCCACACGCTCCACCTGGTTTTTGGCACGGATGGTCTGCTTGTAAAACATATCCGCCTTTTTTACATTTCCGTCCTCGTCCACCACCTCTAAGGAGCACAACAGCGGATAATCCGCATCATCCTGAAAGGCTAGCCTGCTTCCCCTGCCCGTAACCGGACCGCACTTTCTGACATAGGCATCATACTTCTCATTCAGAAGCTTCTGCTGGAACCTGAGTTCCTCATCACTGCACCCTTCTGTCTGAATGAAGATAAGCTGTCTTGTAACGGTACGGATTTCATCCATTAACCGGATACGCTCCTCCACAGTTGCTGATACCTCCTTTAGATACATTCTGGAGTTTTCGCGGTAATAGAGCTTTCCGTTCACAAAGGTAAAGGTGTAATTCTTCACATCCGGATCGGCGTCAAGCGTATCCCTGGCAGGTTCGCTTTGATCTGCAAGCTCCAGCACATCGGTTATCTGTCCCTTTAAGTTTGATACCGCCTGTGAAAGTGCCTCCCGCAGATTGAAATCCTCGTCATGGTTGACACAGCTTGTATATCTGCTTTCATTACCGAACATCCGGGAATCATATTCCATCTTTCCAAGCATCATCTCCGGGTGTTCCACAAAGTACGAATTGACAGCGATACCGTCCTCTGTCTGTCCCAAATGCACCCAGTCCGGCTCTGTAACTATCTTATTTTCTCTCTTTTGTAAAAAGATAATGTCACTGGTTACATCCGTTCCGGCGCTCTCCTTAAATGCTGTGTTTGGAAGTCTTACCGCACCGATTAGCTCTGCCCTCTCCGCAAGGTATCTACGGACTGCGGGATTGGCTTTATCCAGTGTCCCCTTACTCGTGACAAATGCCACGATACCGCCCGGTCTGACCTTATCCAGAGCCTTTGCAAAAAAGTAATCATGGATACGGAAGTTATGCTTTGCATACCGCTTGTCATACAGCTTAAAGTCCCCAAACGGGATATTGCCCACTGCCACATCAAAGAAGTTATCAGAATAGAAAGTATCCTCAAATCCACCAATTTTGATGTCTGCCTCTGGATATAAAAGTGCTGCAATCCTGCCGGAAATGTTGTCCTTTTCCACACCGTAGAGCTTGCTCTCACACATCTCCTCCGGCATGGCACCGAAGAAATGACCCACACCTGCGGAAGGCTCGAGAATGGTTCCCTTTTGAAAGCCAAGCCGGGAAAGTCCCTGATAAACTGCTTCAATGATTTCCGGTGACGTGTAAAAAGCTGTATTTACGGATTCCCTTGCATCCATATATTCAGCTTCTGATAACAGGCTCCTTAATTCCTCATACTCCTTCTTCCAGCTTTCATTTCTCCCGTCAAAGACCTGCGGAATGCCGCCCCAGCCTGCATACCTTGCAAGCACCTTCTGCTCCTCCGGTGTGGCGGCACGGTTTTCAAATTCAATCTGCTTCATCAGACGGATTGCCTCCACATTCCACTGGTACCTTGTTTTCTGTCCTCCCTTTGGCAGCTCCATGTTTTCAAAGCGGAATTTCTGTTTTTTCTTTTCTGCCCTTTGAAGCTGCACCTTATCAAAATACTGCTTTTCGAGGTCAGTCATCTTTTCATACGGCTTTTCACGAAACTTCTTCACATAATTCTGCATACGCAGGTTATCTGTAAACTGTCCTGCACGGATAAGGTATTCCATCACACTGTAAAGCTGTTCATAGGTCAGTGAGGCTTTTACCCTCTGTCCGTTTCTGTCCTTATAATCTGCCATAAATACTTCTTTGTTGGAGAAATACTCTACAAGTCCATATGCGTTGTTGTGATATGCTTTCCGGTTCCCGTCCCCACCTGCATAATGGTTGATGATGCGGTTTAGGAAATACAGCCTGTCCGCCTTTGGCAGACTGCTTTCATGCACCATCTGTAAAAACGGCTGATGTGACCGGATGGAAGAACACGCCTGCATAAAGACCTCCAAAATCTGCCGCATATCCTCATCCATTCCCTCCACCTGCTGTAAGGCTTCCGGAAATGCTGCCTGAAAAGGGGCAGGATTTACAACCGTACCGTCCCTGTCAAGGATTTCTCCGTCCACTTTTTCAATGACTTCTTCTTGTGTTTCCTCCGGCTCGGTCTGTTCCGTTTCCGTAAGCTCTGTCACCTCAAATCCCGGTTCCCTCCGCATACGCTCTTTATATTCATGGTAGATCTCCATAAATGCCGGAGACGCCTGAAAGGACTGTGGACTTACCCGGAACTGTTCAAAAATCTCCTCGGACAGATACTCATTTTTCTCTATCATATGCATGATAAGGTCTGCACAGTAACGGTAATCTGCCCATTCTTCCCCCTTTGTCCCATCCGGCTTCACATAGGATACCGTAATTCCTTCCTTATCCCTTGTAATAAGGCTTTCCCCATGCGGACCGTCCACCCTGTCAGCCATGACAGTCTCTTTCCTCTCCGCACCATACACAGCAGCAAGAAATTCTGCTTTGTGGCTCATGGAAAGATTTGTGGTAAAGATGTCATAAATCAGGGTCTTTACGGAGATATACTGGATTTCCTCATTGAAATATTCCATTAAAGCAGCCTGCCAGATATTTTCCTCCTGCTTCCTTATTCCTTCTTTCAACTTATCTGCTGCCGCAAAGGTTTTTCTTTGAATCAGCTCCTTTTTGGAGAGGTCAATGCTCGATGCCGCATCATGCTTAAACTGTGCCATGTCAGCATAATGGATACGGTCATCACGTCCAAAAGGATCCGTGTCAAGACAGTTTTCCATGACGAAATCATAAAACTCTTTCCCATGCCACAAGTGTGTTTCATCGGAACTGAGGATACAGTCATAAGAATCGTTCCACATAACTTCAATATCTTCCCTGCCGACTGCCTTTAGTACCCTTTCTGCCAGTTCCACACGGTTTTTCTGATGTTCCTCTGCGGTATCGGTCAGGAAATTTAAGGTATCCTCCTTTAATCTTTGGACACCACTCACCTGCATTTCGTTTTCTGCAGTCTCCAGAAAACTGTCAAAATCCCCTGCGGTCTGATATACACCGTCAGCAATCATGCTCTCCAGATAAGCAGTACATTCCCGCCAGTCAAGTTCCGTTCTCCATTTTGTTCCGTTTTCATCATAAAACTCCACGGAAATGCCCCACTCATGCCTTTCCAGTTCGCAGTCACCGTATTCATTCTGAAAATGGCTTCTGACACTGTGCGAATAGGCGTCCTCATGCAGCACTCTCTCCACAAACTGTATTTTGCTGCTTTCCGGATAATCCTTACTTAGCGCTTCCTTTAAGGCAATATTCGGTGTTTTCAGCCAGAATCCCTCATTGAAAAACTGGTCCACAGGCTCCTGCCACAGTACAGCCGATACCTTATCCTTATCAAATGCTTTGGGAGGCTGGTAGTATTCCCCTGTCATGATCAGTACGCTTAACTCACGCTCCACAGCGTTCCAGTTTAAGTACCCCTCCTTTTCCCCCTCCTCATCACGCCACTGAAAGCGGAGTCCTTTGCCATGAAACGTATCATAACCGTGCAGTCCGTACCCATCTATGGGCCAGCCTGCACCGCCCTGTCCATATTCCTTTTTTATCCGTTTGACACGCTCGCCCGGATCAGAAACGCTGTCAAATATTCCATATATTCTGCGTTTGCCATGTGAAAATCCGCTGCCCCTTAAAAGCACCTCACGGATATAGTCATGAGGAATTACAAGCTCTGTCTTAGGCTTTATATAGGTGTACTTTTCCGGTATCTTTACATCCCCATTTGGGGTAAAAGAAAAGGAAGCAGTTCTGCTTCCTGTTTCCGTTCTGCCGGGAGTTTCAAGTTGCCCAAGCTCCCTGCTGATTTCCTTATTTAACTGTTGCTGTCGCTCCGCTTCCTCTAATGAAACTTCAGTACGACTTCCTTCATCACGATCTCCTCTGCCTGCATCTTCGCCTGCTGTCTGATCTGCCACATCTCCATCGTGGACTGCGGGTTCTCCGGTGGATTCTCTTTCAGGTAGCTGTTCTCCAGCACCTCCATCATCTGATAAGCCTGCGTCTCCACTTCCTGCATTTTCTCTGCCAGTTTCCCAAACCTCACGAGTGTCAGATACCTCTCTTTGTGGTTCTCTTTCAGGTACTCTGCCGCCCGCACTGCGAACCTGCCGAGGTTCGTCACTGACACGCTCTCCTCCGGTAATGTCAGCACCGGGTACAGCATCCCGTCCGCTGCCTCTTGATACATCATTTCTGCCATAAGCAATACTCCTTTCCATCTGCGTTAATTCTCTCGAAATGCTCTTTAAAACTTCACAGGATATATCGCTTACAAGTGATCCTAAACGGTAGACCTCTTCTTCCGATGAAAATGCGGTAATAAAAGAAAAGTCTTGTTTTTCAGTGGAAACATCAAAGCCGCATCTTGTAAATACCGCATACATGACACTTCTTTTTAATGCTTCCTCTGCCGTAATCTCTTGCGTTTTATCATCTACCAAATATCTTTTCGTTCCTGCCAAATGCACAAGCCCGGTGATTCTCTCCCCGAACTCTGAGTCCATTATGACTCCGATCCGGTTTTCTGTAAAGTCCTTTAAAAAACTTTCTGCTGATTCTTTTTTATCTCCATTCTGAAAACCTAAATGTGCGGCGTAGGCTTCCTTTGCCTTATCATCAAGCTCCCATGTCAGCACGGTATTTCTGCCTCCGGTATCGCTGATGTCAAACACATACCGCATATAAGGCTTTAATGCCCTTGACGGGAAAATGGCAATTCCCTTACTGCCGCGCTTGACATATCTCCCCACACGGGGGTCTTTCCATGTGTCATAGTCTGCCACAAGCGTAGCATTTGGTCTTTGCATATATACCATGAGGATATTGTCAAATTCGTATCGGTAAAGCCTGCCCGCCATGCGGCACACCGCTTTCCAGTGCTCGGCACTTGACACTGCCTGTTTTATGCCGTCATCATACAATGCACTAACCTGATAATCTGCCCTCATGCACTCACCTCCAATATTGCCTCTCTGATGTCTTTCCCGTCTATGGCATCCCCCAGACAGTCCCAGCCTTCGTATCGCTCCCTTGCAAAAAGCTCAATCCGTGGCACGTCTCCGCACAGTTGCACAATCCTGTCACGGATTTCATCCGGCTTTTTGCTATGCTCCATAATCCTTGCATCACAGACCTGTGCCACTGCCTTTGATACCCTTTTCGGTCTGCCCTTTGTGCCAAGCAGACAGATTTCCGAATTGGAGCGCGTCCAGAAGCCGAGCCCCAGAAAGAAGCTGTCCGACTTTTTATTCCTCTTTACCCAGTTAAACCCGCAGGTCTTATAGGTAAAGCCCCAGCTTTCCATAACGGATATTCCATCTAACAGACAGGGGAATGTTACCCACAAAAAAAGAATACAGTCATCAGCGGCAATATCTGTTACCGGTAATGACCGTATGTCATGGATGTTCATGGTATGATAATGAGTTTCTGCACTCCTGCCCTCCCCCTTTGTGGAGTAAACCTTATACTGCCATGGTGGATCGGCATATATCACTTTGTACTTTTTCCCCAAAGATTATCCCTCCTTTATCCCTACAATATCCATAAAAAGCTTATATTCTTCCTTATCAAGCTCCACCAGAAATTCCAAGTCAAAGCCTTTTTCCGCCGTCTGCTCCTCTGCCTTCTTTATCTTTTTTACCAGACGCAGCAGCACAAAATTGTTTTTGGAAAGCTGCATGCTCTGCTTAAAGGTATGCTCCCCACCTTCAAGCTGCTTCTGCTTATCCGAAATGACCTTTGCCATGCGGCTTTCAATCTCCGGCATATCCGAAAGCTGTACCGTGACCACTGCCTTTGTCTTACCACTTCGCTCCCATTCCTTATGGAGTAATCTCACAACATACTCCATATCCTTTGTAATCTCTTTTGCCGTCATAATTTCCTGTCTCCTCTCCAAAGTGGGAAAGTACCTACCGGCACTGCCCCATTTCAACTCCAAACTGAAACAGATTCATCTGCCCAGCCGTTTCTTTGTCCGCCACCTTTGGCTGTTCCACGCTTTTTTCTTCCACTATCTTCTTTACCTGCTCTGCACACCTTGCAAACGATTCCTGATAGTTTTCCGGTCTGAATGCGTGTCTGCGCATGGTAATCAGATCATCCTGCTTTATGGCATATGCAAGAGAAGATACATACCCAAGCACATTTTCAATACTGACACACTCTGCCTCTTTTTTATCTAATGCATCCTTATGGCAGAACAGAAACTTAAAATTGGCATCCGACAAGTAAACCGCAAGGCTTTCTGCGGCTTTATCCCTTATCTCTGCAGCCCGGACCATAAATCCCTTGTTTACCTCCGGTGGAAGCTCCTTAAAATAGCTCCCGGGATATTTGCTCCTGTCCTCTCCATATTTCTTATAAAGCTCCTGCTTCCAGTAAATGATATGGTTGCGCAGCAGATTTAAGTTTACAGAATCATCATAAAACGGATCGCTGCATCCCGTTTCCCTTGTACTTTCCCAATCCCTGTATGACTTTTCCAGTTCTTCCTCTAAATTGATTTCTTTTGCCATCCTATCCTCCTATCTCGGTCTGCCTATAAAGACAATCGAAGATCTGCTCTGTACCGGACGGTATACCACACCAATGCTCTCATTGGCGGCTTCCACAACCTTTCCGTCCCCCACATAGACTGCCACATGGGTAATGTTAAAAAATCTGCCATTATTACTGTAACTGTAAAAGATCAAATCTCCCGGCTGCATTTCATCGTAGTTCACCAGATAATTATTGTCATAACAGTATTTTCCTTCCGCTGCGGCTGTATTGGCTCCCTCATACATAATGTTCACGCCTGCGTTCTGCCATGCGTAATAGGCAAGGGAGCTGCAATCGTAATAATCACCACTGTCACGGTAGTCCTGACTGTATGGGTAGCCAACCTTAGACAGGGCATACTCCACCACCTTTTTTCCGTTGGCATCGGAAATGGCA
Organism: Roseburia sp.; assembly: GCA_019421345.1. GTDB lineage: Bacteria > Bacillota > Clostridia > Lachnospirales > Lachnospiraceae > Roseburia. The sequence goes on along the minus strand of JAHZFL010000005.1, from coordinate 111,293 downwards.
TCCACTATCGCCTGATACTGCTCCGGACTGATACTCTCTCCCGGATCGCCGCCTCCCGTATAGCCCATCATGGCAAGATACTCCGGTTTCATCAGTTCTCCAAGCATTTCCTGCTCCTCCTCACTGAACCCATACACCGGGATCATGTCATGATAAGTTTTTAAGACCACCCTGACCTCTTTTACCATAGTAACCGTGGGATTGCCGTCCTCGTCTGTATCCGTATCGGTGCGGCTTCCCGTGGAATAGCTGCACATATCGTCGAATACTTTTTTCAGGTTCTCTTTTGCTTTGTCCGTCATATCCGTGGCAGTATCTCCCATACCATACTTCACCATATAGACCGCAAGGATGTCACAGTAATTATCCGGTGTACCTGCTCCCTCAAAATCCACATAGATTTTTTCGCTTGTATCATAGCCACTGTGATTCGTCAGCTCGTCATTTATCTCCCTGTGAAACTCCGCCACATACGAAGACAATATCGCCTGCGTTGTCTCTCCCGATGAAATGGACGGGAAAAGAATGGCAAAGGGGGAATTATAAATGACCGCTATCACCGCTACAACTGGGATTGCCACCACTGCCCCAAGAAGCCCCATCCCCAGAAAAAGAAGTCCGATGACCGGGGCTGCCGCCTTTACCAGCATGGATACCCTGCTGAATGCCAGATCTTTTATGAGCTTTGCAAAGCTGTCCTTCTGCTGTTCCTCTGCATTCATCTTGTCTAAAAAGAATTTCAGCTTACGGCTGCGGTTTGTGGCTTTCATATCCTTATAGTCAATCGACACGCCAGCCGCATATCCCGCCGCTGCACCGATTGCAGTACCGACACCCGGAGCAATGGCTGTTCCTGCGGTTGCGGCTGCGGTTCCTGCCGCCGCTTTGGCAGCAGCCTTTGCCGCTTTCTTTGCAGTCTCTTTTGCTGTTTCTTTTGCCGCATCCTTGGCAGCATTCTTCGCAGATTTAACAGCGCCGTCCTTCACTGCCTTTTTCCCGATTTTTCTGCCCTTCTGCACCTTCTTGATTCTTTCTGCCCCTGCTTTTGTCCGGTGCAGCCTTCCGCCTGCGTCTGCCGCACTCGCTGCCGGGGCAGCCATGGTACGGGCAGCCTGACAGGAATCATAGATTTCACTTCCACCGTCCATTTGCTCCAGCGCCGCCGTCGCTCCGGCGGAAACCGCCGTTTTAACTGTACTGTTCTTTTTGCCGATTGCCTTCTCCCTGTCTTGTCTGGACTGTTTATACTGTGCAGACAGCCCTGCTTCCTTCTGTGCAGACTTTTTCACTTCCTCTTTTGCAGATATTTTCCCCTTTTCCGCCGGCTGTCCCTCTCCCGTCTGAATGTCCCGACGCTTTGGCTGCATTGTATTCATTCCGACTGCCAACTTTCTGTTATCTGTCCTGTCCTCTTTGGAAACTCCTGCAATCTTCGCCTCTTTCTCCACCCCAGACACATTTCTCTCCTTGCTCTTCGTCTCTGCCTGTGTCTTAATGTGCAGCTTCGCCTTTTCCTTTCTATGAATGACCATAGGCTTATCATCTACTTTTTTAATGTTCATTTTTTCACCTGCCTTAAAAATAAGCAAAAAAAACAGCACCTAAACCTTTCCGGGCTCAGATGCTGTCATTGTTGCTTTTATTCTGTTTTATTCTTCCCACAAACTGATAAAGTCCTTTACAAGCGCTTCCTCACGCTTGCCCCTGCATTTCTTCATAAGCTGCTCCGTATCGGACAGCATTTCAAGAGTGTGATATTCCCCAAATTTCTGATTCAAACGGAAAACTGATTTTATCAGTTTTTCGTTTGCCGGAATATCCGCAGCCGCCAACATTCTTTCAATACCTGCCATTTCTCTTTCCATCGCCGGATTACTCCAGTAAATGACTTCTGCCCGCTTGGTTATCTTATCCTCCCGGACAATTTTACTGATTTCATAACGCTGCGTAAGATTACGGTAATGTAAATCATAATCATCGTTTCCCTTATAATCAACCATAAACGAATTGCAGTGGTATTCCTGCGTTTTACGCTTTTCTGCTTTTATGATACCCAGCTGTAAAACTATTTCTTCCTGCTGGTTTACTAACAGATAATCTGTTTTCAATTCTGACTCAGGATTTGCAGTAACATCATACAAATATAATTCTGAGTAAGTGGACAGCATATCTTCTATCCTGTGCAGATTGTCAATTTTTCCGAGTACCATAGCAAGCATGGAAGCCTGCTTATTCTCACCACGATAATATTTTTTCACAAATTTTTCAAGGGAATCATACCGGATACGCTGCTTTTTTATCATATATGCCCCTCTGTCTCCCGTAAACATATCCGGTCTGCCGATATACTGCATCCCCATCAGATGAGGTATCATATTTTCTGAATTTGTTATATGGATAATCTTTTTCGGTATATGAATATAATAATCATTTCTGCACAAAATCCGCTTTGTGTCCAAAAAAACTTCCAACAATTTCTGATTTGCCATCCGTCATTTCTCCCTTGTTCCCATGCTTCCTTTATCTGTCTGCAACAAAAGAAAAATGCCTGAGCAATTAAGCCCAGGCTTATCTTTTCTTTTTATGAATTGCAATTCTGGGAGCAGGTCCTATGTTACTCCATAGGCAGAGAGCTTCTTTGTATTTCTATTGCCCGCAAAGTCGGGACGGGTAGCTCCTCTCTGTCGCCGCAAAAGCACTCAAGCTTTTCATTACCTATAATCTAACACGCAGATTCTCCATTGTCAACCGCATTTTTTCTCTTTTCCAAAGCGATTTTCTCATGGATATTGGTGTTGTAAAGATTATAAAGGTCTGTTCCCTTTTCAATGGTATTGTCAAAAGGAATGACCACATTTCCACACTTCATAAGTCCCATACCACTCTGTGTATTGGTTACAAAGCGCAGCTGTGCCTCTGACACACCGATAACCTCTGCCATTTGGGAGCTGTCGGTATTTGCCTGCTTTAAGAGAGCCACAAACTCTGAGTTTGCAAGCATTGTGGTTGCGGTATAGTTCTGCAAAAGATCGACAACATTCTGGGTGATACCTGTACACAATCCGCCCTGCTTACGCACCTTTTTCCAGAGCTGCTGTAAATACCTTGCAGAGTATTCCGAGTTAAGAAGCACATGGAACTCATCAATATAGAGCCATGTCGCAACACCCCTCTTACCGTTTTGAATGATACGGTTCTGGATACTCTCCATCATCACAAGCATGGTGATAGGGCTAAGCTCCGTACCCAAATCACGGATCCCATAAACTGTAAACCGGTTATCCACATCCACATTGGTCTGATGATTGAAAATATTTAATGAACCATTTACAAAAAGTTCTAAGGAAAGTGCGATATCCTTTGCTTCTTCCTCCGGCTGGTTCATTAAAATATCATAGAAATCTGACATTACAGGTACATATTTCTCCCTGTTTCGTGCAATCTCAATATACAGCTTTCGCACGCACCGGTCAATGATGGACTTCTGGCGGGAATTAAGACCCTCTCCCATGCACTGCTCACAAAGACCGAGCATAAACTCACCCTTTTCACGGATCATGCCTTTACTGTCGTTTAAGTCAAGACTCCAGACATCCATATCAAGAGGATTTACATAGTTGTCCGTATAGGTGGACATATTTACTACCGTTCCTCCGTAGGTACTGGCAATGTCAAAATATTCATTCATCGGATCAATGATGATGATTTCATCTTCCCCGGCAAGAAAAACCTGTCCCAGCTCCATTTTACAGAAGTGAGACTTACCGCTTCCCGGCACGCCAAACACGAAACCGTTACCGTTAATCAGCCTTTTACGGTTTCCGATGTTGATATTCTTTGATACCTGATTGATACCGTAATAGCAGCCGCTTCTGTCATTCAGTTCCTGCACATTAAAAGGCATTAAAACAGCAAGGCTCTGTGTCAGCATGGTACGCATGGTTTCCACCTGTCTGACACCGATGGGAAGTGCTGTGTTTAATGCCTCTCTCTGCTTGAGGTAATGTTCCTCAATGGTTACGGAATTTCTCTTTCCGATGGTTTCCACCGTCTCCGTCATGCTGTCCAGTTCTTCTTTCGATTCTGCCATGAGAATAGTCGTTACTGCCACATAATATAAACACTGGTCATTCTCACGCACATCGTCCATGATCTCCTCGATTTCCTTTTTCTCAATCCGCTTGTTATAGGAAATTTCCGAAGAAAAATCATTATTCTTGTTTCTTACCCTCTGCTGCTTGATAATGTCAGCTTCAATACCAAGATACTTCTTCTGAAGGACTTTGGTTGTCATATCCTTTGGAATCGGCACTACATCAATGCTTGTAATGGAATGTACCGGAAGGGAAGTGATCTCATTGAGGAATCTGTCAGACAAGCTGGACGGATATTTCTTTATGAACAGCGCCCTGCAAAACTTCTTTTCATCCTTGAAGTAATCCGGATAAAACTGTATCATTTTGTTACACAGGTCATTACGAAAGTCCGCACCAACCTTTCTTGCTGCCCTGATGTCAAAATCAAAGCTGTTCTCCTCACCCAAATGGTAGAAATCATGCAGCACCTTCATACGCTCATTTCCCGAAAGCGGTATAATGTCTGCTCCAAGCTCGTTAAAGGCTTTGTGAACGGAAGCTTCAATGGTTGCAAACTGTGCCTTTGCCTCCTCAAAATTCTTACGCTCAATGGTAATAGTTAAGTACCGCTCCTGTTCAATGCCCTGTCTGCCCTCATGGATCTTCTTTTCCATGATGTCATTGTAGGCTTTGCGGAAATGATCGAACCCGTCATTTCTGTCCTGCAAAAATACACGGTCCCTTACCTGCTCCATATCCTTATTTTTGTTGTTAATGGTAATCTTAAAACTCACATCTAAGGAATTTAAGAACCTGCAGTATCTCTCAAAAATATCAATCTGCTCAATTTCATTGGTGGTTGTGTAGTTAATATCCTGAAAGCGGTAGCATTTGGAAAAACGGTTCTTTGCCACCTCAAAAATACCGTTTTCCGCCACTTTCATAATCTCGATTGTTTCCTGTATGGATTTCGGAACTTTATAAAGCGGTTCCCCCGCCTTTTTAAGCTCTTTGAATCCGTCTGTAAATAAACCCAACGTGACCTCACTTTCCGCAGCCGGACAATTCCGGCCGCTAATAAACATGGTCTGTTATGACCGCTTATTGTTACCGGAACTGCCCGCCCATAAAGGAGGTGCATATTCACTTTTTCTGTATTTTACCTGTGTCCGATTTCTGCATCTCTGCTTCTGACACCCTGCGGCATTTCCCTGATTTTCTGCTGAATGTTTCCACAGTCAATCATCAGGTAATCGCCCTTTGGAAGCTGCAATACCGCTGACATATCCTTTTTCCCGCACAGATAATACCTGCATTGTGTCAGATCCATGATTTCTGCCACCTGTCCATACACTGACCTTTCTGCCCCACCTTCCAGATAAGCAAGGCATCCGTCACTGCCAAAATCCTCATGATAAAACACCCCGTCAGGCGCCATGTTCTTCATTTCCTTTGTAATCTCCCCGCTTCTTTCTGACACATTCAAAACCATTCCGTCCCCATATTCTGTCATGGCACGGAAACAGATTTCATTGTCCTCCATAATACGGATCATATAGAAAGACATCTGATGATCCAGCAGATATTTCGCCATATCACAGCTTACTTCTTCCAGTATGCCGCCCTGCCCCAGCCAGTCTAAGGCAGCCACATCATCCATGCTTTTAACCATGACTCTCCTTTACCGCTTCATTCTGTAAATGACGATACCCACAGCTGCAAGTACCATTGCCATAACTGCACCAATTACCATTTTCTTTGTCTTTTTCTTCACAACTTCAAACTCCTTCTTGTTTTCTTTTATCTGAGAGGCTTTCTCCTTTTTCTTCTTATCCTTCATGCCCTTTGCGGCTTCTTCCTGCATAAATTCTTTTATGACCGCTTCCCCCTCTGTGGAAATATAAGTCAGCGGATGATTTGCAAACAGCATCCGGATTTTTCTATCCATAACCTCATAAAAACTCATACCGTTAAAGGAATAAAAACCGCCCAGTGCAATCGGGGCAGCCACAGGGATTGCAACATACACACTGGGCGTTAATCCGATGTAACGGTACAAAAGAAGGACTATACCGCCGCCTGCCACAACCGAAGCCACGGAAAAAATAAGCTGCTTTGCAGTAAGTCCCATGACAACCGACTCCTTGTAGCGGTCAATGTCCTTGTTTATTTCAATCACCATTCCTCTTTTCCTCCTTATAATCCAAGTGCCTTGCCCGTGAGTGACTGCGCCCCTTTTACGCTTCCTACCGTCAGTGCAATGGTAAATGTCATTTCACACAGATAGATAAGTGTCTGTACCCAGTCCGCATAGCTGCCTGTAAAGGAAGGCAGCCCCGCACTGATAAATGCGTTGCACACCACAATCGCAAGAGCCATCGTGACTGCTTCTAGGCATACGGATAAGAAATATTTACAATAGCTTACCATTGTACTGCTCACGGTCCGGTTTCCACCCATTGTGGAAAAGGCAATGGATCCTATCGGCACAATCACAAGGAGTTTTAGGAAACGGAAATACACATTGTAAATCATAAAGAAACCGCAGATTATGACGATTACGGATAAAAGTATTCCTAATACCAGCATGATCAGGCTCTCCCCGAATCCGAGGTTTTTGATGATGTCTGCCTGCGTACTGTCAATGGTAAGCGTGGTGCCTGCCCCTGCGGTCAGTGCATTGACCAGATTTCCCGTAGTCGTAAAAAATGCCTTCATAATCGTGACACTGTTTGCCACAAACCACTCTGCAAGCGCCAGTCTGATCAGCATTCTTAGGATTACTTCAAACCGCATTTCCTCTTTAATATCCACACTTTCCGAACAGAAACCTATGACAAAGAACAGCACCACCAGTGAGGAACCTACCGCAACAAAAACCGGATTGACTGCTTCTATCACTGCCCAGGGACCTCCGCCCTTAAAATCAACCGGAGACTGTCCCAGCATGGCAAACACTAACGAAACCTGATGATTCCAAAAGCCGAATACCATTTCAAGAAGGGCAAGGATCTGGTCACCGAGTTTAAAAATATCCACTTCTCTCTCACCTCTTTCCTCTGGTTAAGAGGACAGCATTTTTCCTGTCCCCTTATCTTTTTTCCTGTCATGCCTCCTAAAAACCGAGGAAGGTAAGGACTGTTGAAATACCAGCCATCATAATACCTGCCACAATGCCCTTTAATGCGGAGTTCATGGTGGAGGAGTCCTGCTGCTGGTATGCCTGTGCAAACTCCATGACATTCTTTGCAAGGATAATGACGCCCACCGCACCGATAATGGCGATCACGAGTGTCTTTAAGTTATCAAGCGGCTGTGTAATGGCACTTGTTCCTGTTCCAGCCGCAAATACAGTCACAGGCATAGCACTTACCGCCATACAGCCTGCACCCCAAGCCGCCACAACTGCTTTCTTAACTTTGGAAAACCCCCTTGTATGCTTCTGATCTGTTACTGCTGTCTCATTTTTGCGCATAAATATAATCTCCTTTTTCCGTCTCATTTTTGTTATCAGTTTCTATCAGATCGGGACTATCCCGTAATAAAAGTAAACCGGGCTTTCTCCGGCGTGTTCCTGCTGTGACCGCCTCCTTTCAGACAAATCCATGCACAAAAAAATCAGACCTTCTACAGCCTGATTCCTTATCCCGCCATATTCTTCACCGCACGGTAGGTCCGTCTGACTTCCCGCATTTTTGCCACATCCGTTTCCGGATAAAACACCGCCAGTATCTCCTCCTTCGTCATGCCGAGTGCCATCATTTTGTGAAGTTCCTCCTTCTGCTCTTTCGTATACCGCCACTGTGCCATACGGTTCATAATGGTGTCTTCCCCGGATAACTTCCGTTTCTCCTGCTTTGGTTCTGCTTCCTTTTCCTTTGTGCTACGCTCCACCGGCTCAGGTGCATACTGCAGTTCGTTGTCCTGCTCCCTGTTGAGTTTCTCCCTCTGTGCCTTTTCATCAAGACTTAAAAAACGCTTTTTCATGTCAAGCTCCGTCATGATTTTCAAATCTTCATAACTGATGCTGTCAATATACACGTTTTCCCCCTTATCCTTCAGGCTCTCATAGTACGCAAGCGCCTTTGGCGTGAGTATCTTATAAGCGTTGCTGCCCATATTTCCTTTCCCCTCCGGGAAATGCACATAAGGCGCTCCCTTTCCGTCTGCGGTCTGGTCAAATGCCGGATGTCCGAATGGAACGTACTTGTTATCCATGATCGGATCAAACCCACGGATAAAGACAATACACTTCTTATTGTCAAGCTTTCTTACCTCATCCGGTGTAAAAAGCTCCCTTCCCAGCACATCATAATTCCGGCTGGAGCTGCCCTGCCTGCCCTTTGTTTCCCCGCTCGATTTCTTATCGATCGTCCCCTTGCCAAGCAACTCGGAAACGTACTTATGCGTACTTTGTTCGTTGCCGCCAAGATAGATAAAGGTGTCGCAGTTGCCCGGAATGGTCTCCCATGTATCCTTGAAAAGTGCCTTTAACTGGGCAAAATTCTGTATGATGATAATGCTGGAAATCTCCCGGCTACGCATGGTGGAGAGCAGGGAACAGTAATCATCCGGCAATGCGACATTCGCAAATTCATCCAGCATAAAGGTCACATGAATCGGAAGCCTGCCGCCACAGTTAAAGTCTGCCTGATAGTAAAGCTCCTGAAAAATCTGTGTATAAAGCATTCCGATGATAAAGTTATAGGACTTGTCACTGTCCGGTATAACACAGAAAAGTGCAGTCTTTGTCTCCCCGTCCCCGTTTACACCGATACCAAGCTCCGCAAGGTTCAGATCATCCCTTGACAGCATACGGAGTACCTGCTTGTTTTCCAGAAATGCAAGTCTGGAGTTGGCACTGATGATAATGGAACGAACTGTGTCTCCTGCACCACGCATACATTTGTTATACTGCTTTACTGCCGGATGGTTCGCTCCAAGCGGCGAGGACTCTTCCAGAAATTTCATCCGGACGTCCAGATTGGAGGGCTGGTTTTTCTCTGCCACCTCCGCCTCCCCGAGAAGCTGTAAGACCGTCTCAAAATTTCTCCTTGCCGGAGGTTCTTCCAGCCACACATAATAAAAGATCGCCTGTAAGAACAAGCCTTCCGCTTTCTCCCAGAACGGATCAGACGGCGTTGCTCCCTTTGGCGTGGTATTGGAGATCAGGTTCGTAATCAGCTTTACGATGTCCGTTTCCTCTCTCAGATAGGAAAATGGATTGTAGCAGTCCGATTTTTCCATTTCCAACAGATTGATGACCTTGACATTGTACCCGTTATCCTTTAGCATCTGCCCGCAGCTTCTAAGGATTTCCCCCTTCGGATCGGTACAGATAAAGGAACAGTTCCGTGGCATCTGCATCAGGTTCGGTTTTACCTCATAGAATGTCTTTCCTGCTCCCGAACCGCCGCAGATCAGGATGTTTCCATTCAGCTTTAACCTCCTGAAATCCAGCGACATTTTTACATTCTGGCTTAAAATGCGGTTAAAAGACGCATCCTTGTCCATTAAAACCTTATTGGCAAACTGCGGCGATTCAAACCTTGCCGTACCAAACTCCTTCCCCGGCATAAAGCTCCTCTGGCTTGTGACATACATAAGCAAAGCGACAGCATATACCACTAAGGCAATGACCATCGCTTTTATCGTCCTCTCATTATAATAATTTCCAAACGGTGCAGCACACACACTGTTGAAAGACTCCAGAAAAGAATTTATATCCCCTCCCGGCTCCCATGCCCCGTTCAGCAGATACCCTGCATAGCCGGAAAGAATTGCACCTAAGATAACGAACCATAAGGACAGCTTTTTCTTCTTAGGAACCATAGACAGCTACCTCCTTTTAGATGCAGGGGCTTTCTGTTTTGCCCTCATTGCCGCAGCTTTTCTTTCCGCTTCCTTATAACGCTTTCTGACCTCTGCCGCCACGCTGTCATAATGACCGTCGTATAAGTCTTTTCCCCTCATCGTAGCGACCACACGGTTATCCGCAGAATAAAGCTTGTAATTTTTATCGCTGTCAAGAAAGGTAAGAATGGTTTTTCCGTCATGGATTTCCATTGCATTGTCCTTGCTAATCCAGATATACCTTGCATTATCCCCATACATTCCGGGTACTCTTGTCTTTACCGCATGGTCATTTTCCTCCGCGATCAGCTTTTTCGTAATCGTGATATCCACAAGGTTCTTATCCTGTGCCGCAGAAATCGTCTGCATACGCTGTACAAGCTCCTTATATCCCCTGATACGGTTAAGGAAGGCTTCCCTGTTCATAATGACCTTATGCTGACCGTTTTCCGCCTTGTCTAACACCCCGATTTTTTCAAGCTGTCCCACAATGCTTTCCGCCTGCTCCGCTGTGGTATTAAAATTCTCCCTGATCTCCTCCACACTGACACTCTGCTTCTCCATTGCATACATACCGACCTTTTCCATCAGCCCCTCTAAAGCTTCCCCGGCTCTTGCTGCTTCTGCCGTGTGGAGATTATCGTTTCCCTTTTTCTGCCCCTTTAAAAAAGACATGACCTTTTCAATTTCCTTTTCGTCGCCGTTTTTCAGGTAATCGTCAAAGGTGGCAATCCTTGCCAACTTTAACTTCTGTACCATCATGTTTACCCTCGGCACAGCCTCCGTATGGAAGATGATCTCACTCATCCCGTCCTTTTGGTTAATATCCGGCAGTACGGAATATAAAATCCCGTATTTCTTTGCCATCTTCTCAACCTGCTTCATATCCTCCGTGGCAAACTGTAAAACCTGCAGATCGCCGCCCTTCATCAGGAGCTTGCGCATATCCGTCTTTCCCATTGTCTTTTCCCTCTCCATAACGGCAATGAAAAAATCAATGGTATTCTTTATCTGCTCTATCGTGCCGCTGCCGATTTTCATGGCAATCTCCAGACCGTCATAGCCTACACGGATAATCTGCACCGCCTGCTGTATTTCCTCTGACATGGCTTTCCTCCCCTCACCTTGCTTTTTCTTCCTGTCCCTTAAAATGCTCCCTGACTTCTTCCTCTGGCATTTCCTTTAACTCCTCCACCGTAATGTCTGCCCCGTAAGCGGCAAGAAGCTCCGTTAAGGTCTGTACTGCCTTTTCCTCCTGCATACGGTACATCTCAAGCGCCACCAGAATGTTTTCGATTCTCTCTATCCAGTCCGGCTGGAATCCTTTTACGGCACTGTATTTTCCAAGCACCGCACCTTTGTCTGCACCTTCTGCCATAAGTTCGCCAATCAGCCTATCCGTAAGCTCCTTATCCCCGGTCGCAAAGGCAAACTGGCACACAAACTCCTTGTCCGTTTCTGATAATACTGCCTGCTTACGGTCCATCTGTTCCACTGCTTCCGCAACTGCCATAAGTCCCATCCGCTATACCTCCTGCTTCTGCTTATTTTCATAGACGGCGATGCTGATGATCTCCTCCATCTGCTCTGCCGGGATCCGGTTATTGATAAGCACCAAAAGCTGCTCCTCACTTAAGCCCTTCTCAATGGCACAGCGTATCTGCACAAGCTGCTTTGGTTCCAGATCCTTTTCCGCTACCAGCTTCACAAGATTGATTTTCTTTTTAAACACCAGCCTTGAAAACAATGCCGATATGGTGCGATTTTCCTTTTTCCGTTCCGTGCGTTCCACAGGCACGACGGACACGATCCTACCACTACCGTCCACAACCGCCACATGATAGCCTGTTCCCGGAAACACGGGATGGTCAGGTATCTTAGGTCTGCTTTCCTGCTTTTCTTCCTGTACCGCTGCATGGGACATATCCTTATCCTCTCTGCTCTCCGCCGGCGTCTGCTCCTGCACCGTTTTTCCGGCAGCATTTTTCTCCAGTTCTCCCAAACGCTTCTCCAGTTTCTCCCTCTCCCTTCCGAGCACATCCTTTTCATTTCTGAGCCTTATCACAGCAGCACGCGCCTCATTCAGCTCATTCTGCTGTTCCTCTAACATCCGGTCCTTTTCCCTGGCAAGTCTTTCCGCTTCATCCAGCTTTTTTAAGAGACCGTTTTCTACCTCCACATCCCTTCCTGCTGTCTGCACCTTCTGTAACTGCTCATTTAAGGCATCATACCGCTTTTCCTGAAACTCAATCTTTTCCACAACGGCTTTCATCTGCTCCAGCAGATCCTTTGCATATCCGTCCTGTGCCTGCATGACTTCCCCTGCTTCCTGTACCTTGCCGACCACGTTCTGAAAAAGTTTCTTCATCGTAAAAGCAGTCTGACCACTGTTTTCCGTAATTTCCATAATGGTTTTTACTGGCACACCTTTTTCATAAAACTCAAGAGCCACCGCCATCTGCTCTCCGGTCAGTCCTTCCCTCGTAATGCAATCCTTCACTTCCTCCGGGTATCCGTTTCTGAGACACGCAGAATATGCCTTCATCTGTGCGTAATCATAACGTCTGTTTGTGTACTGCTCCGTTTCCTCTATGGAAAGACCATACTGTAGGTCTGCTTCCACAAGTTTTAAGATTTCCTCTGTAAACTTTGGATTCTTACGCAGGTTATTCATGTGTGCCTTTAAATCCATGCTGCTCACTCTGGCTCGTTCCTGCATTTTGCCCTCCTTCCTGATATTTGCAATACAGGCTGTATTGCCCATAACAATAAAAATGACAGCCCTACAATACCGGCTGTCTGCCCTTCTCCACTTTTTTCTCCTGTTCTTTTTCCTCTGCCTGCTCCTTTTTGGCATCCGTGCTTAAAAGGTCATTCAGGATACGCTTTGCAATACGTTCCTCCTTTGCTACCGCCTTTTCCTTATCACGGATCCTTGCAGCCTCGTTTCTGTAATGCTGCCCTAAAGCTTCCACCTGCTCTATGGTGTAGCCTTCCTTTTTCAGTTTCTCCATAAGCCCGGCATACCGTTCATGCTCCTTTTCAAAAAGCTCCTCGCCTCTCTCATAACAGTTTTCCATCTCCTGAAGCTCCTTTAGTTCCGAAACCATATCAAAAAGCGGCTTCATTCTTGCCCTTTCCTTAAATATCCGGCTCTTTTCTCTTGCAGTTTCCTTCTTTTTATCCGTCATATTCTCTGCCACAGCCGCAGCACCTGCCGCTGTCTGTACCTCGTGTCTTACAAGGAACAGGTATTCCTCCTGCAATTTCTCCATTTTACGAATATCATCACGGTACTTCCACACCTGACTGTATGGGCGTTTTTTCAGGAGTCCCAGACGGTACAGCCTTGCAAAATATTTTTTCTGTACACCGGAGAGCATTGCCCTTTTGCAGCGTTTCACTTTGCAGCGTACAATCCCCGGTTTCTGCCCTTTCGGCAGTTTCCGGTAAGTGGAAAGATTTTCCGTTTCAATCCTTTCACGGATACGCTCCTCACTATAATTTTCCCCAAGACTCTTACACCGCCTGTACCTCGTCAGTCCCATCGGCTTGATGGCAAGATACTTTCCTTCACTCCGGCAGGCATTTTTTATCCCATACCCCATCCCCGAAAGCATGGCTAAAAACGATTCATAGGTTGCCGCCTGCATGATGCAGGCATCTATATCACGCTTTATCATGTCTGCCCATACAAATTTGCCATCCCGAAAATCATTCCACTCCTTATAATGCTCCGGTGGTCCGGCTCGATCCTCTGATATTTCAATGGTAGACAGTCCATATTCTTCACAGAGCCGGTTTGTGACAGGCTGTATCTTTTTTGCCCAGTCCCCTTTTTCATAGCGGTATTTCTTTCCGGTACGAAAGCTCACACTGTTGAAAATGATATGCCCATGCACATGATCCGTATTATCGTGGACGGAATAAACTGCCTCATAATCCTGCCCCAGATACTCTCTGGCAAATTTGCCGATGACCTCAAATGCCGTTTCTGCATCCACCTCCCCCTCGGCAAAAGATATGATCATGTGATACCCCTGCCTCTGGTCCGTTTTACCAAACTGCACCTTTGTCTGCCGCATCTGTTCGTAGGCATTCTCCACCTGACAGTTTAAGGACGATACCCACTGTCCCGCTCCCGTCTTGTATTCCGCCGCAATATAGTCAAGAGCCTGCTTCAAATGCTTTCCGGCATAACCCGAACCGCAGTCACCGATATAGAGTATCTTACTGATCGCCAATCTTATCCACCGCCTCCTTTACCAACAGATTCAGCTTTTTCATGCAGGCAGACAAAAATTCCCTGTCCGTTTCACGATACAGTTTTGAATTATGATTTCTTGTAATCTGATTGATATTGTTGCCTATGGCATTGACCTCGTTGATCAGTTCCCGAAGCAGTATGCGGATTTCCGGGTAATCGTTAGGCTTTTGTGTGATCAGCAGGCGAAGATAATCTGCTTCACACATACCTGCACTTTTTGCTTTTTCAGCAAGCTCCTGTGCTTCTTTTGGCATTAAGCGGAGCGTTTTCTTAATACAATGAATACTGTCCGCCATCTACCTTGCCCTTTCTGCCCTTTTCTCTGCTTCCTGGGGTGCTTCCCTGCTCTCACCGACTGCCGCAAGCAACTTCCCGACTGCGTCCTCAATATCTCCCTTTTCTTCCAGTCCAGATATAATATCCGCTGCAATTTTTCCAGCTATCACATCCAGTTCTTTTCCGAACCTTGTACGGTCAAACAAGGAATCCAGCAGTTTTTCGTCTGTCTGCAAAGATTCCAGATACTCTTTCTTCTTCACATACTCTGCATAGTTTTCTGCATTTTCCACCTCTGTCTCTGCTCTTTCCAGAAGTTCACCATTCCACTCGCATGCTGTTTCTACTGCATCATCAATGGAATATTCTTTCCACCGGATGACTCCCTGTGCATAGCACAAATCTCCACGGTACAGCGTTCCCTCATGCTCCCCAAGCAGACATTCATGCCCCTCCATATAGCCAATCAGCACGTCTGCCTCCTGCTCTGAAAGCTCCGGGGACTGTACCTCTTTCTGTGAAAACGCAGACAGCCCTGCCGCATACAACAGCTCCGGTTCTGTTTCTCCGTAATTCATCTGATATTCTTTTACGGATAATGTCTCTCCCGTAAAAGAAAAATCTTCAAATTCCAATGGCACATATCCATCCTGACCAGTTTCCATCTTATCCGTCATAAGGACTGCTCCAAAGTAATTTATTTTTACTACCTGCTCCAGTGCTGCCGGATAACTGTCATCGTCACCATGACGGAGTTCATAGCAATTCACGCCTTTTGGAATGGTACTCTTATTCACTCTAAGCTCCGTGAAAATTCCATAATGCCCCTTGATTTCCACTTCACAAAACCGCCCCTTTGTTACATCAATGACATCCAATCAGACCACCTCCTTAACCGTTTTCTGATTTTTCCGGATTTTCCCGCCTGCCCCAAATTCCCGATGGGAATTTGCCAGATACGCATGAGAGCCGTCTCATGCCTCTGGTTAGGGGACTGCCCCTAAAACCCCGGTTCATAAATATAGTCAGCTCATTTTTTCAGTTGACTTTTATCAAATAAGTTGACTTTTTCAGCTGACTTTCCCAAAATGAGTCAACATTTTCAGCTGACTTCCGCTTCCATTCCTCCCCGAAAAAATCTGACTGTACCATGTCAACTTACTTTTTCAGTTGATTTTCCCAAAATAAGTCGATTTTTTCAGTTGGCTTCCACGGAATGAATCAACTTTTTCAGTTGACACCTATCTTGACATTTCCACCCACCTCTCCGTGTGCAAATTCTCTTTTCTTGCTTCCTGCAGCCATCCGTTGTAATCCTTGTAATTCTTTGGCGGCGGACAGTCCTCCACTTCATACCCCAGCTCATAATATTTCTGCATAAGCTGCTCTGTCGCTTTTCTGCCCGGTTCGTCGTTATCAAGACAGAATTTCAGGATGATAATCTGCGGATGTTCCTGCAAAAAAGTAACAAGCGGTGCATCGGATAACATTCCAAGCGCCAGCTTGTTACTGTGAAAATCATTATAAATGTCTGCATAACTCATCAGGTCTATGGCAGCCTCAAATACTTCCAGCTCCGTGCTTTCCTCATTCCACACATTGAAACCGAAATTTTTGTCATTGCCTGCCACATCACACTTAAAGCCATGCCCGTCTCTGTCAAACACACCCCTCCTGCTTGCAAACTGTGTTTTGCCGCTTTTATCATTTCCCTTAAACACAATGTTATGGTATCGGCGTTCTTCATAAATGAGTCCTTTTCGTACAAACTCATCCACAACTTCCTGCGACAGTTTCCTTTCATGTACAAGGTACTGGTACAGATAATGGTTATCGGTTGCAGGCAGCGGAAGTACAAAATGTTTTCTCGCCTCTGCTTCTTTCTTTGAAACCAGCTCCTGCGGTTTCCATTCCCCACTCTTTCGATACCCCGCAAAATCAAGCAGCCAGAATACCGCTTCCTTTACCTCCATACCTGCAAACACCCGAAGAAAATCTATCTGTGAGCCTCCATTTTCGCCTCTGTCATACTTTCTCGACCACCGGAACCAGCTCCTCCGGTTATAAATACGGATGGAATCAATCTCTTTTAAGGTGTGGTAATTCCCAATCCGTTTTACGGTGTAGCCGAGATTTTCCGCAACCGCCGTAAGGTCAACACTCTTTGCAATGGCAAGTTCTTCTCCCGTAAAGCTGTTCCTTTCCGTCATTCCCTCACCTGCTCCTTCCCGGCTCTGCCACCATTGCCTTATCTTCAAAATCAAGATAATTGTAATTCTGTGCCAGCATCACCTTTGGCATCTGCAAAAGTTCTTTTTCCTTAAAGCTGAAATATCTGGTATTATCCCCTCCCACGATCACATGGTCCAAAAGCGGGATTCCCATCCAGTGTGACAGCTTTAATATCCGGTCTGTTATCATGGTATCGTTCTCCGACGGTTCTAAATTTCCGCTGGGATGGTTATGCACCATGATAATGAATGCTGCATTGGAAAGAATTGCCGACTTAAATACCTCCCTTGGTTCTGCCATTGCCTGATTGACTGCTCCCATGCTTACAAAGCTGCAGTTGATCGGTGTTCCGTCTGTTTTCAGGTTAATGACACACACCATTTCCCTGTCCATTTCACAAAGAAACTCTCCCACGACCGCTAAGGCATCCTCCGGTTCTGTTATCTTTCTGTCGGAATAAACAGGGGCATTCCTTACCAGCCTTACAGACACTACCTCAAACGGAAACGGGCTCTGTCTCTCCATCAGCAGCCTCCTTTCCAAACTCTACACGGATAATAAACTCTCCCCCCTGCGATTTTATCAGGGCAGCCAGTTCCTCCAGTGTTACCTCTTTTAGTTCCTTTTCCATAAGCCTCCTATCTGGACTGTTTTGTTTCATAAACCATCGGCGGCTCTGCCACGATTCCATCCAGTCTCTTGTTTGGTGTGTCTGTTGCAAGACTTAATTTTCGCAGATCCTTGTCATAGTGGTACACCTGATTGGAAAGCCTCTCCTCCAAAGTAACCTCAGACATATTGACTTCTGATACCATTTCTGCCAGTTCACTCGGATTGCCCAGCCCAGCAGATACGGCGATAACCTCATGTACCGATGATGGAAGAATATACAAGTCACTCTCCATTTCCATTGCAAGAGTATGAAGCTTATCCTCATAAAGCATGGATATTGCTCCATTGATCCCTCGCTCGTTGGAGATCACATACATCAGATTGTCTGCGGGCATTTCCTTCAGCATCAGTTCCACTATCTCCTGCGGCATTCCGTCCTGTGCCATCATGTCACATAAAACCTCATTCATGCTCTTTATGCATGGCGGGAACATCCTTCTGGTATTCTCCATCGCCAGCTTAAATAGCTGATCCTCAGTAAAACCGAGCCGCCCTGCCAGTTCATTTTTTAACACAGTACTGTGAACTCCCTCTGCATCCACCTTCACTACCCAGCGGTAAATAATGGATAAATCCTGGAATTCACGATGCGGAACTCCTGCAAGCAGTTCCTTGTTCTGCTCTGTATTCACAAACTGGAATACAATGTTGTCTTTTGCTTCCCCGGAATCAATTTGGGGCATTTCCACATTTCTGTCGAACATTCTTACCATCTGCTCTGCCGCGGTCTGCATCACATCCTGCAAATCCTCATGCTGTTTATAATGTTCATACATATCATTAATATAAACCGTAGGGGACACAAGCCTGTTATCCTTTCCGCCGATCAGGTTGATCCCATCCAGTGTGCAGTTTACTTTGTTCACCGGATTTACCACAAGCTCCATATCTCTGTACTGCTCCGGCAGGTAATCCATAAATTTATCGCTGACTACCTCTTTGAAAATTTCGTATTTCATCATATAATTGCAGCTCCTCCTACTTTTTACCAAAAAAGCTGGGGACTTCTCCTCAGCTTCAACTATATTTTTCTTTGTATATCCGCTAAGGCGGAATCCCTCTTTTAAGAATAATCACCACAATCTGCCTGCTCCTTTCCCAGTTTTAGACAAACAAAAAGCCGGGGATTTTCTCCTCGGCTTATGTAAATCTGCTTCCTTCTTCTCTTTTCCCACTTTGTATTTTATTCATCTGCTATTCTGCTTCTGCCTTTTCTGTTATTTCATAATGCATCCCTCCTCTCTCAAGAGACAGGCAGCTTATTCCGTAAACCGCCCCTCATGGGGCAACTGTATTTATCTGTTTTTGTTTACGGAACTTCTCCGAGCCTTTTTCCGTATTCTTATCCGCATAAAGTGTTGGTTCCGTATTCGGTTCATCCTGATCTTCTTGCATTTTACTGGATTCTTTCCATATATGATGTGAATCTTTTTTCTCTGCCATTTTTCTTATATGCCATATAAAGCTTATGTCTCCACATATCTTTCTCCTGTCTCAAAGCTACTTTCGCATTCCTGATCCCCAGATTTCTGCAAAAAACCTGACCATAAAACGGACACCGACATAAAATCCATATTTTTCTGCGGAATAGGCTGCCTGATATACCAGCTCCCTGATCTCCTCAATTTCTTCCTCTGTCCTGCTTTCCTTTAACGGTTTCAGAATTTCACTCACCACCGTGTCAAATTCTTTCCCGCATTTCATACCGTCTTTTTCATAAAACACTATTTTGTCGTAAATTTTTGACAACAGATCTTCCATACTCTCCCCTAGTCATGGGCAGTGATTCCAATAAAAGACAGTACAATCCTTGCAATCAGGGTAAACAGCAGCAGAAACAATCGGATTCCTCCAAATAACAGTTTCAAAATCAGCAATGCCGCATGAGCCAGTCCCTTCCATATGATAAGCAAAACCACCCCTGTCTTTCTTAAAATCATTCCTGCCATAACCGTTCCTCCTTTCTTCATCCCCATGAGGAAGCAAGACCAATGGTTGTTTCATCTGCTCCCGTATCATCTTCTGCTACGTTTTGTGCCGCTTCCTCCCTTACCGTTCTTATCTCTGGCACCTGAATAACTTTTCCGGCTGTCAACGAAGAAACCAGGATACCTATCATCTCTCTCTGAAGCTCCTCCCTGATCTCACTCTGCACCCTATCCAGATCTTCCCTTGTAACATAAGGCTGTACCTGTGCTTCTGTTTTTGCCATTTCCCCAGTTGTGAGATCATTTCCCTCCAACGCTCTGATATAGGCGTCTGTCGCATCTATAAGAAACTGGTTGACTGACTTATGCACATCCGTATTTAAGTCCGTGAGTACTCTGTGTATCCTGCGGTGTTGCTCGTTATCAAGATTCATTCTCATATTGTGATACACAATATTGTCTTTTTTCCTTGCCATTTACATCACCCCAGTCCAAACTCTTTTTTGTGGGTGGAAAGAAACAGTTTTCCAAGATATTCATATCCCTTTGCATTTGCCCTGACATCTTCAATGTACTGAATGTTTTTTCCGTCATAATTGCCAAAACGCTTTACCACACCTGCACCGCCGCCAACAAATACAATCTCTGTTACTTCCAGATTGTAGCCATGCTCCAAAAGAATGTTGCAGACCTTTTCAGCATAGACTCTGAGACACTCCTGCACAATCGTCAGATACTTTTCCGGCAGTTTTTCATGCCTGCCGGTACGCATAATCTCCTGAATATCCTCCTCGGAAAGCTCCTTGCCGTGCTTTCGCATACATTCCTCGTTAATAGTTCTCATGCACTTGATCAAACCTTCCCTGATCGTAATGCATTCGGCTTCATTTGGTGCAGATTCCTCAATCGGCATAATGTCAATCGTCCAGCTTCCAATATCCACAACAACAACCCTTTTCGGGAGAGTCTTTATCCGGTCTGCAACCGCTGCATAGCACTGTGGAAATACGGACACCCTCGCAATCTTAATCCGGTACTGTTCATTTTCAAAACAGAAGGTCACTTCCTTTTCCTTAGACAGGTAGTCGATAAAATCCTGCTTCTCTGCCCCGAATCTTGTAAGCGGCAACCCAACGGATAAGAGAACATCTGCATTTCTCATTCCACGTCTGTTTAATTCCTTTGCAACCGCCGCAAGTGTAAGAATGTAGAAGTTTTCATTTTCCACCTTTACCTCCCTTACCTCAAGCCGCTTGCCGCCTGCCTTGTAATAGGAACCATTATATTCCACCACATTACTCCAGAATGCCGGCTCTGTTGTAATTTCCTTTACTCCGGTTGTAAATATCTGACTGACCGTTTTCATACCGGACCAGCCGTGGTCTACTCCGATTACCTCAACATGTTTGCCCATCTTTCGTTTCCTCCATTTCTCCAACAATTTCTGTCTCCTTTTCATCTTTCCCAATCAGCTTTTTCATACATGGGAAACAATACAGTTCTGACTGTCGGTACGGACAGCCGACACACATACTGTTTACTTCCTGCTTTGGTCTTTTCTCCTGTACCTCATTTTTAATACATTTCTTTGCGATACACTGCCTGTTATTTCCATAAAAGAATCTGCACCGCATACAGCTTTTTAAATCTCTTTCCAGCTTTGCCGCAACCGTAATCACATCTTTCTGCCTGAAATTCTTTTCTACTTTTATGTTAATTCCCACTTGCAATACCCACCTCTCTTTCAGCGGTAAGCCTCTTTATTTCTTCTAATCTTCTGTCTACCATTCCCGTTTCTTTTGCAAGTGCAAAAAATGTAATCCATACTGCTGCAACCGTTATTCCTATTACTATCTTTATCATCTGACGCCCCTCCTGCTCTGTTCTGCTTTCTTCCGGCTTTCTTCCTCAATACGCTCCATATGCTCTCGAATATCAATCAAGTCACTCAAGTCGTAGATTTTAGAAGCCATCGCCCTCTGAACATTCCAAGGAGTACACTCCCTATGCTTCATCAGTTCCACCATTACTTTCTGCTTAAATTCTTCCTGCACATCATCCCGCATGGCGGCTATATCATGTGGCGGCAGATATGATATTTGTCTCTCAGCCTCCTTTTCAAATCCGTAATTTTTCTCAAAGTCATCGATCATCTTTCTCTTTACCATGACTGCTCTTGCTCTGTTTTCTTCACTGGCTAACTCCACCAGCTCATTCAGGAACTCAATCAGCTCTCGCTTTGTCATTGCCATACTCCTTCCTCCTCCAACAAAAAAAGCAGGACCAAGTCAGCTTTATGCACATGGAACCTGTCCACGCAAGAGCCAATTTAGTCCTACCTAAATATCAAAATATTAAAATATTAAGTTATCACCTCTTTCAAGGTACACTTTCACACACCCTCAAAATACTTAATGGTAATTTAGTGTCAAGTTGCCTGATTTTCAGTTTCCAGATTAAAAATGAGCTCATCCTAATCATTTTTTGCTGTTCTCACAACAGTTTTTTATTAGGACTAAATCAGCGGAAACCCTTGAATTTACTGGTTTCTTACTAACTTGACACTATAATACCATTATCCCCCCACTCCCGATTCGGATAGCTTCTGTCATTCGACTTCCCCGTTCCCCGTATCAGCATATTCTTAATACCGGCATTGGAGAGGCGCGGACTGTTCAGCTCCACCAGCGCCCACTGCATGATCTGCGCCACTGCCCCTGTTGTCACTGCTGCCGCCGCGCTCGTTCCCGTAAAGCGGATGTAATCCCCACGCAGTCCCGGACCGTAGATGTTCACCGCAGGCGCTGCAAAATCAGGCTTGATCTCCCCCGAAATCGTATAGCCCCTCCCAGAATCTGCAAACATACTCTGGTTTACCGCATTATAGCCGCCCACTGTGATGACCTGCCTGGCATTGGAGGGCGAGGTCAGTGTGATCTCTGGGTTGGAGCGAAGAAAATATACCTTTCCATCCGTAAGCTGTGCCATGGGAAGCCACATATTATAAGAACCGTTAATAATATTCTCAGGATAAACACGGATGACCCACAGTCCGCGTTTGGGAGCGATAAAACGCATATAAATAAGCTGATTTGCTTCTTCCCGCGTCTCAATCCGATAGTCGATCATGACAACTGTTTTCTCAAAGACAAACCGGAAAGTCTCCGATGCATTTTCACGCACAGGCACTCTGCGAATCTGCTCTCCGGTCGGTGAAATGACAGAGACGGAGTAGAGTTCTGGTGAATTTGCCCACATTTCAAGGAAAAATCCACTCATATCATTCTCCACCGTCACCTCGACATCCTCGTATGACATATCCTCCGCAATACGCCCTTGGAAATGATGACGCGAATTTGCCTCATTTCCTCCCGCCACCACGATCGAACGCCGGCGTCTTGTGCAGATAAAATTCAGATAACCGGAAAGCGGCCCGTTCTTTCCGTGGCTGCCAATACTGTTTCCAAGCGCAATGCAGATGACAAGCGGCATATTTAAGACGTTTGCAAGATAATCCAGATAAGCAACCCCCATCATAATATCATTTTCCTGATAAGCAGGCACACCTTCCGGCACAAAGAAAAATTCCCTTAAATACTGCTTTGCCTCCTTTAATTTTACGACGGCAATCTGCGCCTGTGGGGCAGCCCCAATAAAATCAGCTTCCGCATCTTCGTTTCCGCAGGCAACACCCGCCAAAAAAGTACCGTGCCCATTCTCATCACGCGACGGCACAATATCATAAGGATTTTCCGAAGCCAGCGCGCGGTCGATCACCTCTTTCGTGTACTCCGACCCGTATAAAATCCCCTCCGGCGTCTCTCCGTCCGTAATCGACTGATCCCAGATACGCACGATCCTTGAACTCCCGTCAGCATACCGAAATAATTTGTTCGTATAGTCAATGCCCGTATCAATGAATCCAATCAAAACCCCATCGCCCTTTAAGGAAAGCACCGGTTGGTTCTGCATCCTAAGAATTCCCGATGCCTCAAGCGCCGTCGTGTCTAAAAGACCATAGCATTTTGGAATTGTCGTATAGCTGTAATCCGCAATCGAAAGAGACGGAAGACCCTCCCGCGGAAAATAAAATATATCATAGTCCTCCGAAATCCGCTGCGTACAGCCGCTCACAGTAATTTGCTCCGGTCCGACACCGTACGGGACAATGAAATCATAATAATCATTCGAATGTATCTGCTGTCTGCAATTTGACATAAAAACTCCGGTCATCTATTCATAATTAATAGATGCCGGAGCAATCTGATTTATGCTATTATTTTATACGGTACTCCCCGCAATCTGAGGTGTGCCGCCGTCTGCAATACGGGTGCATCCGCGCATCTCAATCCGCGGACTTCCCTTTTTCTCCACATAATCCTTTGTGATCGTAACTGTTCCGATATTATCATCCTTTGGGATCTCATACATAATATCGAGCATAAACTCCTCGATCACTGCGCGAAGCGCACGCGCGCCCACCTTCTTCTCCTTCGCCTTTCTTGCAATTGCACACAGCGCATCCTCATCAAACTGCAAACGAACCTCATCCATTGCGAGCAGCTTCTCATACTGCTTTAAAATTGCATTTTTCGGCTCTCTTAAAATTCTTACCAGCGCATCCTCTGTCAGTGCATCCAGCGTGAACATCACCGGAAGCCTTCCTAAAAACTCCGGTATCATGCCGAATTTTCGTACATCCTCCACTGTCACCTCTGACAGCAGATTTTCCTTTTGATCGTATTCATCCTTAAGCTTTGCACCAAAACCAATGGAAGCCGTCTTATTTAAACGCTCCTTGATAATCTCCTCCAGCTCGGGAAACGCTCCGCCGCAGATAAATAAAATATTCTTTGTATTCACCATCGTCATCGGCACCATCGCATTCTTGCTGCTCGCGCCGACAGGAACCTCGACCTCTGCACCCTCTAAAAGCTTTAGCATCCCCTGCTGCACCGACTCGCCGCTGACATCGCGCTGGTTCGTATTGCGCTTCTTTGCGATCTTGTCGATCTCATCAATAAAAATAATGCCATGCTCCGCGCGCTCCACATCGTTGTCCGCAGCCGCTAAAAGCTTGCTCACCACGCTCTCAATATCATCGCCTATGTATCCCGCCTCTGTCAGAGAGGTCGCATCTGTGATCGCAAGCGGCACATCCAAAAGCCTTGCAAGCGTCTTAACCAGATACGTCTTGCCGCAGCCGGTCGGACCGATCATCAGCATATTCGATTTCTCGATCTCAATACCGTCCTTCTCATCCGCGGCAATCCTCTTATAATGATTGTAAACAGCGACAGACATCACCTTCTTCGCCTGCTCCTGCCCTACCACATATTCGTCCAAAGAAGCCTTGATCCGGTGCGGTGCCGGAATCTTAGCAATATCAATGACAGGCGTTTCATTCTCTTTCTTTTTTTTCTTCTTCAGCTTCTGATGATTCGGAAGCGTGCCCTGCAGATTCTGAAGATCCGACAGATTGATCATGCTGATATTCGGCATCTTTCCCAAATTCAGATTCATCATATCATCCATCGAAAAACCCGACTGGTTCATGCTGTCGAAGGTACGCTGCATACAATCCTGACAGATGCAGATGTCATTCGGGATCTTGATCATCCGTCCCGCCACATGCTCCGGGCGGTGACAAATATAGCAGATGTCCTCATACTCCGTCTCCTGATCAGTTGGTTTTTCGCTGTCAGAAGTCTCCGTCATCCCCCGCTCCTGACGCACCGCATCCGTCTCACCCTCTTTAGAAAGCTCTTTGTTTTCTAAAGCTTCCTCGTCTATTACCTCTCTATAATCATTATCATTCATCGGATACTCCTTATGACTGTTCTTATTGATTCTTCTAAGTCAAGGCTATTATAATAGAAATACCTGTTCATCTCAAGGAATTTTCTGATTTTTCATATTTATTTAAGAAAAACAGCCACAGAGGCTTTCTCACCTCCCGCGGCTGTGTTCCCTTCTCTTTATTCTATTATCGATTGCCGCCCGTGGTGTTAGTCCCATTTCCGGCATTATTATTTGTCAGATCGTCCACGCCCTGCTCAACGCCATTGATCACATCTTTTCCGGCTTCACCGACGCCGTCAACAACATCCTCCACCGGATTCGTGTTATTGTCCACTGTTCCGTTATTGGTCGTTGTGCCGTTGTTGGTCGTCGTTCCGTTATTGGTCGTTGTTCCGTTGTTGGTCGTCGTTCCGTTATTGTCTACCGCTCCGTTCTCAGTGGTTGTTCCATTATTCTGATTCAGATTATCCGGATTTGCCGGCACATTGTCAGTCGTATTTCCCGGTTTATTGTTGTTCACCGTACTCTCGGTATTTGTGCCGTTTGTGTTGTTTACATTGTCCTTATCCTTGTTTGTTCCACATGCAGTTACCGCGCTTAAGCATAAAGTAAGTACCAGTCCTGCAGCAAGTGCTCTCCACTTTCTCATAGTCATGTTCTCCTTTTCCTTTTGGAATTACTATTCTTTTCAAGGATAGTATGACCATGTTTTTTCTGCTTATTCTTTCTGTTCTAAAAAATTTTCCAAATTTTTAAAGCTCAGACACCGGCACATACCCAAGCGCTTTGGAAAGCTCCCCCTGCACTCTGCATACATCTACCGCAAGCTCCTCTATCCGCGCTTTCGTCATCCTGCTTGCCGGTCCTGAGATACTGAATGCATACAGCACCTCCTTCTGACAGCCGCGCAGACTGGCGGCAATACAACGCACGCCCTCCTCGTTCTCCTCATCATCGAGCGCATAACCGTTTTTCCTTACTTCCTCTAACGTCTCCAGCAGCTTTTCATAATCGGTGATCGTGTGATCCGTCCGCTTCTCGATCACACTCTCATTCCAGATTTTTTGAACCTCACTCTCGGGTAGCACCGCCATCATCGCCTTCCCGACGCCCGAACAATACATCGGGTGCACCATTCCGACATGCGAAACCATCCGTATCGTACCGATCTTTGCCTCGATCTTATAAATATAGAGGATATTATTCCCCTCCCGGCGCACCAGATGCACAGTCTCCTTGCTCAGATCGGAAAGCTGCTCCAGATACGGCTTGGCGATCTGCAGAATATCCATACGATCCAAGATACGGCTCGCCATATTCACAAGCTTATAGGAAAGCATATATTTCTGCGAGGACTCATCCTGCCTCGCATATCCCATATAAATCAAAGACATTAACAGCCTGTGTACTGTACTCTTATGAAGCCCAAGCGCCGTACTAAGCTCCATCAGTCCCATCTCGCCCTGATCGGCAAGCATTTCCATCACCTGAAAAATACGCGCCGCAGACTGCACGGGATTTTTCATTTCTTTTTCTTCTGCCATCTGTTTTCTCCATCTCTCGTTCCTAAATTCCATGATCCAGCCTTATGTTTCATATTACGGAACTTTATGGTATCATAGCATAGATTTCAGAAAAAAGTCAACTCTGCGATTGCTGCCGAAGTCTTTTTAACGCTCCATAAACCGGACGAAACAAAACCAGACAGAGCACTGCATTGGAAATCCCGTGCGTGATGTCATGCGGGATTCCCGCCACCCACCACACCAGCGCGGCGTGCCAGCCGTCGATCACCAGATAGGGCAGCGCGCACAGCGCCCCGAAAAAAAGCCCGTAGGCTCCGGTAAGCACTGCCCAAAACCAGCTCTCCTCCCGCTTTTGGAACAAATGCGCCAGCAGGGCGAGAAGCGGCCATATATAAAGATACATGATCCACCAGATACCGAAGCCATACAGACATCCCTCAATCAGGACAAATGCCGCAATCGCGTAAAAAACCCGCCAGCCAAATACAAGCGTATAGATCACGATCAGCAATGTGACAAGCTCCACCCCCGGCAAAAAAGTGAGCGCCAGCTTCACCGCCTCCAGTGTCGCAACCATTACACCGATGAGCGCAATATCTTTTGTCCTAATTCCCCTGCTCATGCGCATTACTCAGTCGTATAAATAATCTGGTATGCCTGCCCGTCTGCGATCGGCTGCTCATCCATACCATACATACAGTATTCGCCGTCCACATAAAATGCCCAGTAAGCACCGTTTTCATTATAATCTGCCACAACGCCGTTTACCGTATCGACCATCATACCGTATTCGCTTTCCGTTCCGTCTACGACAAGATCCTTTGTCTCCCGGATTGCATCTCCAAGATATTCCGCATCCGTGTTCACCTCATACATCGTCGATTTCTGTGCATCGTCAATGACCTCGATGGTGATATTCTTTGCTCCCTCCTGCGCCTTTGGCGACATCGCAAAATAGATGCCGGCAAAAACCGCCACGACAAGGAGCAGCGCTCCCACCGCAAGTATGATCTTCTTTTTGTTGCTTCCTTTCGTCTGTTCTGACATGTCCCTCTACCTCCTTTTTCTTTTTTCACGAGAAAATTTCTGCTCCTTCCGAAAGCTTCTTCCCAGATACCGAAACAAAACTGCCCTTTTGCGAGGGTGCAAAAGGGCATGGCAATACAAGTGTTTATGTACCATAACCAATTCCTCGTGGTTGTTTAGTACCGATGACAGGCAGGTCTTCTGACTCTAAGGTCAACGCATCCTACCCCTTCCCGTTTCCCGCCGTCTCTGCATAAATTCTGTGTTACGGCACATGCTAACAGTGGTTCTTATAGGATGCTCTCTTATTACAGCGACGAGATCGTACAGGACTTGCACCTGTTTCCCTTTTCACGCATACAACGGCGGTTACACACAGCCTATGCACACCTGACATCAAGTCATGGCAAGTCTATCACATCCCTCCCTTTTCTGCAAGAAAATTCGCAGAAACCTGTTGACAAGCCCCCTGCAAATGCTATAATAAAATCACATTTATTTTATGAAACAAGGTTTCGTAATACGAAACTTCTATTGTTACATTGCAGCGGCGTCCCACCGATACCGCTGCCGCAAATCAAGATCATAAAGGAGAACTATGATGAACAAGGTATTAGAAGAAATTTCCAAAATCGGAATTGTTCCGGTCATTGCACTCGATCGCGCAGAGGATGCAGAGCCTTTGGCAAAAGCGTTGTGTGACGGCGGACTCCCATGCGCGGAGGTTACCTTCCGCACTGCTGCCGCCGAGGAATCCATCCGCATAATGTCTGACCGGTTTCCCGAGATGCTCGTCGGCGCAGGCACGGTTTTAACCACCGAGCAGGTGGACCGCGCGGTAAATGCCGGCGCAAAATTTATCGTAAGCCCCGGCTTAAATCCAAAGGTCGTAAAATACTGTGTGGACAAGAATATTCCGATCACTCCCGGGACCTCCAATCCAAGTGATGTGGAGGCAGCGATCGAATTGGGACTTGACGTTGTGAAATTTTTCCCGGCAGAGGCTGCAGGAGGACTTAATATGATCAAGTCTATGGCTGCGCCCTACACCAATATGAAATTTATGCCGACCGGAGGAATTAACGCAAAGAATCTGACAAGCTACCTTGACTTTAACCGCATCATTGCGTGCGGCGGCTCTTGGATGGTCAGCAAGGATATGATCAACGCAAAGGACTGGGCAGGCATCACAGCCCTCACAAAGGAAGCCGTTGCCACCATGCTTGGCTTTCAGCTTCTTCATGTCGGCGTCAATAATGAATCGGAAGACGCTGCAGCTTCCGACTCCGCTAAATTTGCGGCTCTGCTTGGCGAGGAGGTAAAACCGGGCAACAGCTCGATCTTCGTCGGTTCTCTGATTGAAATGATGAAAGCTCCGGGACGCGGCACAAACGGGCATATCTGCATTCAGACAAACTACCTTGCCCGCGCCATGTACCATTTACAAAAGCGCGGTTTCTCCTTTGATGAGACGTCCTTTAAATATAACGCGCAGGGCGTCCTTTCGGTTGCCTACCTCAAGGAGGAGATCGCCGGCTTTGCCGTACACTTCAACCAGAAATAAAATCATACATGCGCAAAATAATCTGTATGAATTTCTGAAATTAAGAAATACTGATAAGGAGTGCAAGCCACTTCATTCTTTCCTAAATTTTATCCCGAGACCGCAGCGCTTCGATCATCCGGCGCTGCGGTTTTTTATGCCATAGGGACCGGGGACATTCTTTGTTATTGACAAGAAAAAGGGAAGTCCCTAAAATAATACATAAATAAAGCTGCCAGAAACGGAGGAAATCATGAAAAATTATCGTTGGGCAACCTTAGGCTGCGGCGTCATTGCAAACGAGCTCGCGCAGGCGCTTGCAAAAGACGGACGAACCCTTTACGCAGTTGCAAACAGAACTTATCAGCATGCGGTTGATTTTGCAAAAAAATATAACATTCCGCATGTGTACGAACAGATCGAGGACCTGTTTACCGATGAAAATATAGATATTATTTATATTTCCACGCCGCATAATACACATATCTCTTATCTGCGCGAAGCCTTAACCCATGGAAAGCATGTGCTCTGCGAAAAATCCATCACGCTCAATGACGCAGAGCTCGCCGAGGCAATAAAGCTGGCAGAGGAAAATCATGTGATTTTGGCAGAGGCAATGACAATCTATCATATGCCTGTCTATAAGAAAATTTTAGAAGTGATCCAGGAGAGGAATCTCGGTGCACTGAAAATGATCCAGATGAATTTCGGCAGCTACAAGGACTATGACATGAGCAACCGCTTTTTTAATCCTTCGCTCGCCGGAGGCGCGCTGCTTGACATCGGCGTATACGCCCTCTCCTTTATCCGCTGGTTCTTATCGGCTGCACCTGATTCTGTCGTATCACAGGTAAAATTCGCGCCGAGCGGCGTCGATGAGCAGGCAGGCATTTTACTGATGAATCCTGCCGGAGAGATGGCGACGATCACCTTGAGCCTTCACGCCAAACAGCCAAAAAGAGGCTTGCTTGCCTTTGACGGCGGCTACATCGAAATTTATGAATATCCCCGCGCCGAGGAGGCTGTCATCACTTATACATCGGATGGTCACAAGGAGACGATTTCCTGCGGCAATACCGGCGAGGCGCTGCTCTATGAGGTTGCCGATATGGAACGCGCCGTCTCCGGCGAGGCAGACGAAATGCACTTAGATTATACGGCAGATGTGATGGCAGTGATGACAGAATTAAGACGCGCATGGGGACTTTCCTACCCGGAGGAACAAGCGCAGCAGAAATTACTTTGACATAGAAAAATCACAAAATACAAGGAGTACACACTATGGACTATCGAAAATTCGGAAACACGATCATAGCCAGAATTGACAGAGGCGAAGAAATTTTAGAACAGGTAAAGCAGCTTGCGCACAAGGAACAGATCAAGCTCGCAAGCATCCAGGCGCTTGGCGCCGTTGACGATTTCACCGTCGGCGTCTTTTTGACTGACGAGAAAAAATATGTGGCAAATGAGTTTCACGGCTCATTTGAAATCGTCTCCTTACACGGAACGATCAATACAATGGACGGCGAATTTTACTGTCATCTGCATATGAGCGCCGGAAATGAAAAGGGCGAAGTGTTCGGCGGTCACCTAAATCGGGCAGTCGTAAGCGCCACCTGTGAAATGGTCATCACGCTCATCGACGGGACAGTCGACCGCTTCCACGATGCCCAGATCGGTTTAAATTTATTCCGTTTCTAAAACGGCAGAAAACAACGAGCGACACGCTTTGCGAGCCGCTCTTATGTCAACAACGAGTGACACGCTTTGCGAGCCACTCTTATGTTCATCAAAAAACGCGGAGTTCCAAAAAGCTCCGCGTTTTTTTGATGCAAAATTATACGCCTGAATATGCCGCAAACGCACCGTCTACCGGAATACATACGCCGTTGACAAATCCGCTTGCTTCCTCGGATGCCAGAAACAGCAGCGCACCGATAAGCTCCTCCGGCTCGCCGAAACGCTCCATCGGCGTACCCGCTAAGATTTTTCCTGTTCTTGGCGTAGGTGTCCCGTCCTCATTGAATAGGAGTGCATGATTCTGCGCTGTCGCAAGGAATCCCGGCGCAATCGCATTGCAGCGGACTCCAACCTTGGAAAAATGCACAGCCAGCCACTCGGTAAAGTTTACGATCGCCGCCTTTGCTCCCGAATATGCCGGAATCTTTGTCAGCGGTGTGTAGGCATTCATGGAAGCGATATTGATGATATTCGCCCCCTTCTTATTGATCATATCCTTTGCAAAAATCTGTGTCGGCAGCAGCGTTCCCATGTAGTTTAAGCTGAATACAAAGGATACCCCGTCCGGATCAAGATCGAAGAAGGTTTTCATCTGTCCCATATCCTCCGGCTTAAAATACTCGTCGTCCGTCGTCGCTCTCGGATTGTTTCCGCCGGCTCCGTTTACCAAAATATCACAAGCTCCAAAGTCTGCGGCGATCGCAGCTCTTGCCGCCTCAATGCTTTCCTTCTCCAGCACATTACACTTATATCCCTTTGCCGTAAAGCCCTGTGCCACGATTCCGTCGGCATTTTTCTGTGCCGCCTCCTCATTCAGATCGAGCATCGCAACCTTTGCGCCGCATGCAGCGAGCGCTTCTGCCATCACGGAGCAGATTACGCCGCCTGCTCCCGTAACGACTGCTACTTTTCCTGTCAAATCAACTGTCATCGGTAATTTCATCTCTTTTTCCTCCTAAATCAGATAGCTGTCCGCAATACCTTATGCAAATGCTTTCTCCACTGCCTCGAATAATCCGTTGATATAGGTTGCCCCAAGCGCACGGTCATAAAGTCCATAGCCGGCTCTGCCCGTCTCGCCCCAGATCATTCTTCCGTGATCCGGTCTCACATAGCCTGTAAAGCCATTCGTATGAAGCGCTTTGACAATCTCATACATATCAAGAGATCCGCAGCAGGAAAGATGTGCGCGCTCCTCAAAGCCATTCTCCAGCACGGCTACATTCCTCAAATGCGCAAAATGGATCCTTCCCATTGCCGCATACTTTGCAGCCATTTTTGCAACATCATTTTTATTCGAGCATCCGAGCGAGCCGGTACACAACGTAATTCCGCTGTGCTTATCGTCCACAAGCTTTAAGAAACGGTCAATATTCTCCTCGCAGGTGATAATGCGCGGCAGACCGAAAATACTCCAGCATGGGTCGTCCTCATGAATTGCCATATTCACATCGCACTCTGCAGCCACCGGAATGATCCGCTCCAGAAAATACTTCAGATTGTCCCAAAGCGTATCCTCCGACATCGCATGGTACTCCGCAACCACACTCTTTAATTCTTCCCTTGTGTAGCTCGAATCCCAGCCCGGAAGCGTCAGATCGCTGTCACTCTCAAGCGGATTTACCGCATCCACCTGCTCCTGATAGTATACAAGAGAGGTCGAGCCGTCCGGCAGCACATGGTCAAGCTGTGTTCTCGTCCAGTCAAATACCGGCATAAAATTATAGCAGATACACTTCACGCCTGCCTTTGCCACACGGCGGATATTCTCGCAGTAATTCTCGATATATTTGTCACGGGACGGCTTACCAAGCTTGATGTCCTCGTGCACCGGAATACTCTCAATCACTTCAAAATGAAGTCCGGCGTCCTCTACCTGCTTTTTCAAGCCCGCAATACTCTCCTCGCTCCATACCTCGCCGACAGGTACATCATACACTGCCGTCACGATAGAATGCATACCCGGAATCTGACGGATGTTCTCTAAAGTCACCTTGTCGTCATCTCCGTACCAGCGAAATGATAATTTCATGTTTTCCTCCATTCCGGCGTCTTTTACGCCTCATTCTTTTATCAATCGTTGCATTTGTCTGCGTATCACTCCCGTGATTTTCATTCCTCGCATAGTTTGACTATATCACGCTTGTATACAAGTGTCAACGCCACTTTCCAATTTTTCTGTTTTTCACATTATATTCATGATTTTTATACTTTTTTATAGAGATAGCAGCAGCCCTACCGCAAATCACATCACGTCTTTTGATCATCTTGTATACAAGTTGGATTTCCATGCTTTTGCATGACCTTTGACATACTCCTTCTAACAAGCTTTCCCAGACTTTCCTTTTTCTATGTATGAAAAAAGAGATTGTAATTTTAGAAAAATCGCTTTAATATGGGAATATAAAAATAAGACGCTGGAGAATCGCAATGTATGCAAAGAAGCTGACCGGCACCTCAGATGCCGTCTATCAAAAATTAAAAGAACAGATTTTACTTTTGGAGCTGCCTCCCGGCTCTGCCATCAGTGAAATTGACACCGCCGCACAATATCATGTTTCAAGAACCCCGGTGAGGGACGCGTTCAAACAGCTTGCCGGAGAGGGGCTTTTAGAAATACGCCCCCACATCGGCACTTTCGTATCCCTGATCGATCTGAATATGATCTCAGATATTTTATATATGAGAGAGACCCTGGAACAGGCAATCTTCCGTGATCTTGCGTCCTCCTATGACAAATCACAGGAATTTCGCATCCGGCTCATTCTCCAAAAGCAGCACGAGCTTTTGGAAAGCGGACTTAACGAGGATGCGCTCGGACGCGCCTTCATTCGCAGTGACAATGAATTTCACAATACGCTTTATGAAATGGCGGGAAAAAAGAATGTCATGGATTTTCTAAAAAACATCAATTCCCAATACGAACGATTCCGCACCTTTTCAAACTTTACGGATCGCTCGAAGCTCCTTTCGCTCTACGACGAGCACACGGCGCTCTGGCAGTATATTTCGGGCAAAGATTATGAGAAGCTTTCCGACACGATCTCTCACCATATTTATGACGGCTTTAATGCAAACACGGAAATCGTCTGCCGTCATCCCGAATATTTCAAAGCGCCGGAAGCTCATAATCATCTATAAAAAGATGATTTCATGCAGCTTCCCCTCGATCAAAAATGCATGCGGCTTTTGCAAAATGGTGCATATCCTGCAACTACATTTTTCTCATGCAGGATATTCTGCGTACTTTTATTATTTACGTCATCGCGGCATAATTTTACCTTTGTAGTTTTAAAGACTGTCACAGCATACCGGAAAGGACGCACACTTTTGCCGCGACACGCATCCTCACACGAAGTGTGTTGTTCTCCCTCTATGCCTTCCTGATCGCCTGACACAGCTTATCATATTCCTCCGTAAGCTGCTCCATCCCCGACTCCAGTCCGGCAAATTCCTCTGCACGCAGATCCTTCACGATCGCTGCGCTGATCTCATACAGCTTTGTAAGCCCCAGCGTTCCGCAAACTCCTTTTAACGCGTGTACCTGCGCAAGCATCTCGTCAAATTTCTGCTCCTGATACGCGCACACCGCATCCCGCTCATGTGTGTCCTCTGGAAATTTCTGCAAAAATTTCTCGTACAGCTCCCTCCTTCCAACAAATCTTGCCAAAGCCGCATCATAATCAATTCCGGCCGACCGCAATGCCGTTTCATCCATGCCAGTATCTCCTTTTGTAAGCCCTTTATCTCCTAACGATCATTGTACTACTACAAACATATTTTCGCAATTCTTTGTTGAAAAACGGCAGCCGTTTAACGCTTCATCTTTGGCTGGAAGATCAGACTTGCCAGATACCCGAAAATCAAAGCCGCAGAAATGCCTACCGCACTTGACTGAAAACCGCCGATAAAAATACCGAGAAAGCCGTTCTGATCCACCGCCTCCTTTACACCCTTCCACAGGACATTTCCAAAGCCCAGCAGCGGCACGCTTGCTCCTGCGCCCGCAAATTCCAAAAAAGGCTCATAAATCTGCAATGCGCCAAGAACCGCGCCCAGACACACCAAAAGCACCATGATCCGCCCCGGCAAAAGCTTTGTCTTTTCCATTAAAATCTGAACCAGCGCACAGATCAGTCCGCCAACCCAAAATGCATTGATATAATCCATTCTTTTTTCCTTCCTTTTGATTTACTCACAGACCGCCGCGTCCGTCTCCCACGGCTACGCGTGTTCGATCACGACTGCATGGGCGATCCCCGGCACCGTCATTCCCTCATTAAACGAAACGGTTGACAAGAGCGCGCCGGTCGGCACGAATAAAATGCGTTTCCACCTGCCCTCCTCGATCTTCTTTAAAAAATGACCGGAGAGCGTAACGGCAGAGCAGCCGCATCCAGAGCCTCCCGCACCTGTTCCCTGCTTCTTTCCGTCATAAATTTCAATTCCGCAGTCTGTATGCACCTGACTGATGTCATAGCCTCCCTGTTTGGTCAGATCGATCAAGATCTCTTTTCCGACTGTGCCGAGGTCTCCGGTAATGATCTTATCATAATCTGCGGCGCTTCTTCCAAAATCCGACAGGTGACAGCAGATCACATCCGCCGCTGCCGGTGCCATCGCCGCTCCCATATTCATGGAATCCTTGATGCCGTAATCCACAATTTTTCCCGTGGTCACTCCCGTGATCCTCGCCTTGCTGCGCGTCTTTCCAAGTACAAACGCGGCGCTTCCCGTCACCGTCCACGTTGCTGACAGCGGTCTTTGATTGGCGTATTCCAACGGAAAGCGAAACTGCTTTTCCGCACTTGCAAAATGGCTGGACGTCATCGCCACAACGCGGTCTGCATAGCCCGCCGCCACACACATCGCACCGAGAGAAAGCGCCTCCCCGCAGGTGCTGCACGCGCCGTAAAGCCCGAACAGCGGCACCTGATAGTCCATCAGTCCAAAGGAGGTAGCGATCGTCTGTCCAAGCAAATCTCCCGAAAAAAGATAGCGGATGTCCTCCGCCTTCATCCCCGCCTTACCGACTGCCATTGAAAACGCTTCCTTTTGGAGCGTGCTCTCCGCTTCCTCCCATGTATCTGCACCAAACTTATCATCCTCCCCGATCACGTCAAAGCAATTTCCAAGCGGACCTTCGCCCTCCTTCTTCCCGACGATGCTGGCGCTGCTGATAATATAAGGCGCCTCCGCAAACTGCAGACTCTGTTTTCCGACCTGTACACTCATATCCATCCTTCCCCTCGCTTCATTTTCTTTCCTTACTATGGTCGTCCAAAAATCGCAATACATTCTTTTTTCGCCGTTTTTCTTATTATTAGAGAATATATTTTTATTATTTTCCCGTGAATAAAGAATACATTGACGGTCAAAATATCTGTACTATATGATGATTCTGCAAGGTAGGGGTTACGGTATGAAAAATGAATATATTTCAAAAGTTTTAAAAGAATATAGAAAAAAGAATCATTATACTGTAAAAGATGTTTCCTTTCTGCTTGGGGAACGTTCCTTAGATGTTGCGCCTAAAACAATCTATGGATGGGAAAGCGGTCAGGCAAAACCGAGCGCCGATATGCTCCTGACGCTGTGTGAAATTTATAATATCACAGACGTGCTGTCAGCTTTCGGCTATAATGAGGATGACACATTCTTTCACGTCACAGCCTCCGAACGCGCCTTGATCGAATCTTACCGCAAACATCCTGACCTGCAGAAGGCAGTCAATAAATTATTAGATTTAACCGTAGTCAGAAAAACGGGACAACAGCAATAAATTTTTACGAAT
Source organism: Roseburia sp. (assembly GCA_019421345.1). Classification (GTDB taxonomy): domain Bacteria; phylum Bacillota; class Clostridia; order Lachnospirales; family Lachnospiraceae; genus Roseburia. The sequence continues at coordinate 74,558 of JAHZFL010000005.1, read as the reverse complement.
CTTATTGCCGCTGTCCCGTTTATTTTCGTTTCATTTCCCGAAGCAATTCCTTTTTTTCCGCCGGAATCCGATAAGATTCGAGCATCTTTTGAATTGCCTTATTATAAGTGAAATCATCGAGATGATTGTCAAGCAAAAAGGCATGTGTCTCATCGGGAAACTTCGCATACGCCGTGGCAATGCCCCATGCAACGCCCATCTTACAGTAATAGCCCTCATGCTTCAGCGAATCCCACACACCAAGCACGTCCTTTATGTACTCCGGCACAAGAAAATGGTCCATCAGCATGACCGCCACCACACGCTGTTCAAATTCGTTCGGGGAAGCCTGATACTGCATCAGAAAATCCCACACCCGCTGCCGATATTTTCCCGCGATCTTAAACGTCGCGCAGAACCCGTCATTGACTGACCAGTCATGAATCTTTGGAATAAAGACCGCCGCATAGGCAAGAAGCTCCTCAATGTCTGCCTTCGCATAACCGATCACAAAGCCCTGCAGGCAGATTTCCTCATAAGAATCATCCGCGGCAGTCTTAAGATAGCTGCGCCAGTCTCCGCGCGCAAGCTCCTTTGCCAGCCCGCGAAGCAGTGGAATCCGCACGCCCAGAATCTCGTCGCTTCCCGGAATCAGCCCGGAAGTAAATTTCTGAAACTTGCTGTCTGCATGTGCCTCCAGCCATCTGCGGATCTCCTTCTGCTCCATCTTCATACTCCTTATTTCTCATGCGTCTATAGCAACGTGGAAACGATACGGTTTCCCTCCTCCACACAGTCGCTCGCCTTCTCAAACTGGATGATGCCGTGATATTCCTCGCCGTAAATCGGCGCTTCCATGGTACTTGAGCCATAGTTATGCGTATCAAGCGGCATCTGCCCCGCGTTGATGATCGCATTGCCCCGCACGATGACGTTTCTGCAGGAGGACAAATACATCGCCATTCTCGGACAGTCAATAAACGAATTATCCTCAATCAAGATATTCTCAAACACCGGCGTCTCGGTTCTTCCGTCGGGAAGATACACGCCCATATAAAGCTCCGCCATCTGCCATGCGTTTAGGTCACAATGACGAATGACATTTCCTCGCAGAATCAGATTTTTTACACCGTGTCCCTCACTCCAGCGCGACTCGCACCCCGTCTCGATCTGGATCGCAGCGCCCTGAATATTTTCAAACACATTATTTTCCACCAGACCGTTTGAACCCTGCAGCAGCACCCCTCTGGCACGGTTATTCACAAATCTGCAATTACGGATGATATAATTATGCGTCTGGAAACGCTTATTCCAAAGAACGGTATCGGATGATAAATTCTTTGGCAGCTCATCCTCAAAGGTCAGCACGCAGCTTCTCTCCTCCGGCCGGTAGCTCACCTCACGCAGCACCGAGGAAAAACCGGTCGGTGACAGATCGGGACCACGCAGCTCTACCGGATAGCCTGCTTCAAACAAAACAGCCTCCTTTGTGACGCGCAGCGCCAGCAGCGTATGCGTTCCCATAGGTACAATTCCCATCGAGGAATTATCGTGGATATTGATGCAGTCATCTCCCGCATATCCGAACTCACAGTCCTCAATGATGAAATTTCCCTGTGAATTGCAGACGTGCAGACAATCTGTCACGGTCGAGATGCTGCGGACCGTTCCCGGACGCACCGTCACACGGCAGCCTTTAAAATGAAGGCCGTGAATATCTCCATTTCCGACAAACCCATTTCCCGGAGAACCGTAAATCGTTACATGATCCAGCGTAACATCTGTGGAATCCTCGATCGGCACCGTTAAAATACTGTATTCAAAATGGCGAAAACGGAAACAGTCGCCGCGCTTAAAATGTGCCTTTGTAAAATCGGCGTCTACGGTATAAAACCGCAGAACATTCTCCCCCGCCTTTTCCTGTTTTGGCAGAAAAATATTGGATAACTCACGCACCAACTGCTGCATCTTCTCATCCGAAGCCGCATCCCCGCTTTTTTTCACATGATCATTGCGATATGGACGGAACTCAATGCCGCCCGGACAGCCGGGCGTGTAGCGCGTCGGGTCAAACGGTCCCACGATAGAAAACTTCATATCCGCCGAGACACTCTCATGTTCGGGGAAGCTGCATTCTATAAAGCTTCCGTCCTCCGCGACCCTCGTTACAACGCCTACGCTTGCAAGCGGAGCCTTCTCCCAGTTCCAGTCAAGAATCAGGTTCTTTACCAGCACACGCCTGCTTTTTCTGATCGAGAGATAGGAATGCAGTGATTCAAAAATAAATTCACTGCCACCTCCGTCCAGAACGAAATCCTCCATCTCATCCAAGGAAAGATATGCGTCTGTCTCGCAGGATTTAAAATAATAAACGCCTTTGGGAACGATGAGCCTTGCAGCCTTTATACTCCTGCAATAGGAAAGCGCCTCAAAAAAGGCGTTGGTGTTATCACACGCCGCTCCCGCACGCACGCCAAAATCCGCGGCATTTACCACACGCTCTGTGTGCGGAAGCTGAATCTGCATCTCATTTAACTGTTCTGTCAGTATATCAAATTTCTTTAAGTCTGTCATGTCTTTTCCTTATCCTTTCACACCGGATGCAACGATACTCTGCTTCAGTTGTTTGGAGAACAGAATGGACAGCAAAATTACCGGTGTGACTGTCACGACTGCAAGCCCCATCAGTGCGTTCTGCTTTGTTCCCACATTATTAGAGATATTATAAAGCGCCACATTCAAAGTCCAAAGCTTTTGATCCTCTGTCACCAGCCATGCCCAGAAGAAATCATTCCAGTTTCCGATAAACGTCTGCAGTGCAATAAGCGAAATAATCGGTTTTGAAAGCGGCATACAGATTTTACTGTACAAATAGAGGCTTCCCGCGCCGTCCAAAGAAGCCGCTTCAAAATAGCTTCCCGGAATCTGATCAAAAAATCCTTTATACAAATACACATAAAAGCCATACGGATAAAGGAACGGCAGCAGCAGCGCTGCATAATTATTGTAAGCTCCCATCTGACGGTACATAATTAACTGCGGCAGCATGATACTTGCAAACGGTATCATCATACCTCCGAGGAAAAATAAAAGCACTGCCTTGGACGCCCGCGGAGAAAGCTGTCTGCTGATCACAAACGCACACACGGAGCATAAGATCACCTGCGCAACCATTGCAAAACCAATGACGATCACACTGTTTAATACGAATGTCATAAATCCAAGCTGTGCGATACGCTCATTGTTTGGATAAATATATTCCGGCATCTGCAAATAGTACTTAAAGCTCTCAAGATTTAAAAGATTCTTTACCTTATCGCCAACGCTGACTAACGTTCCGCTTGTCGGGTACTTCTCTGCTAAAAGCGCGGACACCGGCTCTAAGAAGCGGTCGGAAAGCCCTGTTTCCGGTAGCTCCAAGCCGCCCGCAGGATCAAACTCATAGCCGATCGACTCACTGGCACGCAGATAGCGGTCGCTGTGCAAAAGCACCTCCGTCTTAATTGCCGTGCCCTTATAAATTCCATAGTCACATTCCATCTGCAGCTTCATCTGATGCGCGCGGGAGTGAAAGATCGTTTTCCCGTCCTTCATTCCGTAAATCTGAATCTCCATGATAGACTCGTCTGCCATCTTATAATTGACCCCAAACATTGCAAGGATATTATCTCTTAATACCGTATCCTTCATCTGTTCCTCGCTGTCAAACTTCCTATCTGTATAATCAAATACCAACGACACACTGTTTGCCTGATTCGGCAGAAGCTTCGGCGGTACCTCATAAATCTTTGCGTTATCCTTCATTGCGCTTGAAACCGCAAATATCATCGGATAAAGCATAAACGCTGCAAAGAGGAGCGAGACGACTGCCGCCACGATTTTGAGAGAACGCTCCGATCTTCCGCATCGGATTTTATTCTTTTTACCTGTTTTTTGCATATGTACTTCTCCCTCCTGCTATACCTTCTCTGCCTTCTCAAAATGCATCTGCATCATCGTCAAAGCCGCAATGACAAGCAGCAGAATCACCGAAGCCGCAGAGCCCGTTCCATAATTCAAATCCTGATTGAATGTGTTATAAATGAAAATTCCCTGCGTAGTGGACGCGCCGCTCGGACCTCCCGACGCATACATATAAGGTACGTCTAACAGTTGCATTGTCGTAATAACGCACATAATAAGCTGAATAAATATCATAAATGAGATATTTGGCAGAATAATGTGGAAAATCCTCCGAAATCCCGTACAACCGTCAAGCGCCGCCGATTCCATAATATCCGTAGAAACGCCCTGAATCGCGGACAGATATAAAAGTACGGTCAGACCGCCGCCCAAAACGCCCGGAAAGATAATACAAAACTTTACCAGATTCGGATCGCTTAGCCATACCTGCGGTTCTCCGCCAAAAAATTTCACAATCTGATTTGCCACACCGTAATCAGGATGCCAGATCCACTTCCAGATGATAACGTTTACCGATGTCGGGATCAGCGCCGGCAAAATGTAGAGCGTTGTCAGGCATTTCTGCAGCTTGACAAGCTCGTTGAGCAGCAGCGCCTGAATCAACGGAATGAAAAAACACATACAAAGCTGCAGCAGCAGGAAAATAAATGTATTTTTCCATGCGTCCCAGTAAAACTGTGTTTGAAACATGCTGATATAATTCCGCAATCCCACAAACCGCCCCGGCGGGTTGATCGGGTCATATTTAAATAGGGAAATATAAAACGCGTTTAAAATCGGATAATATTTCAGCCAGACCGTACACGCCATAGGAATCAGCAGTATACACCACGGCGTCACTTTTTTTCGAAAGAGGTATCCGCCCGGTCTTAAGGCGCTCCTCTCTTTTTTTATTGCTTGCATCCTCGCACCTCCGCAATCTATTTTTCAATAGTATAAAAAATTTTTTCCGTTCCGAAAATGTTCCTATTTTACTTTCGTGTCACTCTTTTTAACTATTTCCCTGCACAAGAAAAAAATCTTAAAAAATATGACATTTTTTTCATTTTCGGTTAATTTTGGTTTCTTTTCATATTACAGGAAATCTGTTATGATGATTTCATCAAAAACACCTGTGCGCAATGCACGGGAGGAGAAGGAGGATTATGACATGAAAAAAAAGATTCTTGCCGCGCTGCTGTGCGCTTCGATGACAGCCGGCGCGCTCGCAGGCTGCGGTTCCGATCCGGCACCTGCAGACAGCAATAACGCAGCGGGGGACGCGGGTACTTCCGGTACTGAGGCAACTTCCCAGACCGCAACTGACAAAGAGCCGGTGGAATTGACCATCTGGACGTCAAGCCGTAATCAGGACGACTGGGCAATGGCTATGGAGGAGCAGTTCCTTGCCGAGCATCCGTGGATTACCTTAAATAAAGTCGTAAAGGAAGGCGATCCGGGAAATGAATTTTATCAGGGTGTCGCTTCCGGCACAGCGCCCGACCTTGTAAGATGTTCCTTTACCATGATGGACTCCTACATTGCTTCCGGTATTTTAGAGCCGTTAAATACCTACACGGAAAGCTGGGATGAGTGGGGAAACTTCACACAGGAATATGTAGATATGTTTACAAAGGACGGCTCTGTTTACGGTATACCGGCAACAGTATCTCCGATGCTCTTTGCCTACAACAAAGCCCTCTTTGCCGAGGCAGGCTTGACAGAGCCGCCAAAGACATGGGATGAAGCCGTTGAGATGGCGAAAAAGCTAAACAATCCTGATAATCAGGTTTCCGGTTATGCAACTCTTGCATCCGAGTGGACAGAATGGTTCTTCCAGTACTATGTATGGCAGGCAGGCGGCGACCTGACCAAGGAGAACGAGGACGGCACCGCAGAACTCACCTTTACCGATCCTGCTGTTTTGGAAGCTGCAAAGTATTATCAGAAGCTAAAGAGCGAGGGCGTGCTCCAGAGTGATTTAACACTGAAATTCGAGGATCTGACGACAAATTTTGCACTTGGCAAAATCGGTATGATGCCATTTGCCTCTGACTGGGTAGCAGATGCTGTCTCCAAAGGTATGGACCCGGATGATCTTGGTCTTTGCCTCCCGCCTGCAGGACCTTCCGGCGAATCAGCGACTGCTATCGCAGGCGACTGCTATGTGATCAATGCAAAAACAGATCAGGCGAAAAAGGATGCTGCATGGGAGTATGTTTCTTTCTACACCAGCAAAGAATACTTATCTTCCTACTTTGAAAACCTCGCAACCAAGGGAGCGCCAAGTCCGGTGATCATCCCGCGAGATGATATGACGGTAACCGATTTCTATGAGTTCCCGGCAGAATACAAGGATGTGCTGGAATCTGCAAAGATCATCGGACGTCTGGAGTTCTACGGAAAGGCAGACTTCGGAACTTATGTTGACCGCGCCGTACAAAAAATACTGACCGATCCGAATGCCGATCCGGAAACAGAATTTGCGGCAGCACAAAAGCTTTGCGAGGAAGAAGCACTTCCTGGTTTCAACGAGGCAAATAAAAAATAACAACCATTACATAACGGGTGCGCGTTTTTAAAACAGCCCCCAGATCAAAAAAACCGGAAACGCCGCGGCGTTTCCGGTTTTCTCACATCAGATCTTCTACTCTTTTGAAACAATCAGGTTTTTGTATTCCTGCCACTCGATTTTCCCCTGACCAAATGGTATAATAAAGAAAATTATGCTATTTCGGAGGTTTTTGATGAAGCATCGCTCCCACTCCTTTTCTCATTTTCAACAAGACTGCAACGCGGCGGTAAAACGGCAGCTTCGCAAAGTCGGCATTTTCTGGCGGCTGAATCTTTCCTTTTTGCTCCTGCTGCTTGTTTCCTCACTGTTTTTGACCTTTTTTTCTTTTTACTGGTATTCAAAAGAGATCAATCTCAATCTCGATCGCTATACCTCGCTCTTGGTGCAGAATGTGGAGCTTAAGATTGTCGATACGATGAATCTCTATGAGGATCTTGCACTCGGATTTTATGATGATACGGCTGTCCTTCATGCTATTGCTGAAAATACACACATTTTAAATGGTGCGTCCGCTTATGACGCTGCGCGCCTTGAAGCAAATACCTATCTGATCCAAAATAAGCTTTATGCGATGAGTCAAAACAAAAAATATATCGAAAATATCGAATTTGTCTCTCCTACCGGTCAGTATCGCATGGTCGAAGAAAACGGATTTTCACGCGGCGGCATTATCCGTGATTTAGAAAGCTTTTATGACAGCCAATTTTATCTGCTGCCGCAGGAGCAAAACGGCTATCCCATCTGGATGGACGACCGCTCGCAGACGCATCTGTTTTTCCGCAACGAACAGGCAGTTTACGGACTGGGCAACATCATCACACTGGGAATTGCCGTCTATGAACCCTCCGATCGTGATTTTCTTGGCGTTTTGCTCCTTAATATCGACCTAAGCGCCTTCTCCGGTACGATAGAGGGTTACAACGCCTATGAGGACGGAAATACATTTCTCATCGGTGAGAGCGGCGTTCTGACCTGGTTTCATCCCAGTCTCTCTGCACCTCCGTTCCCCAACCAGCCGGAGGTTCTCTCTCATATGCGCGCAACCGGTTCAGGCATCACGCGCACAGAGATTGACGGAAGAAGCCTGCTGCTTGCCTACGAAAAAATTCCAGGGTCGCAGATGTACGCCGCATATGTGGCGGATTTAGATGTACTGCTCTCCAATGCCTACCGGATTCGGGATCTGTGTCTCTTTGTATTTGTATGCGTTGTCATCGCAAGCTTTATTATTTCCTACTATGTGACGATCAGCATTTCCGACCCCGTCCGCCAACTGATTCACGTCATGGACGAAACCGCAGACGGCAGATGGAATACACGCTATGAGAATACGGGGCATGACGAAATCACCATCCTCGGCGATCAATTTAATCAAATGGCGGAGAAAACCAACCGGCTGATCGATCAGGTCTACCTCTCCGAGATCAACAGGCAGCGCGCCCTGCTCAGTTGGAAAAATGCGCAGCTTGATGCAATGTTAATGCAGATCAATCCGCATTTTCTCTATAATACGCTCGATATTATCCGCTGGGAGGCAATGTATGAGGCAAACGGCGAAAGTAAGGTTACGCAGATGATCGAAACCTTCAGCCGCCTCTGCCGCATGGGAATGAAAACAGGCAGCAATACCATACGTCTCTCAGAGGGAATCGCACATGCCTCCACATATCTTGAGGTTATTAATTTCAGGCACAGCGAGAAGATCGCGCTCTGCCTTGACACGCAAGTCGACGCCGAGGCTTTTTATGTACCGCAGTTTATGCTCCAGCCCTTGATGGAAAATGCCGTCACACATGCGTTCGGCGACGCAAGCTGCGGCTTTTGCATTACCCTGCGCTCATGCTTCAAGGATGATGCGCTCTTAATCACCGTTGAAGATAACGGGCGCGGCATGACGCAGGAGGATCTGACAGCGCTGCTCTCCTCCCTTGAGAGCAGCGAAACATCGGAGAAGGGCATCGGACTTCGCAACGTCCATCAGCGTATCCGCCTGTTCTATGGGGATGGCTACGGCATCACGATCACCAGCATGCCAATGGAAGGTACAAAAGTCAACATTACACTGCCCATACGGACGGAATCGGAAAATATGACAAATGATACAGGAGGTAAAACAGCTCATGAAATATCAGGTTTTAATTGTAGATGATGAAGAAATTGTGTGCCGGGGTCTTTCCCAATTTGTAAAGTGGTCTGAACACGGATTCGAGGTTGCCGGCATCGCTCATTCTGCGGATGATGCGCTCATGCTTGTAGAAAAGCTCTCCATTCACGTTGTCTTTATGGACATCCGTATGCCCGGCAAAAGCGGACTGGAGCTGTTAAAAATTCTGCGTCTTGAAGCGCCTGCCGTAAAATGTATCATTTTAAGCGGCTTTGCCGATTTCTCCTATGCACAGGAAGCCATGCGCTACGGCGCTTTGGACTACCTGACCAAACCGGTAAATCTCGGCGAGGTCGAGGCCCTTTTAGATCGTATGCGTCAGGAGTTTGAGGTGCAGCGGCAGGAAATTGAGATTCATAACCAACGTCTTGAGGCGCTACTGCTCTCTGCTGCCAAAGGATATGCAAGCGCAGACCAAAGCCAATACAATTTTCCCGCACTCGGACGGTGGTATGGTCTGTCCATGTCGCTTCTAAACCGGGAATTGTCCGAAACAGAGATTACTGCCAAAAAAGAAAAAATGAGCCGCCAGATTTCGTCGATTCTTCCTGCCGCAATCGTGCTAAACGACGACATCTTTCAGCTCTTTTGTATCTTACCCTGTGAGTCGGATGCGGAATTTGATTCCTTTCTCTCGATTCTGGAACAGCTTTGCAGCGATTTTCCCGCATGGGGGTTTGGCGCAAGCAAGCCGAAAAACGGTCTTTCCGAAATTCATACATCCTACGAAGAAGCAGCGCGTGCGCTGCGCTACCGACGCGCAGGAGGCAAAGAGCGCATCATCCTCTACCAGAATATTGAAGCGCTCTTTTCCCAGTCCGTCCCCTCCGTACCGGATGCGCTTTCCTCACTGCTGTGTCTCCTGACGAATCCCGATACAAGAAAGGATTCCACGGAACAGCTAACCGAAATCTTAAATACGCTTTTGACGCAGAACCTTACGCTGACACAGTACCAAACTGTATGCATCCGTTTTCTGATTGAGCTTAACAGCTATCTGCAGGAACGTAATTTTCCGGAAACCGACCTGCACAGCCGCTTGAATGATACGCTCGGCAGGCTGCTGCTTTGCAGCGACTATCCAGATAGCTCTGCCTGCATGACAGACTACATGGAATGGCTGACCGCTCTGCTGGATCGGTTCGATGAGCAGCAGCTTGGAAAAGGCACGATCCGTGAAATATGCCTCTACATCCGTCAGCATTACAATGAAAATATAACGCTAAACGGTCTTGCCGAGCGCTTTTTTCTGCACCCGAATTATTTAAGCCGGCTTTTTAAAGAAAAAACAGGAAAAAATTTTATTGAATATCTCACCGAAGTGCGCATGGAACGGGTAAAGGAGCTTTTGAAAAGCTCTGACTTAAAAATCGTGGAAATCTGCGCGATGACCGGATACGATAATCCGCGCTATTTCAGTAAGGTCTTTAAACAGGCAACCGGTATGACGCCGCGGGAATACCGGGAACACGCAGAGCCTTAGGCTCTGCGTGACCGCACCTCTAAAGCTCCGTCAGCCGGTACTCTCTGCTCCCTATCCCAAGCTTCTTTGCAGCCTCAATCGTATGGATACCGTTTCTGCTCTCCACCCGCTCGATAAAATGCTCCCTTCCGGGATCGTCCGACTGATAGATCAAGTCAATGCACGCCTGATCAAGCGCAACGGGATCAAGTCCTGCCAAAATACCTATGTCCTTCATACAGGGATCTTCCGCCACAGCACAGCAGTCACAGTCCACTGACAGATTGCACATCACATTGATATAGGCAAGCCTCCCCTTAAAATAGTCCGCGACCGAGAAAGCCGCATCTGCCATCGCTTCCAGAAAAAGCTCCTGCTCCGTGCTCCAAAGCCTGTCAGGATTGCCCGCTCCGTGAATGTACGCCTTTCCAAACGCCGAGGCACATCCGATCGAGAGCTGCTTTAGTGCACCGCCGTAGCCACCCATCGGATGACCTTTAAAATGCGACAGCACCAGCATGGAATCATAGTCAGCCATATGGCTGCCCACATAGTTCTTTTTAATCTGCAATCCGTTTGGGATCTCAAGCACCATATCCTCATCAGCATCCATAATGTCGACCTTAAAATGTCTGCTCCACCCATGCTTCTCCATTAACGCCTCGTGCTTTTGCGTTGTGTTCCTCTCCCCCTCATAGGCTGTGTTGCATTCTGCGACCGTACCGCCGATCTGCTCGATCAATGGCTTTACAAACTCCGGTCTGATATAATTCTGGTTGCCCGCCTCCCCGGAATGCAGCTTGACTGCCACCCTCCCGGCAAGCGTACCGCCAAGCGCCTCATAAATCCGAACCAGATTTTCCGGCGTAATATCCTTTATAAAATATACCTGCGACTGCTTCATCCTCTGCTACCAATCCTTTCCAACTTTTAGTTACAGTATAACACACACTTGCTTGACAGTGAATCTTCTCTACGTTATTATTTCATTAGCTTTATCGTTCTACTGCTGCATGAATTTGTTTGAATGCATGACAAATTCGGCGGCGGTAAATTTTTTTGTTTTCACACTTTGCCTTACGGCAAATATTTCAGAATGGAGATACCAATGAAAAAAATTGCTTTTTTTGATGTTGACGGCACACTGACCTCGGAAATCGACGGCTCAATCCCACAGAGCGCCATTGACGCCATCCGCGAGGCGAGAGCTGCCGGCAACCTGATGTTCATCAATACCGGACGCTGCTTCCAGCATGTAGAACCGCGTTTTCGGGAGATTGGCTTTGACGGCTATGTCTGCGGCTGCGGCACAAATATTTACTGCGACGGCAAAGAGCTTTTACACATCGGACAGACCCATGAGACTATGATGGAGATTCTTTACCAGGCAAGAAAAACAGGCATTGACATTGTCTTTGAATCACGCAAAGAAATTGCGTTTGACCGCCCGCAGCAATTAAAACATCCGGAGGCGATCAACCTCTATCAGGACTTTACCGCACGAGGCTATGTGATGCCGACCGACCTTGAGGCGCCGGACTTTTTATCTGACAAATTTGCTATATGGTTTGAAAACCGCCCGCAGCTTGAAGACTTTCTCTCCGTCAGCAACCGCTATTTTGAATGCATTGAGCGCGGCGGAAATTTCTGTGAATTTGTTCCGCACGGCTACTCCAAGGCAACCGGCATTCAGTATGTACTCGACTATTATCATCTGGATAAAACCGACGCCTACGCCTTCGGCGACAGCAGCAACGATCTTGCGATGCTCACCTATGTGCCAAACAGCATTGCCATGGGAAATTCCTATCCAGAGAGCCTCCTTACACTGGTATCCTACGTCACAAAAAATGCCAGTGCGGATGGAATCGCACTGGCACTGCGCCATTTCGGCTTTATTGCTTAGTCTTACAAAGCATAAAAATCATCACGGCTGCCGTTAGCAGCTCTGACGCCGGAAAGGCAAGCCACACACCGTTTAAGCCAAGCAGCGCGGACAAGAGCACCGAGCACACGGGAATGCCCACAAAGCCTCGCAAAACAGACGTTATAAACGCCTCCTTTGCCTTTTCCGTGGCGCTCAAAAATCCGGTGCCTACGATATTGAAGCCCGCAAATAAAAACCCAATAAAATAAAGCCGCAGCCCGGTATGCGCATATTCCGCAAGCTGCTTTGAATTTTCACTGTTAAATATCTGCGTCAGTTCTTCCGTGAATCCATACACTGCGCCGATCAAAACGACTGCCAGCACAAGCGCAGTCATCCTTCCAAGCTTTAAAATCTGCTTTACCGACCTTTGATCTCCCTGTCCGTAATAACGGCTGACCAACGGCTGCGCGCCCAGAGAGACGCCGTTAAACATGGCGACCGCTACAAGCGCGTAATTTGCCACAACGCCGTATGACGCCACGCCGACATTTCCGGCAATACCAAGAACCAGAAAATTAAAGGTTGCAGTAATGACACCGGAGGAAATCTCGCCCACAAAGGCGGATACGCCAAGCTGGCAGGAATGCCACAGCCGCTTAACCGACGGCGCACAGATTTTCACCTTCACCGTGCTATCCTTCCGCAAAAAATGTGTACCGCACATTAAAATGCTCACGATCGGCGATGCTACCGTAGCAAGCGCCGCGCCTGCAAGTCCAAGTCCCATCGGAAACATAAAAATATAGTCAAACACAACATTGAACAGACTTCCCGCAAGCGTCCCCGCCATCGCAAGCGAGGGTGCATTGTCATTGCGCACAAACGCCGCGATGACATGATTCATCATAAAAAACGGCGTAAACAACAGAAAAATTCTGGTGTAGTCAATACCGAGCGCTACAATCTGCGGATCGCCTCCCATCAGCGCAATGATCTTATCGGGAATAAAAATACCCGCAAGCACAAACGGTATCGAAATAATGCAGACAGCGCTTAGCGCATTGAAAAAATATTTCTCTGCGGAAGGCTCTCCCTGCGCCCGCAAAATAGCAAAGCGCGTTGCCGAGCCTACGCCGACCATCGCCCCGATCGCAAAGATAACACTGTAAAACGGCAGTACCAGATTTAACACGGTAATGCCGTCTGCTCCTGCCGCTTTCGCAATAAAAAAGGTATCTACGATAATATAACACGAGGTACCAAGCATTCCGAAAATATTTTGTATGACATACTTAAAAAACTGTCTCGTCGTTGACATCATCATTTTCTCCTCCTTTGCATCCTGATCCAAAAGCCGGTTATCTCTCGATTTTAAAGTCTCCGGTATGCTTCGCCTTAATATCCATAACGATCTTACAGTCCGCCATGTGCTCATAATTAACCTGAAGCTCATAATCTACCATAACATGAATATCATGATCTGTCTCGGTGATCTCAACACTGCGTGTGTTTGTTCCTACCAAAAGACTTCCGTACGGCGTATAGTAGTGGGTCATACTGTTTTTATCCTTTTCAAACTGCAGGTGCACATTGGTCCCGCCTCTTTTTGTAATATCAAAGCTGCTCTCTGTGATCTTTACCGTATTTTTTACAGCCTCCTCACTGCCCTCCATGATCTCATCAAAAATAACGTAATGCTTTCCGTTCTTCTTATAATAATCACCTGAGGTGATCACCTCGATCGGTTCCCCGTCCGGCTCCTCTGAAAATTGTATTCCGCTGATCGTCACCAATACTTCTTTTGTCATTTCCTCTCCCCCGTCAAATAAATTCTTTCTCTCTTTGCACCCGTGCAAATAGCTGCACCAACTCATATTACCTGTTTTTGTAAGAATACGCAAGTCCATTCTCACAAAAGTTTTATTCTGTCAACTCGTTTAAAAATGTGAGGTATTTAAACTCCACCTGATAATCATTTGAGGAGAGCACTCTTTGATATTCCTCAGGAGAGAGCACCTCCTTTAGCGCCTCCTCGGCATCCTCATAAACAACCTCATAAACACTGCCGGAAAAGCACATATTCGGATACATCACGCACCACCAGTTACGCCCTGCACCCTCGCCGATCACAACCTCCAAAGCACGGTAGCTGCCCGCCGGAAACGTATATGCGCCATACGTTTTAACCGGAAATGACGTGTCAGTGAGAAATGCCTGTGCCTCGTACGAATACCCCTCCGCCCGGATGACCTCCTCCGCCGTCGCTATGATCTCTCCCAGCTCCTGACTTACGATCTCCTCACACGCCTCCTTACTTTCGGCATTTTTCAAAAGCTCCTGCATTCTGCCTCCGACCGCGTCCCGCACCTTCAGCTTTAATTCCTGATCACACACGCTGTCACTGTTTGCGATCACATGAAACCGCAGCACCTTATCCGCAATGCTTTTTTGCAGATGCACCCGCTCTCCATACTGTAAGCCCAGAAAAATCACCAAACCTATATGCAACACTGCCAATATGTACCACACTGCTTTTTTTCTATCTTCTCTCATACGCACTCTCCTTTTCCTGTACAAGAACTATTTCCAATTTTATCCAGTCCTATTCATCCGTTTCGGATAATTTCGGAGAAAACAAGCGCGTGCAGCACAATATGATTCAATATGATTATTCCTACAAACAACGAGCGACACGCTTTGCGAGCCACTCTTATGTCAATCAAAAAACCACAGCATACCAAACGCACACTGTGGTTTTCCCTATCACTTTTTAAAAATATCTGCCTTAGGAAGTTCTTTTCCCAAGCGTTACCTGTATCGTCTGTTCCACATAGCTGCCGTCCGAGGCTCTTGCAATGACAACGTCCACCGTATCTCCGGCTCTGTAATACTGCATCCTCTGTGACAGCTCCTGCATGGAGCTTACGCTTCTGCCGTCAAAGGTCGTGATAATATCTCCAACCTGAATGCCCGCCTGCTCTGCCGCAGACCCTGCCGTGACCTGTCTGACAGAAACACCGGTCGGCATTCCGTATGCCTGCGCAACATCAGTCGTGACATCTACGCCCGCCACACCAAGAAATGCGCTCTCTGCCGGATCGACCTTCTCCTTTGTGATCAAGTCCTCAATGATCGGGCTGGCAGTACTGATCGGTATCGCATAGCCAATGCCCTCCACATCGGTATCGGCGTATTTTACCGAATTGATACCGATGACCTCTCCTGCCGCATTTAACAGTGCACCGCCGCTGTTTCCCGGATTGATCGCTGCATCTGTCTGGATTAAATCTGCGGTATAATTCGTTTTGCTGCCGGAATCGGAAACCGATACCTTTCGGTTTAAGGCGCTGATGCAGCCCGTTGTTACCGACTGTCCGTAACCAAGCGCATTGCCGATAGCGATCGACGCCTCTCCCACCTTTAAGGAATTGGAATCGCCAAGCGTTGCCACCTTAAGCTTTCCGCGTGTCTCCTCCTTAATACCCGAAATCGGTATCTGGATCACCGCAAGGTCCGTGGAAGGATCTGTACCGCGCACCTCCGCGCTTGCCGTAGAGCTGTCCACAAAGGTGACAGTCAGACTGTTTGCGCCCTCCACCACATGATTATTTGTCACCACATAAAGATACTCGTCATTCTGGCTGATAATGATGCCTGAACCAAAGCTTGGCACCTCATAGGACTGTCTGCCCCAAAGGCTCTGATACTCGGCGATGCTTAAATTCGTGATCGCCACGATCGAAGGCATTACCTCCTCCACAATATCCGAAACATCTGTCGCCACATAATTGGACGATGTCGAGGTCGACTTCACGCCGTTCGTATCAGACTGACTTAAGACGCCGCCGGAGGTATCTACCGTCTTGCCCTCATCCTTAAAGATCGCTCCCGACGCCAGATGTACACCCTCGATCACCGTACCTGCAACAAGACCGAATACTAACGCAAGCGCGGCGCATTTTGCAAGCTTTGTGCCAAAGCCTCCGGGATTTCTTGGTTTCTTCGGCTTCTTTCCGCTATTTTGCGGCGCGCCCGCCGTCTGATAAAAATGCTCCTGATAGGCGCCTGATGTATTCTGATAACCATTTGCCGTATAAGCTCCTGTATTCGTTCCGTTTCCGTTATTCCCATTCCCTCCCGTATAGCTTTGGTTATACGAATAAAAGGAATCGGAGGACTGTCCGTTATTCTGGTTTTGATTTTGATTCTGATAATGATTCTGATCCATGACGTTTCCCCTTTCCTCCACAAGACTTTGTTCTCCTTGTGATATGGTAAAGTCTATCGTTTAATTGTGTTTGAATTGTGACAAAAATATCAAAATTCTATGATTTCTAAAAATCATCCTTAGAGCACCGCAAGAAAAGCGGGAAGCTGACAAACGAAATTTAATACGCCAAAGCCCGCACAGACGGCATAAAGAATATTTCTCCTTCTCTCCTCCTTTAGCCCGAACGCAAGGCAGAGGATTACAAACAAATACAAAAGATCGGTCAGATAATAAACCCGCGCGCCGGACGCATACATCGTCGGCGAAAAAAACATAATCGCCTCGCTCGCGATCCCCGCCAGATAGGCAAGCAGCAGCGTAATCTGACAGCCTGACACCCTCTGAAGAAAGAAAAACGTATAGACAAGCGCCGCACACCACCAGACAAGCGCCGCAAGCTGCATTCCCGTAAAACGTGAAAGTGCGGGCACTTCCGTGACGCACTGCGTAATATCAATATACTGCATACCCAAATTGGAGAATGCCGTAATTCCGACATACGGGAGCAGCGCAACAGCCGTAAAAATCCCTGCGCCAACAATCATCCAGCAGTCCGTACGGCTTTTCTTTTCCTTTTGCAGAAGCAAGAAAATTCCGGCAATCCAGATCCCACATAAAAACAGCTTATTTTCATTGGCAAAGGATGAGATCATCCAGTGCAGCGTGAGAAACAAATGCTCGCCGAGCTTGAGCGTCTCATACTGCGGCATCCAGTTTACGATCTCTGCTGCAACACGCACGTCATTTCCGGGAGCAGCAAACAACACTGCAAACGAAAGCAATGTGACGGCAGTCTGCACAAGCAGCAGCGGATGCACACTGCGCCATTTACAGATTCCGTAAATCACCCCCAACAGCTCAAATACGAGGAGTACCGCCCCCATCTGCTCAATCGACATAGAAGCGACCGCCGCGCAGGGAATCGCATAGAGAAACCTCCAGAGGGAGCACCCCTCCATACGAATGCCCCATCGACCGCCGCCTGCTTCTTTCGCCGGTCTCTCGGCAAACACATATTCCGCAAATGTGGTGAGCGCCCATATCCCGCAGGTAAACGACCATGTATAAAAGATAGAGCCGTTGACCCACACAGCCGCATAACCGACCGTCTGCACATCCATCAAAAAATAACCGGACACCACAGCGATCGCCGCCAAAAGTCCGGTCTGCCTTCTGCCGCTGTCCGCTCCCATACATGCCGGCTGCCGACACTTCCAGTCCTGAAACGTTCCCTGCGGAACTCTTGCTGCCGTCACCGCCAGAGAGAGAATCCCAAGCGGAAGAAGCGTGAGCATCAGGGCGTTCACAAGTCTCCAAAACGGCAGTCCCAAATGAAAAGCGATATACACCATCGCCTCCCCCGCAAGCCTCCCGACCCACGTCTCATATCGCCAGCCCAAATACTCCAAAAATCCCATTTTGTGCGTATATTCATAAAAATAAGCATCATCCCCGTCAGAATAACCGACGAAACCAAGAATCAGAAATGCCGCCGCAAATACCAGCGCCCAAAAGACATAAACATGTCTGTCTGCCTTTTTTCTCATGCAACCTACTCCACTTTCTTCCCCAAATTCGCTTACCGCCAGAGCTTCTTCCAGTAATTCCGATTCATCGTACACCACAGAATCTGCTTTTTTCCAAGTCTGCGCCACCGCTTTCCGAAAAAATACCCTGCATATTTTCCTGCGCATTGTACCAAAAGCTTTCCGATCAAATACGGCTTTCCAATCCTGCACAAATACCTTACCGTGCTCTTTACCAGCTTCATCCCCTCCGCCTCCGAGCTGATCTGCTCAAAAATTTCAGGATGCGCCGTCTGCGAGACCGCAAGATCAAAATTACGATGAAACTGCTGCATCACCGAATAATTATGCGAATGGATCACCTGTGCCCCTTCCGCATACGCGACATAGAAGCCCTCCCCCACCGCATGAGCGGCAAAAAACATATCCTCGTTAAAAATAACGGGTTCTTCAAAGCCGCCAAGCGAAAAAAACAACTCCCTGCGATATGCCGCACAGACATCCGAACAAAAGAAGGTTTTGATTCCAAATGTCGGAATATCCTCCCTGCCCTTTAGACAGCTCTTAGCCGGATAATTAAACTCTCTGGTATAGCGCTCGATGATCCCGCAGTCCTTTGCCGGAAGCTGACGCGCATACGCAACCGCTGCCGTCTTTCCTTCGTCACCGGACAACTGCAGCGGCTCTATCAGCCGCTCGACCAAAAATGGATCTGCAGGCACCGCATCCTGTGTCATGAAAATGAGGATCTCCGCATCGGATTCCCTTGCCCCCAGATTGCGCGTGCCGCCGTGGTCAAAGTCCTCCTTCGTCACATGCAGCAAGGTATAGGAAAAAGGAAGCTCCTTCAGACGCTCGCTGATGGCGTACCGCCTGTCTGCCTCCTCCCATAAACTCTGTTCTGTATTTAAAATGATCAGCCTCTGAATAAGAAAGGTCTGCTCCCGCAATCGTTGCAGGAGCAGACAAAAAGTATCATCCGGCCGATACGTCGGAATGATCATATCTACTTTCATTAATAACCATCTCCCTGGTGGAAACCAGTATCATTGATAATCTTCTCACTGTTATTCTTAACGGTATCTGTCGGCACATAAGTCTCATCCTCATACAGGAAGGTATGCAACTGCACAACATTCGACTCAAGATCACACGGCACGACCACGCTTCCCTTAGAACCGATATTCGTTGCATTCTTCTCAAATGGGAATCCCGCCGTCTCACCCAGCTTATAATCAAACACCTTCGCCGCAAGCGCGATCAGGTCTGTATTGTTAAAGCTTGTCTTAATATCTCCAAATACTGCATCGATGAGCTTATTGATCGTCTTAAGGTCCGACTTCTGCGCTTTCTGTACCATCGCCGCAAGAACTGTTCTCTGACGCTCCGCGCGCTTATAGTCATCACCCGCGGTGTAACGGATACGCGCAAAGGCACATGCCTGTACACCGTCCATATTATAAGTTCCTGCACCGGGCAGATATTCGGAATATTCGGAAGGCTTCTTCTTTGTGAGCTTGTTGATCTCATCCATATAGCCCTCCATTAAAACCGCTTCCTCCTCGGTGACTGTAATCTCAACACCGCCTAACAGATCGACGCACTCAACAACCGAATTGAAATCTACCGTCACATAATCGGTGATGTTTAAATCAAGGTTCTTATTGAGCATGGTGATCGCCTGCTCCGGTCCACCCTTTGCATATGCAGCATTACATTTCTTAAACGTACTGCCGCCAATGTCCAGATAAGTATCACGGAATACCGATACCAGCTTTACCTCATGCGTCTTATTATTGATGCTCGCGATCATGATAACATCACTGTTTCCTTTGGACAGATTGCCGTTTGAACGGTTATCCAGACCAAAGAGTGCGATCGTCGTGTACTTATCCATCAGCTCCTGCGATTCCGATGAAATACCCTCATTGAACTCAAGGGCATCCTGGTCAAAGGAGTGATCCTTCTGGATCTTTGACAACTTTAATACGACAAACAGCACGATTCCAAGAATCAGAAGCGCCAGCACCTCAATCACTACCAGCATGATCTTTCTCTGCTGCTTCTTCTTGCGAAGCGCCGCTCTTTGCTTCTTTGTCAGTGGTCTCTTTTCATTTTCTCTGCTCATGAATTTTCTCCTAATATGCATTTTTATTGATAAACCCTTTGAAAACCGTCAGAAACAAAATCTTGATGTCCAAGCCGACTGTCCAGTTCTCAATGTAGTATAGATCATGCTCAATCCGCTTTCGTATGGAGGTGTCACCCCGGTAGCCGTTGACCTGCGCCCATCCGGTCATCCCCGGACGCACCTGATGCTTGATCATATAGCGCGGAATCTCCTCCCGGAACTTCTCCACATACTGCGGCCGCTCCGGTCTTGGACCGACCAGACTCATATCGCCCTTTAAGACGTTAAACAACTGTGGAAATTCATCCAGGCTTGTCCGTCGCAGAAAGCCTCCGCATTTTGTGATCCTCGGATCATTCTTCGTCGTCCAGCCCTTCTGCTCCTCCTCCTCCGTCTGCACATACATCGTGCGGAACTTATACATATGAAACGGCTTGTTGTGAAGACCGACCCGCTCCTGCTTAAAGATCAGGGGACCTGTTGATGTTCCCTTGACAAGCGCCGCCGTAAACAGCATGAGCGGTGAAAATAAAATAATACATAAAATAGAACCGACGATGTCCATACACCGTTTCAGCAGTGCGTTAAACGTATTCGTCAGTGGTACATAGCGGATATTAATGACCGGAAGCCCAAGCAGATCCTCCGTATATGGCTTCGTCGGAATGATATTTCCGTAATCGGGAATAAACTTGGTGTGTACGCCCGATTTTTCGCATTCTGCCACAATCTTTTCCAGCTTATAATATTCCTCCAGCCCCAGTGTGATCGCGATCTCATCCAGACTGTTCTGCGGCAGAATATAATTCAGATTGCCGATGCTGCCGATGACCTTTACTCCCTTATAAGAGATGCCTCTGGCAATATTGTCATCCAATACCCCGCGGATGTGATAACCCCACTGCGGATTCTGCTGGATTCTGTCTATATACTGCTCCGCAGCTCTTGAATATCCCACAAGCAGTATATGCTTGAGGTTATACCCCTTCCTTCGTATGTCACGCAGAAAACGGCGGATCAAAAGCCGCACAATCTCCTCGTTTACAATGTTGACTATATAAAAATAAAACAACATCTCACGGGAAAAATTCTTAAACTGTGCCTCATACGACTGCAGATTGTAAAGCAGTGTAAACAGGATCAGCAGCCCGACCGTATTTGCCATAACGATGTTGGACAGCTCCAGCCGCCTTCCCTGCACGCGCTTTGAGGTGTACAGATTGAACGCGTAATACAGCAAAATGTATCCGGGAACGATCACAATCAGCACGCTCATATAGAACCCAAAGGACAGCGCTCCCAGACCGCTGTCTAAGAAACCGCTTTTAAACTTCAGCCACCACGCAAGCATATAAGATACCGCAACCACCGCCGCATCTATCATCACATGCAGCCTGTTAAAATGCTGCTGATTATCTTTTATCATATTGTTTTCCTCTTATCAGAGTCGTTACCACATGCAACTAATCATACAATAATTTTCTGCAAAGCACAACCGATTTTTCGCAAACATTCTGTAATAAATTCTTAATCTTTTCTTTAGTCTACTTAAGAAATACAACACGAAAGATATTGATCCACAGATCGAATTGAATTTTTACATAGTTTCCGAAATGAGCCTTACAGAACGAAACACGCCTTAAGCCGCGCGCACCGCGGATTCCGGCCGCGATCCCGCGCGCATATTCTGCCGCAAGCCCCTTCCCTGCAAAAAACAAGAGCTTGATGCAGATACCCGCAAGAAGCAGCGGCAGATTGAAAAGAAGCTGCAAAAACGGCATATTTTTATAAATCAGATAAATCGAATTGCGCGCCGAAAGAAACACCTTCTTTTCATTATAACGCGTTCCTGTCGTCGCACTCCCCACATGAAAGACTTTTGCCCGTGGGATATAACAATTTTCATAGCCGAAAATGCGGGCGCGATACCCGATGTCCACATCCTCCAGATAAGCAAAATGGTGCTCATCAAACAGTCCGACCCGTTTGATCGCATCCATGCGGTAGATCGCCGCGCCCCCGCAGCAGGAAAAGACCGTACACGCGCGCTCATACGCACTGCACGGTTTTCCTCTGCCGCGTGCCACCGCCCACCCAAGCGCCGTATAATAATCTCCGGCATTGTCGATCACTGTGCGGTCACGATAATCGATCATCATCGCCGAGCAGGAAAAAATCCGCTCAGACCTCTTGATCCCCGTAAGCAGCGCCTCCACAAAATCCGGCTCTGCCTCCGTATCGTTATTTAAGAGGAGCACATACGGCGTCTCTGTCCGTCTGATCCCCTCATTGACCGCCCCGCAAAATCCGGTATTCTCCGGCAGTGCGATCATCCGGAAATCGGGCAGCGACGACGACACCTGCGTGCTGCCGTCCGTACTTCCGTTATCGACGACAAGCAGCGTAAAATCTGTCATCGTCTGACACTCCAATGTCCTTATGCAATTTTCCAAAAGCCGTTTCCCGTTATAATTGGGAATAATGACCGTTACCTCCGGTGCTTTTGGCATGGCGCTCCTCCTTTATCTTCCGCCGCTTTTATTCTTTCCCCGATTGTCGCGCAAGCCATAATCGGAAACATATGGAGAAAAATTAGGGTTATAATAAGGGTCTCCATTCTTTAAGATTCCAATCCATGTTTCGCGCATATATTCAATTTCACGCTGGAAGCGCTCCACCTTCTCCGGCGTGTCCTCGCTTCCTCTTGATTTTGATTCATAGTGATATGCCTCCACACGCGGCTGATACACAACAAGCAATCCAAGCGCGCGCACCTTCAGACAAAAATCCACATCATTAAACGCGACCGCCAGCGCATCGGCAAAGCCTCCGACCTTCTCGTAAACGTCTCTCTTTACCATCATACAAGCCGCCGTGACTGCACTGTAATCCATCGTCAGAGACGCCTTATGCAGATACCCGCTGCGCGCGCGCGAAAGACCCACAAACATATTTTGTCCGATGCCTCTTGCGCTTCCGCCGATTCCAACCACAATGCCCGCATGCTGCACCGTATTGTCGGGATAATAAAGCTTTGCGCCGACTGCGCCGACCTCCGCTCTCTGACAGGTGCCAAGCAGCTCCTCCATCCATGCCGGCGTAATCATTTCAATATCGTTATTCATCAAAACGAGATATTCGCCCTCAGCAAACGATTCCCCAAAATTATTCAATCTGGAATAATGAAACTCCTCCTGCCAGACAGCAATGCGCAGCCGCTGTCCGCAGGAAAGCCTGCCCTCATAAAAAACCGTTCCCTCCCGCTGTGTGCACTTTGGCGCAAGCCTCCTATAATAAGAAAAGGTTTCTTCACAACTGTTATTCTCCACAACGATGACCTCATAATTCTGATAGGAGGATCGCTCGATCGCCGCCAGACATTTGCCCAGCGCTTGTGTCTCATCCTTGCTTGGAATGATAATAGAGACAAGCGGCTCATCCCGATACGCATAGCGCACGGTGTAAAATCCCATATCCTTTGTCGCAGTGACCTGTGCAGACACGCCGACACGCTCTAAGTGCTGCGCGATCGCACGCCGTCCCGCCTCTATGGCATACTGCTTGGTGAAAGGATCTGACGCGGTTGATTCCTGATGCGCGCGCCAGTGATACAGGATTCTCGGCACATGCCCGACTGCCTCTGCCGCTTCTGTGCAACGCAGAATAAAATCATAGTCCTGCGCGCCGTCAAACTCGCCGCGTAAGCCTCCCACACGCAAAAAAAGCGCGCGGCTTACCATCGTAAAGTGCGTGATATAGTTATTGGAACGCAAGAGATCCAGATTGAAATCCGGTTTAAAATGCGGTTCAAAATGTACCCTGCCCTCCATATCCACCTTGTCCTCATCGGTATAGATCAGCTCATAGGAAGCGCCCTCCTTTTGCCGCTGCAAAAGCCCTGCGCACTCCACGGCGCTCCGGCGCTTCGGGCCGCGGCGCATCAATGCCACCGCCTCATAGAGCGCGTCCGGCGCCAGCAGATCATCGTGATCCATAAATGCGATCCAATCACCCTCAGAAAGCGCGATCGCCGCATTTGTATTTTCCGCAATCCCTCTATTCTCATGCAGTGCCTGATAGACGATGCGGGCATCAGACTGACGGTACTCGCCAACCACGCGCCCCGTCTGCGTACTGCCGTCTGCCTCCGCGGGGCTTGCATCTGCCAGACAAAGCTGCCAGTTCTCATAGCTTTGCGCCTGCACGGATGCGATCATCTGCCGCAAAAAAGCTTCCTTCGTACAGTATAGCGGTACGACAATGCTGATCCGGGGAGCGTCCTCCCACCTTCCGGCTTCTTTTCTCTGCCGCAAAAGCTCCGCCTCCGTCGCCTTGTGATTTTCATACCACGGCTCATACGGCACACGCTCCGCCTCTTGTTTCTCCTGCAAGCGGATCAGAAACTCCTTCATTCCGTAGTGCCTTAGATAGCGCATCCCCTTTTTGATATTTGAAATTGTAATTTTCATACTCAACGCCTTTTCTGATGGATATAAATCCACCCATCCGAGTAATCTTTCCTTTCCACTTCCGACATCTGCGTATACTTGCCAAAGTCCAGCTTTGCCAGAACCATCTGCTCCTTCTCACATTTATAGCATTCCACATCCTTACGTCTTGATACTACGCGCATCCATCCGCAGGAAGGGCAAATATATACTTTCATCATGGAATTCATCCTCTTTCTCTCTGCTGCCCGGCTATCTTCTCAGCGAAAAATCCGAGTTGTCCAATGTCAGGTTACGATTATAGTAGGGATCGCCAGCCTCGATCTGCTCCCGCCAAAAAGAAAGCAGGCGCTCTGTCTCTCCCAAAAAACGCTCCACCTTTTCGGGCGAATCCTCAAGCCCTCTGGATTTTGATTCATAATGATACAGCTCTGCATACGGATCATATACGACAAGCTTTCCAAGCTCACGCACCTTCAGACAGTAGTCAATGTCGTTAAACGCAACTGCTAGCTCCTCCGTCATGCCTCCGACTGCCTCATACACACTGCGCTTTGTCATCATGCACGCTGCCGTGACTGCACTGTAATCCTGCGCGCACAATATCCTTCCGAAATAACCGGCGTCATACCGATGCTTGCCGATAAAGGCATGTCCCGCCGTCCCGCCAAAGCCCAGCACGACACCGGCATGCTGGATGGTATCGTCCCCATACAAAAGCTTTGCACCGACAGCGCCCACATCCTCGCGCATACAGTAACCAAGCAGCTCCCCGATCACTTCCCCGTCGATCATCTCGGTATCATTATTTAACAACAGCAGATATTCCCCTGCCGCTTCCTGCACGCCAAAATTATTGATCTTGGCGTAATTAAAGCCACCCTCATAATACACGACCCTGACATTCTCATACTCACGCTGCAGCTTCTGATAATAGGAAAATGTCTCCTCATCTGTACTGTTATTCTCTACGATCACAAGCTCAAAATTCCGGTAAGCCGACTTCTCCTGTATCGAAGCAATGCATTGACTCAGATCGTCCGCATGATCCTTATTCGGAATAATGACAGACACCAGCGGCTGCTCCTCCCACGCATAGCGCGTGCGGTATCTGCCGTAAACCTCCGTATTCTCCACCCGCGCCGGAAGCGAAAGCCGCTCATAGTGCGCTTCTATCGCGCGGCGTCCCGCCTCAAACGCATAGCGCTTGCTCTCAGGGTTTGCCGCCGTCGATTCCATATGACAGCGCCAGTGATAGAGGATCTTCGGTACATGATAAATCTGCGCCGCACATTCACTGCATCGCAGAATAAAATCATAATCCTGCGCGCCGTCAAACTCACTGCGAAAACCGCCCGCCCGTGCGGCAACATCTGTACGCACCGCAAGCAAATGGCAGATATAATTCATACTCCGCAAAAGGTCAGGATTAAAGTCCGGCTTAAAATGCGGTTCAAAATAGCGTTTTCCCTCCATATCCACCTTATCCTCATCGGAGTAAAGCATATCAATCTCGCCGTTGTGTGCAATCGCCGCCGCAAATTCATAGAGCGCATTGGGAGCGACAAGATCATCATGATCCACAAGCACCAGATAATCGCCGTGCGCAAGCGCAAGCGCGGCATTTGTATTGCCGGAAATCCCCTCATTCTCCTGCATTGTCACAAAACAAATCCTAGAATCCCTGGCTGCATATTCCTCTAAAATGCCGGTCAGAGCCGTACGAGGCGTCCCTTTTTCTCCCGCCGCGCCCTGCCCGCCTGTGTGCGGACTGCCGTCTGCCAGACAAAGCTGCCAGTTTCCGTATGTCTGGGCGAGGACCGACTCGATCATCTCCCGCAGATACGCGGGAACAGTCTGATAAAGAGGCACCACGATCGAAAAGCACACCTCTTTTGAAAACCTCTGTTCCCGTTGTGCCGCAAGCTCCTCCGGTGTGACCGCATACTTCTTCCGCCAGTTCTCGTAGGTATTTGCGTCTTTCTTCAAAAGCTTGCTCTGCACCTTATAAACCGTTGCGGACAACCCGTTGCGCCGGAAATAGCGTGCGGCATCTCCCGCCTTTTCAAGCAAATATTGACCGCGTGTTCCATTCTCCCACTTATACAGCCTTGTCCTGGACATCCGGCTTGCATTGCGCATCTCAAGAAAAAACGGTCCTGCTTCCCGCTCTCCCACCTTCGCCGAAATCGAAAACCCTGGCTTCCCATCTCCGTCGTACTCCGGAAATACGGAAAGCAGGTCTCTCCGGCAATAATGCTCCACCTTCTCGGAAATCGGCTGCCTCGCCGCGTTTAAAAGATCAAGCTTTACCTCTCCGTCCGCCATGCACCAGCCGGATACCGTCACACGCCCCGCGCTGCGTCTGCAGCTCTCAACATAATAGCTGATCTCCTGCTCCAGACGCAAAAGCCCTGCACGCCGGATACGGTATGCTTTCGTCTCCTGCTCCCGGTAAAAGGCGCGCAGACGAAAAACTCCGCGCGCCCGCCAGTCGGGAGGAAGCGTGACGATCCCGACCACTTCCTCGTCGATCTGGTTGATGCTGCGGATATACTTCTGGCGCACCTGCGCTCCCCGATTGATCTGCAGCTCCATCGGAAGCTTCTCGCCGTCCATATACGCCTCGAGAGAATGATCCTTTGTACTTCCGTCAAAAAACCATCCGACAAACACAAGCGTATCCTTCTCTTTTAAGTGAAACCGAAGCTTCTCCACAAAGAATTTATGTTTATCCATTCTCTCATCCTTTCCCGACGGCGACAGGCGTCAATCCCTAAAATAAATATCCCGCGTATAGACCTTTTCTTTTACCGCCTTTAACTGTTCATCCATCCGATTTGCAACGATCACATCGCTTCTCTTACAGAACTCATCAAATGCGCGTACCACTGTCATACCGTCAAATGTATCTTCCTTCAGGCTCGGATCAAAAATAATAATCTCTACACCCTTCGCTCGAATGCGCTCCATCACGCCAAGTATCGAGCTTTGCCTGTAATTGTCAGAATTTGTTTTCATTGCGAGCCGATAGACGCCGACCGTTCCGTTCGTCCGCTCCAAGATCTGCTCCGCAACAAAATCCTTTCTCGTCGCGTTCGCTTCCACGATCGCTCCCATAATATTATTTGGAATATCGTTATAATTAGCCAGAAGCTGCTTCGTATCCTTCGGCAGACAATAACCGCCGTAGCCGAAGGAGGGATTATTATAATGCATCCCAATCCGCGGATCAAGCCCGATTCCCTCAATAATCTGCTTTGCATCAAGCCCCTTCATCTCTGCAAACGTATCCAGCTCATTGAAAAACGAAACTCGAAGTGCCAGATAGGTATTCGCAAACAGCTTGACCGCCTCCGCTTCCGTCAGATTCGTAAACAGCACAGGCACATCCTTTTTGATCGCACCTTCCTTTAAAAGTCCCGCAAAGGTCTCCGCCGCCTTTCGCATCCTTTCATTTCCTGCCATCGAGCCTACAATGATGCGGGAAGGATAAAGATTATCCTTTAATGCCTGTCCCTCGCGCAGAAACTCCGGCGAAAAAAGGATCTGCTCCGTCTGATATTTTCGACAGACCGTCTCTGTGTAGCCGACCGGAATCGTGGACTTGATGACCATGACCGCGTCCGGGTTGATCTTCTGCACCAGCTCGATGACCGTTTCCACTGAGGACGTATCAAAATAATTCTGTTTCGGATCATAATTGGTCGGCGTAGAAATGATCACATAATCCGCATCG
Source organism: Roseburia sp. (assembly GCA_019421345.1). Classification (GTDB taxonomy): domain Bacteria; phylum Bacillota; class Clostridia; order Lachnospirales; family Lachnospiraceae; genus Roseburia. The sequence continues at coordinate 46,452 of JAHZFL010000005.1, read as the reverse complement.
CGATATGCAAGCTGTGCGTCTGTCGTCGCCGTCAGCCGCAGCGGTACCCGCGCCAGATATTCCTCGATCTCCTTATCCACAAGGGGCGACTTTCCCTGATTGATCAGCGCAACCTTCTCCTCGATCAGATCCACCGCATACACATCATGATGCTGTGCCAGCAAAATCGCATTTGACAATCCTACATATCCCGTACCTGCTATTGCAATCTTCATCCGCTACCTCCGCTCTACTGCGACTGATTTTAACGTTTCCAAAAACCTCCATGTTTTTCTATAGTACCATTTTCTAATATTTGTTGCAAGTCTTGTGTTTCTCCGTTTACATTTTTTCTCTTTTTTGATAAAGTATAAGATACTATAATATAGAAGAAACGGAGTTTATACTATGAAACATCATCGCAAAAAACTGCTGCTCTGCGCTCTTGCCATCCTCCTGATCTGCTTTGGGGGCGCAGCTTTTCTCTTTTTTAGCAAACCGAAGAAAGATTCTACCGGATATACCCCCGACCTCGCCACGGAATATATCGTCACCCAATACCCCGATGCCACCGGCGTACAGGCAACCTGCTATACGATCAGCAATGAGGACTCACTCATCATTATTGACGGAGGCTGGGCAGAAAATGCAGGCGCCCTGCGCCGCATTATCGCAGAGCACGGCAATACCGTGGACGCATGGATCATCTCCCACCCGCATAGGGATCATGCGGGCGCGTTTAATGAGATCATGGCAGATCCGGGCGATATTGTCGTCAAGCAGATCTATGACAACGGCTTTGACTATGACTTTATCATGGCTGCCGGAGAGCCCTATGATGATATTACCGTGCTTGAAAATTATCATGCGCTCACAAAGGACGCGCCAAATGTCACGCACCTAAAGCGCGGCGATGTACTTGACATCTGCGGTCTTACCTTCTCGGTCTATAATGCCTATGACGATGCCGCAATCGCCCATGTCGGTGAGGAGAAGGACTATCAGAACAATGCCTCCCTGCTACTTAAGGTCAGCAGCGCCAACAGCAGTATCCTCTTTTGCTCGGACATCAAGTATGATATGGACGAATTTCTTCTGACAGAGTACGGAGATGCCATTTCCTGCGACTATGTACAGGTCGGTCATCACGGAAACTGGTCCTTTTCGGAGGCGTTTTATGAAAAAACAGGCGCCTCGGTCTTTCTTTTTGACGCGCCGGAGGAAATTACCGAAAATCCCGACTTTCCGGCAAGCAGCCTCAAAGACGCGCTGGAGGCAAAAAAGAAGACGGTGCTTGATTTTCGCACCGCCCCTAATACTGTTACCTTGAAATGATCTGGGAGCCTGACGGGATTATTTCGTAAAATAAACGGTCATGCTGCTCTCTCTTTTGTATGCTTTTGTTCCTGTGGACGTTTGATCCGTCTTACGGGGTAAAAATATAATAATTCCCACCTGCTGTAATATCGGAGGTTCCGATGTTCTCCACAAAGACGCGGTAGAAGCCAGACTGATCAACCGAAAAAATATGTGAAACATTATTCGTTCCCTTCACATAGCGCACGGAATTCTTGGGATCCATAATGCCAATCCAGTAGGTTGTATTTGCCGGTACTACAGAAGCCGACATGCTGATGCTCTGCCCTTTCTTTACATAAAAGGTTGTGGATGCTGTTCGTGTCTGCGGGGCAACTGTCCAGTTAAAAGAAACAAGCTCGTTTTCACTCATACGATCCTCTACCGTTTCTTGCACAGTATCCTGATATTCGATCCTCTGATAGGAATGATCCTCTGCCGCCGGGATGACGAACTCCTTTAGGTCGATTTCCTTATTCCCCTCCTCGACCTTTGGCTCCATGCTGCGGTACAACACATCGTGAACCTTTGCGACCTGACTGCCGGCGGCGTAAACGGTCGTTACATTTGTCAGTACAAAGACTGCTGCAAGAGCGATTGCCGCTCCGTTTAGCTTTTGCTTTACGTTTCCATATCGTTTCATATAATCGATTCTCCTCTCCAAACGCAACCGCTTTTCACTCAATCCCGAAAAATGAATTTCCTCCTCCCCTACCTGTGTCTCATCTGACATAATACTTAAAACCATCTCAAAGTACCGCATTGCACCGATTTCATCACGCATCGCTTCCATGGCTCTTAAATCGCAATTATACTCGCTCCACTCATTGAGCTCCGCTTGTATCAGGCGCCTGATTGCACCAATATGACCAACCATCCCAACACCTTCCATACACAGCTTATAAAATACGTCAAAGCTTTTACAGTGCATCAGCTCATGGTGAAAAATAGCGATCAACTGCTCTTTGCTATAGGTACGCTCGGGAAGAACGATCACACAACGAAATACGCCGTAGGTTCTTGGAGAAAAGACACTGCTGCTGCGGTATACATCAACCATTCTGCGCAGCCCAAGCTTCTTTTTGATACGGGCAAGCTCTGTAAGTACCCGTTCATCCTCCTCTGGAATCAGAATATGCTTCCGCTTTCTCCTCTTATGGTAAGAAAAAAGGCAGACATAGATTTGTCTGCCTGTCAGCAAAAACCACCCAGCTACCACGACAACAGCAAGCCCGCGCATTGCGCCTGTCAAAGCAAACTTCATCTGCCACACTCCCGCAATTCGCACATATCCGCCACGCAGCCCAATCTGCATACAAATATATGCGATCGGGAGCAGATACAGCAAACAAACAATGCGAAGCAGCAGATATGGCAGCCTCGGATGACTTCTTATGGAAAAACAGCAGCTACGCTGCCATACAGCAAATGCAAGACTCCCCGCTGCCACCATTGCAAGGATGGCATAGGCAACCTGACTAACTAAGTTCATCAAGCCTCATCTTCAGCTTTGTGATGTCCTCCTTTGAGAGCATCTCATCGCAGAGGCAGCATACAAAATCCTCCGCGTCTCCGTTGCTGAACATACGCACATCCTCGTTGACAGTTGCCTTCCAAAACTCTCTCTTGCTGACAAGCGGCTTATAGTAGCAATATCTGCCCTTACGGTACATACTTAAAAAGCCTTTTTTCACCAATCGGGAAAGAAACGTAGAAACAGTCTGAGGCTTCCATGATTTCTCATTCTCCTCATTGACCTTTCCCATAATATCCTGTAACGCTAAATCCTCCGTAGAATCCCAGATGACTTTCATGACAAATTTCTCGCATGTAGAAATATCATTGATATCCATAAATCATTCTCCTTCCTACGCACGCAGTGCAACTACGTCCGTATTAGTATATCACTTCTTATTTGTTTTGGCAACAAAAAATCACGAACCATTATAACCTATTTTTTTTCAGAAAGCTATCTTTTCTGTGATTTTTCTTTTCTCTTTTGTATTTCTTCTGCGATTTTCTGTCCGTAGGTGATTGTTTCACTCTACAGTTCTTTCCTCAACCACAATTTCATCATTGATCGTATCTCCAAGACTGACCTCGATACATTTTAGATCCGAGCCGACTGCGCAGATGCTGTGCTCCTTTCCCGCCGCAATGCTGACGGTCACACCTGCCATCAGGTCAATCTTAGCATTTTCAAGCAGCAGCTTTCCCATACCGGAAAGTACGGTGAGCGTCTCCGTATGCCTACAATGCTTGTGTCTTGGCATCGTCTTTCCGGCAAGCACCTTGATGCGCTTAGTCACGCTCCTGCTGCCGTCATCCTCCTCACGGTCGATCGTTTTTACCGTACCCCAGCGGCGCTCCTCATATTTGGAAGTATCCTCAATCTGTGTCAGACAATCCTTAATATAGGAGCTCTGATGCTTATCCGCCACAAGGATTCCGTCATGCGACGCTGCAATGACCATGTTCTTTGCTCCCATCACGACAAGCGGAATGCCAAGCACATTGATCGCGTGGCTGTTTTCACAGGTATCATCCCATGTCACATCCCCGATGCTGTTTTCCTTCATCTCCTCAGTGAGCGTGTTCCATGTGCCAAGGTCCTTCCACATGTCGCTGTACTTCATCGCCCCGATACGCTCCCAATGTTCTAACACCTCATAGTCAAAGCTTTTCTTCGGAAGCTTCTCGTAATCTGCCGCCAGACTGTCATAATCCATGCAGACGCCGTATTTCTCCACCCACTGCTGCGCCATCGAGAGTGTAAAGCAAAACACGCCGCAGTTCCAGAGCGCGCCGCTCTTTACAAGCTCCGCTGCCGTCTCCTCATCCGGTTTCTCACGGAATCCTTCTACCTCTAAAAATGTTCCCTCGCCCTTCTTTGGCACGATATAGCCGTATTTCGTGGACGGATAGGTCGGCACGCCGCCGAGCAGCCCGATCGTCTGCTCTGTCTTTGCGATCTGCTCTCCCAGTTGCTTGATACAGGAGAAAAACGTTCCCGTCGTGTACGGGTCTACCGGAAGAAATGCCACCACATCGTCCGGTTTTGCACCTTTTTTAGACAGCAGGTAAGCACAGGAAAGCATGACCGCCGGAAACGTATCGCGTCGCATCGGCTCTACGGCGACCTCCACAGCGCTCTCAAGCTGGCTCTCAATGATCTCGACCTGCGCATCGCTGGCACAGACGATCGTATTTTCCGCAAGCCCGGCATTTTTTAGCTGCCCGAACACCCTTTGCAGCATAGAGCACTTTGCATTCCCCTCCTGCGCCGTCTCCTGTGAGGTATCGTGATTCATCAATTTGATATACTGCTTGGAACAAAGGTCGTTGGAAAGCGGCCACAGGCGTTTTCCAGAACCTCCCGACAGTAACACAATATACATCGCTTTCCTCCTTATCTTTAGCGCTCCGCACGCATCGGGTTATTTAAAAAGTCCTCATAGGCAAGTCGGATTCCCTCCTCCAGCTCTGTCGTATATCTCCAGCCGAGTCTCTCAAGCTTGCTCACATCCAAAAGCTTTCTTGGCGTGCCGTCCGGCTTGCTCGGATCCCAGTGAATCTCTCCCTCATAGCCGATCACCCTTGCCACGATCTCAGTCAGCTCTTTGATCGTTAATTCCTTGCCTGTACCGAGGTTGACCGTCTCGTCTCCGCTGTAATGATCCATCAGATACACGCAGGCGTCCGCAAGGTCATCCACATACAAAAATTCCCGCAGCGGCGTACCCGTTCCCCAGCAGGTCACTTCCTTAAGTCCCGCCTCCTTCGCCTCATGAAAACGGCGGATAAGCGCGGGAAGCACATGACTGTGTTCCGGGTGATAATTGTCGTTTGGCCCATAAAGATTTGTCGGCATCACGGAAATGTAATCTGTTCCGTACTGCTTATTTAAATACTCACAGTATTTTAAGCCGCTGATCTTTGCCAATGCATATGCCTCGTTTGTCTTTTCCAGCTCACTCGTCAAAAGACAGCTCTCCGGCATCGGCTGCGGCGCCATGCGCGGGTAGATGCAGGATGATCCGAGAAACAGCAGCTTCTTACAGCCATTCTTCCATGCCTCATGAATGACGTTCATCTCCAGCATCATATTTTCATACATAAAATCTGCCAAAGCTTCGCTGTTTGCCATGATCCCGCCGACCTTCGCCGCCGCCAGAAATACATACTCCGGCTTTTCCTTTGCAAAAAATTCCTCGACCTCATTCTGGCGGCAGAGGTTTAACTCCTTATGCGTTCTTGTGAGAATATTGCGGCAGCCCTCTTTTTCCAACCGGCGGATGATCGCGGAACCAACCATGCCCCGATGTCCCGCCACATAAATCTTTGCGTCCTTTTCCATGTTATCGCTCCTTCTGTCTTGTCTGCTCTTTACCCTTCCTTTGCAACCAGTTCCATATCATGTCTTACCATGATTTTTACTAATTCCTCAAATGTTGTCTTTGTCGGATTCCAGCCAAGCTCCGTTTTTGCCTTCGTCGGGTCTCCCCAGAGATTCACCACATCGGTCGGACGATAAAACTCCTCCGCCACTCGGATCACAACCTTGCCTGTTGCCTTGTCGATGCCGACCTCATCCATGCCTTCCCCCTGAAATTCCAGCTCAATGCCTGCCTCACGGAAGGCATATTCGCAGAACTCACGCACCGAATGCTGCTCTCCGGTCGCGATCACAAAGTCCTCCGGCTTATCGTTCTGTAAGATCAGCCACATACACTCGACATAATCCTTCGCATACCCCCAGTCACGCAGGGACGATAAGTTTCCAAGATACAGCGTGTCCTGCTTGCCCTGTGCAATCCTCGCAGCCGCAAGGGAAATCTTACGCGTCACAAACGTCTCTCCGCGGCGCTCGGACTCATGGTTAAATAAGATACCGGAGCAGCAGAACATGTTGTAAGCCTCGCGGTACTCCTTCACGATCCAAAAACCGTACTGCTTTGCCACTGCGTACGGACTGTATGGGTGAAACGGGGTTGTCTCACGCTGCGGAACTTCTTCTACCTTGCCGTATAACTCGGAGGTAGACGCCTGATAGATGCGGCAGGTCGCCTCCAAGCCGCATACACGCACTGCCTCAAGCACGCGGAGCACACCGGTCGCCACCACGTCAGCCGTATACTCCGGCACATCAAAGCTTACGCCTACATGGGACTGCGCCGCAAGATTGTAAATCTCATCCGGTTTTACGGAGCCGATGATCTTTACAAGACTTAAGGAATCTGCCAGATCTCCGTAATGAATATGAAAATGCGGATTATCATTCAAGTGATCAATACGCTCTCTTTTCTCGGTCGAGGAACGGCGTACCATTCCATGTACCTCATATCCTTTCTCCAACAATAACTCTGCCAGATAGCTTCCGTCCTGTCCGGTTACGCCTGTAATCAATGCTGCTTTACTCATCTTGATTCTCCTTTTATTTCTATAATTATTTTGCCAATCTCTTTTTCTCAAGCCGCTGTCTAGTATAGTCTAAATTTTGTGATTTGGTAATTGATTATATTGCCCAAAAATAGTATTATATTGCTATTATGATTATAACGACTTCCGGCACATCAAGCCGGTTTTTCATTTTCTTTTTGCAAAGGAGTGCCCGCTATGCGTGATTCGTTTTTTGAGAAATATAAGACCTCAGAAGTTACCAACACCCGCCGCGTTATCAATACGCCCGCCCCTTTTACAAGAACCAACTTCTTCTATATTCAGGAGGCAGGATACCTCAAAAGCTTAAAGCCCCATTTAAGCCGCAGAAGCGGCTTAAAATCCTATCTGTTCCTGATTGTCCTGTCGGGAAGCGGTAAGGTTTCCTACCGTGACAAAGCAGAAACGCTGTTGACTGTGCCCGCGTATCCGGGGGACTGCTTTTTCCTCGACTGCAAGGAGGAATACACGCATATCAGCAGTGAAAACGATCCGTGGGAGCTGATGTGGCTTCATTTCTACGGTCCGCAGGCAGACGCCTACTATACCTGCTTTCGGGAGCAGAAGACATGGCATTTTCACACGGGACATTTTGCGGAGCTGACTGCCGCTATCCAGTCAATTATCCATTTTCATGAAACGCCTGCGGACGATACCGACCTGCGGACCGCGCAGCAGATCGTCAATATCCTGACGATCATCTGTACCGAGGGGGACGAGAACAGTGCGGCGGACTCTGCGCTAAGCGGCAAGCTTGAAAATATTCTGCACTATCTGGATGAGCATTATACGGAAAGCATCTCGCTCGACCTGCTTGCAGAGCAGTTTTTCATCAGTAAATATTATCTTTCCCGCGAATTTAAAAGGGAATACGGCACAACGATCATACAGTATCTTCTGACAAAAAAAATCACCAACGCCAAAGAGCTTTTACGCTACAGTAATTCCTCCATTGAGGAAATCGCAAGGCTCTGCGGCATTGATGACGCCAGCTATTTTAATAAGGTTTTCAAAAAAATGGAGGGCTGCACCGCTTCCGAATACCGGAAGCGGTGGTAAACCGCTCACTCTCTCATGAAATGCTTCTCGTAATATTTGGACGATTTCAACAGCTCAGCGTCCAAATAATCTTTTCCGTATTTCTCATATAACGTTTCTTTCCCGGAAAACAAATTTACGCCAAGTCCTAATTGGTCTCCTTCTATTTCCGCACCAAGCGCCGCTAGCGTCGTCGGATAAAGGTCAAAGGTGGAATAGTCTCTTTCCCGCTCCTTTTCTTTACACCCATCTGCCGGGTGGATAATTGTGACATAAACTCTCCTGTCAAAATTTTGTGCGTTGCGGCGTTCTATATACCCCGAATCCATCGTCGGATGGTCTCCGGCTATTATAATCGTCGTGTTCTCATAAAAATCCTGTTGTAAAATCCACGAAACAAACTCTGCAATCATCCTGCTCGAACAAGCAATGACATTGCTGTACTGTTCCTCATAGCGCTGCTCACATCTCGGACACAAATAGCCGTCAGTAAAATGTGTGTCTGCTGTCAGCATTGTAAAATTAAACGGCTCGTTTCCCTCTGCAAGCATTTGCAATTCTTCTTTCGCATAGGCGATCAATTTTTCATCCTCATAGCCCCACCATACATAATAGCCTTCGGGAATTCTTCCCTCTGCAAGAGCGGAATTATAATCCTTAACCTCATAGCCTCCATGCGCCTTCATATAAGAGCCCCTCCCGCCGAATGCTCCGTTGGAGCCGATCAAAAACATTTGGCGGTAGCCTTCTTCCTGCAAAACATCTCCCAACGTCCACACGCCCGGCAAAATACTTTTTTCTCCGTAGTTCCAGGCATTCACGGCTTCATTCGACATTAAGGAGGTATTGATCGGCGTTCCTGATGTATCTGCCACAATCGCCGCCGTTGTAAAAGTCGTTCCGCTTAAGGAATATGCTCCGTTTAAACAGCCCTCTGCGGAAAAATCAATATTCTCCATTGCCAGATCGGTCAGCTCCGGTATGTAATTCTCATCCATCGCTCCGCCGACGTCTGCGGACGCATAAGTCATTTCCATGGATTCCAGATAAATATAGATCAAATTTCGCTTTTTCTCCGGAAATTTGATTGCCACATCCTTGGCGTCCACATAATTTTCTTCATAAAAGGTCGTTTTCTCATGCACATACTTCCAATAGGAAACAAAATCAAAATGCTCTGCGGCAATGACGATCCCATAGATTCCTGCCACAAGTCCCAGAGACGACATCCACTGCGCACACCATCTTTTCTGTCCCATACGGCGTACCAACACATCTATTCCGACCACTGCGCATGTAATGATAAATGCCAGCGCTCCCAGTTCATAAAATAATTCCTGAAATGACGATACATTCGCTCCCTCTAAGGGCATTCGGATCTGAAACAAAAGCTGCTCGATACTGACATTTCCAAAATGGCTCATCAGATATTCCGCGCCATAAATGATCCCCGCTCCTAAAATCAGAAGAATATCTGCAATGACAACCGCAAGCAAATGTCTTTTCGTCATTGCGACAGGCTCGCGCTCCCTGTGTCTTAGAAGGAGAAGCATTCCTGCCTCCAGCCATAAAAATAAGATGACAGCCCACAACAGCAGCTTCTGTTTTTTCGGCGCAATGCCCTCTTTGTATTCCTGCACAATCCTGTGATTCAATTCCGCATCCAGATATAAGCGTGCATCCTCATTGTCTGCCTCAAAAAAGCCTCCGTCCTCCGTTGCGGAAAACGCACAATTTTCCACTCCTTTTACATATTTGACAAACTCCCCCTCCGGCAGAGTGAAAAGCAGCTTCTTTTTATAGAATACATCCAGCGAACGAATCGAAAAATCATCCTCGTTCATAAATGGGTCTAAGCGAAAATCCGTATGCTCTAAATCAAGCCTTGGAAGCGCAAACCGCACATACATGCCGCCCTCGTTGATATTACATAATACCGATCGCTCCTCTGAAAACGGTTCTTGGCTCTGTGCATAAAATAGCTGGGAGGTGCCTCCCTCTGCATTCGCATGATCCTCTCCGTAATTTACGCAAAACTCCAGTTGCTCTGTCTTTATCTGACCGCTCGAATACCACAAAAGACCGATCAGCAGAAAAAAGATTGCATTTGCCGCCGCAAGCATCATCGTTTTTTTCTTTATTTTTATCATCGTTTTTTCATCCTTATATTTTTCTTTTGAGCATATTGAAAAAATAAGATTCCACCAAAAACAATCAGTGAAACAGCCTCCGCCATGCGCCAATAGACCGGCTCTTGAAAAAATACGGTAATCTCTCCGCTGTAATCTGCGGGAATCCTTAACATCATGATATTCTGACCATCATGGTCAATCGGAATCTGCGCGCCGCTTGCATGATCCCTCGCCTGATAGCCCTTATAGGCAAAAAACGGCACAGTGACATACCCGTCCTTTCCGCCGGTATTTTCCACCGAAAGTGTGATAACGCCCTTTTCCTTCTCATACTCATGAAGCACGATTCCCTCGTCTGCCTTCGGCCGCATGTCATTGACAGCGCCCGCATAGGTATTTTCCAGCAGATATTCTCCGGTGATCACCGCATTCCTCGTATCCAGTCCGCCCGCACCGGTAACCTTGATCGGCTGCTGAACCGCAAACAGCATTCCGCTGTAAAAAAGAAAATGACAGACTGCCAGCAGACACAAACAGGCAACCATAATTTTTGCTGTCGTTCCATCGACCAGAATCCTCAAATTCTTCATGACATATGCACCAAGGAAAATGACAAACGTCAGCGCCATCGTCGTAAACCGCATCGGAAACTGATACGGCGCAAGTATGGTAGAAAGCTTCGGAAAATGCTCGGGTATACTCCACGGAAACAGGTAGGTGCTCATCCAAAGACTAACCAACGCCATCCAGAAAAATTGTTTTGTCCGCAAAGCCTCGCCCACACCATATGCATCAAGCAGCTTTCTTTTATAAACGACAATCTCCCACATATACAGTAGGATAAATACCGCAGCGGGAAAACCGATTCCAATGACAAGCTCATCGCTGATCCCGTACGAAACAGGCGCCATGATTCCGCTATTGCTTCCCCTCACTCCGTAGGTAAACATCTGTATCAACTGCGGCAGAAACAGTCCCGTATCCTGCATATGCACATTCTTGGCGTAAAATACATGCATATCCTGTGTCATCATATAATCAAGAAACGGCACAAGATAAAATAAATTCACGCCGATTGTCAAAAGCGCCGTCTTTGTCAAAAACAGAAAGCTTTTCAGCAGCCGTCTCCCCTGCAGGAGACAATAGAGAACCGAGCATAAAATCGCCATCTCAAAGCTTAACAGATGGGACTGCAAAATTCCTGTATATCCAATGATCAAAAGCCCCGCGCCGCGCCTTTGCTTCCTGTCATCCCGCTCGTCCTCTTGGCTGAAAATCTGCCATAGCCCCAAAAATACGAGCGGCAGAAATGCCATTGCCGTAATCTCCCCGATTGCCGCCCGGTAGATCGCATTGGTCAATCGGTAGCCGGAGAGGGTATAGACCAAACTGACGATCATCCCGATCTTCGTACTTTTGCTGATCGTTTTTGCACATTGATAGGACACGGCAGCCGTCAAAAGATTGATACCAAACAGATACAGCTTATATGCTGTCTGCACCGTAAATCCGCACAGTGTCAGTATCGCCGGTATATACAGCAGCGTATCCCCATACATGACAGAGACGGGATAGCCGTAATCATTGACCCACAGCGGCTGCATCTTTACGGGAAAGCTTCCCTGCCGCAGCCCCTCCGCAATCCCCTCAATCCGCATCAGATGAAAGCTTAGGTCCGCACCGTTTAAAAGATAGTTTGTAAATAAAGGCAAGGAGGCAAGAACACCGATGACTGCGACTGCTGCCGCAGCACTTCTCTTTTCCGGCGACAGCTTCTCCCAGAATCGCATCTTTTTCTGCCAAAAATACGCATCTGCCAGCAGCATACCGATCACAAGCATTGTACATAGCATCCGGTTCCACCGTGCCGTTCGGCGGATCGTAAGCTGCTCTACCTGCAAAGTCCCGTCTCCCGACAGCAGATAAAAATCTGTCACATCCCGATACAGCATCAGCTCAAACGTCTTTTGCTCCGCTTCCTTTAAGAGAAGCACCTGATCCGCATAATCCTCTCCGTATGCCGTCCGCATAAGCGGCTGACACATCGTCTCATTCTGTGCCTTATATGTAAGCTCCACCTCATAAGATCCACGCTTTAATTCCAGCGTCGTTTCGCCCGGGCCCTGCTGCTTTTGCGCATACACCGGCACTGCCGCCCCCGTAAAAACTTCCTCCGTTAAATGGTTCTGTGCATATACCGCCTGCATGATCCCAAGCGCAAGCAAAATCATCTGTACTCCAATGACTATGATCCAGCGTTTTTTCGTATTCACCTTGTATTCCCCTCTGCATCAAACCTTATTGATCTTGTTTTTCCTTATCTGCATAACCCGCGTTCCCACGCCGCAAAGCCCCTGCGCCGCCCACTCCTCCAGCCGGCCAAGCAGCAGCACGCGCACCTCGTCTATCAGCGTTCCAAGCACCACAAGCAGTACCGCTGTTCCAAGCAAAATCAGTTCATGCCAGCTACTCTCCCTCCATGCAAGATAATCAAACATATAGTTGGTGATGATTCCACGCAGCGTCCACTCCATGATAAACACCGCCGGCACATGGGATGCGATACGGTTGACAAACGGACTGTAAAAGTGAATATCTTTAAAAATCAGGAAGATGCACACGGCTTCCGCAATCGTAAAAAGCGTATTGTCACGGGCAAAGCGGTTCTGCACCGTTCCCGTCACCACATAGAGCGCACCGTTTAGCGCAATGCAGACAGCCGTAACAGCCGTATAGATCCCAAGCAGCTTCTTGCGACTATAGGCAGTTTTATCCTGATACATGCGTATATATCTTCCGATCAGATAAAGAAGCGTCATGTTGACAATGCCCTTGCCGCCGTCCTGCGTAATATCAAAAAAGAAAAACGTCGTCACTCCCGAAAATACAACAAGCATCGTAAGCAGCAGCCGCTGAAATGTCTTTTTGTCTGTTTTCTCCACATATTCATTGATAAACGGACTAAGCAGCGCCAGCGCAAAATAACAGGTAAAATACCATGAAAAGCGCCCGATGATCGGAAACAGATAGGAAAGAAGCTGCGAGCCGCCGTAAAGCTGCGCTTCTCCCCAAACAAAGCGCAGCGCAAGTCCGAGCCAACAGTAGAACAGGATCATAAACTCCATCTGCACAAGCTTCCTTGGCTTCAGACGAATCCCAAAATATCCCGTTATTAAAATAAATAAGGCGACGCCGATGTTTCCCACCGATTCAATGACAATGCACAGCCATGCGCTCAAATTGTTATTGCTGTAGCTGCTTGCTCCATGCATCCAGAAAATCAACACAATTGCTAAAATACGCAGCAGTTCTAAACCCGAATCACGTTCTTTTTTTTCCATTTCATCCTCCTGCACGAATGATATACTAAAAAAACAGCTTTTCTTAATTTTACATTTTGCATTTTATCACATCGCAAATACCACAGCAAGTACCGCTTCTTTGATTGACAAGTTTCCCGAATCCATTATAATAAAATCATTCAACAATTTATCGCAGTGCAAAGGAGAATTTTATCGTGCGGAAATCGAATTTAGAATTGCTTCGGATCGTAAGCGTGCTTATCATTATTTTATCCCACTATGTTGGTCATAGCGGCTTTGACTTTGCGGGAGAAGGCTTTTCCTTCAATCGTCTGTTTGTCGAAGGCTTCCGGCTTGGCGCAGTCGGCGTAGATATTTTTGTTTTGATCAGCGGCTATTTTCTTGTGACTGCTGAATTTAAGTTTTCCAAGCTGATCAAGCTGGAGTGCGAGGTACTTTTCTACTCCGTTTTACTTGGCGTCATCTTTTTCTTTACGACAGACCTTATCGGCATGAAGGAGCTTGTCTTTTCCTTCCTTCCGTCCTTATCCAATTCCTATTGGTTTATTTCTACCTATTTGTTGCTGTATCTGCTGTCACCGTTTATCAACAAGATGATCCATGCAATCGGGCAGAAAGGGCACGCAAGACTCCTTGTTATTTTATATGCCGTGTATGTATTGATCCCGACTGTGACGAATCTCACACTTGCCGGAACGAGCAACATTATGCTCTTTATCCTGCTTTATCTGACAGCGGCTTACTACCGCCTGTACGACGGACCGCTGGGACAAAAAACTGCTGCGAATTTTCTCATGGCGCTCTTTAGCTTCCTTGTCATCGCAGCCTCCACGGTATTTTTCGATCTGCTTGGCAGCCGCTTTGGCATTACGCGCTACGACGCCAGCTATTTTACAAGCGCCTACTCACTCCCGATCGTACTCTGCGCGCTCGGTCTGTTTTTAGGCTTTAAGAACTTAAAAATTTCTTATCATCCGGCAATCAACTGGGCGGCAGGCTCAGCGCTCGGCGTCTATCTGCTGCATGACAATCCGGCAGTGCGCACTTTTTTGTGGAAAAACCTCTTAGACTGCCAAAGCTATCAGCATTCCGCGCTTCTTATCGTGCACGCATTTGCGTGCACCGTGGGTGTGTTTGTTGTCTGCCTCCTGCTTGATAAACTGCGCATTGTGCTGTTGGAACGTCCGCTGTTTCATCATTTCTCCGAAAAGCTGTCGGCATTGGACCAAAAATAGCATCGCACGAAACGCTTTTTAAGGCATAAAAATTTCTTTCCCTTAATAACAAAAGCGTGTTTTTCTGACATAGGATTGCGAAGCAATTTCCTACGTTAGATCAAAGAATCCCGCTTGCGAGATTCTCTGCCCGCGGCAGGTCGCATCAGCGCCCCAGTTCCATTCCGCCACAGCACGATCCCCCGAAGAAGTTTTGCTTGATAAGGGGCGAAGTTTCCTATCAAACAAAAATACAGTAGAGGTCATCCTCTACTGTATCTCATCCGAAAGCTTTAACACCACAACATCATTGATAATCTGTATCGAACCGTCTGCGGGGTAGCAGGGCATCGCCTGCACCTCCTCCCACTTCGCGATCTCACTTGTTTTATCATCAAACAAAAAGGTTGGATTATATCCCAAATACTGGATCAGGATATGCCATCTGGAATATCCGTTGATATTTGACTCTAATTTTCCCGGCAGGTTAAACTCTGCCCCAATCAGACTGCCCGTCGTGTGCGCACTGTCCTTGATCTCTGCGTTTCTCCCGATAATGGCAAACGGCAGTCCGTCCCGATACCCTTCCGCGCTCCGTATCTGCGTCAGCATCGTCTGAAAATAAGCAATGTCATGCTGCTGCGTATACCACAAGGAAAGATAATTTCCGTTTGCATTCCAAATATAGATGACTGCGATCAAAATCGCGGACAACGATACCACCCAATGCATCACCTGACCCGTGAGCCTTTGATACCACAGTCCCGACGCCTCTGTCTGCATACTTTTGTCTAAAAGCACCAGAATAAACAGATAGATAAACACAACCGAATACGTCATCAGCGGATAAATATAGCCGTCCGGCACCATCACATAAATGAAAAAGACTGCCACCGGAAATGCCGCCATTGACAACAGCAGCAGCGCCAGCTTGCCGATCTGTCTGCGCAGGCGGATGAGCGCATAGACACTGAGTACGGCAGCCACCAGATACATCAAAAGTATTGCACCCTTCACGAGCACGGTCGGATTCTCATAGAAAATATCGGTTCTCGGAAACCAAAAAAAGCTGTGATAGCAATCATAAAGCATCTGCGGGATCGCCTCCGGGTTCAGCTTTCCCATGTTCTCAATCCCCTGATACCCGCCCAGCGCCACGTCCCAATGCAGGAGTGAAAGCTTCATGCAGATAAAATAGCACGCCATACCGGAAATCAAGGATACGACATAGCGGACCGAGGTCAGGAAAATATGCTTCGCCGTGACCTCTGTTCCGGAAAATGCCGCCAGCATCACAACGCTTAACACCAGAATGCACAGCGTGTTGACGAAATATGCCTGATACGTTCCAACGGCACATCCAAGCAGGAGCACCGCCAGAATCTGCAGCGGGATATTTTTACCGTAACGCACGATCAGATAACCCGCAAGAAAGCTAAAAAAGATACCGATCGCATAATAAACGAGCGTAAACATAAAAAAGTTCATGCAGACCACAGACGGAATCGTGACAAACAAAATGCCGATAAACGCTGCAAGCGCCAAATCCTTCACGTCAAACAGGCGCGTCATCATAACAGCGCATACTGTCAGCAAAACGAGCCCGAACAATCCGTTAAAAAGCGGTATGGAATAATTTCCGAGAAATTCATTCATCCACTCGCCCATTAGCTGCAAAAACCACCTGCCGTACTCCACCCCTGTCCCGAAGCCTCCCGGATTCGTAAACAGATCATCGTAGTTATACAGCTTATTGGTATATTGATACAGATGCGCCGCCAGCCCCGAAATCAGGGCTGCAAGCAGCGTATACCGCTCCGGCTTTGTCAGCTTCATCGGCGCTTCTGTGAGCATCTGTGTCAGTGTTTTGATCTTAATTTCCTTCACTTGGCGTCCTCCCCTTTTTCATTCCTGCCAAAGCTCCCTTTATCCAATCCAAGCCTTTGGCAAAGACTAGACAGCCGCATACCGACACGCTCACACGCACAATAACATAGAGCGCCTTTGTGGCTCCACCAAGCGCCGCCACATCGATCACCTTTGCGGCAAGCATCTCAAAAATCTCCAGTCCAAGAATATGGAATGCCATCAGAATGATCGTATTCTTTCCGATGTATTCCACCGCCCTGCCCAAATGCGTGCGCGCAAGAAGCTGCGCCGCCCAGATGCAGAGCATCGAGCCGGAAATTCCGATCAGGATAAACGCAGGAACACTCCAGCGTTCATAGACGCCATACTCGCGCACTGACATATTGATGCCCGGATTTGCATAGGACATCAGCATATAAGCGGCAAAGACGCAGGTCACCCGCCATATTTTGGGCGTTCCCTCATAAAAACCGCTCTGTGCCAGAAGCTTTCCGACAAGCATAAAAATCGTTCCCACACAGGCAATGTCAAGGCTCCACGGCAGCAGCACCGGAAGCTCTGCCAGAGCCATCGTCACTGCCAAAAGCGCCGCCAGCACGAGAATCAGATTTTTTTTGCTTTTGAGCGCAAAGTCCGCAACAAGATGAAAGACCAGACTTGTCACAAAAAATGCCGTCAGATACCACATCGCCCCGTTTGCGATCGTAAACAAAAACACATTATCGGTGTGTGTGCTCATATCATAGAGACAAAATCTGGAATAGAAAATGCCAAACAGCGAAAACCTCGTCTCCTCCATGCTCCGCCCAAGCAGCATATAAACGCCGAGCAGCACAAAGCTGTACACAAAATACGGTATCAGGAGCCGCTTTGCCTTTTTGACGATATTTTCGAGGTAGCTTCTCCCACTGTGATAGGTAAAGCCCGAAATCACGAAAAATATCGGAATATAATAATTGATCAAATAGCTGCTTAATCCGTGGGCGTGGGATATGATGACAAGAAGGATCCCGATTCCTCTTGCAATATCAAGATACCGGTATCTTGTCTGCTCCATCCCCACTCCCGTCTGCTGAATCTTCTCCATGCGTATCTCCTTGCCCGCCATTTCTTATTTCCAGTTCTGCTTCACAAACGCCTGCTCCCACAGATACGGCTGTATCTGATTCCAGACGTCTGTCGCATCGGAAAACTGACTCTTTTCTCCGCGGATCACCGCCTCAAGCGCCGCCTTTGTCGCCGCCGGATTTTCAATCAGCTCACAATTTGCAAAGCCCGCCGAATTTACGGTGTCTAAATAGAACTCCTTGTAGATGCCCCGCATCCAGTCAACTGCCGGTGCGTTAAAGCCGATCTTGGTACGGCGGTACGCAATCTCCTTCGGCGCAAACGGCGCGATCGCATCGCGGATGATCGACTTTGGATAAGCGTTGTGAAGCTTCGAGCGCCATCCGATCGAAAACGCAAACTGCACGATCCGGTAGTCGAGAAACGGCATGCGGATCTCTACACCGTTTGCCATACTGTCTCTGTCGTAATTGCGCAGCATCGTCGGCAGGATCGTCTCATGTGTCGATACAAACAGAGTCTTGTTTAAATTATCAAGCTTCTTCCAGTTCTCATGAGAGGAATAAGCGCTCTGTACCGTCTCCCTGCCGAGCGCCTTTTTCGCATAATAGCGGAACATCACGTCACGATGAAGCTCGTTCCTTTTCTTCTCATATGCCTTTCCCGTCACCACGTCACTGTTTTCCGCCTGATTCAAGTAGGCACGCGTGATCTCATCAATCGCCGTCTTGTCAAAACCGGCGTCAGGATAAGCCTTTAACACGTCAAACCCATAGCCCGCAAACAGCTCGTCCGCCGCATGTCCGTCCACCGAGACGCGCGTACCGTCCTCCCGCTCCTTGCGGTAAATTTCCATCATTGGAATCTGCGGATTTTCCCACAGCTCCTCAAAGAGATAAAGCTGCTCGAAAAAGCGACTGTCGCTGATGCGCATGTTAATATCCAAAAATGTATGGTTGATGCCAAGATAATCCGTCACCATCTTCGCATATTTTGTCTCGTCGAGCGGTGTGCCCGGAAAGCATGCAACATAGGCATGCTGCCAGTCGTTGTTCATCCGTGCATCGTCACTGTTTTTTGAAAGATGCGCCATCGCACAGATCGTTGCCGACGAATCAAGCCCTCCGCTTAACGCTGTGCCGATCGTCACGTCGCTGCGCATACGAAGCTTGCAGGAATCAAGAAACAGCTCCCGGAACATCTCCACCTGCTCCTCGTAGGAATCCGGTACAGTTATGAGGTGGTCTAACGTATTCCACCACCTTGTGATCTGCATCTCATCTCCGGCAATCCACGCATAGCTTCCCGCAGGAAAACGGTAAATCCCCTCGATCAGGCAGTCCTTTCGCATCTCATAGTGACGGCTCGTCTTATAGAAATCAAAGAGCGCACGATTTGGTCTGACCTCATCCATTAACGGCGTAATCGCCTTCATCTCCGATGCAAAGGCGATACCGCCGCCCGCAAGTCTCGCATAAAACAGCGGCTTTACGCCAAAGCGGTCTCTGCTTAGGAACAGGCGCTGTTCTTCTCTGTCCCAAATAGCAAACGTCCACATTCCGTTGAAACGGTCAAGGCATTTTTCCCTCCACTCGACAAAGGCTGCGAGAATGACCTCCGAGTCACTCTCTCCGCGGAACGTGTAGCCCTTTTCGATCAGCTCCTTTCGGATCTCAATAAAATTGTAAATCTCACCGTTGAAGGTCAGCCAGTAGCGCTCGTTCGCATAAGACATTGGCTGACTTCCGTTATTTGAGAGGTCTAAAATCGACAGTCTGCGGTGACCGAGCGTTGTTCCCTCCTCCTGCCAGATGCCATAACCGTCCGGCCCGCGGTGCATCATGGTATTGATACAGTCGATGGCAAGGTCACGGTCTACTTTTCGATTTATCACTCCATAGATTCCACACATACAAAATCTCCTTTTTCTACTTTCCTCTCGTCAGCCACAAATACTTAAAGTTTGTTTTCAGATAACGTCCGAACAGACGCTTGGGATCCTGAAGCAGACGATAAAGCCACTCAAGGCTCGCCTTCTGCATCCAAAGCGGCGCGCGCCGGATCGTTCCGGCATGGTAGTCAAATCCTGCGCCGACACCGATCATCACGCCGTTTACCCTTCCCTGATGCGCATACATCCAGTTTTCCTGCTTGGGTGCGCCAAGTCCGACCCAGACAATGTCAGGCTTCGCCTCATTGATCGCGCGAACCGCAGCCTCATCCTCCTCTGCTTGGAGCGCGCGGTAAGGCGGAGATACCATCCCTGCAATCTGAAGCCTGGGGTATTTCTCCTTTAGCTTCGTCTCAAGCACCGCGATCGTCTCGGGACTTCCCCCATAAAAATAATGACGCAGTCCGTTGTCTCTCGCGAACAGCTCTCCCATCAGATCGGGACCTGTAACGCGTTCCGCCTCCGGAAAGCCGTGCTTTCTGCTGTAAACAGACAGCGGTTTTCCGTCCGGCAGCGCCACCGCCGCCCCATTTTGCACCCTGCGGTACATTTCATCCTCATATGCCATAACCGTAGTATGCACATTCGACACACAGATATAGCTGCCGCGCAGCCGCTCCAGCTCCCGCTCCAAAAATGCGACAGTCTCTGCCATTGTCGTGACCGCAATATTTGTTCCAAGAATCTCACACGTTTTCATCTCTGACATCCTCTGCTTTTCCCCTGCCCTTCCTATTCGGCAAGCGTCATCGTCTCAAGCGGGATTCCGCCCATAATCGATGGAATCAGGCTAAAGGTACTCTGATAGCTTCCAAGAATTTTACTGCAGCGTGAGAGCGCCAGCATATCAATGAGCGCATCCTCAATCCCCGCCTTTGAATCGCGGTCCAGCAGCTTTCCCTCATAAAAAACCAGCCGCTGCGGCGCGAACCTCGCGCGCAGCGCATCCTCCACCCTTGCATCATCCGTCGTCACATAAAAATTCGCGTCATGCGCCGCAATCTCCTGCTCCATCCGCTCATAAAACAGCTCCAGCGGACTGTGCTTAATGGCGTCCGCATGATCTGTCCGGCGGATATGAACGCCGATCGTGCTTTCATTTAACGCGTCAAAAACTGCCCGCCCCTTCTGCTCGATCGCGGCGGAAGGCTTTAAAAACGAAAAGCTCTCCTTTGACAACGCACACAGATTTGTGTACGACTTGATATAGCAGACAGGCTCCCCGGCAATCCGTTCCTTTAATTCCTCAAACTGCCCCTTTTGCTTATACGCATCTATCGTTTCACATGGAAAAAATACCGTCCCCTTGTTACGGTATTTTTTCTTGATCATATTTCCCTTTATCGTTCCAAAAAAATCCTTGCGGTAGCCGTTCTCACTAATTTCAATGACACGGACACCTTCCAACGTGAACAAATCCGAGGCTTTTGCATTGCAGCCGGCTTCCCGCTTCCAGACGATCACAAGCTTGCGGTTTAACGCCCGACACACCTCATGCGCCGAAGCCATCGCAAGAAGCCGGTTTCCAAGCCCCGCGCACGGTTCTAATATCACCATAAAACTCTATTCCTTTCTTCTGTCCACAGTCACCTGACCGTTTTCAACCTTATATACAATATCACAATTCTGGATCGTCGACAATCGATGCGCAATGATAAACATCGTCATTTTACCCTGCAGACGGTCAATCGCCTCCATGACTGCCGCCTCCGTCTCATTATCAAGCGCCGAGGTCGCCTCGTCTAACACTAATACCTCCGGTCTGCGGTAGAGCGCACGCGCAATGCCGATGCGCTGACGCTGTCCGCCGGAGAGACGCACGCCCGCCTCGCCGATGACCGTATCAAGTCCGTCCTCAAGTCCCTTGATAAAATCCTCAAGCTGTGCCTGACGCAGCGCCTCCCACACTCTCGCATCATCAATCTCTCCCGCATCGCCAAAGGCGATATTATTGCGGATGGTATCGTCGAGCATGTAAATCGTCTGCGGAATGTAGCCAATCTTTTCATGCCAGCCCCTTAGCGCCTCGTGAATGTCCGTGCCGTCCACACAGATGCTTCCCTTCTGCGGCGTTAAAATGCCGAGGATCAAATCCACGAACGTCGTCTTTCCCGCACCGGACGGACCGATAAACGCCGCCGAGCAGTTCTTTGGGATGACCACATTTGCGTCCCGAATGACCGCTTCCTCCGTATTCGGATAAGAAAACTCCAGATGTTCCACCGAGATTTCTCTCTCCAGGGAAATCGTCTTTTCACGGGTCTTCGCCGCACTCTCTTTGTTCTGACCGCCGGACAGCTTCGTCTCATGCATCTCACGGTACTCGTCCCTCACCTTTTCAATCACGACTGCATTGTGCACGATCGCAGCAAAATACGAGGAAATCTTATTGACGGACGGCAGCAGCTTAAATGCCGCAGCGGCAAACACACCGAGCACACCGATAAACTGTGTCGTGTCTGTTGTTCCGTTTGCAACCTGAATGGCGATCACCGCCATCAGACCTGCAATGCATAACGCCTCCATGACAGGCTTTGGGATCGCGCTTAAAAATGCATTCTGCTTGATGACATGGGTATAAACCTCATTCTGCTTCTCAAAATCATTCTGGAAATAGCTCTCACGGTTCGCGATCTTAATCTCCTTGATACCGCCGAATGCCTGCTGCATACATTTGAACATATTGGCGGAATAGACCCGTCGCTCGTCGCCATAGCGCGCCAGAACCCGGCGCAGTCCCTTGATCATCAAAAGGAACATAATTCCGACGCTGACTGCAACGCCAAGCGTGATCGTCACATCGGTAAACAGCAGGAAAATCACAATAATCACACTGACGCAAAGCTCGGACAATAGCTGAAGCGCATTCTGCACTGCCGTGTAAAACATTTCCGGGTCGGTGTTGATATTGCGGATCAATTCAGAGCTGTTTACATTTAAAAAGAAGGTATAATCCTTTCCGATATAATAGCGCATTAATTCATTCTGCATCTGCTTCTTGCCGTAGTAGGCAAATTTATACTGCAATTCATAGACGTAGATTAAAAACAGATTCTTTAGGACATACACAATAATGATCAAAACCGCCAGATAGATGATCAGCTCACCCGTGGACTCCATCCCGAAAAAATCGTACGCCCAGCGAATTGGTTTCTCCTCAAGCAGCAGCTCCGGCGCGACCACCGCATTGATAAACGGCAGAATGACCGAGACACCCAGCAGCTCCGCAAATGACTGTAAAAAAATGATGATCGTCACATAGACCAGATTCAGCTTCTGCTTCCGGTCAAATACCTCTAATGCACATTTTATCTTATTCATCCTATAACCTAACCCTTTCTCACTTTACGCCGCCGGCACATACACTGCCCAAACATCGCTTATTCGTTATCATAGTAACAAAGCCTTTGCTTGTCAAATGATTTCTGTATTGATATAATAACCTAAGAATCTATAATTGTACAGAAAAGGATAGAAAACTCATGCAAAAAGAACGGGAATCCAGCTTTGAACTCTTGCGTATCCTGTGCATCACGGGAATTATTTTTATGCATACCTTCGGACCGCTAAACGACAGCCTCACGGGCTTTAATCAGGGCGTCAGTCTGTTCCTCAACGCACTGTTTAATACGGGCGTGACCTGTTTCATTCTGCTGTCCGGCTATTTTGGCATCCGCTTTGACCTCGCCAAGCTGATCCGTCTGGATCTTGTCATTATTTTCTATACGGTTCTTGGCACGCTGCTCTCCGGTGCGTTCACGGCAAAATCACTGCTTTTGTCTTTTATCCCGGTCCTATCGGGACGCTACTGGTTTTTGACCTGCTATTTTGCTCTCTGCTTTCTGTCTGTTTTCTTAAATAAACTGGTGGAAAAAACAAAAAAGGAAACCCTGGCGGCAATACTGCTCGTTTTCATTTTCCTCTTTTCGTTCATTCCGACCTTCTTTTTCTATGAACTGATCGCCGATTCCGGCAAGGGCATCGTGCAGATGGTGATCGCCTATCTTTTGGGCGCTTATCTGAAAAAATATCATACGGAGCATTTTTCCAGGAGCCGTCTGCTGCTTTTGCTCTGCGGCTCGACACTCCTGATCTTTGGCTTCAACACGGTGCTCACGATGATAAAGGGCGTACAGATGGGCACGTTTGCCCGCGATAATTCACTGTTTATCTTATTTTCGGCAGTCATGCTGCTCTTATTCTTTCGCGAATTTCATTTTCGGAGCCGCCTTGTCAATCACCTTGCCGCAAATGTCATGCCGCTGTATGTGTTTGAATCCTTTGTGCGCCTGTTTGTCATCGACCGTTTCTTTCCGCTGGGCGGCTATACCGACAGTCGGCTGCTCATCCTGTATGTGACAGGCTATGTGCTGCTCACCGTCATTCTCTGCATGGCGTGCAACGAGCTGCGCAAACTTACCTTCGTCCACCTTGACAATCTCATTGCAAGGCTCTGCATGAAGCTGTATCACGCGCTTGCCCCTGCGGCGCAGCGATTTTGGAAACGTCTCTGCGGCGGTATGTTACAGTTTCTGACTGCCACAAATACAGACGCAGCAACAAAATAATCGGAGGAATCTATGAACTTAAAAAGCATTTACAAAAAGTATCGAAAGGCAAAACAGCTTAAGGCTGCCGCTGCTTATATCAACCTTCACCCGGACGCTGTACTCGGCGAAAATTTTAATCTGGAGCTTCACGCGCCGCAAAACGGTCATACCTATCTTTCCATTGGCGAAAAAAGTATGATTGATTCCTCCTTTGTCTTTGAGACAGAGAGCGGTCATATTTCCGTCGGAAACCGCGTCCATATCGGCGGCGGCACACAGCTCATTTCCCGTGACGGCATCACGATCGGCAACGATGTGATCATTGCATGGAACTGCACGATCTATGACCATAATTCCCATTCGGTCCTCTGGGAAGAACGCAAGGACGACGTTACCTTAGAATGGGAGAGCGCCAAAAGCGGAAATTCTCCGCTCTGCAATAAAAATTGGAGCGTCGTAAAGAGCGCTCCAATTCATATCTGCGATAAGGCGTGGCTCGGCTTCGGCGTCACCATCCTAAAGGGCGTTACCATCGGCGAGGGCGCCGTTGTCGCAGCCGGGAGCGTCGTCACAAAGGACGTTCCCCCCTACACGGTAGTCGGCGGCAATCCCGCCGCCGTTATCCGTACACTGGACTACAACACAATATAATTCTGTTCCCCTTTCCTTGAGCGAAGATACATATCCACACAGGATTGATTCGAGCCGATATGGAGGTCTGCCTTGACGCAGACCTCTATGATCGCCAGAAGCTTGATCAAATTTGCCTTCCGAAACTCCCAGTCCTGCTTGTTAAATTCATTGTTATAATAGCCTCTTTCATCCTCTCCTGTCAGTGTCATAAGCTTCCATTCCGGTCTTTTTTCCCTAAGATACGTCACATTGCGGTAATCATCGGTAAAGATAAATAACGGCATATGCGATAAGCCCAACGTCTCCACCTTTTCGATAAAGGCATCCGCCTCGACCAGCTTATCATATTCCAGATACTTATCGCCTCCGCGCACCTGCATGGAAATATAATGCTTGGGCAAATGCAAGCCCGCAATCAGCGCATCCATTTTCTGCCGGATCTCCGGCTTCGGACAGATCGCCACAGAAGACAGCTTTGCAAACTCCGTCTCACAGACGCCGTCCATTCCAAACAGCTCCCATTTGATCCTACTCTTTTTGAATGCATCGCTGATACACATGCACCAGATGTCCTGCGTCAGATAATCCGCTCCCGTATTCCTTTTTAGCTTCCGCGGGTAATAATGCCCCCTCGTCCACAGGCGATGCGGGCGAATCTGGCTCAGATAATCGGTCGGGCGGTAATTCGCCTTTTGATTTAACGGGTCATGGCTGATGGGACAAAACGGCTCAAACAGCTCCTCCCAGCCGTTTCCACCCGGCTTTGAGAAGTTTGCGTCGTCTGCATACAGCTCAAAACGGATATGGTGCTGATAGCAAAACAGCATAAACTCCATCATGCTGTTTAGCTCGGAATACAGACCACCGCCAAAGCCTACATGAAAAATCATACGTTTTTCAAAGGACTCATTGATCCTGCGATATTCTTTTTTTTTTGCCTCTAATTCCTCCGCAAGGCTCATTCCAGTCTCCTGCACGCAATCTGCCGGCTCGTATAGAGACGCGATCCGCTCGCGGTTAATCTCCTCAATATCCTTTTTTAGATCCTCACTGTTACGGTAACAGATTACCATTTCCGGCACTTTTACCGGATGACGCAGCAGACTGCCTAAGGTTAGAAAAAAGTTTTGAATTTTTATCATCTTCTCTTTCATAGCATCCTCCATTCACTCCCCGCTTCCCGCTTTTAATAGCGTGCTCTCTGATATTCCCGCGTCGCGTCAAAGCCCACCGAATCATAGCGGTTTGTATATTCATCATAAATCATCACATTTACGCCATGCGGCGCAACCACTGCGTTGATGCCGTCCAATGACATACTTTTTTCTACTACCCTCACACACTCTCCCGTGTAAACATCGCTCTGTTGTATGATTTTTCCATCTATCACTATCGTTTTGCTTCCCCAGTCCATGTGGTAATGGTAATCCTCTGCTGCGGTATCATCCCCGCAGAAAAGCACCTCACCGTCATGCACCACGGCAACACCGCCGTCATTCATCTTGACACCATAATCCTCTAACATATCCAAAACGCCAACCTTTCCGTAATCGTACTGACCGTCAAGCGAAATCAGTGCCGTATACCCCTCAGCCTCAAATAAAAGCTTCAAATACTTCTCCAGGTTCTCCGTATTGCGCAGCTTAAAGTAATAGGCAATCCGCTCATAATGTTCGGCGTTTTTCTCCCATGACTCATATCCGTCCTCGCCCCTGCGTTCCGGCAGCGAATAGCGTGTTTTTAAATAAGAGCCGAGATACTCCGAAAATTTTTCGCTCCCGTCGTAATTCAAATGGGACGACTCTGCACAGTCACGCATCGGGTCTAAGCCGATTTCTGCATAATACTCATTAAAATCTATATAAGGAACACCGTACTCTTTTGCAAGCGCCTCTGCTTCATTGAAAATCATCTTATCGGAAGGCATGATTCCCTGATACGGGGCGACAATAAGAAGTAATTCTGTCTCAGTTGCCTTCGCCAGCTCCATGATCTTCCTCAGATACTCCTCGCTCTTTTTTGTCAGCGCAAGCCTATCCTCAATTCCCGTCACATCAGAAAAGCTCTCAAACGGCGTGACACTGATGCAATTCTCATTAAAGCCCTTATAATTCTCTCCGTTTGGGTCGCCGTTATACCGTTTAAAATCACTCTCCTGCAAAAATTCATAGCGCGTGTGGTAAATGGGATAGCCGAGCACATAATCAAGCAGAGACGCTCCCTCCGCGATACTCGCCCGAATATTCTCCGTTCGGTTCTCCCCGTAGGCAAGTCCAAGCGTATTCATTGCGATACGCGCGTCATCAATCACGTCTCTCGTCTCCATCGCCCGGTATAAATCAACTACCACAAGCTCGGGCGACTGCTTCTCAATCGCTTCTTTCATGTAATAATAGGTATTCCAAAGCGGCTGGTTTGAACCCGCGAGCGCATAGGATGCAATCCCGTACTCCTCCCAGAGCACCGCAGGATTCACGTCCGTATAAATATGACTGCTGCCCACAAACACAACATCCACCGTATGCGGAGTCTGTTTTGCAAACATCTGCGCCACATAATTGCCATCGGGCGATTTCAGCTTCAATACAAAATTCGCCCACAAGAGAATTGCCGCCGCAAGACCGAGAAATACCAGTACTTTTATGGTATTTCCCATCACAGAAAGTACTTTTTTCATTCGTATCTCCTAAAATTGAAAGTAAATAAACTCTTTTGCATCAAACGCATAGCCGTAAGCGCCGTAGACCACGATCATGACGAGAAGCACCAGCAAAACGAGCCAGCGAAACCACAGATTCTGCTTTTCCAAAAAAACGTCAATGCGCAGTCCCTTTCTGCTGCGGATCAAGTCCACAAGTAGCAGGATGATAAGCGCTGCAAGCAAAATATTTGCCTGAAACCGATTGACCCCAAGCTCATACATGCTGCCGTCAAACAGTACCCACGGATTCCACCTGCTGCACATCCTCTGAATATAGGAAACTGCGTCCCCAAGCGTCGGCGCACGGAAGAAAATCCATGCAAAGGTCGTAAGAATAAATGTGACGGCAATCTGTCCCAGCCGATAGCTCTCACAATCCGTTCTTATCTTCATCAGGGAAACCAGCTTTTTCTTGACAGGCAAAAGCAGCTCACCCACAATCTGATACAAGCCGTGCAGACCGCCCCACACGACATAGCTCCACGAAGCGCCGTGCCACAGACCGCTGCACAAAAACGTCAGCATCAGATTACACCACTTACGAATTTTCCCTTTATGGCTGCCCCCAAGTGGAATATAGAGATAATCCCGAAACCATGTGCTTAGGGAAATATGCCATCTGCGCCAGAAGTCATGGATGCTGACAGCAAAATACGGCGTGTTGAAATTTTCCATCAGCGTAAAGCCAAGCACCTGAGCCGCACCAATCGCTATCAGCGAATAGCTTGCAAAATCACAGTAAATCTGAATGGAGAAGCAGACTGCCGCCAGGATCAGCTCAAAGCTGCCGTACATCCAATAGTGGTGAAAGCCCTCTTCCGCAATGATCGCCGCACGGTCCGCAATCACAAGCTTTAAAAAATATCCGTAAAGCATGACGATTAGTCCGCTTGTGATCCGCCTGTAATTAAGCAGCTTTTGGAGTGGAACCTCCCTCAACTGATGAAGCAGGTTTTTGGAACGCTCGATCGGCCCTGCTACAAGCTGCGGAAAAAAAGAAATAAACAGCGCATAGCGGAACGGATTTTTCTCCACCTCCACCTCTCCCCGATAGACGTCAATCATATAGCCTAACGCCTGGAACGTATAAAAGGAGATACCTACCGGCAAAATAATGTCAAACCGGTTTTCAAGCGCCGTCTGCCCAAGCACAGCGCGGACGCCATTGATATTTTCCAGCAAAAAATCAAAGTACTTATAGAAGATAAGTATGCCAAGATTACTGCCCACCCCAAGCGCAACAATCAATCTGCTCCACAGCAGACTGTGCCTGCACTCCCTCGTTTGCACCTGATGAAGCGCAATGCCGCACACATAGGTAATCATTGTCGAAATGGCGATCAAAGCCGCATATCCGGCATTCCAGCCCATATAAAAATAATAGCTTGCAGCCAAAAGCCACAGATAACGCACACGCTTTGGCATCAAAAAGTAAATGAGAACTATAACCGGAAAAAACATGAGAAAGTCGATTGAATGAAATAGCATATCCCCTCCGTAACGTCTTTTTCTTTTGTATTTCTAGTTTCATCAGAAAGCCTCTCACTCCAGATCAATGAGCTGCCATCCATCCAGACACATCTGCTCTGCGCCCTGATAGGACGGCAGCATCACAAGCTGATCCTTATTTTTGCACAGATACGCTGCCCACGTCGAATAAGAGCTATTGGAAATAACATGATTTTTGCAGGCAGACATCAGCAAAAACTCCTCCTTATCCGAAAAGCTGCCCATATCGCTGATATAGCACACGTCTTTTGCATTCTCTGCCTGTATGCACGCCGCCGCCTTTTCCTTATCATTTGTAAAAACGATAAAACGTACGCCGCGCCTTGCCTCTCTCATACGGCGCATCGCCTCCCGAAAATACGCGGGAGAAGGCCCGTTGATGTCCCCGCCCCGCACATGGACCGCACAGGTATTTCCGGCGGCAAGCTCCTCTAAAAGCTCCGCCGTCTCCTGCCGCAGCGGCTCCCGCGGCACATACATCTCGCGCAGCTCCTTAAGATAATCCTTAAAGTACGCCACATTCTGCCAGTACCCATGCAGATAGCGGCTGCGCCATGTTTTCTTATAAATACGCGTATCGACGGAAAACAAATCCCTTTCTATAATGACATGATACAGCAGATTCCTCCTAAGGCGCTTATATAGCTTCTGCCAGAAATTACGGTTTGGAAAGGACTCCTTCGCATCATAGCGTACGCGGAAAAAATCAAGCTCGTAATCGCGCAGCGTGGAATTATCACACTCGGAAATGTCAAGCTTGAGCGTCTCGCCTTCCCTCCTTGCCAGCGCGTAACCGCAGGCATAATTAAATAGCTGATTTCCCATGCCGTCTCCGATTTTTACAACGATCATCTCCGCACTCCTATTATCTCATCACAGATCATATCGACCTGCTCCAAACGCAAATCCGCATACATCGGCAGCGTCAGTACCTTCTTTGACACCGCAAGCGCCACGGGCGTATCTGCCGGATCATAATGATTGCGATAACACGCAAACGAATTTGTCGTCGGGTAAAAATATTTTCTGGTAAAAATCTGCTTCTCCTTAAGCGCATCGTAAACGACGTCGCGGTCACAGCCGAATATCTCCGGCTCAAAGACAACCGGAAAATAAGCATAATTCTGCTTCACATCCGCCTGCTCCTTAACAAGGCGTATACCGGGCACTTCTGATAAATGTTCTCTGTAACGCTGTGCGACTGCCTTTCGCTTTGCAATCTCCCTGTCCACATGGCGCAGATTACAAAGCCCCATCGCCGCCTGAAATTCATTCATCTTGGAGTTTGCACCGACGGCGTCCACTACCTCCTCGCCGCGGATGCCGAAATTTTTAAGCCCGTACAAATCTTCCTTTAATGCTCCCTGCCCTTCGCCAAAGCAGATCGCTCCGCCCTCGATCGTGTTATACACCTTCGTTGCATGGAAGCTGAACATCGAAGCGTCACCAAAGGACGCAACTCCCCGTCCTTTGTATTCCACGCCAAACGTATGCGCCGCATCATAGATAACCTTTAACCCATGCTTTTTTGCGATCCGCTCGATCTCCTCCACATTGCAGATATTTCCATAAACATGAACCGGAAGAATGGCGCTTGTCCGATCCGTGATCAGCGACTCAAGCTTTGTCACATCTATTGTGTAATCGTTAGGATTAATATCACAAAACACTGGCACACAGCCGTTTCGCACGATCGCATGGGTTGTCGATGCAAAGGTATAGGGCGTCGTGATGATCTCACCCGAGAGCCCAAGTGCCTGAATGAGCATTTCCAATGCCATATGTCCGTTGGAAAATAAGGATACATGCGCAACCTTTAGGTACTCTGCCAGCTTTTCCTCCAAGAGGTTATGCTTGCTTCCCATATTTGTCATCCAGTGAGTGTCCCAGATGTCTTTGATCTCCTCGATATATTCTTCAAATTCCGGCATGGAGGACCGGGTTACCAATATTTTGTCCATGCTTAGCCTTTCCTGATACACGCTCCTTGCAAAAATTGCAGACGCTGCTTAATCATTCCCTAATGATACGAAAAAATGGCGGTTTTGTCAATTTTCAAATGGCAATCCACCGCCGCAGACTTGACAAGTATGGCGGATTCATTATAATAAAGAAACAGTTTTGCATCATAAGGAGAGTATCTGATTTTATGAAACAGCGATCGTTATATATTTTTTATTATCTCAAGCATCTGCACCACAGAGCGCGCGCCAAATTCACCCACAGCTACAATGACCTTTCCGCACCGTTTCTCGGAAAGCGCCCTCCCTCAAACGAGGAGGCAAACGCTTTGATCAAGCGCTATCTGACGAGCAATGAGCCTTTTGCACTCTGCCGTCTCGGAAGCGCAGAATTTACGCTTGTACAGCTCTACGATGAGTACCGGCTCTTTCACTCCAACCGGCTGCCGCAGAGTAATATGTATGATATTTTTCACCGAAATCCCGACGAGGTCGGCGCATGGGTCGAGCTTCTGCGCAAGGACTGCAAGGACATTGACGTTATGGCGTATTTTGACGACCACCCGATCGAGGAATATGTCATCCGCACCAGTTGCCGCAGGGAAATGGAGCAAATACGCTTAGAGCAGATCGAGGCAATGCTCTATGAGGATCCGTGGACGCTGGCTCTTGAGGGCAAAAAGGTGCTGCTCATCAGTCCCTTTGTAGATTCGATGGTTGCCCAGTACCCCCATATAGATAAGATTTACGAGGGACGCAAAATGCTTCCTGCCATGGAGCTTAAAACCTTAAAATCTGTGTGGTTTTCCGGGGCTCCTGAGGACGATTTCGAGACATGGTTTGACGCCTTAAATTACCTGTATGAGGAAGCCATGAAAATCGACTTTGATGTCGCGCTCCTAAGCTGCAGCGCTTTCGGCTTTAACCTTGCCCCGATGTTTAAGCGTGCCGGCAAGCAGGCGATCCAGTATGGAGGCGCACTTCAGATGCTCTTTGGCATCCGCGGCGCACGCTGGGATAATTATCCGCCTTATATGAAGTTCTACAATGACTATTGGATCCGTCCCCCAAAGGACACAACACCTTCCAAAGGCTTTGTAAAAAAAATGGATGACGGCTGCTATTGGTAAGCAGCCGCCATCCGTTTTTATTCCTTGACAGAAAACGTGAATACCTTTGTTTCCTGTCATTCGTATTCTGTCAGTTTAATCACAACCACGCCGTCGACGATCCGAATTGCTCCCTCGTCCGGGTAGCACGGCATCTCCCTGACAACCTCCTCCTTCATCAGCTCCACGATTTCCTCATAGCTGCAGAATCGCGGCGCAAAGCCGAGATATTTCGTGATAATGGAGTTCCTTGAATATGCATTGATGTTTGATTCCGTCCTGCCATCCAAACCAAATGTGCTGCCAACCATGCTGCCCATATTGTGCGTGGCATCTGAAATCTCATTTCCGATAATAGCCACCGGCATCTCGTCAGTATACCCGTCCAGACTCTTGATCTGGGTCACCATCGTCTGATAATAAGCAAGATCATGATACTTCGTGTATTCCAGCGCCATATAACAGCCATTTCCGTACCAGACATACAACAGCACCATCGAGATCGTAAGCAGGGCTGTCACCCATTGCACAAGCGCTGCCAGGCTCTCCTGAAATGTAATATTCTCACAGAACTTTTCCACCCATATCACAAGAAATACCGGAAGAAAGACTGCTGCATATCCCATCAGTGTATATGCCCATGCGCCCGGAGACATCGGGTAGATCAAAAACAGCGCGACCGGAAATATGGCAAAGCCAAACAATACGAATACCTTTTTGATCCATGCACCCTTTTTTAAGAAAAGCATACCCACGATACTTGCCCCAAAGATCAGGTACACGATCTTAAATGCCCGATGAAACAAGCGTGTCGGCGACAGGCTCATAATATGACCCGCTGCCAGTTGCTTCATACTCCAGAAACAGTTTTTCAATGCGCCAAGCAACTGCTCTGCCGTCATCTGCCCCATCGAATCCATTCCCTGATAATTGACCATCTGTACATTCCACAACGCGACAAAGAATTTGTGCAAAAGCAGGTACGCGATCAGCGCCGCGGCAAGCACAGCCAAATACCTGACTCCGGTAATCACAATCTCTTTTACTGTCGTTCCCTCATCAGAAAACGCACTCATTAAGATCAGGTGCATCACAAATATACATGCGGCATTTGCATAATATGCCTGATATGTGCCGAGCGAACATGCCAAAAGTACAACCGCGATCAGATGCGGCAGCAGCTTTTTCGGATATTTCACGACCAGATATGACGCCAGCACGCTAAAGAAAATGGCGAGTGAATAAAACGGCGCCGCATACATGAAATAAAACATGCACACGACGGGAGTGAAAACCGCCATAAAGCCGCCGATCGCCGCTGCAAAAATCCTACTTTTCACACGGAATGCATCTGCAACAAGCGCAGCCGAAACCGCCACCAAAAATAAGGACATCATACCGTTTAACAGCGGAAGGGAATAGTTCCCAAACCAGCTTGCCGTGTATCCTCCAAACAACTGCAGGAACCACCTCCCTGCCTCTGCACCGATCCCATAGCCCGCCGGTGTGATCGCAAGCTCGTCATAATTGTAGAGCTTGTTCGTAAATTGATATAAATGAGTCATCAATCCAAATAGAATTGCCGCGAAAAATGCCGTTTTGACGGCTGCCGGAATCTTTTTCCACCATTCCAAAAGAAACCGATCCGGTGTTTTTATCTCTATCATTGCCTCAACCTTTTTCCTCTCTTTTTATAAAAGGGGCTGTCAACGCGGCAAAATGCCGCATGACGCCCCTTTTCTTTCATAGATGATTCCTGACACACCAACCTGTTGTTTGCGTTTTCGCTTAGCCGGTTACTCAATGACTAAATCTGTCCAGTCATCCACCGGAACAAGCGCAACATAGGTTTTTCCCGTATTAAGCGAAATCTCGGCTCCATTTGCATCATAGTAGCGAGTCGGCTCTGTCATGCTCTTTTTCTCCCATGTGACCGGAATTGCCTTGCCATTTGTCACATAATAGCCGCCGCCCTCACCAATACAGTCAAAAATCATATATCCATTCTCATCGTACTGTGTAAATCCGCAGCTTTGGATCAGCAGATTCTTAAACGCCATCTGTTTGTCATCATTGCCCGGATCTAAATGTGCTTTTCCATACTCAAAGTAATTGTATACCTGCGCATCTGCATCGTACTCAAGATATGATCCATTGTGCGGGAACGGAAGGTCTACAAGCGATGCATCTACTGCGTCTGTACTTGCAGACAGATCTACCGGATTCTTCTCGTCTGCAAACAGATAGTGCGGTCCCTCATAATAGGAATTATACTCTCTGTCCACCTTTGATTTCTCAAAATTATTATCCATATCGCCGGCAAGGATATACTCCGTATACTCTCTCGGCTTTCCGTTATCTACACGGGAAAACGTTCCGCTGAAATGATCCGTACTCGGCTCTGCAAGATATTCTTCAATGTAAAACGGTCCGCCGTCATGGCAAAGAACCGCATTCCACTCCGCAGAGAGAATGACATTGGTCGGTCTTACACTGCGGATGCTTCCAATCTGGTCTATGCTCTCATAATCCTTAAACAATGCCATAAACCGTGTAATTCTTCCGTTCTCGGTACTGTTCATCATCTCATATACGACATCCGCCTTTGAAAGCCCATAGTGCGGAAGCGCGATCGACTCATTATCCACCATAGCCGCGATCGGTCTCTGGTTCTTTAATGAATCATCAATCCACTCATTGGTAAGCTCACTGCGGTACTTTCCATCGACAGTCTCGCCAAAGAGCTCGTCGCCGATCTCGGTTCCGTCGACTTCTCCCACAATCTCCTGCTCCTGCTGCGTCTCCTCGGCAGTCTCTTTCCCGCATGCTACAAGTGCTGTAGACATTGCCAATGCAGCCAATAACAATATTGTTCTTCTCTTCACTTGTAAATACCTCTCATACTTTTATTCTGAAGCTGTCTACTTCTGCCACCTATCATACCATATCCAAACGCCGTAGGGAAGTTTTTTATAAAAAAGAATCTGTATGCATTAAACTCCCATTAGAAGTTTATACCCCGCCCCGAAATTTTGAACCGTCCGAAGTATTTTCTTCTCTAATACCTGCCAACTTCTTTGCAAAATAGATCGAAGCCGGTTTCTCAACCAGATAATAGCATGGTATGCCGACTGCAAAACTCGCCACAGCAATCACAAGCAAATTAATGCGGTTCGTGTAATCAATGTTTAAATTCCAAATCTTATCTAGGTTCAGTAATGCAAGGATCAATGGAAAATGCCAGATATAAGCCTCAAACGATACATTTCCAAGCCACCCCCATAACTTGCTTTTAAAAAGCCGTTTCATTGTGGTTGTCTGCAAAACAGCTAATAACAATGGATACATACAAAATGTATACAAATACCTCTGCCCATCAGATGCATATGTTGTGTTGTATCGTAAAATGACAATGGCTGTTCCGACCAAAGCAAATAAAGATATTGCTGAAGCTTTGGCGGACATCTTTTTCCCCCGCATAAACTTCGCAAGAATCACTCCCCAGAAGAAAGACGATAAACCTCTTGATGTTCCAAAATCTAAAAACAAAAAATTAATCTGATTTGTCGCAACACTGAATGAAAGAAAAATCATAAATGCAAACATCCAGTAGGGAGAAGCGTTTAGCTTCTTGCTCACAAATACTATGACATAAAAAATCATATAACAGATCAACAAAACACTGATATACCAAAGCGTCCCATTCATTTTAGAATTTGGTATTCCCCAGCCATTTGAAAATCCCAACGACGTTGCCAAAACACCCCAAATTTGCACAGTTCTGTCAAAAAACTGCTCAGAGTACAATTGTTCATACAAAATATCTAATACTGCAAACACTATGACAGTTATTGTAGAAGGCAATAAAAATCTGAGATACTTTGGAACAAAAAAGTCCTGAAAGCTCATTCCTTCCTTTATATTTTCAATATACGATGAAATAAAATATCCGGATAAAACAAAGAAAAGCTCCACTAAAAATGAAAACTCAAATCTCCCTCCCACAAAATTGACTCCCGTTGGAAACTGCGTTTTTGTATAAATCTGATAATGATGAAACATGATACAAAGTGTCGCTATGAATTTCAAAAAATCCAGTGAATATATCCGTTCTTCCTTCATTCTTATCATCTCCCATCCTTATTCTTCCTTGGCGCGATAAACAGTAAATGCGTCAATTTTCTCACTCTCTTTCAATTTCTCTAAGCCAGCCCTGATCGCAATATCCTCCGTATTTCTTAATATCACTGCATGTTGATCCAGCCGGTAACGTTCCCTTACATTCAATCCGTCTGCTATCGAATCCATGTTAAGCCTCACACAATTCTCATTTTGAATATAGGTTCTGCAGTCTCTCGCTGTATCCCAATAAAGGGGATACACAAAGCTGTTTCCAACCGCCATCTTATACGGCGTATGAGCCTCTCCGTATAAGCTCCCGATCTCAGCTTCTGTCAGAGAGGCTAATATCTCACTTCCTGTAAGGGCATCCTTACAGTATTCATAGTTATAGAATGCAAGGTCATTTCCAAACTCATCCTTCTTCGGGAAGATCAGATAATGTAAATCATCCGACTTCACCTCCGTGGCTGCAAGAATGACGGGGTCTATCGTTGTAAATAACTGTATAAACAGCAGGCCTGCAAGCGTTCCTGTCACGGCATACTGCTTCACCCGATTCATGGAAAGTACATCGATTGCCATTGCAAATAAAAGGATATTCTTTATCGCACATATTGTAAGGTATCTCGGACATAATTGAAGGGTTGATCCTCCAATCACCGTAACTAAAAACTGTGAAAAACAAGTGAGCCAGACAGCAAATAAAAAGGCTCCCTTAAAGCTGCGAAAAATATAAAACCTCTTATTTTTGATCAATACAACGATTGCAGCAATAATAAATATCTCTTGAACCCAAATAAACCCATAAGCAACGTATTGGAAAACTCTGCTGCCGATTGTAAATACAAACTCATTATTGCTTTCTATCGGTACCCCCGCTCTGTTTAAGGAATTACTTCCAAAATAAAGAATCAGATACACTGCCGCCGGCAGGGTATACAGCATCCATTTTGAAAGCTTCATTTTCTTATGAATGCACTCATAAATAAAGATGATCAACCCAAAAACGGCATATGCCACAATCATATTGGGCTTTGAACAAATCACCATGAAACCGGAAAAAACAGCGAATACCTTATAATCAAATAATATACACCATAGGAATATTGCAAATGTTACAACTGCGTAAAAATCAGGGTTTATATAGGTTGCGCCTACAAGCACATAGCCAGAAAATGCATAGCAAAGTGCAAGGAGTACAGCAGCATTTGATGATATATTTGAAAATAATTTTCTGATAATCTGATACACACACATCTGCGAAAGTAATAAAAGCACAAGATTGCAAATGTAAACACCTCTGGCAGTCCCAGGATCGAGAGCTTCTCCAATGGTCATAAATATTGCGACTCCATGCATTGGTTTACTTGCAATACTGAAACTGTCAAGGATCCCTGTCACCGAGAAATGGAAATTCTCAACAGCCTGCACAAAACTTCCGTAATAAAGATCGGAATCATACGCAACAGGTGTATTCAAATGCAGCACGCCAACAATTGCAGGAAACGCCAACGATACCAGCAGCGGAATACGCTTCTTTACGCAATCACCATTTACTTTAAATTTTTCGCAATCCTTTTGTTTGATCATTCGCCTGATCAGTACATAAACACATATGCCAAAGACGATTGCAAGCACAACGTTCGCCCCTAATGCTTCCATGGTGTTCACTGCATCCGGTCTTAAGCTCTGCATCGCAAGGAAAAATACAAAATAAATGCACAGCAATGTGATCATCTGGAGCAATGTACGGGTACTAACACATGTTTTTTGGAATATGCGCCTGATTATTTTATAGACTATAAATAAAACTAATCCCAACGTCCACAATACAGCAAAAAGCAAAAGCGGATTATTGAGCAACATCCCTTTTAAAAAGCTTAGTCCCAGCGGACTTGTCACAAAAATCGGATTATGTAAAGACAACTTTCCATGTTTATAGGAAATCGAATTAAAATTTGTAATCCGCTGATCCATCTGAAGCGCCGTATCCACGATCCCTTCATTAAATGCATTCACAACCTTCTTACTTAATTTTGTAACGATTTGATTCCCATCTGTTTGAGGCGTTTTTAATTCCCGATTCACCGCCCCATTTGAAAGCGCTGTTGCTACGCCAAATAACTGATCGGGACGCACAACAATATGATTCCGTACACATCCGTCATTTGCATTGACGATTCCTAAGGCAGAGGTCACAGTTGAATCATCACTCAACTCTATCACATTATTAAAAATTTTTCCTGTTGCAGCAACATAATTGGCAAGAATACCATTCCCGCCCCCATTACTCTGATAATCTGTAACATACACATTAAAAACAGAACCGTTTACATTCCCGAAAATTGATTTGCTCTGTACATGATCGGTTTCATTCGGATGAAAATGCATCAGCTTGTGCCCGTTTCCATTGTAATTTCCATAAAAGATATTCGTTGATGATTCGTCTGCGATAGCCCTCCAATACCGCACATCGGAAAAATCTATATCCTTCGTCTGAAAAAACCAATGGCGATAGAAATTTTCTGTGTAATAGACAGATTCACGCAGATATACAAAATCCTCAATAGACGAGATGAGATATGGATTCTTTTCCACTCCACTCCCATTCCAATACTTACGGTCCTTTGCCAGATAAACATCCTTATAGTTGACACCAAACTGAACCGTCCCGCCTTCCATTGTCCATGTGTACAATTCACCGCAATGAATCCCGTAATTCACAACGAGATTCGTCAAACCCGTATTCAGTTCATCAATAGAGGGTTCCACAAAGCCAGTTATATAACTGTTTACTAGCTGTCCCGCTCGCTGAAGATTTCCCAATGAAACTGTATCAGAAATCTCACCTTCTAAATAGCAATTTAGTATAAGTGATTTACTTCCCATACCGCCGGCAAATCCACATCCTTGTTCTGTCTTGCAATTTATAAGGCGTAAATTTAAAATTGTACCCTCAAATTTTTTAAACAGCCCTCCAATCTGCCCCTCTGTATTTAGATTACTGATGGAATGTCCATTTCCGTCATATATCCCCGAAAATATAGCAGATGTATCTAATAAATCAGTCCAAGGCTCATCCGACAAATCAATGTCTGCCGTCTGGTAAAGATAGAGATGATCAAAGGTAAAACCGGCGTTTATAAACGCTGCCATGACTTTTAGCTTATCAGATGAATCAATTACAAATGGATTGCGCTCGGTGCCGGTTCCCTCAAATGCGGCGATCTCATCAGAAAACTTAATTTTCTTTCCTAACTCCCATTTATTCAGCCATTTCCCATAATCTGAAGAAAGAAATAATTGTTGTGCAGAAGCGTTCAAAGCACTTATTATATCTGCTGAAATCTGCTCATCAAAAGTTCCGCCGCTGCTAATTACGGCAGAACTGCCAACCTCATATCCCTTTGCATATACCTGCATAGCAGCCCCGTTTCCAGAGCCAACAATTCCAACAGCGGAGGCTGCATCCAAAGTTCCCTGAAAAACAACATTTTCAAGTGTACCATTCCAATTATTGACGATCCCCGCTGCCGCTTTACTCGCATGGATCTTACTTCCGGAAATACAATTTATGATCAGGCCATAGCCATCCTGGGCAAAGGTAGCGCTAACGCTTCCGGAGATAGTCCCTTCCAGATTCAGGTTCTCTACAACGCCATCCAATCTTCCAAAAAAAGAACCACCTTCCGTGTCTTCCTCGATCACAAAGTTTGAGATCGTATGACCCTTTCCGTCAAATCCGCCTTGGAATGTTCTCCCTTGCCCCTGATCCGCCAGAGGTTCAATTGTTTTCCCCTCAAAGTCAATATCATCCGTAAGCGCAAACCACTTTCCCACAAGACTATCGCCAGAATTAATCACATTTCTCATATGATTAAGATCATCCACTGAACTAACCAAATATGGATTTTCACGTGTACCATTGCCATTAAGTTCGATTTCACCGCTCTGTGCTGCATAAACATCAATGTTTCCCCAAAAAGATACAAACAATAATGTACACGCTGCTATTAAGAGCGACTTTATATCTTTATAAATCTTGTTTTTCATCATGAAAATTCATCCTTTTCTCTTCAATCACCAACGGAGAGTCTTTTACCTGCTTTCTCACAGACAAGATATATTCACCGATAATTCCAAGGAGGAACATATTCAGTGCACCGACAAAAAACACGCCGATCAGGATTGGCGCCACACCCATGGCATACTCCGACCAATTGAGCAATTTACGGATCAAAAAGATAATTGCAATAATAAAGCATACAAAAAACCCAAATCCTCCAATAAAAACAGCGGCTTTAAGAAGAATATCCGTATAATCAATAAAATTTGTAATTGCAATATTGAAAAGTCCAAACACGTTATATTTGCTGTATCCGCTTCTTCTT
Organism: Roseburia sp.; assembly: GCA_019421345.1. Classification (GTDB taxonomy): domain Bacteria; phylum Bacillota; class Clostridia; order Lachnospirales; family Lachnospiraceae; genus Roseburia. The sequence continues at coordinate 6,107 of JAHZFL010000005.1, read as the reverse complement.
GCATGCTGCTCATATTCTACATAACAGATATTGTATCCGTACTCCGCCACATTACCTCTAATCGAATAATTCGGATTTTTTAACCCTCGGATAATATCAAGAAATTTCTTATCGTAAACACCAAAATTGCAAAACTGCTCAATAAATCCAACCTCAGAATACTTATGCATTAACTTATAATAAAACCCTCTGACTCTATATTTGAGAGGATTTTCCTGTGCTGTTTTCTTTAGGGCAGCAACGATCAAATAGCCTTCTTCCCACCTTTGAAGCAGTTCCGGTATTTTTTCAATCGGATCTTGAAAATCTGCTGATAAATACACTGCACAATCGCCGCATGAATGAAGAAGACCATATAACGCGGAATTTCCCTTAAAATTTCTTGAATTAAAAATAGCCCTCACGCAATTCGGATATTTTTGACAAAGTTCCTCTAAACGCTCTCGTGTCTTGTCATCGGAATGATTGTCTATAAACTGGATCGTATAATCATATTGGGGTAACTCCTGATCAAATAACTTCATCACTTCCTCTGCCAATGGAATGACATTATCTTCCTCATTAAAACATGGAACACATACGCAAATCTTCTTTTTCATCTTACAAAGTTCTCCTCTGTTAAAACCTGACGACGGCATAAAAAGTATGTACCCGGACTTCTATTTAATTTTTGAAACAAATCCGAAGCAGCCTCAAAAGCAGAATTTCCTGTAACGAATATAAACAGGTCTTTATTCTCTCCAAAGGAAATATGCTCCAATGGTTCAGGAATAAATATCCCTTCTTTGTATTCCACCTCTGAACGAACTGACCAGTCAAATACTTTCTTTAAACGTGCTTCGGGATAATGCTCTGCTATAAAATCATTCAGCTTCCGTGAAGTGGCTGTCGCTCCCCAAAATGCATAATCAATCCGAGTGTCTTTCTTCCAGTTCTCTTTCACATATTCAATTGCATAATTTCCATAAAATATATCGTCAAAATGTGCAATCTCCGGTCGTTCCCTGATTTCGCTGAGCGTACAGATATCGTGATACTTTTCATAGGTGTCTTTGATCCTCTTTCGCGCAATATTCAGCATCAGTTCTTTTTCGCTGTCGTGAATGCATACAGGCTTTGGATTCCAATCAATATTCGGATAATCCTTAGGTTCATAGATGGGAATATATTTTTCAAGCCATGAATACTTAAAGTAATTATTCTCAATAATCATGATGACCGGTATTCCTAATGCTAAGCATGTAATCGCGGCATGGTACTTTGAGGTAATGACCAGCCTTGCCTCTGTTTTATACTTTTCTATGATCCTTTCACCTAATTGATATAACCCGCCTTCTTTGTATAATTCCTCATCCGTCATATAATAATCGTGAGAAAAAAATTCATAATCTGATAAAAGCTCTTTCGGAATGTATTTTTGTATTCCCGCTTCCGGATCTGTAAAAAAGACTTTCCTTTGTGTTTCTAATATTGGTCGTTTTGGGAATGTAGCAACCAAACACCCCTGCATATAAGCATCTATGCCCTGTGCAAGAAGCATACGCATCGTACGTTCATCTCTGCAGCCAACCGGTGAGAATCTCCGCAATAAATCCATGTTTTCTTTGGAATATTTGTTCGCCCCCCCTAATGTCAATCCGAGAAATACCGGCAATATCCTATTAGAATAATCAATATTTAAAGCATAAACATTAATTGGAAGTACACAATATTCTCCCTGATACTCATTAAGCTCATAAGGGTAGCATGTAATCAGCTCATTTTCATCTACACCTATACTCTGATAAATATTGCGAATTGCCAAACACTCTAAGACATCGCCTATACTTATGATCCTATTTTGTTTTCCGCCTTTCTTAGAAAAACCAATGTGCGTTAAAATACCATAGTTCATAATCTCTCCTCACTTTTCTATCGTTGTGTGCGTTCTATTGGTCAGCAAATTTCTGATAAAGATCAAGACAAATCCAATACATAATAGTCCCATCAAGAGTATGTACAGACAAACAGCCCCATTCATGCCGTATTCTCTGACAACACCATTGGAAAAAATCATGGCTATCACTGTCACAAAAATATAAATGATCACGAGTTGCCTTTGCCCTCTTTGAATTGTTATAAGCATTTGAAGCAAGCCCGACAATCCAAGAAATCCTCCTCCAACAAGCATCAGCATCAACTGCACTTTAAAATCTGACAAATCCGTATGGTAAATCCATGATAAGACAGGAATTCCAAGAATATACGCTCCCGCCATGCATACCCCGGTTATGATTAGGACTATCACCATCTGCCGGAAAGCCCTCAGCCCAAACTCACGATTTTTATTTTCATTCCATAGCACAGACATCCTTGTAATAATCGGGTTAAAAATGAAGCTGCTAAGAAGTCCTATGACAAATACAGGCATTGCAATAAAACCATAACACGCCTGTAACTCGTCCGATAGCTGCCTGTCAATTGCATATCTCGGCGCATTTCCGATATAAAAAGAAAGGAACATGCTCAAAAACAGGGGAAAGACTATACGGAGTAATTCCAACATCTTAGCATCCACTTTTAGATCATTCCATGCAACCTTTAATGGCATCGAATAAAAAGACCGAACCAAATAAATCATCCTTATAGTAATAAAAAATGTAAAACCGGCTGCGATCACTGTAGCAATCATTTGATTTTTTGTAAGCATCAAAAGCAGTGCCCATACAGCCGTCATACTGACCACTCTTGTACATAACATTTTTCCGGCGATGTCCAGCCTGCCACACTTTTGCAAATCTCCATGGAAAACATCTTCCAACGCATCTGCCGCCTTCCACACACACATCCACAAAATAATTGAAATTTTGTGAAAAGAATAAGAATTTATATACGCTGCAGTAAACACATAGATCCATGAAACCGAAACCATAAGAAGAACGGTAAGATAACGGGATTTAACATATTGGCAGAACGAGAATTGATTCTGATAATCAGATACTTGAAAATATCTCATTCCATATTTTCCAAGATTTAAAAAAAGGTTTGCATCCGCATAGGCGATTGTAAAGATTCCTGCCTCTCCGATTCCCAGTACCCGGGTAATGATCATTAAAAATATCACTGACTGAAAGGCATTCAGCAAACTTCCTGCCATATTCCAGATGTAGGTTGCCCGCTCCACGTTTTTTTCTTTTGTAAGAAATGTTGCTAGTCCATTCATTTTCCGCCCATTCATAATTCAACTGTCATATTACTGAACTTCCACGTCTACCTTGCCAGATACTTATAAAAAATATTCTTATCCACATCACCGGAAAAATTTTCCGCTCCCAGAATATCATCCTCCGGGACGGGCTCCGCCATAATATATTCCCGCGCCTCATAGAGCCTGATCGTCTCAGTCGCCGTGCGGTTAAGCTCATGCAGGGAATTGACACTTCCGATCAAAAACAGTCCGGCAATCGTTCCTGCCACTGCAAAATCCCTAGCCCGAAAGCTCGTTTGCCATGTGCGCATAACCAGTAAATATAACACAAATAAGGCAGGTATGGATGCTCTCATACAAAAATCAATGCCTGACCCCACTCTGATCAGCGGACAAACAAATAATACCAAGACCGTAATCCAATACAATGACTTATTTTTCTGATAACGGTAAATACTTAAAAAATAGAAACCAACTTCTATGATAAAGAAGATCAGGTATAAGAAAATATATCCCTTTGTAATCTTTTCCGGCATGGAAATAATCGTCTGCGCTGCCGTATTTCCCATGAGATACAAATAAGAAATAATTCCGATACATCCGCCGGCAAGTACATTCTCTATCGTAAAAAGACCAAAAAACCACGATTTCCACTGCGCTTTTATCGGAAGTGAGCTTTCAAATCCATTCTTCCATATTTTATAAAGCGCAAACGGCAGCATGCCTACAAACGGCAGCGTGCACTCTAACAGTCCACAGCTTAAAATCAAAATAATATGGCGGTTGTTTTTCTGGTGCATGAGCAGAGCTGTCAAAATCCATGCGTAAATCGACTGATTAAACACCCAAAACAACTGCGTTGTCATTCCCGAATATTGAAACAAAAAACTCCATGCCTCTAAATGAAGCGTATTCGTTAATTGCCCCAGATCCCTTCCGATCATATAATACCCTAAAATATCGAGCCCGCTAAAAAGAATTAAGCCAAACAACGGCCAGACAGAGAGCCTTTTTAAATAAGCGCAGATATAATAATAGACCAATCCAACACCGAGCGCTGCCCACAGAAGCTGAAAACAATAACCTGCTGTCAACCCGAACAGTTTCCCTACGCAGGCTGCCGGAAGCCAGAATCCAATATAATAAATGAGTCCACGCGTATGAACGCCATCCTCCATCATCACCTGCTTCGTCACCGGCCAATCATATTCCACCAAAATCTGAAATGTCTGATTCCTCCACCAATGGTCACTGTTTTGGTAGGTCATCCCTCCAATTCCCGAAAAATATACCCAAAGTCCAATAATTCCCGCAATGATACAAGCCAGACGAATCGTGTCCTTGTTCCAGACCGGATACCAAAGGTCCTGCTCCGCCGCCGAAGCCTTCCAAAAGGCGTACAGTATCATCAAGCATACGGGCAATGCAAGATAAAGCTTCATCCACCCCAAAAAGAAAATGAGCACGGGCAGCGCAATATAGATATATGAAAGAATTGTGATGCATTTCTTAGTTTTCATGGTTCTTCCCCTCAGACGGTTTCTTTTTAAATGCCCAAAACTTATTCATAAAAAAGTTGATCGGTACGCTGACCAAAAGATTGATAATTGGTGCGATCAGCTTTGACATATGCAAAAGCTCTACCCACAGCAGCGCCAAGATACTATTTAAAAATAATCCTGTAAACGCATAAGAAATATATGTTTTTACCAAAGCCTGAAACATATTTCTTTTCTCGCTCTCCTCCTCGGTAAATACATATTTATTATTCCAGTAAAAGGACCAGAGAACGCTTAACACGAACGCAATGATCTGTGCCACAAGATAATCCGAATTTTTTAATACATCCAGCTTTTGGAACAGCATAAGTGAAGCAATATAGATCACATAGGAAACCACCGTATTACTCAAGCCGACAATCCCAAACTTGACAAACTGCACCAATCCCTGCGCCTGTTCCTCCTTTAATCTCAAAAGCTTTATAAAAATATAATTCATCATACGTTCGATAAGCTGCCATAAAGTCCCCGATCGCTTGTCCATGTGTATCTTACAACCTCACTTCTCATTTTCTTGCGAAAGTCTGTCCATGACCTCGCCATAGTCATTATAATATATCATACCTACCGCTTTTTTCCAAGTCCCGCACTGTGTCAAAATATGCTCTATCACGTCTCTGACCGCCCCCTGACCGCCTTGTTTCGCGGAGACATAATCCGCAGCATCCAAAATTTCCTCACAGGCATCTTTGGGACATGCGATAAATCCGGCTAATTCCATTGCCGGTAAATCATTGAGATCGTCACCAATATATCCTACCTGCGCTCGACTCATTTGCTGCTCCTCCAAAAACGTTTTGAGGAAATCCCGTTTATTTTTTACATTTTGATATAGATGATCAACCCTTAACTCCCTCATCCTCCGCTCAACCGCTTTGCACTCCCTTCCGGTGAGCACCATCGTTTGGATACCTACTGCGCGTGCAGCAAAAAATCCTGCCGCATCCTTTGTACAGAACTTCTTTAATTCGTTTCCATGCTCATCATAATAGATTCCCGCATCTGTCATTGTTCCGTCTACATCGATCACCAATAATTTTATACTTTTTAAATCTTTCATAATTATTTGCTTTCCCAAAAATTTTATCGCAGCATTGCCGTCACAACTGTAAGCACCGAAAAAATACCTGCTCCTGAAAAAAGAATCATTTCACAGATTTTGCCTTTCTTTTGAGAAAATACTCTTACGCCTTCTCCCAACAGCAACAATGCCAACCAACATAATGCCAAATAATAAAACAGCATAGTATAAGAAACCGGAAACTTATATCCCACAAATATTGGTATAAGATTTGAAGCCCATGGTGGTAGTGTAAATTATTCTGTGTAAACCTCTCAGATTGATGATAAAATCGTAGGTT
>JAHZFL010000043.1 GCA_019421345.1 Roseburia sp. | reverse complement strand
AGCATACAGTCCTTGGAGAGGGACTATAAACACTACTACTTTATAATACGAGGAGTGAGATTATGGCGGCGTACAAAGACGAACAGCGGGGAACATGGTATGTGTCCTTTCACTATTATGACTGGACTGGTAAGAATCGCCGGAAAGTTAAGAGGGGATTTAAGACCAAACGGGAAGCAACAGAGTGGGAACGGCATTTCCGTATGAAAGAAGCGGCTGACTTGGATATGACTTTTGAGGAATTTGTTCAGGCATACACAAGAGATATGAAGCCGAAACTGAAACACAATACCTGGCTAACGAAAGAGCATATCTTGAGGACAAAGCTACTGCCCTATTTCAAGGATAAGAAAATGTGTGATATTCGTCCGAAAGATATTATCCAGTGGCAGAATGAACAGATTTCCTATCGTGATGAAAAAGGAAAGCCCTATGCTCCGACTTATTTGAAAACTTTGCAATCAGAATTGAGCGCACTGTTTAATCATGCGGTACGGTTCTATGAACTGAAAAGCAATCCTGTTGTAAAGGCGGGGCCGCTGGGAAAGGGAAAAGCGGAGGAAATGTTGTTCTGGACAAAAGAGGAATATCTGAAATTCATTGAAGCGGTAAAGGACAAATCATATTCCTATCATGCTTTTCAGATATTGTACTGGTGCGGTTTACGAGTGGGCGAACTGTTAGCTCTCGCGCCGCAGGATATTGATTTTGATAACAAAGTCATTCGGATAACAAAATCTTATCAGCGATTGGAGGGTAAAGATGTAATTACAGACCCAAAGACTCCGAAAAGCAAACGAAATGTAAGTATGCCAGATTTCTTATGTGAAGAACTGAAAGATTATATCGGCAGATTGTACGGGATTCTTCTCACTGACCGTATCTTTCATATGACAAAAAGCTTTCTGCACCATGAAATGACGAGATGGGCAGAAAAAGCGGGAGTGAAACGCATTAGAATCCACGATTTGCGACATTCTCATGTATCACTGCTTATCAGCATGGGATTTTTGGCGGTATCAATCGGAAACAGGGTGGGGCACGAAAGTGTGGATATTACTTATCGCTATGCTCATATGTTCCCGACAGAACAGACACAAATGGCAAAATTGCTGAATGAAGAATTTAAGGAGGGCGCAGAGGAATGAGCGGCACACACAAATATCCGACAATCAGTTTCCGTATCTCTCCGAGAGAGAGGGAAGAAATCGAAGCAAAGATTTTCGCAAGCGGCATGAAGAAAAAAGATTATTTTGTCCGTTCTTGCATTTATAACCGGATGTGCGTGGTAGGCAACAAAGAAACAGTTTATCAGATTGTGGAACGGTTGCAGGAAATGGAGAATCGGCTGCTGGAACTGGCGGAGCAAATTGATAGCAAAAAGCCGGGGATTACTTCCGAAGAAATCAGAGATTTGCAGGAAGCCTATGAAGATATGCTGAAAGCAATTCTCTGGATGTTGGACGGTGCAAAGTATCTGTGGCAAGGCGAAGAAAAAAGCCCTGACAGCGGCAACTGCTAGGGCTGTGATAACTGGAAAACCTCTGTTATCAATAATCACAATTCAAGTATAGCAGAGGTTTCTTCCGGCGGCAATGAGATTTTTTAAAAACGGAGGACATTATGGCAGAAACGAGAACAGAATTACAGATGATTAAAATG
>JAHZFL010000042.1 GCA_019421345.1 Roseburia sp. | reverse complement strand
AGGTACTGCGGGATTTTTCCACGGTCAGTGTAACAAATGTTTGACAAACCTACAAGATAAGCTGCAATTCACAAAAAGGGCATAAGACAAAGCAGCAGCGCAAAAATGAACATGCTGGCGGAAAAATATTCACAAAGCAGGGAGAGCGTGATATGCTGGTAGCAGGAAAACGGTTCTTGTAACCTGTGGATCAGTCGGTGGTCAACTTTTATCATGGAGTTTTAGGAGGTATACGAATGGAATTTCGACCGTGTATTGACATTCATAATGGGAAAGTAAAGCAGATTATCGGGGGAAGTTTAAACGATGCAGGTGATGCGGTAAAAGAAAATTTTGTTTCTGAACAGAGCGCTGATTTTTTTGCACATTTATATAAGGAAACAGGTGTTGTTGGAGGACACATTATTTTGCTGAACGGAAAAGAAAGTACATGTTATGAGCAGTCAAAGGAGCAGGCAAGGCTGGCGCTGTGTGCATATCCGGGTGGAATGCAGGTGGGAGGAGGGATCACGCCGGAAAATGCCAAGGAGTTTTTGGAGATGGGGGCAAGTCATGTGATCGTTACCTCTTATGTGTTTTGGAACGGAAGGATCGATTATGACAGGCTGCTGGAGATTTCTAAGCTGGTAGGACCGGAGCGGCTTGTCCTTGATGTAAGCTGCAGAAGGAGGGGAGAGGAATATTATATTGTGACGGATCGCTGGCAAAGATTTACGCAGGAGAAAATGAGTGCCGACCTGCTGGATAAACTGGGAAATTATTGTGCTGAATTTTTAGTTCATGCGGTGGATGTGGAGGGGAAAGAAGCAGGCATTGAGGACCCGTTAGTACAAATGCTGGGGGAATGGGAAGGGCTTCCTGTCACTTATGCAGGCGGAATCGGAAATTTTGAGGATTTGGAGCGTGTTAAAAAGCTTGGAAAAAATAAGATTGATGTTACGATTGGGAGCGCCCTCGATCTGTTTGGCGGCCCCATGGAGTATGAGAAGGTGTTGGCATATTTTAAAGAAACGAGAAATAGCTGCCGCAAAGAATAGTAAATTTTGATTCCCAGTAAACAAAGCTTGCGGGTGATGAAACGGAATGGTATACTTGAAAAGGGATAATATAAAAAAACAGATATGAATAGTAAGAGAGGGAGAGAAGCATGTACAAAATAAATGAAAATTATCAGAAATTGCCGGGAAGCTATCTGTTTAGCATGATTGCGGGAAAGGTGAGCGATTATACCGCGAGGCATCCAGAAAAACAGGTGATACGTCTTGGCATTGGAGACGTTACGCAGCCGATCGCTCCTGCGATCATTCAGGCAATGCATAAGGCAGTAGACGATATGGCAAGTTCAGAGGGCTTCCATGGCTATGCGCCTGATCTTGGGTACGAATTTTTGCGCACTGTCATTGCAGAGAATGACTATCGGGCGAGGGGCTGTGAAATTGAGGCGGATGAGATTTTTGTTTCTGACGGAGCTAAGAGCGATTCTGCCAATATTCAGGAGCTTTTTTCAGAGGATAATCGAATTGCAGTCTGTGATCCTGTTTATCCTGTTTATGTGGATTCCAACGTAATGGCAGGCAGGACCGGTACATATGATGCAAAGTCTGGAAAATGGAGCAATGTAATTTATATGCCGTGCACAATGGAAAATAATTTTGTGCCGGAATTTCCGAAGGAGACGCCCGATCTTATTTATCTGTGTCTGCCAAATAATCCAACGGGTACCACGATTACGAGAAGTCAACTGCAGACATGGGTGGATTACGCAAACCGGGAAGGAGCCGTCATCATTTATGATGCGGCTTACGAGGCATATATTTCTGAAAAAGACGTCGCACATTCTGTTTATGAGTGCGAGGGAGCGGAGACATGTGCGATCGAGATCAGGAGTTTTTCTAAAAATGCGGGATTTACAGGCGTGCGGCTTGGTTATACGGTGGTGCCAAAGCAATTAAAATGCGGCGGTGTTTCATTGCATGATATGTGGGCAAGGCGTCATGGTACAAAATTTAACGGTGCACCCTATATTGTACAGCGTGCAGGAGAGGCAGTGTATTCAAAAGAAGGAAAAGAGCAGATAAAGGCTCAGGTTGGATATTATATGGAGAATGCAAGACTGATCAGGGAAGGTCTTAAAGATGCTGGGTATACGGTATTTGGAGGGGTGAATGCGCCGTATATTTGGCTGAAGACACCGGATCAGATGACGTCATGGGACTTTTTTGATTATCTGCTGGAGAACGCAAATGTCGTAGGAACACCGGGAGCAGGTTTTGGACCAAGCGGCGAGGGGTATTTCCGGCTGACGGCATTCGGAAGCCGTGAGAATACGTTGGCAGCGCTTGCACGCATTCAGCGTTTGTAAAAGAAAAATAGCAGGAGACTACCGGCTTTTGTAGGTTTGTCAAACATTTGTTACACTGACCGTGGAAAAATCCCGCAGTAC
>JAHZFL010000041.1 GCA_019421345.1 Roseburia sp. | reverse complement strand
AAGCGCAAGGCCCAGGTGGAGGCGGCAAAGGCCGCGATCCGGGCCGAGGACATGGCAAAAGGCATTTTTATCCCTGTCAGCCAGTTGCCCAGGCAGGAGCCGCGCAAGGCCACCGTATCGGCCAGCGCCGCAGTTTAAACATTACAGTGCAAAGGAGGACGAACATGAACGAATTGACTTACACCCGCTGCGGAGATTACTACATCCCCGACCTGAAACTTTCCGAGCAGCCGGAAGCTCCAATCGGCAAGTATGGCCGTATGCGGCAACGCTACCTGAAGGAACACCGGCCCGGCCTTTACAGCAGCTTGATTTTGAGCGAAAAGCTGTACCCGCACCTGTTGGAGATTGACCGGGCGGCGCGTGAACGGATGGACGCCATGCTGCCCCGGATGATGGAGGCAGCGGGCGTCACCGAGGAACTGAAAGCCCGTGACCCTATGCGCTGGGCGGGGCTGATGAACACGCTAAAAGCGCAGGCGGAGGAAGTTATTTTTAGCGAACTAATTTGGACATAGATGAAACAGCAGAAGTTTTTTACTTATTATCTGTACTTCTTGAGACAACGATTGACAAATTGAACCCCTCATAGTATTATTAAAATTGAGAGTTGTACCTCTCAAAAGGAGATAAAGGCATGACTATGAATTTTCATTTGACCGATCAGCGTAAAAAGAAAATCAACTCTGTACAATCCATACCGATGAAACATTGTGCAGAGTATAGCGTATAAACGACGCATTTAGATTTCATCGGGAAGCCATCAAAGGGGATTTTATACCCATTTTTAGAAAGCGGCTTCCCATGCAGTTATAATGTGTATGAGGCTATGGACAATGTTTTGTCCATGGCCTTTTGTTTTTGAGCTACTATGCCAGAGGCAGAAGGCAGATACACTTATGTATCTTTGCTTTCTGCCTTTTTCTTTTGCCCAGAATATACAGGAAAGGTTGATAAACATGAGCTTATTAGAAATTGACGGACTGACACACTCTTTTGGAGAGAATGTGCTATACAAAAATGCAGGCTTTACACTCAACAAGGGGGAACATATTGGTATTGTCGGACAGAACGGAACCGGCAAAAGCACTTTAATCAAAATCTGTACGGAGCAGATCATTCCAGACAGCGGGCGTATCGTCTGGCAACCAAATACTACGGTTGGTTATTTAGACCAATATGCGGAAATTGACCATTCCCTAACGATGAAGGAATTTCTTAAATCTGCTTTCTCAAAGCTATTTGATATGGAAACACAGGCAATGGAGCTCTATGAAAAAGCTGCTGACGGCGATATGAAAAGCCTTGAACTGGCCGCCCATTATCAGGAGCAGCTTGAAGCCCACGATTTTTACTCGATAGATACAGCCATTGAGCGTGTCGCCAATGGGTTAGGACTTCTGGCTATTGGCCTTGACCGTTCGATTGCAGAAATGAGTGGCGGACAACGAGCCAAAGTAATTTTAGCGAAGTTGCTGCTGGAAAAACCGGATGTTTTGTTGCTGGACGAGCCGACCAATTTCCTTGATAAAGACCATGTGACATGGCTGGCAGAATATTTATCTGCTTTGGAAAATGCTTTTTTAGTAGTTTCTCATGATTATGGCTTTCTGGATAAGATAGCGAACCGCATTTGTGATATTGATAACGATACTATCACAAAATACTATGGCACATATTCCGAATTTTTGCGAAAGAAAACTTTGCTGCGGGAAGATTATGTAAGACAATATGCGGCCCAGCAAAAGGAAATTAAAAAGACGGAGGAATTTATACGGAAGAACATAGCGGGAAGAAAAGCAAAAATGGCGAGGGGACGACAAAAGCAGCTTGACCGGATGGAAAAGATGGAAGCCTTAGACCAAAAGGAAATTATTCCATACTTCCATTTTCCCGTACTTCCATTAACCAATACAGAACACTTGTTGGTGAAACATCTGGCAGTTGGCTACCATTACCCCGTTTTATCAAACATTGAATTTAGCATTAAGGGAGGACAAAAAGTTGTTATTACTGGATTTAATGGGATTGGAAAATCGACACTGTTAAAAACACTGATTGGGGAAATTCCATCTATGCAGGGCTATTTCAAATTTTCCGATCAGGTTACTATCGGATATTTTGAACAGGATTTAGAGTGGCAAGAACCTGAATTGACGCCCATTCAAATTGTTGCCAATGCTTATCCCAATATGGTAACAAAAGATGTCCGCAAACATTTGGCACGATGTGGGATTTCCAGTAAACACGCTATGCAGGCCATAGGAACATTAAGCGGTGGAGAGCAGGCAAAGGTAAAAATGTGTCTGCTTACTCTGACTCCCTGCAATTTCTTAATTATGGATGAACCTACAAACCATTTAGATGTACAGGCAAAAGAGGCTTTGAAAACAGCCCTTTCAACTTTTGCGGGAACGGTATTGCTCGTATCGCACGAGGAGGCCTTTTACCGGGATTGGACTCAGCGGATTATCAATATCGAGAAAAAATAAACAATAGAATAAATATAACTTACAAACGCTCCTGCCCCGTAAACGGGGAAAGAAAAAAACCGTAACCGGGCAGGCTGCTTTTGTGCGCTCAATTTACATTTTTATCCGGCGGCGGTTTTAAAAGACATTCAAGGCCGCCGGTTTCTATTCTCTCATAGGAATGACGTTCTAATACTAACAAGAACGGCGGCTTTAGGAGGGAGCCGCCATGAAGCACACTGACCGCCGACAAATTCA
>JAHZFL010000040.1 GCA_019421345.1 Roseburia sp. | reverse complement strand
GCATCTCTGCTTTTTAAATATTCAGTTGTAACATATGTATTGTAATCCTACAAAGAGCCGTGCCGAAGAAACAACTTTTTATTGATAACCACATATACTTGTGATACAATAACACAAAGCTTGCGCGGGAAACGCTGCATTGTGGATAGGCTGTAATTTGTCCTTGGCAGATTGGTATGATTTGTCAAGGACATTTCTATTTTGACGGAGGGAAGACGGATGAAGGTAAATGGTGTGGATTTTGCAGAATATTTCAATCAGTATCCAGATGAGAACGGGTATTTTGGCAAATACGGCGGTGTGTATGTGGATGAAAAGCTAAAGACTGCGATGGAGGAGATTACTGATGCTTATTATGCCATCTGTCAGTCGAGAAGATTTATTGCGGAGCTTCGCCGGATCAGAACAGAATTTCAGGGACGGCCGACACCTGTTTCGCATCTGGAAAGGCTTTCCGATGCGCTTGGGGGCAAGGTGCAGCTTTATGTAAAACGAGAGGACTTAAATCACTCCGGCGCGCACAAATTGAACCACTGCATGGGAGAGGCGCTCCTTGCAAAATATATGGGAAAGAAAAAGGTGATCGCAGAGACGGGGGCGGGGCAGCACGGTGTCGCCCTTGCCACGGCAGCGGCATATTTTGGTTTGGAGTGCGATATTTACATGGGTGCGGTGGATATGAAAAAACAAGCGCCGAATGTCGCACGCATGAGAGTTCTCGGTGCGCGTGTCATTGAGGTTTCGCATGGACTGCAGACATTGAAGGAGGCAGTGGATGCCGCGTTCGATGCTTACAGCAAGGAATATAAAACGGCAATTTATTGTATTGGCTCTGCGCTTGGACCGCATCCGTTTCCGATGATGGTGCGGGATTTTCAAAGCGTGGTAGGAATAGAGGCAAGAGAGCAGTTTCTTTCCATGACAGGCCATTTGCCGGACGCGCTTATCGCGTGTGTCGGAGGAGGTTCCAATGCTGCCGGACTTTTTTCTGCATTTTTAAACGATTCGGTCAAAATCTACGGGATAGAGCCGCTTGGCAGGGGCGAGAGCCTTGGAGACCATGCGGCAAGCCTGACCTATGGAACAGAAGGTGTCATGCATGGCTTTAACAGTGTGATGCTAAAGGATGAGAACGGAGAGCCGGCGCCGGTTTACTCGGCGGCAAGCGGTTTGGACTATCCATCCTCCGGTCCCGAGCACGCATTTTTAAAAGAGCTTGGGAGAGTGCAGTATGATGTGATTGCAGACGAGGAGGCGATTGAAGCATTTTATAGGTTATCCAGATTGGAGGGGATCATTCCGGCAATCGAGAGCGCACATGCGGTAGCGTACGGCATGAAGCTTGCAAAGAAGATGACGCACGGTTCGATTTTAATAAATCTCTCCGGCAGAGGGGATAAGGACCTTGATTATGTCATTGAAAAGTACGGTATACGCTGAGGTACAGAGGCAAAACTATGGCAGACAAAAACAAGAAGGGATTCCGCACAGTAAATGATGCGGATATGGAGGAATATAAACAAAAGATACGGCAGCACCGCTTGAAGCTGCTAAGGTATGGGGCGATCATTGCTGGCGTATTTTTAGTTATTGCTGCGGGAATTGGCTTATATATGGCGTTTCGCCAATATACCGCATACGACATCAGAAGCTCTGTGGCGCGGTCTGACACGGAGGCAACGCAATTTCTTGAGTTTCAGGGAAACATATTAAAATACAGTAATGACGGAGCATTTTACACAGATACGGAAAATGAGCTCATCTGGAATCAGACCTATGAGATGTCGGAGCCCAAGGTAGATATGTGTGAGGAATATCTGACGATCTACGATAAAAAAGGAACGCAGATATATATTTTGACTTCAAGTGAGCTGCAGGGCAGCATCGAGACCACGATGCCGATCGATCAGGTATGCGTAGCGGCGCAGGGAACGGTGGCGGTGCTTATGCGCAAGGGAGATACGGCATATCTGGAGCTGTATGATAAAGAGGGGAAAAAGCTTGCGCGCGGAGAAATCCATGGGGAAAAGGGCGGCTATCCCATTGCGATCGCGCTTTCGCATGACGCGCTTAAGCTTGGAGTATCGATGCTTGACATTGCGGACGGAAAAGTAAAGAGTACGGTCGCATTTTATAATTATGGCTCTGTCGGACAGAATGAGATCGATAATTGCGTGGGGGTGACAACCTATGAGGACATGGTGATACCGGAATTGGAATTTACCTCAAACGACCGCATGATAGCCTTTGGAGACACCAAGCTTCTTGTTTTTGAGGGAACACAAAAGCCGCAGCAGAAGGCGGAGATCGTATTGGAGCAGCAGGCGCGGAGTATTTTTCATAATGAAAATTATATTGGGGTCGTAACGGACAATGAGGACGAGGCGGCAGCACATCATCTGCGTGTGTATCGTGTGAACGGCGATATGATCATGGAAAAGAATTTTGGCATGGAATACGACAGTATGGAATTTTTATCTAACGATGAAATCTGCATCCGGACAGAAAATATCTGTGATCTTTATACTCTGCGGGGTGTTTATAAATTTCACTATGAATTTGACCGGGAGCTGTATCAGGTGATACCGGGGGATGCCGGGTTAAACTATACCTTTGTATTAAAGGATGCGACAGAAAGGGTAAGGTTGAAATAAAGCAAAGATGAACTGGGTCTTGATAATTGTATTGTTCGTACTGGCGGTAAGTGCAATACTCGGATATCATAAAGGGGTGCTGCGGATTGCATACTCATTGGCGGCATGGGTGATCGTACTGGTATTTGTGACGTGGGCGGCGCCGCATATCAACCGCATTCTTGCCGAAAATACATCAATGGATGAAAAGCTTTTGAACTATTGTGAGGAAACGCTTCGTTTAACGGCAGATGCACAAACAGACGCATGGACAATGGAGAGCGGAAACGACTTGACGGAATTGGGCATACAGCTTCCGGGTACTGTGCTGGAGGGGATTTTGCAGAAGGCGGATGACACAGCAGATGACTTTTTGGAGGAGAGCGGCGCCTATGAAAAGATGGCGCACGGACTTGCAGACTTTTTGATGAACGGCATCTGCTTTATGATCGCGTTATTGTTGAGCTGGATCGTTGTCGGGATTCTTTCACAGGCGATCGGAATTGTCTCAAAGATACCGGTGATCAAAGGCGTGAATCAACTGCTTGGATTTTTGGCAGGAGGCATATACGGATTGGTTCTTGTGTGGATCGGATTTTATCTTGTAGCGCTTACGAGCGCAGGGGAGACGGGGAGAATGATTGTTTCTTATATATACCAAAGTCCGCTCCTTACATATTTATATGAAAATAATTTAGTTCTTACATTGATATTGCGATATTTTTAAAAATAAGTGTTGACAATCCAAAACATTGGTGCTAATATAAACAAGCTGACCGCAAGATGGCGGGATGCACACGGGAAACCGTTTGAATGATTGAAAAATAATTCAAAAAAATGA
>JAHZFL010000004.1 GCA_019421345.1 Roseburia sp. | reverse complement strand
AAAAGGAAGCTGACGCTTCACGATTTATTAATCGTTAAAGCGACAGCCCCTTTTTCTATAAATATATGGAATTTGTGCCGATATAATGTAAGAGAGAGAAAGCACAAGAGGAGAGATAGTTATGGCGTTGCAGAAGGTGAAGGCGGTTACGGAGGCGTCTGGAGAGCGTGGAGATGGAAGAAAAGCAAGACAACAGGACAATGAACGGTGGAGCGCTCATTTTCTCGAATTGCTGCTGCATGAATTTGAGGAGGAGCGGGAGGAGAGGAAACCGCCAAAGCAGAGCAGGGAAAAGGAGAAGAACGCCTCTTTGGAAGGAAATGAGGAGGATCGCAGAATCATCGTAAAGGGCGAAGGCGAGGTTCCGCCGGATTGGGATTCCTTTGAGGTGACGAGAGATTTCACCGAGCCCGTGCTGACCTCCGAACTTTATGAGGATATTATTGACAGCGTCAAATCTGTCGGAAACTGGCAGGCGAATATCCTCTATAAAATTGCGGGAGCCATTATGCAGGATTATTATACACAGGCGTTAAGCTATCAGGCAGTCGGCGAGCTTTTTTATGAGTGCTATCAAAAATGTGTGGAGAATCGGAAAAATCATGTCATGCCAGGTGAGAAGAAACAGGAAATCTTAGAGATCTTGTATGAGTATTTTTCACGGGTGAACGCGCGCAAAAGCGTGGCGGCAAACGAGCGTGAGGGCAGAGCCATGATCGAGCGCTGCGGACTGCACTGGGCGGGCACGACCTACTATGATTCGTCTCATTATTATGAGTGGAAACATGTGCAGCAGCTTTTTTCCAAGCTGTGCAAAAGAATCGCACAGGAGGAGGAGCTTTGTGCGCTTTCGTTTGCAGACCTTTGTGCACAGACGCAGTTTTCTCATGTGGGCGGGCTGACTTTCCACAGCATGTTCATATGGGTGCAGAAAAAGGACAATCATCCCGGAAATCAATATGGAATGCGTCAGCCCACGCGTGTTCCGCCGCTTCATTTCCGGTATCTTTACCGCAATCATTTTGCAAAGAACGAAAAGACGGGAATCCTGCTTCTGGAAAGTAAAATGAAGCAGGAGAGTGAAATGGGAAAATATTTATGGAGAAGCTTTACCCTGGAGGATGGGAGAGATTATCATAACGGCATGAGCTATCTGCTTGAGGGCAGTATTTTAGATGAGCAGGACGACACGGTGTATGGAGAGACGATGGCGTTTTTGCAAAACTTTATCTTGTACCGTGTGTCCGGCTGCGTAGAATTTCTGCTTGTGAAGGATGCGAAGGAGGAGCAGGAGTTTTAGCCGTATCAAGCAAGCAGACAGGCGAGCAGCCTGTCGTTCTGCTCGGGGAGCATGAAGCAGAAACGAAGATAGGAGTCGTTTAAAAACGGGAAGTCCGAGCAGTCGCGGATCATCATTCCCTGCCGCAGGGCGCGTGTAAACAGCTCCTTTGCGGTAAGTTCCTTCCCGCGGATGCGAAGAAGCAGAAAATTTGCGTCCGGTTCATAGGCGTCGAACGCCGGATGATCCTTAAGGAGGCTGTAGATGCGGGTGCGCTCAGAGGCGATCAGCGTTTTCGTTTTCCTGATATAGTCGGTATCCTGAAACATTGTTTCACCTGCCGCGGCGGCAAGCGAATGGATCGTCCATGGATTTTTCCTTGCATTGATCTCGTCGATCAGACGCAGGCTTCCGGCTATGGCATATCCGAGACGAAGTCCGGGAGCTGCAAAGAACTTTGAGGTACCGCGCAGGACGATAAGATTCGGGTAGGCGTCCGTCAGAGGAACGGAGGAAAGCCTGTCCATATCCTCCGCAAATTCAATGTAGGTCTCGTCGATCATGACATAGATACTGCGGGCGAGGCAGGCGTCTAAGATGCGTGTCATATCCGCTCTTTCCACGGAGGAGGAGGTCGGGTTGTTTGGATTGCAGATGACGAGGAGCGCAAGCGTTTCATCAAGCTGTGAGAGAAAGTCGTTGATCTCCAGCCGGAAACGTCTTTTTTCGGAAAGGGGATAGTAGATCGTCTGCCCGCCGCCAAGAGCGATCTCGCGCTCATATTCTGAGTAGGTCGGTCCGAGAACGAGTGCTTTTTTGGGGCGGGTAAGCTGGATGAACAGGGAGATCAGCTCGGTTGCCCCGCTGCCGACGAGCACATGCTCTGCCGTCGTGCCGCAGTAGGCGGCGATCGACCGGCGCAGCGAGGTGTATTCCCGATCGGGATAAGCGGTGATCGTATCAATCTTTTGGATCAGCGCTTCGCGCAGCAGCGGGGAGATGCCGAGGGGATTGACATTTGCGGAAAAGCTGATGAGCTCCTCCTTGCGGATACCGTAGATTTGTTCTATTTTTTCCAGATCACTTCCGTGAAAATGGTCTTTTTGTTTTATCATTGCGAACTCCTTCAAATTAGTTTATAATCTATTATAGTCATTGCGTATAAAAAAGCAATAGAAAAGCAGGTGGCGATTTGCAGAAACGGATAGAGCAACTGGCAGAGGGAAGATTTGAATACGACAGACCGGTGCTTTCCTTTTCGGAGGATAAGATAGAGATTGAAATATTAGAGGGAAAGGATTACACGGGAGAGTTTGTCATTACAAGTGCAAATCGTGTGCCGATGCGGGGAAGGATCGAGACCTCCAGTGAGAGGATGGAATGCTTAACGCCCCAGTTTGCGGGGGAGGAGGCGCATATCCATTATCAATTTCACAGCAGCGGATTCGTAGAGGGTGATATTCAAAAGGGCGAGTTTTATATTATTTGCGCAGGGGGAGAATATAACCTCTCTTTTGTTGTGTCTGTCTGCGGCTTATATGCCGAGACCTCCGTCGGACGCATCCGCAATCTGAACGATTTTACGGAGCTTGCAAAGAAAAGTCCGCAGGAAGCTAAGCGTCTGTTTTATTCCAAGCGCTTTCAAAATATATTTTCGGAATGCGCCTCTAAGGAGCGGCTTTTGTATGAGGGGTTGCGCCGTGCAACGCCGTCCGGTCAAAAGATCGAGGAGTTTTTGGTCGGCATTGGCAGAAAGAAGCGCGTTGCCATTGAGCCGAAGGCGCGCGCGGCGGAATGCTATGAGGTGACAAGGATGCGGACGGAGACCGTGGAGCTTACGCGTTCGCACTGGGGATATGTGAAGCTTACCGTAGAGTCGGACGCACCGTTTCTCATTCCGTTACGGACCTGCGTGACGGAGGAGGACTTTATCGGAAGCTCCTGTTTGTTTTCCTACGAGATTAGGGAGGAGGCGCTTCATGCGGGAAGAAATTACGGCAGACTTTTCTTTCATATGCCGGATGAGACGTTTTCGCTTGAGGTCTGTGCCGCGCGTACGAAAAAAGGAGAGAGCGGACGCAAAATGCGCGGGCGTAAGCTGCAGGAGGGACGCATACAACTGGCAAGGCTTTATATCGAGTATCGTCTGAAACGGATTGTCACAGGTGCATGGGCGAATCAATCGACAGAGCTTTTGGACAGGCTGGCTGCGCTTGCGCCCGAGGAGGAGCTTTATCCGCTGATGAAGGCGCAGGCGCTGATCGCCAATAAGCAGCGGCAGGAGGCGGAATGGATTTTAGACGCTTATAAGCGAAGCTGTACCGATAAGAGTACGCCGCAATGGGGGTATTATCTTTATCTTTGCACGCTGCTGGAGCGTGAGCCTTCTTATGTGGATCGTATGGCGGAGCAGATAGAGCTTTTATTCCAAAAAAATCCAAAGAGCACGCTGCTGTTTTGGATCCTTTTGTTTTTGAAGGATTCGTATTACCGCAGCAATGCCGGACGCTATCGGGCGATCGAGGCATGGATGGCACAGGGGGAGCGAAGTCCCTATCTTTATCTGGAAGCATATTATCTGCTATGGCAGGACCCGTATCTGCTTGGAAGGCTTGGGGAGTTTGAGATTCTTGTGTTGAATTGGGCGGCAAAGAATCAGGCGCTTTCGGTGGATATTGTCATGCAGATCATGCAGGCGCTTCCCGGACTGCGCGGGTTTCATCCGCTTGTGTACCGGATTTTGACGGAGTGCTACCGGGTAAGTCCAAAGGAGGAGGTGCTCGCCGGCATTTGCGCCTATCTCATCCGCAGCCAGTGCTGTACGGGACGCTTTCATGCGTGGTATGAGCTTGGCATCCGGCAGGAGCTTCGTTTGACGGGGCTTTATGAGGCATATCTGATGTCGATGGAGGAACGCTGCCTTTATGAGGTGCCAAAGCTGATCCAGATGTATTTTCAATATGACAGCGGGCTTGCGTATCCGTACCGGGCGAGGCTGTTTGTCAATATCATTGCAGGAAAGAAACGAAAGCCGGAGCTGTATCAGAAATATCGCAGAAGGATGGATGTGTTTGCGATCGAGCAGATTACGGCAGGTCATATAGATGAGAATCTGGCAGTCATTTATGAAGAATTGTTTTTGGGCGGTATGCTCAATGAGGAGCTGGCATCCCGGATGGCGGATCTCTTTTTCACGCATCAACTGACCTGTGAGAATAAACGGGCGGCGCGGGCGTATATCATTGAGGAGGAGCTGGCAGAGCCAGCGAGCGTCCCGATTGTGGGCGGTAAGGCATATTTTACTGTCTATACGCAAAATTATGTTGTGATACTGGAGGATACGCAGGGAAGACGGTTTTGCGAAAGCATTCCATTTGCGGATGAGCCGCTGCTGCATCCACAGCTATATCTTGAGCGCTGCCTTGCGCTTGCGCCGGATGCATGGCAGTATCTTTTGTATTGGTATGCGTCGGGAGAAACGCAGACAGTTTCTGCAGAGCACCGGGAGCGGTATCTAAAGATCCTGCTTTTGGAGGAACGCTTAAGCAGCGTATGGAAGGAACGGATTTTGCTGATGCTCCTAAAGGAGTACCGAAACGGCGGCTGTCCGGTAACGCCGGCGGAGTCGGCGCTTGGAAGCTATTTAAAGGGCGCGGATATGGAGCTTTTGTCGCTTTCGGTCAGGAGGCGCTTGATAGAGCTGCTTTTGGCAGAGCAGCTTTATGAGAAGGCATATCATATGGTGCAGACGGACGGCTATGATTATCTCGATCAGCAGTCCAGAGTCGATCTGTTGAGCTATGCAGTGTCAAAGAGCGGCTTTGAGGAGGATGATTTTCTGCTTGGGTTTGCGTCAGATACGTTTTTGAAGGGAAATTATAATGATGTAATCCTTTCGTATCTTTGCAGCTATTATCACGGTGCGACAAAGGAGCTGGAGCGGCTTTGGCTGGCAGCGGGGGAATTTGGGCTTGACAGGTTTGAGTTGGAGGAGCGCATTTTGACGCAGATGCTTGAGACGACGGAATATACGCCGCATATCGAGCAGATTTATGACAGCTATTGTGCCGGAAACAAGAAGGAGACGCTCTGCGTTGCTTATATAACTTATTTTCTGGATATTTATCTGCGGGAGGACGCGCTTGTTCCCTCGCATGTGTTTGCGCAGGTACAGGAGCGCTATCTGTCGAAAAAGAAGCTGAACGATACCTGCCGTCTGGGACTATTGAAATATTTATCAGAGAAGCGCAGACTGACGGAGACGCAGCATCAGGCTGCGGATGAGCTTCTTCTTAGCTGTCTGGTGGATCATATGTTTTTGTCATGCGTGCGCAAGCTTCCGCCGACGCTGTTAAAAAAATACCATTTACAGGAGCGTTTTTTCCTTGAATATCATACGAGACCGGGCAGACAGATCAGGATCAGCTTCCGCGGCGAGGAGGAGCAATACCGTACGGGAGAGCTGACGGAGGTCTATCCGGGTGTTTATGTACGGGAGTTTCTTTTGTTTCCGGGAGAAACGATACAGTATTATCTGACGGAGATGATCGAAGGCGAGCGTGTGGTCACAGAGAGCCGGTGTATCTCCAACCAAAACCGTCTCTCGATGGAGGGCGAGGGACGCTATGCATGGCTTTGTACGATGACGACGGCAAAGGAGGCTGGGGATGATTTGCTTGTCGGGGAGCAGATGAGGAAGTATCGGAGCATGGCTGCTTTGACGGAGCATATTTTTGAGCGCATGTAGGAGTAAGGGGAGTACAATGGAGGATCGTTTTTATCTCGGTATTGACCTTGATGATAAATATGCAGTGTTAAGCTGCTTTGAAGTGAATAAAAAAGAGCCGGAAACGTTTAGTCTTGTGGCGGGCAGTCAGAATTATCAGATTCCGGTCATGCTGGCAAAAAAGCAGGGCGGTGGGCAGTGGCTCATCGGCGAGGAGAAGGAGGCTGCCTGTGTGACGGATCTGTTTGCGCGCGCAAGGAGACAGGAGACGGTGACTGTCTGGGAGGAGAGTTATCCGGCGGATG
This sequence comes from Roseburia sp., assembly GCA_019421345.1. Lineage (GTDB taxonomy): Bacteria > Bacillota > Clostridia > Lachnospirales > Lachnospiraceae > Roseburia. Next base: position 147,743 of record JAHZFL010000004.1, on the reverse strand, counting down.
AGCTGTTTGTCATTTATTTAAAGAAGCTGTTTCTTTTGGCGGGAGGTATCGGCAGCGGCAGGAAGCCCGATATGCTGGTCGTCTGCGTGGAGACGCTTTTGGATCAGACGGTAGAGCTGTTTTGGAGGATTGCTCCCGCGCTTGGCTTTGCGCCGGAGCAGCTTCATTTTATCGACCGGAAAGAAAGCTTTTATTATTTTGCGTACCACCAGCCGGCAGAGCTGTGTACGCATGAGGTCTGTCTGTTTGATTACCGGAACGGACGCATGAGGTGCTTTGGGCTTATTAAGCGTCCTCATACAACGCCGACGCTTGTCACGATGTGGGAGGAGGAGCGTCAGATAGAGAGCGGGGACAGGGACGCCGCCTTTTTTCAGTTTGCGGGAGAATGCTTCCGCGGGCGCATTGTATCGTCTGTCTATCTGACGGGCGACGGGTTTGACGGAGGCTGGATGCAGCAGTCGGTCGGACTTTTGTGTCAGGGCAGACGCGCGTTTATGGGAAAGAATCTGTATGCAAAGGGCGCGTGCTATGCAGCGGCAATCCGCGATGGACAGCGGGAGTGGGAGTATGTATATTTCGGTGACCATGAGATGAAGCTAAACGTTGGGATAAAGGTGTTTGTGCATGGTGCGGCAGAGTTTTATACATTGATCAGAGCGGGAGTAAGCTGGTATGAGGCGAAGGGGAGCTGCGAGGTGCTTTTGGATGGCTCGCCGGAGCTGTCATTTTGGCTTCAGCCGCCGGAGAGCAGACATGCGAAGGTAGCGTGTCTGGAATTGTCTGATCTGCCAAAGCGCCCCAACCGTACGACAAGGCTTCGGATTTCGGCAAAGGCGCTCTCGGACGACCGGGTGCAGTTGCGCATTCGTGATCTGGGGTTTGGCGAGATTTTTCCGGGTTCCGGAAAGGTGTGGGAATATGTAACTTCCTTTGCGGAGGAAAGAGAGGATAAGGATGGGTGAGCTGATTTTATGCAGCCGTCCGCTGGCGGCGTTTCCGTATTTTCTGGAGGATGCAGGAATAAACATTTATTCTCTGGAGGAGCTTTGCTATTATATTGAGAAAAATATGTATCTTTTGGATGAGCGGATGATGGATGAAGCGCTCTGCGGCTGGCTGGAGACGGAGCTTGCGATGCCAAAGACGGCCGGAATGCTGCGGGAGATTAAAAGCCGGAAGGGGAGCGTCGCGGAGTTCGTCTCCTGTCTTTTGCGGCAGGCGGACTACTTTACGCCACAGAAGCAAAGAGAGATCGTGCAGCGCTTGCAGGAGCTTGCGCATACTTCGGAGGAGGAGCGGAAAAAGCTGCGCGCTGACCGCTATGCGGCAGAGGGGCGCACGCTGCGGGCAATCTGTGAATATCACCGTCTGCTGCGCGATAAGGAGGAGCCCTCGAGTGCCTTTACCGGAAGTATATGGCATAATCTCGGCTGCGCGTATGCCGCTTTATTTTGGTTTTCCAGGGCGGCGGACTGCTTTGGGAGGGCTTATGAATGCAGCGGCAATCGGGAATCGGTGAAGCAGTGCCTGTTCGCCTGTTTTTGTGCCGAGGATGAGACGCTCGAAAAAAAAGCCGCAGAGGCGTTTGGGATGCAGACCGAGGAATTGCTTGCGGTAAAGCGGGATTTTCTTGAGATAAAGCGGGCGCAAAGGGAGCAGCAGGAGACGGAGTGCGGCGACATGACGTCTTATAAGGCTGTGGAGGAAGTTTTGACAGAGTGGAAGAATGCGTATCGAAAAAATTGCAGTGTGTGAGGAGACGGCGTATGTTTTTTAGGAAAAGAAAAAAAGAAGAAAAACCGGAAGAAGTACGGCAGGAGACGGAACTTCGGGCAGAGACGGAGCCTTTGGAAATGCGAAAGGAGGACACGGGTGATCTTGGGCAGGACGTGGTGGACCGTCTGGAGCAGATGCTGGATCTGACAAAGGAGATCGAGGACGGAAAGGCGGAGTACCGCATGGTCACCTCTTATTTAAGCGATATTGAGCTGCTTGCAAAGCTGCCGCAGGACGAGCGCAAAAAGCTGGAGGAGATCGCGGTCAATGTCGTGCAGTTGAATGCGGCGCGCACGGAGTTTTTAAATTCGGCAAAGAAGCTTTCAGACGCGCAGTTTGCGCAGATGGAGAAGCTGGAGCAGGAGATTCCAGGGGCGATCAAGCGTTTTTCCGCGAATGAGCTGTATCGTGATACCTTGCGGAGGGATTTGAAATATCTGGAGCGTGAGAAGTCGGAGTGGGAGCTTCGGAGAGAATATTTAAAGAACCACATCACCCGTCTGCGCTATCTGCTTTATGTGACGGTTGGCATCTCTGTGACGGCTGCAGTTGTTTTGGGAATTTTGCAGATCGTGCTAGAGACAGATCTGTTTTACGGCTGGATGGCATGGATTTTTGCGACCGCAGTGATCGTCTGCATGATTTACCTTCGTATGCAGGGCTGCGGGGATGAGACGGTGCGGGCGCAGCGCAGTCTAAACCGTGCGATCTCACTCGAAAATAAGGTGAAGATTAAATATGTAAATATGGAAAATGCTGTCGATTATGCCAAAGAAAAATACCATGTCAGAAACGCCGGAGAATTTAAAGAGCAGTGGGAGTATTATCTTGAAGCGGTCAAGGAGCGGGAAAAATACCAGCGTACGAATGAGGACCTTGACTATTTTAAGGGAAGGCTTGTGCGCATACTTTCCCAGTACAAGCTGTATGACGCGCAGGTGTGGGTGACGCAGGCTGCGGCGCTTGTGGACAAAAAGGAAATGGTGGAGGTCAAGCACGGATTGGTAAACCGCAGACAAAAGCTGCGTGCGCGCATTGAATATAACCTTGGCGTGATTCGGCAGCAGAAGGCGGAGACGGAGCGCCTGTTAAAGGGGGCGGAAGAAATGAGACCGCAGGCGGAGCAGATTCTTGACGCAATTGACCGGCTCAGTGAGATTTCATAAGGGTAAAACAGAAAAGATATGCACCATCCGAAATTTTAGAACATAGATTATTATGGAATAAAATTTAGAGAGGATGGCATATGATGAGAGGTTACAGAATGCCCCAGACTGCAGACTGCGGCTGCAGCTATCAAGGGGAGCAGCCTCCAGGGAGAGAGGACTATGTGCTGGCGATGGCATATGTGCCGTGGCAGTATTTTACAAACGTATATGAGCCGGAACAGGCGCTTGAAGTAGGAACGATTTTTCCGGAATTGGATAAACCGTTCTTAGCGGGAGGGAGGGTCTGCCGGCTATGATGATGAGTCAGATGAACCACGGGCAGTTGATGCATTGGATCAATGTAGTAAGCTTTGCGGTTGTGGATATTACAGAGTATTTAGATACGCATCCAAACGACGAGGAGGCGTTAAAATATTTTAATCATTATGCGGAGCAGCGCAGGGCGGCCTTGCGTGCCTACGCAGAAAATTACGGGCCGCTTACCATTGATACGGCAAGACCCGGCACATTCTGGGATTGGTCTGATGTGCCGCTTCCGTGGGAAGGAGGTAGCTGCTAATGTGGAATTATGAGAGAAGACTTCAGTATCCGGTTAATATCACAAAGCCGAATGCAAAGATTGCACAGATTATTATCAGTCAGTACGGGGGTCCTTACTGTATTAACAGATAAAAAGAGAAAAGCCGCTATTTTACCAGCTTTAGATGAAAATCAAAGCTGGTATTTTTGCGGTCATAAACAATTTTGTCGACGATACTACGGATTGCCAGTCCCTTTTTCTCTAAATTGGAATTAGGATCGGTAAGGATAGTAAGTGCTGCCTGTACATTTTGTATCATAAGCAAATCATCAGAGGATGATGTCTGAGAAGATGGTAAAGATAATCTTTGGAGTTCTTTTTGAATTCGATTGCGTTCGTTCTGAATTTGAGCTCTTGTGTCTTTATATTCCTGTAGTGTATCAATTTCGTTTAAGTATGCGTCTTTTGCGCGCTTTTCTCTCTGATCAAGTCTGGAAAGCATTTGGCGAAATTCCTGCTCTTGGATAGAGGTCGAGGATGGAGACAGACTAATACGATATTGTAAGGAATCTGATATCAGAAGTTGTGTCAAACCTTCAATTATAAATTTTTCTGCTTTGGTCACAAGGATGCCATGTGATTCTTGGCACATCCCTTTTGAGTAGCTCCAGCATTGAAAACTTTTGCAACGAGCAGACCCACTGTATGCAAGCGTTTTTCCGCAGGCGGAGCATACAAGGATGCCAGATAACCAATGATGACAGGATGAAATGTCGCGTTTTTTGGAACCGCCAGAACGCTTATTAATTTGAGAAAGTTCATCCAGACGGTTTTGAATCTCAAGGTGGTGCTCCCAACTCCATGCCGGTTCATGCCGTCCATCAACGAGAATCACATCTTCAGAAGGCTTTAATCGGCGACCTCGTTCCGTGTAATTCCAGCGGATTTTCCCAGCATAAAATGGATTACGAAGAATATATTCTACTCCTCGTGCATCAAAGGCATTACCACGTTTTGTGCGGTAACCCATAGCATTTAGGCGCAAAGCAATCTGCCTAAGTGTTAAATGCTCATGCATGAAGGCTCGATCACAAAATTCAATGATTGGAAAAGTATCTGGGTCTTTTTCCGGCACCTGTTTTGCGCCAGACGAACGGTAACCGATACCCGGAGCTGCCTGATAATTTCCACGCATGGCATTTTCTATCATTCCACGAGTAACTTCTGACGAAAGATTAGTGAGATAATACTCATCCATCCATTCGATGATACGTTCATTAAGGGCACCGAAGGGACCGTCAGGGAGAGGTTCAGAGATGCTGATAACCTCGACATTATCGCGAGCAAGCATAGATTTATAGACGATACTTTCTTCTTGATTGCGTGCAAAGCGGCTGAATTTCCAAACAAGAATGCAGTCTATGGGGTGATTTTTGGAACGAGCAGTTGCAATTAGAGCCTTAAATCCGGGACGACGATCGGCTTTTTTTCCTGAGATACCATCGTCCCGAAAGATATATTCATTTGGTATCTGGATATTATTTTTAGCAGCATATTCTCTTCCAAGACGTATCTGGGCGTCTGGAGAAAGTTCTTCTTGTTTATCGGTGGAGACACGAATGTATAGTGCGCCGATTCGTAAGTTTGACATTATAATTCACCTCATAAAAGGAAAAATGCTTGATATTTATTGTTGTCAGCATAAAATAATGCTATTTGGACAGAAGCTTTTCTATTTTATAATCTTAGTATGATGTAAGATAATAATCAAGAAAAACAGTGAATTTATTTTTGTTTAATAAAAAACGTGCAGGACTGAAAATATGTTAAATTGCTAAATGATAATCAAAAACATAAAATGTATTGAATATTTTTTGGAAAAGTGTTATAAAATATAACATAAACATAAAAAGGAGTGAGATTATGTTTGCGAAAATTTATTTAAAAAACTACAAATCGTTGGTTGAATTATCTGTTGACCTGTTAAAAACAAAAGATGAAGTTAAGCCACTCGTTCTGATTTATGGAGAGAATGGTGTTGGAAAATCAAATTTTGCTTCAGCTTTCTTGACATTAGGAGAATCGTTGCAAACGTTATCAGTAAGACATGCTATCGAAAAATTTGTGCTAAGCAGGGATAGCGAAATAAATATTCCAGATGAAGTATTTATAGAAATGATAGTTAAGAATATGAGGGATACAGAGGCAATAATTAAAAATTGTAAGACTATTAAAGTTCCAGGGAATATGGTGCTTGAGTTTGAATTTATATTAGAGGGAAAGCACGGAACATATCGACTGGAGTACGATGATAAAGGAATCGTTAATGAAAAATTAGATTATGTCTTAAATAAGAATAAGACGAATGTGTTTAATATTACATGTGAAGAAATAAACATTAATGAGAATGTATTTCTTGATAAGGAGTATGCAAAAGAAATTAAGGAACTCATAAAGAGATATATTGGAAAACATACTTTCTTATCAATACTTGTACATGAGCAAGAAGAAAAAGCTGATAGTTATGTAAAAAATAAAATAAATAGGCATGTGTTTGAGGTGATTTCTGCTTTTTGTGCGATGTCAGTTAGGGTAAAGTCAGGAAGTAGGGGAGAACGGGGGAAGATCGGTGTTTCTCATCGAATTTTGGCAAATTTAGAAAAAGGTGAAATCAATTTGGATGAGATAGAGGAATTAGACAAAGCTGAAGATGTAGTAAATGAATTTTTTACATTAGCATACTCAGATATTAAGGCAGCTTTTTATAAAAGAGAGAAAATGAACGATAGCGAAATTCATTATGAACTTTATTTTAAAAAACTTGTTTATGGGGAAGTTGTTGAAATTAATTACGAAGATGAATCTACAGGAACATTAAATTTGTTAAATATTTTACCATTTTTACTTATGAGTATTGAAGGAAATGCGGTTATAATTGATGAGTTGGATACCGGTATCCATGATTTATTAATTAATAATATTCTTACAAATATAAGTTTGTCATTAAATGGACAGCTAATTGTTACAACTCATAATACAATGTTTTTAGAATCAGAAATTGAACCAGCTTGCATATATACTTTTATGTTAGATAAGGATGCAAAGAAAACCTTAGAACCAATTACAAATTATGAAGATAGGACACATCCTAATATGAATTATCGAACAAGATATTTGAAAGGTATGTATGGCGGCACTCCAATGTCTAGAGAAATAGATTTTGATGAAATTTATGAATTATTAGACTAGGAGGGTATAGGTACAAATGAGAAAAGTTTGTTATCTCAAGACAATAGTAATTGTTCATGGGAAGTCAGAAAAGCAAATTTGTGAGTATATCAAATCGAATCTTAGGCTAAAAATGGAGGTGATCAGTAAAGAAAAAGGAAATAAGTCTATTCAGATTAATAGTATAAAACATATTTTAGAAGATTATAGATTTAAAACGTATAAACAGTTTATAAAATTTTTCTCAGATATTGAACTTAAAAAGGTTAATAAACAAGAAACATTATCCTCAGATTTTAAAATTTTCATAATTATGGATACGGATGATTGTACGGAAAAAGAGAAAGAGCGATTTATTTCAAAGGAAATGTTTAAAAAGCATTGGGCATATGAATATATACAACCAATTTATGATTCTCCCGATTTAGAAAATGTAATGGTTAAGGCAGGAATTAAATTTGAAAAAAAGGGGGTTGAACGGAAGAAGGAATATATAAAAATATTTCCAACAGATAAAAAGTATAAAGTGGGAGAATCAATTGAGTTAAAAAATTTTGCAAAAAATTTGGAAAGTTTAGAAGATACAAATATGGAGGTGTTTATTAATTTTTGTTTGAAGGTAACTGAGAATTAGAAATTTTTAAGAAGATTGTTTATCCAGTATTTTCCAGTGTAAAATGCTAAATGAAAATGTTATGATAAATATATGATACGTTTACATATACAAAAAATTATGGATGAGAAAAATTAACGTAAAAAGATATAGAACCGTATATGATAATCAGCGAGAGGTCTATTTATCGTACTATTCGAGCCCAGCGGTGTCCTACTTTGTAAACTTGGTATGTTTTTCAGCAGTATTGAAGGTTTCAATTTGGAATTGTTTATCATTGAAAGTGATAACTATCCAATTGAACTCAAGAATGATGAGGAGGAAAACGAAAAGCCGGAAAGCTTTAAACTTTTCGGTTTTTTGTTTATGAATGTAAATTAAACCACAAAATATTGCCAGTCTTGACAAAAATCAAGCAAAAATCTTGCAAATAATAATGCATATGATACAATATAAATGTCAAAGGGAAGCGTGCATCCCCCAATATGAACGGAAGAAAATTAGAGGGGGTAGAAAGTATGGGACAGCAGATAAAGGATAAGATTAAGGAATATATAGATATGCTCGGTGACAGAGACATAGTGTTTTTTGAGAGAACATATACGTTTGTAAAAATGCATTTAGAAAAAAATGGAGGGTTATGAGCCTTCTATTTTTTTTGATCAAAAGCATTCTGACAAAAATCTCTGATTACTTTCTTTAAATCAGGATTTAATAGCTTATAAATGTGAAACAACTTTAATATTATTTGATAAAATTCATCCGTAAGATTTTCTAACAAATCGAATACAAGGGCGGCAGATTCATCCTCAGGGATAGAAAACGGATCACCAATTCCATTACGCAACCAGCTTTCATTTACGTTAAATTCTCGACAGATAGATTTGAACATCTGGTCAGTAACATTACGATTGCCATTTTCGATATTACTCATGGCAGCACGGCTGACGCCCAAACGCTCACCAAATTTCTCGAGGGTGAGGTTGAGTAAATCCTTTCTTAATATATTAATTCGTTCATAATATTACTCTCCGTATAGTTATTATTATACCAGCAGAAATATCAATGTTAATCAAAGTATTCCATTGATTCCCAAAATATATTTATGGGAAACAAACTATATTAGTTGTTTGATAATTTTGCGAAGCGGCTTTTTACTATTCTTATTCATAAAATTTTACAAAAGAGGAGATTTAATTTATGAGAAGAAAATATGTTAAGATGAGAAGCTATGATATTTTTGCAATCTATTATATGAGCAATTGTACGTTGTATTATAATACAAGCTATAGAGGCAAAGTTCAAATTATCTATATTCGATAGAAATGCTTGGGATATAGTTTATAGGATAAATGTGGAAGAAAATCAATATTTATTTGGATACAATGTTCCCAAGCTAAACGAAATAGAGCCTAGAGAGTTGTGTACTCTTTGGGCTCTATTGTTTTTTTACAGGCTAATATAGCATTTTGATCATGGTTATCACGATATATTTTTCTTCTCATTTTCAGACCCAATAGGGGGATAAATAGCTTCTAATTCTTCTGGAGTGTCTGGTATATATGAATCGGAAGGTTGTTTGTAAATACCCAATGCATTGCGGATCACTGCTTGTCCGTCTTTAGGAAGTGCCTGATATTTAGAATAAACCTCAGAAGCTTCGGAAGATAAAGGATATTTTTGTGGAGTATCGGTGTATCCAAATTCAAAGAGAACATCTGTGCAATTATATATCTTACATAGTGTAAGAAAACGGTCAATATCAGGAGAACTTCGTCCTTTTTCGTAATTAAACAGGGTGCGGTAGTTCATAGCAATACCATAACTATCATAGAGTATTTGTGAAACATCTTTAGCTGATAGGTTAGAACTCTCACGTAGTTTTCTTAATTTATTTCCAATGTCTATTGCCTCCATTTTTACCCTCCATTTTTTGACCATTATAGCAGTTATCATAATTCATGTAAATAAAAAAGTAGCCATTTTAATTAAAATTGTATTGACTATATTTAAAATAGCTACTATAATGATTGAAGTAGTTAATATAAATACAATAAAGGGGTGATTAGATGACTGCAACAAAGAAAATGGCGGATTATGTTGGTAAAATGGGGATCTCAATAAAGGCAATTTCAAAAAAGACTGGATTATCTACCAATATTTTATATCGATCGTTAGGCAATGGGAGAGGTAGAGAGTTAAGAGTTGATGAATTTTTATCTATTTGTATTTTTTTAGATAAAGATCCCATGTATTTCTGTTGTGAATCTCAAAAAGATGACGAAAAGAAGGAGCAAGATCAATGATACCTGACAACCAGTGTGTCATAGGATGAAAGAAAAGGGGATGTGTCTAATGGCAAAACAAAAACCTACATACCGCTTTTTTATAAAGGATGAAGAGGGAAATCCGGTAAATATTGATACGCTGACAGAAAAGGAGCAGGAGGAAGTTGGCACATGGGCATATCAAAATCTGTTGAAAGGGTTTTGATATATGCCGGTAAGAGGAACATAAGGGGGAAAAATGGAATCAAACAGTATAGAGACAAGAGAAAAGATACAAGTGATAGTCCGAATGCCAGTTGCTCTGAAAGAACAACTGCAAACGGCTGCATATATCAAAGGGATAAGCTTGAATGCATATATATTGTTGATTATTGAGAATGCCCAGTTAAATCAATAAAAATAGAATCATCGAATGATCCATATTATCACGCTAAAGAAAAATAAACTTTATTTTTCTTCGAAAGGTAGTAAAAAGTCAATGACTCCTTTTTGTGATTCATAATTTGTAATATATTCTGATATGGCAAATTCAATTTCAGCATTAAGAGAACGATGTTCAATTTTGGCAAGTTGTTTGATTTTGTAATGTAGGTCTTCTGGTAATCGTAACATAGTTGGGATTTTATTTGTTGCCATAATAGCTCTCCTTTATTGAAGTCTTTATGACACCATTTTATATTAAAATCCTAGTAAAAAATAGTTTCTTATTGAAATCACTATGAAACTATGATAGTATAATTTCATAGTGACATCACCTATTGGCATTTAAGATATGGGGAGGGATAAAAATGGCAAACATAATGACGGTCAGAGCTCCAGAGGAGTTGCAGAAACAGCTAAATGAAATTTCCAAAAAGCAGGGGCTCACCCGAAATGCATTGGTACTACATATATTATGGGATTGGATAGAACACAAGGAAAATGAAATGGGCAAACAAAAGTAAATTAGCTATTAAATAAGAGTTTCGTAGTAAGAAGAACGAAGATAATGATACCTGACAAGCAGTGTGTCATAGGATGAAAGAAAAGGGGATGTGTCTAATGGCAAAACAAAAACCTACATACCGCTTTTTTATAAAGGATGAAGAGGGAAATCCGGTAAATATTGATACGCTGACAGAAAAGGAGCAGGAGGAAGTTGGCACATGGGCATATCAGAACCTGTTGAAAGGGTATGGATATGTGCCAGTTAAAGAAAAAGAACAAATATAGGAGTGCATCCAGATTTAAAGCATTGAAATGATTTATATATCTATGGGAGGGGAAGAAAATGGGTTCATTTATCGGTATTATAATGGAAAAAAGATGCGTATTGGCAGAGGGACTAGGTGGTGTTCATGCTCAATTGCTAGAAAGAGTAGGCATTAAAGATATTGAAGCTAATGCTAAGACAAAATTTGTAAAGGTGGAAATGAAATTCATCAGTGATGAGTGGTGGACTGATCCAGATAGCTGGAAGATAAACATTAATCAAGACATATTGCCAGATTGGTACAAAGAGAATTATGAGAAGTATGATCGGGAATTTAGAAAAGCAGTAAAAGATTGGTGCAGAACACATGTGTTTGTTGACAGACAGCTTAGTGAACTCAAGGATGGATATTATTTGCTAAGAAATTGTAATGTACAGATTTTGAATAGGGATGCGGTGGTTGAGCTTTCTGACTCTAATGTTCGACGAATGTTGAAAAACGCTACAGTATTGGAAATGCGTCAGAATTCCAGTATTAATGAGATGTTTGAAAATACTGTAGTACAGAGAATGTCTGACAGTAGTTTTGTAAACACGATGTATGGTAGGGCTATCGTGAGCAATATGCTTGATAATACTAAAGTACATATGATGTCTGAGAACGCCAAAGTGAAAGAGATGTCTGACAATGCAAGGGTAACTAAGATGTTTGATCAATCTCAAGTGGAAAAAATGTCTGATAATTCTGGGGTACAAGCAATGTACTATAACACCAGCATTACGGAGATGCATGACAATACAAATGTAAGGATGATGTGTGATAAGTCTTTAGTAAGAAAAATGTATCAGAGTGCTATGGTGAAAACCATGTGTGACTATGCGCAAGTAGAGAAAATGTACGGTAATGCAACAATACAGGAAATGTATGAGGATGCAAAAGTACTGGAAATGCACGGAAATTCTATACGATTTAGTTATGATGGAAAAATAACACAATATGTTTCAGAGGAATGCCAGATTGAGAGGGCAGTGCATTGTAATACAGGAGATTTGGAAATAACGAAAAATCTGAATTGGGAAGAAATTTTGAAAAATGCAGAGGTTCAATATTATCAACTTCTTATGGATAATCGGAATCTTGATCAGCTTTCCGAAGCTGAACTGGCGAAAATGGAGGCGGATAAAATTATCTGGGACGTAATCAAATATGCAAATACAAAGGAAGATGCAAATTATTTATTGAGAGAAACTATCTGGCTTAATAAGGATATGCTATGGGGAGACTATGACAAGAGTATAGACATAGTACAGGATTATGTAGATAAGAATTTTGGTGATATGAAGGATATTAAGTTTACTGGAGGTGTAAATGGGAGAAAGAGATTCCTTCCAGAGGGCTGGGAGTGGTCTCATTATGATGATGGAAGTGGATATCTGAAAGCGCCAGACGGTAAACATTATTTTTCATATGATTTACTAACAAAGGAGTTTCAACAATTTATGGAAAAACCGGGAATGCAATATTTAGATGATATGTGCTTACGTCGATTTGTTAGATATGCAGAAGATACTGTTTTTGAAAAGTTAGAGGAGGAAAGAAGTAAATGTATGGAAACAGAGGAAACGAAATTGGAAAGTGAAAAAACTTCTGAGCGAAAGCTTCAGAGAAAATCAAGGTAACGGAATTTTTTCTAAATTTTGGTTTATTTTATATCACGAGAAGCTTTAAACATGTGTTTGCTCTGGGAACTCTGACTGCGGGTTCCCGGAGAGGAAGGAGAAAATGGGGGTGAAGAATGGAAGAAGAAAAGAAGATTAGGATTGATTCTATTGCGTATGATGAACAAAAAATGGAAGACTGGTTGGCAGAGACTGCAAACAGAATACGCACCGAGAGGATCAAACAGAATCTTTCTATATCAAGACTTGCGGAGTTATCAAATCTTTCCGTAAGCTGTATCAGCAAAATTGAATCGTATCAATGTGGCATTAGTTTAAAGGCACTGATTAAAATGTCAGATGCTTTGAATATACCAGTATGGGAACTTCTGGCGCATGATAAAATTTCGGAAGAAATAAATAGTGTAGATCATGATTTAGAGATTTCAGATAAGGGGAAAAAATTTGAACAAATAACCGAATTTGTGGATCAGGAAACAGTTGCATTTATATTGGATATGGCAAAGCAATTTATCAATATAATGGAGAAGGAGAACTGATTATGTATAAAAATTATACAGATGAAGAAATATTGCTGGCGAAGGATACAAGCCTAACAGAACTTGCAGCACATTATGGTTATCATCCTGTAAGGGTTGGAAATCTATATTCACTTAAAGAGCATGATTCGGTCCGAATTTATAATGATAGAACATGGTATCGCTGGTCAAGAGCTGGAAATGGAAAGGATAGCGGAGGATCACAAATTGATTTTTTAATACAATTTTGTGGGGTAGAGTCTGTTGCGGAAGCCATTCAAAGGCTTTTAGAGTTCCAAGGAGTTTACAAAATTGATTCGCAGGAAAAGGAAAGGAGAGCAGAACAAGCTCTTTTACACCCAGCGAAGCTGGTGGAAAAGAAAGAAAAGAAAGAATTTATTCTTCCAGATGCTGTACAGGGCGATTATCGGCGGGCATACGCATATTTAACAAAGACAAGAGGATTGTCTCAATCTATCGTCGATTATTTTGTAAAGGATTTAAAAATTTTATACGAGGAGAGTGAGCATCATAATCTTGTCTTTTTGGGTAAAGACAAGGAGGGCGTTGTAAGATATGCAACGAAACGAGGAACAGCGGACATTTATGGAAAGAAATATCGTGGAGATGTTGCTGGAAATGATAAAAACTTTGGAATTAATATTGTAAAGCCAGAAAGTGATGAACTTAAGGTTTTTGAAGCAAACATCGATTTGATGTCCTATATGGATGTTACGGGTGATTATGGTAGTAATAAGTTGGTACTTGGTATGACAGCAGATAATCCATTGATACAGTTTTTAAAGGATTATCAGCACATTAAAAGAATTGGATTCTGTCTGGATAATGATGCTGCCGGTATGCGCGCAATGTACGGAGAATCAGAAAAGAAACTCGGAGGGCAAGGAAAAGAAGGTCTGCTGAAAAAATATGCAGATATGGGTTATGAAACGTATACAGACATAGTTCCTTCTCAAAGTGGATGCAAGGATTGGAATGAATACTTGATACATAAAAAAGCACAAAAAGGACAGGAAAAGACAGAAAAAACAGAGTTGGAAAATAAGTGGCAGCCTTTTATAGAACAGCATCAGAAAGCAGTAAAACAATTAAAGGAAAAAGGAAAGCATCATTCGCTGGTGATTAATGCTTTTGGAGGTCCGGGAGCTGGAAAGTCAACTGCTTGTTTTCATATTGTTGAGGAATTGAAAAAGAAAGGCTATGTGGTAGAATATGTGTCCGAATATGCCAAGGATTTAGTTTGGGAAGAAAATGATACGTTGCTAGACGGGAGTGAAGAACATCAGTTTGAGATATTAAAAGAGCAGCTTCATAGGATTGATAGACTTTATGGAAAGGTAGATTTTATAGTCACAGATGCATCCATTCTTTTAAATGCTGTTTACAATAAGGAACTGACACCGGAATATGAATCGATGTTGCAGTCTCTGAATAGTTGTTATGAAAATTTCAACTTTCTGGTAAAAAGGGACGGAAGATTTGAAACAGAAGGAAGAATACATTCTTATGAGGAGAGCATTCAAAAAGATAGAGAAATTGAGAAGCTTTTAGGGCGTTATGGAATGTTTTATGGAATTTATCATCATAACACATTGGATCGAATCGTGCAGAATGCGCAGAAAACACATGAAAGAATCACTCCATCGGAATCATCGGAGCAGGAGATAGACAGAGTTGTAAGAAAAGCAAGATAAAACTAAGAAAAGAGGAGAAAAATTATGAGTAGAGTAATTGCAGTAGCAAATCAAAAAGGTGGTATTGGAAAAACAACAACGGCGGTAAATATTGCGTTTGATTTGGCAGAAATGGGAAAGAGTGTATTATTGATTGACACAGATGGTCAGTGTAACTCTACAGACACTTGCAGAGCGCAGATAGAGGGAGTTGCAACATTATATGATCTTTTGTTTGAGCAAGAAAAGCCGGAGGAGTGTATTCAACATATGGAAAAGATTGATATTATCGCTTCAGATAAGCTTCTTAAGAATCCGGAAACGAAGTTTCCTGATGATGCAACAAGACTTTTTACTATGAGAGATGCCTGTGAAAGTATTAGGAAGCAGTACGATTTTATAATTGTAGATACACCACCGACTCTTGGCTGTATGCTCTCCAATGCGCTTACGTTTGCAGATGAAGTTGTAATACCAGTAACATGTGACCGCTATGGAATGGAAGGAATCAATGATTTATACATGACTATTAATGCGACAAAGAAGTATACAAACAGGGATTTGCGTGTTACAGGAGTACTTCTGAATAAATATAAGGAACGGACGATGTTGTGTAGGGAAATTAGCACAGCACTTCCTGATGTGTTAAAGATGTTTGATACAGTTGTGTTTGATACAAAGATTAGAGAAAGCGAGGATTGTAAAAAATCACAATCTGCAAGAATGAGTGTGCAAGAGTACAATCCAAAGTGTACTACAGCAAAAGATTATTGGAGCGTTTGTGAGGAGATTCTTGAGAGGTAAACAGAATGGCAAAAAATGTAACGAGTGCAGATATTTTTGGGGGAATGTTTCAGAACATGTCCCCTCAATATAATGGTGCAAATAAAAAGGAAGAAAAACAAGAGGAACAGGTATCAGAAGCTTCTGTATCAATTATGCTGCATAGGAGCTGCCTACACGAATTTTCATCCTTTTATGGGCATCCTTTTCGCGTAGTTGAAGATGAAAAAATGTTGGAATTGGCAGAAAGTATTCGAAACATAGGAATTGTTGAACCGTTGATTGTGCGTGCTGATCAATCAAGTCCAGGAAAGTATGAAATCATAGCAGGACACCGGAGGAATTATGCTGCAGGTTTGGCAGGTTTGACAGAAGTACCAGTAAGAATTGAGGAGTTGGATGATGATGCCGCCGCAGAGATTATGGTTGATTCTAATAATCGGCGAGAAGTATTGCTGCCGAGCGAAAAGGCATGGGCGTACCGGACAAAAGCAGAGGCACGGAAGCATCAGGGGAAAAGGACAGATTTACTGACCGAAGATGAATTAGCCGCTGATTCGGGTGGCATAAAGGGTATCGGGGAAAAAAATGGGGACAGTGTCAGTACGGTAAAAAGATACATTCGATTGACGTACTTGATACCGGAGTTCTTGAAATTGGTAGATGAAGAAAAACTGAGTGTTGGAGGAGGTTACCTAATATCTTTTTTTGATAATTCTATGCAGCAATATCTCCACGAGTACTGTCTTGAACATAATATGTTCCCGGATAAAGCGCAAATAGTAGCTATGGCAGAAGTAAATTCTCAGGGGAAATTGGATAGGGATGCAGTGGCACGCATTATGTCAAAGAGGGAATCTGGGAAAAAGCCGGAAAAGAGGAATTTTACAATTAGAGATTCTCAAATAAGGAAATATTTTCCAGACAATGCTACGAGAGATTATATCGAGAGTGTGATTATGGAATTATTAGAAAATTGGTCAAAAGAAAAAGCATATTTGGAAGGATGAGAGATGAATAAGGATTGGAAACAGCGGCGGGCATCAGCAGAGGAAATAAGAAGGAGAAATTTGGGTGAAGAAAAGCATGTTGATCCAAAGGCACTAGAGAAATTTCACCAGAGACCGTATCAACTTATATATATGGAGAAGATGAGCCAGATAAGAGGAGGAGATACAAGTACGAGGAGCATAAAGGGAAAGAATGGGATGTTATGATAGACGGGAAAATCATTGTAGATAATTTTGCTGGAGGGGGCGGCGCAAGCACTGGTATTGAAATGGCAACGGGAATCACTCTGAATAATCTTAAACTTATTTCAGAAATCGCAAGAATGAAGCGGAAGCGGCATTCCATATGCAAGGAGATAGGCATGATTGATTTTGGATATTATAACATGGATTGCATGGATGGCATGAAGCAATTTTCGGACAAATATTTTGACATTGCTATTGTAGACCCTCAGTATGGATTAAAGGAACATGGCGGTAAAAATCGCAGCGGATATGTTAGACAGAAGAACGGAAGCAGGATATATGTTTTCGACGGTCAGTATGAAAATCGTGGTTGGGATAATGAGCCTGTGGGAAATGAATACTTTGACGAACTGATGAGGGTGTCGAAACATCAAATTATTTGGGGATGTAATTATTTTGAGTATCTTCTTTTGGGTGGACGGATAATTTGGGACAAGTGGAATGAGGGCAGCAATCAATCGGATGCAGAGATCGCATATAACTCTCTTACAAATAGGGTTGATATATTCAGATATATGTGGCGTGGAATGTTTCAAGGAAAATCTATCGCGGAGGGAACGATTCAACAGGGGAATAAAGCGTTGAACGAAAAACGCATACACCCAACCCAAAAGCCGGTTAATCTGTACCGATGGATACTACAGAAATATAACATACCGTCAGATTGGAAAATTCTTGACACTCATGTTGGAAGTGCAAGCAGCTTGATAGCTTTCCATGAAAATGGAAATCCGTTTGTTGGATTCGAGAAAGACAAGTATATGTATGATTTGTCAATGAATCGGTATCAATCGGAGACAGCGCAGATAGGTTAATTGATCTTGCATAATCATGTTAAAATGCGAAACGATGTTGCATCTAAAGGTTAAAAAATTTGTAATACAGCAAATGATTAAGTGAGGAAGGAGGATATTATAGTGCAGAAATTGAAAAACAGCATTATTGATAGGATGATAGAGCAGAAGTGCACTTCTAAAGAAATTGATTTTCTGCACTATATATCTTGCTATCAGGACAGTACGGCAAGAGTTACTGGAGTACACTATAAAGACGTCTGCAATGCCACAAAAATGAGCATACAATGTTATTATGATACAAAGGAATCGTTGGAGCGCAAAGGGTTTATTGAATGTACAAAGCGGAATTTGATGGACTGTGATATTGTTATAGTTGGTAATGCCTATACAGGGGAGCAATATAATAAAGAAGGATATATCAATACAAACCATAGTATCTTCTCGTGCAAAGAGTTTTGGCAGCTTAAGGCAGGGGCAAAGCTACTCGCATTAAAAATGCTAATTATAGCATCCTCTGGAAATGGATATTTTCAAATTGGAGTCAGAAAATTTTATGATAATGAGAGCGGATATCCAAAACGCTTTGGTGTGAGTCGGCGTGTGATGAGGATGTATCTATCATCAATCAAAACGTTGTTTTCGATTGGGATCAGCAATCACAAATACTATATAGAACCTAGAAAACATATTATTGGAAAAAGAGATGGAAGGAAGGAGACCGAGTATTTTAGGGAAAAGGGAACAGAAGTTGTACTTAGACGGAATCGAATTAAAGAAACGGGAGCTGGGAAAAAAGATTTATACAATTTGTTTCAACAGTATGATGCGGTTGCAGATAAAAAGAAAAAGTCACTGGTAAGCATAATTGACAAAGCGGTAAAAAAGAGCTTGCAGATGATTAATGAGGGAGAAAGATGGTTAAAACACAAACTCATTAATATTAAATTGATACATAAACTGTTGCGAGAAGATTTATACAGTGGGTCTGAAGAAAAAACGGAATTATGTATTCCAACCAGACAAGTTTTGAACCAGAAGAACAAGTTAGAACTGGTGGCGGCACAATACGGAGGAAAAAATAAATTCTTAAACTTCAACCAGAGACAATATGATTATGATGAGCTAGAACGGATATTGCTATTAAAGGATATACCAGCGCAACCATAGAGACTGTCTGCGGAAGCAGATAGTCTGATTTTCGTATAATAAATTAGTAGAAAATAAAAAAATCTTCAAGATTTAAGTATCTGCGAGGCACGATTTGCCTAAAAAAAGCAGGTGCTTTTTTTTGAGCAGAAAAAGTATTCAAGTTTTGTGATACTTTTTCAAAAAGCATTCAGATATTATGCATATTTCAAAAGTACATTCAGATTTTGTGGTTGTTTTATAGAGAGAGCATTCAGATTCTGTGCAAAGTACAAGAAGCGGAACAGCGCAAGAACAGCGGATTCTGAGGAAAAATGGGATTGAGTATATTTTATCTTTAATGTATATTGTATCCTTATATTATAGTTTATATATATTTCATAGAAGAAATAACAAGGAAATAGTGGCACAGTTGGGAGAGAAACAGACTAATAAAGGAAAGGATGTTTCAACTTCCGGTCATAATGAGCCGAAGTTGAAATGAACGAGTGATGAAAAATTGG
Source organism: Roseburia sp. (assembly GCA_019421345.1). GTDB lineage: Bacteria > Bacillota > Clostridia > Lachnospirales > Lachnospiraceae > Roseburia. Next base: position 128,577 of record JAHZFL010000004.1, on the reverse strand, counting down.
TACTATCAGAATATTTATCAAAAAATTCTGGGGAAATGAAAAGATTGTATGATATAATAAGTATATGCATTATGAGAGGGTATTTAGGGGAATCGGGTTATGATTTATATAATAAGAGCCAAGGATAGTTTATATGAGTGGAATGGCTCTCAAGAGATAGGAGCAATGTTTTAGAAAAGGGTTAGCTTAAGAAAAATATTGGCATGGATTTTTCCAATATAAATTGCGGAGAGAATGTTTTAGGTGTACACGAAAAGGCAGATAGTGGAACGGAGGTTATTGGGTGACAAAGTTTGATCAAGCTTTAGCACATGCAATCCAGGAGATTGGAAACTGGAAGTATAGAAATTATATAAAAAAAATATGCTTGTATGGGAGTTGTGCCAGAAACGAACAGAGGGCAGACAGTGATATTGATCTGTATCTTGAGTTGGAGGCTGGTGTTCCAATGAAAGAGCTTCGAGCATTAAAAATTAGCTGCAATCCAGATGATTGGAGACTACCGGATGTAGAACTAAAGATTGACATAGGGAAGAATGAAAATAGGCTTGATGATCTTTTTCATAAAAATATACAGAATGAGGGGGTTATACTGTGGGAAAAGAAGTAACATATTACAATTTTGCGGAAAATGATTATTTATATTTAAAAGCCAATGTAGAAGATGGAAGGGTGAGCAATGCGATGTGTTCTTCTGCACAAAATATTTGTGAGCGGTATTTAAAAGAAGTTATTTCCAAGAAAGCCACTGAATTGAATGATACTGATATTATGAAGGCTCATAGTTTAAAAAAGATTAAGAAGTTTATAGAAACAAATGTTCCGGAATTTGAGTGTGAATGGAGAGATGTCATTCTGGCGGATGGTTACTACTTTTCTGCCCGTTATCCGGGTGAAGATTCCTATTTTGTAGATGAATCTGATGTGAAAATTTGCTGGGAGGCAGTGAAGATCGTGAAAAAATCAGTAGACAGATATTTAGAAAATGAAAGAAAAAGAGAGGAAGAAAAGGAACCTCAAGCATTGAATTTAGAAATGCATCGAGATAATTTAAGAAAGCATTTTGCTAGATAATTTGTAACGATTTGACTTCAGCATAACACGAAACAGAAATTGTTCAGAAAGAATGAGGAAATATGAATAATATATCAATAGCATTGGGAAAAAGGCAGCTTGTGGATTCTATTTGGAAGAGTGCAGGAATTGAGGGATTGGGAACTACGTTTCCAAATACAGAGAAAATTCTTTCCAACATCCCGGTAGAGACAAAACGTGATGAAGTCCTTTTTATTGTAAATATGAAAAGGGCATGGTACTTTTTATTTGAAAATATTGACTACCCAAACAAACTGAATTTTCTGCGAGAACTGAATAAAATTTGTATGGATAATTTAGGATACGAGTCAGGAAAATTAAGGACAGTACCAGTAACGATCGGGGGAACATCTTGGGTGCCAGAGTATCCCAGAGAAGAAGTTATTGTAAATAAGCTTAACGATATTGAACAGATGGAAGATAAATTGGAAGCTGCGCTGGAGATGTTTTGTTTTGTAGCAAGAAGTCAGATGTTTCTGGATGGAAATAAAAGAGTTGCGCAGTTGATGTGTAATAAAATTATGATGGAAAATGACATTGGTATCTTTTCTGTTCCTTATCATGAAATTGACAGATTTAAGGAACTTCTGGTCGACTTTTATGAAAGTAATGATCCTGCAAAAATTAAGAGCTTTTTTAAAGAAAAGTGTCTGCTGCTTAATCCGGAATATGCGCCGGAGAGGACACGAGAAGATCATACTCATATTATAAAGCAGAAACACAGATAAAATGAGAAGTTAAATAGATCAATATTCGAACAATTGGAAAGAATGATTGAAAATATGTTGATATTGATAGCATCAAAGGTTTTATTACACTATTCTTAGAAAGTATAGAGGAGAATCAGGATTTAATTCTTTATCAGCAGCCAATAGTCATCGTATTATATTTCTTAGCAAAGAACTATTTTAGGGAATTGGAGGACGCATGGGACTTCACGCTAGATATATTACAACCAGTATTCGATGATTTGGGAATTAGTTTTGATAGTTCATTTTAGCTCAGCCATGTGCTGGGCTTTTTTCATGACAAGATAATCGTAGGAATAAGTGGAAGAGTGTAAGCCAATATGCTATAATCAGATTGTTACCGCCTCCTAGACAGGTAAGGAAGGGAGGTGCTTGCTATGGAATTTATTATATCCTTTATGGTCGCTGTTGCGGCTGGTGTGGTTTGCCACTGCATCAACAAATGGTTAGATGGCGATAAATAGTCGGTAACTAGCCTGTGGGGTTAAGTCTTCCCACTCCAAAAATAGGAATAGAAAAACCCGAAGGTCTTGCACACCTCCGGGTTTTTTGTTGCCGCTCACTATGGAACAACTATATCCTTTATTGCCTACCGGCATTATAACATATGCAAAATCAGATTGCAATATTCATCTCTGCAAAGAAGTAAAACATAACTAGAGTTATTGATAAAATGTGGTTTGTTGTGTTTTATAGTACACAAATAGTACACAAAAAATGTATCTTTTTCTTAGAAATATGGGTTTTTCTGATAACATTTTCATAACCTTGGTTCACATTGAGCTGAAGTTACACCGAATTAGTCTTACGGATATGCTCCGTAGGGCTATTTTTTTGTTTTATTTGCAGCATTTTGTGTAGAAACCATTGATTTTTAATCAATGGCAAGATACGCATTTGTATTACAAATGGCACTTGTTAGGGGATACCCCTAAAACCCCTGAGATATGCACAGCATGAAAACTTGGAATCGCACTGGAATCAAGTCAAAGAAAGTAGGCTTTGATCCAGTGCAATCCAAGTGAATGAAGTAGAAACTTTGGTTCATTGTGAACCGAGGTAAGAGAAAAGAACTTTGGTTCACAATGAACCGAGGTAAGAGAAAAGAACTTTGGTTCATTGTGAACTGAGGTTAAAATAAAGCTTTTCCTAAGAGAAAGAAAAAAAGAAAAAACGTTTCTTTTATTCCGTCGAAAAAAAGAAAAAATTTATTCATAATATAAAAGAATGAGGGAGGTGAAACAGTGGAAGGAGAATATATAGTTTTATCAAAGGCGCAGGAAGAATGGGTGCGTAAGGTCATTAAAAATATGATACAACTCACATCATACTATAGTTTAAAAAAGCAACCATTAAAAGATGTGGACTATGAAAATATTCTGGGGGTATTTTCCGATTATACAAAAAAATCACGTGGTAATAAGATGATTATCAAATGTTCAGTCGCATTTGTTGGATATTTGGAAGAAATTGAAAAAAGCAGGGGAAGTGAAAGTGGGATGAGTCAGGAGCAGATGCAGAAATTGTCAGATGCTATAGATGACTTGTTTTCTTTGGCGGAAACAGGAAGTGAACTGACGATGGAGGACAGGCATCAAAGGATTGACTTATGTGGTGGAGAACTAAAAGAATGTGTGCTACTTGCAGAAATGAAAGATATATTCAAAGATTACATTTCTTTTTGTGCGGAATTGTCAACAGAAAAAATAAAGCAAAATCATATTGGAGTAGGTACTCAGCAAGTGAGAGGTAGATAGGGAAAATATTGGAGAAAAATGTTCATAAAAATGTGCGTATAACAGAGGAACAGGCGCAGCATCTGGAAAAAGAGTGCAGTATCTATGGAATCAATCTTTCGGAGTATGTTAGAAGATTAATTGATGCGGATATGGGAAAAGAGATTTCAACACAGACACAGCAAGAATATTTAGTAAAGAAGGAGATGATTTATGAAATAAATAGAATTGGAAATAACATTAATCAAATCGTTAAAAACATTAACATGCATTATTATACGGAGCATGAAAAGAAGAAGTTATTTGCAATGATGCAGAGAATTATGAGGTTATTTGAAGAAAAGCAGAAGGGAATAAAAAAATGGTAAAAGAACGTGTGCAAATTGAGATGGATAATTTAAAGTTAGCAAGGAGTCTGGAGGAGTTTGTTGAGACTGAGGATAGGATTGCAGTTGGTCTTGGAGAAGGTTTTTTACAGGGCGATTTTACTTATGGTTATGTAATGGAGTCCAAAGGTCAAGTAGAAGAGATTGAAGCAAAACGTAGAAAAATTTTGGCGCAACAAAAAGAGCCTCGAATGATGCGGTCTGATTATATAAGATAATGGCAATTATTAAAATTGTAAGTCCTGCGATACATCCCAGTAGTAAAAGAGGAACTTACGCACATTTGAAAACGGCGATTGAGTATGCTCTAAATCCTAAAAAAACAGAAAACGGATTATACACGGGAAGTCAGAATTGCTCTTGTGACACTGCACTAAAAGAAATGATTGCGACAAAGCACCAATATGGAAAGGAGCCGGATATCAATTCAGAAGATTATTTGCATGATCGGCTTGGGTATCATTTTGTGATCTCATGGTCTCCAGAGGAACATGTCGCTGCGGAAACTGCATTAGAGATTACCCAAAAATTCTGTGAAGAATATCTGGATGGATATGAAGCGGTATTTGCTGCTCATGTGGATCAGGAACATATGCATACGCATATTGTTTTCAATAGCGTAAATTATAAGTCCGGAAAAAAATATCACTGTCCGAAAGGTGAGTGGAGTAAGAAATTGCAAATAGTCTTAGATCAGTTATGCAAGGAGAAAGGGCTGCATTCACTGGAGGATGATACGGGAATATCTATTGATGAGTATAAGGAGGGAAAACAAAGGACACAGGCAAAGGATATTCGCAAGGTCATAGATGATTTGATAAAAGAATGTGAGTGTTTTGAGGACTTTGAAAGTCGTTTAAATCAGCTTGGATATTCAATTGGATACGGAAACAGCCAGAGGTATGGACGTTATATGAAACTGAAAACGGTTGATATGAAACGGTTTCGGAGAACCTATACATTAGGGGAAAACTATACAATAGAGATGATCAATTTCCGTATTGCAGCCTATCACACGTTGCCTGATAAATCAGATTTTGAGAGGGTGGATTGGAAAATCGGAGAGAGAATTTATCATTATCATATCAGGAGTACGACGGAAAACAGGTATTTGCGGAAGCAATATGCAAGAATGTACAGGCTTGGTTTGCTCCCGCAAAAGGTAACTTGGATGGATTATAGAGAACGGAGAAAAAGAATGGGTGAAATACGTCGACTTGAGTATCAGTTAAATATGATTGCCGAAAATGATTATGACAGCAAAGAAGATTTAGATGCAGCGATTGTAGAACAGCAAAGACGGATCAATGAGTTGAAAGAGAAAAAAAGGCACATGAAGGCAGAAAAACAGCCATATCAAAAAATGTTTCAAATCTATGAATGGTTAGAAGATTTGAAGGGAGCATGGATTTTATTCCAGGAAGGAGAGATAGAATTTAAAAAGGAGGCAGATGAATATGAAGAATTAGCGAAACAAGTCCATAATCTCCCACATACAAAGAAAGAGTTGGAACAAAGCCTTGAGTTATATGATCATGAAGAAAAAGAAATAGGAAAAAGAATCCGAGAAGAACGAAAGAAATTGAAGGCATTAGAAGAACTCCAGGAGCAGTATTATCAAGTTATGGAAGAATATGATCTTGCATCTAGCGAGATGATGCAGGAAATGGAACAATATGGGGCAGAACCCGATAATGATGAAAAAAGGCAGATGAGAAAGGGAAGGGAACATTAAAAATGATGATGGAAACACGATCAGAAGTATTAACATTGGAACAGTTAAAACAGCCGGAGTGGATGGACAGAGCGGAGCACTTGCTACAACTTACATATCAAAAAGAAACTGGAGAGCAAACAGTGGAATCAGAAGCGCAGGAAATGTTTTTACAGTTTGTAAAAAATATGGGAGGGATTAGAGCGGATGTCTATGAATATCTGCTACTTTCTCCCAGATTTCATGATGTGGCAGAGGTGACAGCTGCCGGTATGCTGCTGTGTTATGGCGCTCCGTTAGAGTGGATTAAATTGGTGCTAAGGGCGTTTGAGAAAAATAGGGTATCGGGAGCTTTATATGCAAATGAAATTACGGAAGCTTACAAAGAAGGCGTCCCAGTAGAGCAGGTAAGTAATTTATTAAATGAAACAAAAACAATTTTTGAATTTTGTCAAAAACGGTTAAGGAATGATTATTCAGTAGCTGAAGATAGATGGACGGCGGAAACAAGTGCATTAGAAAAAGAAAGATTGGAGGAAATTATAATATCTGCTGTGCATACAGCAATGGAGACATTTGAGGAGAGAGAAAAAAAGTTTAAAAAAGTAAATGAGGAGCCGGAAAATCAAATCTTTCAAGAGGCTGGGAAAGTGATAGAAGAAGTACCGGAAGAAAGGGAAGAAGCGAAGGTGCAGACGGAAGTGCCAGAGCAGGACATGTTAAGCAGAAAAACATTGGTGTTTGATCTGGAAAAAGTATCAAAGGAGCATGATAATCGCGTCTCTTTTTTTGAGATTCTTTTAAATCGGCACATGAAACGTATGTTTGAAAAGTTAGATAAAGAAACCCAGATTGGGAAAATCTTTGAAATCATGGTTGAAAAGAAATATAAGAAGGAAAAAATTCTTGCAATCAAACGTCTTATGAATGGAGGGATGACGAATGAATTTATTTTTTCGCTGATAGAGAAAGATATATCAGAGGAGGAATTAAATGAACTCTGCGAGACGCTGGTAGAGGATATGCCACAAAGTACTTTTAATGAGCATGAGCAAAATATGAATGTGGAAGATGGTTGGAAGGAGAAAGAATAGATGATAGGTCAGGGCGGCGAAAGCATGCAGGTAATTTATATGGAAGTGGAAGGGATTAAAATTGCATATCAATTAACAAAAGACGCAGTTAAAATCTTAGCGAAACTAGGCAAATTTTTGCTTTGTCTATTGAAGGATGCACCTTATAAAAAAGTGCGCGGTCAAACAAATATTAAAAATTTTCTGATGAGGGCAAACGGGCAATCACTGATGACAGCCACAGTAGATAAAAAAACATATATGGAGATTGCTAAGTTAGCAAAGAGATATGGTCTTTTATATCATGCTATTACACCGCTGCAATCGGGAAAAAAGGGATCCGTGGAAATTATGTTCATGGAAAAGGACATAGCAATGTTTGAGAAGATTCTTTCGATGATCAAGGAGAATCGGATCAAGGAGGACGTCAAGAGCGGGATGTCTGAAGAACAGGCAGAGAAAGTGTTTGATGAAAATAATCATACGCAGACAATGGATGAATTTGCCGAAAATGTCGGGGTAATGGCGGAAGATGATGTTTTTGAGACAGATATGAAAGAACGATTTGGGGAGGACTATGAAGAGAAGATTCTAAACTTTGAAAAATATGCGGAAGGGAGGCGGGGAACTGATTCCCCAAAAGATAAATCCGCAGGAGTGGATTCTAAAAAAGTGAACAATCTTGCGGATATAATTAATTTTAACGAGAGAGCAGAATATCTGAAGAAAAATAATCCGATAAAAATAGAATTTGCATATGATCCTGAAAATGGGAAAAACCAGATCATTGAAGAAACGGAAACGCATGTGAAAGTTGCAGTGCAAGTGAGAGATAAATCTGGTGCTATCAATCAATGGCAGGGGATATGGATTCCTAAGGATAGTATATATCCTCCACTGGGAAGCAATGCGGCGAAGGATGGAAATTATACTGCCCATCTGCCGGTAGACGCAGATGTGATAGTGGAAGATATTGCGGGGAGAGAACCGACGAGATCCGTGAAAGCAGAGGCAGTGAAAACAGAGTCTATAAAAGACAGCAGACAAAAATATAATTCTGTACCAATTACAATCGGAAAAACATATGCATGGGAAAAGGGAGCGGAGAAGGAGGGAACAAAGAAAATCGCAATGATTTGGGAAGAAACAGATACTGCGATAAAGACAAGGGTGCCTGGAACATATGGTGACAATGCAAGATTTTTGTGGATTGATAAAAAAGATATACAGAATGCTTATAATGGAAAGTCATATCTGACCACTTTGGATAGAATGAAAGATTATCAGCTTTATGGAAAGGATGGTGCTCCGGCAGAAACAATAAAAGGAGATACTTTATATAGAAAACATTACGATCCGGTCCGAATGAAAACCAATCAGAAAAAATTGCAGAATGGAAAACAGGTACAAGGAAATGTAATTAAAAATGCAAGAGGGAGAAGTTTATTTTAGATGAGACCAAAGAAGAAACAATATTCTCTGCCGTTTCTCATATTTGGTGCATTGTGCGTTTTGATCGCAGCCTATTATTGTGCAGCGGCAATGAGAGAGGGAGAAACAATATTTTTATGGCAGGAGCGAATGAAACTGGTGCTACAAGAGCCATTAAGAAACTATTACAATTCTTATACAATAAAGGTAATGCTGCTATTTGGAGTTATTTACGCACTTGCTGCACTTATGCATATTACAGGAAAAAGAAATTATTTGCCGGGGCGCGAGATGGGATCGGCACAATATGCAGATGTTAAGAAGGTGCATCAAAGATTGGCAGATTTAAGCTGCAATCCAAATGATCCAGAAAATATTGTACTTTTAAGAGAAAAGAGAGTTAGTTGGAAAGCCTTAAGAGATTGGATGGAAAAGAGGAGAAAAGTAAAGAAGAATGAAAAATAAAAATACATGTATCGTAAATACAAGAAACCGTATATTATCACAAAATATTCAGATGAGTTTAAATACCAGACACACGGATTTGAATAATAACGTTCTTGTGATTGGAGGAAGCGGTGCGGGAAAAACATATCGGTTTGTAAAGCCACAGCTTATGCAGATGAACGGTTCTTACATCATCACAGATCCCAAAGGAGAGCTTTATCGCGATACTTCTAATTTTCTTAGACAGAATGGTTATGAGGTTAAAGTGATAAATTTGCTTAGTGAGGAACAGATGAAAAAATCCTCCCATTTTAATCCGTTTCTATACATAAAAAATGAAGTGGATATATTAAAGCTTATCACCAATTTGATTAAGAACACAACGCCGGAGGGATCATCCACAAATGATCCTTTTTGGGAAAAAGCGGAGGGAATGGGACTGCAGGCGCTGTTTTACTATGTCTGGCTGGAAGGTGTTCCTGAAAATATATGGGAGTACAAGCTGCCCTCTGGTGAGGATGACAGAAAACGTATTCTTGATGCAATTCATAATCCTGATGTGCCTAAGGTTCATAATGTAAGAGCAGTCATGGAGCTGCTAAAATTTGCAGAATTTAAGGAGGATCCCAAAACGGGTGCGAAGCAGGATTCGACATTGGACATTATTATGAGAGAATTGGAATATGAAAATCCAAATCATAAGGCTGTATTAAATTATAACAAAGTTATGAGAGGTGCTGCAGATACAGTTAGAAGTATTATTATTTCGATGAATGCAAGACTTGCTCCAGTGGAATCTGAAGCAATTTTATCTATTCTTGATGAAGATGAAATTGATATTGAATTAATTGGAACAAGAAGAACGGCAATATATTGTGTTATACCGGATAACGATACCACCTATAATTTTCTTATTGGAATTTTATATAATATGATGTTTCAGCGTCTCTATTATGAAGCTGATTTTGTGCATGGCGGCTCATTGCCTGTATCGGTTACATTTCTTCTCGATGAGTTTGATAATGTGGCACTACCAGAGAATTTTCTTTCACTGCTATCCACAATGAGAAGTCGGAATATAAGCTCGGTTATTATTATACAGGATCTAAGTCAGTTAAAAACAAGGTATAAGGATGGTGCACATGAAAAAATTCTGGCGAATTGTGATACATGGATATATCTGGGAGGAAACGGACCGGCGACGCAAAAGGAACTGAGTGAGATGATGGGGAAGGCGACGATTGATAAGAGAACAAGTGGAGAAACACTTGGAAAGCAGGGAAATTCCTCAAGAAATTATGATGTGATTGGCAGGGAATTGATGTTTCCTGACGAGTTGCGGAAAGTTGAGGGAAATGTATGTATTCTCTTTATCAGGACATTTGATCCTATTTTGGATCGAAAAATTGATTCCCAAAATCATCCATGTTGGAAACCAATGTGCAGAGCTGCGAAGAAAGAATTATTTGATGCCAGGATAGAAAGGGCAAAACGAAAAAAAGTGAAGATGAATAAAGAAGGAATCCGATTTGTAGAGACAGTGGAGCTTAGTCGTCTGGAGCTTTTAGAACAGAGGAAAATGAAACATTATGAGGATGAATTGCGCCTGTCAGAAATTAGTGGGGAGAAACCACCTGAGAAGCCAGAAAAGCAGATATTTAAACTTAGCCTAGAGGAATTGGAATTGCTGGTAAAAAAGGTGGATGAGGATTCGGAGAATCGAATGCTTTTGGATGAGGCGCTATTAGAAAGAACAAAATCGGAAATAGAAGAACAGATTAGGGAAGAAGAATTACAAAAGGAACAATGGGAAAGGGAGCATATCAATGTTAAGGACTTTTGCACACCAGAAGAAGCGATTGCATATACAAAGCTTAAGAGAGCTGGATTTTTAGAAGTACAAATAAAAGTACTTCTTACCTTAATTCCAGATAAAACAATAGAGGAGGTTTTGGAATTATTTGATCCTATGATGGATATTGAGACAATCACAATGATAACGGATTTGGTAAACTAACCTTTTCCTAAAAGAAACAAAAAAATGAAAAACTTTTCTTTTAATCCGATGAAATAAATTTTTTCATCTGTAAAATAGAATGTGCGTGCAAGAAAAAGAAAGATGAGGGATAAAGATGAGTAAGCTTTTAAAAAAGAGATGTAAAAAAATGTTAGTAGTGGGATACAGTGCGTTGCTGTTGCTGGCAGTAAATTCGCAATGTGTCATGGCAGCGACTGCTGGGGGTACGACAGGCACTGGCATACCGCAGCTTGATAATATTTTAAATGGCTTAAAAGTACTGTTTTTAGGCGTTGTAGGTGGCATTGGGTTAATAGTTCTGATTAAGTCGATCGGAGATACTGCCCAGGCATATCAGGAGAAGGATTCGCATGGTATATATGAGGGAGTAAGAGGTATGGTCTCGGGTGCAATTATGGTATTTGCCGGAGCACTATTGGCAATGTTTGGATTATAGGATAGAGGGACAAGACAGATGGCAGATTCTCTTATTGAAAATTTTATGTCAGGGCTCTATGATTTTCTTTCGTTTGCGCTCTCTATGTATAATAAATTTGCGCAGATGGCAACAGGAATGCTGGGACAGGACCCTGCAGCGTTTAACAGTGCTGGGTGGAATATTGTAACAAATGTAAATAATGTTTTTTTGATAATTGGGGCAACACTGGTTGTCATATTTTTCCTAATGGGATTTTGCTCTGAGAGTCTTGATATACGACAGGATTTTCGTATAGAAAACATTCTCAGGATGTTTATTAAATTAAGTATCGCAGAATTTTTTGTGATTAATTCCATGAAAATTGTGAGAATGCTTTTTGCTTTACCAACAGGAATTATAGAAAAATTGTCGGGAAATAGTTTAACTGTCAATGCCAGTGTACCGCAAAGTATACAGGCAATCGCTAACGATCCGGTTAGAAATGGGATGAGTGGGTGGATTGGATTGCTTATGGTAATTCTTATTTATATTATGGCAGTAGTGTTTTTGCTCGTTGTTACTGGATGTGGAATGATGATTCTCTACGAAGCGTATCAGAGATTTTTTAAAATTATGATGCTCATACCCTATGGAACTCTTGCAAATAGCACCATTGCCGGAAATCATATGTTAAATCGATCGGCAGAGGCATTTTGGAAATATGCACTCTCCACAATTTTGGAGGCAGTCACGATGTATCTGGCAATGGCATTATCAGCGGCGGTACTTTCCAGTGGAACACTCGGTTTGACAGAAGGAACATCAGGGGTATTTTTTATCTTTGCGTGGATATTGGAGAGCAGTTTTATTTGTATGTTGACGCTTGGACTGGTAAAAGGCGCGGATATGGTAACGCAAAAGGCATTGGGATTATAGGAGGAATATAGCATGTTGTCAGTAAATATCAATCGGGATGTCGAGCAGTATGAAGAAACCATTGCATTTGGTTTAAATGCATCACAAACGATTGCAGCAATAATTTCAATCATAGTGTGTATTGTAGTTACCTGTCTGTTGCATTTCATTTTGGGAATTTCTATGGGAATCAGCATTTATCTTTCTTTACCAGCTTGCCTATTCATTATGCTGCCAACGCTGGGGAGGAGAAACGGACTGACAGTGATAGAGCAGATAAAGAAGACGAATCAGAAAAAGGATGTATTGTTATATGATTCGGGAATACAAAAAAAGGAAGAGGATAAGGAAAGACAAAAATATGATGCAGATAAAAAAAGAAAGTGTAAAAAAACAGAAAAGAAGGATACCGTGGCGTGATCGGTTTCATCGGTTAAAAAACAAAAAGGAAGCGGTATACCGTACCCCCCTGTTTTTAAGACAGACGGTTGGGCTTGGTGTGATCTCTGAAAGCGGAATATTTAATTTTGAAAATAGATTCAATAAACTTTATGAGTTAAAAGATGAAAATAATTCCCAACTACTGCAAGAACTTATTGCGGATTTACAGCAGCGGGAGGTGCAGTATGGTATCCTGTTTGATTTAAAGTCAAAAAAGAAGTATATGATTTTACATATTGTAAAAAAGGATATGGACGAAGCTATAGCATGGTTTTCGGAGTTTGAGAAGAAGTTCCATATTGGGCTTACCACAGAGGAAAGGTTGGGGATTTATACAGATTTTCTGAAAGATATTTTTGAAAAATCTTGTAATTGTGGCAGTTATATCTTAGAAACCGATCAATGGAAAGATGTATCATCCATGGAGGGTTTGCAGGAGAAGGCATTTGGTATTGTTGCATTCAGAACTTTTCCGGAAATATCATCAGCTTTTTTTGAACTTGAACATATGGAGGGCGTGAAAAATATTAGTTTAAATATAATGCCTGTAAGTGATCAAGTAGTAGCGGATACAATCTATGCTGAGTATATGGGATTGGATGGAGTTTTTCAGCGCTTAAGAAGAAGCAATCCCCCTCTCTATGAGATTTTGACGAGGAAAGAGGGGGAGGGTACAGATAAGAAATATTATACGAGTTTTGGTATTTATTTTTTAATGACTGCGGCGGACAAGAAGGAACTTGAGACTCACATAAAAAATTTTATAGATACAGCCAAAATGAAGGGAATTGCGGCAGAAAAGATTCCATTCGATAGATTGAGGGAAACGGATGAAGTGAGAAGAACACTGGCAATGTTTGGAACACTGGGAACGATTCAGGAACGCTATCAATCACTTCTTCCGGCATATATGCTACAGGAATGGATAGGAGGAGGGTTAAGCGCTAAGAGGGAAGTAGAGGAAACCTATGACGTCTTGGAAATGCGAGAGTTATTTTTTGATGTGGAGACGGAAGAATGAAGAAGAATAGGATGCCACAAAAGAACAATGCGTTGTCAAAACGCAAAGTATTTATGGAATTGAAGCAACCGGACAGAGTTAATATTTCAGTGCCCCAAAATACAAGGGACATCATTGAGATACGAAAAATAGCTCCAAATGGCATTTTTCAAGTTGGTGAGGAAAAATGGTCAAAATCATATCTTTTGATGGATGTTAATTATACGACAAAGACCTATGATGAACAACTTGCCTTTTTTTATGAATGGTGCAAAAGTATCAAGGCATTCGATGGTTCTGTAAAGATCACTGTATTTAACGAATGCAGGAATATGCAGGAGATACGGGAAAAGATACTCTATCGCTATAAAAATGATAGGTATGACTGGATTAGAGAAGCCTATAACGACATTATCATTAATAAGATAACTGAGGGGAGACAGGGAATCCGGCAGGAAAAGTTCTTTACTGTTACAGTTAAGAGAAAGGATTATGAATCAGCAAAGGCATATTTATCTTCACTTGAAGCAGGATTCATTAACAATTTTGCTGCATTATCGTCAGCTTTAATTCCAATGAATGCCGATGAACGGTTGCGGGTTTTATGGAATTTTTATCATATGGGAAAGGAGTCTGAGTTTGCAGTCAATGTGGAAAAGGAGATTGGAGCTGTTCGAAGTGTAAAAAATGTTCTGGCTGATACAATCGTTGATTTTGATACGGATATAGATCGGTTTACGCTTGATGATAAAGTATGTCAAATGCTGTATTTAGACCCAACGTCTTATCCAACGTCTTTAAACGATACATTTTTCAAAGAACTGACAGAATTACCGATTCCTTCCATATATTCGATTGATTACGAACCCATTCCGCAGGATGTTGCAATCAAAACATTGGAAGATAAGCTGATGGGAGTAGAGAGAAAAATCACCAAGCAGCAGGAAAAAAGGAATCGGAACAGGGCATATACAAGCGATATATCTTATCAGGTTCGGAGAGAAAAAAAGGAGCTGGAAGGAATGCTTGATGAACTGAGGGATAATGATCAGAAAATGTTTTGGACAGGGGTTACGATTGGAATTGTTGCAGATAGCGAGGAGCAGTTGGATGAAAGGCTGACTGCCATAACACAGGTTGCGGAAAAAGCTACTTGTCAAATCATACCACATTATATGAGGCAAAGAGAAGCTCTTGCAACAGTTCTTCCGGTTGGAGGTCGCTATGTAGACATGATGAGGGCTTTGTTTACAACCGCTGCTGGGGTTTTTGTTCCATTTAATGTTGTTGAAATGCAGGTAATGGATCATCCGTTTTACTATGGTATTAACCAAGTATCAAAAGAGGCAATATGGGCAAATAGAAAATTACTGTTAAACGGAAATGGTTTTGTATTTTCAGTTCCAGGTGGAGGAAAGAGTTTTACAGGGTGCAAGTTGGAGGCTGGAAGCGTATTTCTGAATACAGAGGATGACATTATATTTGTAGATCCTACCTTAGAGTATTTCGATGTGGCTGAAGCATATGGGGGGACGATCATAAATCTTGCGACTTATGAGAAAAATCATATAAATCCATTGGAGGTAGACCTTTTATTACTGGATGCTGATGATACGGCAGGGCAGGTAAGAGAAAAATGTGGATTTATGTTGGGAATCTGCGAACAGGCAATGAAGGGGGGAATTGAGCCGGAATATAAGTCTATTATAGATCGTTGTGTTAGAAATATGTACAAAGAGATTACCCAGTTGCCAGAAAAAGAAAGATACCAGCCTATTATGTCTGATTTCATTCATATCTTGGAGCAGCAGAAGGAACCAGAGGCACGAAAGATAAGTCTGGTTCTTGAGATTTTTGTGGAAGGGTCTTTAGACATATTCAATCATCAAACGAATGTAGATGTTGAAAATCGTGTTCTTGTTTACGGACTAAGAGATATGACAGGAGATTTAGCCGGAATGGCGATGATCATTATGTTGGAAAGCATTAAACAAAGGATCATTCGAAATTTTAAAATGGGACGTGCTACATGGCTTTATGTAGATGAGTTTCATGTATTGCTGGGAAAACCATTTTCCAGAGACTATTTTATAGACCTTTGGGCGCAGGTAAGAAAACAGGGCGGATTGTGCACTGGGATCACTCAAAATATTGTTACAGTGTTAAAGGACCCGATAACGTCTACTTTGGTATCAAACAGTGAGTATACGATGCTTTTAAATCAATCTGCACCAGATGCGGCATTATTGGCAAAAGCTTTGGACGGAATTAGTGATGCCCATTTGAAATATGTCAAGAATACGAAAAAAGGATATGGTCTGGTTCGATTTGGCGGTAGTATTATTCCGTTTGACAATGAGATAGACAAAAAGAACCCGATTTATGACGTTTACAATACAAATATGCATGAGAAAGCAGCAAGAAAAAAAGCAAAGCTGGCGGCTGAATGATGGATGATTCAATAAGAAAAGAATTAATGCGCCTTTGTGGAATCAAGCAAACAGCAGGGCTTTCTGGAATTAAGCTACAGGAGCAGAGAATGTCTGGAGTTTTTGTTCCAGAGGAGGTGTTATTTGATCAGGAAAAATCTGTTTGCAGCATAGAAGAACGTACTCGGCAAGATAAGGAGAAGCAATTATTTTTGCAGGATGACTATGCGAAGGAATTAGAGGAGGAATCGGATAAGAAATATTTCTCTAGTGAGGTGTGGAAAGGCACAGATTTAGAGAGTAGTTGGAGTAATCCCCTTAAAAGTGGTGCTGAGAGTTTAAAAAAGGGGAAGCGCTTTTATACAGAAGGGCAAGGAGAGGGCGAAGAAAATCAGCCTATAGAAGTTGGAAATGACGAAACAGGTCATGCGAATAAGAAAAGTCCAGATAAAATAAGAAGGGAAATGATTCGCAATCATGTTATAAAAGAGCTTGTGCATGAGGAGGGAAAGACTGACCCGGAAAGCCATTTTAAATTGTTAAAACGACTGATTATGCATGACCTCATGAAGCCATTAGAAAGTCTTAAAAGGCTCTTAGTTGCTTTACTGCTAAAGCTGTTTGGTGCAATATTATCAGCTTTGTTACCCGTTATCCTTATTTTAATTCCAGTATTGTTTCTAATATATTTGATTCTAAGTCCGGTTTCTTTCTTTAAAGGTCTATTTGATGCAGATGATATTATGCAAGATCCGAGGAATATTCGTAGTGTAGTTAGGGAGAAATATGTTGAATTTCAAGGAAAGATCAGCACATTTCAAGATGCGGATACAAATAATCAGGTGGAGTACATATATGGGAAATACACAGATTCTCAAATAGAAGAAATAATGGCGGTCTATCTTACTTTAATCTGTACATCTGAGGATTATGGAAAGTTGGATGAAGATAATGGTTATCCGCCATATCTTATTGTTGATACGGTAAAGGAACAGGATGTATTAAATGAGGTATTTTCCCAATTTAATTATACGAGGACAGAGGGAATCACTGTACATCAAATGAACGATCAGGGATTGGAGTGGGATGCACAGGCAGAAAAGATGACTGTGTATTGTCTTACTTCAGAACAATGGAAGGATAGTTATTCATTAACTATATCGGGAGCACAAGAAGAATTGTTAGAAAGTATGTTGGACGAAGTAGAGAAGAATGTTGCAGAAGGGGAGGATTTTACCTCCGGCGGTTCAATACCTATTACCGACATTAAGATTCCAGAACATTTGGATGAGAACCTCGTTTATATGGCAGGATTTTTAAAGGCGGAAGCAGGAAATCAATCATATGAAGGAAAGATTGCTGTTGCATATGTGATGTTAAATCGTGCTGTAGGACCGACGGGAAACATCAAAGGAATACTGACAGCTCCATATCAATTTTCCTGTTACATTCCATACCATACGGTAGAGAAGTACTTACAGGCATATGCAGATATGACAGATGAAGAACGCGCGAGAGATTCATGTTGGCAAGCGGCATCCGCGGCATATTATGGTACAGCAGAGAACCCAATCGGTGGGATGAAATATTACTGTAATCCGAAATATTGCAGTGTGGGAGAAACAGAGCAATGGAGACGAATAAGGGCAAAAAACAGCCCAAGTGAGATTCTGATTATTGGCGATCATGTATTTTGCCAAAATTGCTGGTAAGGGAAGAAAGAAGATGAAGAAAGAAGATGATAAAATTGAACGATTTGTAAAGGAACTTGAACTAAAGGGAACTATGTGCCTTCCTGCATCCTATGCTTTGGGGTGCAGAGAGGGTAAGTATCGTTTGAAAATTTTTAGAGAAGAAAATATATATAAATTGCAGCTTGAGGATGGAAAAGATTATATAAAAAGAATGCCAACTCTGGGGGTAAGAGAATTGTATGACCTTGGAGGTGAAAAATTTTGCGTTAAGACAGTAAGAGAGCAACTGCAACATTATATCAAACAATACGAGGAAGCCGCAAAGGTGGCGGAGAAAGAAAAAAGAGAGTTGTCTGGTTTATTGGAGATCGTTCCAAAGGAGCGAATTATAACATTTCTTGTGCCAAGAGATGCTAATGGAACAGATATGCTGCTGGGAAGGAATCATAATAATGCATATCAGGTGTATGGGCTGTTACGGGAAGAAAAGAATGAGGTGATTCAGATAAACCTTATAACAGAAGAATTTGTGAAAAAATGGGGGATCACAGAAGATACATTGTATGAGTTGGCAATTCGGAATATGTCAGAAAGTTTCCCATACCAGCTTCAGAAAATGCAATGTGGTTACGGGTATGGTGAGGTATATCTGATTGATACATACTTTCACTGTTTTGGAACTGCGTCCCTATTTTATAAGGAAAGTCCATTGAAGGAACTTGCACTGGAATATTCAAGAGATTTGTATATATTTCCACTATCCATACATGAGGTTGTGGTGTTTCCGGTGAGTGAAAATTTGGCAGAAACAGAGGTATTAAATATAGCAGAAGAAATATCTCCATTTGGTAGGAATCTTTGGTATTACAATAAAGATTTAAAAAAGTTGGTATTTTCAAAAAAAGAAAAAAGTGAATTGGAACTACAGGCAAAAGAAGGGATTGCAGACGCATCGGAGAGGAGAAGAATGAATGCAGTTTTCGGATGAAGAAATGAAGCGAGTTTTAATGGAAGTATCGCAAAACATCAGCATGGAACGTAGGAAACGCGGCATATCGATGGCGCGCTTGGCAGAGACAGCAAATTTATCTGTGAGCCATATTTCAAAATTGGAATCATCACAGTGTGAGATTGGATTAAAGGCATTGCTTAAAATATCTTCAGCTTTTGGAATGAAACCAGAAGAATTCCTGCCTCAAAGGTTGTCTGAAATCAAACCAATGCTAACGAATGGAGAAAAATTTGAAAGAATCATTAGAAATTCTGATCCACAGACAGTGGAATTCATACTAAACATATCAGATCATATTGTGAAAATTCTAAGTGATGGTGATAGGAAACCAAGTATTAGTGAGAGATGAGCAATTAAGAGGCAGAAGAAAAATTTTTGAATGAATTGCAGAAATGCATTTCATATAAATCTTATTTTTATTTTGGAAAGGGGGTGATGCCAATGGAGCAGGTTATGAAGCATTATGGAAATGCGATTCTTGTAGCAATCGTACTGCTATTGCTCGGTTCTATTCTTATTGCAATTTTAGCAAAAGATGGAGTTGTTGCTGTGCAGTTTCAGAACATGATCAAAGACTTCTTTGATAACATGAACGCTATGCGAGGATAGCAAGCAAAGGACAAGCTCGGCGGCATATGCCGCCGAGAAAAACAAGGAGGAATTATGAGTGAGTTAATAGCATTTGAGCCGACTGCGGAGCAGTTTGGACCCTTATGGAAATATATAGATAATCCAACGGTGACAGATGTTGATTATAACGGAAGAAGGCTTTGGATCACGGATTTTGAAAAGGGTCGCTATGCGGCGGAAGAAATACTGCCGGAATCATTTATCAAGACCTTTACGCATCATATATCCAATTGTGTAAACAAGTCGTTCAACCAAGCAAATCCGCTGTTGGAAGCAGATACGAAGGAACTGCGTGTAAGCATCCTGCATGAATCTGTTGCGGCAACCGGAATAAGCATCTGTATTCGTAAATCACCGCCGATTATTCGCAACACAATTTCTGGCATGATAAAGGAAGGGTATTGCAGTGAACCAATCTTGCAGTTATTGATCAACTGTGTCCTTGCCAGAATGAATTTTGTGTTTGGCGGGGAACCTGGGAGCGGGAAGACGGAATGTGCCAAATTTTTTATGCAGTTTATCCCAAGTGATCAACGTGTGATCACGATTGAGGATTCGTTGGAAATCCATTATTCAGATATTAACCCAGGGGCAGACTCTGTGGAACTGCGTGTAGAGAAAAAATTTGATTATACGGATGCGATCAAGGCAAGCCTGCGTCAGAATCCAAAGTGGTTAGCGCTCTCGGAAGCACGTTCTGTTGAAGTAACATCTCTGCTGGAGCAGTGGAGTACGGGTGTGAATGGGTTTACAACGATCCATCTGGATGACGTGCGCAAGCTTCCGGATCGGATCCAAAATATGATGGACAATGTGAATGATGCTGGGCGTATGAAAAACAGGATTTACCGTTATGTCAATATCGGGATTTTAATCCGAAGGGTTGAGGAACCGGACGGCAGAATCCACAGGCTGATTGATCAGCTTTGCTTTTACAGCAGGGAGGAACATGAGAATCGTATTTATATGCTTGTGGAGGATGGCGAGATCGTATCAAAGGAGCTGCCGCCAGAAATCTTAAAGAAGATGAAATATGCGGGAATCAAAGACCCGTTTGTTTGCAGGGAATTTGAGAGATACAAGAAGGAGGGAAGATAAAAGCAATGAAGAAACAAAAAAATCACTACTTGAGACTGCTCAATCCCCGCAATCTTGAAAAGGAAGTGCATGTATACGGTTATAACTTTTCGTGGAAAACGCATGTGCTGTTGACAATCTTTTCACTGCTTGGGATAAGTGCGATCGGGCTGCTGTTCCAGTTAAAGGCTGCAAATTTTTCTATCATAATGTTTGCGATGGTGCTTGTACTACCAATCTTTATCATCTCGACTTATAAAAGAATGTATGAACAGAAACGATTTGCAGACGTCGCAACTTATATGGAGCAGATGCTTTATTCATTTCAGAAGAACGGTAAGGTTGCCGCTGCCTTAAAGGAGACACGCGAGCTGTTTGAGGATGGGCAGATGGGACAGTTGATTGACGAAGCATTAGGCTGTATCAATGCAGGAACAGATGAAGGTAAATGGGTACTGCGTGAAGCGTTGGAGATCATTGAAAAGCCATATGCCTGCTCCAAGATACATATGGTACACGAGTTATTGCTCAGCAATGAAGAATATGGCGGCGAAATGGAGGATGCCGTTCAGCTTCTGCTGACGGATATTGAGTTATGGAAACGTCGCGGTTATCGTCTACAGGCAGAAAAAAAGACGAGCCATACTGATAATATCATATCAATCATCATTGCAACAATTTTGTGCGCCGTGGCACTTTATGTGCTGGATGCCATGAGCCGGATGTTCCCCGGAACAGTCGAGCCGGGTTATATCTTTCGGACCGGAGTGATACAGGTAACGAGTATTCTGTTTATTCTTGGAATGATCTATGTCATGGTCAAAAGCCAGCGGACATTGACTGCAAACTGGCTTCAGACAGAATCTTTGTTTAAGGAAGAATATCTGCTTGCTTCTTATAATGCTTGTAGAAATTACAATGAGGCAAAGGAAAAGAGAAAAAGTCTTATATTTGCAACTCCATTTCTGTTGGGAGCTGTTGTGGCATTTTTCTTTCAGATAACGTGGCTTGGAGTGCTTGCCGTGGTCATAGGTGCTTTTATGTTAATGCAACACCGCGTTGGTTACCGATTGGCAAGAAAAGATGTGAATGCGGAGCTTTACCTTTCATTACCACAGTGGCTGATGGATATGGCATTGCTGATGCAGAATAACAACGTGCAGGTGTCTATTGCAAAGTCTGTGCAGGAGGCGCCGGTGATTTTACGGCAGGAATTAAATGAACTTCTGGAACGGCTGGAAGCTGCGCCGGATCGCTTAAAATCTTATACGGATTTTTGTAAGGATTTTGATATACCGGAGGCACAGACCTGTATGAAGATGCTGCATGCCATCTCAGAGTCAGGAACAGGGAATGCGAAAGTGCAGATACATAACCTTGTCCAAAGAGTGCAGGAGATGCAGAATATTTCAGATGAGATTCGCAACAGCAGCATTGCATTTAAAGCAAAGCTTTTGTTTTCTTATCCGGTTATGGCTGCTACGATCAAGCTTTTGATCGACTTGTCCTTTGGCATGTTGGTTATGCTTGAAATGCTGGGAAATATGGGAGGAATGTAATGAAAAATATCATCGGGGCGTTTACGACTGTCATCGTACTCGTGTTAAGTATCTTTATCTGCAGCCAGCTAGTGCTCGCAAGCGGACAGACGACAGCTGCGCGAGAATATAAGGCAGACGTGATCGCTGAAATCGAAAACAGTGATTTTAATCCAAATGTGATCGATTCCTGTATCCGTCAGGCGGAAGATGCGGGCTATCGACTGAAGATTACAGGGAGTACTTATGATGAGGCGTCCAATATCCAGACGGCAGAGGTCATATTGAGTTATGAGTATAGGCTTCCGCTTTTTGGGATTGAGGAGACGAAAACTACCAGAGGGATCGCCAGATAAAAGAGGAGGTAGCAGATGGAAAAATTGATGGAGGAGTTTGGGCAGACATTTCTTGGACTGATCGCAGGTATTTCCGTGATCGGGATGTTTGTCTGGCTTCTAAACGAGATCACGGCATTTTAAATATGTTAGGTTCATAAATAGTTCCATTTGATGAAATGGAGGGAGACACGCATGGAAGATATAATAAATCATTTGGGAGAAGGGCTGCTTGCCATTGTAGTTAGCGTACTGGCAATCGGGTTTTATTTGGAATGTATAGAGCCGGGAGGGGCGATCTATACAGCTGCAGTACAATTTATGCAGAGTATTTGCGGATAAAGAAAAAGGAGCGGAAAAATGCAGGAGATTATCAGAAATTATGGGCATTTTATGTTGGAAGCAACGGTAGTGATACTGCTTTTCCTGTTTTTGCTGGTAAATGTTACGGATCAACAGGGGAATCGTGGGGTATTTGAAATCGCAGGGGCGAGAATTGAGACAGATACTCCCGATTATACCTCTTATCGTGACTTTTCATCTTATGAAACGGAGAGCGGAAGAAAAGGACCGGAAATCTCTTATCATGGAGGAAATGGACTCCGTGTCGGAACCGTAAAAATATCGGATTATGTTAAGGCATCGGATGAGTCAGGAGCTGAGGTGCCAATCCAGGTTATCCGTGTAACGGACCGGGAGGGGAAGTTGATCCCGGTACAGGAAGATACCTCAGTACAACTTGTGAAGGCGGGAATTTATACTGTGCAGGTAAGCGCAGTAGACGGTTACAACAAAAAGACACAGAGCAGGATATTGATTCCTGTGAACAATTAAAAAGAGGAAGAAGGCAGTATGAAGAATATTGTTATGATCATCATCAGTGCCATACTTGGAGCACTTACATTACTGATGGTGATGTCAATCGAGGGAAGGAACAGCCGGAATATGGAATTGAAGATGAATTTTTCATCGGCAGCAGAAAAGACAGTTGAAATCTTAATGAGTGATCCCAAATACAGTATGGAGAATGTAGATCAGTTTGTTGCAGATTTCACCCAAAGCATGGCAGCGGCGTTTGACAGTAATGCGGCGGTTGTGGTTGAGGTGATGAACGCAGATAGGGAAAAGGGATTGCTTTCTTTAAAGATCACTGGTGAATTTACGCACCCAAACGGAAAGAAGGGAACTGTGCAGGATGAAAGAACGGTTATCTTTCGACAGAATCCGGAGGGGGAGGAGAAACATTATACGGTAAGCTTTTATGTTTCGGATGCTTTGGGTCAGTCGGAATGCTATAAACTTTACGAAATAGAGGAGGGTGCTATAGCAACAGAGCCTTCACGCCCGATGCAGGAGGGCAAAACATTTGCCGGCTGGGTAGATGGGAATGGTTATCTGGCAGACTTTTCTGTCCCTGTGACACAGAATCTGGTCTATTATGCTTCTTGGAACTGAAAAGGAGTTGGATATGAATTACATGACAGCCACATCCCGCAAGTTAATAAAGTAGAAAGGAAGCGTGGGAGAAACAGGGAATGAAAACAGGACTTTTAATCGTGGCGATTGTTGTAAGTGCCTTATGCATAGGTTATATTTTGTCAATACTGATTAAGGCAGATAGGGTAGCAGATTTCTTTTTGTCTGCTTTATGCGGGTGCAAATTAGTTACAATATTGATAATTAAATGGTTTGTCTCAATGTCTTTCACTCTATCATTACGGTTTTTTTTAATTTTAATTCTAATGTTAATTTTTGTGGATAGTATAATAGACCTAAAATTTTTGCGTTCCTCCCTTTTTTATAATGATGATTCAAAATATATTTTGCATGTCATTGTAACAAATGTGCTGTTTGTCAGTATGATTTTTGTAATGCTGGCTGGGTAGATGGGAATGGTTATCTGGCAGACTTTTCTGTGCCTGTGACACAGAATCTGGTCTATTATGCATCTTGGAACTGAAAAGAGGCAAGTGTTGTAGCGGCTGTGACTATGAAAGGGGGAATGTATGAAACAGAAAAGATCTGCAAAGGATATAGCTTTTGAAAAGGAAAGAATGGCGTTTCGGTCGGAAATTAGATATTTAAAGAAATCTTTAAATGAACAGCAGATACAGATGAATGCATTGAATGAGATCATTAGGGAACAGGAAATGACTATACTGGAACAAACAGATTGGATTAATAGACTGCTTGAATATACGGAACTTTCAGAAATTGATATGAAGATGAAAATACAAAGGGAAAAGGCTGTGTGTGAGATGTTTAGAACTTTCGATTTTATGTCAAAGATATGGATTTAATAGGCAAGGAGGGAGAATTACATAACATGGAAGAATTTGGATATGTCATCATAGCTATTTCGTCGGCGATATTATGTACAGCCTATCTTTGTATGGTATTTTCAGATGTAAGTATTGTGGGCTCTTTTGAGGAGAAGGTATGTAGCATATTTGAAAAAATATTCGTTCGCAAGACGATTGTAATGTGTATTTTGGCTATGGCAGTGAGAAGCGTTTTGAGGGATAGCTTGGATGAAAAAAATCTTTCACTTTCAATTATTTGTGTTATTTTGTTGATCACGAATTTGATTTTTAAATTTTCACCACGGACGTTTACAAGAGAATATGAAGCAACTTATCTCATTATAAATAGTACGCTCCCAGTAATAGCTTTTATGAAAGTTTTTAGCGTAGAGGGTGAGTTTGTGAGCGTTGGAAAAGTCATGTGGATTGTGTTTTTAGGTGCACTAATAATTGGCGATCTGGTATTTGTTTTATTCAATTTTATAAGCGTCAGGGAATGGACGAAAGAGTGGGTAGGTACGATAGCTGCTTTTTGTGTATTTGCAATTAGAGCGTACTTGTTTTTAGACATTTGCTATAGTATTTTTTATTTTGTAGTAAAAACATGGATGCCGCAGCTACTAGGGAAGATTTGATCAGGGGACGGGGAAGGATTGTTAAAAAGGCAGCATTTCAACTGCCTCAATAACATTTGCCGGTTTTCCGGTCGCGGAGTGTAATTTCTAAATCACAATCCAAAAGCTCTGCCATCTTATACATTTCAGATTCTCGAAAGTTATCTCGCATCAGCTTTTGTGAAAGATTTGGCTGACTGACCTGCAGCATACGGGAATAAGTATCAATTTTTATTTCCTTGTCAATAAGAATCTGCCGGATTTTCTTTGCTAACATAACATCACCTCTTGTAATATGCTAACAGAGAATACATCTGATGTCAAGGAAATATAATTTTAAAATTATAAAAATAACTTGACAATTAACGTAAAAGTGATAATATATAACTATATAGTGATAAAAATAATTTGTTGATTACTTGGAGGGAGTATGGATCAGGAAAAGCTGAAAAAGCAGATTGAAGAATTTTATGGATTTAAAAGGGAATTGATCACGGAAGTGCAGGAATACGGTACATGGTTTGTAAGATTTATGGTCAATGACATTATTTACACAGGAAAGATCCCATATTATGGAGCAAAGCCGCTGCTATTTGTGGAGGGATATAATGCGCGGCATTGGAAAGGTATCCCAATTACAGAGGACTATTATAAACAGATACTGGAGGGGAATACGATTTATCTAAAGCATAGAGCGGGTGGAGAAGAGGGCTCATGGGAAAGGATGAACGTTACTTTCCCAAATGAGGAAGCTGCGAAGAATTATATTAGAAATCTTGAGGATCCGGAAGATTATACTTATGATGTGGAAGTTGGAGGAGCGTAAATGGAACATATAACAAGATGTGAGGAAGAAGTGATTTTGTCAATATTTCGGTTAGGGGAAAACGCCTCTCTACAGACTGTGATGGATGAGGTGAATAAGAAATATGAGCATGAATGGCGTCCTCAAACAGTCTCTACATTTCTTGGTCGCCTTGTCCGAAAAGGCTATCTGTCGATGGAAAGATCCGGGAGAAAGGTGTACTATATACCGAAAATCTCACTTGAACAGTACCGTACTATGTGTATATCAGAGAGGTGCAGAGTTTTGTTTGAAGGTGATGTAGATGAATTTATTAAATGTATACAGTAGATTGGAGTGAGGATAGATGAGTGTAGATTTAATGAAAAGTGATATTTTGTTTATAATTTCTGTAGGACTTCTGATTGTGGCTATAGCAGTGCTTGTCTTGTCAGAACTTCAAAATAATGTAGCTGAATGGACGGTTGTAGCAGTTTTTGCTTTAGTATTTTTAGCTGTTTTGTTATTCATGGTGGGCAGTAGGTGTCGAGTGAATGAATTTAAGCAGGAGTTGGATGAGACATTTAGGCAGCGAGTAGAACAACAGGAACAAGTGGAATCATCAGAGGATTGTGTAGGAAAGGAATTTGAAAGATGAGTATGGATCAGTTTTTCTGCTTGTAGGTTTAATTATACGGGGATGAAACAATGGAAATTTCTCAAATTCTATTATATACTGTAAATGTGGTTTGGATTACAAAAGAAGAAATTTTGGGAATTCAAGGATAAGTCCAGAAAATGGGACATATGGAAGTGTAGTATAAAATATGAAGCAGCCCAAAGCTATATGCTTTTAGCAGTGCTGCTAAAAACGGTAAGCGGTTAGCCCTTGAACCAGAGGGACTGAACCCTCTGATTACATAGAAATCTCAAGAGAGAAATAAATGGATGAAAGAGGGAATGCAGATGAGTGATTTTGAAATACTCTCATTGGTGCTTATGATCTTAGGGATCATAGTCAGCATTCTGACAGAGTTGATAAAAAGCACAAAAAAATAACCGCTTCGCCCGTGAAAACTTAGCGGTTATTTTTCATAACTATTAAGGGGCTAACCGAATATCGGCAGCACTTCTAAAAGTATGATAGCATTTCTGGTAGACTTCGTCAAATACTTTTTGGAGAGGAGATCATTGAATGGGTGGATAGGATTTTAAATGACAGAGGAATTTAAGAAAAATCAATACGAAGCAGCCCAAGGCTATATGCTTTTAGCAGTGCTGCTGAAAACGGTAGGCGGTTATCCCTCAGTAACAGAGGGACTGAACCCTCTGATTACATAGAAATCTCAAGAGAGAAATAAATGGATGAAAGAGGGAATGCAGATGAGTGATTTTGAAATACTCTCATTGATGCTTATGATCTTAGGGATCATAGTCAGCATTCTGATAGAGTTGATAAAAAGCACAAAAAAATAACCGCTTCAGCCTAGAAAACTTAGCGGTTATTTTTAGATAAATAACATATGCTTGAGGGCTGACCGAATATCGGCAGCACTTCTAAAAGTATGATAGCATTTCCGGCGGACTTCGTCAAATACTTTTAACCAATAAGGAAAGGGAGAACTAAAAACATGAAAAAGAGAAACATTTTAATCACAGCAGCGTTAGCAGGGGTATTAAGCCTAGGGGCATGTGGAAAGACGGAGCTTAAGCCGTTGGCAGAACAGGTCGAGGTCGAACTGGGCGGTTCGTTGGATGAAAGCGTAACTAGCTATGCGGCATTAGATGAAAAAGCAGCAAAAGAGGCAACTCTTGATCTGTCTGCGGTTGATACAAATAAGACGGGCACTTATCCGGCGTCTGTTACATATAAAGAGCAGACGGCAACCTTTGAGGTCGTGGTAAAAGATACGACTGCACCGGAGGTTATTCTGAAAGAGAAGGTGACAGTTGCTGCAGGAATGCCGTTGCACGCAAAGGATGTAATTGCAGAGGTGACAGAGTTGTCGGGGGAAGCCACAGCAGCATTTGACCAGGCAGAGCCGAAAGTGACGGAGCAGCCAGAGGGAACTGAAGATTTGGAATCAACGGAGCAGCCAGAGAATACGGAAACACTTGTACCGGAGACCGAAATCGTAACAGAACCGGAAACAGAGGAACCGGCAGAGACTTTTGTGGTAGGAGATGTGACTTGTACGGATGATACTGTTTTATTTGCAACGGTTGGCTCTTATGATGTGCTGCTGACGGTAGCAGATGGATCAGGAAATGAAACCGAGGTCAAGGTACCTGTAATCGTTGGGGAAGCGCCGGAGTTCTCAGGGATTGAAGATCTGACGGTTACAGTAGGAACGGAGAGTGTGGACTACTTAGACGGCGTAACAGCAACAGATTATAAAGGAGCCGACATCACTGATCGGATTGTCTGTGATGCAGCGGCGGTAAAGCTTGATACAGTAGGAACTTATGAGATTCTTTATACGGTAGCAGATGAAGAAGGCTTTGGTGCAGAGGGGAAAGCTTCTGTTACGGTAGCAGAGAAGAAAGCAACTACGGGCAGTGGAAAAAAGACAACGGAGAAGAACACGGCAAGCACTGGTAATACTGGTAATACTGGTAATACAAATAAGCCATCTGGAAACACTGCAAGTACAGGAAACAATGGAAATGCTACGGGCGGTAATACTAGTAATACGGGTAACGCCGGAAACGGAGGAAACAATGGTGGGGCAACGAATCCTCCGGCTGGAAATGCAGGAAACGGAGGAAATAATGGTGGGACAACAACTCCCCCAGCTGGAAATCCTGGAGGCAACGGAAACAATGGAAATACGAATCCTCCAGCTGGAAACACTGGAGGAAATACCGGGAACGGTGGTGGTACAGATAACAGCGGAAATGTAGATGCTGGAAACACTGGTGGGACAACAACTCCTCCGGCTGGAAATGCTGGAGACAGCGGAAATAATGGTGGGGAAACAACTCCTCCGGCTGGTTCTGTTACAGACCCTAATACGGGCATGTCAATTCCGGGGGATGTGGTTATTGAAAATGGTGGCACTGGTGGTGGCGCAGATGATGGCACAGACTTGGGTGGTTCATCAACATGGCATTAGAATGGAGGAAACAGACTGATAGATGATTAAAAAATTTTATATTAAAAAGGTACTAGTTGGATTGCTTGCATGTGTTTGTTTGGTGGCAGCAATGCCAAGTCAGATAGATGCTGCGGTGACAGGTCAAGAAACAACGCAATCATTGATTGGAACGCGTGTTGGAAGATATAAGTTTAATTATATTGGCAATACCAATCATTATACATGGTATAGTCCAAATGGTGGAGCAATCGACAAAAAGATATATAATGACTTGGGCGGGTATGCCAATAGTTCTGTGGCAACCTTAGAATGTTCCACAGATACAAGTCAGATCAAGTATGCCTATTTAGTTTGGCAGACCAGAGCAAAACAAGGAGTAACAGAACCAGTTGTGTTTTCTACACCAGATAGAAAGCTAAGGTATATCTATCCGGCATATGCTATTAATGACTGGCGCGTGGTTGGCAACAATCCGGGAATGCGAAGCATGTTTTGTATGGCAACGGATGTAACGGATTACGTGAAAAGTGCAGGATATGGAGAGTATGCAGTGTGTAATATTCCCTACTTTAACTGGGGCGACGACGGAGACCGCGGGGGTGGAGAATCTCCTGGCTCATGGCAGTTAATTGTAGTAGAAGAGGATGATAGTTTCCCAGTTCGTGTAGTGAAGTTTGATATGGGAGCAAAATTTTATCTTGGAAAAGATTTTGGATCAGAGTTATCGCTTGGAAATGGTCTGAAATCAAAATCGGCGGGAACAGCAACCGGACAAGTGTTTTTTGGGGCATCAAACTCCAGCACATATGAAGCCATGACAGAAAACATCGAGACATACAATGAGCGTGGAGATGTCATTGGAAAAGTAGCTTCCAATACAACCACTTCAGCGGGGCTTTATAAAAATGGAAATCTTGTCAATGATAGAGACCGCTTGTATGGCTGCATTCGTATGGATTTATCAAATATTGACAGCAACATGGGCAATAACGCAAACCGTATCAATTTGACCGTGCAAAACACAGGTTGGACGACTTCGTTTCTTTTAGGAATGGCGGTTGATATTGCTTATCCGGATTTTGCTGGGACACAGACCACAACGGTACATAGTGCATCAAGCGCCACTGTAGAAGGGGAGTTCCGTAATGTGGCAGTTACAAATGACACTGGAATTTATGATGGGAATATGACCGTGCAGTTGGACAGCGCATTGACGCCAACAAGTGCAATAGCGGTTGTAAACGGCAGTACACAGATTCAGGGAACAATTAACGGAAATACAGTTACTTTCAGTGGAAGCGAAGTATCATCCATGATGAATGGCAGCACGATCAGCTATACAGTGCAGTGTCAGGCGAATAACGGAGGAAAAACAGTTTTTGAAAACAGTGCTGGCTTTCATGGCTATCTTCGTTCAGACGGAACAAATACCGGATATTGGATCGAGCGGATGTGGACAGCAGAATCGAAAGCAGTACCTAAATACACCTTAGTAGTGCAGGGCGGTGACGGTATCGAATCGGTAACAGGCGGCGGTGATCATCCGTATGGAAGTGATGTAAATATTGGTGCTACGGTAAAGCCGGGGTATCACTGGAAGGGCTGGACGGGCAGTTATAACACAGCAGAAAAAGATTATGGTTTCCAGATGCCGAATCAAAACATCACCATGCGTGCAGAGGCTGAGGCGAATGCTTATACGATTACCTTTAATCCAAACGGCGGAGGAGAGGTAAAGCATATTGATGATATTGCAACACAGTACGATAAACAGGTTTCCCTGCCGGATGGAGCAGCTAATTATGTAAAGTATACCCAGGAAGGCGTCAATGTCACCGATGCAGTTCTTTCCGGTTCGCTTAGTCTTTCTGCGGAGACGGAAAAAGGAGAGCAATCGGAAGTAGGGGAAAGCGATAACGGGGCGATGCCTGAGGGTGAGCCACAGCAACCAGAAGAAAATCACACTGCCGGAGCGAATCCACCATCTAATGAGGAAATGGAACAAGAAAATGGAACAGAACAATCAAACAAAGAGGGGGAGGTAGCACCGCAGCAGGATCCAACAGAACAAGGGGAAGCTGTACAGGGAAATGACAATGACCCGCAGGTGTCCGTGGAAGAAACAAATCTTCCTGTTACACAGGAAGGAGAAGGTGATGTTGCGGAACAGAACAATGAAGAAACTGTCTCGGAGCAGTCGGAAACCCCAAAAAAAGTTTATCCATCTGTCTTTTTAGGCTGGTCGTTAGAAGCAGGAAAGGATAGTTTGACGCCACAGTGGAAGGCAGGAGAAGTGGTGGATGTAAAGACACTGGCAGAAGCAGCGGGTGTGACAAGTCAAAATGGCGCAGTTATTCCCTTATACGCGATATGGGACGATTGTCCCTGGATCCAGGCAACAGACCTTTATTATACCTTGGAACAGGCGCAGAGCGGATTTATTACGGATATGGAGATATTAAGCCATGCAACTGCGTCAGACCGCGAGGACGGAAGTCCGATACTGCCGGGATTTCATGAAAATGGTACATCCTTTTCGATTCCTGATTATTCTCCGACAGACTTTACACAATTCCAGAGCAGCGGAAGCTGTACGGAGAATCTAACGGTCGTAGATAGTGTCGGGAGTGTCTATAAAAAGCAGATTACTGTGCATGTGGTAGATACCACACCGCAAGTAGTAGAGCCAAAAGGATCGACACGTTTTATCAATGAGTATTATTATAATCAACCATATGAGAACGGCGGGTTAGAGGATGATTCCCTTTGGAAGACAGACCCTGCATATGTTGAGGCGATTCAGAAAGCTTTCAATAATTTAAAGAATGATACACCGATCCAGACGTACCGTTTTACACATGAGGATATACTGGAAATGAAGGAATTTACCAGAGTTCACGGCATCGGAAATTCTAAAGAGCCGGATGCGCTGCAAAAGTTTTATGATCAGTTTATGAGACCGAATTTGCAGTAAAAACGATTATGCTGCCATGCAAAAATGTATGGCAGCATACTAAAAACTGATTGAGTGCTGGATTATATGTTCAGACTTGTGCTAGCTTTAATCATGATTATTAAATTGATTTGGTTAATCTGTCAGATTGAAAAATAAAAGAAAATAGGTGCGATTAATAACGACGGCTGAACTCATAAGGGATGAGTGGTAAATTGTCTAAAGGCAAGCCATTTCTGGTTTTCCTGCTATGGTTTTAACAAGTCTGAATTTTGAAAAATTTAGGGTTGCAAAACATTTGTTATACTGATTGTTGAAAATGTAACAGCGCCTAATTAGGTGTATTCCCGCCAACAGGATGGATAGGAAAGTTGTTGTAAGCCCTATGGTTACAAAAATTGAGCCGTTAGCAGAAGTATTTTAAGAAAAAACGTATGAGTATCATAAAATAGTTCATTATCTTTGCGATGGCTTTTTTTCGCTTTGCCATTGTGTTTGTGAGTAAACGGCTTGATTAGTTTATGCACCGTGCCTTGCTTTTCTTTACTTCAAGAAAAAGTACGCTAAAGAATAAAACTGAAAAGTATAGTGAAAATGATGTCGTCTATTTCCAGTCTTTTCTTTTATCTAGATAAAGTATTATCAGCGTATAGATGGTTACAACATTTATTATGTCACCTTGATGTTCATCCAGAAATTGCATCCAATTTTGTGGTGCTATTTTCAATGTAACTACAGTAAAGATTATAATCAAAATTGCTAATTGCACTCTTGTCAAGGTGTTTTTTAAATAGTTTAAATCGTAGTTTATAGATTGGTTCAGTTTATCTTCTTCGATCTTGACGGCATCGCTTTTGGCTTGTATATGTGCTTTAATGTCGATGATGTTGGGAGATATACTTTTACCAAGATTTTGCTCAATGGTCTTTAGCATTTTATTTTTAGAATGGTATAATAATTTTTTATGTATGAATAGTATACAACTATAAATAATATCCATTTGTAATTTGAGAAAACTAAGAAGCAAGAATAATTCAACACAAAAAACATTTAAGTTAAAATGATACTTTGTTTCCAACAGATTGCCCAAACAACTAGAAATGATAATAACCATGAGAGAAGTTGGATAAATAAAGCCACAAATAAATAATAAAACAATTACAAAGTAAATCAGAACGTATATTAAATTATTAATTTTTTTCGCTCTAATATCAGTAACTTTTACGATGACACATAGTAAAATTAGAAAGGGTATTCCGATTACAAGTGTAAATAACGATAAAAGTGCAAACAGAACTGTCAATGAGTATTTGGCTATTATTTTTGAACGATGTATGTTGTTAAATACATAAAAATGTAATAGCAAAAAAAGTACTGATAAGCAAAACATTATTATAGAAACGTATGAGAAAACATATTTAGTTATTTTGTTAATCATTTCTATTTCATTATTTACTATGCATGTTGTGATTATGCAGATAGTTCCAAGTATTGCAAAAACAATAGCAACAGATTTTGAGTTTTTATAGTTTCCATTTTTACTTTGCCATAATTGAGTAAATGCCATTTAATCCCTCTTTTCATTTCACTACCCTTAGTTATTGTTACATAAATCATGCTAGTACAGCGAATATTAAATAATTAATATATTAAATGAATGCGGTCTCCTCTTAGTCTAGTTCATCTATGTTATACTGGAAAATTTCTGGATATAAGGTTTCGTAATGGTTACAAGCCTCGGATATTCTACTTCTACAGCATGTTTCTGGATATGCTTCTGGAAAAGCTGTCAATGTCTATGGTTCTTCAGACAGAGTAAGATAAGTTCTATTCATAGTGTTTATCCTTTCTGAGATAACACTATTCTACTATCAAATAATCAAAAAATATATATGGTAGTTATTTGATTTATTTTATACTAGTTTCACAGCAGGGACTTTGAATTCCTTGTCATAGACTTTTTTCTGCATGATTTGCGTTACCAACTTCTATATAGATTTATAAATCCGTGAAGTAGAGATGTCAAGAATTATGATAAAATTTTTCACAAAAGAAAAAAGATTGTGTGAAATCTTTTCTTTTAAACGGATGAAACAGAATATTGCATTCTTTATAATTATGAGGCAAGTTCATGAGGATTGTATTGACCTCAAAATGCTTGTAAAAATAGGAAAAGAGGAAGATGGCACATGGAACAAGAAAAAATTACGGGAGTACTGGCACAGGGCAATCAGACGGAAATCAGAAGTAAAAGAATGTATGCAGATGCAACGGTTCAAAATATCTTGGCTGCAAACATAGCAATTTTAAAGAAGCCCCATAGACAAGTGGCGGGTAATGGATATTCACGGGCGACTGCCGATGATACAACAAGTGCAATTCTTACACCGGAAGAAGCTAAAAAAGCAATAGCATTAGGCGTTCATATCGGAGTGATTTCAGAATTTGAAGATTATCATGGTTCAAGAAAAGGAACTTATTCTTTTAGCCCAATTATGGAAGAAAAAGCGGTTGATGATTGGAGTAAAAAATTAAGGAATGGGAAGATAAGTATTGATCCTGTTTATGAATACGAATATATGGAAGAAAATGCAATACGTCTCTCAGATATAAAAGTGTTAGTGCAGCAAGAAATGAAAAAAGATGAACTGATTTTGACTGGACGTATGGATGAAATTATAGCCATTAATAAGCAGTATTCCTTTGATGCGGCTAAGGCAGAAATGGACATAAGGGAGAGAAATAAAATTAATTATGCAGTCAATGAAAGCTTTAGATTTGTATCTAATGATGAATTAAGAGCGGCGGTTTCATTTATGGAAAATGAGATTCTTATTCCGAATATTTACTCTGAACCAGAGTTTAAGATTCATGGAACGACAGAGGAACTTTTTTTGCAGGCTGGCAATGGATATATTAATGATCCGGATGCCCTGCATCGTGTGAGAGAAATACTTATTCAGGAAAATAGGACTGGGGATGCAGAATATGTTGGGTTTATGGAGGAAAGAGAAAGAGAGTTTTTGGAATACCATGGTTTTTATACTGTGGCACAGATGAAACTCGACTTCATGAAGGGTAAGGAAGAAAGAGTGAACATCACAACAAGAGAGGGATTGAGATTTTCTGTTGGTTATGAAAAAGAGAATGATAGTGTTTCTGTTTGTGTTCAACATAGGGGCAATGGGGAAACAACAAATCTTTCAGAGGATGTGGTAAGTATATCATTGGACGAGTTTAAGAAAATGAACCGGGAGGACTTTGATGATTTTGTGGGAAAAATATCAAAGCTGGAAGGAAAGCAGATAAATGAGAAAAATTTTAGTGACACATTTGATAATGTAGTTGGGGAGTTAGTTGCATATCTACAAGAAAATAAAAAGATGGACGAGGCAGCAAGTGTATTTGTGATGGCTGCTTATACGAAGCAGATTGAAGAAAAGCTCGACAAAGCGGTAAAACAGATTTCAGATATGCAAACGCAACTGAATTCCATGAAATCTGAACAGAAGGACAGAAATTCACAGTTGTTCCAATATATTTCAAATGTATCGAATCAAGTAAACGAACAATATTGCGGTATGAAATGTGAATTGGTCAGTATAAAGGAAGAAATGATCAAAAAAGCATCGGATATCATAGTATCTTTGAAACAAAAAGGAATTGGAGAGTTGGAAAGAGTTTCGGAGTTTTTGGGTTTGCAAACTAAACTGAATCATTTTTGTGAAATGACACAACGGGCGCTTAACAGGGTAGATGAAACTGTTAGACGAATTGATCTTACTGGAAAACACATCGGAATTGCAGGGAGAGAAGTAGTGAATGCGGTTCGCGCAGTTGGTGGAAAAACGGAAAAGCTTTACATAGGGGAGAATCAGTCTTTTACAGAGATTTTGAAAAAACCTTTTCTGGCACAGAGAACACTGCTTGCGCAAATTCTAAAAGGGGCACAGAAAATGGAGGAACGTTGTAAGCAGCTTTCAGTAGGTGCCGAACAGCAACAAGAGAAAACGGAAGTAAATCAATTTGAAAAAAGAGGACGGAGCAGATAATGGAGAAAATTATGTATGGATTTGTATACGAGGTGAAAGAGGATTTTGTTTTGGTAAGACCATTTTTTGAAGAAGAACTGATAGAAATCTTCGGGACAGATGAACAGATTAAAACTATACATGTGGCATTTAAACAGAGAGAAAAAGAACAGGAGGAGCTACCGATTATTGTGTCTTACAATCTGGAAACTGGGATGCTAAATGATGAGGAGCAGGGGGTGTTTTATGGATCATTGGCAGTATAAATCCTATATGAGACAAAAAGAAGATATGATTTCTCTCTTATACGCTACAGTAGAGCAGGAAGTGGAGAAAGCATTCAAAGAAGAAGCAGAATTAAAAAAATATTTGGATTTCCGAAAAAAGGTTCCTGAATACTCTGTGCATAACATGACAATGATTCGAGTGCAAAGACCGGAAGTACAGATGGTTGGAAGTTATCAGTACTGGAGAGAACAGGGACTTTATGTGCGCAATGGAGAGCGGGGAACGATGGTTTTGATGCCTGTATTGCAAAGTGGGAGGCGAAGTTCAGTATTCAAACCCGGCTATGTATTTGATATATCGCAAACGAATGCAAATCCTTCTAAAATAGAGGAAATCCTAAAAAATAAGGACAGAAGATTGCTCAAGGAAGAAGATAAGACACTTTTTCTCAATGCGTTGATAAATTCAGCCAAAAATGAAAATGTACATATTGTATTTTCAGAAATATTGGAGGATTCCAAAGAAGCAAAGGTTTATTTGGAAGATAATACTATATTTATTAATCCGGAAGTTG
Source organism: Roseburia sp. (assembly GCA_019421345.1). Classification (GTDB taxonomy): domain Bacteria; phylum Bacillota; class Clostridia; order Lachnospirales; family Lachnospiraceae; genus Roseburia. The sequence goes on along the minus strand of JAHZFL010000004.1, from coordinate 91,855 downwards.
ATAGGGAACATCAGATAGAGAGTGCTGTCATATTTGTAGTAACTATGCTATCAGAACGTATGAGAGAGCAGGAACTTCACAGAAAAAATATGCGGATAGATATGGCAGTATATATGTTGTTATCCATATATGGATTAGATACATCTGAAATACATTTTAAAAATCTTGAACACGATTTTATTCAAAAAATGCCTGTGCCAATAAAGAAAAAAATGATAGGGGAGTCTTATGATATTGTAAAAAAGTTATCAGAATCTATAGATTCGTACTTGGAACAACAGCGGGCAGAAGTCCAGAGAGAAAAAGTAAAACATCAGGTAAAGCCAGGTAAGTTATTTATGGAAACTTGTTTGGAAAAAACGGGGAATGTACTTGCAAGAGAAGATAATATGCAGTACAATACTTTAAAGCGCGAAAGCAAAAGAGTAATACAAGATATTAAAGAAATAGAAATGCAAATAAAAAAGGAGGACATAGAAGATGAAAGCAACACACGAAAAGAATGGGACTCAAATGATTTTGGACGCTCAAGTGAGCAATACCGAAACAAAGACGTTGGGCAAGTATGGCAGGATGAGGAGATGTTTTCTGGAAGAGAACAATCCAGCACTGTACAACGAGTTAATTCGCAGCGGAAAACTGAATCAGCACCTGTGGGAAATCGACGAGGAAGCACACGGCATGGTAGAACGCATGATGGAAGATTACCTAAAAATCAATCCAGCACCGGACAAAATGACGCAGCAGATGGCATGGGTTCAGCATATGAACAGCTTGAAAGCAATGGCAGAAGAAGTAGTGATGACGGAGATTATCAACAGCTAAGTTTAAGCCAGTTTTTAAGAGGAACTGGGAAACCTCAGTATACTGATGAAATAGTGATTCGTACGAATCATGTACCACAACCGGATACCTCTGATATAGTAGGGACTCTTGAAAAGGAGAATATGAAAATGGAGCAAGTGCCTCCCTGTAATTTTCATATTAGTGACGATAACATTGGTCAAGGTGGTTTAAAACAGAAATTTGCAAACAATATCGCAGCCATTGAAACCCTGTTCAAACTGGAACAGGAAGAAAGAAACGCTACCCCTGCAGAACAGGAAATTCTGTCAAGGTATGTTGGCTGGGGCGGTCTGGCAGATACCTTTGATCCGAATAAGGAAAATTGGGCAAGCGAGTATGCCGTTTTGAAAAATTTGCTGTCTGAAGAAGAATATGCAGCGGCGAGAGCTTCTACACTGAATGCTCATTATACCAGTCCGACTGTGATTCGTGCCATTTATGATGCCGTATCTCAGATGGGTTTTGAAAACGGGAATATTCTGGAACCATCCATGGGAACCGGAAATTTCTTTGGTATGCTTCCGTCCAAAATGCAGAGTAGTCGTCTGTATGGTGTGGAGTTGGATTCGATTACTGGCAGAATCGCACAGAAGCTTTATCCAAATGCAGAAATTACAGTAGCTGGTTTTGAAACAACCAACCGCAGGGATTTCTACGATCTGGCAGTTGGAAATGTGCCATTTGGAAATTACAAGGTGTCCGACAAACCTTATGATAAGCTGAGATTTTCGATTCATAACTATTTTTTTGCAAAAGCTCTGGATCAGATTCGACCGGGTGGTGTCCTTGCCTTTGTGACAAGCCGCTATACGCTGGATTCTAAAAATTCGGACGCAAGGCGGTATCTGGCACAGAGAGCCGAATTGCTTGGGGCTATCCGTCTGCCCAATGATGTCTTTAAGAAAAATGCCGGCACAGAGGTGGTTTCTGACATTATTTTTCTTCAGAAGCGTGACCATCCAATTGACATTGTTCCCGATTGGGTGCATTTGAACCACACAGAAGAAGGGCACACCATGAACAGCTACTTTGTGGAGCATCCGGAGATGGTTCTGGGCGATACGGTGCTTGAAAGCACGCCTTACGGGAAGGATGATATTACAGTAAAACCGATAGAAGGGGCAGACTTTTCTGAACTTTTAAAAGAGGCAGTATCCCATATCCGGGGAACCTATCAGGCGATAGAGCTGCTGGACACTGAAATGCCAGGAAAAGAGGCAGAAACGATCCCGGCAACGCTTGATGTAAAAAACTTTTCCTATGCGGTTGTAGAGGGAGAAGTTTATTTCCGTGAAAACTCTATTATGCGTCATGTGGAGCTGAATAAAAAAGCAAAAGAACGGGTAACAGGCATGGTGGAGCTTCGGGGAATTGTCAATAAACTGATTGAGTATCAGTTAGAGGATTTTCCGGATGAAATGATTTTTCAGAAACAGGGAGAGCTGAATGCCGCTTATGATGATTTTACCGAAAAATACGGTCTGATTAACCATCGTTCCAATGCCCAGGTATTTTCGGACGATTCTTCCTACTATCTGCTGTGTTCTCTGGAAAATGTAGACGAGTACGGGAATCTGAAAGGCAAGGCGGATATGTTCACAAAGCGGACAATCAAGCCGGAACGCAGAGTGACAAGCGTGGATACCCCGTCAGAGGCACTTGCAATCTCTATTGGCGAACGTGGCAGGGTGGATTTTCCCTTTATGGCAGAACTGCTTGGGACTCCTGGGAAGTATGAAGCCATAAAAACGGAGCTTTGTGGTGTTATTTTCAAAGATCCCATGGCTTCTGACGATCCGGAAGCCGGCTGGCAGACTGCGGACGAGTACCTTTCCGGGGATGTGCGGAGCAAATTAAAAGTTGCGCAGTTGGCGGCAGCTAGAAATTCTGCCTTTCGTATCAATGCAGAAGCTCTGGAAAAGGCACAACCCAGAGACTTAGACGCATCAGAAATTGATGTCCGTCTGGGAGCAACGTGGGTTGATCCTGCTTATATCCAGCAGTTTATGGAAGAAACCTTTGAAACGCCTTATTATCTACGGCGTTCCATCGAAGTAAAGTTTTCTGAAATAACAGCCGAATGGAGAATTAACGGAAAAAGTTCCCCAAGCCCTAATGATGTGGCGGCGTATGTGACTTATGGCATGGAGCGTGCCAATGCCTACCGGATTCTGGAAGAAACATTGAATCTGAAGGATATTCGTATTTATGACCTTGTGGAAGAACCGAACGGAAAAGAGAAGCGTGTTCTGAATAAAATGGACACTATGCTCGCCCAGCAGAAACAGCAGGCAATCAAAGATGCGTTTCGGGATTGGGTGTGGAAAGATCCCAGCCGCCGTGAAGCGTTGGTTATGAAGTACAACGAGTTGTTTAATTCCACTAGACCTCGTGAATACGACGGAAATCATATCCGTTTTGGTGGAATGAACCCGGACATTACCCTCCGGGAACACCAGAGGAATGCCATCGCCCATGTGCTTTATGGAGGAAATACGCTGCTGGCTCACGAAGTCGGTGCAGGAAAGACCTTTGAAATGGCGGCATCCGCAATGGAAAGCAAGCGTCTGGGGCTGAGTCAGAAAGCGATGTTTGTAGTCCCAAATCACCTGACGCTGCAATGGGCGCATGAATTTCTGTACCTGTATCCTAGTGCGAAGCTTCTGGTTGCCACAAAAAAAGATTTTGAAACAGCCAACCGAAAGAAATTCTGTGCCAGAATTGCCACCGGCGATTACGATGCAATCATTATAGGTCACAGTCAGTTTGAACGCATTCCTCTGTCTGTGGAACGGCAGGAACGGCAACTGAGGGAACAGATTGATGAGATTGAAAAAGCTATTGCAGCACTGAAAGATCAGCGTGGAGAGAATTTTACGATCAAGCAGATAGAGAAAACAAGAAAATCTTTGAAAGCGAGGCTGGATAAACTGCTTGCCGCAGATAAAAAGGATGATGTGATTACCTTTGAACAGCTTGGCGTAGACCGGCTGTTTGTAGATGAGAGTCATGCGTTCAAAAACCTGTTTCTTTATACGAAAATGAGAAATGTGGCAGGGCTTTCTACCTCAGAAGCACAGAAATCCTCCGATATGTTTATGAAGTGCCGCTATATGGATGAGATTACAGGTGGGCGTGGCGTTATTTTTGCAACGGGAACTCCCGTGAGCAACTCCATGACCGAGCTTTATACGGTTATGCGGTATCTGCAGTATGACAAGCTTCGGCAGAAGCAACTCGCTCACTTTGATTCATGGGCATCCACCTTTGGGGAAACCACTACCGCCATTGAGTTGGCTCCGGAAGGAACCGGATACCGTGCAAGGACGAGATTTGCAAAGTTCTTTAATCTGCCTGAGTTGATGAATATGTTCAAGGAAGTGGCGGACATCAAAACCTCTGACCAGTTAAATCTTCCGGTTCCTGAGGCAAAATTTGAAACCGTGGTTGTCCAGCCTTCTGAGTTTCAGAAAGATATGGTTGCAGAGTTGTCAGAACGGGCAGCGGCAGTCCACTCCGGTATGGTTGATCCTTCCGACGATAATATGTTGAAGATAACCACAGATGGAAGAAAAATCGGTCTGGATCAGCGTCTGATGAATCCGCTGCTTCCTGACGACCCAAACAGCAAGCTCAATGGCTGTGTAGAAAATATTCTCCGTATTTGGCAGGAGGGACGGTCGGAGCAGCTAACACAGTTAGTATTCTGTGATTTTTCCACACCGAAAAATGATGATACATTTAATGTCTATGATGACATCCGGACAAAGTTGCTTGCCGCAGGTGTTCCTTCCGAAGAAGTTGCATTTATTCACAATGCAGATACGGAAGCGAAAAAGAAGGATTTGTTTTCAAAAGTTCGTACAGGACAGATTCGGGTTCTCCTTGGAAGTACCCAGAAAATGGGTGCCGGAACCAATGTTCAGGACAAACTAGTGGCAGTCCACCATCTGGATGTGGGTTGGCGTCCGTCTGATATGACACAGAGAAATGGGCGTATTATCCGTCAGGGCAATCAGAATAAAAAAGTACAGGTGTATCAGTATGTGACGGAGGGAACCTTTGACGCATACCTGTATCAGACCTTGGAGAATAAGCAGAAATTCATCAGCCAGATCATGACCAGCAAATCCCCCGTCCGTTCCTGTGATGATGTGGATGAGCAGGTTCTTTCTTATGCAGAAATTAAAGCCCTTTGTGCCGGTAACCCGTTGATTAAGGAAAAAATGGATTTGGATATTGAAGTGGCAAGATTGAAGGTTCTGAAAGCCAATCACCGGAGTCAGCAGTATCGTATGGAGGATAAACTGCTAAAATATTTTCCCGCTAGAATTGAACAACAGAAAGGTTATATTTACGGCTTTGAAACGGACTTGAAAACCATAAAAGCAAATCCGCAGATTCCGGAAGGATTCTGCGGAATAGAGATTCGTGGAACACAGTATGCCGAAAAAACGGATGCGGGCGAGTTGATTCTTGCTGCTTGCAAAGAGATGAAAGGATTAGGCGCAGTTCTGTTAGGCAATTACCGAGGATTTCAGATGGAACTTTCCTATGATATTTTGCAGAGTGAATCTAATATCATTCTGAAAGGCTCTATGAGCCACAAGGTTACACTTGGAACGGATGCGAGGGGAAATATTACACGAATGGATAATGTCCTCGCAGGTGTTGCTGAGAAGCTGGAACAGGCAAAGGAAAGTCTTGCAAATCTCTATAACCAACAGGAAGCGGCAAAATGTGAGATTGGGAAGCCATTTCCGCAGGAAGCAGAGCTTGCGGAGAAAAGTCAAAGGTTGGCAGAGTTGGATGCAGTTCTGAATTTGAATGAAGATGAAACTGATACACGGGAACAAAGTATAGAACAAGAAACACAGATACAAGATGATTTGGGAAAGAGTCATTCAAAAAAAATAGCACGGAGTAGATAATTCGATTACTTACTTATTATTTTGTTAGATTTAAGAATTATATGTTAATACAGTACGGAGGTCCGGATGGCGAGGCGGCCGCGTCCTTCCGTTATCTGTCTCAGCGTTATTCCATGCCTTACCGAAAGGTGGCAGGTCTGTTGACTGACATCGGTACGGAGGAGTTGGCGCATCTTGAGATGGTTGCAGCGATCGTTAGACAGCTCACCAAGGGTCTGAGCGCCGAGCAGCTTGAGGAGGCGGGCTTTGCGCCTTATTACGTCGATCACACGGCGGGCATCTGGCCGCAGGCAGCCGGAGGAATCCCGTTTAACGCGTGTGAGTTCCAGTCCAAGGGAGACGCGATCACCGATTTGTTTGAGGATATGGCAGCAGAGCAGAAGGCGCGCACCACCTACGACAATATCCTGCGTCTTGTCAAAGACCCGGAGGTCTGCGACCCGATCCGTTTCCTGCGTCAGCGTGAGATCGTGCATTTTCAGCGTTTCGGCGAAGGACTGCGCATGGTACAGGAGGAACTTGACAGTAATAACTTTTATATGTGCAACCCTGAATTTGATCCGGGGTGCGGGAAATAGGAAACGAAAAAGAGGGCGCAAAAAGCGTCCTCTTTTTGACAGATTCGACAAAAAGAAATGCAGGCATTGACATTGTGGCGCTGCGGTATTAGTATGAAGTTAGTTTTGGGTAACCTTAAGAAAAAGATGAGGAAGGAACATTGATAAGATTATGAAACTGGATGAACTGCCGATCGGCAAAGAAGCGGTAATTGAGACGGTAGGGGGAGAGGGAGCGCTGCGCTGCCGCCTTTTAGATATGGGGCTGATTCCACGGACGCGCGTGCAGGTGCGAAAGGTCGCGCCGATGGGAGACCCGATGGAGCTGCGGCTTCGCGGCTATGAGCTGACGATCCGCAGGGAGGATGCAAAAAAGATAGAGGTAACGACGGAGGAGCGGTCATGATATTTGCACTGGCAGGAAATCAAAATTGCGGAAAGACGACCCTGTTTAATCAGTTGACGGGGGCAAACCAGCATGTGGGAAATTTTCCGGGTGTGACAGTCGACCGGAAGATCGGTGAGATTCGATCCGTGAAGAACTGCTCGGTGGTGGACCTTCCCGGAATCTATTCCATTCGCCCGTACACGAGCGAGGAGATCGTAACGCGCGATTTTCTTTTGCAGGAGAAGCCCGACGGTATCATTAATATTGTGGATGCAACAAATATTGAACGTAATCTTTATCTGACGCTGCAGCTTCTGGAGCTTCGGATCCCGATGGTGCTTGCGCTTAATATGATGGATGAGGTGCGCGGCAACGGAGGCTCTATTGATTATAAGAGGATGTCGGACGAGCTTGGCATTCCGGTCGTGCCGATCAGTGCAGCGAAGGATGAGGGCATTGAGGACCTCATACAGGCAATCGTTTCCGTCGCAAAGAAAAAAACGCTTCCGCAGGTGATGGATTTCTGTGAGCAGGGACCGGTGCACCGCTGCATCCATGCAGTCTCGCATCAGGTGGAGGATCATGCGGCGGCGATCGGGATGTCTCCGCGCTTTGCGGCGACCAAGATTGTCGAGAATGATACCGATATTATCACAAAGCTTGCCTTGACTGAAAATGAGCTTGACATGATGGAGCACAGTATCGCGGAGATGGAGGCAGACTGCTGGCTCGACCGCAATGCGGCGCTTGCAGATATGCGCTATACCTTTATTGAGAAGGTCTGCGGCAAAACAGTAAAAAAGTGCATGGAGAGTAAGGAGCATATCCGAAGCGTCAGGATTGATAATATCTTGACGAATAAATATCTGGCGATTCCGATGTTTATTCTGATCATGCTTGTGATTTTTGTTCTGACATTTAATGTGATCGGCGCGGCGTTAAGCGACTGGATGGCGATGGGAATCGATGCGTTTACGGCTCTTTGTGACAGAGGACTTACGGCATACGGCATCAATCCGGTCGTGCACAGTCTTGTGATCGACGGTATTTTTGCGGGAGTGGGAAGCGTGCTTGGCTTTTTGCCGATCATCGTGGTGTTATTTTTCTTTCTCTCGATTCTCGAGGATTCCGGCTATATGGCGCGTGTCGCGTTTGTGATGGATAAGCCACTGCGAAAGATCGGACTTTCGGGAAGAAGCTTCGTGCCGATGCTGATCGGCTTTGGCTGTACCGTTCCTGCCGTTATGGCGACGCGTACGCTTGCGGGAGAGCGTGACCGGAAAATGACGATTCTGCTGACGCCTTTTATGAGCTGTTCGGCGAAGATTCCGATTTATTCGGTGTTTGCGGCAGCCTTTTTTCCGGGGAAGGAAGCGCTTGTGATGATCGTTCTTTATGCGGTGGGAATCTTGACAGGTATCTTGTCTGCAGCGGTGTTAAACCGCACGGCGTTCCGCGGCAAGCCGATTCCGTTTGTCATGGAGCTGCCGAACTACCGTCTGCCGTCCGCAAAAAGCGTTTGCCGTCTGATGTGGGATAAGGCGAAGGATTTTATTGAGCGCGCCTTTACGATCATTTTTCTGGCGACGATCGTGATCTGGTTTTTGCAGACCTTTGATCTGCGGTTCAATGTGGTGGCGGAGAGTGAGGACAGTCTGCTTGCGCTGATCGGTCAGGGGATTGCGCCGCTGTTTGGACCGCTCGGCTTTTCTGACTGGCGGGTATCGACCGCGCTGATCACCGGTTTTACCGCAAAGGAAGCGGTGGTGAGCACGCTAAGCGTTTTGACCGGAACATCCATTGCAAATTTAAGCGGTGTGCTGGGCAGTATGTTTTCAGGGCTGTCGGCTGCAAGCTTTTTAGTGTTTACGCTTTTGTATACCCCTTGTGTGGCGGCGATCGCGGCAGTAAAGCGTGAGATGCAAAGCGGCGTGAAGGCAGCGGTCATTGTGGTTATGCAGTGTGCGGTTGCATGGCTGGTGTCATTTTTTGTCTATCAGATAGGAGGACTGATCTTTTAAATGGGAATCGGAGATGTTATGATCCTTGCAGCGGTGTTTGTGTGGATTGCGGCTGTGGGCTGTCTGATGCAAAGGAGAAGAACCGGAGGCCGCAAGGGCTGCGGCGGTCATTGTGATTCTTGCGGCGCGTGCTGCGGAAGAAAACAACGGTGAGATCTCATTAGGGGATGCCCCGGATGAAACAACGAGTGACACGCTTCGCGAGCCACTCTTATGCCAAACAACGAGTGACACGCTTCGCGAGCCACTCTTATGTTAATAAAAAGAGGGCGGCACTGCTTGCCAGAAGGCGTGTTTTGTTATATAATGGCGAATAGCTTTTATGAAAAGGATCAGAGGGAAAAGACTTTGAAATGGAGGAAAAAATGAGCGATAAGGTCAGAACAAGATTTGCGCCGAGCCCGACAGGGCGGATGCATGTAGGAAATCTGCGCTCTGCGTTATATGAGTTTTTGATCGCGAAGCATGCGGGCGGCGATTTTATGCTGCGCATTGAGGATACCGATCAGGAGCGTTATGTGGAGGGAGCGGTAGACATCATTTACCGCACGATGGAAAAGACAGGCTTAATACATGATGAAGGTCCGAACAAGGACGGAGGGTTTGGCCCGTATGTGCAGAGTGAGCGCATGAAGACGGGCATCTATATGAAATATGCGATGGAGCTTGTGGAGAAGGGGGAGGCTTATTACTGCTTTTGCGATAAGGAGCGTCTGGAGTCGCTTAGAACCGAGGTGGTCGAGGGCAAGGAGATCATGCTCTACGACAAGCACTGCTTAGCCTTAAGCAAGGAGGAGGTTGCGGCGAAGCTTGCAGCAGGCGAGCCGTTTGTGATTCGCCAGAACATCCCAAATGAGGGAACGACGACCTTTCACGATGAGCTTTACGGAGATATTACGGTGGAGAACGCGGAGCTTGATGATATGATCTTGATCAAGTCGGACGGTTATCCGACCTACAATTTTGCAAATGTGGTAGACGACCATACGATGAATATTACGCATGTGGTGCGTGGAAATGAATATCTTTCCTCCTCGCCGAAGTATCAGAGGCTTTATGACGCGTTCGGCTGGGAATCTCCGGTATATATTCATCTGCCGCTTATCACGGATGAGAACCACAAGAAGCTTTCCAAGAGAAGCGGGCACTCCTCCTTTGAGGATTTACTGGAGCAGGGATTTTTGACGGAGGCAGTCGTCAATTATATCGCGCTGCTTGGCTGGAGTCCTGAGGACAACCGTGAGATTTTCTCACTGGACGAGCTGATCCGGGAATTTGACTATCACAGAATCAGCAAGTCTCCGGCAGTTTTTGACTACACGAAGCTTAAATGGATGAACGGCGAATATATTAAGGCGATGGATTTTGAAGCCTTTTACGAGATGGCAGAACCGTATATCCGTGCCGTGATCAAAAAGGATCTGGACCTTCGGGAAATTGCGGCGATGGTCAAGACGCGCATCGAGGTATTCCCGGATATTGCACAGCACATCGACTTCTTTGAGACGCTGCCGGAGTACGATACTGCGATGTACACACACAAGAAAATGAAAACAAATGAGGAGACATCTCTTGCGGTGTTAAAGGATGTGCTCCCACTATTGGAAGCGCAGGAGGACTTTTCCAACGATGCGCTCTACCGGCTGCTTCTCTCCTATGTGGAGGAGAAGGGCGTGAAGAACGGCTATGTGATGTGGCCGATCCGTACGGCTGTTTCCGGAAAGCAGATGACGCCGGGCGGTGCGACAGAGCTGATGGAGGTGCTCGGCAAGGAGGAATCCATCGCGCGCATCAAAAAAGGCATTTCTATGTTGGAAATTTGAGGTATCTATGAGTTTTAACACTTCTCAGCATGAGGCGATCCGTCACAAGGATGGCCCCATGCTTGTTTTAGCAGGGCCCGGTTCGGGCAAGACCCTTGTGATTACAGAGCGGACAAGATGTCTGATCGAAGATTATCATATTGCACCGTCCAATATTCTGGTGATTACCTTTACGAGAGCGGCGGCAATGGAAATGAAGGAGCGTTTTTCGCGTCTGACGGGCCAGAAAGGTTACCCGGTGACCTTTGGTACATTTCACGCAGTCTTTTTTTCCATGCTAAAGCACGCCTATCATTACACCGCGGAGAATATCGTCCGCGAGGAGCAGCGCGTGCAGTGTATGCGTGAGATCATCGCAAAGCACCGTCTGGAGTACGAGGATGAGATGGAGTTTGTGCAGACGCTTTTGGGTGAGATCGGTCTTGTGAAAAATGCGGGGATCGCGATCGCCAATTATTATTCCAAAAACTGTGCGGAGGAGATGTTCCGGCGCATTTACAGCGAGTATCACGAATATCTGTACAATCACAGACTGATCGATTTTGAGGATATGCTGCTCTATACATGGGAGCTGCTCTCGGAGCGTGCCGATATTCTGCGCGCATGGCAGCAAAAATACCGCTATATCTTAATTGATGAATTTCAGGACATCAATAAGCTGCAGTTTGATATTGTAAAGCTGCTGGCAGGGGAGGCGCAGAATCTCTTTGTCGTCGGGGACGACGACCAGTCCATCTACCGCTTTCGCGGAGCGAGACCGGAGATCATGCTGCGGTTTGGAAAGGATTTTCCGCGCGCGGCGACCGTTTTGCTGGACACGAATTACCGTTCGCAGGAAAATATCGTCGCGCAGTCGCTGAATCTGATCTCCCATAATAAGGAGCGATACCAGAAGCGCATCAAGGCGGCGCAGCCGGCGGGGACGAAGGTGGAGTACGTTGTGTTTGAGAGCCAGCGGCAGGAGAACCTGCGGATGATCCGCGATATTGCAGATGCGATCGAGCGCGGAGGCAGCTACGAGGAGTTTGCGGTGCTGTTTCGGACAAACACTCAGCCGAGGCTCCTTATGGAGCAGCTCATGGAATACAATATTCCGTTCCGCACAAAGGAGCGCATACCGAATCTGTACGACCACTGGATTGCGAAGGATATTTTCGCCTATCTGCGCATTGCCGCAGGGAGCAGGGAGCGGCGCGATTTTCTTCAGATCATGAACCGTCCGAAGCGCTATATCAACCGTGATTCACTGGATGAAGCGCAGGTGGCGTTTGACGTGTGGGAATGGTTTTATGAGGAGAAGCCGTGGGTCGCGGAACGCATCCGAAAGCTTGAGCGGGATGTGAAGCGTCTTACGCGAATGAGTCCGTACGCCGCGATCAACTATATCCGAAAAGGAATCGGCTACGATGAATTTCTAGAGGAATATGCGGATTACAGGCGCATTCGCACGGAGGATCTGTACGATGTGCTCGACGAGCTGCAGGAGAGTGCGAAGGGCTTTGCGGACTGCGGCGGGTGGTTTGACCACATCGAGCAGTATACGAAGGAGCTGGAGGAGCTTTACCGGAAACAGGAAAATCAGGGCGAGAGCGTGACGCTTGCGACGCTGCACGCGTCGAAGGGCTTAGAATATGACAATGTTTATCTGATTGACGTCAACGAGGGCGTGATGCCTTATAAGAAGGCGGTTTTAGACGAGGAGATCGAGGAGGAGCGGCGGATGTTTTATGTCGGCATGACGAGGGCGAAAAAAAATCTGCATCTTTTTTCCGTGAAACAGCTCAACCAAAAAGATGCAGATATTTCGCGTTTTATCGCCGAAGCGCAAAAAACGCTTAATCCTCCATGTCGTTAAACTCCGCCTCGTCCAAAAGCTCGTCAAAGCGGTCGGAGACAGCCTCATACTCCTCATCACTTTCGATGTTGTCAAGTGAGGCGTTGCCATCCTCATCCTCCGCGTAGCGGTAGATAAAGACCTCGCCCTCCTCGTTCGGCTCGCCGTCGGCGGTCAGCGGAAGGAGTGCGATGTAGTCGCGCTCTAAGACGGTGAAGATAGTCAAAATCTCACATTCGACCTGTGTGCCGTCATCGAGATCAAGGGTTACGAGAACATCGGTGTCGTCGGTTGTCTGGTGGTTATCTGCCATATGCGCTACCTCTCTTTTCCTAAAATTTCAAGCCTATCATAACACAGAGGGCAGGCATTGGACAAGAGAAAGAAAAAGGACTATGACAAAAAAGAAAGATAGGTTATACTGTAAGAAACGGACAGAGGAACACAGAGGGGAAGGCTATGAGGCATAAGATCAAAGAGGGAGACTATGCGGTGTTTGGAGCCGCAGTCGTGGGGGAAGGAATCATATTCACGTTTGAGGCGGAAAAGGAGGATGACTGCCGGATTCTTTTCTATGGGAGAGATCAAAAGGTCAAAGACGCGGTAACTGTGCCGCAGGAATTTGTAAAAGGCGGGGTCCGCTCTGTCTTGGTTGAGGGAAAGACGGCTGGGAGACTTCGTTATAATTATGAAATAAACGGTGAGGTGTTTACCGACCCGTATGCCTCGCGTATCATCGGCAGGGAGCGGTGGAACGACAGAAAAAGAGCGGCGGGAGATTCCGGGGTCTGCGGCGGAGCTGCCTCGGCAAGATTTGACTGGGGAGCCGATGTGCCGCCGGAGGTGCCCCGTCACCGGATGGTGATGTATAAGCTTCATGTCAGAGGCTTTTCCATGGATTTTGGTATGCCCGCAAAGCTGCGCGGAACGTTTGCGGCGGTGCGCGCGCGCATTCCTTACCTAAAGGAGCTTGGCGTTACGACGCTGGAATTTATGCCGGTTTATGAATTTGAGGAATTGATCCTGCCAAAGCCTTCTGCTTTGCCGAATTATGTAAGCTGGCAGAGCCGTCCCGGAGATGTGATCATACCGGAGGCAGAGCGCGCGCCCTTAAGGCTCAATTACTGGGGATATGCGCCGGGCAATTACTTTGCCGTAAAGGCATCCTATGCAGCCTCGTCCGATGCGGCGCGGGAGTGGAAAGAGCTTGTAAAGGATCTTCATGCAAACGGTATGGAGTGCGTCATGGAGCTGTTTTTTACAGGAGAGGAAAATCAGAATCTGATTTTGGAGGCGCTGCGCTATTGGGTGCGGGAGCATCATGTGGACGGCTTTCATCTGCTCGGAAAGGGACTGCCTGTAACACAGATCGCACAGGATGCACGGCTTAGGCGCACCAAACTTTTTTATGAGGACTTTGACGAAATGCTGTATCATGTGCCGTGCCGTTATCCGCATCTGTTTTGTTACCGCGCGGAGTATTTATATCCGGTGCGCGCGATGCTAAACCGCAAAGGCGGGAGTATGGAACAACTGCTGTGCCAGCAGAGAAAGCAGCATCCCGTGCAGGGCTTTGTCAACTATCTTGCGGACCATAACGGGTTTCGGCTGCTGGATATTTTCTCCTATGAAAAAAAGCACAACGAGGCAAATGGAGAGGAAAATAAGGACGGAAGCGATTGGAATTTAAGCTGCAATTACGGTGTGGAGGGAAACACAAGGAAGCCGGCGGTGACGCGTATCCGAAAACGCCAGCTTTGCAACGCGATTGCCATATTGATGCTGGGACAGGGCGTGCCGCTGCTTTTTTCGGGAGACGAGACGGGGGATTCCCAAAACGGCAACAATAATGCATATTGTCAGGACAATCGAACCGGATGGGTGAACTGGAGGAAGGATGAAAAATATGCGTGGCTGACGGAATTTACCTCACGCATGATCGCGTTTCGCAGGGAGCATCCGGCGCTCTCCGGTGAGCAGCCCAAGCAGCTTTGCGATTTCAAGCGAAAGGGCTTTCCCGATTTGTCCTATCACGGAGAGCAGGCATGGATTTCTTCTGTCGGAGGGGAACAGCAGGCGGTCGGCGTGATGTACTGCGGCGCGTATGAGAAGCGGGCAGACGGCAGCGACGACGATATGCTCTACATTGGCTATAACTTTGATACAGAGCCGCAGATGCTTGCGCTGCCTAGGCTTTCCGACAAAGAACGGTGGTATCTGTGCATGGATACTGCGCGCAGTGAGCCGTTTCTGGCGAAGGAGGAGCTGTATGAGGGCGCGCAGATCGCTGTCACGGGACAGTCGATTGTAATTTTAATAGGAAAATAAGGAAATAAAATTATGAATGCTTTGAAACATTTGCATACGATCAATCATCATAAACGTCTGGTGATGCAGGGCTGCTTTGCGGTCGGTCTGTACCGACAGGGTCTGCTTCACGATCTGTCAAAATATACGCCAACGGAATTTCTGGTTGGCTGCAAATATTATCAGGGGACGATGAGCCCAAACAATGCGGAGCGGGAGGCGCGGGGCTACTCATCGGCTTGGCTGCATCATAAGGGAAGAAATAAGCACCATATGGAATATTGGATGGATTACGGGGTTCCTGAGCGAAGAAACGGCGTAGTCGTGCATAAGGGCATTTGCGGCATGAAGATGCCGATGCGGTATGTCGTTGAGATGTACATCGACCGCGTCGCCGCCTCCAAAAATTATCAGAAGTCGCATTATACAAAGCGCAGTGCGCTGGAATATTATTTAAACGGCAGGCAGGTGCATGTTTTGCATGATGATACAAAAGAGCTTCTGGAGCTGCTTTTGTATATGCTTGCGGCAAGGGGCGAGCTTTATGTCAACCGATTTATCCGAACAAAGCTTCTGCGGGGGCAGATTGCGTACAACAGCCGGACGCTTCGGCGTTTAGCGAAGCCATATCGGCTGGAGGCGGAGCGAAAAATCCATAGGGCTTCCGGTGATCGGACGGGGAAACGGTAGGAGCAGAGCGCCTTTTGTTTCATTTAATATAAGAGTGCCTCACAGAGCGTGTCCCCGTTGTTTGGACTAAGGGCGGCTCACAGAGCGTGCCGCAGATTGTTATGCCGCCGCAGGAGAGGCAGACAGCCGCTGTTTTCGCTGAGGTGGGGAGAGACGGTTTTGGTAAAGCCGGACGTGGGAGAGGGAAAGAAAAAACAGGGAAAAGCACGGAGAACCTGACCCAGACATAGAATATAGCAATAAAAGTTTTTCAGGTGCTGTTTTGAAAACTTTTTTATCTCCCTTTACCCCTGAGCAGGAGCATGAGTGCCTGCAAAAAATAAAAAACGGCGACCATGAGGCAAAGCAGGAGCTGATTCTTCGCAATATGCGTCTGGTTGCGCATGTGGCAAAAAAATATCAGAACTCTGAGGAGGATATGGAGGATCTGATTTCTATTGGAACAATCGGGCTGATGAAGGCGATTGCAACGTATAAAGAGAACTATGGGAGCAGACTGGCAACCTATGCCGCACGCTGCATCGATAATGAACTTTTGATGCATTTTCGCGCCCGGAAAAAGATTGCGCGGGAGGTTTCCCTATATGAGCCTATCGGTACGGACAAAGAGGGAAATCAGATTCACTTATTGGATATTGTAGAGAGCGAGGAGCCGGATATTGTAGAGCAGATGGAGCAGTCGCGCCAGACAAAGCGGATGCTGGAGCTTGTGCCAAAGGTCTTAAATGAGCGGGAGCGTCTCATCCTCACGAAAAGGTACGGTCTCTACCGGCAAAAGCCGATGACACAGCGTGAGATTGCAGCGGCGCTTGGCATTTCCCGCTCCTATGTCAGCCGGATCGAGAAAAAAGCGATCGAAAAGTTGCGGGAGGTGTTCTGACCTCCCATTTTAGAATCTTTGTTGTACCACATTTATGTCTATGTTAAAATTTAGGAGCGACGGTTGGCAGGATAGATAACTGTTATTTGAGTAAAGGCAGAAAGCAGGTGCGGAAATGTCAGATAAAACATTTTTATGGATCGAGGATCGCAAGGGAAAAGCCGGTTATACATTTTGGAGTACGTTTTTAGAGCAGTTATGTCCGAATATTGTGCTGGAGAGTAAGAAGAATAGCAGTGAATTGGTAAAAGCGGTAAAAAATTTGGAGGATGCAGACCATAAATATATTGTTGTTCTTGACGATTCCTTTGATAATTTACAGGCAGTTATGGAACGTAAGCTTTTAAAACAATATGCGGACAAAAAGAATCATGTTATTTTAATGGACATCATCTGTTTTGAATATATTCTGTTGGAATTTGAAGCACTGATAAAGTGGATTTATGCTGCGGATGATGAGTTTTTGGAAAAGCGGGCAGCCTCGATAGACGCAAGGGAAAAGCTGGTAGGTTGTATCCAAAGCGGGAGACTCAATTATAAAGAACTGCGGGAGCTTGCTGCGTATGACAGGTATATGAACGAGCATAATATAGAGCAATTAGCGGCAAAGCTTTTGTTTGATCTGACAAGAAATACAGGGTTTGAAGTTTCAAAAGGCAGTATAGGAGACTGCTGGATAAAATCATGTTGTGAATGGCAGCATCGCATGAAAAATGATATTTGCGGTCTTGATGGCGGAAGATTATCCGTTTATGAAAAAATGAAACATATTTATGAGGGGACAAGCCTGAAAAAGCAATTTGAGAGAATCGGAGCGGAGGTGGCAGTGTGATAACCATATTTAAAGATAAAAAAGATATACCAGAGAATATGGAATATGTGGAGTGGAACGATCTGTTTTTTAACCAGAATACCGGCTCTGTTGTGGATGAAAGGGCGGCAGGGGTTATAGAACAGATAGACCATTCAAAACTGCTGGGGAAATACAGGATTTCTTCCAGATTCACAGAGGCTGTGCTGGATATTGACAGGCTCTCCGCGGGCTGTAAGACAATATTGAACGTGCTTTATTATCCTGATAAAGTGTTTTGTCTGAAAGAATGCGGAAGTAATGCGCTTGAGCTTTTATATAGCCTTGAGCATGGGAATGTGTATAGCGATTATCCGATGATTCCGTTTGAGATGAAAGCGGTGATTGCAGTGACAAAAGAAGGGGAGCGGAAGATCAGTGATTACGAGGAATTGAAGGAGTGGTGGGATCATGAGGAGTAAACCTGTTGTAATGGAACATTTTTCGACAATTCATACTTCGTTTTTTATTGATTTTACATTTACAAATAATATTACGATCCTCACAGGAGATTCCGGTATCGGAAAAACGGCTGCGTTTTCTTTTATAAAGGAATGTATGGCTGTAAATCCCGAAATCCTTTGTCTGAATTATCTTGATTGTCAGAGGGATATAAAGACGATTATAAATGAGAGTGAAGGAAAACTGATCGTAATCGACAATGCAGACGTTTTGCTGGATGATGAGTTGAGAAAGCAAATTTCCTTGGATGATAGGAATCAGTATCTGATTATAGGGAGGAATCCCAAAAATTTATTTGCGACAAAGGAAAATCTGTTTGAACTGGTGAGTGAAAATTTTGGAGAACAGATAAGGCTTACGATGAAAGAATATCTGTGATATTATCAAAAATAATCTTTTCTTTCAACTATTTATATAGTATAATCATGTGTATCATGCCATGCGGCGTGATACCGCCCGAAAGGGGAATCATATCTTTTTATCAAATGATGAACATATCAAATCATCTTTCGGATGTCTCCGAAACAAAAAACTTCGCTGTAATCCCATATTTTATAAGAATAAAAAGGAGGGGTACGTTGTATAGTATTGTATCGACGGCAATGATACAGGGCATCCGTGCTGTTTTTGTCTCTGTGGAGGCAGATGTGAGCAGCGGGATGCCGGTGTTTGAAATGGTTGGGTTTCTTGCCTCGGAGGTGAAAGAGGCAAAGGAGCGTGTGCGCACGGCGCTGCGCAATTCGGGCTTTTTGCTCCCGGCAAAACGTATCACGGTCAACGTCGCGCCGGCGGATGTCCGTAAATCAGGCGCCGGATTTGACCTTCCGGTTGCGCTGGCGCTGCTTTGTGCAATGGGACATTTGGATCGGGCGGCGCTTGCAGATTTTTTTGTCACAGGCGAGGTCGGACTGGATGGAAAGGTACAGGCAGTAAACGGCGTTTTGCCTATGGTTGCAGGGGCAAAAGAGCGAGGGATCACACGCTGCATTGTCCCGTTGGAAAATAAAAAAGAGGCGCAGTTGGTTGCAGGAATGCAAGTTTATGGAGTTGAGAGCATTGCAGACTCGATCTGTGCCGTAAATGGCGAATGGAGACAAGCGGAAGAAGCATCCGCAGTGTGCGTAGAGGATGCGGGTGAGGAACGGCTTGCGGATTTTTCTGATATTTGCGGGCAGAGGATAGGAAAACGCGCTTGTGAAATTGCCGTCTGCGGCGGTCATAATCTGTTGCTGCTTGGTTCGCCGGGTTCTGGAAAAACGATGCTGGCGGCGCGCATCCCTTCCATTTTGCCGCCGCTTTTGGAGGAGGAGCAGATGGAGCTTTCCAAGATTTACAGTGTGGGCGGTTTATTTGACAAGCGAAAGGGGCTGATGCGCACGCGCCCGTTTCGCGCCCCGCATCACACGATTACGGCGCAGGGGCTGGCTGGCGGCGGTGCCGTTCCCGGTCCCGGAGAGATTTCGTTTGCCCACAAGGGTGTCTTATTTTTAGATGAGCTGGCGGAATTTGACTCCCGTACGCTTGAAATTTTGCGCCAGCCGCTAGAGGAGCGATGCGTGCGGCTTGTGCGCACGCAGGGCAGCTATGAATTTCCCGCAGAATTTATGTTGGTGGCTGCGATGAATCCCTGTAAATGCGGCTATTACCCGGATATGCAGAAGTGCCGCTGCACGCAGACAGCGATTGAGCGTTATCTTGGGCGTATCAGCGGGCCGTTATTGGATCGGATCGATATTTGTGTCGAGATGCCGCGTCTTTCCTTTGAGGAATTAAATCAAACGGGGGACGCAGAGACATCCGAGATCATCAGAGAGCGGGTGATCGCAGCCCGCAGGATGCAGTCGGAGCGCTACCGGGGCGAGACATTTTTGTGCAACAGTCAGATTCCGGCGGAGCGCGTGCGGGAGTTTTGCGGACTGGACCGCAGACAGGAGCAGTTTATGGAGGAGGTATACCAAAGGCTTTCGCTCACGGCGCGCTCCTATCACAAGCTGCTGAAGGTGGCGCGGACGCTTGCGGATATGGAGCAGTCCGCACAGATTCTGATGCGTCATCTGACAGAGGCAGTCTGCTATCGCAGTATTGATAAAAAATTTTGGGAGAGAACTTAAGGAGGGGGACGATGAACTATGCATACTGGTTTGCGTCGGCGGTGAGGCTTTCCTGCCGAAAAAAGAAAATGCTCATCGAAAAGGCGGGGAGTGCAGAGGATATTTATTTTCTTTCGGAGGAGCGGCTGCGCTCACTCGCCGGCGAGGCGATCACGGAACGCGTGCTTGCTGCCAGAAAAACAGAGACGGAGGCGGCATATGAGAAGCTTGGAGCGCAGGGGATCACCCTTCTGACGCTTGAGGATGACACTTATCCGAAGCGCTTAAGAGAAATATGGGACCCGCCCTATGCTTTGTATCTGCGGGGAAGATTGCCCGATGCGTCGGCAAAATGTATTGCAGTCGTCGGCGCGCGCATGTGCTCGGAATATGGACGCGCTGTCGCAAAGATTCTGGCAGAGCGCCTTGCCCTACATGGAGTATGCGTGATCAGCGGCTTGGCGCTTGGCACAGATGCTGCGGGTCATCGGGGCGCGCTTGCGGGCGGCGGTATGACCTGTGCTGTCTTAGGCTGTGGCATAGACGTCTGCTATCCGGGGCAGAATCGGGAATTATACGACCAGATATTGGAAAGGGGAGGTATTCTCTCGGAATATCCGCCAGGCACACAGCCGCTGGCAGGCTACTTTCCGCAGCGTAACCGTATTATCTCCGGAATGAGCGACGCTGTCGTTGTGGTTGAGGCAAAAGAGCGCAGCGGCTCGCTGATCACCGCCGACCTTGCTTTGGAGCAGGGACGTGACGTGTACGCCGTTCCGGGCAGGCTCAATGACACACTTTCTGCAGGCTGCAACCGATTGATCGCGCAGGGAGCCGGGATCATTTTTAATATAGAAGATTTTCTAAAAGACCTTGGAATTTTTTGCGGAGATGAAGGGGCGGATGGCAAAATACTCTCTGTGGAAGAAAATTTATCACTTGAAAAAGAAGAACGCTTGGTGTATAGTTGTGTAGATTTACGACCCCGCGGACCGGAGGAACTGTTAAATCAGACAGGGCTTTCGGCGCCCGCTTTGGCAGACTGCCTTGTACGTCTGCAGCAAAAGGGGCTGATTACCGAAATATTTAAGAATGCATATATCAGAAACAAAGTGAAATAAAGGAGAGAGAGGAATGGCAAAATACCTTGTGATCGTAGAGTCGCCGGCGAAGGTAAAAACAATCAAGAAGTTTTTGGGAAAAAATTATGAGGTGGTCGCATCGAACGGACATGTCAGGGATCTGCCCAAAAGCCAGATGGGAATCGATATTGCACACGATTTTGAGCCGAAGTACATCACCATCCGTGGAAAAGGGGACGTCCTTGCAAAGCTTCGCAAAGAGGTGAAGAAGGCGGACAAGGTATATCTCGCAACCGACCCCGACCGTGAGGGAGAAGCAATCTCATGGCATTTAAGTCAGGCACTCAAGCTGGAAGGAAAGAATGTCAGGCGCATCAGCTTTAATGAGATTACGCAGAATGCCGTTAAGGCTTCTTTAAAAGAGCCGCGCGATATTGATATGAATCTTGTGGACGCACAGCAGACGAGAAGAATTTTGGATCGTATGGTCGGCTACGAGATCAGTCCTGTGCTTTGGGCAAAGGTAAAGCGCGGCTTAAGCGCCGGGCGCGTGCAGTCTGTGGCGTTGCGCATCATCTGTGACAGGGAGGAGGAGATCGGGGCTTTTATACCGGAGGAATACTGGAGTCTGGATGCGGTGCTTTCCATTCCCGGAGAGAAAAAGCCGCTGATCGCAAAATTCCACGGAAATGAAAAGGGCAAGCTCGCCATCCGGTCTAAGGAGGAGCTGGAGCACATCACGAAGGCGCTTGGGCAGGAGCGTTTCGTGGTTCTTGAGGTCAAAAAGGGAGAGCGTGTGAAAAAAGCGCCGCTGCCGTTTACCACGAGTACGCTTCAGCAGGAGGCTTCAAAGGTATTGAATTTCCCGATTTCCAAGACGATGCGGATCGCGCAGCAGCTCTATGAGGGCGTCGATATTAAAGGACAGGGAACGGTCGGTCTGATTACTTATTTAAGAACGGATTCCGTTCGTATTTCAGAGGAAGCGGATGCGCAGGCAAGGGCATATATCGGAGAGCATTACGGCGAGACGTTTGCCGCTACACGCACGGCAGAGAAAAAGGGGGGCGCAAAAATACAGGATGCGCATGAGGCGATCCGACCCTCCGATATTGGGCGTACGCCTGTCTTGGTCAAGGAATCACTTTCCAGAGACCAATTCCGTCTCTACCAACTGATCTGGAAACGCTTTGCGGCGAGCCGGATGACTTCGGCTATCTATGAGACGACGAGCGTGCACATCGGCGCGGGGGAATACCGTTTCCATGTATCCGCCTCCAAGCTTGCCTTTGAGGGCTTTATGGCGGTGTATACGAGCGATGAGGATGAGAAGGAAGAAAATAATGTTTTGCTGAAGGCGATCGATGAGGACACGAAACTGTCTTTGGAGAGCTTTGAAGAAAAGCAGCATTTTACGCAGCCGCCGGCACACTATACGGAGGCTTCGCTTGTTAAGGCATTGGAGGAGCTTGGCATTGGGCGTCCGAGCACCTATTCGCCGACGATCACGACGCTGCTGGGGCGCCGCTATATCGTAAAGGAAGCGAAAAATCTTTATGTGACCGAGCTTGGCGAGGTCGTCAACCAGATCATGAAGGAATCCTTTCCGAGTATCGTAGACGAGCATTTTACGGCAAATATGGAGTCTTTGCTTGACGGTGTGGGCGAGGGAAGGGTCGGCTGGAAAACAGTTGTGCGCAATTTCTATCCGGACCTTGACGCGGCGGTTCAGGTCGCGCAAAAGGAGCTGGAAAAGGTTAAGATCGAGGATGAGGTTTCCGATGTTATCTGCGATCTGTGCGGGCGCAACATGGTCGTAAAGTACGGACCGCACGGCAAATTCCTGGCGTGTCCGGGCTTTCCTGAGTGCCGCAATACCAAGCCGTATCTGGAGAAGATCGGCGTTTCCTGCCCCAAATGCGGTAAGGAGCTTGTGCTGCGGAAAACGAAAAAGGGAAGAAAATATTTCGGCTGTGAGGATAATCCCGCATGTGATTTCATGAGCTGGTCAAGACCGGTGGAGAAAAAATGTCCAAAGTGCGGCGGCTATATGGTCATCAAGGGGAATAAGGTTGTCTGCGCATCGGAGCAGTGCGGTTATTTTGAGGAGAGAGAAAAGGGGGACGAAGAAAAATAGTTGGAAAATTCGTGTTAAATATTGCGGAAATATTGAATTTTCCGAATTGACATGCTAAAATGAAAAGCAGCACGAAAACTTGTTTGGATCAGGCGGGAGGCACGGCGATGAGTGTTCAGTTATTAGACAAAACCAGAAAGATCAATAAATTACTTCACAACAACAGCTCGTCCAAGGTTATTTTCAACGACATCTGCGATGTGCTCAGAGAGATTCTCGAATCCAATATTCTTGTGATCAGCAGAAAAGGAAAAGTACTCGGCACGGCGATGCGGGCGGACGTCTTAGAGATGAAGGAGCTGATCGCAGACGAGGTAGGAGGCTTTATCGATCCGCTGCTGAACGAGCGTCTGCTTGGCATCCTCTCGACAAAGGAAAATGTAAATCTGGAAACGCTTGGGTTTACGGACGGCGTGGAGGAATATACGGCGATCATTACGCCGATCGATATTGCCGGAGAGCGTCTTGGCACGCTGTTTGTCTACCGTCAGGGCAGAACCTATGATATCGATGATATTATTTTAAGCGAGTACGGAACGACGGTGGTGGGTCTTGAGATGATGCGCTCCGTCAATGAGGAGAATGCGGAGGAGAACCGCAAGGTGCAGATCGTAAAATCGGCGATCAGCACGCTGTCCTTTTCGGAGCTTGAGGCGATTACGCATATTTTTGAGGAGATGGACGGCAGAGAGGGCATCCTTGTTGCGAGCAAGATTGCCGACCGTGTCGGGATCACGCGTTCCGTGATCGTCAATGCACTCCGTAAATTTGAGAGCGCAGGTGTCATCGAATCACGATCGTCCGGCATGAAGGGGACTTACATTAAGGTTTTAAATGAGGTTGTCTTTGATGAGCTGGACAGGCTCAAAAAGGAAAATCAGAAAAATGAATAAAAGATAAACAGAAAATAAAAATTTTAAAAAATTATAAAGGAAGGGGTAAAACCCGCACGGGCACAGGCTTTGCGGTTTTACCCTCCTTTTTTCGCTGGGAAAACGACAAAATATTACAATATTATATAAAAAGTTTACAAAATTGATTGCTTTTATGACAAAATGAGTTATAATATAGAGATAAATGGTGAAAATTGACGATAACGAAAGGGGAGCGTTATGATAACGACAAACGCATTTGATTATATCAATCTTATGGACAAGGCTGCAGACGCAAGCTGGATGCGTGAGACGCTGATTACAAACAATATTGCCAACGTAGATACGCCGGGCTATAAGAGGCAGGATGTGGATTTTGCCTCTGTTTTGAAAAAGGAGCTTGGGAGCTCGAAATTTGGATCGTTAGATAAGAAGGTGCGTGCCTTGAATCGTGATTTGAGCGGACTTTCTGTTTCGCCTTATACGGATCATGCGAACTATTCGTATCGTCTTGACCGGAATAATGTGGACGTAGATACGGAGCAGTCGGAGCTTGCGAGCGAACAGCTTCGCTATGAGATGCTTACGACCGCGATCAATGAAGAATTCAGCCGAATGAAGGTTGTATTGAAATAAAGGGGGAACTGACACATGGGATTGTTTCAATCATTTGACATCAGCGCAAGCGGCATGACCGCAGAGCGTTTCCGTATGGATACGATCGCGCAGAACATTGCGAACGTGAATACGACGCGTACAGAGGACGGAACGCCGTACCGCCGCAAGGTCGTTACCTTTGCCGAGCGCGGGCTGACACCGTTTAGCCGTTATTATGAGACGGCGCGGGCAAGAGCTGTCGGCAACGGTGTGAAGGTGACATCGGTGCGCGATGATGTGGAGACCGATTTTCTGATGCAGTACGATCCGGCGCATCCGGATGCGGATGAGAACGGATATGTTGCTTATCCGAATGTGAACACAGTCACGGAGATGACGAACCTGATTGACACCACAAGAGCCTACGAGGCGAATACGACTGCGTTTAACGCAAGCAAGAGCATGGTGCAGGCGGCGCTTAAAATCGGACAATAATACGGAAAAGGGGGTAAGGAAATGGATATTAGTTCATTGTCAGGAATTTTATCGACAGATTATATGGACGCTGTCGCGCAGAATACGCTGCTTGCGGATGAGATAACGGAGAATTTTGATTCCGTGCTCGCTTCTGCGATGAATGTCTTAAACGAAACGAATACGCTGCAGAACGACGCGCAGGCACAGAAGGTGCGGTTTGCGCTGGGTGAGGCGGACAATCCGCATGATATGCAGATCGCGGCTGCGAAGGCGACACAGGCGCTGCAGTATACGGTTGCGATTCGGGATAAGGCGATAGAGGCTTATCGCGAAATTATGAATATGCAGATTTAGTGAGTGAATGGAGTCAGGAAAAATGCCGGAACAAGTGCAAAAAATTTGGGAACGTATCACGGAATGGTGGAAGAAGTTTAGTACGAAGCAAAAGGTGCTTCTGGGGAGTGTTGCCGCGACGGTTGTGCTGGCGCTTGCGATACTGGCATTCGTTGTCAGTACGCCGACAATGGTTACGCTGATCCAGTGTGAAAATACCGCACAGGCGGGTGAGGTCAAGGAGCTTTTGGACGGAGACGAGGGCGTCCCTTACGAGATGTCGCAGGACGGGCTTACCTTCTATGTAGATGAGAAATATGAGGGCACGGCAGCGATCCTTCTCGGAAGGAACAGCATCCCAACACAGGGATTTGCTATCGAAAAGGTTTTTGAGGGCGGATTCAGTTCGACAGAGGCAGATAAGACGAAGCTGTACAAGCTGTATATGGAGGAGCATTTTGCAGAGCAGCTTGAGACACTCTCAAACGTGGAGGAAGCGTCGGTGACGCTTGATATTCCGTATGATGACGGTACGATTCTTGCGCGTGAGCAGGATGCGTATGCGGCAGTCATTCTTTCCTTATCATCGGAAATGGCGGAGGAGCAGGCATACGGGCTTGCCCAGTACATAGCGACACAGCTTGGAAACGATACGACAGATAACGTTCTGATCTTAGATTCGGATTCCAACGTGCTCTATTCGGGAGCAGATACAGATACGGCGGTTGGGACAGCGAGCACACAGCTTTCACTGCGCGCTAAGACAGAAAATATGGTCAAGAGCGAGGTCAAGGATGTGCTTGTAGGCTCCGGTCTTTATGACCATGCAGAGGTTGCGACAAAGCTGGATATGGACTTTGACCAGTATCGCGAGACGCAGCGGGAATTCTTTGCGCCGGAGGGACAGACCAACGGTATGATCGGTGAGCAGAGTGCCTATGAGTCCCAGAGTATCGGTGGGGCGGCGGCAGTTCCGGGTACGGATGCAAACGATGATACGCCGACCTATGTGATCGAGGACAACGCCTATAACGAGACGAACGTTACGGATACCACGACGAAGTATCAGAATAACGAGAAGGTGACGGATCGTACCGCGGCGACCGGTAAGGTCAATTATGACAATTCCTCGATTGCAATCGTATTAAAGGATTATGTGATTTACGATGAGGACACGTTGCGCAGAGCAGGTGAACTTGACGACATGACCTTTGAGGAGTACATTGCGGCAAACAGCGAGCCGGTACAGAAGGAAGTGGCGGAAGACCGTTATGAGATGATTGCGAACGCGACCGGATTTCCGGTGGAGAATATCAGCATCCTTGCTTATGACGAGCCGATCTTCCAGTATTCGACCGGAAAGCGTACGGTTTCTGATTATCTTCAGATCATCCTGGCAGTGCTGATCCTGCTTCTGCTCGGCTATGTGGTATTCCGCAGCACGAGAAAGGACAGAGATACAGAGCTGGAGGAGGAACTTTCCGTGGAGAGCCTGCTGGCTTCTGCGAAGGAGAATCAGGAAACCCTTGAGGACATCGGGTACAATGAAAAGTCTGAGATCAGGCTGTTGATTGAAAAATTTGTGGAAGAAAATCCAGAAGCGGCTGCATCGCTGTTGCGAAACTGGCTGAATGAGGAGTGGGAATAGTTTATGACAAAGGATGGAAATTTTTCAGGAGTCCAAAAAGCGGCGATTCTGTTGATCGCATTGGGACCGGAGCGTTCCGCAGAGATTTTTCGTCACCTGAAAGAGGACGAAATCGAAGAACTGACACTTGAGATTGCAAATACAAGAAGTATCTCTCCTGATGTGAAGGAAGATGTTTTGAATGAATTTTATCAGATATGCCTCGCACAGCAGTACATTGCCGAGGGCGGTATCGGATATGCGAAGGATCTGCTTGATAAGGCGCTCGGAAGCGAGAAGGCGCAGGAGGTCATTACAAGACTGACGGCATCGCTTCAGGTAAGACCGTTCGAGTTTGTACGAAAAACAGATCCGAGCCAGTTGTTAAACTTTATCCAGGACGAGCATCCGCAGACGATTGCGATGATTCTTTCCTATCTGACTCCGGCACAGGCGTCAATGGTATTGGGCGCACTTCCGCCGGAGAAACAAGCGGATGTGGCAAAGCGTATCGCGATGATGGATCGTACGTCTCCGGATGTTATCAAGGAGGTGGAGCGCGTGCTCGAACGCAAGCTTTCTTCACTGGTCAACCAGGACTACACGATCGTTGGCGGCGTAGATGCGATCGTAAATATCTTAAATACCGTAGACCGTTCGACCGAGAAGCATATTATGGAATCTCTGGAGATCGAGGAGCCGGAGCTTGCGGACGAGATCCGCAAGAAGATGTTCGTATTCGAGGATATTCTTCTTCTCGACGACCGTGCGATCCAGCGTGTACTCCGCGATGTGGACAATTCGGATCTGGGTATTGCGCTTAAGGCTGCCAATGAGGAGGTTCAGAACGTTATCTTCAAGAATCTCTCCAAGCGTCTGTCTGCTATGATCAAGGAGGACATGGAGTTTATGGGACCTGTGCGTATGAAGGATGTTGAGGAAGCACAGCAGAAGATTGTCAGCGTGATCCGTAAGCTAGAGGATGCAGGTGAGATTGTTATCTCCAGAGGCGGAGGTGACGAGATCGTTGTCTAATCTGTTTAAGCCATGGTCGGTACAGACCGTGACATCTGACGCCCGTGTGATTGATTCCAATGAGCGGATGATGGAATATTTAAAGAAAAACCCGCCGCAGATGATGCAGCAAATGCCGGAAAATGAGGAAGCCTTGTTTGCCGGCGGGGACACAGAACCCTCCGAGCCGGAGATCGATCATGTTGCTCTGGCAAAAGAGGAGGCGGAGAGGATTCTTGCCGAGGCGAATGCCGAAGCGGACGAGCTTGTCGCTCAGGCGAATGAGCGTGTCAGAGAGATTGAGGACACTGCGCGCAGTCAGGGCTACGAGGCGGGTCAGAACCAACTGCAGGAGGAGTTTGCGGAAAAGTCACAAGCGATGCAGGAGGATTATGACAGCCGGCTTCAGGCGCTTGAGGAGGATTACCGGAGTAAGCGGGATTCCATGGAGCATGAGCTGATCGACGCGATCGTACCTGCTTTTGAGAAGGTCTTTGGCGTCGCATTTGCACACAAGAAGGAGCTGCTGCTGTATTTGACCGACCGTGCTGTTTTAAATATAGAGGGAGAGAAGCATTTCCGCATTAAGGTCGCGGAAGGACAGGTTTCCTTTTTGGAGAGCAGCAAGGAAGAAATCTTAAATCATGTCGGACATGATGTGGAGCTTGAAGTCATAGGCGATCCCCGCATGGAGGAGAATGACTGCATCATAGAGACAGATTCCGGCGTATTTGACTGTGGTCTTAAGACACAGCTTAAGAATTTAAGCGAGGATATTCGAGCATTATGCTCCTAAGGCGGGCATGGCGGCAGCGCTGTGCGTTGGAATGGAGATAACTATGACGCAAACCTATGAAAAATATTTACAGCTTGGAGAAAAGAACTATTTTACAAGTCTTGGTAAGGTGACAAAGATTGTAGGTCTGACGATAGAATCGGTCGGTCCCAAGGCAAAGCTAAACGATCTGTGCCGTATCGTTATTGACGAGGAAAAGGGGAACTCCGTGCTGGCGGAGGTTGTAGGCTTCCGTGACAAGCGGCTGCTTTTGATGCCCTTTGACAATGTCGAGGGTATCGGTGTCGGCTGTATGGTTGAGAATACGGGGCATCCGCTGACGATTCTGGCGGGTGAGGAGCTGCTTGGTCACACGCTGGACGGAATCGGCAGACCAACCGACGGCGCCGTACTCAAAAGAGGCGTCGAATATCCGGTGGAGGCGCAGCCGCCGGACCCTATGAGCAGGAAGATCATCGACGAAGTGCTTCCGCTCGGCGTAAAGGCAGTCGACGGTCTGATTACGGTCGGAAAGGGACAGCGAATCGGTATATTTGCCGGTTCGGGTGTCGGTAAGAGTACGCTGCTTGGTATGTTTGCGAGAAATACAAAGGCGGATATTAATGTCATCGCGCTGATCGGAGAGCGAGGCAGAGAGGTAAGGGAGTTCGTGGAGCGGGATCTCGGAGAAGAAGGAATGCGCCGTTCCGTCGTTGTCGTGGCAACCTCGGATAAGCCGGCGCTCATCCGTAATAAGGCGGCAAAGACGGCGACGGCGATCGCGGAGTATTTCAGGGATCAGGGCAAGGACGTCCTGCTGATGATGGACTCTCTGACGCGTTTTTCAATGGCACAGCGGGAAATCGGACTTGCCTCCGGCGAGCCTCCGGTGACGAGGGGCTATCCGCCGAGCGTTTATTCGGAGATGCCAAAGCTCTTAGAGCGTGCGGGTACTTCGGATAAGGGGTCTATTACCGGACTTTACACGGTCCTTGTTGACGGCGATGATTTTAATGAACCGATCACCGATACGGCGAGAAGTATTCTGGACGGTCATATTATGCTTTCCAGAAAGCTTGGACATAAGAATCATTATCCCGCGATCGATATTTTGCAGAGTATTTCCCGTGTTATGAGCTCGATCGCAACGAATGAGCATAAGGAGCTTGCAGGGAAGCTCAAAAATGTACTTGCAACGTACAGCGACGCGGAGGATTTGATCAATATCGGCGCATATAAGAGCGGTTCAAACCGAGAGATCGACTATGCAGTGCAGAAGATTGATGCGGTAAATGCATTTTTGATGCAGAAAACAGATGAAAAATTCCTTTTTGAAGAAGAAATCGAACTGCTTGGACAGTTATTTGAGGATTAGGCGGCGCGTGAGGGTGTGAGAGAATGGCAAAGTTTGTCTACCGGATGCAGAATATTCTGGATATAAAACAGAAAATGGAACATCAGGCGAAGGCTGCGTACGGCATTGCCAACCGGCAGCTTGCCGAGGAGCAGGAAAAGCTCCAGCAGATCTTTCTCCAGCGCGTATCCTATGAAAGCCGCGCCAGAGAGCTGGCGACCGGTACGCTGGAACTGTCAAAGATCAGAGAGTGCAGGCGGGCGATCGACGTAATGAAAAGCAAGCAGCGGACGCAGATGATGAACGTTCATGTGGCGGAGCGCAACGTGGAGCAGGCGCGCCAGCAGTTAAACAGCGTGATGATCGAGCGCAAGACACAGGAGCGTCTGCGCGAGAAGGCGTTTGAGGAATTCAGACAGGAGCTTGCACGCGAGGAGAGCAGGGAAATCGACGAGCTGGTAAGCTACAATTACCATAAGAATTAAAGCGGTAACGAATGGGAGGCTGGCATGGCAGAGCAAATGGATGAAGTTTTAGATAAAAAAGCCCAAAAGCGTTCAAGAAAAGCGCAGAAGGCGGCAAAGAAGCGGGCGAAGATGGCGGGAGATATGGATTTGGAGCTGGATGAGGAATCCAGCGTTGGAGGTAAGATAGCGGTCTTTTTTGTGACTCTGATCATTTTTATCATCTGGCTGGCGATCATCCTCCTGCTGATCAAATGGGATGTCGGAGGCTTTGGCTCGGGTGTGCTCGGTCCTGTCTTAAAGGATGTGCCGTATGTCAATCGGATTCTTCCCGACAGTGTGACGGAGGAGCAGACGACGGAGGACACCGCTTATATATTTGATTCGATGGAGGATGCGGTAAACCGCATCAAGGAGCTGGAGGTTCAGCTTGCACAGGCGCAGAATACCCAGACGTCGGACGCGGAGTATATCGCGCAGTTGGAGGGACAGGCTGCAGAGCTCGCTAAGTACCGGCAGGAGGAAGCGCAGTTCGAGGCGGAGAAGCAGAAGTTCTATGAGGAAGTGGTTTTTGGAGAATCAGCTCCGGACATCAAAGAATATATGGCTTTTTATGAGAGTATCGATCCCGCAAACGCGGAGATCATCTATCGTCAGGTAGCGCAGCAGCAAGCAGTTAACGCCGAGCTTGAGGAATATGTTAAGACCTATTCACAGATGAAGCCAAAGGAGGCGGCTGCGATTTTTAATACAATGACAAACGATCTGCAGCTTGTAGCAGATATTCTGACGAACATGGATGCACAGTCAAGAGCGAATATTCTGGGCAAAATGGACTCTGAAACCGCAGCAAAGGTGACAGAGATCATGCAGCCTTCAGAATAGAGAAGCAGGCACCCGTTTCGGGGAAGGCTTCAAAAATTGGATGTCTGACAAAGTGCAGGCAACTGACAGAAAGGAGGAAAAGAGCATGGGAGCATCAGAAATTTCCGGTATCGGAAGCCTGTTTACACAGGGACAGCCGCAGAGCACGGTCGCAGGATCAAAGGGAGATACCTTAGGGCAGACGTTTCATAAGGTTATGGATCAAATGCAGACGCCGGTTGGCGGCAATGCACCCCAGAGAGAACCGGAAGCATCTTCGCCTTCCTATGATTACAAACAGCAGGGACAGAGCAAGCCGATCAAGCCGCGCGATGATGCAGCGATCAGCCGTGACAGGCAGGAGCAGCTCGGAAAGAAGCTGGAGGAGTTTTCAGAGGACGTAAAGGACGTTTTGTGCGAGGAATTCGGCATAACGGAGGAACAGCTTACAGAGGCTATGGAGACGCTGGGGCTTACCTTTGCAGATTTATTAAACCCGAATCAGTTGGCAGCTCTTGTGGGTGAATTGACGGGAGAGATGAACGCAGCGGCGCTGCTTTGCAGTGAAGAATTTATGACCGCGCTTCATGCGATCGGAGATTTGGGCGCATCGCTTGCAAAGGAGCTTGGCATGACCGAGGAGGAGCTGACACAGCTTTTGGATCAGATGCTTGCAGAGGGAGGACCTTTGGCAGGGAATGCCGCGGATGAAAACCATTCCGACGCTTTGACCGCACCGATGGATGCGGAGAGTACGGAGGATGCAGCGGCAGTGCAGGATGCAGCAGAAATGCAGGATGCGACAGAGGAAGCCTCTGGTCTAAAGACGCAGGAGCAGCAGACCGAAGGCACGGAGGGAGAACTTCAGAGTGATTCCTTAAGCGCCAAGGAGGAGCAGCAGACCGCAGGCGGTCAGAAGCATCAGCAGTTTGGCGGCACGATGCAGGAACATACCGGGACACAGCTTCGTCATGATATGACGGGAGCGGTCGGTGGAAATGTGACGGAGACGGCTTTTGCACAGGTGCAGGAGCAGGTGAACGGTACAGGCACACAGGTAAACGTTGCGGACATTATCAAGCAGATCGTGGAATTTTCCAGAGTTACGATCAGCCGTACGGCAACGACTATGGAGATGCAGCTAAATCCTGAGAATCTTGGGAAGCTTTATTTACAGCTTTCCGCAAAGGACGGGATCGTATCTGCCCATATCACCGCGCAGAACGAGGTGGTAAAGGAGGCGCTTGAGAGCCAGATCGTTCAGTTTAAGGAAAATATGAACGACGCCGGAATCAAGGTCGATGCAGTCGAGGTGACGGTCGGCAGTCATGAGTTCGAGAAGAACTTGGAGCAGAATGCCAAGCAGGAGGAGCGTCAGGCAGAGGAACAGGAAAAAGCGGCAGGTCAGACAAGAAAAATTAATCTAAAGGAGCTGGACGAATGGGACGGTCTCCTGACAGAGGAAGAAAGTCTTGTCGCACAAATGATGGCGGAACAGGGAAACAGTATTGATTTTACCGCCTAGAAAGGAGAAAAACGATGGCAGCAATACAGCAGGTAGAGAATGGCAATATCTTAAATAACAAGCCCTCCAATGACGCGGCGGGACCGGCTGGCGGTGAGTTAGGCTATGACCAGTTTTTAAAGCTGTTGTGTGCGGAGATGCAGTATCAGGACCCGTTAGAGCCTACGAGCAATACCGAGTATGTGGCACAGCTTGCGACCTTCTCGCAGATGGAAGCAATGCTGAACATGCAGAATACGATCGCAAGCAGCAATGCGAATGCTCTGGTCGGCAAATATGTTGAGATTCACTCGACCTCTGAGACAACGGGAGAAACCTTTGTTACAGAAGGCTTTGTCGATCTGGTACAGTACATGGACGGCAAGCAGTTCCTATCGGTCAACGGGAAATTATATCCGGTTTCCGACGTTTACAAGGTGGCAGATCAGGTTTATATCGAGGCGATCACATTGGCGCAGTCGTTTATGGATGCGGTTGCAAAGCTTCCTGATGCAGATAAGCTGACCTTAAAGGACAGAGAGGAAGTTGAGAAGCTGATCAAGGTTTACACCGAGATGAGCGCTTACCAGAAGGCGTATGTGAGCCAGGAAGTACACGACCGGTTCGGAAAGATCGCGGGAACGATGAAGGGCATGGCTTTCCATGACGATTTATCGAAGCTTCCAAAGGTTGATGAGTTGACCTTAAAGGATAAGAAGGCGATCGAGAAGATTGAGGAGCTTCGCAAGACGTATGACTCGCTCTCCAGCTTTGAGAAGGGCTTCATTGATGAAAAAGATTTTAAGAAGCTGCAGGAGTACGAGAAGAAGGTCGAGGAGCTTGGCGGCGGAAATGCCGGCGGTTCTGAGGGAAGCGGAAATACAGACAGCGGCACGGACGGCGACGGAGGAAAGACAGTATAGAAAGGAGACTTGGTTATGAATCAGATCAATAACCGGTTTGCCTCGATCGAGCAGATCACAGGCCAATACCTTGTGCAGAAGAAAAAAAGCGCGGGCGGGTCTGCGAGCGAGATTTCCTTTGAAGAAATATTAAGGCAGAAACAGGAAATTTCCGATGGCTCAGAGCTGAAGTTTTCCAAGCACGCTGCCATGCGGCTGAATGACAGACATATTAATTTGTCAGAGGAACAGAGTGAACGGTTGGAAAACGGAGTTTCCAGGGCAAACGAGAAAGGAATTCAGGAGTCACTCGTTATTCTCGATTCCCTGGCGTTTATCGTCAATGTTCCAAATCGTACGGTGGTGACGGCGATGGAGCAGGGAGAATCGGGCAATCAGATTTTTACAAATATTGACGGTGCCATTATTGTATAGCCGGACCTTAACAGGAGGCGGGAGCTCCCGGACTGACAGAAGGGAGCAGGGCACAAAAGATTAGGAGGTCATTTCATTATGATGAGAGGAATGTACGCTGGTGTGTCAGGTTTAAAGACACATCAGACAAGAATGGACGTCATTGGTAACAATATTGCCAATGTCAATACGGTGGCTTTTAAGTCATCCTCCGTAACGTTCCAGGATATGCTGTATCAGAATTTATCTGGAGCGTCAGGAGCAAACGCGATCACGGGCGTGGGCGGTGTGAATGCCAAGCAGGTCGGACTCGGTGTAACGCTTGGTGCGACAAATATCAATATCACGGGAGCGGGCGCTGCGGAGACGACGGGCAGAGGCTTTGATATTCGTCTGACCGACAGCAACTCAACGAATTTCTTTATCGTGAATAACGGTTCAGAAAATGTATTTACAAGATCAGGCTCTTTCTATGTAGACGGCGCAGGAAATCTTGCGATGACGTCGACCGGATATACGGTGATGGGCTGGCAGGTAGACCCGGTGACGGGCGAGGTAGTCAAGGATACGGTATCTGCCCTGCGAATCATGAAGCCGGAGAATATGACGTCTCCGCCTGAGGCAACGACAGACGCAACGATGTCGGGTGTGATCGACAAGAACGACCCGGATGTTTCCAGCGATACCGGTCTGATCAAGAACTTGAACTTCTACGATAAGCTGGGCTATTCCTATACGGCGCGCTTTGCAATTAAGAAGAAGGATGACAATGGTAACTTTACCGTAGAGCTTGACAGTATCTTGGACAGCAATGGGAATGCAATTGTTGATGCCGATAAATTAACAAATCAGCAACTTGAATCTCTATTTGGTAGGCAGAAGACAGAAAACATTCAATATAATTTGCAGAAAGGGTTTAAGGAACAAGGAGGTAAGGTAGTTTATACTGACAAAAATAATGTTGACTATGTGCTTAACTATGATCAACAAACCAGAACATATACTGCAAATGGTTTGCCAAATACTAAATTTACATTAAAAGATGTCTATGGTGTAAGCCAGGAGATGCTTGAAAGAATTGACGCAGGTAAAGCAACTCTCCCAAATCCCTTTGATGGATTGGCACAACCACTCACTATTTCTGATACCAGGGTGGTAAATGAATTAAAGTTCTCTGCGGCAGACGGTAAGTTTCTTGGGGTAGGAGCAGGCACAGACCCAAGTGCAATATTAAATCTCGCAGGTTCCGGTCTGTTCCAGAACAACAACTTCGAGAATATCACGATTGATTTCTCCAAGACACAGAATACCAACAACGGCGGCAAGTCGACGGTTTCCATGGATACGGGAAATGTCAATGACAAGAGCCTCGGAAAAGGAAAGAAGCTTGGTGATCTGATCGGTCTTTCCGTGGATAATAACGGTAAGATTTTCGGAAGCTACGATAACGGAAATACGGAGCTTTTGGGACAGATCGCAGTTGCACAGTTTGCGAACGCATCGGGTCTTGAGAAGCTTGGCGACAACTGCTACGGCACGACCTTAAACTCCGGTGACTTTGACGGTATCGGTCTTGAGGTTTCCGCGGACGGCAGTAAGATGACCTCCGGCGAGCTTGAGATGTCAAACGTTGACCTGTCGCAGGAGTTTACGAATATGATCGTGACACAGCGTGGCTTCCAGGCAAACTCCCGTATTATTACAACATCTGACACAATGCTTGAGGAGCTTGTAAATCTGAAACGCTAATTTTGACAGAGATTATATGATTTTGTAAAAAAATAGGAGAGATACGGTAAAAATGTATTCACATCTTTTACCGTATATGGTATACTGACCGTGTAGTCTGTAGCTTTGGCACATGATAAGGTCTGCGGGCTGCACGGTTTTTGTAAATCTGCCGGATGGGCGGATCGAATTACTAAAATATCAAGGATGGTAGGTGGAAGAATTGGATATAGCTTCTTTAGCAGGGATGCTGCTTGGTGCTGCAATGTTTCTTTTCGGTGTGTTCTCCAGTGGAGGTATCGCCGGTCTCGGGAGTATGTTTGACTTTGCTTCCCTAATTATTACGTTTGGAGGATCGGTTTCCGGTACACTCGCGTCAAATAAGCTTTCTGATTTCACGGGTGCGATGAAGGCGATCCGGTTGATTTTTCAGAATGAACAGCAGGACCCCGGTGAGGTCATCAGACAGATTATCGAGCTGTCGAATACGGCGCGTAAGGAAGGACTTCTCGCACTTGAGGAGGCGGCAAACGGAATTGAAGATGAATTTTTACGCAAGGGGATCATGCTTGTCGTAGACGGTACGGACCCAGAGTTAGTGCGCGGGATCATGGAGACAGACTTGGAGTGCATTGAGTCGAGACATAAGAAGACGATCGGCGTGTGGGAGAAGTGGGGAGAGCTCGGTCCTGCATGGGGTATGATCGGTACCTTGATCGGATTGATCCTGATGCTTAAGGATATGAACGATCCGTCGACGATCGGCCCGAAGATGGCGGTCGCCCTTGTTACAACCTTATATGGTTCTTTGATCGCAAACTGGCTGTGTAATCCGGTGGCGTCCAAGCTTACCATCAATAATAATACAGAGATGATGATGAAGGAAATTACCGTGGAGGGTATCCTGTCGATCCAGGCGGGAGAGAATCCGCGTGTTATAGAGGAGAAGCTGAAGTCATTCCTTGCTCCTTCTGCGCGTGACAATGCACCGGAGGATGGCGTCGGAGGTGAAGAATAGTGGCGAGAAAAAAACGGCAAGACGCGAAGAAGGGTTCGCCGGCATGGATGAATACCTTTGCGGATCTGATGAATCTGCTGCTTTGCTTCTTCGTACTGCTGTTCTCTATGTCTACGGTTGACGCGGAGAAGTTTGAGAAGGTCATCGCTTCCCTGCGCAGCAGCTTTAGTGTACTGCCAAGCGGCGGCGCTTCCATAGGCGACGGGGAGATGGTTTCCTCGGGTGTCAGCCAGTTGGAGATGTTTGACGTCTATTACAATCAGATCGCAAATGCACAGAGCGAACAGCAGACAGAGCAGACAGAGGAGACACAGGAACAGACGGATGTTGTTGAGGCGTATGAGGAACAGGCGCTCTCCGAATCCGAGCAGATGGCACAGCAGATCGAGGAAGCGGTAGTGCGCTACGGCATTCAGGATCTGGTAGAGGTTGACTTTAACGCGGAGTATGTGATGCTCAATATGAACGGCGCGCTGCTGTTTGATTCCGCGAAGGCGGAGCTACGGCAGGAGGCATATCCGCTGGTAGACAAGCTGGGAGAGATCATCTCCGGCTATGGTCAGAATATTATCGAGGTCGAGGGACATACGGACAATGTTCCGATCCATTCCGCAAAGTATGCGGACAACAATGTGCTTTCCATGTTCCGTGCGCTGACGGTTGCAGATTATCTGCGGCAGATCACCGCGGTCGATCCGGGACATATCAAGTCCTCGGGACGCGGAGAGTATGTGCCGATCGCGGATAACGAGACGCCGGAGGGCAGAGCGCGGAACAGGCGTGTAGAGATAAAGATTTATAATTCTTATAACTCGGATTTTAATTGAGTGGGAAGGGTAGCATATGAAGAAAAATCTTATGAGTGTAATCATTATGGCATTGGTGCTCGCAAATCTGATCCTGACAGCGATGCTTGCATTTACGATTATTCCTCAGACAAAGAAATCAAATGAGCTGATCGATCAGGTTTGTGCGGCTGTCAATATTGAGCTGGAGGGCGGCAGCGCCAAGGATCTTTCGGCAGTGCCGATCGAGGATATTGAGGTATTCAATATTACAGACAGCTTTACGGTCAACCTTGCTCCGAACGGAGACGGAAAGAAGCATTACGCGATTTTCTCGGTAGGTCTGTCCATGAACACAAAGAGCGAGGGCTATGAGACTTACGGCGGCGCCGCAGGACTTGCGGAGAAGGAGACGATCATCCGCAGCGAGATCAATACGATCGTCAGCTCTTATACGGTAGAGGAGTTTGATGCGGAAGGGCAAAAAGCAGTCAAGCAGGAAATCTTAGACGCGATGCAGGATATGTTTGGTGGAACAGACTTCATCGTAGGTGTGAATTTCTCAAGTGTAACTTCGGAATAAGCACTGAAATAACTGTTTAGGTGGTGAAAGAGAATGGGTGAAGTCTTATCTCAAAATGAGATTGATAGTTTGCTTAAGGCGTTAAGTAGCGGCGAACTTGATGTAGATGAAATGAAAGATGATAAGGGGAAGCAGGTCAAGAATTATGATTTTGCCCGTCCTGTAAAATTTTCCAAAGAGCATCTGCGTACCTTGGAGATCATCTTTGAGCATTACGGCAGATTGCTGTCGACGAATCTTCCGGTCTATCTGCGAAAATCGGTGCAGGTTGAGGTGATGAGCGCGGAGACGGTGACATATTCGGAGTTCTCCAATGCGCTGTCGAATCCGGTTTTGCTTGGAATCGTTAATTTTTCGCCTCTGCCGGGAAATATCGTGATAGAGCTGGCAGAGAATCTTGGCTATGCGATCGTAGACCGTATGCTGGGAGGTACGGGACTGCCGCTGGATAAGATGCGGGAGTTCTCGGAGATTGAGTTATTGATCCTGGAGAGGATCTATAACGTTGGGGTGAATCTGCTCTCGGAGCCGTGGGCGAGCGTATGCAACATCGACGCGCGGCTGGAGCGGATCGAGACAAATTCACAGTTTGCACAGATTATTTCTCCGTCGGAGATGATCGCGCTTGTGACCTTAAATATCCGGCTCGGCGAGGTTGAGGGCTTGATGAATATCTGTCTGCCGTATATGACCTTAGAGCCTGTCATGGATAATCTGAATACGAAGAATTGGTATGCAAGCCTGCAGGAGAAGGACGAACAGCAATACAGCGATACGATCGAAGCGCTGATCGCGCGTGCGCCCATGCCGATCAAGGCAGTGCTTGGCAAGAGTGCGATTTCTGTCAATGATTTTCTGGGACTGCAGCGAGGGGATATTATCCGTCTGAACACCAGAGCGGATGAAGAACTTGACGTTTACGTCGGAAATATAAAGAAATTTACTGCTCTGCCGGGAGAATCCGGTGATAATTATGCAGTAAGAATTACATCAGTTATCAGGGAGGAGCAGTAAAATGGATGGTACAATGTCTCAAGAAGAAATTAATGCGTTACTGAACAGTCCCACGGTTTCGGATGAGGAAGGGCATAAGGAGCTGCTTTCAGAGAGAGAGATCGATGCGATCGGCGAGATTGGTAATATCAGTATGGGAACGGCTGCAACAACACTGTTTTCTCTGGTCAACCGTAAGGTTGAGATCTCAACGCCGCGCGTCTCATATGCAGAGTGGGATGATGTCTGTGAGGCATATGAAAAGCCCTGTGTTTTTATCCGCATCGGTTATACGGTAGGGCTTGAGGGCAGCAATATTCTCGTATTGAAGGAGCAGGATGTCAAGATCATTACCGATCTGATGATGGGCGGAGATGGGACGAATGTTGACTGTGAGCTTGGCGAGCTGCATCTTAGTGCGATCAGCGAGGCGATGAATCAGATGATGGGGTCTGCAGCGACCTCGATGTCGTCCATGCTCAATAAGGTGATCGACATCAGTCCGCCTCAGGCAGAGCTTATTGATCTGCAGGAGACGATTGATGAGAGCAAGATCGATGAATTTCTGTCTGACGAGTTCTTAAAGATTTCGTTTCGCTTGGAGGTCGGTGATCTGATCGACAGCGATATTATGCAGCTTTATCCGATTTCTTTCGCAAAAGAGCTGTGCGAGAACGTGACAGAGA
Organism: Roseburia sp.; assembly: GCA_019421345.1. Taxonomy (GTDB): domain Bacteria; phylum Bacillota; class Clostridia; order Lachnospirales; family Lachnospiraceae; genus Roseburia. The sequence continues at coordinate 51,967 of JAHZFL010000004.1, read as the reverse complement.
ATATGAAGGAGGATGCGGATCAGACTGCCGGAGCCGTACCTCAGGAGGTGCCGCAGGAGGCGGCGCCCAAGGCAGCTCCGACGGGAGCTCCTATGACGGGACAGATGGCGGCAGCGCAGCCGATGATGACGGCTTCGCCAATGCAGACGGGTATGCCGCAGATGGGAGGACCAATGATGAATCAGGATATGTCACAGATGTATGGACAGCAGGTGAATGTGCAGCCGGCACAGTTCCAGCCGTTTGCAGGAAATATACCGGTTGGTTACGGACCGGAAAATATCGATTTGATTATGGATGTACCGCTTGAGGTGACAGTTGAGCTTGGAAGAACCTCAAAGTCAATTAAGGAGATCCTTGATTTTACACCGGGTACGATTATCGATTTAAACCGCATTGCCGGAGAACCGATCGATGTTTTGGTAAACGGCAAGTATGTTGCCAAGGGTGAGGTTGTAATTATCGAAGAAAGCTATGGTATTCGCATCACTGATATTGTAAAATAAGAATATATCTTGAAAAACAACAAGAATAGGAGATTATGATTATGGCAAAGATTATGATTTGTGACGATGCAGCATTTATGAGAATGATGATCAAGGATATTTTGACCAAGAGTGGTTATGAGATTGCTGCTGAGGCAGAAAACGGTGCGGTAGCGGTGGAGAAGTATCCGGAGACAAAGCCGGATCTGGTTCTTATGGATATTACGATGCCGGATATGGATGGAATCGAGGCGTTAAAGAAGATCAAGGAAATGGATCCAAGCGCCAATGTTATCATGTGCTCCGCGATGGGACAGCAGGCAATGGTGATTGAGGCGATTCAGTCCGGCGCGAAGGATTTCATCGTAAAGCCGTTCCAGGCAGAGCGCGTGCTTGAGGCTGTCAAAAAAGTAATCGGCTAATATGATTTTGCTGAGTTCTTCGTTCAACAGTCTGATACAGCTTTTGGGCGTGCTGGTTATTTTTGTATTCGTGCTGATCATTACCTATTTTACCACGCGCTGGATTGGTGGTTTTCAGAGACAGAAGCTGTCGGGACACAGCTTTCAGGTGCTGGATACAGTTCGCATTGCGAATAATAAGTTTGCACAGATTTTGAAGCTGGGAGATACTTACCTTGTCATCGCGGTCGGTAAGGATGAGATCACGATGCTGGCAAAGCTTACAGAAGATGAAATTGGTCTGACCGAGGAGGAGATTACAGCCTATCAGAGAACGGGAGCATCCGGGACGATGGGCGTTGGGGAGTCCTTTGAGGACACATTAGAGAAAATCAGGGAACGTTTTTCCAAAAAGCAGGATTAAATTATGACAAGATTAAGAAAAGCATATGGTATGTTGTCACTCATAGCTGCGGTAATAGTATTTATTGCCGCTATGACTTTGTTTACCGGAAAGCCGGAAAGCGTACATGCAGCGACCATAGGTCCTATCGAAGGATTGACGCAGCAGACGGATGGACCTGCGGCAAATGCCCGAGATGACAATACAAATGGGTTATCAATTACATATAATAATGATACAGGTTCCCTGTCGACACCGGTGAAGGCATTTTTGGTGCTTACGATCCTAGCGTTAGCGCCGTCCATCCTGATCATGCTCACCTCCTATACGCGGATCATTATTGTACTTCATTTTATCCGCACTGCGATCGGAACGCAGACTTCTCCGCCCAATCAGGTATTGATCGGACTTGCGCTCTTTTTAACTTTCTTTATTATGTGGCCGACATTTACGGAGATTAACGAAAATGCTATCCAGCCGCTTGATAACGGAGATATTACGATGGAGCAGGCATTTGCGGAGGCGGGAAATTCCCTGCGGGATTTTATGTACGGACAGACGCAGGAGAAGGATCTTCATCTGTTTATGGATATTGACGGACAGGAATATCCTGACGAGATGACGTTAGAGGCATACTATGAGGTGCCGTTTGTAACTGTGGTTCCGGCATTTATCATCAGTGAGCTGCGTTACGCGTTTATTATGGGATTTTTAATTTATATCCCGTTTATTGTAATTGATATGGTCGTGGCGTCGGTGCTTATGTCCATGGGTATGATGATGCTGCCGCCGACGACAATTTCGCTGCCGTTTAAGATTTTGTTATTTATTATGGCGGACGGATGGAATCTTGTGATAGCCAATGTAGTAAGGACCTTTTACTGACGGTGGGAAGCAGAATGGGAGTGAGTTAAATGACAGAAGGACAGGTTTTAGATATTGCAAGAGATGCGTTATATATGATTATAGTCACTTCAGCGCCGCTGCTGTTAGTTTCCTTGGTGATAGGACTCATTATCAGTATTTTTCAGACGATCACATCGATCCAGGAGCAGACATTGACCTTTGTTCCAAAAATTATCTGTGTTTTTTTGGCGATGATGCTGTTTGGTTCATGGATGCTCAACCAGTTGACGGAGTTTGTGAATCGTCTGTGGTCTAATTTCAGTATTTATCTTGGTTAGGGTAAGACATGATTAATTATACGTTTTCGCTGGTAGATTTTGAAATACTGTTATTGGTATTGGTCCGCATATCCTGCTTTGTGTTTGTGGCGCCTTTTTACGGGATGGGGAATGTGCCCGCTCGTGTAAAGATTGGCTTGTCTGTTGTGATCGCTATTCTGGTTTCCGGCTTCGCAGATCAATCCGCAATCACTTACACAGGTGTGATCGGGTATGCGGTAATTGTTTTAAGGGAAGGAATTACAGGGTTGCTGATAGGACTTGCTGCAAGCATATGTAATTCCATTATTTTATTTGCGGGAAATATTATTGATATGGATGTCGGGCTTGCGATGGCGCAGGAGTTTGACCCGATGATGAAAACACAGGTAACGATCACGGGTAATCTGTATCAGTATTTTCTGTTGCTGCTGATGCTTGTCACAAATATGCATCATTATATTTTACGGGCGCTGATCGATTCTTATCAGGTGATCCCGGTCAACGGTCAGGTGTTTGACTGGTCGGTCATCGCAGATTCATGGGTTCAGTTCATGGGAGATATGTTTGTCATCGCCTTTCGGATCGTGCTTCCGGTATTTGCCTGCATGATGATCCTAAACTGTATTCTTGGAATCATGGCAAAGGTTGCTCCGCAGATGAATATGTTTGCGGTCGGCATTCAGCTAAAGGTACTGCTTGGTATGGCGGTATTGTTTTTGACAGTCATGCTTCTGCCGGGAATTGCTGATTTTATTTTTACGGAAATGAAGCGCATGGTCGTATCAATGATAGAAGGAATGTATTAGCTTGGAAGAAGAAAAGAGACGAGGGCTACAATATAATCTTCAGTGGTTCGCAAAGGATGGTCCCGGCGGGGAAAAGACCGAGCCGGCGACAGAGAAGAAGTTAAGGGAAGCCAGAGAAGAAGGTAAGGTTTCTAAGAGTAAGGAGCTTACGGCAGCTTTTGATCTGATCGTATTGTTCCTCGTGTTAAAGATATTTGTCGCGGCTACGGGAAATGGATTCATCAGTATTTTTGAGTATGTTTATAAGCTGATCCCCGATTTTTTGTCGATGTACGCGATGGAGATGTCATCGGGGGCAGTGAATGGTTTTTTCGGGGAGATTTACCGGCAGATGCTGATCATCTCATGGCCGTTCTTTTTGTTTGGTTTTGCGATCACGCTCATTATCAGTATTTTTCAGGTAGGCTGGAAGGTGTCGACAAAGCCAATGAAGCCGAAAATGGACCGCTTTAATCCGATCAGCGGATTTAAGCGTATTATTTCCAAAGATTCTATTTTTGAATTTTTTAAATCTGTATTAAAGATCGGGGTGATCATGTATGTGGCGTACACCTCGATCAAGGATCATCAAAATGATCTGTTTATTCTTTACGATATTCCCTTAGGACAGGCGATCGCACTGTGCGGAGAGGTTGTTATTGATGCGGGTCTAAAGATCAGCATCGTATATCTGGTGGTCGGTATCGCGGATTATGCGTACCAGAAGTTCCGCTTCAACGAAGAAATGAAGATGACGAAGCAGGAAGTAAAGGATGAATATAAGAATACCGAAGGAAATCCTGAAATCAAGGGCAGACAGCGTCAGCGCATGCGCGAGGCGTCCAGACGAAGGATGATGCAGGATGTGCCAAAGGCGGACGTGGTCATCACGAACCCGACGCATCTTGCAGTGGCGATCAAGTATGAGCCGGAATTAAATAAGGCTCCCATCGTGCTTGCAAAGGGAGAGGATTATCTGGCGCAGAAAATCCGTGAGCTTGCAAAAGAGAACCGGATTGAGATTGTGGAAAATAAACCGTTAGCGAGAATGCTTTATGCCAATGTAGACGTTGGCAGTGAAATACCGCCGGAGCTGTATCAGGCAGTAGCGGAAATTCTTGCAATGGTATATAATATGAAAGAATAGAAGACGAAGGAGGATGTGGTATGAAGAAAGCTGACATAGGCGTTGCGTTGTATATACTCGCGGCAGTCATCTTTTTAATTGTGCCGATTAACTCCACGTTACTTGATGTAATGTTGGCGCTAAATATCTCACTTGCACTGATTGTTTTGTTTAACACGCTGTTTGTAAAAGAAGTGCTGGACATGTCGTTTTTTCCGACACTGCTTCTGTTTACGACGATATTCAGAATTGCGCTGAACGTTTCGTCGACGCGTCTGATCCTGACTACGGGACAGCCGGGAAACGTTGTTGAGACGTTCGGTAATTTCGTGGGCGGCGGCGATATGATCGTCGGTGCGGTCGTATTTATCATTTTGATCATTATTCAGTTTGTCGTGATCAATAAGGGTTCCGAGCGAGTGGCGGAGGTATCTGCGAGATTTACGCTCGACGCGATGCCGGGTAAGCAGATGGCGATTGACGCCGATCTGAATACGGGAGCGATTACCGACGCACAGGCGCGCGAGAGACGAAATAAGATTCAGGAAGAAGCAGGCTTCTTTGGTTCTATGGACGGTGCGACCAAGTATGTCAAGGGAGATGCGGCGGCAGGTCTTATCATCACGCTTGTCAATTTAATCGGCGGTACCGCGATGGGAATGATGCGCGGCGGCATGGAGTTTGGCGAGGCGATCCAGCGTTACGGTCTTTTGACGATGGGTGACGGTCTGTGTTCACAGATTCCTTCTCTGTTAATTTCACTGGCGACAGGTATCTTGGTGACAAAGGCTTCCAAGGAAGCGGATTTTTCCAATATTCTGGTCGGGCAGCTCTTTGGAATCCCGAAGGTGCTTTATCTGGTCGGCGGTGCACTTGCATTTTTAGGTATCTTTACGCCGCTTGAGTGGTTTTTGTTTGTACCGCTTGGCATTGCGTTTGCGGTTGCCGGAAGAATGGTGGACAAGAACATTGGAATTGAGAGTATTGAGGAGGAGGTCAGCATGGCGGAGACCGAGGCGGAGGAGATACGAAAGCCGGAAAATGTGGTGTCTTTGCTTCAGGTAGACCCGATCGAGCTGGAGTTCGGCTATGGTATCATTCCGCTTGCCGATGTGAATCAGGGCGGCGATCTGCTTGACCGTGTCGTTATGATCCGAAGGCAGATTGCATTGGAGCTTGGTACGGTTGTGCCGATCATTCGTCTGCGTGATAATATCCAGCTAAATCCGAATCAGTATATTATTAAGATTAAAGGGATACAGGTCACAGAGGGAGAAATTCTGTTCGATCATTATATGGCGATGAATCCGGGTTATGTGGAGGAGGAGATTACAGGTATTCCGACCTTTGAGCCTTCGTTCCATCTCCCGGCGATCTGGATCACGGAGAGCCAGCGGGAGCGGGCGGAGAGTCTTGGCTACACCGTTGTAGACCCGCCTTCGATCATTGCAACGCATTTGACCGAGGTGATACGCACGCATATTGCAGAGCTGCTTACAAGACAGGATGTGCAGAATCTTGTCAACAACCTCAAGGAAAGCAATCCGGTACTGGTCGACGAGCTCATTCCAAAGCAGCTTGGTCTTGGCGAGGTACAGAAGGTATTGCAGAATCTGCTCAACGAAGGTATTTCTATCCGCGATCTGCTCAGTATTTTTGAAACGCTCGCAGATCATGCGTCAACGACGAGAGATACCGATGTATTGACGGAGTATGTGCGCCAGAATCTAAAGCGTGCGATTTCTAACAAGTATTTCCCTGTCAACGAGACGACGAGCGTCATCACGCTCGACCCGCGTGTGGAGCAGGAGATCATGTCCTCCGTAAAGCAGACGGAGCAGGGGGCATATTTAACCTTAGATCCCGAAAAGACCAAGACGATCATTTCTTCCGTCGAGGAGGAAGTATCGAAGCTTGAGAATATGGGCAAGAGTGCAATCGTGATCACTTCGCCGATCGTCAGAATGTATTTTAAAAAGCTGACGGAGGAATACTTTAAGGATTTGATCGTTGTTTCTTATAATGAGGTCGAATCAAATGTAGAATTACAATCAGTGGGGATGGTGACAGCGTAAATGACCATTAATAAATATGAGGGCAAAACAAAGGAAGAAGCGATTGAGAAGGCGAAGCAGGAGCTTGGCGAGGGGGCAGTTGTTTTAAATGTCAAGGAAGTGAAGCCGAAGGGACTGCTTGGAATTTTTAAGGCAACGACCTATGAGGTGACTGCAGCCGCGGAGGAAAAGGAAGATTTTAGTATTTCCCAGCCAAAGAAGCCTGAGGCGATCAATCTTGCGGCGGATGAAAAAATACCAATTCCAAAGCCGCTGGAGCGGGAGACGGAGTCTCCGAAAACAGTGCCGGTAGCGGAGAGTCAGACAGGAGGAAGCGTGAGCGAGGGATTGGAACGGAGATTAGAGAATTTATCTAATATATTAGAAAAGCAATTTTCCGCAGAGGAGGCAAGAAAGGCGGAGAAGCTGGAGCCGCCGGTTGTCAATTCGGAGAGCTTTCAGTTTATGAAAATGCTCTACCGGACGCTGCTTGAGAATGAGGTGAGTGAGCGGTATGTCAATCAGATGATGGACGAGGGAGAGAAGGTGCTGCAGAACGGAAGCAGCGTGGACGTTATTTTATCGAACGTTTATCAGAAGCTGATCCTAAAGCTGGGACAGCCGGCAGTCATCGAGACGGAGGGCAAGAAGCCGAGAGTGATCTTTTTTATCGGACCGACGGGCGTCGGCAAGACGACGACGCTTGCGAAGATTGCTTCCAAATATAAGGTAGAGTACGAAAAGAAGGTTGCGTTTCTTACGGCGGATACCTACCGGATTGCGGCAACAGACCAGTTGCGCACCTATGCGAATATTTTGGATGCTCCGATGAGTATTATTTATACGGTAGAGGAGATGAATCAGGCGGCTGCGCAGTTTGCGGATTATGATCTGATCTTTGTAGATACCGCCGGATTTTCACATCGCAACGAACAGCAGTGTCAGGATATGAAAAAGCTTCTGGAGGGACTGGACGGTTCCTATCAAAAAGAGGTTTATCTTGTGTTGAGCGCTACGACGAAGTATCGCGATCTGTTGGAGATTGCAGATACCTATAAGGAGATTGCAGATTACCGGTTGATCTTTACGAAGCTCGACGAAACGTCTGCCTATGGCAATATTTTAAATATCAGACTTTATTCAGACGCGAAGCTTTCCTATATGACGGCAGGACAGAATGTTCCGGAGGATATTGAGGTTTTTGATATGCAAAAGATCGTTAAGCAATTATTAGGAGGCAGATAGATTTCATGGATCAGGCAGAGGCGCTTAGAAATGTTGTGAAACTGAAAAAACAGGAAAATAAGCCGAATGCCAGAGTGATTACGATTACAAGCGGGAAGGGAGGCGTCGGCAAGTCGAATGTCGCCGTAAATCTTGCTGTTTGGATGAAAAAGTGCGGAAAACGTGTGATCATATTTGACGCCGATTTCGGACTGGCAAACGTGGAGGTGATGTTTGGTGCAGCGCCCCGCTATAATCTTTCGGATGTTCTCTATCACGGAAAGCGGATCGCAGACGTCATAACGGAGGGACCGATGGGCATCGGATTTATCTCCGCAGGCTCCGGCATTATGGGGTTAAACAATCTTTCACCGGATCAGATGGAAGCGATGGTGCGCTCCTTTGCGGAGCTTGACGGGCTGGCAGATATTATTCTAATTGATACCGGGGCGGGAATTTCCGATCAGGTGCTTCGGATGATCCTTGCAAGCCGTGAGGTCTTGCTCGTGACGACGCCCGATCCAACTTCCCTGACTGATTCTTATTCGCTGTTAAAGGCGCTCTATACAAATCCTGCGTTTGATCGCAAGGGGACAAAGATTTCTGTTTTGGCAAATCGTGTGCTTTCTGGGGAGGAGGGCAGAAGCGTGTATGAAAAGCTAAATTCTGTTGTGTTTCAGTTTTTGCAGGGAAGTGTTTTTTATGCGGGAATGATTCCACAGGATACGGCGTTAGAGAAGGCGGTCAGACAGCAGCAGCCGGTTTCACTGTATCTTCCGTTTTCCAGATCCGCAAAGGCATTTGAGCGGGTGGCGCTTGGTTTGTTAAACGGCGCATGGAAGCAGGAGGAACGGGAGGGCAGCATCTCCCGGATGTTCTCAGGTTTTTGGAAGCATAGACAGTTGTGAGGTGAAGCATATGACAGTGAAGGAATTGATTCAGCCGGGGGATAAGGTAGATATTTCCCACATCTGGCAGGACGAGGAAAAAGAAAAGGAGCAGGCAGCTCCGGTCTATAAAAGCAAGGTGCTTGACTGTATGGAAAATGGCAATCTTGAGTTGTCCATGCCGAGCGAGAAGGGAAAGCTGATCCTGCTTTCACTGGAGAGCCGTATCGAACTGGTGATCTATACGAGAGCGGGGATGTACCGCGTGGTCGGTCAGATCAAGGAGCGTTATAAGAGCGATAATCTGTATGTGGTGGAGGTAGAGCTAAAAACGCAGCCGCAGAAATTTCAGAGACGGGAGTATTATCGTTTCCCATTTGTTTTGGAATTTCAATATTTTATGATCACAAAGGAGGAGGCAAAAATGATTCCTCCCGAGGCGCTGCTTGTGGATTTGCGCGAGACGCAGGAGGAAGGCGCCGATACCGGAAATGAGCGCGAGCACACCGGTATGATCGTGGATTTAAGTGGAGGCGGCATAAAGTTTCGGACAAAAGAGCCGATGACGCCGAGACAATGGCTGCTGCTTCACTTTTCTTTGAAAAATGAAGCGGTCGATCAGCGTTTTTGCATTATTGCTTCGGTTATGAGCTGTGTCCGTTCCGAGCATACACAGGAGAGGCTGTTTGATGTGAGGGCGAGATTCCAGATCAGAGATGCCAATACGAGGGAAGAAATCATCCGTTTCATTTTTGAGGAAGAACGCAGATCGCGTCAGAGGAGTATGTGATTAAATGAAGAAAAACATTTTGGTTGTTGATGACTCTGCACTCATGAGAAGGGTTATCTGTGATATAATCAATGCAGAAGGAACATTTCAGGCGGTGGATGTCTGCCGCGATGGTCTGGAGGCATACGAGAAATTAAAAAAGCAGAAGTATGACGGCGTTGTGCTGGATGTGAATATGCCCCGCATGGATGGTCTTCAGCTTTTGGAAAAGCTTCAGCAGGAGAAGATCAAGGCGACCGTGATCATGGTGAGTACTGTCACCACAAAGGACGCGGAGGTCACGATTCTTGCAATGGAGCGCGGGGCAGTTGACTTTGTGACGAAGCCGACGAACGTGATCGAGGCGAAGGGAGAGGACTTTAGGAAGCGTCTGATCGCCGTGCTCTCTGCAGTTCTTCATACGGAAAGATACCGGAGGGAAGCAGCTACTGCTTCCGTTTCCAGAACAGGAAGCGCCCAAAGGGCGGTGACAAGGAAACCGTCCATCGGAGGAAGAAGCGGAAAACGTATCGTTGCGCTTGCGTGCTCGACCGGAGGACCGAAGGCTCTCCAGAGCGTGATCCCTTATCTTCCGGCGAATCTTGATGCGCCGATGGTTTTGGTGCAGCATATGCCGGCAGGCTTTACGAAGTCAATGGCAGACAGGCTCAATGAGGTCAGTCCGATCCATGTCAAGGAGGCGGCAGACGGCGACGTATTGCAGAAGGGAACGGTCTATGTCGCGCCCGGCGGCAGGCATATGGAAGTGAAAAAGTGCCCGGACGGCAGTCATAAGATCAGGCTGAATGATATGCCGGCGATCGGCGGCTTAAGACCATGCGCCAATATTACCTATGACTCGCTGCGGGACTGCGGCTATGACGAGGTAGTCTGCGTTGTGCTCACCGGTATGGGAGCGGACGGTACGAACGGAATTTTATCTCTTGCAAAGTCAAAGCCGCTTCATGTGATCGCGCAGGATGCAGCAAGCTGTGTTGTTTACGGGATGCCGAAGGCGATCGCGGAGACAGGATTGGTAGATGAAGTCGTTCCTCTGACAGAGATTGCAAATTTGATTACAAAAAGCGTGGGGGTAAAGTGATATGGATGTAAGCCAATACCTTGAAATTTTTATTGATGAGACAAGCGAGCATTTGCAGAATTTGAGCGATTGTATCATGGAGCTGGAAAAAGAGCCTGAGAATATGGATACGATCAATGAAATCTTTCGTGCGGCACATTCCTTAAAGGGAATGGCAGGAACGATGGGCTTTAAGCGTATGCAGCATTTGACGCACGATATGGAGAATGTTTTTCAGGAGGTCCGCAGCGATCGGCTTAAGATCAACAGCTCGATGATCGACCTGCTCTTTCAGTGTCTGGATGCGATCGAGGGCTATCTGAACAATATTAAGGAGAGCTCGGACGAGGGAACCGAGGATAATGAGCTGATCATTCGCGAGCTGAATCAGTTGATCGCCGCAGCAAACGGCGAGACGCCGCAGGAGACGCCGGCTGCACCGACGCCGGCTCCTGTACCGTCAGCAGAGGAAAGCACAGGCAGCGGGAAAAAGTATCTGGAGATTGAGCTGAGTGAGTCGGAAAAGGACAAGCTAAAGGAAGCGGAAAAGAACGGGCAGCATCTTTACGGTATGACGGTTTCCATTCAAAAGGAATGTCTGTTAAAGGCGGCGAGAGCGTTTCTTGTATTTAAGGCGGTCGAGGAGTTTGGTCAGATTCTTGTTTACTCCCCAAGCTCACAGGATATTGAGGACGAAAAGTTTGAGTTTGATTTCAGCTTTTACGCAGCATCGGAGGAGCCGTATGAGAAGCTTGCCGATGCGGCAAAGGCAGTTTCCGAGATTGAATGCGTAGTCGGCGAGGAGCTTTCCTATGAGGCGCTTGCGGCAAATCAGGAGCAGGCGGAGGAAAAGGCTGCCGTAGAGGAAAAGGTTACCGTGCCTGCAGCAGAGCAAAAGCCCGAAAAGGCGCAGCCGGAGAAACCGAAGGCACAAACGGCAGCGGCAAAGAAACAGGCGGCAAAGCCGGTGACAAACCGTACCGTGCGCGTAGATATCGAGAAGCTGGACGCTTTGATGAATCAGGTTTCGGAGCTTATCATTGCAAAGAACAGCCTTGTTTCCATCAGCTCGTCAGAGAGCGGGGAACTCCACAATCAGTCTTTTCACGAGCAGATTGAGGGATTGGAACGGATCACGACAAGCCTGCATGAATCTGTCATGAAGGTACGAATGGTTCCGATCGAGAGCGTTGTCAACAAGTTTCCGCGTATGATCCGTGATCTTTCAAGAAAGCTGAATAAGAAGATGGAGCTTTATATGTCGGGCGAGGATACCGAGCTTGACCGTACGGTTGTCGATCAGATCGGCGATCCGCTGCAGCATCTGCTCCGCAATTCCGCGGATCATGGTCTTGAGGATAATGAGGAGCGTGTGGCAAACGGAAAGCCGGAGGTCGGCAGTATCTTCCTAAAGGCGTTTCAGGAGGGCAATAACGTTATCATACAGGTTGGCGACGACGGAGGCGGTATTGATGTAGAGGCAGTGCGCCAGAAGGCAGTCGAGCGAGGTGTTATCACACAGGAGCAGTCTGAGACGATGAGCAAGAAGGAGATTGTCAATCTCCTGTTTATGCCAAGCTTTTCAATGGCGAAGAAGATCACCGATATTTCGGGACGCGGCGTCGGTCTTGATGTTGTAAAGTCAAACATTGAAGCGCTTGGAGGAGACGTTGAGGTCAAGACGGAGATTGGCGAGGGAACAACCTTTACGGTTCGTCTGCCGCTTACGCTTGCAATCGTGCAGGCGCTGATGGTTGTGATCGGCGATGAGAAGTATGCGATCCCGATCGGTTCGATCTCCAATATCGAGGATATTCCGGTTGAGGAAATCCGCTATGTGGAGGCGAAGGAGGTCATTCATCTGCGCGGAAAGGTCATTCCGATCATCCGCTTGGATCAGGTGCTTGATATTGAACCGGGCGAGAGCCAGCCGCAGAGCCTCACCGTCGTTATCGTGCAAAAGGGCGACAGTCTGGCAGGTCTTGTCGTTGACCGGCTGATGGGACAGCAGGAAATCGTGATCAAGTCTCTCGGCAAGTACATGAATAACAATAAGATCATCAGCGGCGCAACAATTCTTGGCGACGGTGAAGTGGCATTGATTCTCGATGTCAATGTATTGATGTAATGGAGGGTGAATGGCATGAGCAATAATAGTCTGGAAGTAATGGAAAAAGAAGCAAAGCAATATATCGTTGTAATGGTCGGAAACGAGCAGTATGGGATTGATATCCGTTATGTGGACAATATCGTGCGTATGCAGCATATTACGCGTGTTCCGAAGGTGCAGTCTTATTTTAAGGGAATCATCAGTCTGCGCGGCGAGATCGTGCCTGTGATGAGCATTCGCAAAAAGATGGAGCTGGCGGATGACGAGTATACGAACGCAAGCCGTATTATCATCTTAAAGCTGGAGGAAAAGGGCGCGATCGGTATCATTGTCGATGAGGTCCGTGAGGTTGTGAATTTAAGCGAGGAGCAGATTGACAGAAATACCAACCGCGGCAGATTTATCAACGGCGTCGGAAAGCATGGAGAGGAGCTCATCTCCCTGCTGGAGATCGGGGCGATCGTGGAAGAAACCGTATAGGTGAAAGGGTTAGTGTGATCAGGAATGATCGCACTAACTTTCTATCTATGAGAGGAGCAAATAAAAGATTTTATGAGTAAGATGACTTTAGAGGATGTAAACAATCAATATCTGGATGTGCTCAAGGAGCTCGGCAACATCGGAGCGGGAAACGCGACCTCGGCGATTGCAAATATGCTTGGCATGAAAATTGACATGAATGTGCCAAACATCCGGCTCATGGAGGTATCCATGCTTGGCAGGGCAGTCGGAGAGGAGGATCAGACGATCGTCGGCATTTTTTTAGAGGTGGAGAATGACATTAACGGCAGTATGATGTTTTTGCTTGACATTCCGTCTGCCCGCTATCTGGTAAATAAGCTGATGATGCAGGAGGTGGGAGAAGATGTTCCGTTTGGAGAGATGGAATTGTCTGCCTTAAAAGAGATTGGAAATATTATTGCAGGATCGTATCTTTCCGCGCTTTCTTCTCTGACAAATCTTGTGATCGTGCCATCGGTGCCGTATATTGCAGTTGATATGGCAGCGTCGATCTTAAGCGTGCCGGCCATTGAGTTCGGGCAGTATGGCGATAATGCGCTGCTGATACAGACTGAAATCTGCGCGGATGTGCTGATCAACGGTTATTTTATCTTGATGCCGGAGCAGGATTCCTACGAACAGATTTTGCAGTCACTCGGAATCAGAGCATAAAGGGAGGAATGGATGAGCGAAATCGTAAAAGTGGGCATGGCAGATCTCAATATCTGCAAGGCTCCGAATGTAATTACGACGCTGGGGCTCGGTTCCTGTATCGGACTTGTTTTATATGATCCGGTGACAAAGGTGGGAGGCATGGTGCATTATATGCTTCCGGACAGTACGAAGGTGAGAAATAACAGTAATGTTGCAAAGTTTGGAGATACAGGAATCAGGGAGCTGTTAAAGCGTGTGGTCGCGGCGGGAGCGAATAAGAACCGTCTTGTCGCAAAGATTGCCGGCGGGGCAAAAATGTTTGAGGTCAGCGGCTTATCGGAGGTCGGCAATATTGGGGCGAGAAATGCGCAGACGGCGCGGGAAACCTTAAAGGCGCTTGGGATTCGTCTTGTGGCGGAGGATACCGGATTAAATTACGGAAGAACTGTAGAATTGCACTGCGACACAGGCGAGTTTTATATCAAATCTGTAGGGAAGCCGTTAAAGATTATTTAATGAAGGGTATGGGGCAAAAGATGAAGACAAAAGCATTACCTGCAATTATTATGCTGCTGGGGGGATTTATCGCCTGTCTGGCAGGAATTCGGGCACACATGGAAGTGACTGATTTTATGAAAATGCTTTTCTGGGTACTGGTTATTTTTTTAGTGATCGGATGTCTGGTAAAAGCAGTGATCGATCATTTTTTTGCGGAGACGCAGGAAGAAGAAACCACGGATGGTGAAGAAGCCGGTGAAGATGACGAAAACCGGGAAGCGGAGGCTTTGGCAGAGGCTGATGCGGAGCAAGAGAAAGAGGAATAGTAACTGGAAACGTGGGGGCTTCATATGAAAGCGGTTGAGAGAGAAAAGCTTTGGGAGGCATATCAAAAATGTCCTTCCGCAGAGCTGCGGGAAAAACTGATTACAGAATACGCGCCACTGGTGAAGGTGGTGGCGGGACGTCTCAGTATGTATCTGGGATATAACGTAGAGTATGAGGATTTGGTCAGCTATGGTATTTTTGGTCTGATCGACGCGATTGATAAGTTTGATCCGGGAAAGGACGTTAAGTTTGAGACATACGCAAGCTTGCGTATCCGCGGTTCGATTCTGGATCAGATTCGTAAAATGGACTGGATTCCGAGAACCGTCCGCCAAAAGCAGAGGCGCCTGGAGGATGCCGCAAAGACGATTGAGGCAAGAACGGGGCGAAACGCTACGGACGAGGAGCTGGCAGAGGAGCTTGGAGTTACGGGAACAGAATTATTGGAGTGGCAGTCGCAGCTTAAGGTGACGAATATTATCTCCCTCAATGAGTTTGTGGAACAGGGCGGAGAACCGGTTATGGACGCGCGAAATAATTCGCAGTTTGCACAGCCGGAGGAGACTGTTGCGGAGGAGGAGTTAAAAAAGGTTTTGTCAGAGACGTTGGAGCTTTTGACAGAAAAGGAGCGCAGAGTGATTCTGCTGTATTATTATGAGGAACTGACATTAAAAGAGATCAGCAATATTTTAGAGGTTTCGGAATCCCGTGTTTCCCAGCTTCACACAAAGGCGCTTCTTAAAATGCGTAAACGGATGGGAAATTATATGGGAATCCTGATCGATGAATAAGTGAAGGGGGACTTCCTATGACAATTCGGCCGGTTGTTTTAAATGGTATGATTCAGCGCACGCAGGATATAGGCAATATCAAGCAGCAAGAGGATAATAAGCCAGTCGTGCAGCAGCAAAACATCAGTATTCAGCATGAGAAAAAGGAGGATCAGCTTGCACATAAGGTACAGCAGGCGGATCAGAAGGAGAATCAGGGCTATCGCTACGATGCGAAGGAGAAAGGGAACAACCAGTACGAGGGAGAAAAGGGTAAGAGGAAGAAGCCTAAGGAGAGTAAGGACGAGAAGAAAAAGGGCGGAAAGCTTGCGGGCGCAAGCAGCCATTTTGATATGAAAATATGAGGGATGAGAGATGACTGGAGTAGAATGGATGCTGCTTCTGATCGGCAGTGTATTTATGGTTGGAAGCTTTTTTGTCGCAGAGAAATTATCACCGTCAGAACTGAATAAGATTGCGGAGTTAAGTGAGAGTGAATTAAAAAATTTGATCGAGCGTGAGCTTTTGCATGCGAAGGATAAAGTCCTAAATATGATCGATGAGCAGATAGAGGCTTCGATAGATCAGGTAGATCGGGCGCTTGGGAAGGAAACAAACGATAAGATCATGGCGATCAGCGAGTATTCCGACACGGTTATTGAGAAGATGAACAAGGCGCATAATGAGATTATGTTTCTTTACAGTATGCTGAATGATAAGCATACAGAGCTGACAGGCATGGTTTCTGAGCTGCAGCGTCTTGCGGCAGACATCAGAAATCTGGAGGAGACCTTTGCGGCTCAAAGAGAGCTTGGCAGCAGAGGGTCTGTCAGAGAGGAGATATATGAAACGCCGTTAAAAGAACCGTCCGCGTTCCGAAAGCCGCAGGTACCGGACGAGCAGTCATCTTATCGGGAGGACAAGCCGCAGGCAGATGAGGGAGAGGCACTTGATGCGCTCTCGGTGCGTGACGGAGCAAAAGAGGTTTTGCGTCTGCACAAGGAAGGAATGTCTGAGGTGGAAATCGCACGGGCGCTTGGCATGGGTATCGGAGAGGTGCGGCTGACGATTGGACTTTATAGAGGAGAGTAAGTATCGTGAAACTGAAATATTATTTGCGGGGAATTGGAACCGGAATGATTGTCACGACGCTGATATTGGCAATCAGTTTTTCGTTTAGAAAGCCGGAAATGACAGACGAGGAGATCAGACAGCGGGCACAGGCGCTTGGAATGGTCATGCAGGAGGACTCGCAGACAACGGAGGAGAAAAAGGTACAGGAGACGGAGGAGCAGGGAACAATGACGCCTCCCGCAGATACACAGGCAACAGGGCAGGAAGCGCCGTCTGCAGGCACACCGACAGCGGAGCAGGAGGTGCTGCCGCCAGACGCCGGAACGACTGCACAGACACCGCAGGAGCCCGCGCAGCCGGACAATGTCCAAGGAACACCCGAAAACGGTGTGTCTGCGGATCAGTCGGGAGAGACGGGCGGCAGCTTTCATCTTGTTATTGAGTCCGGGGACGTGTGCCGGATTGTCTGTGAGAAGCTGCAAAAAAACGGTTTGATCGCGGACGCACAGGCGATGCGCAGTCATATGTCCGAGCTTGGCTATGCCAACAGCATCCGTGCCGGTGCGTATGAGATTCCATACGGTCTGACGATGGAGGAGGTTGCGCAGGTGATTATCGCAGGACCGATAGAGTAAGTCAGAAGCAGGCAAAAAATGCTTGCTTCTTTTTTTGTATTATGGTATAATTGGCAAGGTTCTGAGACAAAAGTGTGATAACACCACGTTTGTCTTGCAAAAATACACATATGCCGACCACCGGGCCGGTGCCGTTTTGGTTGCCTTGCGGGATGAAGCATATGGAAGGAAAACCATGGAGGTAAAAAAATGAGTGTTATTTCAATGAAACAGTTACTGGAAGCAGGCGTTCATTTCGGACATCAGACGAGAAGATGGAACCCGAAAATGGCTCCTTACATCTACACAGAGAGAAACGGTATTTATATCATCGATCTGCAGAAGTCTGTCGGCAAGGTTGACGAGGCTTACAAGGCAGTTGCTGATATTGCTGCAGAGGGCGGCACGATTCTTTTTGTCGGTACAAAGAAGCAGGCGCAGGATGCGATCAAGACAGAGGCAGAGCGCTGCGGTATGTTCTATGTAAATGAGAGATGGTTAGGCGGTATGCTGACCAACTTTAAGACGATCCAGAGCCGTATCGCAAGATTGAAAGAGATCGAGACGATGGCGACAGACGGTACATTTGAGGTACTGCCGAAGAAAGAGGTTATCGCTCTTAAGAAGGAGTGGGAGAAGCTTGAGAAGAATCTCGGCGGAATTAAGGATATGAAAAGAATTCCGGATGCGATTTTCGTTGTAGACCCGAAGAAGGAGAGAATCTGCATTCAGGAGGCGCATACATTAGGAATTAAGCTGATCGGTATTGCTGATACAAACTGTGATCCGGAAGAATTAGATTATGTGATTCCGGGCAATGACGATGCGATCAGAGCCGTGAAGCTGATCGTTTCCAAGATGGCAGATGCTGTGATCGAGGCAAATCAGGGAGCGGAGATGACTGCAGAGGAAGCAGAGTCCGCAGAGGCTGACGAGCAGGATCTGGCAGAGGAAGCATAAGATTTCAGTTGGAGGATAAGCAAAATGGCGATTACAGCAGCTATGGTAAAGGAACTGCGCGAGATGACTGGCGCAGGTATGATGGATTGCAAGAAGGCATTAAATGAAACAAACGGAAATATGGATGAGGCTGTTGAATTCTTAAGAAAGAACGGACAGGCGAAGGCAGAGAAGAAGGCGAACAGAATCGCCGCTGAGGGTCTTTGCGCCGTTGTCATGAAGGATGAGAAAACAGCGGCAGTTGTCGAGGTCAATTCCGAGACGGATTTCGTTGCAAAGAACGAGACATTCCAGGAGTTCGTAAAGGCGGTTGCAGTACAGGCATCAAATTCTGATGCTGCAGATATGGACGCATTTATGGCAGAGGCATGGAATGAGGATGCATCCAAGACGGTAAACGACGCATTGGTAGAGAAGGTCGCAGTGATCGGTGAGAACTTAAAGATCCGCAGATTTGAGAAGGTTGTTGCAGCAAACGGCTGTGTGGCAACTTATGTGCACGGCGGCGGAAGAATCGGCGTGATCGTGGAGGCTGACACTACGGCTGTGAACGACGCTGTAAAAGAGGCGTTGGTAAATATTGCAATGCAGATCGCGGCTTTAAATCCGAAGTATGTTTCCAGAGAAGAAGTAAGTGCAGAGTATATCGCACACGAGAAAGAGATTCTTCTCGCGCAGATCATGAACGATCCGCAGGAATCCAAGAAGCCGGAGAAGGTGATCAACGGTATGATCGAGGGACGTATCAGCAAGGAACTTAAGGAGGTATGTCTGGTAGATCAGGTATATGTAAAGGCTGAGGATGGCAAGCAGACGGTTGGCAAGTACCTTGAGGAGGTATCTAAGGCAGCCGGAGCACCTGTAGCGGTAAAGAGATTTGTTCGCTTTGAGACAGGCGAAGGTCTTGAGAAGAAGCAGGAAGATTTTGCGGCAGAGGTTGCTGCACAGATGGGCAACTAATTTATCAATCGTAAGAATGGTAAAAGCGAATGAAATAGAATATTTAAGCGCTTTCCGTCTATTTTGACAAGTGTTATAAACTACTGTAAAATCTCACAAAATATCATGCTATTTTGGGTACAGATTGGGTAGGGAATTTGGGAAAGAAATTTACCCAACCTCTTAACGAGGAATTTGCTTGTTGTTTAAAACAGAAAGGGAACGCTGTGAGTGATGAGGGTATATTGCGGAAGTAATATGCTCTCATTTTTTTGAATAATTGATGATAGAGTGTTTAAATTTGGTAATGCTAGACTATATACTATTTGCAGAGAAAAGTGGGGAAGAAAATCTAAATAATTTTGAAATAAGGAAAAACAAACGATAGGTAAAGGTGACAACCGTTTAAAATATAAGATTCATCATAGTGATAATATCATTAAAAGAGCATAAACTAATTGCAAAAAGGGATTAGGAATGGTATTATAATGACAGAAGATAAAAATTTGCAGGAAAAGGAGGTAAATTGTATGGCAACTCAGATTGCGGCAACTCCAGTAGTTAAAGGGTCGGAAGCAGTGAAGATTTTCAAAGAAGCCAATCGGAAACCTTCAAAAGAATCTGAGAAAGGTGCAAAAAAGTTGGCAGACATCTTTGAAAAGATGATGAGATAATATGAATTTGACTATCAGAAAATTATCGGAAGAGCATCTGCCGCTGGTGGATGCTTTTTCTTGTTTGGATACGAAACATGCTTTAGAAAAATATAATTCCAAAGAACGCAGACGAGTTGTGAATCATTCTAAGGAAATGGAAGATTTTCTAAATCAGGAGGCTTTGCGTGAGCAAGAGAGTGGATTAAATACTACGCATTTGTTTATTGATACGGAAACGGATAAAATTGCGGCCTATGTTTCTTTATGTAATGATAGTATTCGTTTGGAATTTGAAGAACGAGATGGATTAGGATTGGCATATGCAACTGTTCCAGCAGTTAAAATTGCACGGTTAGCTGTTTCAACAGAGTATCAAGGAAATGGTATGGGAGAATCGCTGATTATGTTTTCTGCATATATGGGACGGAAAATCAGAGAGATTAGCGGACTTGCATTTTTAACTTTGGATTGCTATGAACATAGGGTATCTTTTTATGAAAAGGTAGGCTTTGTTAAAAACCTAATTCAACCCATTATTTTGTCATATGATTCACCGATAAGCATGAGATTAGGTTTGGATGAATATTTAGAAAGAATGCAAAAAGAACTTTGATAGCAAAAGAGTTTGACTAAGAAAAAATTTTGCCAACTTTAAGTCTTTACCAACTCTTAAAAATTAATATATATTATGGTTGTTGCGGTCATAATAGTGGTAATCGTCATAAACATAGATGACATAGAAAAATATGCTGTCAGGGTTGAATTTTTCTTGTTTATATGTTCGATGCTTGGGAGAGAGGGTTTAGACTACATATTGGAAAAGTTAATGTAAAAAATATATTTTAGCCCAGCCATGTGCCGGGCTTTTTTCATGAGAAAATACTCGTAGGAATAAGTGGAATAGTGTAAGCCAGTATGCTATAATCTGTATGTTGTCATTCCCAATCCGGCAACGGAAAGGGGGTGTATATTTATGTTGGATTTTGTAATTTCCTTTCTTGTCGCTGTTGCGGCTGGTGTGGTTTGCCACTGCATCAACAAATGGTTAGACCGCGACAATAAATGACAACTAACCTCGGTTTGATTCCACCGTAACGGAATAAGAAAAACCCCCGGACCGCCATCCGAGGGTTTTTCATTTTGTGTACATCTATGCCAGATATACTGTAATTTCCTTTTGCCTACTGGCATTATAACATATGCAAAATCAGATTGCAATATTCACTAACGAAAAAAGTAGAACAGTTGAAGCCAGTATGCTATAATCAGATTGTTACCGCCTCCTAGACAGGTAAGGAAGGGAGGTGTTCAACATGGAGATACTTCTATCTTTGACAATCGCTGTTGTGGCAAGTGTGATTAGCCATCTCATTTGCAAACGGTTGGACGGCGATAAGTAGTCGGTAATCAGCCTGTGGCATAAGCCGCCATACCAAAAGGGAATAGAAAAACCTCGGAGTAGCCGTTCCGAGGTTTTTTGTTGTCATCCAACATGGATAACTTCTATCTTTTAGCCTACTGGCATTATAACATATGCAAAATCAGATTGCAATATTCATCTCTGCAAAGAAGTAAAACATAACTAGAGTTATTGATAAAATGTGGTTTGCTGTGTTTTATAGTACACAAGTAGTACACAAAAACCGCGTTTTTTCCTAGAAATACGGGTTTTTCTGATAAAATTTTCATAAAAAATAAGCCTACCAATTTTTACCAACTGCAATGTGGGAAACCCATAAGAGAAAATTCACGCAGATCCCATAAATACATCACTTTAGCAAAAAGGTTTGTAAAGCAGATGGGCAATTAAGTTCCCGGACAGACTGAATTTTAAAACCTTTGAAAAGCTCAGAACATGGGGATTTTCAAGGGTTTTTTGTCGTTTTTGGGAAGTTCATAAAATATCGTATTTTAGCATCAGGTTTAAGGGGGATTTTGGAAAAGTGTCTGGTCTGATAAAATATAGCGTCTGAAAGTTTTGTTCTTTCTTTTGGATAAAGAAAACGCTATAATAAAAGCAGTCAGCGTTTATTGCAGCATTGTTTACTTTAGGAAACTCTTTTTAATGATAATTGACAGAGAGGAGTATCGCATGAAAAATAAAAACTGCTATGCTTTTATGGGAGCTGACGCCGGATGAACTGACGCTTTCTTTTTTTCTGATCGTCTTAAACGTACCGTTCTTTTTATATGGGTATCGAAAACAAGGACTTTTGTTTACCGTGTATTCGCTGTTTGCGGTAGCCGTGTATTCGTCAGCTTCTTATCTGATCACCTATGTGTTTCCGGTTGACGTGAGCACGGCGTCTCCCATTGCGGGTACGGATCTGCTTTTGTGCGCGGTGTTTGGTGGGATGATTTCCGGTATAGGGAGCGGGCTAACGATACGTTTTGGTGGTGCGATTGACGGGGTGGAGGTTATGGCAGTTATTTTTGCAAAGCGTCTTGGGCTGACCGTCGGAAATTTTGTCATGATCTACAATGTATTTCTCTATATTTTCGTAGGGGCTGTCACGCACAGCTTTATTTTGCCGCTGTATTCGATCCTTACCTACTGTGCCGCGTTAAAGTCGGTTGATTTTATTGTGGAGGGCTTTGATAAGGCAAAATCTGCAATGATCATCACAACGCGTGAGCAGGAAATCAGCGATGCGCTTTCCGAGGCATTTGGGAGAGGGATTACGCATATTGATGCAAAGGGATACTATGCAGGCAGGGAGCAGACGATCATTTATTTTGTCGTCAACCGCTTTCAGATTGCAAAGATGAAGGATATTGTTTCAGAAATTGACAGTCAGGCGTTTGTGACGATCACGGAGGTATCCGATATGATGGGAAGCAGCCTGAAGGAAGGACATTCCAAAAGAAAAAATGTTTTTCGGGAATCAGAGTGATGGACAGATCGTGCTTAGGAAGGGAGAGGTACATGAAATTTATCAAAAGTATATTGCGGGGAGTCGCGATTGGAATCGCAAATATCATTCCGGGTGTCAGCGGCGGAACGATGATGGTATCAATGGGGATTTACGATGAGGTCATCTGTGCGGTTACCGGAATTTTTCACCGGTGGAAGCAGAGCGTGCGGACGCTTTTTCCTTATGTGATTGGCATGGGCGCGGGAATCGTCGGACTTTCTTTTGCGATCAGTCAGCTTTTTGCAAGCTGCCCGCTGCAGACGGCAATGCTTTTCATCGGTCTGATTTTTGGCGGGCTGCCGCTTCTTTTGCCAAAGGTGGCAGGAAAAAGACCAAGCATGGCGGAGCTTGCGGTTTTTGCGTTATTTTTCGGATTGATCGTCTGGATGCAGTTTTGGGGAGAGGGGCACAGCAAGCTGCTCGCAGTGGATGCAGGGACGATGCTCTCACTGTTCTTGATCGGGGCGCTTGCGGCTGCGGCAATGGTGATTCCGGGTGTCAGCGGCTCGATGCTTTTGATGTCTTTGGGTTATTATACGCCGCTTATTGACCATATCAATGCATTCGTGACCGCAGTGGTAACCTTGGATTTTTCAACTGTCTGGTACTGCATGGGCATTTTGGCGCCGTTTGGCATCGGTGTTTTGATCGGTGCGTTTGTGATCGCAAAGCTTGTGGAATATTTATTGAAGCGTTACGAACGGATGACCTATTTTGCAATTCTCGGTCTGGTCGCGTCTTCTCCCATCGCCGTTTTTGCCGGCATCGGTGTAGGAGGGGCGAGCGCCGGTGCATGGTTTGCAGGAATCATTCTGTTTGTCGCCGGAGCAGCGATTGCAGGACTGCTCGGAAAGTAGCAGAATGTACAGAAGTTAAATTGTCAGAAAATAAATGAAAAAGCATGAAAAAATCAAACGGTTTTTTTGTGCTTTTTTCTTTGAAAAATGTAAAAATGTGTTACAATAGATTAGGATTAAGATTAACTTGGGAGTTTTATATGCAGGAGAACGAAGCAGAGTTTCTGCGCAGCCAGCGCAGAAGGCGAAAACGAATCGGAAAAATGAGACAGGCAATTATTCTGATCGTCGCAGGCTGGGTCATCCTGTCCATGATCCTGATCGTGCTTCTGTTTGTAAGAACTGCGGCTTTGGAGGAGCAGTTGAAGCGTCTGCTATTGACCGATACCTCAGCGGAGAGCGTAAGTCCGCCCGCGGATACGGAAAAGTCGGAGGAGGAAACGGCATTGCCGCAGCAGACTTCTTCTGCGGCGGAAGATACGGAGAATCTTGCAAATGAGGGAGATGTACATAAGGTTTATCTGACCTTCGACAACAGTCCTTCCAGACATACGGAGGAGATTTTAGATATTCTTGCCGCGTATGATGTTAAGGCGACCTTTTTTGTAATTGGCAGGGAGGATGAGGAGTCACAGGAATTATACCGTCGTATCGTGGAGGAGGGACATACGCTTGGAATGCGTTCTTATTCCAACAGATACAGTGTGATCTATCGGTCGAAGGAAGCGTTTGCGGAGGATTACCGAAGGCTGAAGGATTATCTTTTTGAGCTTACGGGAGTGGAATGCAGTCTTTACCGTTTTCCGGGCGGGAGCGGCAATCAGATCAGCGATGTACCGATGGAGGAGCTCGTACAGTTTTTGAATGAACAGGGTGTGACCTATTATGATTGGAATGTTTCGGCGGGGGATGGCGCATCTGCCGCCTATACCGCAGAGGAAATAGTTGAAAATATCAGCGGTGATGTAGTAAAATATAAGACATCGGTGGTGGCGCTCCAAGATGCTTCCGATGATAGGAGAACGGTGGAAGTATTGGAACCCCTGATCGAATCGTTAAAGGCGATGGGGGCAGAACTTCTGCCGATTGATGAAAATACACGGGTCATACAGTCTGTGAAGGCGGACAGTGTGGATGCCCAATGAATACACGGAGGAAAGAACATGGGATTTTTTAAGGATTTTAAGGATGATTTCTCGCAGGCAGTCAATGAGTTGGTGCCGGGGGAGGATTCGCTTGGCACGGAGGATGAGCTGCTGGTCGATACACTGGAGGGTGAGCCTGATATGGAAGCCGAGCTTTCAAAGCTTGACGGACTTTTAGAGCAGGTCAGCAGACAGGAGGAGAGAAAGGAAGCCGAAAAAAGAGAATCCCAAAAGGAGACAAAGGAGGAAAATGACATGTCAGATATCTTTACTACAACGCCGCAGCCGCCGGAGGCAGCGCCTATCGGGCGTTTGATGCCGGAGGAGGTCTCAGACGAGGTCTCTGTCATTACGCAGGGAACACTTATCCGCGGTGATATAGTAGCAAGCGGTTCCTTGGATGTGCGCGGACAGGTGGACGGCAATGTAAGCTGCAACGGGAAACTTACGGTCACGGGAACGGTCAATGGCAACAGCAATACGTCTGAGTTTTATGCAGATGCGGCGCAGATCGTGGGAGAGGTTGTGAGCAGCGGCACGGTAAAAATCGGACTCGGTTCCGTGATCGTCGGAAATGTGACATCCTCGTCAGCGGTGATCGCGGGAGCGATCAAGGGAGATATTGACGTGCAGGGACCAGTAGTTGTCGATACCTCTGCCGTTGTCATGGGCAATATTAAGTCGCGCTCCGTCCAGATCAATAACGGTGCGGTCATTGAGGGCTTTTGTTCTCAGTGCTATGCAGATGTGGATGTATCAAGTCTGTTTGACGGCAGGAAAGGAAATTAACAGAGTATGAAACGTGTTTTATTGAAGCTGAGCGGAGAGGCGCTTGCAGGAGAGAAGCATACCGGATTTGACGAGCCGACAGTGACAGAGGTCGCAAGGCAGGTGAAGCAGATTACAGAGGGCGGCATACAGGTGGGAATCGTGATCGGCGGAGGTAATTTCTGGAGAGGAAGAACGAGTGAGACGATCGACCGCACCAAAGCGGATCAGATCGGAATGCTCGCGACGATCATGAACTGTATTTATGTATCAGAGATTTTTCGCTCTGTCGGCATGATGACGGAGATTTTAACGCCGTTTGCGTGCGGCAGCATGACAAAGCTTTTTTCCAAGGATCGCGCCAATCAATATTTTGATCGGGGGATGGTTGTATTTTTCGCCGGAGGAACAGGGCATCCGTATTTTTCCACAGATACAGGGATCGTGCTTCGGGCGGTTGAACTGGAGGCGGACGGAATTTATCTTGCCAAGTCCATCGACGGCGTTTATGACAGCGATCCAAAGACGAATCCTGCGGCAGTAAAATATGACGAGGTTTCGATCGAGGAAGTGATCGAAAAGAAACTTGCCGTCGTTGATCTTACAGCATCGATTTTGTGTATGGAAAATCAGATGCCGATGTATGTGTTCGGCTTGAATCAAGAAAATAGTATCGTAAATGCGCTTACGGGAGAATTTAGCGGTACGAAGGTGACAGTTTCCGAAAAGAAAGGGATGGTAGGGTAATGGATGAGAGATTAGTGCAGTTTGATGAAAAAATGCAAAAAACAATGAATAACCTGGGCGAGGAGTTTGGAAGTATCCGCGCCGGACGCGCCAATCCACATGTACTGGATAAGTTGAGAGTTGATTATTACGGTACGCCTACCCCGATTCAGCAGGTGGCGAACGTGAATGTGCCGGAACCGCGCATGATTCAGATTCAGCCGTGGGAGGCTTCTATGGTGCGGGAGATTGAGAAGGCGATCATGACCTCGGATCTTGGGATCAATCCGACAAACGACGGAAAGGTGATTCGTCTGATGTTCCCGGAGCTTACGGAGGAGAGACGTAAGGAACTTGCTAAGGATGTAAAGAAAAAAGGAGAGAGCGCAAAGGTGGCAATCCGTAATATCCGCCGCGATGCAAACGATTCTTTTAAAAAGCTTGCAAAGTCTGCTGAGATTTCCGAGGACGAGATCAAGGAGCTTGAGGAGCGGGCACAGAAGCTGACAGATAAGTATATCGCCGAGATCGACAAGGCAGTTGAGAGCAAAACGAAGGAAATTCTTACGGTATAAAAATGACAGGCGGGGACATGACATGTGCGTGTCCCTTTTGTGTGTGATAAGACTTAGGTGAGGGAGGGAGCGCGGGCTTATGAAAATTCCGCAGCATATTGCGATTATTCTCGATGGAAACGGCAGGTGGGCAAAGGCAAAAGGCATGCCGAGAAATTACGGGCATACGGTAGGTGCAAAAAATGTGGAGACCGTCTGTCAGGCAGCGCATGAACTGGGGATCCGTTATGTGACCATGTATGCGTTTTCTACGGAGAATTGGAATCGCCCGGACGGAGAGGTAGAGGCGTTGATGAAGCTTTTGGAGAGCTATCTGAAAAATTGTATTCGCACCGCGGACAAAAATAATATGCGCGTCCGTGTCATCGGAGACAAGCGCAAGCTAAGCGAGCGCTTTCAAAAGCAGATCGTGGCATTGGAGGAGGCGTCCGCAAAAAACGACGGATTAAATCTCCAGATCGCGATCAATTATGGAAGCCGTGACGAGATGATCCGCGCGGTGCGCCGCCTGTGCGAGGATGTGCGTCAGGGAAAAAGAGAGCCACAGGAGCTGTCGGAGGAACTGTTTGCAGGGTATCTTGATACGGCGGGAATTCCCGACCCTGATCTGTTGATCCGTACAAGCGGGGAACAGCGTCTTTCCAATTATCTGCTCTGGCAGTTGGCATACAGTGAGTTTTATTTTACCGATGTTCCGTGGCCTGATTTTCATAAAGAAGAATTAGTGCGTGCGATTGAGGCGTATAATAAAAGAGACCGCAGATACGGAGGATTGACAAATGTTTAAGACGAGGCTCATAAGCGGTATCGTTCTTGTTGCCGCCGCACTTGCTTTGATCATCACGGGAAATGACGTGCTGCTTACGGCGACGCTTTTGCTCTCATGGATCGGGATGTTTGAATTGTACCGCGTGTTCGGGATCGAGAAGGCGGCGCCCGGAATCTTAGGCTATGCGGCGGCTGCAGTGTATGATCTGAATCTCCGGTTTCAATTTATGGATGATATGATGATGCTTGCGCTGTTCCTTTTGATCGGATTGATGTTTGTCTATGTCTTTACTTATCCGAATTATCGGACCGAGCAGTTGCTGGCAGCATTTTTCGGTGTCTTTTATGTCGCTGTGATGCTGTCTTACATTTATCAGACGAGAATGCTTCCGGCGGGCGCTTATATTGTGTGGCTGATTTTTCTCTGCTCATGGGGCTGCGATACCTGCGCATATTGTGTCGGGGTTTTGATCGGGAAACATAAGATGGCGCCGAAATTAAGCCCTAAGAAGTCGGTAGAGGGAGCAGTCGGCGGCGTTTTGGGAGCGGCGCTTCTGACGGTGATTTACGGTTTTATTTTTCAGAAGGCGATGGGAGTGACCGCTTCCCATATCGCGGTGCTGGCGGCGATCAGCGCGGTTGGCGCGCTGGTATCAATGGTCGGCGATCTGACGGCATCAGCGATCAAGCGAAACTACGGGATCAAGGATTACGGCACGTTGATTCCGGGACATGGAGGCATTTTAGACCGGTTTGACAGTGTGATATTTACCGCGCCGATGATTTATTTTCTGGCGGTGCATTTTGTGGTTCTTTAAGAGGAAGGGAAACACTTTGGAATGGAGGAAGGATGAAAAAGATAGCGATACTAGGGTCGACAGGCTCTATCGGTACGCAGACGCTTGAAATTGTGCGCGAGCAGGGGGATCTTCTTGTGACGGCGCTTGCGGCAGGGAACAATATTGCTTTGCTGGAGGAGCAGATCCGGGAGTTTCGTCCGGCACTGGTAAGTGTCCGGGATGAGAGCTGCGCAAAGGAGCTTCGGCTGCGGACGGCAGATTTGCAGGTGGAGGTGCTCTCGGGCATGGAAGGTCTGCTTGCGGTAGCTACGCAGCCGGAAAGCGAGGTTTTGGTGACGGCGATTGTCGGGATGCTTGGCATCCGTCCGACGATCGCGGCGATCGAGGCGGGCAAGACGATCGCGCTTGCCAATAAGGAGACGCTCGTGACGGCGGGACATTTGATCATGCCGCTTGCAAAGGAGAAAAATGTAAGGATTCTTCCCGTAGACAGTGAGCACAGTGCGATTTTTCAGTCGCTTGATGTTTCTAAGGGCAATCGGATCGCAAAGCTTCTGCTGACGGCGTCCGGCGGACCGTTTCGCGGAAAAACGAAAAGCGAGCTCTCACAGATTGCGGTGGAGGACGCCCTAAAGCACCCGAACTGGACGATGGGGCGAAAGATCACGATTGATTCCGCAACCCTTGTGAATAAGGGGCTTGAGGTTATGGAGGCGAAGTGGCTCTTTGATGTGGAGCTCTCGCAGATCGAGGTGGTCGTACATCCGCAGAGCGTCATCCATTCCGCAGTCGAATATGAGGATGGCGCAGTCATTGCACAGCTTGGCACACCGGATATGCGTCTGCCCATTCAGTATGCCTTGTATTATCCCCAGCGCAGACCTCTTTCCGGGAAGCGCCTTGATCTGTTTTCACTGGGGCAGTTGACGTTTGAGAAGCCGGACACAGACACGTTTTGGGGATTGGCGCTTGCCTATGAGGCAATGCAAAGGGGCGGCAATATTCCGACTGTTTATAATGCGGCAAATGAAAAGGCAGTTTCTTTATTTTTGGAGAGAAAAATCAGCTATCGGCAGATTACGGAGATCATTGCTTTTTGTATGGAGCAAATACCATTGATCGAAGCGCCCGGTTTGGAGCAAATATTGGAGACAGAGGCGTCTGTCTATGAGATGATCGCAGGCAGATGGCAATAGAAAGGTTTTTGAATGAAAATAATTATAGCAATCCTGATTTTTAGTATTATCATTATTTTTCATGAATTGGGTCATTTTCTTCTGGCAAAAGCCAACGGCATCCGTGTCAACGAATTTTGCCTGGGACTTGGTCCGACGTTGATCGGCTTTACCAAGGGGGAGACGAAGTATTCGCTCAAGCTGCTGCCGATTGGCGGCGCATGCATGATGGAGGGCGAGGATGAGGAGAGCGGCGACGACCGTTCGTTTGGTAAGAAGTCTGTATGGGCGCGCATCAGTGTCGTTGCGGCAGGACCGATTTTTAATTTTATCATGGCGTTTGTAGGCGCGTTTATTTTGCTGTGCAATACGGGCTACGATCTTCCGGTCCTAACGGGAGTTACGCCGGGCTATCCCGCGCAGGAGGCGGGACTTCAGGCGGGTGATACGATCATAAAAAT
Organism: Roseburia sp.; assembly: GCA_019421345.1. Taxonomy (GTDB): domain Bacteria; phylum Bacillota; class Clostridia; order Lachnospirales; family Lachnospiraceae; genus Roseburia. Next base: position 22,353 of record JAHZFL010000004.1, on the reverse strand, counting down.
GGGAAAAAGCCGCATTCACTTTTTCCGGGACATTAACACTTATATGCAGTTTCATCCGGGCGAGGAGGTAACCGTGACCTACGAGCGGGACGGGGAACGTTATCAGACCGAGCTTGCCGCGCCGAAGTACAATGAAGAATATGGCTATCATATGTACGGTTTTCAGGCGAGTGTGGAGAGAGAAAAGGGAAACATACTGGAGACTTTAAAATACAGCGTCTATGAGGTGCGCTACTGGATCAGCGTCACGTTAAAAAGTGTCAAGGCGCTTGTGACAGGCCGGGTCAGCGTGAATGATATGAGCGGTCCGGTCGGAATTGTGGATATGATCGGGGACGGGTATGAGCAGAGTGTTTCTTACGGCTATTTTGCAGCATTTTTGCAGATGCTTTATATTACGATTTTTCTCTCTGCAAATCTTGGCGTGATGAATCTGCTTCCGGTTCCGGCACTGGACGGGGGAAGGCTTTTCTTTATGATCGTGGAGGTGATCCGCGGAAAGCGTATCGACCCGGACAAAGAAGGAATGGTGCACTTTATCGGCATGATGCTGCTGTTTGCATTTATGCTGTTTATCATATTTAACGATGTACGAAAGCTGATTGGATAAGAAGGAGGTATCCTATGACAAAAACGGTAGCGATTGGAGACAAGGTGATCGGAGGAGGAAATCCGATTTTGATCCAGTCTATGACAAATACGAAAACGGAGAATGTGGAGGCAACAGTCGCCCAGATTCATGCGCTCACGGCAGCCGGATGTGATATTATCCGCTGTGCGGTGCCGACGATGGAGGCGGCAGAGGCGCTTACGAGAATTAAGGAGCAGATCACGATACCGCTTGTGGCAGATATTCATTTTGATTACCGTCTGGCGCTTGCGGCGATGGAGCACGGTGCGGATAAGATTCGTATTAATCCGGGCAATATCGGGAGCATGGAGCGTGTGCGCGCCGTGGTAGATATGGCGAAGGAGCGAAATATCCCCATTCGTGTCGGGGTGAACAGCGGTTCTCTCGAAAAGCATCTGGTTGAGAAATATCATGGCGTGACGGCGGAGGGCATTGTTGAGAGCGCGCTTGATAAGGTACATCGGATCGAGGAGATGGGATACGATAATCTTGTCATCAGTATCAAGTCGTCTGACGTCATGATGTGCGTGAAGGCGCATGAGCTGATCGCAAAGGAGACAGATCATCCGCTTCATGTTGGGATCACGGAGTCGGGAACGGTCACAAGCGGCAATATCAAATCCGCGATCGGACTTGGACTGATCCTTCATCAGGGCATCGGCGATACGATCCGCGTCTCTTTAACCGGAGACCCGCTTGAGGAGATTAAGTCGGCAAAATTGATCCTGCGCACGCTTGGTCTGCGTAAGGGAGGCATAGAGGTTGTTTCCTGCCCAACCTGCGGCAGAACCAAAATCGATCTGATCAGTCTTGCAAATCAGGTGGAGACGATGGTGGCGGATATTCCGCTTGATCTTAAGGTTGCCGTCATGGGTTGTGTGGTAAACGGACCGGGCGAGGCAAAGGAAGCGGACATCGGCATTGCCGGAGGCATCGGCGAGGGACTTCTGATCAAAAAAGGAGAGGTATATAAGAAGGTGCCGGAGGATCAGCTCCTTGGAGCGCTGCGGGAGGAGCTGCTGCATTGGAATGAGGAGAAGGCATGACAAAACTGTTTTTTGATGTTTTCCCGACACTGACCGTTGACGGAAACTTGAAAAAGCTTTTAACGGAAACGCAGGTGACAAAGGTTGGAATGAATCACGACCGGACGCACCTGCGCGTCTATCTAAGCAGCACGCGTCTGATTCCCAAGCAGGATGTGTATCGGCTGGAGCAGGCGATCGCGGCACAGATTTTTAAGGGCAGGCAGATGCAGGTCAAGGTGATTGAAAAGTATCTGCTCTCGGAACAGTATACGCCGGAAAAGCTGATGGATATGTACAAGGACAGTATGCTGGAGGAATTAAAAAATTACAGTCTCATGGAGTATAATCTGCTGCGCACGGCAAAAATGGAGTTTTCCGGCGAGAGTCATATGACGCTCACCTTGGAAAATACGATCATTGCGCAGACGCGCTCCCATGAGCTTGTGGAATTTTTGGAAAAAATCGTCTGTGAGCGCTGCGGCTTAAATCTTTCGGTGGAGCTTGCCTATGAGCAGCCGAAGGAGAGCAAATACAGGAAAAACAGCGATCTGCAGATACAGTATGAGATTCAGAATATCCTAAAGCGGGTACAGATACATCAGGAGGATGGGGAGGCTTCCGGCGCAGCATTGCAGGAGCATTTACAGGAAGCGGGGACTGCGCCCCAAAATTCTGTCATAAAAGGGGAGAAAGCTGCCGCAAAGACGGCGGAGTATGAAAAGAAAACGCAGGAGCAGCCGCCAAAGAGTGCGCAAAGGTTCGCGGAGGGCGGTAAGCGTGAGTTTAAAAGACGTTTTGAGGGGGGCTACAAGAGGTCTGATAACCCGGATGTCATTTACGGACGCGATTTTGATGACGAGGCGATCGCCATTGAGAAGATTGTCGGCGAGATGGGAGAGGTGACGATCCGCTGTCAGGTCATGACTTTGGAGACGAGAGAAATTCGCAACGAAAAAACGATCGTCATTATGTCGGTCACGGATTTTACCGATTCGATCGTCTTAAAAATCTTTACAAGAAATGACCAGCTCACGGAGCTTTTGGATGCGGGGCTGAAAAAAGGAGCGTTTTTAAAGATCAAGGGTGTGACGACCATTGATAAGTTTGACAGCGAGCTGACGATCGGATCGATCGTTGGGATGAAAAAGATTCCTGATTTTACGTCTACGCGTATGGATACAAGTCCCGAAAAGCGCGTGGAGCTTCACTGCCATACAAAAATGAGCGATATGGACGGCGTCTCCGAGGTACGGGATATTATCAAGCGTGCCAAAAAATGGGGGCATAAGGCGATTGCGATCACCGACCACGGCGATGTGCAGTCGTTCCCGGACGCCAATCATGCCGTTTCACCGGAGGACGATTTTAAGGTGATTTACGGTGTAGAGGCATATCTGGTCGACGATTTAAAGGATGTGATCGTCAATTCAAAAAATCAGCAGTTGGATGATGTCTATGTGGTGTTTGACTTGGAGACAACGGGATTTTCACCGGATAAGAATAAGATTATCGAGATAGGAGCGGTGAAGGTGGAGCGCGGTGCGATCACGGAGCGATTCTCTACGTTTGTAAACCCTGAGGTTCCGATTCCGTTTCACATTGAGGAGCTGACGTCGATCCGTGATGATATGGTAATGGACGCCCCAAAGATTGAGGAGATTCTTCCGCAGTTTCTGGAGTTTTGTGAGGGCGCGATCATGGTGGCGCACAATGCGGAATTTGATATGAGCTTTATCCGAAAAAATTGTGAGCGCCAACAGCTTACGGCGGAATTTACCGTGATAGATACGGTTGCGCTTGCGCGTATGCTGCTTCCGCACTTGAATCGTTTTAAGCTTGATACGGTTGCTAAGGCGCTTGGTATTTCACTGGATCATCATCACCGTGCCGTGGATGACGCGGCGTGTACGGCGGAAATTTTTGTGAAGTTTATTCAGATGCTTAAGGATCGGGGCATGCAGACGCTGGATGAGGTGAACCGGATGGGACAGGCGTCCGCCGAGACGATCAAGAAGCTGCCGACCTACCACGCGATCATGCTTGCGGCAAACGACGTCGGGCGTATTAATCTCTATAAGCTGATCTCGATGTCGCATCTGACTTATTATCACAAGAAGCCGCGGATTCCCAAAAGTGAATTTGTCAAGCACCGCGAGGGGTTGCTGCTTGGCTCTGCCTGTGAGGGCGGCGAGATCTATCGTGCAATTTTGGGCGGCAGACCAAAGGAGGATATTATCCGTCTGGTCAAGTTTTATGATTATCTGGAAATCCAGCCGCTTGGAAATAATGACTTTTTGCTGCGCAGCGACAGGGAGGCGATCAACTCGAAGGAGGAGCTTGCCGACATCAACCGTCGGATCGTATCGCTGGGAGAGATGTTCAAAAAGCCGGTCGTTGCGACGGGCGATGTGCATTTTCTTGATCCGGAGGACGAGGTGTACCGACGGATCATCATGGCAGGCAAGGGCTTTAAGGATGCGGACGAGCAGGCGCCCTTATATCTTCGGACGACGGAGGAGATGCTTGACGAATTTGCGTATCTGGGGAGTGAGAAGGCGCAGGAGGTCGTTATCACAAATCCCAACCGGATTGCCGATATGTGCGAGAAAATCTCTCCGGTGCGTCCGGATAAATGTCCGCCCGTGATTGAAAATTCCGACCAGATGCTGCGTGACATCTGTTATACCAAGGCGCACAGTATGTACGGTGAGGAATTGCCGCAGATTGTGAAGGAGCGGCTGGACCGTGAACTGAACTCCATTATTTCCAACGGTTATGCCGTGATGTATATCATTGCACAAAAGCTGGTGTGGAAATCAAATGAGGACGGCTATCTGGTCGGTTCGCGCGGATCGGTCGGCTCGTCTTTTGCGGCGACGATGTCGGGTATCACGGAGGTCAATCCCTTACAGGCGCATTACCGCTGCGAATACTGTAAATACAGTGATTTTGATTCGCCGGAGGTCAAGGCATTTTCCGGGCGCAGCGGCTGTGACATGCCGGATAAGATCTGTCCGGTCTGCGGCAAGAAGCTGGTTAAGGACGGCTTTGATATCCCGTTTGAGACCTTCCTTGGCTTTAAGGGAAATAAAGAGCCGGATATTGACCTGAATTTTTCCGGAGAATACCAGAGTAAGGCGCATGCCTATTGTGAGGTGATCTTCGGCTACGGACAGACATTCCGTGCCGGAACGATCGGTACGCTGGCGGATAAGACGGCGTTCGGCTATATCAAAAACTATTATGAGGAGCGCGGCATCCGCAAGCGAAACTGCGAGATCGACCGTATCGTGCAGGGCTGCGTCGGCGTGCGCAGAACGACGGGACAGCATCCGGGCGGTATCGTCGTCCTTCCGGTGGGAGAGGAGATCAATACCTTTACGCCGGTACAGCATCCGGCAAACGATATGACGACTGCGACGATCACGACACATTTTGATTACCACTCGATCGACCACAATCTGCTGAAGCTTGACATCCTAGGACACGATGATCCGACGATGATCCGTATGCTGCAGGATCTGACCGGAATTGACCCGACGACGATTCCGCTGGACGATGCGTCCGTCATGTCACTGTTTAAAAATACAAAGGCGCTTGGCGTCGAGCCGGAGGATATTCACGGGATTCCGCTGGGGTGTCTTGGAATACCGGAGTTTGGAACGGAATTTGCGATGCAGATGGTCATCGACGCCAAGCCGCAGGAGTTTTCGGATCTGATCCGTATCTCCGGTCTGTCACACGGAACGGACGTATGGCTTGGAAATGCGCAGACGCTCATTGAGGAAGGCAAGGCGACCATTTCCACCGCGATCTGTACGCGTGACGATATTATGATCTATCTCATTCAGCAGGGTCTTGACAGTGAGGAGTCCTTTACGATCATGGAGTCCGTGCGAAAGGGAAAAGGCTTAAAGGAGAACTGGATCACCGATATGACGGCGCACGGCGTGCCGGACTGGTATATCTGGTCGTGTCAGAAAATCAAGTACATGTTCCCGAAGGCACACGCGGCGGCGTATGTTATGATGGCATGGCGCATCGCCTACTGTAAGGTGTTTTACCCGCTTGCCTATTATGCAGCATATTTTTCCATCCGAGCGACGGGCTTTAACTACGAACTGATGTGTCAGGGAAAAGAAAGGCTTGAATATTTTTACAAGGACTATACGCGCAGAAAGGACAGCCTCTCGAAGAAGGAGCAGGACACCTACCGCGATATGAAGATCGTGCAGGAGATGTACGCGCGCGGATTTGAATTTCTTCCGATTGACGTCTATCAGGCGAAGCCTGACCGTTTCCAGATCATTGACGGAAAGCTGATGCCGGCGCTAAACACGATCGAGGGAATGGGAGACAATGCGGCGATCGCGGTCGCAGAGGCGGCGAAGGACGGAAAGTTCCTGTCAAAGGACGATTTCCGCCAGCGCACGAAGGCGACAAAGACGGTTATCGATCTGATGGGTGATCTTGGGATTCTTGGCGATATGCCGGAATCAAACCAGCTTTCGCTGTTTGATCTGGCATAAGAGGGGCTCACAGAGCACGCTGCTCGTTGCCTGTGAGACAACGATGTGGTAAAAGCATGGAGGGTTTTTGATGAGTGAGATGAAAGAAAAAATGCACACGGGAGAGCTTTATCTTCCGGGCGATGAGGAAATCATAAAAGAGCAGGTGGTCTATCAGGACAGGCTATGTGCGTACAATCAGACGAAGCCCTCGGAATCGGAAAAGAGGGCGGCGCTGTTAAAGGAGATGCTGGGGGACTGCGGGGAGGGCGTCTATATCGAAGCGCCTTTTTATGCAAACTTTGGCGGACATCACTGTCATTTTGGGAAAATGGTCTATGCTAATTACCACCTGACCTGCGTGGACGATACACACATTTATATCGGCGACTACACGATGATCGGACCGAATGTGACGATTGCTACGGCGGGACATCCGATCCTGCCGGAACTGCGTGAGCAGCTCTACCAGTACAATATGCCGGTTCACATCGGAAGAAATTGCTGGATTGGCGCGGGCGCGCTGATCATGCCGGGCGTGACGATCGGGGAGAACACGGTGATCGGTGCAGGGAGCGTGGTCACGAAGGATATTCCTGCAAATGTTGTTGCGGTGGGCAATCCGTGCCGCGTTCTGCGAGAGATCGGTGCGCGCGATAAGGAATATTATTACAAGGACAGACGGATAGAAATTTAAGGCGTTAGGAGGAAAGGCGGTCATACATGGAAATTTGGGATGGATATTATCGGGATGAAACACTGGCAAATATTGATCTGATCCGCGGCGTGCAGATTCCGGCAGGTCTGTATCATCTTGTATGCGAGGTGCTGGTGCAGCATACGGACGGGGAGTATCTGTTGATGAAGCGTGATCCGCGAAAGCCAAATTACGGCGGATATTTTGAGGCGACCGCAGGCGGAGCGGCTCTTAAGGGAGAGGACAGCCTTCGGTGTATCCGGCGGGAGCTTTTGGAGGAAACAGGAATTTTGGAGGACGCCTTTGAGGAGCTTGGAACATTTGTTTCTGATGAAAAGCAGTGCATCTATCATACCTTTTTTTGCCGGACCTCCTGTGAAAAGGACGCGATTCGTCTGCAGGACAAAGAGACGGTAGCCTATCAATGGATGGCAGAGCCGGAATTTATCCGTTTTGTCAATTCGGATCAGATGATTGCGACAAAGCGGCAGCGGTACGAGGCATATTTTGCAAAAAAGGGCTATCTGAAGGATAAGAAATAAAAACAGGTGAAAAGAAAAGGAGAGATACATACAATGAAAAAAATGATAAACACATCTATGATCTACTTTATCGCTGCAATGGTTGCGGGCGTATTTTACAGAGAATTTACAAAGCTTCAGGGATTTACGGGAAAAACGACGCTTGGCGTGATGCATACGCATTTACTTGTGCTCGGTATGTTTTTGTTTCTGGTGACGGCATTGTTCTGCGGGCTGGAGAAGAAACTGGCGGAACATAAGGCATTCCAAAGATTTTATGTGCTTTACAATATTTCGCTTCCGTTCTTTTGTGTGATGCTTTTGATCAGAGGTATTTTTCAGGTGCAGGGATCGGAGCTGTCCTCTGCGGTCAACGCGATGATCGCAGGAATTGCGGGAATTTCACACATTTTAATGACGGTTTCGCTTGTTTTCTTCTTCCTGGCACTGAAAAAGACGTTTGCGGAGAGAAACTAAAACAGAGAGGGGAGAGGACGCATGTTTTCGATTCGTGCTTACTGTCCGGATGACTGCGAAAAGCTTGCGGAGTTGTTTTACCAGACGGTACATACGGTAAACGCAAGGGATTACACGAAAGAGCAGCTTGACGTGTGGGCGACCGGAACGGTTGATCCGGTGCAGTGGAACGCGTCCTTTCTCAGTCATCAGACGCTTGTGGCAGTCTTGGATGGGCGTATTGTTGGGTTTGGGGATATGGATGCTTCGGGCTATCTCGACCGCTTGTATGTGTCTAAGGATTATCAGAGAAAGGGAGTTGCAACCGCGATCTGTGACAGACTGGAACGGGAGACTTTGGCTGATACGGTCGTCTCTCATGTTTCTGTCACGGCAAAGCCGTTTTTTGTGAAGCGCGGTTATGTAGTGAAACAGAAACAGCAGGTTGTGCGCAATGGGGTTTCCCTTACCAATTATGTGATGGAAAAAATAAATAAGGCATAAAGCACGCTACCAAACAACGCGCGCAGCGCTTATGTCAACAACGCGCACAGCGCTTTGCAAGCCGCGCTTATGTCGATCATAGGGCGACGTATCTAATATAAGATGCGTCGCCCTATTCCTGTGTCAAAATGCAATATTTTATTCTTCATGTACAATACCGGGATGAAAGAGCTCGATATTTCCCGGGTTATTATGCGGCATGCGGTAAGTCTGTTCCGACTCATAATCACGGAAATATAAATATTCTGCGGTAGTCTGGAGATTCATGTGATTTCCTTCAATGAGCACTTCATAGTCACTTCCGTCTGTTTTCATCCGGCAGAGCGCGGGCGTCTCTGGATCATTGCGCTGGAAATAGATATAACCATAGCCGACATTATAGCAGTCGGCACGATCCTCACAAAGCAGGGTTTTTGTGCCCGTCTCAATATCGGCGCTGGCGATCGCATAGTTGCTGTCGCAGTCCATATAGTAGACGGTGGAGCCGTCGACAACCGTTGGCATCCAGCAGTTGCCGCCATAGAGCATACCTGTCGAATCATCTGCGGTATTTAAGCGCCAGAGGTAGTGTTCCTTATCAATTCCGTTGTAGTATAGATACTGACCGTTTACCGAGCAGGTAAAAAACGGACTTGCCGCTACCTGCTGCTTTTCCGATCCGTCAATCTTTACCTTATAAAGTGAGCTGCCCTCTGAGTCGGAATAATGCAGATAGTAGATATAGTTGCCCACAAGGGAAGCATATAGGGCGGGCTCTGGGTCAAGGATCACAATGGAATTTTCACCGCCGTCGCGGTCGATGCGGCAGAGACTGTTCGTATTAAAGTTCAGGAATGAAAAGTCTCCCGATGTGCCGGGGTTATTCCGCACATAGTAAACATAATTTTCATCTACGTTGATAAAGGAAACGGAATCGTCACAGAGCTTTGTGAGATTATTGCCGTCGCTGTTCATGACATAAAGTCTGTCGCGGTCGGAGGGATTGGCAAAATAGATCATGTTGTCATATTCACACACAAGCCCCTCGTTATAGAGATTGCCGGCAGTATTTCCATTGACATAGCCGTCATTGAAATGGGTGCGTTTTAACAGATACACGGCAGTTCCGCCGCCTGCCGCGAGGACGATGAGTACAGCCGCTATGATAAGCGCCAGATGTTTTTTCATAAGAAACCCCTCTTTCATCATTCGTTATTTTTAGAAATCGTTCTTTCAAATTATAGCTTTTTTTGTCGGATGTTGCAAGGGTCTCTTGCGATTGCGTCCCGAATGTATTATAGTACAGTAAAAGTATGCGAAAAGGGAGCCTGTTATGAGGGATTTAAGAGAGCTTAGAGTGGAGATTGATGAGATTGACCGCGAGATCACAGAGCTTTACAAACGGCGCACGGATATTGCCGGCGAGGTTGCGGAATATAAGAAAAAAAGCGGGAAGCCGGTGTTTGATAAGGCGCGTGAGGAGGAAAAGCTTTCCGTACTTTCCAGGCTTGGCGAGACGCCGTTTCAAAAGGACAGCATTCATGAGCTGTTTCAACAGATCATGGCGGTCAGCCGTAAGCGCCAATACCAACTGCTGGCGGAGGCAGGAGCTTTTGCGGGTACAGGCTTTGTACTGGTTGACGCGCTTTGCGGGTCTAAGGAACGTGTCGTGTTTCAGGGGGCAGAGGGCGCTTATACGCAGCTTGCCTTAAAGGAATATTTTAAAGACGGCGTATGCAGCTATCATGTCGACACCTGGAGAGATGCAATGGAGGAGCTTGCCCAAGGACGCGCCGCTTATGCGGTGCTTCCGGTTGAAAATTCCTCGGCGGGCATCATTCCCGAAATCTATGATCTGCTGGTGGAATATGGGCACTGTATTGTCGGAGAACAGGTATTGCGGATCGATCATGCACTGCTTGGACTGCCGGAGGCGCAGTATAGTGATATTACCGACGTTTATTCCCATCCGCAGGCGTTGGCGCAGTGTGACGCTTATCTGCGGGAGCATGCCGCATGGGAAGTACACAGTATGAAAAATACTGCAATGGCAGCGCAAAAGATCAAAGCAGACGGGCGGAAAAACGCGGCGGCGATCGCAAGTCCGCAGAATGCCGGGCTTTATGGCTTAAAGGTTTTAGATGCTGCGATACAGGATCAGAAATTAAATGCCACGCGTTTTTTGATCCTGACAAACCGCTGTATTTTTGTAAAGGCAGCGCAAAAGATCAGCATTTGCTTTGAAGCGCCGCATAAGAGCGGTGCGCTTTATCAGATGCTGTCGCATTTTATCTATAACGGCTTGAACTTAAATCATATCGAGTCGAGACCGATTCCCGCTAAGAACTGGGAATACCGTTTTTTCGTGGAATTTGACGGAAACTTAAACGATGCCGCCGTGGAGAGCGCGCTGTTTGGCTTGTCACAGGAGGCGATCTGCTTAAAGATCCTCGGCAATTATTAGAGCCGATTTTTGCGGCAAGGTGCATAGAAAAGGAGAGCGTATGAGAAGCGTCGGAGAATTGATCCTATATCGGAATTTTGCGGAGAAACCAGTATTTGCTGACCTGGCGGATTTGATCCGGCGGTTTGCCGAGGGCGCCGTTAGGGAGGGGAACGAGGAGAAAAGGCTGTTGGCACAGTGCATAAAGGAGCTGGTTGAGACAGCGGAGCGCTGCGGTTTCGGCGGAAATCTCTGGCAGGGCTTTCTGACGCTTTTTCTGGCGGAAAATGAAAATGCTTACAGTCTTGCCTGTGAGCTTCGGGGAGATGCCAAGGGGTCTGTCACTGCGATTGCCAAGCATGATTTTGCCATTCTACTTGAATATTTTCAATTTGATCTGGAAAGGCTGCTTACATTTTTTGACGTGGACTGTAAAGAAGCTGTTTTAGCCTATGAGGCGGGGGACGGGCACGTTTTTGCAGGCGAAGTGAAGGAAGGGCTTGCAGCCCTTTACAGAAGTCTTGCAAGGGCGGCGGACGCAGAAGAATTTTGCGCGGAGGTGACGCGATTTTATCAATGCTTTGGTGTCGGAGCACTTGGTCTGCATCGGGCGTTCGGCATAGAGGACTGCGGAGGTGACGTGCGGATTCTGCCGTTTGATTTAACCGGCGGGGAGCAGCTTTGTGACGTGATCGGCTATGAGAGCGCCAAGAAAAAGCTTGTTGAGAATACGGAGAGCTTTCTCAATGGAAGGAGGGCAAATAACTGTCTGCTTTACGGAGCGGCAGGAACCGGAAAATCGACGAGTGTAAAAGCGCTTGCCAATCATTATTACGGCAGGGGGCTGCGGATCATAGAGGTGTACAAGCATCAGCTCGGCAGTCTGCGCGGGCTTATCGCCTGGCTTAGGAACAGGAATTATAAATTCATTCTGTATATGGATGATCTGTCATTTGAAGAATTTGAGGTGGAATATAAATACTTAAAGGCGCTGATCGAAGGCGGTCTGGAAAGGAGGCCGGACAATCTTCTGATCTATGCAACCTCAAACCGCAGACATTTGATCCGTGAAAATTTCTCGGATAAGAGGGAGCGCGGCGAGGATATGCACGCCGGTGATACCGTCCAGGAAAAATTGTCGCTTCCCGCACGCTTTGGTGTTACAATTTATTACGGAGAGCCCGATAAAAAAGAATTTGAAGAAATCGTAAGGGCGCTTGCACAAAAGAATCAGTTGACAATGAGTGAGGAGACACTGCTGTCGGAAGCCAACCGCTGGGAGCTGTCCCACGGCGGACGCTCCGGGAGAGCGGCACAGCAATTGATTGATCATCTGCTCGGCAGACTATGAGAAAGGAGAGCTTTATATGGCGATTCATACATTTGCGGCAATCTATATCGGCTCGTATGAGGTGAGCCTGAAAATTTTTGAACTGGCGTCCAGAAGGAAGCTGCGCGGTGTGGACTATGTGCGCAGAAGGATTGAGCTTGGAAAGGACGCTTACGGAAAGGGAAGCATCGGCTATGAGCTTGTTGCAACACTTTGTGCGACGCTTGGTGAATTTACAAAGATCATGGAGGAATATAGGGTAGACGCCTACGAGGCATATGCGGGCGCGGTGCTTCGGGATGCGGGCAACGAGCTTTTTATCCTCGATCAGATCAAGCTTCGCACCGGGCTGACCGTCCATGTCTTAAGTAATTCCGAGCATCGTTTTGTCAGCTATAAATCGGTCGCGATGCGCGAGGAATTTGAGGAAATGATAAAAACAAGCGCGGCGGTTGTCGATGTGGGAGGAGCAGGACTTCAGATCACATTATTTTCCAGGGGAAAGATATTAACGACACAGCATCTTGGGATCGGGGCGATGCGTATGCGTCAGCAGCTTGCCAAAAAGAGCGTCAGTCTCGCGCAGTATGAGCAGCAGATCGAAGAAATGGTCGTAAAGGAGCTGGCAGTTTTTCAGTCGATGTATTTAAAGGACACGCAGATCCAGTATCTGATCATCATTGGAGATTACATGACGGAGCTTGTGCAGCGCGGGGAGAAAAAGCACGGTGAAAAGGTCGAGGATATGAAACGGTTTCTGCAGTATCTCGAAAAGCTTGGAAAGAAGGGGCTGGAGGAGATCGCAGATGAGCTTGGACTGATCAATGAAAACGACGGACTGATCATTCCTTATCTGATGATCTGTAAATGCATGGTCAAGCGGCTGAAGGCAGATACGCTCTGGGCGCCGGGAGCGCTTGTCAGTGACGGAATTGCCTGCGATTATGCGGAGAGAAACAAAATCTATAAGCCGATACATAATTTTGAGGAGGATATTCTCTCGGCGGCAAGAAGCCTGTCGGAGCGCTACCGCAGCTATTCGCCGCACATTGATGCCCTTACGGAGATGTCCACGCTTTTGTTTGACAGCATCAAAAGAGAACATGGTCTTGGAAAAAGAGAGCGGCTGCTGCTGCGCGTCGCGGCAATTTTGCACGACTGCGGCAAGTACATCAGCTTTTTAAATGCGCCACAGTGCACCTATGACATTATCATGGCGTCGGAGATCATGGGGCTTTCGCATCTGGAACGGGAGATTGTGGCGAGCATCGTCCTCTACAATACTTATCCGCTTCCGGCATATGGCGAGCTTGCGGATCGTCTGGACGAACAAAGCTATCTGACGGTAGCAAAGCTTTCGGCTATCCTGCGCGTGTCGAATGCCATGGATCGCAGCCACCGGCAGAAATTTAAAAATGTCAGGGCGCAGCTTAAGGAGCGAGAGCTTTTGATCACGATTGAGACAGAGGAGGATATTGCGCTGGAAAAAACCCTGTTTGCTGCCAAGACAGCTTATTTTGAAAGTATATTCGGAATTAAGCCCGTGATAAAGGAAAAGCGGGTATCTTATTAAAAGGGAGAGGTAGCCTATGGAAAAAAAGATTGATTTTCGCCAACATGAGTACTATGAAAACAGAGAGCTAAGCTGGCTGAAATTTGACGGGAGAGTATTAAACGAAGCAAAGGATAAGAGTATTCCTCTTTTGGAGCGGTTAAAGTTTGTCAGCATCACCTCGTCAAATCTGGATGAATTTTTTATGGTGCGCGTTGCCTCCCTAAAGGATATGGTGCACGCAAATTATAAAAAGAAGGATATTGCCGGCATGACTGCGGCGCAGCAGCTTACGGCGATCAATGAAAAAACGAGAGAGCTGGTGGAAAGTCAGTATCATACCTACAACAGGTCTCTGCTTCCTCTGCTTCGTGCCAATCATATTCATATCATTGAAAAATTTGAAAATCTGACGGAGTGTCAGCAGGAATTTGTGGATCGTTATTTTGAACAGAGTGTTTATCCGGTGCTGACGCCTATGGCGGTAGACGCGTCTCGTCCGTTTCCGCTGATCCGCAATAAAACGTTGAATATTGCAGCCCTTTTATCGGGAAAGCATGGGAAGGATACGAAGGAAGCCGTAGAGTTCGCAACGGTCCAGGTTCCCTCCGTGCTGCCGCGCCTTGTCCAGATTCCGTCTGAGGAGAGCGAGGGGGAGAATGCGCGTTCGTTCATTCTCTTAGAACAGATCATTGAGAAGAATATCGCAAAGCTGTTTTTGAATTATAAGGTTCTGTGCGCATATCCGTACCGGATCATGCGGAACGCCGATCTGACGATCGACGAGGATGAGGCTGCAGACCTGTTAAAGGAGATTCAAAAGCAGCTAAAAAGGCGGCAGTGGGGAGAGGTCATCCGGCTGGAGGTAGAGGCTTCCGTTGATAAGAAGCTGCTGCGTTTCCTAAAGGATGAATTAAAGGTGGCGGAGGAGGATATTTTCCAGATCAACGGACCGCTTGATCTTACCTTCCTGATGAAGATGTACGGCATCGAGGGCTTTGACCATCTGCGCTATGCGCCGTATGTCCCGCAGAGAATCCCGCAGATCGAGCCGGGAGAAAAGATTTTTGACGCAATACGCAGGGGCGATATATTACTGCATCATCCATATCAGACGTTTGATCCGGTTGTGGATTTTATCAGGCAGGCGGCATCAGACCCGGATGTGCTCGCCATTAAGCAGACGCTTTACCGCGTCAGCGGCAATTCGCCGATCATTGCCGCGCTCGCAAAGGCGGCGGAAAACGGTAAGCAGGTATCGGTGTTAGTTGAGCTTAAGGCGCGCTTCGATGAGGAAAATAATATTGTTTGGGCAAAAAAGCTGGAACAGGCTGGCTGCCATGTCATTTATGGTCTTGTCGGTCTAAAGACGCACAGTAAGATTGCGCTTGTCGTGCGCAGGGAGGAGGAGGGAATCCGCCGCTATGTGCACCTTGGGACAGGAAATTACAATGATTCCACCGCGAAGCTTTATACCGACTGCGGTATTTTTACCTGTATGGAGTCCGTGGGCGAGGACGCGACTGCCGTGTTTAACATGCTCTCCGGTTATTCCGAGCCCCTTTCGTGGAATCGTCTTGTGCTGGCGCCTATCTGGCTGCGCGGGAAGTTTATGCATCTGATCGAGCGTGAGACGGCACATGCGAGAGCCGGAAAGCAAGCACGCATTGTGGCAAAGATGAATTCGCTCTGTGACGAAGGGATTATCGCAGCGCTCTACGAAGCATCTGCGGCGGGAGTAAAGATCGATCTGATCGTGAGGGGGATCTGCTGTTTAAAGGTTGGCATTCACGGTGTCAGTGAAAATATACATGTGCGTTCCATTGTCGGGAACTTTTTAGAGCACAGCAGAATTTTTTATTTCCAAAACGGCGGAGACGAGGAAATCTATATGGGAAGTGCGGACTGGATGCCGCGAAATCTGGACCGGCGTGTGGAAATTCTTTTCCCCGTATTGGACGATGAGATCAAGGAGAAGGTAAAGCATATTTTAACCGTAGAATTGTCCGATAATATGAAAGCGCATGTGCTAAAGAGCAATGGCATATACGAAAAAATAGACAAGCGGGGAAAAGCGCTGGTAGATTCACAGGCGCAGTTCTGCAAGGAGGCAATCGCCGCCGTTCCAAAGCCGGAGCGTGTGTATACGGAGCGTGTCTTTATTCCTGCGGAACCGCTTGGCGGGCATTCCTAAGGGCTTCCAATATCTCATAGGGAATGCAAAGTCCGCCTCTGCCAACGCCGATGCGGATCGACGGCTTGTTGGCTCCGTGAAAATCGGAGCCCCCGCTGATGAGGAGCCCGTTGTCGGCTGCGAGCCTTCTCATCAGGCGCTCCTCGCCCGCAGTGTAGGTTGCGTAGACGGCTTCGATCGCATCAAGTCCAAACGGCTTTAACTCGTCAAGAAGACGCTGGAGTATTTCTGCGTTCAGGCGGTAGAGGACAGGATGGGCGAGCACAGCGACGCCGCCTGCGGCATGGATCAGTGAAACTGCCTCCATCGGTGTGATCTTAAAACGTCCGACATAGCATTTACAGCCATCGCCGATATATTTTTCAAAAACCTCTTTTACGCTTGTAACTTCACCATGCTCATAGAGGTAGCGGGCGATATTGGCGCGCGTGATGACGCTGGTCGGATTTTCAGCGGCGACAGCCTCCATTGTTATGTCAAAGCCCTCCTTTTGCAGCGCCTCGATCATTTGCTGATTGCGCAGCATGCGGAAGTCCTGAAACTCTTTCGCTTTGGAAAGGAGCAGAGGGTTGGCGGTGTCGATAAAGAGACCGACAATATGAATTTCCTTTCTCTGTGCGGCGGCAGTCGGAAGTACATATTCGGTTGACAGCTCAATGCCCGGAATCAGCTCGATGCCGTATTGAGCGGCATAGGGGGCAGCCTTTGCAATGCCGGAGACGGTATCGTGGTCGGTAAGCGCGAAGGCGCTAAGCCCGGCAGCCTTTGCGGCGAGAACCAGCTCCTTCGGTGAGAGCGTTCCGTCCGATTCTGTTGAATGTACATGTAAATCTATGATGCGTTCCATAAAAACCTCGTTTCTGTTTTGCTTTGTCGTTGTGATTTCCGTGCTGAAGTGATTTATCGCGTGGAAAATGCGATAAAATGCATGCAGCTACTGAAAAAAGCATAGAACAAAAACTGAAAAAAGTCAAAGGAAAACCGATAGGATTTAGTTGCCCAAATGGAAAAAAACGTCTATAATAGGAGCAGAACAACGAAGGATAAGAGGGAGAGAGAATATGCAGCTTGTAACATTTTCTTTAAATGATACGGACTACGGAATAGCGCTAAAGGATGTGGAATCGATTGACAATCGCAAGCAGGTCGTAAATGTGCCGACGGCGCCGCGGTATATCAGAGGCATTATCCGTCTGCACGAAGAGATCGTTCCCGTATTTCGTCTTGCCGCGCGGTTTGGCGTGGAGGAGGGACAGATTGAAAATCTGATCGTTGTAAATGTCGATGGAATGAAGGTCGGACTTGAGGTCGGAAGGGTAAAGGAGATCGTTGACGTTGAGAATGCCGGGATGCTTCCGATGCCGGTGCTTGTCAACAGCGAGAGAAATTGCTTTCACGACGTTGCTTCCTGCAAAAAGGAGCTGATCGTTGTACTTGACGTCGGAAGTCTGATCTCCATGGAGGAGCAGCGGCAGTTGCGCAGGATCATTGATGAGGGCAAAGAGAGCGCGGGCGCATAGAAGAAATGCCTGCGTTTCCACAGACATTCGCCGGTTTAAAAATAATTTAATTATTTTAAGAAAAGGGGTCATGACAAAAGATGAACAGAAAGATAAAAGGAATGCTGGGAAGCCTGTTTTTATGCATGGTGTTATTGCTGTCAGGCTGTGGAACAGGAGCCGTAACAGATGATGAGCTGTTGGCAGAGATGAAAGAATTTGCACTTTCGGATGAAAGTGCGTCCTTATATCTGAATAAGGAGTGGGAGTCAGAGGATACGGGAGAGGATCAGCTTTTGATTGTGGCAAATGACCACGGAACAGAAGGCGTATTGATGTTCCAGATTCCAAAAGGAGGAGGGTATCAGATCAGTAGTATAGACGATATGGAGACCCTTGTGGATGAAAGCTTTCAGACCTCGGAGAAGGAAGACGCAGAAGTATTTGAAATTCCGGGAATGTCGAATGTGTCTGCCACACGTTGCAAGGTTACATCGGGCAGCATCAGCGGAGAGGCGTTTGTGGTGTATGGGGAAACAGACTATGCTTTTTATGCGATCGCATATGTAGGTGATAAATGGAACGAAAGAATGACGCAGTCTTTTCGGGTTTCCTGCAGCAAATTTGCCGAATCAGAGAGCGTCATCGAAGGCATGGATACAACGACGGCGGAACTGACAGATACGATTCGGTGGTTCAACGCATCCTATGCAGTCCTGACAGAAATGAACGGATGGGATTATAACCGTTTTGGAGGTATTGCTGCAAATGAGACAACGCAGCAGCTCGAGATCGAATCTTTGGAGGAATGGTGGGGTGTCACAGACCGTGCTTCTGCGGATGAGACACTGGATTGGACACTGACGGAGGGACATCGTACAGAGTTTGCAGAGAATATGGCTTATCTGGAGGAGATGGGCATGGGAGAGGCTGCGGATCGCAAGTCCTTTGTACTGGAGAATTTTGAGATGACGCCCGATGAAGCGGACGCGTATGTAAACTGGTATGGGATGTATGAGCAGTATGGAGCGGATGCAATTGCAGGCTGGGATTATTGCCGTGCATTAAATCTTGTGAGCTTCTATTATCTGGCAGGCTATTATTCTGAGAATGAGGCACTTGACAAGTCCTTGGAAATCGCACAGACAGTACAGCCGTTGTTTGGATCATGGGATGACTTAGTTACAAGCTATATGCGCGGTTATGAATACTGGGCAGGGGAAAGCAGTGCAGAGCGCCAGGCTGTGTATGAAGATATAAGGAGCAGGGAGGACAGTCCATATCAGGTCGATTTTAAGATGCAGTTGGAAAAGACATGGTAGGGCATCGCGTAGTTTAGCAATAAAAGGGATTGACAATTTTTTTTTCGTATGTTATAGTTTAGGAGTTGTTAGAAAACAAAGTAGAGTATCCACTCTCACCGGAGCACAATCGCGTGACTCATGGTTTATATTTCGGAATGCGAACAGTGATGTTCCCAGTTTGAATGATTAGTGGATAGTCTGCCTATCCACTTTTTTATTTGGAGGTACGGTACAATTAGCGAGTTAATGATTAATGAACAAATCAGAGACAAAGAGGTTCGTCTGATTGGGGAGAACGGAGAACAGCTTGGCATCATGTCTGCGAGAGAGGCGATGAAGCTGGCAGAGGACGCAGAGCTTGATCTGGTGAAGATCGCGCCGACTGCAAAGCCGCCGGTATGCAAGATTATCGACTATGGCAAATACCGGTATGAGCTGGCGAGAAAAGAAAAGGAAGCCAGAAAGAAGCAGAAGATCGTTGAACTTAAGGAGATCCGCTTATCACCTAATATTGATTCAAATGATTTGAATACAAAGATGAATGCAGCTAAGAAGTTTCTTTCAAAGGGAGACAGAGTAAAGATTACCCTGCGTTTCCGCGGAAGGGAGATGGCACATATGAATGCCAGCAAGCATATCTTAGACGATTTTGCCGCAAACCTCGGCGAAATAGCAGTAGTGGAAAAAGCACCAAAGGTTGAGGGAAGAAGCATCAGCATGGTGTTGGCAGAGAAGAAGTAATAATTTTAAGGAGGAACATATCATGCCAAAAATGAAAACAAGCAAAGCGGCTGCAAAACGTTTCAAAGTAACGGGAACAGGAAAGTTAAAGAGAAATAAAGCTTATAAGAGACATATCTTAACGAAAAAGACGACAAAGACAAAGAGAAATCTCAGAAAACCGGCAATGGTTGACGCATCAAACGTTAAGAATATGAAGAAGATTTTACCATATTTATAGGAATGAGTTAAGGAGGATCGTAAAATGGCAAGAGTAAAAGGCGGTTTAGGCGCTAAGAAAAGACATAACAGAGTTTTAAAATTAGCAAAAGGTTACAGAGGCGCACGCTCTAAGCAGTATCGTATTGCAAAGCAGTCTGTCATGAGAGCCTTAACAAGTTCTTACGCAGGAAGAAAAGAGAGAAAGAGACAGTTCCGTCAGTTATGGATCGCGCGTATCAACGCAGCGGCAAGAATGAATGGAATTTCTTACAGCCAGATGATGCACGGCTTAAAGGTTGCAGGTGTCGAGATCAACCGTAAGATGCTGGCAGAGATGGCAGTGAATGATGCAGAGGGCTTTGCTGCACTGGCAGAGCTTGCAAAGAGCAAGGTGGCTTAAGCAGAAACGAGGCGCTTATCTTAGAGTGGGACAACCCTCTAAGATAAGCGCATTTTTGTTAACATAAGAGCGGCGCGCGAAGCATGTCGCTGGTTGTTTGCATAAGAGTGGCGCGCGAAGCATGTCGCTGGTTGTTTGCATAAGAGTGACCTGCGAAGCGTGTTGCTGGTTGTTTGCATAAGAGTGGTCCGCGAAGCGTGTTGCTTGTTGTTTGATGGGAGATCACATGAGAAATCGGGGGATAGCGGGAGGGAGAGAACGATGTTATTGATTCAGCTTGTCATGCTCCTTACGGGAGCGTTGATGATCGCAGCGCCGCGGGCGTGTACGAGGAAGGATGCAAGAGGAAACGAAAGCGCGGAAAAGCGTACACGCACAATGGGAATCTGGCTGTTTTTGGCGGCAGTTATCTGGATGGTAACGGCAAAGCTTATCTGATGCAAACGTGAAGTGAAGTTTTTGCTGTGCGCTTTCCCATAATAAGCGAAAAAATAATATTTGCAAGGCAGTGGGATATGCTTTAAAATAGAAACAGAATGATCAGTAGAGGGAGGAAACGTAATGTTTTGTAAAAATTGCGGACAGCCATATGTAGCAGATGAGGCTGTGATCTGTGTTAAATGCGGTGCCAAGAAAGGGGTGGGAGAAAATTACTGTCCTAACTGCGGACAGCCGACACAGCCGGGAAGCCAGGTATGTTTAAACTGCGGCATAGCGTTAAACAGCACAGGATTTGGCGGGAAATCGAAGGTGGCGGCAGGGCTGCTTGCTATTTTCTTAGGAGCGTTCGGCGTACATAATTTTTATCTCGGTTATACCGGCAAGGCAGTTGCGCAGCTTTTGATCACGGTCTTAACCTGCGGCTTAGGGGCGTTTATTTCGAGCATCTGGTCCTTTATTGAGGGAATCATGATCCTGACGGGCAATATTAACACTGATGCGGACGGCAGAAGGTTAAGTGATTGAGCCTTAGATGAAAGCGACGGTATTTACTGCCGCTTTGTGCGGCAGGCAAAAAAGAGGAGAATGGCTCCGGCAGCGGACAGCGTAAAGCCGCTGATAAGAAGCGGAGACACTCCGGAATGATCGAGTAAAAAGCCGCCGAGCAGACTTCCGATCACGCCGCCAAGCGTGTTGGTTACCGTCATGACAGCCTGTCCCTTAAATTTATCACGCGGCGCCATCGTTTCATTTACATAATAGACGGAGGCGGGGATATAGAGCGCAAAGGCTCCCATCTGAAAAATCTGGGCGATCAAAAATTGCGGAACGGTTTGGGCAAGCAGATAAGCGCCTGCTTTGGCGGCAAAAAAGAAACCGGAGAGCACGAAAAGCCGGCTGCTGGAAAAACGCTTCTTAAGCTTGGTAAAAAGAAGCATGACAGGAAGCTCACAGACGGCGGCAAACGAAAGTGCGGCTCCCATATCGGCAGAGTCACCGCCAAGCGATTCCACAATCTGGATCAGATAGCTGTTTGTCATATTGTGAAAGGTGAACAGCAGCGTGACGCCGAGCAGGGCAAGTGTAAAACGCCGATAGCGGAAGAAAAAGTGAAAAAAGGGCTCTCTTAGGGTCTCAGGCTTGGCACGCTGCTCTGACGGGACAGACGCTTCGGCAGAAGAAAGTGCAGGCATCGACAGCAGGGCAAGAAGCATCAGGGCAAGAAACAGTAAGGCGGCAGGGATGATGACGTTTGCCCCTTTTTTCTCAATGAGCCAGCCAAGGGCAGAGGACGCGGCAGCATAGGAAATAGAACCGACGGCGCGCGCAACTCCAAAGTCAACGGATATGCCGTGATTTATGTAGTAGATGCTGACGGAGTTTACCAGCGGCTGGGTGACCTGAAGAAACGTATTTGTCGCGAGAAAGCAGGTGAATACGGCGAGTGCGGGTTTTGGGAACAGATATAAAAGTCCAAAGGAGATCGCTGTCAGTGAGGTCATGACGGCTGTTAATCTGTGGATTGAAATACGTTTGGCGGAATCTGCGATTCCCGCAAAAACAGGCTGAAAAATGACGCCAAGGATATTTCCGAGTGCAACGGTAATGCCGATTTGTGAGCTTGTGAAGCCTTTGGCAAGCAAAAGCACTGTAGAAAATGCATAGATGGCGCAAAACGACGCCCAGTAGCCGCCCTGCAGGAGACAGTATTGGAATAACAGAAAACGCGGACGGATATTTTTGGATGCTTTGGTCATTGGGAGACGACCCCTTTCTTTGAATTTATATATCACAAGTGTAGCGGAATTTTTGTCAGAAAGCAAGTATGCTCCGGTACTTTCAGGAGAAAATTGATGTTTACTTTTGACGGTGTAGGTTTGTCAAACATTTGTTACACTGACCGTGGAAAAATCCCGCAGTACCT
>JAHZFL010000039.1 GCA_019421345.1 Roseburia sp. | reverse complement strand
GTGACGCAGAAGCTTCTGAATGAGGACGGAGAGATCGACTGGGGAGTTGCGATCGAAGAAGCAGGATTTTCCGCGGTTACGGCGGGGTTTGCATGGAAAGAGGGAAGAAGTGTAAGAGGAGTTGGAAGTGAGGCTTTAGAGGGTGGGGGATCAGCTTTAAAGCCTGATGAATTAGTAGTTAGTGATGGTAAGTTTTTAAATGAGAATGGGAATATTGATTGGGATACATGGGCACCTAATGGAGGAAGAGTTCCAGGCACTATTCAAGAAGGACAAACCTTAGGTGTGGGGACTATTATTGATAGATATGGCAATCCATATGGAAGGTATACATCGCCAGTAGGGGTTCCATATGAACAAAGAGCTTTGCCTTATGTTGAAAATCCTAATGCCTACCATAAGTATGAAGTTATAAAACCAATAGATGATGTTACCATATCGCAAATTGCTGAAGCGTTTGATCAGCCTGGTGGTGGTATACAATATGAACTACCATCAATAGTGAATAAATTAATTAAAGATAAATTTTTGAAGGAGATAAAGTGATGAAAAAAAATGAGTTGAGATATGCGTTAATAGAAATGGGGATACCATCTATATTATATAATTTAGATGGAAATGGAAGAACAGATGAGCGTTTTTGTTTAGAATTTATAAATAATGAATGGAGGGTTTATTTCTCCGAGAGAGGAGTAAAAACAACAAATGAAAAATTCTCATCAGAGGAGGAAGCATGTCAATTTATTTATGAACAATTGTGCTAGATGATAACTTTTCACACCATTCCTAAAATATCCGGGATGCCGATGCTTGGAACGGTGGAGGGCTGCTCCGGTGAGACGGTACGGCTGCTGCTTGATATTGACAGAGGAAGATCGGCACAGCTATTCTGGATTTGTTGAACAATACAGAAAATTTTACGGATTCGGCGATTGAACATATATTTGAAGGGCAGGTAAATACTAGGGGTAAAGCAGTTGGTTACCATTATGAAGGGATTGAAGGAACTTCTGGAAAGATAATATTGGGAACAGAATCATCCATAAATAACTTTGGTGTATATAAAGCAAAATTTGAAGTGGATGGTATACCAAAGACAGCAAATGGTGGGTACTCAACATTTTATTCAAAGGATATGAGTCCACAGCAGGTAGTTGATGCAATTAATCAAGCATATAGTAATTGTGAATTAAAACCAGGTACAAGAAATACATATCAAGGTGTTGCTAATAATGGTATGCAAATAGATATGTTTTTGGATCAAAATGGTAATATTATTTCAGCGTTTCCAAATGAGTAGAGATGAACTATAGAATAGAGAAATATAAATTAAAAAATGGTATTCAAGATATAATCATCATATTTGATGAGAAATATGAGTTATTGACAACTTTTATGTCATGCGATGTAATGCCTTTTGAGGATTGGATTAAGACAGATTTTGATAGGGTATTATCAGGCGAAAGTGAGTATGAAGAAGTAAATGGAAATGTTTGTTGTGTGGAGATTAGTCTTAAAATAACTAAAGTGTATGATAACCTTGCAGAAGATGCTATGGGAAAATGGTGTGAAGTTGATACAAAAGAATTGCGATACCTAATAGAAGATTGGTGTGATAAAGTACGCGAATTTAAAAATGAGCATCACAATTAAGTTTCCTAAATGAACGGACTTAAAAAAGGATTTCTTGCTCACATAAATATATATTAATACAATTTTAATTTACAAGGCTTACTATTTTTTAAATGATGATGGAGAAAAGCGGACATTTCAGGATATATCCATGACCTACGGGCAGGTGATCACCCGGATCGCATCGGAGGCGGGAATGATGGCGGTGTATCCCCGTCTGCTGGATGAGACGGCGATCGGGTTTCCGGTGATCCAGTACCGGGAAACAGACTGGGAGTTTATCAGGCGTCTGGCGAGCCGGTTTGGCATGGCAGTCTACCCGGAGACAACGCTGGGAGGCGGCAAGCTGACGGTCGATCTGCCGCAAACGGGAAATGCGGGGGAGTTGAGATGTCTTAGTTACACCGTAAGAATCGACCGGAAGTTCTATCAGGCAGGCGGGGAGCATGGAGCTGCGCCGCGTGGGAGATGCGGTGGCGTGGGACGGAAAGCAGTTAAATGAAAAGACTTTAAAGATGTGTCAGCAAGAGCCTTCCTCATTCTATAAAATAATAGGAATGAGGAAGGCTCTTGCCGACAACAGTTACCGCGCAAAGCGCGGCAACTGTGTGTTCGGCACAGATATGCTCTGCACAAAATTACTTTCTTGTTTCAGATATTGACCATTCGGCAATGATAGAGACAATATTTTGTATGATTCTTACAGCGGTTTCCATACCCTCTACGCTGATATGCTCATAAGGACCATGAAAGCCATAGCCGCCCGTGCCAAGGTTTGGACAGGGCAGCCCCATAAAGCTTAATCTTGCGCCGTCCGTTCCGCCGCGCACCGGGCGGGAAAGCGGCTCTAAGCCGACCGCAGAGATAGCGTTCTTGGCAATTTCAACCACATGCGGACAATCCTTGATCACTTCCAGCATATTGGAGTAGGAATCCGTGATCGTTAATGTAACTGTTTTTTCGCCGTATTTCCGGTTCATTTCAGTTTCTATGCTTTGGAGCAGATGCAGCCGGTTTTCAAAGGATTCCTTATCATGATCGCGGACAATATAGGATAATTCGGCAGAAGCAACGTCGCCCCTCATATCCGTCAAATGGAAAAAGCCTTCTCTCCCTTCCGTATGTGCCGGAGTTTCATTTTGGGGCAGCATTGCCTGAATTTCACAGGCAACAAGCGCGGCGTTCACCATAATATCCTTTGCCTCCCCCGGATGTACATTTACACCCTGAATCGAAAAATCTGCGCTGGAGGCATTGAAATTATCATAAGCAACCTCCCCCTCATAGTCGCCGTCGAGCGTATAGGCAAATTCCGCTTTAAAATAATCAAGGTCAAAAAGATTTGCGCCGCAGCCAACCTCCTCGTCCGGCGTAAAGCCGACCCAGATGTCTCCGTGCGGTTTGCCGGAGGCAATGATCTCCTCGACAGCCGTTAGGATTTCTGCAATGCCCGCTTTATCGTCAGCACCAAGCAATGTAGTTCCATCTGTTGTGATCAGGGTTCTTCCCTTTAAGGACTTTAGGGATGGAAAATCGGAAGTTTTTAGATAGGCGCCGCTTCCAGAGAGCAAGACATCCCCGCCGTCATAATCAGCAATACACTGCGGCTTTACATCTTTTCCCGGAAAATCGGGCGCTGTATCCATATGAGAAATAAATCCGACAGCCGGACAATCCTGACAGCCTTCGGTTGCCGGGAGCAGACCATAGACATAGCAGTGGTCTGTCAGTATGACCTTGGTAAGACCAAGCTCACGCAGCTCCTGCTCCAATGCCTTCCCCAAATCAAATTGACGTGCGGAGGAGGGAATCCTTGGTTTTCCCTCCTCCATATTATTTTCATCGGCAGTAGTCCAATACGAAACATATTTTAAAAATCGTTCTTTTACCTGCATAAAAGCCTCCTTAAACTTAGTGGATAATTATAAAATATCATAGTTTGAAAAAAAATAAAATATTTTATAAAAAAATAGTTGCAATTTTAAAAATTATGTTATATAATAAATCTCGTCCTTGAGAGACAAGCAAGCGCGATTAGCTCAGCTGGCAGAGCACCTGACTCTTAATCAGGGTGTCCAGGGTTCGAACCCCTGATCGCGCACTTAGTTATCAATATGCTATAAAGTACCGATTTTACAGAAATACTGTGGGGTTGGTGCTTTTTTTAATGAACAGAACATCTAGTTGCCCATCAAGTAAAAATTCTCCGGAGGACCGCATTGCGGCAGATTGCCGGAGACTGTTTATGCGGCATGTCACAGGATGGCAGCTTTCGTAAGCAAAACTCCTTTGTATCAAAAAGAATCCCACAAAATGATCGTTCTATGCAGTAAAAAAAGAATCCCGCAAAACAATAATTTTGTGCAGCGTGCGAAGGACATGGCGCAAACTATTGTTTTGCAGAAAATCTAAATAGTATCCGGCTATCTGGAAGCAATCAGCTTGCAGATCGGATTTCCGAGAGAGGAAAACTTTTCCTCATATTCCGTCATAATATTTCCCTCATTTAATACGGGATCATGGTGCAGGTCTCTTGTACAGGCATCCAGATGCCAGCCGGCTTCCGGTACTTCCTCCAGAGAGAAGGAAAAAAGTGTCTGATTGTCTGTCTTAAACTCCAGATGTCCGTTTTTTGCCAGTACGAGGTCATAGAGTGCAAAAAATTGACGTGATGTCAGACGCCGCTTGGCATGGCGGTCTTTGGGCCACGGATCGGAAAAATTAAGATAAATGCGCGCGATCTCCTCCGGTGCAAATACTTCCGCAAGCGCCGAGGCATCCATACAGATAAATTTCAGATTGGGAAGCGGCGTTTGCTCCATTTTCTGTAAGGCGCGCAGCAGTACGCTGGAGTAACGTTCAATGCCAATGTAATTAATTTCGGGATGGAGGGCGGCAAGCTCCATGATAAAGCGTCCTTTTCCCATGCCGATTTCGATATGCAGCGGTTGGGAGGAAGGGAATACCTCCTGCCAGTGTCCTTTATGACTTTCCGGTTCTTTGATGCAGTAAGCACTTTCTGCGATCGCGTCATCAGCGCCGGGTATATTTCTTAATCTCATCTGAAATGTCACCTTTCTTTTTTTGTTGATATAAGAGCAGATCGCATGGCGTGCTGCTCGTTGTTTGCCTTAAGAATACATCAAGATTCTACAACAAATCTTAAGAGAAAAAAAGATATTTTTTAAGAGAAAAAGCTATTGCATGTATTTTTTTCAACGATTATACTGATAATAGTTGTGTGAAAAAATGGTATTTGATAAGAGTCCGAATAGGAGTTATAAGACGCATGTTATTATATAGAAGAAACAGGAACAAGATGATTTGTATGCTGCTTAGCGTGCTTTGCTTAATTGCGATGTTCCCCACGCAAACAAAGGCAGCCGAATATTGGCCGGAAGCTCCGGTGGTGGAGTCTCCGTCCGCCATTTTAATGGAGATGAATACCGGGGCTGTGCTCTATCAAAAGAACAGCGATGAGAAGAATTATCCGGCGAGTATCACCAAAATCCTGACAACGCTGATCGCGTTGGAAAATTCAGATTTAAACGAGGTTGTCACGTTTTCCGATGCGGCGATTGACAACACGGAGGGTTCGGGCATTGCCAGAGATTATGGTGAGCAGATGACGATGGAGCAATGTCTGTATGCCGTGATGCTTGCCTCTGCCAATGAATGTGCATACGCGGTGGCGGAGCACGTCGGAGGTACGATTGAGAATTTTGTCAATATGATGAATGAAAAGGTTGCACAGTTGGGATGCACGACAACGCATTTTTCCAATCCGCACGGACTTTTTTCGGAGGATCATTATACCAGCGCACGGGATATGGCGTTAATCGCAAAGGCGGCATATGAGAATGAAACGTTCCGTATTATCATCGGAACTGCGCGCTATACGATTCCGCCGACGAATAAGCATCAGGAGGAGACGGCGCTGCAGAACCATAATGAGATGCTCTATCCGTGGCAGCATCTGGAATATCGTTATGAGTATTGTACCGGAGGCAAAACAGGGTATACGGATGTTGCGCGGAGTACGCTGGTTACGTTTGCCGAGAAGGATGGCATGAAGCTGGTATGCGTTGTCATGCGTACAGAGTCGCCGAGCCAGTGGAAAGACAGTATCAATCTGTTTAATTTTGCGTTTGATAATTTTCAGCTATGGAATGTTGCCGATAACGAGACGAAGTACGACACCTCGGAGGCAGTTGAGGTTGGGGCGCTGAATCAGAATAAAGCGTTTGTGGATATTGATAGAAATGCCTGTATCGTTCTGCCAAAGACAATGGCGTTTGCCGATGCCGCTTCGGAAATTGCCTATGAACAGACCGACGGCAATATCGTTGGGAAAATTACTTATACCTATGCGGGAAATGTGGTTGGAAGGGCAGACATTGTAAAGACGGGCGTTGAGGTGCAGGGCTTTGTATTTGATAACGGAAAAAAGGAAGGTTCCAAGGAAAATCCATCCACAATTCAGATCAATCCGCTCAAAATCATGCTTGTCGTTGCCGGCGCCGCACTGCTTGTGCTGCTTCTCTTTTTTGTGAAGCGATTTGCAGATAACTATTATATCATCCGCCATAATATGGAGGTTCGGAAATATCGACGGGAGCAGTTTGGCCATGTGAAGAAGCAGAGGAGACGGCGCAGGAGGAGAAGATAAGCGAAAGCTTTTGCAGATAAAAAGAAAAAATCATGCTTGACGAGGCAAGGTGCGTCTGTTAAAATTCTCATGTGGTCGAGTCTTTATGGAAATATCCGGTATATTTGACAGAGACAGACATATAATAAATCATGCAGATTTTATCAGGCGACTTAGCCAAGTGGTAAGGCATGGGACTGCAACTCCCTGATCATCGGTTCAAATCCGTTAGTCGCCT
>JAHZFL010000038.1 GCA_019421345.1 Roseburia sp. | reverse complement strand
ATCTCTGCTTTTTAAATATTCAGTTGTAACATATGTATTGTAATCCTACAAAAAAATAAGAAAATGTGTTCTGTTTTCTAATGAAATGGAGGGAAAAGTATGCTATAATGAGGCTTATCAAAAGAAAAGGATTGGATAGTATGAGTATTTACGATACATTAAATGAGCAGCAGCAGCTTGGGGTGACGACGACGGAGGGACCGGTACTGATCCTTGCGGGGGCAGGATCCGGCAAAACGCGGGTTCTGACGCATCGGACGGCATATTTGATCGAGGAGAAGGGAATCAACCCCTATCACATTATGGCGATCACTTTTACCAATAAGGCTGCCGGGGAGATGCGTGAGAGAATTGATGCGATGGTCAGCTACGGTTCGGAGAGCATCTGGGTTTCGACGTTTCATTCCACCTGTGTGCGTATTTTGCGGCGTCATATTGACCGCATCGGCTATGACACGAATTTTACGATTTATGATGCAGATGATTCTAAGTCGGTGATGAAGGAGGTCTGCAAGCGACTGAACATTGATACGAAGATTTATAAGGAGAGAAGCCTGCTTGCGGCGATTTCAAAGGCGAAGGACGAGCTTGTTTCGCCGGAGCAGTTTGCGCAAAGAGCTATGGTTTCCGGTGATTTTGGCAAGCGCAGACAGTCGGAGGCTTATCTGGAGTATCAGAATACATTAAAGAAAAACAACGCGCTTGATTTTGACGATTTGATCGTAAAGACGGTTGAGCTATTTCGCAATGATGCGGAGGTGCTCGACTATTATCAGGAGCGGTTTCGCTATATTATGGTCGACGAATATCAGGATACGAATACGGCACAGTTTGAGCTTATCCGCCTGCTGGCGGGAAAGTATCAGAACCTTTGTGTGGTGGGGGACGATGACCAGTCGATCTATAAGTTCCGTGGGGCAAATATTTACAATATCTTAAATTTTGAGAAGCATTTTCCGGATGCCGTGACAATTAAGCTGGAGCAGAATTATCGTTCGACGCAAAATATTTTGGACGCTGCAAATAATGTCATTGCGAATAACGTCGGGAGAAAAAGTAAGTCTCTTTGGACGGCAAATGACAGGGGGGAAAAGCTTGATTTTGAGCAGTTTGATACAGCATATGAGGAGGCTGATTTTGTTGCGCGCAATATTCAGGCGGGCGTGCGCACAGGCAAATACGGTTATGGGGACTATGCCGTGCTTTATCGGACAAACGCGCAGTCACGTCTGTTCGAGGAGCGTTTTCTTGTCGCCAATATTCCGTACAAAATTGTCGGGGGCGTAAACTTCTATGCAAGAAAAGAGATCAAGGATCTTCTGGCGTATTTAAAGACCATTGATAACGGGCGGGACGATCTTGCCGTGCGCCGTATTATCAATGTGCCGAAGCGCGGAATCGGTGCGACGACGCTTAACCGTGTGTCTGATTATGCGGAGGCGTATGACATAAGCTTTTATGATGCGCTAAAGAGGGCAGAGGAGATTCCGTCTGTGGGGAAGGCAGCAGCGAAGATCAGACCGTTTGTCACATTTGTTCAGACGATGCGAAGTAAGCTGCCATATCTTGGCGTAACAGAGCTTTTGCGGGAGCTGATCGAGGAGACCGGTTATGTGAAGGAGCTTGAGGCGGAGGGAACGGACGAAGCACAGGCGCGGATTGAGAATATCGACGAGCTTATCAGCAAGGCGGCAAGCTATGAGGAGAGCGAGGAGCAGCCGACACTTGGCGGCTTTTTGGAGGAGGTTGCGCTGGTTGCCGATATTGACGGGTTGGAGGAAGGAAATGAATATGTGGTGCTGATGACGTTGCATAGCGCCAAGGGGCTGGAATTTCCGAAGGTTTATCTGGCGGGTATGGAGGACGGACTTTTTCCGAGCTATATGTCGATTGTTTCTGATGATGCAACCGAGGAGTTGGAGGAGGAGCGGCGTCTTGCCTACGTCGGGATAACACGGGCGATGAAGGAGCTTGCGATTACCTGTGCAAGACAGCGGATGATCCGAGGGGAGACACACTTTAGCAGGGTTTCGCGTTTTATAAAGGAGATCCCAGATGAATTGCTTTCTGAAAAGCCTCAAAAACCGGTTTATTCGGAAAAGAAGGAATCCGGTGCTCCTGTGCGGCAGGGACGTTTTACGATGCGGCAGCAGATGTCGGGGCAGAGTATGCAGGCGCGGGCGTTTGCCTCAGCGAGCACGGCAAAGGGAGACTTAGGCTATGGCGTGGGCGACCGCGTCTCTCATGTGAAGTTTGGGACCGGCACGGTGACCGGAATCGTTGCAGGAGGGCGAGATTTTGAGGTGACAGTCGCATTTGATTCGGCAGGAACAAAAAAGATGTTTGCGTCGTTTGCAAAGTTAAAAAAAGTATAAATTTGCGAATTTATATAGGCGAATTGGGAAACATATGATATAATCAACAGAAAAGAAACTAATTGTGGAAGTGCAGTAAATAAATAACAGGAGGATGACCAGATGAGCAAGATGGAGGAATTGATGAGCATGACAAAGTTGAATGATCTGCTGAACAAGAAGGAACAGGAGGAGAAGAAGGCTTCTAAGATTGTATGGATTTTTGCGATCGTGGGCATTATCGTAGCGGTTGCTGCAGCAATCTATGGAATCTATCGCTTTTTCACCCCGGACTATTTAGATGATTTCGAGGATGACTTTGAGGACGATTTTGAAGATGATTTTTTCGAGGACGATGAGGACGACGATGTGTTAGAGGAATCGGCGGAGAATAAGACCGAGGAGTAATTAGGGGTAAGAAGGGCTGCGGACAGCAGCCCTTTTGTGATTTTATAGAAACTTTTTGCTTACTAATAAAATGAAAATGCTCTGGAGCGGGTTGCGCTGCGGCACAGTAGAAGTATGCCGCTGATGCGATCCGTTGCGGGCATAGAAGCTTGTAGGAGAGATTTTTTCGTACATGCTTTAAGACCGGTGGGTGAAGGATGCATGGAGATTTAGGAAAGACAGGGAGGCTTTGCGTGAAAAAGGGACAGATTATTGAGGGAATGATTGCGCGTGTGGATTTTCCGAATAAAGGGATTATCAATACAGAGGATGGGACACAGGTTGTCGTAAAAAATGCGATAAAAGGACAGCGTGTTTCGGTTGCTGTTCAGAAGGTAAGGAAGGGCAGGTGTGAGGGGAGACTGCTTGAGGTCTTGGAGCAGTCGCCGATTGAGCGAAAGGAAACCGGATGTATGCATGCGGGAAATTGCGGAGGCTGTACTTATCAGAGTATTCCGTATGAGGAACAGCTTGCCCTAAAGGCGGAGCAGGTAAAAAAGATGATCGATGAGGTTGTGCTTTCATATCAGAACTCGTATGAATTTTTGGGCATCAGGGAGAGTCCGCGTCAGACGGAGTACCGCAATAAGATGGAATTTTCCTTTGGCGATGAGTATAAGGGCGGACCCCTGGCACTCGGTATGCATAAGCGCGGGAGCTTTTATGATATTGTGAATGTGCCAGAGTGCCAAATTGTGGATGAAGATTTCAGAAAGATACTGGAGGTGACGCTTACATATTTTAAGGAGCGGGAAATTCCTTATTATCACAAGCTTTTGCACACGGGGTATTTGCGGCATCTTCTGGTTCGCAA
The DNA here is from genome assembly GCA_019421345.1 of Roseburia sp. Lineage (GTDB taxonomy): Bacteria > Bacillota > Clostridia > Lachnospirales > Lachnospiraceae > Roseburia. Next base: position 3,445 of record JAHZFL010000038.1, on the reverse strand, counting down.
GGCGGCAAAAACAGGAGAGATTCTTGTGGATCTTGTAACGACAACGCAAGCGGATCGGAATGCTTGCGGGGGAGGTCTGCGGAACCAGGGCGCGGAGGAGGACTGGGAGCAGACGCTGCTTTTTGGCTGGAGGGACGCTCTGCTGTCTGCAAATTATCTCGGCAAAATGACAGGTATCCTGCATACAAAAAATGACGGTGTCGCAGATATCATCCGTGATGAAGGAACAGAGATTTTATTCGGTCAGGATTATTTTTATGAGGAGCTTTTGGGACTTCGTTTTCAGATTACGCCGTTTTCTTTTTTCCAGACAAATTCTCTGGGAGCGGAGGTGCTTTATAGTACGGCGCGTGAGTTTATCGGAAATGCCCTCAACACCGGTGGAACGGGGAATGCAGCGCATGGGATTGAGGAATATGAAGGCGGGAATGCAGCGCATGGAGACAGCGGAGAAATAGAAGGCGTGAACGAAAGCACGCAAGGAATGCGCAATGCGCAAAGTGCGGGAGACGGCAAGATCGTCTTTGATCTGTATTCGGGAACGGGAACGATCGCGCAGATGCTCGCTCCGGTAGCAAAGAAGGTAATTGGCGTTGAGATCGTTGAGGAGGCAGTTGCCGCTGCGCGGGAAAATGCAAAGCTAAACGCACTGGATAATTGTGAGTTTATTGCCGGAGATGTGCTGAAGGTGCTGGATGCGATTGAGGAGAAGCCGGATTATATTGTGCTTGATCCTCCGCGTGATGGCATCCATCCGAAGGCGTTGGAGAAGATCATCCGCTATGGAGTGCCGCAGATGGTGTATATTTCGTGTAAGCCGACGAGCCTCGCGAGAGATCTGGAGACGCTTCTGGCACGGGGATATGCGGTGGAGAAGGTATGCTGCGTGGATATGTTTCCGGCGACTTATCATGTAGAGACGGTCTGTTTGATGTCTAAAAAAGATAAATAAATGCTGAAAAGTGGCGTGTTTCCGGGCTTTTTGTAAGGTTAGTATCATCAGAGAAGCCTTGCAGAAAGCTCGGTTTTCTTGTATGGAAACATATCTACTTTTAGGTCTGACCGGAGAAAAAGTGGATGACCGAAAAAATGCGGTAGGGTTTAGGCTGTGGATTAGATGTCATAGGTTGTGGCACTGGGATTGTTGTCAGCACCGACCGCAGTTCAAGCCACTCGATATTAAGAGGCAGACTTGGCAGTGGAATAGATAACAGGAGGGTTTGAATGATGATGAATAAAGATTATTTGTATCAGATTGATATTCGAGAATGGATTGAGAGAGGCTTAGATGCTGACATAATGGTTCCAGTATCAGGAAATAAAATTGATGAAAAGTATGATATATACCTTCAGAGTTTTCTTCTTCCTTTGGATGAAGTTGAAAATGATATGGAAAACGATACCTATAATGCACATACATTGATGCCGGGGATTACAGTTTATGGTTCTTGGGAAGATGATGAAAAGGTTTATCATTGCTGGGGAAACGACAATGGTTATGAACCGCTTATTATAAAAAGAGAATATAATGGTGTGGCGCCGGATTCAATAGAAATTGTTGAAGAGTTTCGACTATTATTTAATTTGTATTTCAACTCACAAAAAAAAGAATATATTGATGTTTCTAACGGTGAAGGAATTACTGTAGTGAAAATGAATGACAATGGGTACATCACTATACATAAAAGATACTTAAAAACGTATCTAGCAGTGAAAGAAAAAGTGTTGATGATTCATATTGATAGTAGATGCATTTCTATTAGTGACTCAGAAAAAGTCAAGGAAGACGGACTGGCTTATAGAAATAACGACAACACAATTTTTTATACACTTAATATCGGAAACACATCAACTGGAGTAAAGAGAGAAAATTATTCTTATATTTTTGCAAAAAATGTTATTTCAGGTTGCAGTTTATGTGATAGTAATATTTGGCCGTATAATGAAGAAAAGACTTATGTTGATTTTATTATTGGTATAGATGAGAACGGAAAAGAAATACGCCATACTTGTAATCCGAAGGATCTAAACAATTACTTTGGAGCAAATCCAACAGCACCACACTATTTAACACCTGTATATTTTGATAGTGCAGTAATGAATAAGTATTATTCAAAACCTGAAATTTATAAAGTTGGAGATGGAATTATTCGATGTGGCGTATTGTGGTCATTGTATATTGATAATAGCAATTCAGATTATGTATCGGCTTATCTAGGTGATTTGGGAAGAGACTTACCAAGCGAAGCAGAGCAACATTACTGGAGGGGATTTAACAAGCCAATTGGAGGAAAATTGAGCAAAACAAAAATAAAGAGAGATTTTATGTGTATTGCATCAGACTCAGACTCTCCAGATTTTGTTTTTAAGAAAGCTTATACACGATTGAATCAGGTTTTCGCTGAAAAGTATGGATGGCCTTTATTTTTATCGTTAACAGAGCAAGATACTTATAATTTTGAAACATTAAGAGTTCCAGTAAATAATTCAATTGCTGAGATGGATATGCTTGTTCTTTCTTTAGTCAAAATACTAATTGATTCTTTAAATGAAAAGAGTATTTCAAAGCGATTAACTGGTAATTACGAAAAACTTGTAGGTAGTATCTCAAAAATAGAGGCATGGCTATGTGAAAGCAATATCGAAAACTATGATGAACATATTAAGTTCTTGAGAAATCTGCAGGAGTTACGTTCAAGTGGAACAGGACATCGTAAAGGAAAGGGATACCAAAAAATTACAAAAAAGCTTGATGTGAAAAAAGAAAATTATGCAGAAACCTTTTCATGTTTGTTAAAAGACGCTACGAACTTTTTAACGTTCATGGAATTAAATATTGAAAATTTGAAATAAAATGAAAAGGCTCCCCATCACCGGAGATTATCCAGTGATGAGGAGCCTTCGTGCGTCTATGGAGTTATGCATCAACATCGATACTGACACCGGATTTCAGTTCGACGGTGATGCGGTCACCCCAGACGGTTATCTGCTTGACCCAGCGTCGTACCAGTGACTCATCAAAGTCGGTGAGGTGGGTGGTCTGCTGGGAGATGTAATCCTGCAGGTCGTTGATTCGTTTTATTTGCTCATCCCTTGCAGCAGTATCGACTGTTGTCTGCTGGCGGAGCTCTCGGAGTCTGAAAATCTCATCAGCAATCTCGTCGTAGGCTTCTTTGCTCTGGGCTTTCTGGATGAGCTCTTGTTGCAGGGCCATCAGCTTCTCGTCGATGTTCTCAACGGAAGTGGCCTGCGAAGCTCGGATAACCGAAGCGATGTTAAGCTGCAGCTGTGCCTGATAGCTACTTTTGTCTCCAAGCATCTGGTTAATTGCCTTGACGACGGCATCCTGAAGGACCAGCTCATTGATGGTTCGGGCGTGGCATTCCAGTCGAGACCGTTTCAAGTTTTGTGTAAACTCAAAAAACTGATATAAGATATGTCATTA
>JAHZFL010000037.1 GCA_019421345.1 Roseburia sp. | reverse complement strand
CTCCCTCCCCTAAAAATTTTTCTTAAAACTTACACAAAAAACTTGACAATCCCGTGTATGCAGATATTTCAGGTTCACTAATATTAATGGATGTAGTGCCTGATTTTGGATTATTATTCATGTTGGCCATTTCTCCAATCATAGGAATTATTTTTCTTGTCATGTCCTTCTTCATCAACATCACTGCTGGAAGCAGGCCAGTTGATTTTCCATTCAAAATATTCGTCCTCTGAAATCTCACCGCTCTTTAGCTGTTCTTTCCGTAAACACCATTCACGCAGAAATTCATTGACAAGACCATAATCAATCCACATACCGACAGGGGCCTGAGCTGGCCACTCGTCACTATCATTATAGCGAACAGACTTATCATCAGAAGCGTTGCACATGCCGGGATTACGGACAAGCTGAAACAGATGAAAGGTGTTGTGGTTGTCCTCGTCAAGCCAAAAAAAAGTCTGCATAATGTCCTCGGCGCACCCGGGAGCTTCGGTAACAAAATTGATATAGTTGATATTCAAAATCTTGGCAATTTCCATGAGAGTGTCTTTTTTGGGAACACGATAGCTGGATTCGTACTGTGCAATACGAACATCAGCGTTGCGTTCCTCATATCCTAATTTCAAGCCTAATTCCCGTTGCGTTAATCCCCGAAATGTTCGGATTCTCTTTATTCGTTCTCCTAATACCATAATCTGTATCCTTTCTGAACTTTATAGATTATATATCATAATCCATTCTTCTTCGTTTTCCCTTGCAATTTCAAAACCGATTTTTCGATACATTTCAGCCGCATAATTAGCCTTTTGAACGGAAAGCGAAACACGTTTATAACCATGTGTTTTCAACAAAGACAGCATTTCTTTCATCATATTGGTTCCTATCCCCTGTCCTCTGTATTCTTTATACAGAGAGATTGCAAGGGAGGGAGTTTCTTCATCAATATGTCCGTAATCATTCATAATGCGTACCCAAACGGCACCAACGATTTTTCCCTCAATTTCTGCGACTAATGCAAAATCATCTTTTAACGCTCCGAAACGTTCTACATAAATTTGCAATTCGGGAGAAGCAATAATATCTCTTGGTGGCGGTTTTATACCGTTTGGAATAAAAATAGCTTCATATAGGAAATCGCTCAATAGCGGATATTCCGGCACTGTCATTTTTCGTATCGTATATTCCATAAATCCCTCCTTATAAAATGGCTATCCCGTTTCCTACATTGTAGCACACATAAAATAATACAGCAATAAAAACTTATCAGAAATGCTAAATTTAATAAAAAAGATAAATTTAACAAAAAAGCTATTGACAATAACAGAAATGTTAAGTATACTGAAAATATAAAACTTAACAAAAAAGTTAAAAAGGAGGATGTGCATTTGAAAAATGATTTATTTGTAACAGCCGGAGAAGTGGCGCAGGACTTAGGCGTTTCCAAACCATTTGCTTATAAGCTGGTGCGGCAGATGAACGAAGAACTGGAAGCGAAAGGATTTATCACAATCGCCGGACGGGTGAGCAGAAAATACTATGAAGAAAAGTTTTATGGTATGGCGCAGGCGAATTGAAAGGAGTGAGAATATGGCGGCGTACAAAGACGAACAGCGTGGAACATGGTATGTATCTTTTCATTATTACGACTGGACTGGTAAGAACTGCCGGAAAGTCAAGAGAGGGTTTAAGACCAAACGGGAAGCAACAGAGTGGGAGCGGCATTTCCGTATGAAAGAAGCGGCAGAGCTGGATATGACTTTTGAGGATTTTGTAAAAGCCTATACAAGAGACATGAAACCGAAGCTGAAACACAATACCTGGCTGACAAAGGAGCATATTTTGCGGACAAAGCTGCTTCCCTATTTTAAAGACAAGAAAATGCGTGATATTCGTCCGAAAGACATTATCCAGTGGCAAAATGAGCAGATTTCTTATCGTGATGAAAAAGGAAAGCCCTATGCTCCGACTTATTTGAAAACTTTGCAATCAGAATTGAGCGCATTGTTTAATCATGCGGTACGGTTCTACGAACTGAAAAGCAATCCTGTTGTAAAGGCGGGGTCGTTGGGAAAGGGGAAAGCGGAGGAAATGCTTTTCTGGACGAAAGAAGAATATCTGAAATTCATTGAAGCGATAAAGGACAAACCATATTCCTATCATGCGTTTCAGATATTGTACTGGTGCGGCTTACGGGTAGGCGAACTGTTAGCCCTCACATCGCAGGATATTGATTTTGACAACAAAGTCATTCGGATAACAAAATCCTATCAGCGGTTAGAGGGCGAAGATGTGATTACAGACCCAAAGACACCGAAAAGCAAACGGAATGTGAGTATGCCGGATTTCTTGTGTGAAGAATTGAAAGATTATATCGGCAGGTTGTACGGGATTCTTCCCACTGACCGTATTTTTCATCTGACGAAAAGTTTCTTGCACCATGAAATGACGAGAGGAGCGGAGAAAGCGGGAGTAAAACGCATTAGAATCCATGATTTGCGGCATTCTCATGTATCGCTGCTTATTAGTATGGGATTCTCGGCAGTATCAATCGGAAACAGAGTAGGGCATGAAAGTGTAGATATTACTTATCGCTATGCTCATATGTTTCCGACAGAGCAGACACAAATGGCAAAATTATTGAATGAAGAATTTAAGGAGGGCGCAGAGGAATGAGCGGTACACACAAATATCCAACAATCAGTTTCCGTATCTCTCCCAGAGAACGGGAAGAAATTGAAGCAAAGATTTTCGCAAGCGGCATGAAGAAAAAAGATTATTTTATCCGCTCCTGCATTTATAACCGTGTGTGTGTGGTAGGCAAGAAAGAAACAGTCTATCAGATTGTGGAACGGTTGCAGGAAATGGAAAAGCATCTGGTGAAACTGGCAGAGCAAGTTGATAGCAAAGAGCCGGGGATTACTTCCGAAGAAATCAGGGATTTGCAGGAAACCTATGAAAATATGCTGAAAGCAATTCTCTGGATGCTGGACGGAGCAAGGTATTTATGGCAGGGCGAAGAAAAAAGCCCCGACAGCGACAACTGTTAGGGCTGTGATAACTGGAAAACCTCTGTTATCAACAATCACAATTCAAGTATAGCAGAGGTTTCTTCCGGTGACAACGAATTTTTCAAAAACGGAGGACATTATGGCAGAAACGAGAACAGAATTACAGATGATTAAAATGTCGGAGATACAGTCGCAGGAGGTGGAGTGGCTGTGGTTTCCGTTTATCCCTTATGGAAAGCTGACGATTGTACAAGGCGATCCGGGGGACGGTAAGACAACGCTTGTGCTGAACATAGCGGCGAAGCTGTCAAAAGGCGAGGGTCTGGACAGCGAAATGAAGCTGACGGAGCCGTTGAATGTGATTTACCAGAGTGCAGAGGACGGGCTTGCAGATACGGTTAAGCCCCGTCTGGAAGCGGCAGGAGCAAATTGTGAAAATATTTCCGTCATTGACGAGAGAATAAAATCACTTTCCATGATAGATGAACGTCTGGAAGAAGCGGTCATAAGGACAAAGGCGAAGCTGCTGATTTTAGACCCGATACAGGCGTATCTCGGCGGCGGTATGGATATGAACCGGGCAAATGAAGCAAGGGATATGACAAAGAAGCTGGCGGCTCTGGCGGAGAAATATCAATGTGCCATTGTACTTGTAGGGCACATGAACAAAGCGGCTGGAAATAAGGCGGCATATCGGGGCATGGGTTCCATTGATTTCTTTGCGGTGGCAAGGAGCGTCCTGTTGGTCGGTAGAGTGGAGGGCGAAGCGAATATAAGGGCGGTAGTCCAGATAAAAAACAATCTGGCGGCGTTTGGACACCCGAAAGCCTTTGAGTTGTCGGAGGACGGTTTTCACTGGCTCGGAGATTATGAGATTACCGCCGATGAAGTGTTGGGCGGTATCGCTCCGAAAGCGAATAAGCTGGAACAGGCGAAGCGTCTGCTCCGGGAATTAGCAGAAACAAAAAATGCCATGCAGAGCAATGAGATTTTCAATTTTGCAGAAGAACGGAGCATATCCAGACGGACACTTGAAAATGCGAAAAAGGAAATGGGTATCAGAGCAAAACGGATAAACAATTCATGGTATTGGGAACTGGATAAAATCAGACTGGAATAAGGCAACAGCGCAACAATGCAGAATATATAGAATTTGCGGGCTTGGTGCCTGCAAGGTTGCAAAAGATATAGACCTTGCGTTGTTGCGGTCTTGAAAAGGAGGGCGAATATGATACGACAGCCGGAATGGGGAACAAGAAACGTGAACAAATATTTTTACGAGAGTGAAGCCCGGAGGATTGCTGCACTCAATGAGATATTCGAAGATATAGAATTGACTGAGGCAGAAATGCGGACGCTGGTATGGCTGTGCGGGTGGGAGGAATGTACAGTGGAAAACGTACTTTCAGCTATCCGAAAAGCTATGGCGGCGGAAGCAAAGCGGCGGGAACGGCCGCTCCGTCCGTAGGACGGAAAAGCCCTCGGCAGAGCGCAAAGGCAGCTTTTGATAGAGCGGAGCCTGTCAAAAGTGCTTTTGCGTTACTTTCGGCGAAAGTAACAAAGCCTATGCGTCGTATCCGGCGCTGATTACCCTAACAGGTAGAAAGGAAATTGATTGAAGCGAACGATTAGCTTTATGACAGGGAAAGGCTCTGTCAACCATAACAGCAGAAAATTCCATGCGAAGAATACTGACCCGGAGCGAAGCTGTCTGAACGTGGAATACTGCAACGAAAATGCTAAAGACGTATATCACGAATTATTTGATGAAGCACTCGCCCGGTACAATGCGAAGCAGGCCAGAAGTGACCGCCGGATTGACGATTATTATGAGAAAATCTGTTCCGGCAAGCAGGAGAAGCCATTCCATGAGATTATCCTGCAAATTGGGGATAAGGACAACATGGGAGCGAAAACGGAAAACGGACAGCTTGCCGCCAAAGTGCTGGATAAATATATGCAGGACTTCCAGCGGAGAAATCCTACATTGAAGGTATTTAGCGCCTATCTTCACATGGACGAAGCAACGCCCCACTTGCATATAGATTTTGTACCGTATATAACCGGAAGCAAGCGGGGGCTTGATACAAGAGTATCATTGAAACAGGCGTTATCTGCTCTTGGATTCAAAGGCGGTACAAGACGGGAAACGGAATTAAATCAGTGGGTGGCTTATGAGAAAGAACAACTCGCCGCTGTCATGCTGGAACATGGGATTGAGTGGGAGAAGAAAGGCATACATGAAAAGCATTTGTCTGTTCTGGATTTTGAGAAAAAGGAGCGGGCAAAGGAAGTTGCGAAACTGGAGCAATCTATTTCTGACGGAAAAGAACGATTATCAGATATTCAGATTCAGCAGAGGAAAGCAGAACAGGAAACGGAGCAGATACGACAGGAGGGCGCAGCAATCCAGCAGGAAGTATCGGAACTTTCGGAAACAAGTAATTTGCTGAAGGAGCAGGCGGCAACGCTGGCGGAGGATAAGGAAAAACTGTTATCTGACAATGAGAAATTAGAGAAGCAACAGAAAAAACTACAACAGGAGATTGAGAAAATGGCTCAGTCTAAGGCGGTCATGGAACGGAACATACACGCCTATGACGAGGACGAGAAGTGGCAGTTGCCGGAGCCGGGAGCGTTGATGTCTGCAAAGGCTTATAAGGATAAAAAGGCTATGCCGCTTGTGGAGAAGCTGAAAGAGGCGATAAAGGCGCTGACGATTAAATGTGTCCAGCTTGCGGAACAGGAGAAGAAACAGAAAGCGAGAATTATCCGGCAGGAGCAGCAGATCAGCCGCCTGACAAATAAGGTCATGGAGCAGAGCAGCACCATAGAACGATTACAGGAGAAAGCGGTGGATTTGGGGCGTTTGGAGCGTTATTTTGGCAGAGAACAGGTACAGTCGATAGTAGAACAGTCAAAGGCTCTGGAACGGGCGGAAAAGGCAAATAAGCGTCCGAAACGTGCATTTGAAATAAGTAGATAAGGGGAGTGATACAGTGACGGATATGGAGAAAAAAGTTATGGTTCGGCTATGTGCGAAAATCCTTTCGGAGACAGATTTGTATGATATGGATACGGAAGTACGCAATCTAATTGACTGGATATGTGTATCGGAGCAGATAAAATCAAACAATAATGAGATACGAAGTCTGACCGGGGAATATAAGCGGATAGAGCCGGATTGCCGGGAGGGAGTGCGGGCGCAGTTGGAACGCATGAAAGCACTTTGTAAAGAACGTGACAGTCTGTATGAGAAACAGAATGATTTGAGAGGACAAAAGCAGAAAATTGAGAGAGCGTTGGAACGGTAGAAATTTGGGGCATGGCGGCGGCTGTGCTCCTTATTTCTTGTGGTAAATTTGCCGATAGTGTGCTAAAATCAAAGAGCAGAGATAAAAACACAACGTAAGGGATAACATCTCTTATAGAGCCGGTAGGTAGTCCGGCCGCACCGCTTTGGTGTAAGTAGCCCTCCCTCCTTGGGTCGTCCGTTCTTTGTTCAGTACAATCATTTAAGGAGGAATTGTCATGGACAAAGTATCGGGCAGATTGACAGTATTTTTTGAGGAACCATTCTGGATAGGTGTTTTTGAACGCATATCGGAGGGAAAGCTATCTGTATGTAAGGTTACGTTTGGAGCGGAACCGAAAGATTACGAGATATATGAATTTGTTCTGAAAAATTACTATCGGCTGAAATTTAGTCCGACTGTGGCAACTGATGTAAAGGAAGCTGGTCGCAATCCGAAGCGGGTACAGCGAGAAGTGCGAAAACAGGTACAGAATACCGGCATAGGCACAAAATCGCAGCAGGCTTTGAAATTGCAGCAGGAGCAGCTAAAAACTGAACGCAAGACTGTGAGCCGGGAACAACGGGAAGCAGAAAAACAGCGGCAGTTTGAACTGAAACAGCAGAAAAGGAAAGAAAAGCATAGGGGCAGGTAATTCCTGCTCCGGCTTTTCTCAATTAGATTGCTATGGGCTATTATTACGCTTTAGAGTGTTTGAAACGATTATTTTACAAGGGTTTGGAAGTGCAAAAATGGCGTTGGTGATACCTTTATACCTATATCATTCAAATCCGGTTTTTGTTGTGTAACGGGAGTGATTGTGTAATCTTTGGTTTGTTTTCAAATGATGTGGGGAGGGAGTAAAATGTTAGTACTTGGCATAAACAAAATTTTAAAGTGGTGTCAGATTACAAATGGTGGTAGGACATATACTTGTCCAACAAAATATATAAATGGAGAATTGTTTTTTCGATTTAAGAACGAATGGCATAAAGTAGCCGAGTTTGTGTCTGACCATGCAGAAGAATTGGTTGAAGAGGGCGGGAAGATATTTTCACAACCGTTTAAGCAATAAGAGTAAAAAATATTCATATCGTTTTAATCCAGCTTTGGCTATGTATGTAAAGGTAGTGATTAGTATTTTGTTGTTGAATATAATTACATGGTGCTAGCACCATGTGTGTTTTTTGAACAAAGGAGAAGAGTTATGTTTGGGAATGTTGTCTATTATGACAAGAAAAAAATTGATGAGTATAGGTCTGTGATAAAAGGTCAAAGAAATTTGGAGGTTGAGGAGTATGAGGTGTCGAATGATAAAGGTATACAAGTTGATTTAAAGGCTTTTGGTGCTGATGCAAAAGCGAGTAAAACATATAAAGCAAAAGTTCAAGAAAGTCTACTATATAATTGTGATGAATTTGAAAAACTCTTGAGCGGAAGAGATGATTATTTTGATTTCACTCAATCATCGGATTTTGATCTTATGACTATGAGTAGAGGAGTTATAATTAAATTTGATGGTTATATTAAAGTGCCAGAAGAATTTGATTTGACTCAAACCATAGATAAGTTTAAACCTATGTTGATTGCGTCGCTGGTCAAAGATAATATGGATCAATCAGAGCAGGTTGCGTTACAAGTATTTCTTGAAACATCTGATACCAAAATTCCGGTTTTAATTGATTTTGGTGAACAGTTGATGTGTTCTAAACTGATATCTAATAATATGTTGGTAAAATATGAAGATATGGAAGAATATGAGGAATTAGAAGTTACTATTATTGCAAGAATTACTTCTGGCAATATGGTAAATGCGAAGAAAGCTTTTTATGATCCCTTGAAAGATTTTATGACATTAAATCGAGCCATGAGAAGAAGTATTGGTGGGAGGACAGATGGCTTATATGAGATTTATGCCGATAGAGACTATAGAACGATTGAAATTTTGGCTATTTATCAGTAAACCATTATCAAAAGAAAAATAGAGATTATTATAAACTCATGATACCCGTATGATACCTGTTTGTTTGAAAACTATGAATAAGGCGTGAAATTTGGATATTATGAATATGAAAAGCCGCAAAAAGCAATCATATATTTAATAAATATGTTATAATTATAGGGAGTTTGAATAGTTGGAGCAGAGCTTCAAAGCCTTTATTTTCAAGGGTTTTGAGG
>JAHZFL010000036.1 GCA_019421345.1 Roseburia sp. | reverse complement strand
CGGGCAGATTGACAGTATTTTTTGAGGAACCATTCTGGATAGGTGTTTTTGAACGTATATCGGAGGGAAAGCTATCTGTATGTAAGGTTACGTTTGGAGCGAAACCGAAAGACTACGAGATATATGAATTTGTTATGAAAAATTACTATCGACTGAAATTTAGTCCGGCTGTGGCAACTGATGTAAAGGAAGCTGGGCGTAATCCGAAACGGGTACAGAGGGACGTGCGGAAACAGGTACAGAACACCGGGATAGGAACGAAGTCGCAACAGGCTTTGAGATTACAGCAGGAGCAGTTAAAAACTGAACGTAAGACTGTGAGCCGGGAACAACGGGAATCAGAGAAAAAGCGACAGTTTGAACTGAAACAGCAGAAAAAGAAAGAGAAGCATAGGGGCAGGTAATGCCTGTCCCAGCGTTTTTCAACCAAATTGCGTATAGTCTACTGTTATGCTTTAGAGCGTCTGGAACGCTTATTTTATAAGGTTTTGAAATGGCAAAAATGGTGTTGGTAATACTTTATACCAATATCGTTCAAATACGGTTTTTGTTGCGTAACGGGAGTGATTCTCATTTCCGTGTTGAATAATTACATGGTGCTAGCACCATGTAGAAAATGGCAGTTAAGGAAAAGAGTGACTTTATTTTGAAAGTAGGATGTATTGAATGAGCAGTCGCATTGAAAATCTGGGAGATTATAATAAAGTGAGGATAGATTTGCAGAATGTAGGAGGAGATTTAGATATACTTTATAGAAAAATTGGTGCAACAGCAGTTGCAAAAGCAGCTCTACCATTATTGGTGACAGGGGCAGGAATATTTTATATAGGCCAAAAGAGTGTTCGGCTTCTTAAAAAGAGAAAAGAAATGATAAAAAATGAGCCGGAACTAAAAAAGCAATTTATAGAAGTGGTAGAAAATGAGGCTGCGAATGAAGAAAATTTGTGATACCCGTATGATACCTGTTTGTTCGGAAACTATGAATAAGGCGTGAAATTTGGATATTATGAATATAAAAATCCATAAAAAATAATTAAATATTTAATAATTATGTTATACTCACAGGGAGTTTGAATAGTTGGAGCAGAACTTCAAAGTCTTTATTAGTTATGATGTTGAGTTCAACTGGCGGTTATTAACTTGAATCTTACCAGCTTTTGCACAAGGCATTACCGAAATTAATTATTTTGCACAGAAAAATCTTTGAATCTAAGACAGAATAAAATTCTGTGCCCGCATAGGGCAGAATATGTTGCCAGAATACGCTTTGCACTTTAAAATTTGATTATGACAAATGTAAAATGATTATGGATAAGGCAGAGGACGAAAGATAAGTGAAGGATGAGGTGTTTTTAGACAATCTCCCGCGCACGGCAAATCAAATTTTAAATGTTTTGTGGAGCAGGAACAGGGCGATGGCAGTGAATGAGCTGCTGGAAGCAGTAAATGTGGAATACATGACGAATCTTGAACGCAGAGAAATACAAAAGTTCATAAAATTGTTGGTGAACGCAGAGTATATAGAAGCAAAGAGACGCGGGTTTCACGTTTATTATCAGACATTAGGCTTGGAGTATGTGACAGAGACAGAAAAAATTCGGTAAATGGATAGGAAAGAAAAGCGGATGTGGGATCGTTTGTATGGTCAACATCCGCTTTTTCTGTATGTAAAGTAAAAATGCTGTGCAGCGGATGCGAAGCCCTTGTGAAAGAAAGCAGCAGACAGCGCCCGGAAGCTTCATTCATGACAAAAAATGCGTTTAAAACTCAAAAATTACGTTTTTATGTGACAAATTCATGACAAAAAATAATCGCCGAAAATCATTGATTTTCGGCGATTTTCATGCAGCGGAGACGGCGGGATTCGAACCCGCGTGCCCCGGAGGGCCAACGCATTTCGAGTGCGCCCCGTTATGACCGCTTCGATACGTCTCCGGATTCTTAACAGCGATATGGACTGTCAGGAAATACTATCCTATTATAACACAGTTTTTGTAATTTGCAAGCAAAGAAAAACAAGAAACATATTTTTCATACTATGTTCTAAAAACAGCCATACTATATTGAAAAAAGACGTTGAAAAGAGTAAAATTTTAAAATAGGGACAGAAACAATAGGAGGAAATGCAGATGAAACGAATCGGATTATTGACAAGCGGCGGAGATTGTCAGGCATTAAATGCAGCGATGCGCGGTGTGGTAAAGGGATTGAGCAAAAATGTAGACGAGCTGGAGGTCTACGGGTTTTTAAACGGCTATAAGGGATTGATCTACAGCGATTACAGGCTGTTGACGTCGGCAGATTTTTCGGGCATTCTCACAAAGGGCGGCACGATCTTAGGCTCGTCGAGACAGCCGTTTAAACAGATGCGCATGCCGGACGAGAAGGGGCTGGATAAGGTGGAGGCGATGAAGCAGACCTATTACAAGCTAAAGCTTGACTGTCTTGTGATCCTCGGAGGCAACGGAACACAAAAGACGGCAAATCTTTTGAGGGAGGAGGGGCTTAACATCATTCATCTTCCCAAAACGATTGATAATGATATTTACGGAACAGATGTCACATTTGGTTTTCAAAGCGCGATCAATATCGCCACGGATGCCATCGACTGTATTCATACGACGGCAGCTTCTCACAACCGTGTGTTTATCGTAGAGGTTATGGGGCATAAGGTTGGCTGGCTGACATTATATGCAGGAATTGCGGGAGGCGCTGATATTATTTTGCTGCCTGAGATTCCTTATGACATTAAAAAGGTAGCCGAAGCGATCGACAAGCGCACGCAGGCGGGAAAAGGATTTACGATACTCGCGGTTGCGGAGGGCGCGATCTCCAAAGAGGACGCGGCGCTTTCCAAGAAGGAATATAAAGAAAAGGTGGCGAAGCGCAAGTATCCCTCTGTCTCCTATGAGATTGCGGCAAAGCTTTCCGAGCAGACGGGCGTTGAGGTTCGCGTAACAGTGCCCGGACATACACAGCGAGGCGGCAGCCCTTGTCCGTATGACAGAGTGCTCTGCACGAGACTTGGTTCGGCGGCTGCGAAGGCAATTATGGATGAGGACTACGGCTATATGATTGGAATGGTCAACGGAAAGACAAAACGAATACCGCTGGGAGAGGTAGCGGGAAAGCTTAAAATGGTAGACCCCGACAGCCAGATGATCAAGGAAGCAAAGCGCATTGGAATCAGCTTCGGCGATTAAGGCGGCTGCGGGAAATAGAGAGGAAAGAAGCATGTCATATACGGCATTATACAGGAAGTTCCGTCCACAGGAGTTTTCGGATGTAAAAGGGCAGGAGCATATTGTTACAACATTGAAGAACCAGATAAAGGCAGAGCGCATCGGACATGCTTACCTCTTTTGCGGAACAAGAGGAACGGGAAAGACGACGATCGCAAAGATTTTTGCAAAAGCGGTCAACTGCGAACGCCCCGTGGACGGCAGTCCCTGCGGGGAGTGTGCAGCCTGTCAGGCAATCGCGGCGGGAAACTCCATGAATGTCATAGAAATTGATGCTGCATCCAACAACGGAGTCGATAATATCCGGCAGATCCGTGAGGAGGTAGAGTACCGTCCGACTGAGGGGAGATACAAGGTTTATATCATTGACGAGGTACATATGCTTTCAATCGGAGCATTCAACGCCTTACTGAAAACGCTTGAGGAGCCTCCGTCCTACGTTATTTTTATTTTGGCGACTACGGAGGCGCATAAAATACCGATCACGATTTTATCGAGATGTCAGAGATATGATTTCCGGCGCATCTCCATTGACACGATTTCCGATCGTCTGCAGGAGCTGCTTGGAGAGGAGAAGATTGAGGCGGAGGAAAAGGCGGTACGCTATATTGCAAAGGCGGGAGACGGTTCTATGCGCGACGCGCTCAGTCTGATGGATCAGTGCATTGCGTTTTATCTGGGACAAAAGCTTACCTACGATAAAGTGCTAAAAGCCCTTGGGGCGATCGACACGGAGGTGTTTAGCCGGATGCTCCGACAGATTCTTGAAAAAAATGTCACACAGGCGATTAAAATGCTTGAAGAAATTGTGATCGAGGGCAGAGAGCTGGGGCAGTTTGTCACAGATTTTACATGGTATCTGCGAAATCTCATGCTGGTGCAGAGCGCGGACGATATGGAGGAGGCGCTTGATATTTCGGCGGAAAATCTGGCACTTTTAAAAGAGGAGGCACAGTTGATCGATGCTGGAACACTCATGCGTTATATCCGTATCTTTTCAGAGCTCGGCAGCCAGATAAAATATGCGGCGCAGAAACGAATCTTAATAGAAATTGCAGTCATAAAATTGTGCAGACCGGAAATGGAAAAGGACTACGCTTCGCTGGTCGACCGGATAAACAGCCTGGAAAAAAAGCTTGAAAGCGGTGTGGTCGTGACAGCGCAGAACGCGGCAGACATAGGGAGCAAAGCGTCGGGCGCCGGGCAGCCGGCGGTGAAGGCAGAGCTTCCCAAAGCGGTACCGGAGGACGTCAGGCAGGTGATCGCAGGTTGGAGCGGTATTATTTCGCAGCTTAGCGGAGCGACAAGAACCTATTTAAAGAAAGCAGTCCGCTCGCTTGGCACAAACGGATCGCTTCTGTTGGTATTTGACGATCCCAACGCATATACTTATCTTGAGTCAAACCGTTCGGGGTGTCAGGCAGAATTAAAAGAAGCGGTAGCGGAGCGCATTGGAAAAGAAATGGAGATTCAATTCCAATTAAATGAGAGCGGGCAGCCGGGCAGTGAGATTTATCCTGATCTTGGGGCTTTGATCCAATTTGAAATTGAGGAGGAGGACTTCTGATGTGGGATTGACGGAACGCAAAATATCCGTTACAATCGACAGGTACGACAGCAGAGTTTTAGGAGGAAGGAAGCGATGGCAAAAAGAGGCGGTTTTCCGGGCGGTATGCCGGGAAATATGAATAATCTTATGAAGCAGGCGCAGAAAATGCAGCGCCAGATGGAAGAAGCGCAAAAGGAGCTTGAGGAGAAGGAGGTAACTGCCGCAGCCGGAGGCGGCGCGGTAGAGATTACAGTATCCGGCAAGCATGAGATAGTAAAAGTCAAAATTTCACCAGAGGTTGTAGACCCGGACGACGTAGAGATGCTGGAGGATCTGATCATGGCAGCCGCCAATGAGGCATATCGTGAGCTGGATGAATTTTCTGCAAATTCAATGTCTAAGATTACCGGCGGAATGGGCGGTTTAGGAGGGCTTCCGTTCTAAGCGGAGGAGGCGTATGGATTACTACAGCAGACAGATCAGCAGATTGATACAGGAGCTGTCGACACTTCCGGGAATTGGAAGCAAATCTGCACAGCGTTTGGCATTTCATATCCTGAATATGCCGCAGGAGCAGGTAAAGGGCCTTGCGTCGGCGATCATAGACGCAAAAGAGAATGTGCGTTACTGCAAGGAGTGTTTTACCCTGACGGATGAGGAGCTCTGTCCGATTTGCCGGGACGGAGCGCGCAATCACAAGGTTATCATGGTCGTGGAAAATACAAGAGACCTTGCGGCATATGAAAAGACACAGAAATATGACGGCGTTTACCATGTGCTCCACGGCGCGATCTCCCCGATGCTTGGGATCGGTCCGGGAGACATTCGTCTCAAGGAGCTGATGCAGCGGCTTCAGCAGGAGGTTGACGAGGTGATCATTGCGACGAACTCAAGTCTTGAGGGAGAGACGACGGCGATGTATATCAGTAAGCTGATCAAGCCGACAGGGATCAAGGTAACAAGGATTGCCAGCGGCGTGCCGGTGGGCGGCGATTTGGAATATATTGATGAGGTCACACTTCTACGTGCCTTAGAAGGCAGGACAGAATTATAGAAAAGACGGAGCGGCTTTGCGATAAACGCGATCGCAAGGGAAAAGGCTGGATACAGCAGAGAAAGGAATAAAATATGACGAATCTGGAACTCCAAAAAACAGCAAATGAAATTCGCAAGAGTATCATAACTGCGGTTCATAGCGCGAAGGCAGGACATCCTGGCGGTTCACTCTCCGCCGCAGATATTTTTACTTATTTGTATTTTGAGGAACTGCATATCGATCCGGTAAATCCAAGGCTGGCAGACCGCGACCGTTTTGTGCTGTCAAAAGGGCATACTGCTCCGGGACTGTATGCGGCGCTTGCGGAGCGCGGATTTTTTCCGAAGGAGGATCTTGTGACGTTCCGGCACACTGGCTCCTATTTGCAGGGACATCCCGATATGAAGCATATTCCGGGCGTTGATATGTCGAGCGGATCTTTGGGGCAGGGGCTTTCTGCGGCAGTCGGTATGGCGGCGGCGGGCAAGCTTGATAAAAAAGATTACCGCGTCTATGCGCTTTGCGGAGACGGAGAGATCCAGGAGGGGCAGATCTGGGAGGCTGCGATGTGGGCAGGCTTCCGTAAGCTTGATAATCTGGTGGTGATCGTAGATAATAATAATCTGCAGATTGACGGCGCGGTGGACGAGGTATGCTCCCCGTATCCGATCGATCGGAAGTTTGAGGCGTTTAATTTCCATGTAATTAATATTGATGGAAATGATTTTGACCAGATCCGCGGCGCATTTTGTGAGGCGAGACAGACAAAAGGCAGACCAACTGCTATTATCGCAAAGACATTAAAGGGAAAAGGCGTTTCCTATATGGAGAATGCGGTCGACTGGCATGGAAAGGCGCCGAATGACGCCGAGTATGCGATTGCGATGGAAGAATTAGAAAGGGCAGGTGCAGCGTTATGTCAGAAATAAAGGGGAATGCGGTTGCGCCAAAAATCGCAACCAGAGACAGCTACGGTAAGGCATTGGTGGAGCTTGGCAGGAAACATGAGGATGTGATCGTATTAGATGCCGATCTGGCAGGAGCGACAAAAACAGTAATGTTCCAGAAGGAATTTCCTGAGCGTCATTGGGACGTTGGAATTGCAGAGGCGAACATGACAGGAATCGCGGCGGGACTTGCAACCTGTGGTAAAGTACCGTTTATCAGCTCCTTTGCGATGTTTGCGGCGGGACGTAACTTTGAGCAGGTGCGTAATTCAGTCGGGTATCCGCACTTAAACGTCAAGATCGGCGCGACGCATGCGGGGATTTCCGTCGGAGAGGACGGGGCGACTCACCAGTGTCTGGAGGATATTGCGCTTATGCGTGTGATTCCGGGGATGGTCGTGATCAATCCGGCAGATGACGTGGAGGCAAGGGCAGCAGTTTTGGCGGCATATGAGCATGTCGGTCCGGTATATCTGCGCTTTGGAAGACTGGCTGTTCCGGTCTTTAATGATGAATCGTCTTACCGGTTTACATTGGGCAAGGGAATTGTCCTAAAAGAAGGCAGGGATGTTTCCGTAATTGCGACAGGGCTTTGTGTCAATGAGGCGCGTGAGGCGGAAAAGCTGCTTGCGGCGGACGGCATAGATGCAGAGATCATTAACATTCACACGATCAAGCCGTTGGATGAGGAACTGATTATCGCATCCGCACAAAAAACAGGCAGAGTTGTAACGGTGGAGGAGCATTCCGTGATCGGCGGTCTTGGAAGTGCAGTCTGCGATGTGCTGGCGGCAAAAGCGCCGACAAGAGTACAAAAGCTTGGAATGAACGATAGATTTGGCGAATCAGGACCGGCGCTTGAGCTGATTGAAAAATACGGACTTGACGCACGGGGAATTTATGAGGCGGTCAAGCGCTTTGTAAAAGAAGCATAAATTAAGAAAACTACTGTGAAAGGGACATAGTATGCAGTTTGCGTGCTATGTCCTTTTTGTCGAAAAATTTTTTTGGATTCTGCCACAATACACCAAAATATTTGGATAAGCTGTGCTAACATTGCACAGAAAAGCAGATCCGTATCTTTGCGGTATCAGGAGAGGAGAACGAGGCGGCATGATAGAAATCATTCGAGAAGAAAACAGTGGTACGACAGAAAGGCGCAGTTTGCCTAAAGATATCAAGCAGATGGGAAAACCGGATATTGGAGAGCGAATTTATGTGGAGAACGCAGTATATCAATTTCTGCATCCATACAGCAATATACAGGAAAAAAGCGCCTATGTATTGCTTGGAAGATTTGAAAATTACAGTGGGCGGGACTGTGTATTTGTGGAGGCTGCTATTTTACTGGAGGAGATCGCTTTTGAGGGAGAGCTGCCGATTTGGAACGACGAGACATGGGCTTACATATACAGACAGCTTCGGCAGGAATACGACAGTATGGTGATTGTTGGCTGGGCGATGGACATTAAGGGGCAGCTTCCGAATATGACATTGCGTCTCGAACAGTTGCATCAGAGCCATTTTGGCGGAGCACATCAGATTTTATTTTTGATGGATAGTCTGGAACGCGAGGAGGCATTTTACGGAAACAGAAGCGGGCATTTATATCGTAGGGAAGGCTTTTATGTTTACTATGATAAAAGGGGTGTGAATGCCGCCCGGAAGAAAGAAAACAGCGTCGTGCCGGAGCTTAAGGAGGAGAGGGAGACGCGATGGGACTGGAGAGCGGCAGAAGAAAGCGGGGATTTGGACAGTGCGCAGAGGGGGGAGAACGAAGCGAAGGAATTTGCATCCGGAAGGCAAAAAATTGAGGAAACGCTTAGACAGCGCACGGGGGCGTACCGTAATCATCTGGCAGAGAAGCAGCAAAAGCGTACGCCGTCTTATGCTTCAACGGCAGTATTGGCGGCGGTTGTGTGTACGCTTGGCATCACGGCATATTTGAATGGAGAAAAAATGAGGTCAATGGAGGCGACGTTGGCACAAATGCATCAGACGCCGCCCGCGGAAACACAGACGGAGGAAAAGGAGGCGGATGTTGCGGTTGAGGAGGTGGCAGGGAATGTGCACAAGCAGGAAGAACCCGTCGTGCAAAATCCTCCTACAGACCAAACCGTGACGGCAGCCACAGACGGAACGGCTCCGGCAGAGGGACAGACACCTCCGGTTGCGGTACCTCCGGCAGAACCGGCACCGCCGGCAGACGGAGCACAGCCTCCTGCGCAAAATCTATCGGAGGTTCCGCCGGCAGGGAATACGGCAGAAAATCCGCAAAACACCGGAGATACACAAGGGCAGACAGCAGCCCCGCCTGTGACAGAGGCACAGGCATATCTGAATCAAGGCTACTATATCGTGCAAAAGGGGGACAGCCTTGTCGGTATCTGCAGGAAGGTTTACCAGACGACTGCAATGATGGACCAGCTTTGCGCGGCAAACGGGATTGAAAACGCGGATGAAATTTATGCCGGACAAAAATTGACGCTTCCCAATTAAAAGAGCCGTGCCGAAGAAACAACTTTGTAGGTTTGTCAAACATTTGTTACACTGACCGTGGAAAAATCCCGCAGTACC
>JAHZFL010000035.1 GCA_019421345.1 Roseburia sp. | reverse complement strand
GCGACCTCCTGGTCCCAAACCAGGCGCTCTAGCCAAGCTGAGCCACACCCCGAAGGTTTATAATACTAACTGTCCGGTGGTCTTTCCTGTCCTCTCCGTGACGCAAAAATTATTATATAGGACAACCTTTAAAAAGTCAACACCTTTTTTTATTTTTTACAATTTTATAAACCATCTTCGCCAACTGCGCATACCTAAAAATACATGATCTCAAACTGAGCCTCGCCCTTTTGATCAATTTCCATAAGAATACAAGACGGGCTTCTCCCCTCCTGCCTCGGATAAGAAATACTTCCCGGATTAAGCGCAATTATCCCGTTTTCCTCGGCAATGACCGGTCTGTGCGTATGTCCGAACATCACTATGTCATAATTTCCTGCAGCCGCCTCCTTTCGGATCATGGAAAGTCCCATATTCACACCATAATAATGACCATGTGTCAGCAGCACACGGTATCTTCCAAGCTGCACCGCCTTCTCACGCGGCAGATCGGAAAAAAAGTCATTGTTTCCCAAAACAATCTCTACCGGACACTCCGCCAGCAATGCAATTTCTTCCTCCTCGCCCTCTGCATCTCCCAGATGGATCAAAAGGTCGATCGGCTGCACACGCTCCAAAGCCTCCATGAGATAACCATGTCTCCTATGCGTATCACTTACAATCAGTATCCTCATTTGTTCCTCCCACAGCTATGCGCCATACTCGCGCAGCAATTTCTTCATCGCCCGAAGCGCCTTTCCTCGATGGCTGATCGCATTCTTCTGCTCCTCGGAGAGCTCCGCCGTAGAGCATTGATATTCCTCCACATAAAAAATCGGATCATATCCAAAGCCATTTTCTCCTGCCGGCTTCTCTCCAATATAGCCCTCAATCGTCTCCCGTGTAACCAGCGTTTCCTTACTCGGAAGAACTGCTGCAATCGCGCAGACAAAGCGTGCTGTCCGCTTCTCTTTTTGAACGCCGGCAAGACGGTCAAGAATCGTCTGGTTCTTGATCTCATAAGAAGTATTCTCACCGAGATAGCGGGCAGAATATACTCCCGGCTCCTTATTCAGATAATCTATCTCCAGCCCGGAATCGTCTGCCAGCACAATATCATCCGTGTAAGCGGCTACTGCCTGTGCTTTAATCTTTGCATTTTCCTCAAATGTTTCTCCCGTTTCTTCTATCTCTGCTTCAATTCCTGCCTCCTTCATGGAAACAACCTCCACCGGCAGGTCTGCCATGATATTTTTGATCTCACGCAGCTTTCCTTCATTTCCTGTTGCAAAAACAATTCTCCTCATCAAAGCTTTCCTCCCTAATAGCCTTCCTCAAACGCCCGAAAAACAGAACGATAAATTCCCTCTGCCGCCTGTCTTTGATATGTCTCCGTTCCCAGTAATGCAAGCTCCTCCGGATTCGTCATAAAACCTACCTCGATCAGGGCTGCCGGTACTTCACTGTTTCGGATAATATAAATACTGTTTCCCTCCACAAGCCCACGGTCATCACTTCCAAGCACCTTTGTCATCTCCTCCAGACATATCTGTGCAAACTGCTCACTCAGTCCTGAGGTCTCTGAATACATCACCTGTGTTCCTTTGGTCGACGACACCCGTCTGCCCTGCAGGGAATTATTATGTATGCTGATAAACAGATCTGCGTCCGCCTCATTAGCAAGCTGCACTCTCTGTTCATAGCTCGGATTGCTGTCATCCATTCGCGTATAATACACGCCAATCTTGTCATCGTTCTCCTCAAATATCGACTTTAGCTGTAAGGCAATCGCCAGATTCACATCCTTCTCATTAAGCCCCTGCCTGATCGTTCCGGGATCTCTCCCTCCGTGTCCCGCATCAATTACGACAACCTTATCATAAACCTCATGCGGTGTCAAAAAATTAAAATAATAATAATCTTCATCATATGTCGTATCCAGCTCATACACCCGGTCTGTGACAATTTCGATCATTCCCTCCTCTCCCTGTCTGTAGCAGGAGATCATATCAATATAGCTGCTGCTGCCCGAAACCGGAGCGCTGTCAAAATATGCCTCGTCTGTTTGCGGCATTATGATCTTTATCGTCTGCTTCACATAATCATTTGTAACCTGCACGCTTGAACCGTCCACCCCCTCCGGGAGCCGAATAGTGATCTTTCCGTTTTTTGTACCCACACCTCCTCCGTTCTGCATCGCCATATGCTTCATCTGGAAAAGGTTTTCCTCATAATTCTTCTGTGCCAGACGGGCTTCCCTAAACTCCACATCCATAGTATGGATCGCCGGAAGGTACGGCAGCGCCAGAACTGCAAGGGCTGCCAGCACCGTCAGAAAAAACACAGACAGCTTCCATACTTTTTCTTCCATGTCTCTGATTCCTCTTATCGTTCGTTACTAAACGCCTTGATACAAAGATTGCATTCCTCCACCTCATTGGCATTTTTCCAATTAACGCCGTTCGCACTGATGTAGCTTTCTCCGTCATCCAGCACAACTCTCTGTGTCGCCCGATCCGCCGCATATTCAATCGCCATCGGGCGCGCGGAATTAGGCGTAATAATGTGCAGCATCACCGCATAGCGCTCGCCGGCTTCCACCGGAATCGCCTCATTAAAATCAATCGTATAATATCCGGCATTGCTGAGTGTTCCCGATGCCACGGGTATCGCCTCCGAGAAAGACTCCTCATCCTCAAAATTTTTCACCACATAAAGCTCATACTGCGTGTCTTTACCTGTCGCATAAAAGCTTGCCGCCACAATTTCCTCCGCCTGCTCTGCGGTGTAGACGTTTGCACCATACATACTGTCCTTATTGTAGCCAATCTGCCCGACCCAGCCGCACAGATCACTCTGATAAATATGATCGTAATTATCCGTCTCCTCCACACCAGTATACACAACGTTATGCGTTCCGATATTGGTATCATAATAGGAGATATAAAACACTCCGTCCTTTCCAAATTCCTTTCCCCAACTGTTTTGACAGATAAACGCCCCGTCGCCCTCAAGATCGACAGAAAAATTTTCCTTAGGATAATTATCATCCCACCCGATGATCACCACATCATGATTCGGTTTTTCCGTCCCGATATAGCAATAAGCGTCTGTTTGCCGGTTATAATACGGCGATTTCGCCTGAGAACTGCGCAATCCGTTATAGATAGAGGTCTGCACACCGCCGTATTGAAAGACAGCTTCTTTTATCTTCTCATAATCCTTTCCGTCAATAATCTGTATCTCCTGCACATGCTTAACCGCGGCAAGCGTTTCATCCGTCTTTCCGTCTCCATACGGATCATCCTCCTCATAGACAGGTCCCTTCCACGACGCCAGATACGCCATGCTCATGGTATACTCTCCACCCTCCTCCTGCGTCAGATTAAAGCCATTGCTCAACGTCATATGATCCGCAGAATAATAAGAGCTTTCCTCCGGCAGGAGAGAGGATTCCAGCGCGCCAAGCGATGCAAATGCCCAGCAGGTCCCATAAGAGCCTTGATCGCGTACCTCCGTAACCCTGCCCCGATCCCTCAGATCATACTTCGCCGGGATTGGTGCCGACTCAGAGGTGTCGATCGCCGACGCAAGATTTTCCTGTATGTTCCATGTATAAGAATATCCCAGATAATTCGACAGATCGTTTAAGCTGATATAATAATCATCGTCACCTTTTATAAGGGGCGACACAACCTCCTGCGCCTTCCCATTGACGTCTGCCAGTTTTGCATCCAGCGGAAACGTAATCTCACTCGTATGCTTTTCCACAAGCAGACGGTCCTCCTCATAAATATGCGCGCTGCAGTTAAATGCAGGCTGCAAAATACTGACCGGAAGCATGATATTCAAATTATCATCCATATAAAAGGAATACTCCTCATTTGTGTACTCCTTATTGTCGATCACAACCGACAATAGATTATCGTTGACACTGGACGCGATCAGCGGATTCCATACCTCCGGCTCAAGCTGTGCGCCGCGAAAGCTCCCCGTCTCCCCACGCCCTGTGCTAAGCAGATTAAACCTGACAAAAATCGCCGTGACTGCAAGTATCGCAAAAAGTAAATACTGCTTTGAATCCCTCATTTATCCCTCCGCGGTATGCCGCCCGTCCCCTTTGCGTCTTGGCGGCTTTTGCCCCATAAACTGGTAAAAATAAGTTTTTAACATGCCATTATAAATCTTGCGGTTCTTGTCCGCTTTTCTTCCAATATAACGCTCCGCATCGGCATAGCTTGTGATCAGATACATCGACCACGCATCCAGTCCTCTGTACGCAGCGCCGATCTCCTCATAAAGCTTCGGAAGACTCTCCTTCTCCTCCAGTCGCTCTCCATACGGCGGATTCGTAATGATAAACCCGTACTTCTTGGAATGATGCAGGTCAGCTACCTGCCGCTGCTGAAAATGGATCAAATGCTCCACCCCCGCCCGCTTTGCATTTTCACGCGCTGCCTTAATCACATCCCCGTCAATATCATACCCCTGAATATCCGTCTGTACATCCGTATGTATCAGCTCCTCCGCCTCCTTTACGGAATCATACCATAGGCTGCGGTCGATCAGGTTTGTCCACTGCTCCGCGGTAAATTCCCGATTCATACCAGGAGCAATCCCTGCCGCAAGCATTGCCGCCTCAATCGGAAATGTTCCGCTCCCGCAGAAAGGGTCTACCAGGATCCGGTCGGGCTTCCACGGCGTCAGCAAAAGAAGCGCAGCGGCAAGCGTCTCGGAAAGCGGCGCCTTGCTCGTCATCGTGCGGTAACCGCGCTTATGCAGAGAATCCCCCGATGTGTCGAGCGTTACTGTAACCTCATCCTTAAGCAAAAAAATGCGTACCGGATACTCCGTGCCTTTTTCCGGAAACCACTCTAAATGATACTCCCTTTTCATCCGCTCCACCATTGCCTTTTTGGCAATAGACTGAATATCAGACGGGCTAAACAGCTTACTCCTGATAGAAGAAGCCTTCTTTACCCAAAATTTCCCATCCGCCGGAATATACTCCTCCCACGCCAGATTTTTAATTCCGCAGAACAGCTCCTCAAATGTTGTCGCGCGAAACCTTCCCACCTCTATCAGCACGCGCTCTGCCGTGCGGAGAAAAATATTGGCACGGCAGATTGCTTCCGCATCCCCGACAAAAGAAACTCTGCCGTCCTCTACCCGGCTGATCTCATAGCCAAGATCATAAATCTCTTTTTTTAATACCGCCTCCAGACCAAAATGGCATGGAACCACGAGCTCATATGTTTTCATGAAATCTCCTTTTGCATTTTACGTCTAATTTCCTAAGGATATATTATCTGTTCTAAAATTATCTGTCAATGGAAATCATATGCCTCATCGCATCAAATCCCCCGATCACCGTATACACCTCATAGCCTTCTGCACCTAATTTGCGCGCCGCGAGCAGACTTGTACTCCCATACTCACAATACAAAATCATCGGTCGTGCCGGCAGTCTGCAAAGACACCGTTCAAGCTCCTCGTAGGGAATATTTCTTGCCCCTTTGAAATGCTCCTGCGCATATTTTTCCGGCTCACGCACATCGATCACAAGCGCCCCTCTGTGCTTTTGAATATGCGCGATCTCTCTGGGATGAATCATCTGAAACCTCATCACATACCTCCGCTTTACCGTTTAAAAAACAGATTACAAAGCTGACTCTGTAATCTGTTTTCGCTTTTTACATCTTATGCAGTTGTCTTACACTTCGTGCCAATCGGTCTCTTACTTACCGGATACGTTTGACGTCTTATTGGAAGACTTATTCTTGCTTCCGGTGCTGTCAGAACCTGTTGTGTTCTGTCCTGTGCTGTTAGAGCCTGTGCTGTTAGAGCCTGTACCGTTGCTTCCGCTTACGTTCTCATAGCTGTTTCTACAGTTAGAAGACTTATTATCTGCGTTTTTTGCCATTTTTTCCTCCATTCCGGCAGATCCTTCTGCCGTTGCATTATTTGCTTACGCAAGGATATTATTTGGAATTACGCAAAAAATATACGCATAATTGCTGCTCCTTCCCTGTAAAAAAATACCATTATAAACTGTAATAATCCAGATTTTCCTCCAGCTCCTGTGTCAGCACACCTCCTGCCTTTTGATACTTATCATAAACGCCTTGAATCCGCTGCACCTTTTTCGCATTACTGATGTCAAATCTATGAAGCGCTCCCTCATACATGGGATTCGTTACGAGCTCCTGACGAATGGAACGCGCAAACGGACAATAGCTTAGCATGATCTCTCTCGTCACCTTATTCAAGCGATAGCTGCCCTTCGATTCATACTTGATCCAATTCTGATAATCCTTAACAAACACCTCACGATAATTATTTCTGCCGCGCAGCAGCGCACTCTTGATCTTCTCCTTTGCCTCCTGTGAAAGATCATGGTTCTTACGGTAAAACTGCAAATAATCGCAGTATTCCGCAGTCAGAGACTTCTCGCGTATATCATTCCAGCGAACACCTTGAATCTTTCTGCAGATCTCCCAACGGTATCGTCCCATTGTATCGATCATCATATCCTCTAGATCTACCGCTGTAAAAATCGGGAATAAAAATCTCGCGGAGGTATCACGTCTGACGCCCGCCGTCTCCTGCCACATCTGCGCTCTTGTTCCCGCATTCGGCATTAAAATAATATCCGGCAGAATTTCTTTCATAATAAGTTCCCGGTTAATGCCATGATCCGGATCTGAAAATTGTACTTCACGATAAAATACGGAATAATCAATGGCACGCACCTTATCCAGCGCAGCCTCCAGCTTCTGCGCTGTCACAAGCATTTTATCAATCGCATTGATCAGATCATACTCTGCCAGAATCGGACAGAACGTTGAAATCTTTCCGTAGGTGACACGATTGCCGCTGACAAACATATTCTGAAGCTCATAGCGCACCTTAGACTCATTATTTTCCATAAGCTTGCGCTGCTGTTCCTGTGTGATCTTACCGTTTTTCTTCAGATCTGCCAGATATGCCGGATAATCCATATCAAACTCGTTCTTCGACGGTTCGTTCTTCCCCTGATAAACACTCTTTAACCAATCATAAATCGTATAAACATGCTCCGAACGGCAGACATGCAGATGCTCCGTCAGATCATACAAGATATTGGCATTCTCCTCTCCTGCCATCTGCACATCCATAAAGCCGAAATTCAAAAACATCTCAAGGATCGGGGTAAGCTGACTCTCATCCTTTACTACCTTTAAAAATACTCTCTGGTATACGTCATAAAAGCTCTGTGTCAAGCGCTTACGAAGACCGTACACCTCCGGTTCCGTGGATGAGACATCGGGAAGATTAAAATACTTTTGAATGAGCCCCCGCATCTCCTGCTTCTCCTCATCCTTACAGTCTGCAAAAGAAAGAATATGCATCAGGCAATCCTCACCTGCTTCCGCCTCCTTTTTCATACCGTCCGCTTCCCCAGCAGTCGCCTCCGGCTCTGCATAGACACCATCCGGTGATTGAAAATCCTGACTGCGATAAGCATCGATCCGCGCTGCAATCAGCTTCTCCTCATAAATTCCAAGCTTTTTGATGATCTCCGCCATCCGGTCCATGTTATCGGTCAGAGGCTTTAAATTATAATTTTTTGCCCTAGCATCCAGAAGCAGCTCA
Source organism: Roseburia sp. (assembly GCA_019421345.1). Taxonomy (GTDB): domain Bacteria; phylum Bacillota; class Clostridia; order Lachnospirales; family Lachnospiraceae; genus Roseburia. The sequence continues at coordinate 1,996 of JAHZFL010000035.1, read as the reverse complement.
TAATACAGCGCAAAAATATCATTTTCCGAGACAGAAAGCAGAATGTCCTTGTGATAGCTTAAATATTCTGCCATCTCGATAATTCCCTGTGTTACACGTCTCGTCTGATAACAGCATTCCATGATCGCTCCAATGCACATACTGTCATCCTTCTGCATTAATTTTAAATACTCCTCCAGATAGCCTCCTGTCAGGCTTGCGCTGTTATTTACCTCCCAGCTCTCCGCGCGGTGAACCATCTCAAGCGGCTTAAAGTTATTCATTCGTGTAAAATCCTGCTCCTCCAGATGGTAGCTCTCACAAAAAGCCGTATAATCATTATACTGGTTCTCCACAAATGAATGAAACTGTCTGACAAGATTATAAAACGCCATATAAGTTCTAAGAAGCAACTGGCGTTGATTGAGCGCTGCACGAAGCAATGTGCTCCTGATACTTGCCTGCCCATGAATCGCTGACCTTAGATCATCTGCATTCCCAAAAGGAAACGCTGCCAGCGTACAGTCCTCTGCTGCTATGTAATCACACAGATAACGGTCACTTTCCGATATACCGATTACCGCATCCTTTCCAAGCATCACTCTCGCATACGAATTACGCTGAATTACCGTGCCTTCCAAAATCAGATACCACTTATGTACCTTATCCTTCTGCTTTACAATCGTCTGCCCCTTTTGTACCTTTACTGTAGCCATACCTTCCATCTGATTTCCTGCTCCTTTTTCTTATTCGTAAAAGTTCTTTTTATTATCTTTTCATTTTATACTTGTTTTCTCTATTTGGCAATGCCCGCACGCTAGACAATTACTTTTTCACGACGCTTCACCTGTTTTATTTTTCCCATACACAAACGGTCCAGCTCATAAAATGCCAGCCCGGCCGGAACGGAAATTAAAATATTAAACGGTACTGCCACATACCATGCCGCCTCCATGATCGGACCTCCCAGTTTAAAATGATAGTATACCATTTGTGCCAAAAAAATATGATAGGAGGCTTGTCCCATCCATCTTAAAAGCTTACCAAGCGTTCCTGGGATCCTGCTGTGATAAAATCTGCGGAATAGAAGAATCACGATCGGAAAAATATAAAATGCCACCGGCATAGCCGTCGTCTTCCAATATTCAAACAGCAAAAGCTCCTGATCAAATCCAAATACTGCTATTAAATAAGAAAGTCCCGCAAAAAACATCAGCAGCATCTGATAACGCTTCATCCGGCGATCGGGATAAAGGTACAAATAGCACCCAAACGCAATTAACAGCAAATATCTCCCAATACTTAACCGGTAATAATACTTATCAATCTCAAACAGCTTAATCGCAGCCTCAAATAAAAGATTTGCGATTGCCGCCGCTGTAAGTCCTAACGTCGCATTCTTTTCAATCAGCAGATAAATGATCGGAAAAATAATCAACAGTTGCATCATAACAGGCACATAATAGCTTCCCGGACCATATCCACCCAGCAAAAAGATCCGAAGGAGATGAACTTCCCTCTGCTCAAGCAGAAGCAAAACAATCTCGATCATACAAACTGCAAAAAAAGGAACTAAAAACCGGATCAGCTTTGGCTTCATCATCTCCCAGCCATACATTTTTCCAAGCCTTCCCTCCGCCTTTTTGCGATTCGACATTGCAAAATTATAACCGCTGATAATCATGAATACCGGAACTGCCATGTTGATCAGCATGGTAAAAAAGGGGGACGTCTTGTCCGTCCATTCATAATGTGTGATAATGACCATTAATACACAGATTGCCTTTAAATAATCTAAAAACTCAATTCTTTGTTTTTCCTCCATGATCTCCCCTTATGCTCTCATACATAATCATGTATATTACTCATTTTACGCTCTGATTTCAATGGTAATTATCAACAAAAAAAAGCAGAAATATTTTTATTTCTGCTTTCTTCGTACGTGCGCGAGAGGATTCGAACCCCCGACACCTTGGTCCGTAGCCAAGTGCTCTATCCAGCTGAGCTACGCACACAT
>JAHZFL010000034.1 GCA_019421345.1 Roseburia sp. | reverse complement strand
AATTCATTCAAAAAACTTTCATTTTAGACTTGACTTTTAATAGTTAGTCTTTCTGAAATATAATATATCGTAAATTTCTTTCCTCTGAAAGGAGACTGACAGGGGAAAGCTCATCCGGATACGTTGACTGTGATTATCTTTGATTATAGCATTATAAAAAACATCTGTCATCTAAAAAATGAAAAAAATATTCTATTTTTAAAATAAAAATGAAAAAATTTTAGTTAATATGCAGAAAATAGACAGGTGTTTGCAAGGAGACAAAATAAATATAAAATATACACAAAAAAATATACAACTTATATCATAAAGTATAAAAATCAAATAGTGAATAAAAACATTTAATAAGAAAAAAATTACATTTTTGATAAAAATAATAAAAATAATTTTCAAAATCATATTGACATATGACATATGCCATTGTACAATCAGCCTAGAAAGAACAGTAGAAGGAGGAACAATTTATGAAAAAGTTACTTGCTTTACTATTAACAGGCGCAATGACGTTTTCAATGGCAGCCTGCGGTTCTAACGGAGAACCCGCTTCGTCTGCGGATCATACCGGAAATACCGGCAGCGCCGATGCGACGGAGGAATCACACACAGCTCCTGCCGGAGAAGGAACGGACATTACCTTGTGGACCTATCCGGTAGGAAAATTTGCAGATGCAGAGACCGTGGACGGATTTATTGCTGCATTTAACGAAAAGTATCCAGACATCAGTGTTTCGGTTGAGTATCTGGATTATACCTCAGGCGACGATCAGGTAACGGCTGCGATCGAAGCGGGAACGACACCGGATATTATCTTAGAGGGACCGGAGCGACTGGTGAGCAACTGGGGGGCAAAGGGTAAAATGGTTGACCTTGCAGATCTTTGGGATGAGGAGGCGCTTGCAGATATTTCCGCGACCAGCGAGGCAGTTGTAAATGCATGTAAGTCTCCAGAGGGTGTATTCTATGAGTATCCTTTCTGTATGACAACACATACGATGGCGATCAATTATGAGCTGTTTGAAAAGGCAGATGCGCTTCAGTATATCAACGAGGACCGTACCTGGACGACAGCGAACTTTGAGAAGGCACTGCAGGCATTAAAGGACAGCGGCGTTGATACAACCGGCGTTGTATACTGCGGCGGTCAGGGCGGTGATCAGGGTACAAGAGCCCTTGCAATGAATCTCTACAATGCAAAGTTTACAGATGAGACACATACAACATGGACGATGAATTCTGAGACCGGTGTAAAGGGACTGCAGCAGCTTGTTGACTGGAGTGAGGAAGGATTGATCAGCTACGATGCAGGCGCACAGGCAGCAGACGAATTACAGCTTTTTGCAAACGGAACGATCGCAATGACATTTTGCTGGAACGCTTCCAACGAGGCACAATATGCTTCTTCGGTAGCATTTACACCGTACCCGGTAGCATTCCCGTCTGAGAGCGGAACACCGGAGCTTGCCGGCGGTATCTGGGGCTTTGGTATCTTTGATAACGGCGATGCAGCGAAGATCGATGCATCCAAGAAGTTTATTGAGTTCATCTGCGATGATCCCGTACAGGGACCGGTCAGCGTGGCAAGCACAGGCTTCTTCCCGGTACGCGCTTCCTATGGAAACGTATATGCAGGAACAGAGGATGAGGCTCGTATGGAGACCTTCGCAAGCTTCATGCCGTGGCTTGGCGATTACTACAATGTAACAGGCGGCTGGGCTGAGCAGAGAACTGCATGGTGGAATATGCTTCAGCAGATTTTCGGCGGGGAGGATGTGCAGAAGGCAGCAGACGCTTATGTTGAAATCTGCAATAAGGCAACCGCAGAAGCAAAATAAGACAGTTGTACGAAACATAAAAATGAACTGAATGAAATAGAGGAAGGAAGGACACCTAGTTTTCAGTTGGTGAAACGCAAGGTGTCCTTTTTTCACAGGAAAACAGCGTATTTCATGTTGGGAAGGGTAGTTTATTATGGAAAAAAGCAGAAAGAAGGAAGTTACAAAGCGCAGCAGAGCGCTGGTTATGCGGGAGACCAGGGCTGCCTATCTGTTTCTTTTGCCCGCATTGGTATTTTTTGTAGGATTTATTGTTGTTCCCATGATCATGTGTCTGGTTACGAGCTTTTTTAATTACACCATGACAGAATTTGAGTTTGTGGGCTTTGCGAATTACATAGAAATGTTTCAGGACCCAGTGTTCCTTCGGGCGCTGAAAAATACGATCCTGATAGTGGTTGTAGCAGTTCCGGCAGTCACGGCATTTTCGCTTTGGGTGAGCACGGTCATTTACCCAATCCATGCTGCGAGCAGATCGTTTTTCCGCTGCGTGTTTTATCTGCCTGTCGTTACCGGTACGGTTGCAGTTGCGGTAGTTTGGAAGTGGATGTTTAATAAATATACCGGCTTGTTCAATTATGTGTTGTCAGAGACCGGGATCATTGATCAGAATATCAGTTGGTTGGGAGATCAAAAGTTTGCGATCTGGTGTATCATTCTTATCCTGTTTACGACCTCCATCGGTCAGCCGATCGTGCTTTATGTAGCGGCTCTCGGCAATGTAGACGCTTCTATGGTAGAAGCTGCGCAGGTAGACGGCGCGAATCATTTTCAGACGTTCTGGAAGATTAAATGGCCGTCCATTATGCCAACCACATTATATATTATTGTTATCACAACAATTAACTCGTTCCAGTGCTATGCACTGATCCAGTTGTTGACATCGGGCGGGCCGAACCACTCGACGGATACGATTATGTATTACATTTATTATGAAGCATTTAAGCTGTACCGGTACGGATATGGAAACGCCATGGGAGTATTCCTTGCGATCATCATAGCCGTGTTCTCAGCGCTTCAGTTTAAGCTGACAAAAGCGGGAAGTACAGATTAGGAGGTGGCACAGAATGAATAGCGGAGTCAAACGGCTTACACCGTACAAGATAGTTTCGATCGCCATCATGATCGTATTGGCAATTTTGTTTATTTTTCCAATTTACTGGATTCTTACAGGCTCTTTTAAAGACCCGATGGCAATCAATGCCGCAGTACCGGAGTGGTTTCCGAAGAATCCGACGCTTGATAACTATGTGAGGCTTTTTAAGAATCCGGCGCTTCAGTGGCTGTTCAACAGCGTGGCGATCTCCGTGGCTGCGATGGCGTTCACATGTCTGACGGCTGCGATGGCGGGATATGCACTGGCAAAGAAACGTTTTGTCGGACAGAAGGTATTATTCAGTATTTTTATCTGTGCGATGGCGCTGCCAAAGCAGGTTGTGTTAGTGCCATTGTTAAAGGAGATGTCCTTCCTCAATTTGCATGATACGCTGTGGGCGGTAATCTTACCTACGGTAGGATGGCCGTTTGGTATCTTTTTGATGAAGCAGTTTTCGGAGACGATTCCTACCGAGATGCTGGAGGCAGTCAGAATTGACGGCGCAGGAGAGATCCAGACCTTTGCGACGATCGTTCTTCCGATCGTAAAGCCGGGCATCGGCGCGCTTGCAATTTTTACATTTATTAATACATGGAATGATTATTTCCTGCAGTTGATCATGCTAAATTCCAAGACGTCACTGACGATCTCGCTTGGTATCGCAAAGCTTCAGGCAGATATGTCAAATGATTTCGGTCTGATCATGGCGGGCGCGGCGCTTGGCGCAGTTCCGATCATCGCAATTTTCCTGATGTTCCAGAAATATTTTACGCAGGGAATTACAATGGGAGCAGTCAAGGGATAAAATTTTGGTTGATGAAAAGAAAAAAGGGGTGTATGATTTATGAAGTTCGAGAAATATCAGGGAGTGATTCCGGCATTTTATGCGTGTTACGATGAGGCGGGGGCGGTGTCCGGCGAGAGAGTGCGGGCGCTGACCAGATACCTCATCACAAAAGGGGTAAAGGGGCTTTATGTCGGAGGTTCTTCGGGAGAATGTATTTATCAGAGTGTTGCAGAGAGAAAGCTGACGCTTGAAAATGTGATGGCAGAGGCAAGAGGAAAGGTTACCGTTATCGCACATGTGGCATGTAACAATACCGCGGACAGTTGCGAGCTGGCAGCTCATGCACAAAGTCTTTCTGTGGATGCGATCGCTTCGATTCCTCCGATTTATTTCCATCTGCCGGAGCATGCGATCGCAAAATACTGGAATGATATTTCCGCCGCAGCGCCTGATACGGATTTTATCATTTATAATATCCCGCAGCTTGCCGGCGTAGCGCTCAGTATCAATCTTCTGCGTGAAATGAAGAAGAATCCGAGAGTTATCGGTGTAAAAAATTCTTCCATGCCGGTGCAGGATATTCAGATGTTTGCGGATGAGGGCATGATCGTATTCAACGGACCTGACGAGCAGTTTGTATCGGGACTGGCAGCAGGCGCGACAGGCGGGATCGGCGGAACGTATGCGGCGATGCCGGAGCTGTTCTTAAAGGCAAGAGAGCTGTTTTTGGCAGGAAATATGGAGCGTGCAAGAGAGGTCCAGAATGAAATCTGCAGGATCATCTATAAGATGTGCTCCACACATGGAAATATGTACGCAACCATCAAGGAGATCATCCGTTTACAGGGAGGTCCCGATGTGGGCGGCGTGAGAGCTCCGCTCGCGCAGCTTACAGAGACTGATCGGGAGATTGCAGAGAAGTGTGCAGAGCAGATTGCGGAGGCGATCCGGCTTTATTGCTAAGTGGGATCGGGGCTGTACATAGAACACAGAATGGCGGTTAGGCTTATGGCGGAATTTGGTCTATTTTTAGATATTCAGTTATTATACAATCAATTGACAAAGACAGAGAAGAAAATTGCAGATTACGTTACAAAAAATGCAAATCAGGTGCTGTTTATGTCAATTACGGAGCTGGCAGACGCATGTAAGGTTGCGGATGCCAGCGTTTACCGTTTTTGCCGTACGATCGGGGTGAAGGGCTATCAGGAATTTAAGATGAAGCTGTCCCTAAGCATGGCAACGGCAGAGGACGGGGCGCAGAAGGAAGCGCAGAATCCCCAGAATCCTGATTCTGCCCAAAGAATGCTCGATGATATTTTGGAGTCCCAGATCAGTGCGTTAAAGGAGACGCATCTGCTGTTAAAATGGGAGGAGATTGAGCGTATTGTCGGAATGATGGAAAAGGCAAAGAATATTTATTTCTTTGGAATCGGCGACAGTCTTTTGACGGCAATGGAGGCTCGGAATAAATTTCTTAGAATTACGAAAAAGGTGCATTGTGTGGATGATCCGCATATGCAGGCAATGATTGCCTCGATGGCGGAGCAGGATGATCTTGTATTTTTGATTTCTTATTCGGGGGCGACAAAGGATATTGTGTATGTCGCTGATATTTTAAGCGGAGTGGGAGCAAAGGTTGTGGCGATCACACGGTTTTTGAAATCACCGCTGACCAGCCATGTGGACGGCGTTTTGCTTTGCGGCAGTAATGAGGGGCCGTTGGAGGGCGGTTCACTTGGGGCGAAGCTAAGTCAGCTTTATATCATTGATATTTTGTTTAAAGAATATTATCGGAGAAATCTTGGCATTTCGATGGAAAATAATCAAAAGACATCAAAGGCTGTAGTTGAGAAGCTGTATTAGAAATAATAAAAGAAGGTGGATAGCCCGCAGGTTGTGAAATGACCTGCGGGCTATCTTTTTTTATTGACATAAGAGCGGCTCGCGAAGTGTGTCGCTCGTTGTCTTGATAGGAATATTCGTTCCCGTCAAATAAAAACCCTTCGGGGATTGGTAATCGCAATATGCCAAATAGCACCGATTTCCTACCAAATAGCACATCCCTATTGGAATTATAAAAGGAGTGTTTTATGCTTGTAAGTAAAAGGGGATGTAGTAGTGATAATCAGAGAAGAAACACCTGAAAGATGCCTGAATAGATTGGACAATATTTTGGGGCGATTAAAGATAGGTATATTGCAGCCAAGTAATAATTATACGGAAGTGATATAGTCGTATGGTAAAGCTGCTTTATATAACGTCATTACGGTGACAAAAGATTTTGATTTGAATTCGCGAAAACCAAATCAGAGTCGTAATTAGAATCATTTCTAAAAGAGTACCTAGGAGAAGAATTTCACTTTTTTAGAATGGTACAAAAATGTGGGAAAGGAGGAGCAAAATTTAAGGAAAGATACGTAAATAATACTAGATATAAAGCTTATTTGAAAGAGTGGCACATTGTAATTTTTGGTTTTTGAAAGTTTGATTTTAGGAGGAAAAATAATGAGAAATACATTAATTGCAAGTATCTTAGGTCTTATATTATTTATTGCGGTCCCAACAACTGCTTTTGCAAGTACTTCAGGCGAGTACCTTACCGATTCAATTGATTTAGATAACGGATATGATACAGATATTTTAACTACAAATAAGGATACGGAGGAACTAAAGCATTTGCTAAAGACGGTTGAAAGTTATATAGACTTAGAAGGAAGTGGGTTGTTTGATGAAGAACGAGCAATGTCAAATAATGAAAGTCAAGAGGTTATGGAGATTGGTGCGATATATAATGACATGCTTAGAGCAGAAGAACAGGGAGATTATGAAAAAATTAATAGGAGAAAGCGTGCAATTATCAAAGGAATTACTCACTATGGAAATTGGTGTGGAAAGGGTAATAATGGAGAGCCGCCTATAGATATATTAGATGCTCAATGTGAAAAGCATGATAGATGTTATGCAGCAAATGGAATGTGGAATAGCGAATGTGATCTACAACTTGTGCACAATATAGCTAAAAATTTTGGGGCAATTAATGAAATTGGTGGTCATACAAGAAACTATGCTGTCGCGGCAATGTCACTATTTGCATGGAAGGCGGGAGGAACAGCTGTATTAAAAGCTCAATATCCGATTTTAGGACCATTCTTACCGTAAATCAAAGGAGGAAAAGATATGCGGGAAAAAATAATGGAAACGTGGAAAAAAGAAAATCTGATCTGTAAGATAGCGTATATACTGACATGCGTGCTGTTTTTCTGGATTCCCTTTGAGGGGCTGGTGTTGGAGTCCTTGAATCTGCATCTTCTCGGTTATGAGGGGGTTCGTATACTGTATATCTTCACGATCATTTGCGCAATAGCTGCCAGGAAGTGGAAATTAGTTTTGCTGGTTGTAGTAGGCACATTTCTTGTTTGGGTCGCAACACTGGGGCTATCAGAGGTGTTGTGGTATTATCTGAAAACATGGTTCGGGATCGACATTTCCTATCGGTAAGCGGGCATCATAATTATAAAAAAGAATAATCGGTGATTTAAAAGAATCAATAAGCAAAGAGCTGTTACACGAAACCATAAGTGTACGGCTCTTTTTTTGCTTGATAGAAAGTTACCATCTGATTCAAAAAAGCTTTATTTTTGTGGAAAATAAGTGCAGTTTTCACAACATAATATAAAACTATTGTTGTAATCTTATGGAAGCTGTACTATAATGATAAAATATATATGTAGTTTAAATGTAATTTGTAATAAATAAAAATGGTCGTATGAGGGGGAGTCAAGGATGGGACAGCTTTCTTACACATTGGAGCAAAAGGATGAAGTGCGTGAGAAGCAGTTTTTTGATTGTATCAGAAGCTGTATGGAGCAGAGGAGTATGTGTCTGGAGCGGGATACATGGGAACTATATAAGAAGAAGGAACATGCTGTTGTGGAATCCTTTCAGAAAGTGTTTGGCATGGCAATGCAGCAAGCCGAGGAGATGATTGCATCCGGGAACAAACAGCCGATTTCTTATATTCAGTTGTCCTATCTGTTAAGTGGGGCATTGCTGGGGGAGCATTTGTTGAAGGTTGACTTTTATGATTATCACTACTATGGGGATATGCAGGAAATTGATTGCTTTTGGGATTACGGAGCGCTTTTTCCGCAATATGAGCAGGAACTTAGATTTTTGGAGAAAGAGTTAAGGCAAGCGCTTCCCAGGATCAGTGCATATGAGCTGCAGAAAGCCCAGACCTACTATCAGGTTGGTAATTTCATGGTATTGGAGACGATTTTGCAGGACATGATGCAGAAAATCAAACCGGAGGAAAGGCTAGGAGGTTCTTCGGCCGTCAACGGCGCTGTGTTTTATGGAGCGTATCTGGATCAGTCGGAGATGATTTACCGGTGGGGGAGGGAATGAAATGAGATATTATCTGCTGCAAAGCTTAGAAGGGATCAGGGTGCCCGATATAAAAAATTTTAATCAGGCAGTCAATTATCGGGCGTTTGAGGAGAATGATGTAAAAAGGATGCCTGACCGCAATGTTTGTGTGCTTGGTCGCACCTGCGATCTGGGGCTGATTCTGCTTTCTCCGTTCCCGCTGTTTCGTGCGGAGGCAAAAAAGTCGCTGGACTTGTTTTTATGGGATTGTGAGTATCGGGAGTTTATTTTTCTGGATCAGAAGAAAAGTAAGCGCGTGGTGTATTATCTTCCGTTTTTTCCGCGTATCAGAGGGGCGGCAGGAAGCAAAAATAAAATGGGGGAATTGGTCGTAACGCTATTTGATGAATGGACAGAGGACATCCCGATCATTTATTTAAAAGAAGAAAGAAGGATGCGGGTGATACTCAGGCTTGATTTGCTGGAGAGCCTGATGCGAAAGGGGCTGTGCGGTGTGGAGCTGATCCCGGTACAGATACAGAGAGGAGGATGAGGAAATGGCAGAAGCGGAAGGCAAGGAACAGGAATGTGCAGCGAGTGTTTATGAATACATAGAAAATGAATACAAGGAGGCATGGTCCAATGAGAAGATAGAGGGGGGCTGGCTGTCAGATTGCGGCATTGTTGCTAAAAATCGTTGGGAACAGTTTGAAATGATGTACCGTACCAAGTATGCGGAATACTCGGAGATTTATATGTCAAGTGCGGAATTTCAATCAAGATTAACGAACCGATACCGGGAAATGGAGGAATATTATGAGGTTCACAATACCCCAATCAAGGAAAGGACTAATGTTTTTACAAGTCAGGAGGTTCATCAGGAAATTTGGAAGGAGATGGACGAATATGCGAGGGAACAGGTCGGCGACAGTGCAGCGTTAGAAGCGTTTAACAGTATGGGACAAGGTCCGGTTTTTGTTGAGGAGGAAAAAAGAAAGAGGCAATCGGAAGAAGCGCTGGATCAATCTAAAAAATCAAAGAATGAGAAAACAATCGAGGAGTTAAAAAAGGCATTGGAGGAGCGGTCGGGCCAAGAGCCGGAATATCTGGTTCGGGGAGCGCCGCTGCGGTGTAGCTGCGGTTCGCATATGCGTTATCTGGATATGTGGGAGACACATGGCGTATATCTCGATGATAAGCCGGTTATGCACAGGATGGACTGTGTTCCTGAAAAGAATATCATGTCCTTTGGCATTTGCAGCTCCCCTATCGCTGCATTGACAGAAACAGGATCATTCCTTGTCGGAGCGGAAACAGATGCGGAGGGGAATTATCTTAGAAGCCCGGAGGACAGAGTGATCGCAGGACTGGTATGTAAGCCGAAGATTGGGGAAGAAGGCTGGGAAAACTGCAAAAATGAGACAAAAATTGCGCAGGATGCCACGGCAAAAACAGCTTCGCACAAGGGGTGCACCTGTTATGAAGCAATTACTACCGCCTCGTATCTGGTCTGCGAACATGGCGGTCTGATTTTTCCTGTGGGCAGCGGGCAATTAAAATATTCTGCTTATATACCTCCGTTTATGAATTATCCGTATGCCGGCAACAAAGATGCCAAGGAGGAGCAGGAGGCGTTTGAAAAATGGTGTCAAAAGAATGATATTTGTCCGTATTATCCGGGAACTACCGAATATATGGATTGGTATCAGCAAAAAATTGAAGGATTGAAGAAAAGGGGCAAGTCGGAAAAGACAATAAAGGAGGCATATGAGGAATGCTTAGACCAGGCGTATTTATACGGACTCGACCGGATGAGTGAGGCTGGACGCGGGCAGGTAAAGGAGATGGTGAATCAATATACGGGGTCTGATCTGCTAAATGAGACAGAGGCGCTGGCGGCACAGAAGAAATACGCCGGTCTGCGGATTGATTTTGGGGGAAATGAGCAAAGGAAGCCTGTGGAGGCAACGCCGGAGGAGGACGCGTTCTATGAGTATTATGTGGAAAAAGCAAAGGAATTTACACAGACGGAGAAAGAACTGAATGAGCAACTGCGGCAGATCAGATATGCCGGAAAAGAAAGTGTGGAGGCAAATGCAAAGGAGAGCACAAGAATTTTGACACAGTTGGCAAATATTTACACGGAAAGAGAAAAGCTATCGAAGGATTTTGAAAGGGAGATCGGGATATACGGCGATTATTTGGATGGAGAACGAAAGGCGCAGGTGCAGGAGGTGACAGACCTGCTTCAGAAGTGAGGTGAGAGCGTATGAAATTTACAGAAAAAGAGATTGAAGCTATGCGCAAAGCGGCATTGCTTGAAAAGCATAACAGCATTCACAGTGATTATGTTTATATCGGCAGGGAGCGTCTGGAGTTTGCGGAGCAGGATATATTTTATCCGTATGTACGGATCATGCTGCCGAAAACATTTCTTGATTTGCCGGAGG
>JAHZFL010000033.1 GCA_019421345.1 Roseburia sp. | reverse complement strand
ATTATAGATTATATGACCTTAAAAAATCTGTCCAGTTAATTGTAACCTATCCAAGCCTTTATCTTTGCAGTATCTCCGGATACGCTAAGGGTGGCACCTCCACATACCAGAACCTCTTCTCCCTCATACGTACCTCCGGTAATTGTACAGGAAATATCAGTATTGTGTATCTCACTAGCTTTTCCAATATAAATACTGTTGCTGTAATAACCATCTTTTAGCTTTGCAGCCGCACCACCCAAAAACCTCAAGACACCCTTATAATTACCATTCTCTACCGTAAGCTTTGCTTTGTTCTGAATAGAAACTGGGGCGATCAGTGTTCCATTCTGTCCCGTGCCTGCGTCTTTAAAGACTGCCTCCACACCTTCGCCAGTGATATAAAGACCCTTTCCTGTAACGGTACAGCCATTAAGATCCATACAAAAGCTGACCTTTTTTGTACCCCCATCTATTTTCCACTCGCTTTCTGGCTCAGAAATATTTTTCAGGATTTTCAACGTAATTTCAAGGTCTGCATCCGCATCAGCAGTATTTACTGTAGCTTTAACTGCATCGAATGCTTTCGTAAGTGTTGCATAACGTGTTGTATTCCCACCTACCGTAACTTCCGCAACACCTTCTTCTACCGTAAAGACAGCCTTTTTGGAGGTCTCCGTATATTCACCGCAGGTCGCTACACAGTAGTATTGATAGGTGCCTGCCAAAAGTCCTGTAGGAATCCTGTAGGTCGCAGTTTTTGCATCCTGCCCCGTTTGTTCTACTTTGGTTGTTGTTCCATTTATTGTTTTATCAGCATACCACTGGTAGGAGATACTGCCACTGCTATCACTGCCAGATACCGCTTTTACGGTTAGCACAGGTGCCTCGGCAGCGGTATAGTTTTCCATCACAGTTTCCGCTCCGCTTGAAATCGTAGGATGCGTCGTGAAATAGAGCGGACTTTTAACAGCCGTTACCTTTTTCCCTTCGTCTGTCCATCTGGCTGTTAGGTCTGCATAGGTACCATCATCATACTTTAAGGTATAGCCGACCTTCAGAAAGTCCTGCAGGGTTTTCTTAGGATTATTAACCCAAATCGCATTGCCTGAGGCTTGGGCAGGTGTAAAGGTTCCCTCTGCAATCTGGCTGTTGTCGGGTAATCTAAGACGTCCATTAAAGGTTCCACCCTCAATGTTTACAGCTAACTTTTTATATTCGTTATCCATTATAATACGGTTGCCAGCATTCGCTGTTAAAGTAGCGCCTTTTTTAACTGTAATTTTAATGCTACTATTACTGTAAACACCGATGCAGCGAGAATCCTTGTTATTGTTTTCAATAACTGCGCCGCCGCCAATGATACAGTCGGAGCAGCTGTCCATAAACATAATAGCGCCATATCTAGACTTAACGTTTCCGGTCACCTTCGTATTGGTAATTGTACAGGCGTTACTGTCACAAATAGTAATGACGCCTTCCTGACTACCATTACTTCCACTAATATTTGCTTTGTCAATGGTACAGGTCGCACCTTCCCACATCGCAACTGTGGAACCGGTTCCAGCATTTTTGATTGTGACATGCTCAATTTTCAGCACTCTATCTACAGTTATCAGTCCATCTCCTTTTAATCTATTTTGCCCATATTGATAGTTGCCTGTAATCGTTCCCTCCTTCGAGCCGGATGAGGTAATTGTTATATTTGCTCTTTTAAAATATAAACGTGCACCGTCAGCCAGTGTTAATGTATGGCCATCCAAATCCAGCTCTATCTCTTTTGCCAACCTTGTATCAATGGTAAGCGTACTTGTTATAGATGCATCATTATTCAACAGTTTAATGGAAACTTTTTGCAGTCCTGCGCTTTTCTTATCGTTAATCCATGTTGCAAGGTCCTGAGCGGTATAGGGGGCTTTCTTCGTTCCATCAGCATTCATTTCTGTTATCTGGACTGTATCACTCCCAGCCAGCAGCGCAATCCCATATTCGCCTACGAGCACATAGATGGTCGGAAGCTCCACGTCTTTACCTAATACGAGCTGGTTGCCGTCTCCATCCTCATCCGGCAGTACCGGCGTATAGGCATAGCAGAAGCCGTTTGACGCTTCACTGCTGTCAAATTCTTCTGCGTCGCTCTCTTCCACATTCAGCTCCCACTTGATGTTTTTCAGACGGATTTTCTCCGTCGTTGTCTCGGTATCAGAGGAAGCTGCTGCGTCAGCGCTGCCTGTCGTCTTTACACTGTCTGCATTATCGGATGTAGATGCTGTGTCGGTTTTCTTTGCATTGTCTGCACCGTCGGATGTGGCTGCTGTGTCAGAGGCATCGTCCTTCTCTGCCGCGTATACTATGAGTTTATGCGGCAGAAGGGTATCCGCCATCTGGCCAATAAGCGCACCAAAAGCAGAGGGTAGGTCGGCACGTGCCTGTGTATCCTCTGTATCAGAGCTGCTAGAGCCATTTGGGTTGTTTGATTTGTCAGAATTTCCAGAATCCTTTGATGTATCCGAATCCTTTGTATCTGCATTTCCATTGTCAGAAGCACCAGACTTATCGGAAGCATCCGCATTGCCGGAATCGCCATCCTTTTCATCTGAGGATTCTGTATCCTTCTTATCATCAGAGGACGCAGTATCTCCATTACTGTCATCCTTCTGCACATCGTCCTTCTCTGTATCTCCCGTCTCGGAAGCATCCACATTGCCGGAATCGCCATCCTTTTCATCTGAGGATTCTGTATCCTTCTTATCATCAGAGGACTCAGTATCTCCATTACTGTCATCCTTCTGCGCATCGTCCTTCTCTGTATCTCCCGTCTCGGAAGCATCTTCTTCATCGTCGGCTTCCTTTTCATCCGCATGCGTGGTCTTTTCTACCGTAACGGTCAGGCTGGTCGGAAACTTGATGTCGCTCTCAAGCGCACCGATGGGCAGGGTCTGCTCTGTGATGTCCTTTGAAAGCTCCTCAAAGGAAACAATAGTCGTTTTACCTGTCTCACTTTCATCGGTTTTTGCAGAAACCGAGAGTGCGGACAGGTCTACAGTATTGGCAACCATCGCAACGGTCAAGCCCATCACAAGTATGCGCTTACGCAGCTCCCTCCACCTGATTTTTTCATGGGTCTGCTGCCAATCCTTCTCTGGCATGGTGTTTTTCTTTTTCATGTAAACTCCTATCTTTTACCATAATCTTTCGGAATCTCTAAGCCAGTAAATACAAGGCTTTCAAATTCCATTTTTATTAAAATCCCCCACTTTTTGCCCAAAACACTTGACAACTTCATCGAAAAATGCGGCGCTCCGCGCCTATTGATTAATAAGAACCGTCGCTTGCGGCGGCAGATATTTTTCGATTGGAGGCGATTTTTATGTTACCTGTTAACTGTGGCAGTCATGCAGACTACCAAAACTTTGTTGTTACTAATCTTCGTAAATATTATCCTGACCCAAGTGCTCTTGCTCGTTCCACCTGGGATATCATTGAGCGGTTTTGGAATCTCGATTTATCTTTTACCGATACTTTTATGGCTGATAAATATTCTAAATTCGGCCCTGCACCAAGAACCCCTTCCTCTATACAGCGTTCTTATCTGCTTTCCATTGACTTTAAAGTTACCTCGATAACAGAATGGGCTGCCCAGCTTAAAATCAATCCCCTTTATGCCATCCTCAGTGGGTTTGAACCTGGTAATACTCCAGGGGTTGGCACTTTTTATGATTTTATAAACCGCTTATGGAACTCTGATGATGACCATATGTCACCACATATCCATCCTCTTAAAATCAAGGTTAAGAAGCCTAAAACAAAAGGCACGAAAGCTGATTCTGTGGAAAAAGTTACGGTTGCAGAGCTTCTTCCGATTTTGGAAAATACTGGTTTTAAACTTGATGAACAGCCTTATTCTTCCCTCTTTAAAATCTACCAGAAAGAGTTCCTTGATGTTTCTGTATCCACAGGACTTATCCATTCGGATGCTCTGGCTTTAGCCGATGATGGAACTCCTGTTGTAACTTCACACAGGGAACGGAAAAAGCGTATCTGTAAATGCAAAGAGAATGGCATTACTGACTGCAAATGTGACCGTTACTTTTCCCAGCCTGATTGTGATATCGGCTGGGATTCTTCCCGTGACTGTTATTATCATGGCTATGATCTATACATGCTTGTTGATTCGCAAAGTGACTTACCGGTATTTCCTCATTTTTGCTGTGCTTCAAAACATGATTCACATGGATTCCTGCACGCTTTTTTCAGGATGAAATCTTTTCTTCCTGATTACACTGTTTCTAAAGTACTTTTGGATTCTGCACATGATGCCATGCCTTATTATCAATACTTCAAACGTGAGAATATAACACCATTTATAGACCTGAATGGAAAAGGCGGAAGACCCCCTGTCTATAAAAATGACTTTACAATTGATAAAGATGGAGTCCCTGTTTGTCCCTCCGGATGCCGTATGCGTCGTGATGGTGTTGAGGTTGCAAAAGGCAGGATGAAATTCAAATGTCCTAAAATCAGTCATAAAAACGGCTGTATCTCCTGTACCTGCGAAACTCCCTGTTCTGATGCAAAATACGGACGCACGGTTCATTTGGTTATGAAAGATAATCCAAGATTGTTCAACAATCCGCCAAGGAGCAGTAAGGAATGGAAGCTGGAATACAGTGCAAGGACTTCTGCTGAGCGTTCTAACAAACGCAAGAAATTAGACTTTAAATTAGAATACGGCAGACACCGCTCAACTAAGATGTGGTACTGCCGCCTCTATCACATCCTGATGTTACAGCATCTGGATGCATGGAATTTGCCATCTGAATCAACCCTCAAAAAAATGATTTTGGATGTAGCATAATCCTGTAGATTATTATATCTCATTTTTTGAAACATAGCGACAGTTATGTTTATTTCTTGTGTTCATTTTTACGTTCAAGAATAATATTTACTTGTCAAAGTTCAATGCTAGAGTTTTGCTGGCATGATCACTCAAGATTCCGAGAGATCATTATATGTATAAGGTTTATATTCAGCCCGTTCAAGCACAGGCACAGCTTTTATAGATCATCCGGAATGAGCCGCAGCTTCTTCGCGGCTGTCCTGGCTTCCGCCCGGCGCTTCACGTCCAGCTTGTCGAGAATGTGGCTGACGTGGGTCTTCACCGTGGGCAGCTTCACGTCCATGATCTGCGCAATCTCAGCGTTGGACTTGTCCGCGCAGAGAAGATGGAGAACTTGCAGTTCCGTGGGTGTCAGCTCCTCACCGGGGACAAGGCTGGGTTCGAGGAAATGCGGGTAGAACGCCGCCTGCGTCCGCACCGCTGCCATCAGCCGCTTGCGCCATGCTTTGTCGCCGTCCCAGTCCAGCGCTTCCAGCAGCGGCAGCACCGCCGTGCCGTATACGCTGACGGTGCGGATGAATCGGTACTCCGTCGCCGCGTCCAGCGCCGCCGTCAATCGCTCGCGCCACCGCTCATCCTTCTTGCGCCGCAGGGCGATGGCAGTTAGGACATTCAGGTGAATGCCGTCGATGATACGGGCACAGTTTTGAATGTACGGCTCCAGCGGGGCAAGCGTCAGCAGCGCCGCGTCCGGTCTGCCGTCCGCCAGCTCCACCATGGCCTGGGTGAGGTACTGGTAGCGCCGCATGACGTTCAAATGCGTCGGCTCCCGGGGGGCTTTTTCCCGGTACCACGCATCCGCCGCATCAAGGTCGCCGGTGTGCATGTCAATACGGCAGAGCATGGCGTCCATATTGGGCAGAAAGCGAGTCAAACCGCGCTCGACAAAGCATTCATGGAGCACCTCGATGGTGCGCCGCGCGTCCATCGCCTGTCCGTTTGCCAGCTGGCTGCGGGCCAGAAGCCCGCTGACGGCGAACTCCATGTCCGGCGTGCCCCGGTTGCGGACTTCGTTCAGCTGTGGGAGAAGGGACAGCATCCGCCCGGTGACGTCCGCGCCCTTTTCAAATTTGCTCTCGGCAATGGCGCAGTCGGCAAGACACACGCCGTCCCGCCCCAGTACCGCCTCCACAGGGAGGCGGAGGGTTTTGTAGAGCAGGTCGTCCTTTTTGCTCCATTCGGAAAAGTCCTTGCCGCCGTTCATGATGCTCGGCAACGCGCTCGTGACGGAAAAGGACGGCAGTGCCACCTCTTTGTTCGTCAGCAGCCGGAACACGGTGGGGATGGTTTCCGCCAGTCCGTTCACGCCCCGCTGGGGCAGAGAGATATCCAGCCATGCAAGGCGGCCACGCGCCTGCTTTCCGGCGGCGTCCTGCCTGTCGCAGTGTTCGGCAAACTTTTGCATTTCGCCATACCAGCGCTCCGATCCTTCGTAATCCATGACCAGCGCACAGAGCATGCTCATGCCCTGCATCAGAGAGGGGGATGCTAGAATTTCCGCCTCCGGCAGGCTGCGGTAGTATTTTTCCATCTCGGCATAGTGCCCCATGCCGGGGTGAAGTTCTGCATTACGCACCAGCAGCTCGGAAACCTTGGAATGGTCACCGCCGCTGGTGTAGCATTCCAGGGCGTGGGCGTAGTCTTCCTTCAGCTCATAGTACAGCCCGCCCCGGCTGATGAGCGCTTTGCGCTTTTCCTCGGTATACTCCCGTTCCATCTCCCAAAGGAGAAAAGCCCGGAAACCCGACCAGAAGTGGAAGCGCTGGCAGTCGTCGTAGCGCAGCATAGTAGTGTATCGAAAAATCCAGTCCAGCCGTTCGCCGGCACGGGGATCACCGCTGACCATCCGCGCCATTTCCAGGTCAAAACTTTCAAAGGGGGCCAGCTCCAACAAAAAGCGCCGCACCGGCAGATCAAAGCGCCGGTAGATGGCGGTCTCAAAGTAGAGGAACACCTCGTGGAACACCCGCGCCACCAGCTCCGGCGTCCACGGCTTGTCCGGGGACATGCACCGCGCCGTGATGGCTACACCCAGCGGATAGCCCACGGATTCTTTCAAAATTCCATTAATCTCGCTATCTGTTACGTTTACTCCCGAAAGCTGAAACAGCCGCCGCACATCGCCCTCATCAAAAAGCAGGTCGTCGGCCTCCAGCACCGTCATCAGCCCCGTGTACTGAAACGCCGTCAGGCAGCCGGGCGGCACACCGCGCGAGAGCAGCACAAAACGGTGCTCCGGACTTGAGCGAATCAGTTCGCAGAGAGCCTGCTGCCCGGCTTCCTCCTGCATGAGCTGAAGATCGTCAATCAGCAGAATGTCCCAATCCTGCTCTGACGGTGGAATCGCACAGCCTGGGTCTGCCGCACTTTGCCGCAGCACGTTCTGACCGTGCAACAGGGCGTCCGCCAGTACGGTCTTTCCAAAGCCGCAGGGCGCACTGAAAAAAAGGACTCTACCATGCATCATGAAGCTGTCAAACCGTTTCTGAACGGAGGTCTTTATGATAATATTTTTGGTCATTTCTTCCCTCCCTCGTATAATATCTTTTAGATACATAAATACATGCATCTTGGTTAATAAGTTACAAAATAAATATTGTTCAATAGGCTTAATAAAGCCCATGATATAATTGTCCTAGTGTCAATCAGGTAATAGTTCTTTCCCCCCTGTTGAACCTGTAATGGTTAGGTGGGTGTTTTTTCTTCATGAGATGTATACAAAAATATATGCTTTTTTATTATTTATCTCTTGACATCATACCGCTGGACTTTGATACAGAGCGAGATTGCCATAAGCCTTTCGCAATCTGTCTCGAATTATATTATACGTGTTTGTTTCGGAATGTAAATCATCCCAAAGGATGAGACACGCTGCATGCTTTAATTGTCATCATTCCAAGAGACGGCATACTTCCAATGATTATGAAGTCATAAAAATCTCTCAACTTCTCTACCATAGATTTAAGTATCAGTTCTCTGCTCATTGCACACGCAAAAAAATCCGCCCAGATTAGAACCTAATCTAATCTGAACGGAATACTCATTCAGGCTTGATATTTTTCAAGTAGAACTATTTTTAATCATTACCCTTTTGTTAACTACAAGAATTTACAACATTTTACACCAGTTGCATTATAGCTTTTCATTTCTGTTAGCAGAAATGCTCATTTTTTGATTACCTTCCTGCCTTGTAATCACACGCGGCCCAAACAGTTCTTCATAAAAATCAATTGATACGTCAATGTTATCAACAATAATCAATACATTTTTCAAACTCATATTTTATGTTCCTGCCTCTCGATTTCTTTTTGAATCCATGTCATAATTACATCTACAAGATAATCCCGCTGCACCTGACTTAGTTTCTTGCCCAGCTGCATTTTATGCCACTTTCGGATGCACTCCCTGCAGCATGTTGTCTGATTGTGTTCAACCCTTTTTCATTTATGTAATCAATATCTTTCTGCTTCAGACGGAAACTGCTTCGGAACTTGGAGTTATCCAGTCGCTCAAATAACTGCCTGTACCATTCATCCTTCGTCATATCATCACCACAAATCGTATGGTTTCATAGTTTCTGAATTGCGATATTCATGTTTCTCATAATATCCTATCAGCTTACCCTCATCTCTGAGTGCCACCATGTAAACATCTTTATTCTGTTTCTCATTATGAAAAGTATAAACGATATTATGGCTTTCATCTGCCGCAAACCAGTCCACTACCTGCTGTATTCTATCTCTTGATTCCGGATTATGGCAGTCTAACAGGCTTCTTCCGATAATTTTGTCGCCGCCTCGCTTCGCATAGCTGGTAACAGCTGCCGGATTCATGTAGATAATCTCATGTTTGAGATTGCATATAACAACGGATGCCCTGTCCTGATCAACAATGCTCTTATAAAAGCTGACATATGATTTAAACTCAATCAACTTTTCATTATCAAGCCTCTTCTGAAGTTGTGGTTTCTTTCTCCGATAATAATCGTATATCTCTCCATCTGGTATCCAGATTTGTGCCTCATTTATCTTATCAAGTACAGCTTCAACAATCTGTTCATCAGCTAATGAATCAGGTACTTTTTCATGTTCTGTTACATATTTTTTGTATTCTTCATACACCCAGCCTGTAATCTTATCCTTCTGTTTCATCTTGAGATTACTAAACTTCTTGTTCATCTGTAAAAGCTGACCATCTATCTTTTTATGGATTTTTGTCTTCTTACTTTTCGCCAAATTTCTCCCACCTTTATATAATTAACAACTTTTGCTAGTATAACGCATGTTTCGCATTTATCTTTTCACATTATAACATCTATAATATTTGTCTGCATTAAAAAAGGACGCAGAATCTCTTCCACGTCCTCACATCTATCTGGCTTTATCTTCTCTTACCTTTGATACTTCCTTATGTGCCGCTTCCTGCTTCACATCATCCACTCCTCTAGCCTCAAATGCATCTGCATTATACCGATACTCCTGCGGTTCAGCAACCATTGGAGAGTATACAATCTCCGTTTCCACTCGTTCAGCTTCTACCCTCTCCGGCTCTGTCTGTTTCTGCTCCTTCTCCATATGCTTTTCCTTATCAAGCTGCACATTCATAGCCAGATTATCCAGCTTATCAATAGATGCATCCAGATGAAGTTTCATTGATACAAGCATCTTTTTCACTGCTTTCATAGGTGCAAGCACCGTCTTTGTAATGGGATGTTTCTGCTCTTTCTGTGAGTAATCCATCTCCGGCTTGTCAGCAAAAGTCCGAAATGCATTGGCTGCTGTCTGACCAGCTTCTCGAAATCCTTTTGCAAGAAGTGCTGTCTTTGCTATATCCTTATCCGTGATCTTGATTGCACCTCTTATATTTTCCCGCATATCAAGAAATCTTTTCTTAATTTCTAAGAACTCCGACACCCTGTATAATGCAGCTCTTCCCTTTGCCTTTGCTTCATCGACTATGCTCTTAGCAGTAGATTTAACCTGTGCTTTTACTTCTAATACCTGTGACTTTATCTGCTCACATCTGGCATTAAGTCGCTCCTGTGCTTCTGACAATGCCTTTTTAGCATTATTGACAAGTGTATCTTCCTGCATTTCTTTGATCTGGTTCTGCATATTGGTGAGTTCTTCCGTCATGGAATCAATCTTTTTCTCCAGTCCGTCCACATAGCTGCATATCTCAAATACATCGTTTGCCTGCTCTTTCATGGCATTTTTCTTTAATAATTCATTAACGGATACATTTAATGCTTCCACAGCAGTCTCAACCCTGTCTATGACAGTCTTTGCCTTAATCGTCTGCTTATAAAACATATCCGCTTTTTTCACCTCCCCGTCTTCATTTACTTCTTCAAGACTGCAAAGAAGTGGGTAATCGCTGTCATCTCTGAAAGCTATTCTGTTTGCTTTTGAAGTAATGGCTCCATACTGCTTTATAAAGGCATCGTATTTCACATTAAGAAGTCTCTGATTATCAGAAAGCTCCTCCTCGCTGCAGCCATCCATCTGGATATCAATCAGTTCTCTTGTTATCTGTCTGATTTCATCAAGGCTTCGGATTCGCTCCTCGGCAGTCTGTGATACCTCTTTTCTTACCATCTCAGAATTTTCCCTGTAATAGAGCTTTCCTTCATAAAATGTGTAAGTGTAGTTTCTCACATCCGGATCAGCTGGGATAACTTCCTCCATCTGCTCCGCCTCATCTGCCACTCTCTCAAAATCTGTCATCTGTGCTTTGATATTTCCGATTGCCTTATTGAGAGCCTCGTACATATTGAAGTTCTCATCATTATTCACACAGACTGTATATCTGCTGTCCTGTCCGTAAATCCTTGTATCATATTCCATAGATCCAAGCATCATCTCCGGATGCTCTGCAAAGTATGAATTGACAGCAATGCCATTCTCAGTTACACCAAGGTGTACCCAGTCAGGCTCAATATCAATCTTTCTCTCCCTCTTCTGCAAAAACAGGATATCTGCTGTCACTTCGGTTCCTGCATTGTCTTTAAATGCAGTATTCGGAAGTCTTATCGCTCCCACAAGCTCTGCCCTTTCAGCCATATACTTTCGGATAGTAGGATTTGCCTTATCAAGTGTTCCCTTTGTGGTGATTACAGCAACCATTCCTCCCGGTCTTACCTGGTCAAGTGCTTTTGCCAGAAAATAATCGTGGATACGGAAGTTATACTTGTTGTACT
>JAHZFL010000032.1 GCA_019421345.1 Roseburia sp. | reverse complement strand
TTTTTTTGCGCTAGAAAAGGAGCTGCGCACTAATTGCTTAGTGCGACAGCCCCTTTCTTAATTGCATGTCGTCAACTGACAATTATTTGTCCTAAATTCAAAACACAAAATTTTCTCTCTTGTAATACTCGCGCTTTTGTATTAGAATAAGCTTAAAGTTACAGATTACTGTAGCTTAGTTAATGTACATTATTTATTTAAGGAGGAAGTTCAAATGGCATACGTTATTTCTGATGCTTGTGTAAGCTGTGGTACATGTGAGCCGGAGTGTCCGGTAGGAGCTATTTCTCAGGGAGATAGCCAGTATGTAATCGACGCTAATTCCTGCGTAAGCTGTGGTACATGTGCAGGTGTTTGCCCAACAGGCGCTATCAGCGCAGAGTAATTTCTGCTATGATCGCATCTATTGAGATAGATGCACCCTTCAAGGGGAAAAGCCGTCACGGATGTGACGGCTTTTTCTTCTGGCTTTTTTTCCAAAATTTCTTTTTTTCCTCTTTGCTCCGCAGGCTCTCACGAATCGCCGCGTCCAGCTTACGAAAACGCTCCTCCTCCTGTTCTTCCCGCTCCCGCATGAGATAATTCATCTCCTTTAGCACCTGCTTGCCGACCTCCCCACTGATCTCCTCACTCAGCTTTTGATTATTTGCCGCCATTGCCGTTCCGACAATCTGCGTCATCAATTCCGTAAACTGCGCCATCTTGTCCGTGTTGTCAAGAATACTCTGCTCGGTCTGCGCCACCCGCAGCTCTACATCATCACAGGGCTCTGCAATATCCGGCATCAGCCCGTCCATCGGACCGTTATGTACGATCATACGGATTGCCTTTAACTGATAGCCCTGCTCCTTTAATTCCTTTATCCGCTGAAATTCCTGTATGTTCTCTTTTGTGTAATACCGGTGTCCCATCTCATTACGCGGGATGCTAAGCTCCAGTTCATCCTCCCAGTAACGCAGCACATGTGATTCCACATTGACAATATTTGCCGCATCGGAAATCATGTAACGCACCTTTTCCATACGAAGAAACCATACCTTTCCGCAGACCGCAGACATATGTCCACAGCCGCAAACTTGCGCGAGAAAATTCTCACCTTCTGCCTAACTTATATTATAAGCAAGCCATGCGTCTCTTACAACGAAAATCGCTCGTCTTATTCCGACAGTATTCTTTGATTTGTTACAGCGTTTGCCCTTTCGATATTCCTAAACGCCCCATTCTAAGCTGTTCCCTATTGTTCATCTGTTACAGTTCCTTTTTCGGTCTCAGGGCAGAACGGCTTTTCACCGCCTTTGTGATACGCAGTACTGCATAGCTTGCGAACACAACTGTATATACGACGATTTCAAGCCATTTTTCCTCCGCTTTAGGGATAAACAGAACCATAATATGAATGTAAATCAGCGCAAAGAACGGATAAGCTAATTTTTGTACCCTTTTCCATGTTTGCGCCTTCATTTTCTTTCGTATTCCCTGAAAAGAAGTAATCATCAAGGGCAGCATCATCGAGAGCATCACAAGCGTCAGGCATGTAGCAATAACATGCTGGGGCTCTAGTTCACTTGGATGCAAAATCAGACTAGGAAAAAAATGTCTGCCATAGACAAAATTATGCCCTAAGGTGATCAAGCACGCAATGATCGAAAGCTCTCCTCGAATTTTCTGCAGACACTGTGTTACTTTCCACTTAGAGTTTAAAGCACCTGTGTACATGACAAGAATAAATAAGGCTGTTGAGAACGCGCCCCTCTTAAACGGATCTACCACATAGCCGGTGAACCATCTGGGAAAGGTCTCATATAGTTCATATCGGTAATAAAGAGAGAAGCTAAGTACTAATAGTATAGACAACAAATAAAAAACAACGGGATACTTTTTTATTTGACGCTGTAACCCAAAACTGAACAATAACGCTAATACGAGTGAAAAAATAGGATGCATTTGTTATCCTCCTTAAATTAATGTTTATAAGTTTGACGTGCGTGCTGTCATGCATACAGTATCAAATCTTCAAGTTTTGCTTACCAAAAGAACACCTCCGATCTATTTTTATATTTTTCAAGAAAGCAATGGTTAGTTATAACTAACCTCTAGTCATAAATATAAGCTGCTATGGTATAGTAACTAAACCAAACAGCTAATATAACTATGCAAAGTATACCATATAAATATGTTATTGTCAAACAAAAATAATTTTCTGTTGTATATAGAAAATTAACCTTTCACTATTTGCATAAATCACAAATGACTAATCTGTAAGACAGCTCACACAAAAATTCACGTTTAAACGCGATCTATCATTGACAGTTGTACTCTTATTTTTTATACTTTTCTTAAATTCATATAATAAACATGTAGCTGCATGTTACAGTGAGATAAGGAGGTTGCCTATGAAAAAATTTGTCTCTCCCCCTCTTGCAATCGCAAGGCTCTTTACATTTTCAACCACAGCTTTTGCCCAAAAACATTCTTTTAGAACCTATGACAAGGACAGTAATTATAGGTCTATCGGAAATATACCAAATATCCCTTATTTCACAGTGATCTTTCGTGCCGGTGCAACTGTATCCGCCATGATTTTAAGGATATGCCGCACTCCCTGTGAGCTTACTCCACCTGCCTGTGCCGTGCGTCTTGCTGAAATTACTGCTGTTGGAGGTGGCAGCATTATTGCTGCTGTAACGCAATGATGAGCGTCATAGTTTTCATGATATTATCTGTTATAAGCCAATTATATATGATCATGATGACAATCCGGCACAAGCAAATATATCAGAAATATTTAACTCTTGATCTATTAGAAATTATTTCAGCAATCATTCTCACCTTAATTGGCGTTACAGAAAAATATACATTCCTTGGTTATTTTCTCATTAGCTTAATCGTTTTTATATTTTTAAAACAATTACTCTTTACCATTTTTCTTAATTTGAAGATAATCAAAAAATACAAACTATTTTTCCTTGTACTTGCACTGATTGTTATGATAGCAATCGGATTTATCGCATTATTTCTCTTAAGGAAATGAATCAAGGCGTCGGGAATCCCCCGACGCCTCTTTGTTACTTCTCCATATTTGCAAATTTTGTGTACTGCGGCAGCCATACAAGATTAACTGTTCCAATCGGACCGTTTCTCTGCTTCGCAATAATAATTTCAGAAATTCCCTTCATTTCTGAATCGTGATTATAATAATCATCACGGTAAATAAACATTACCACATCGGCATCCTGCTCAATCGCTCCCGACTCACGCAGATCCGAGAGCATCGGTCTGTGATCGGGACGCTGCTCGACCGCTCGCGAAAGCTGGGATAAGGCAATCACAGGCACAGAAAGCTCACGCGCCAACGCCTTTAGGGAACGGGAAATATCAGAAATCTCCTGCTGACGGGAATCTGTGGACCTGCCAGACCCGGACATCAACTGCAGATAGTCAATGATGATCAATTTTAAGTCATGCTCCAGCTTGTACTTCCGGCACTTACTGCGCATCTCCGAAATTGAGATACCGGGCGTATCGTCGATGATCAATTCCGAATTACCGATCGTCCCCGCTCCCTCAATCAGCTTCTCCCAGTCTGTGTCCGAGAGATTTCCGGTTCGGAGCACCTGCGCATCCACTCTTGACTCCAGCGAAAACAGACGGTTCACAAGCTGCTCCTTTGACATCTCCAGTGAAAAAATAGCCGTACACATATTTTCATGAAATGCCACATACTGTGCAATATTTAAAACAAATGCGGTTTTTCCCATAGACGGACGAGCGGCGATCAATATCAGATCGGAGGGCTGTAAGCCCGCCGTCCGGTAATCAAGATCGATAAATCCCGTCGGGATTCCGGTCACTGTTCCTGAGGTTTTCGCCGCATTCTCAATCTTCTCAAGCGCATTCATAACAACCTGACGGATCGGCACATAATCGGTGCCCCCGCCGCGCGAGGAAAGCAGATCAAACACCTTCTTTTCCGTAATATCCATCACGGTATCAATGCTCTCCTTGCCCAGATAACACTCATTTTCAATTTCCTCATTGAGCTTAATGAGCCTGCGGCGCATCGCATTGTCTTTTACAATCTTGGCATAATACTTTACATTTGCGGATGTCGGCACCGCCGTTACAAGATCGCGCACAAATTCAAGGCTTGCAACCTCCGGCGGCACATCCTTTTCCTTCAGCTTATTCTGCAGCGTAACCAGATCCACGGGAAGCCCCTGATTATACAGCTCGATCATCGTATCAAACAAAATTCCATACTGCTTATGATAAAAATCCTCGACAATCAGCATCTCCATCGCCGTGATGATCGCGTCCTTATCCATGATCATCGAGCCAATGACGGACTGCTCGGCCTCCACGCTGTTTGGCATTATCCGCTTAATCAGTGCATCTTCCATGCATGCCTCCTTACGCCTCTACCACATGCACGGTAAACTTTCCCATCACCTTCGGATGCAGCTTGATCGCAACCTCCGTCATGCCAAATGACCGGATCGGATCGGCAAGCTGCATTTTCTTTTTATCAAGCTCGATGCCAAGCTGCTCCTTCGCCGCCTGTGCAATCTCCTTTGTCGATACAGAGCCGAACGTTCTGCCGCCCTCTCCCGCTTTCATCTTGAGCGTCACCTTCTTATCCTCAAGCTCCTTCGCGAGCGCGAGCGCCGCCTCATAGTTCTCCTGCGCCACCTTATCCGCATGCTGATTCTGCAGCTTTAAATCATTCCTATTTTTTGCGTTTGCCTCAACGCCTAATTTCTTTGGAAAAATTGCATTTCTCGCATATCCGTCGCTTACCTCTACAATGTCTCCCTTTTTTCCGAGCGACTTTACATCCTGTAATAAAATTACCTTCATTCTACAATATCTCCTTCCTTTAACATCTCATCCAACGTAGCCTGGATCATGCGCTTTGCCTCTGCCACGGAACAATCGCTAAGCTGCGCGCCCGCCACGTTCAAGTGACCTCCGCCTCCCAATCGTTCCATGATCAACTGCACGTTGATCTCATCAATCGAGCGCGAGCTCACATAAATTTTATTCTGATATTCCGTTAGGACAAAGGACGCCTTGATGCCTACAATATTTAAAAGCTCGTTCGCAGCCTGTGCCCCCGCGATCGTGGGACTCTCCACATTATCCGCCGGACAAACAGAAATTGCAAACGCCTTGCGGTAAACTTCTGCATGGCGCACAGCCTCCGCTCTCGCCTTATATGCCGCCATATCGTCGCGCAACAGCTTGCGGACCCTTGTCACTTCCGCACCCGCGCGGCGCAGATACGCCGCCGCCTCAAAGGTACGCACGCCCGTCTTTGTCATAAAGTTATTGGTATCGATCAGAATACCCGCATAAATACAATCCGCCTCATGCGAAGCAAGCTTGATGTTCTCCGAAAAATACTGCAGCACCTCCGCGATCATCTCGCATGTGCTCGATGCATACGGCTCCACATAGGAAAGCATCGGCTTCTCGATGACCTCGCTGCTCTGTCTGTGATGATCAAAGACACAGACCGTATCTGTGCGCTGCAACAGCTCCGGACACTCCGTATAGCTTGGACGGTTTACATCCACAACGACAACCAGCGTGTTGCGGTTTGTCATCATGATTGCTTCCTCGCTGCGAATAAACAGGTCCGCCGGATAACCATTCTCCTCCGAAAAGCCCTCAACCAACGGACGCAGCGAGGACGTCACCTCGTTTAACACGATCTGTGCCTTTTTGCCGAGCACGCGCGCCGCACAGTAAACGCCGATCGCCGCGCCAAGCGAATCCACATCGCTGATGCTGTGTCCCATGATCATGACATGCTCGCGGCTTATAATAACCTCACGGAGCGCATGCGCCTTTACGCGCGCCTTCACACGGCTGTTGCGCTCCACCTGTTTATTCTTGCCGCCGTAATAAGTAATTTCCTCCCCGTCACGCACGACCACCTGATCTCCGCCGCGCCCAAGCGCAAGGTCGATCGACATACGGGCATATTCATATTTCTGGTTATAGGAATCGCCGCCGTTTCCGATACCGATGCTTAACGTGACTGCCATCTCATTGCCTACCTTGACCGTCTTTACATCCTCCATCAGACTGAAGCGATCCTCCTGTAGCTGCTTCATATATTGGTTTTTAAATACGATGAAATACTTATCGCGGTCGATCTTACGCACCAGCGCGTCAATCTCCGAGAAATAATTATTTACCTTACGGTCGATCAGCGCCGTCAGCAGCGAACGCTTCACATCCTCAATACTGTCAAGCGCCTCGTCATAATTATCAATATACACCAGTCCCGCCACCAGACGCTGATCTTCATTCTCCTTCATGTAGCGCTCCAGCTCTGTCTCATCAAACAGATAGATCGCCGTCATATATTCGCTGCTTTCCTCCAACGAAACCTCCAGATTGCCATGCTCTGCGATGTCAAAATAGAGCCGCCTCATGCTCACACGGTAGCTTCGGTCTCCAAGCGGCAGCTTCATCGTCTCTGCCATCTTTCCCCGCTGCAAAAGCTCCTTTGTCAGCATCGGAAAAATCGTGGTGATCGACTTATGATAATTTTTACTCTTTCCGGTGATCTCGGTAAACTGCTTATTTACCCATAAAATCTTCCCGTGAAAATCAAGCAGTGCATACGGAATCTCAAACTCGTTTAGAAGCTGCTTCTGCACAGTTGCATACTGCGTCGCAAAATTTACCAGCTCCTCGATCAGCAACGGTTTATTGCGCAGATACACAACAAGCGTAATCAGAAAATAAAGCAGAACAAATCCGGTAACTACAAATCCGGACTTTACACTCTGCATATAAACGGGAATATTTATCATGATCAGCAACGGTGTAAGCATCACTGGCAAATACAAATACGCGCGCAGTCTTCCGCGCATTCTCACATCATTTTTTTTCAACATCCGACCTCCTTAAAAGACAGCCTGTATCGTATAGTCATTCATTTTGAATTATAGCATTTTAAGTGCACAAGATAAAGTCCTTTTTGCGGAAACACGCCTGCGGCACGCCGGAACAGCTCTTATGGATATGCCACAACCAGACAACGAGTGACACGCTTCGCGAGCCACTCTTATGTCAACAACGAGCGACACGCTTCGCAATCCACTCTTATATCAACAACGAGCGACACGCTTCGCGAGTCACTCTTATGTCAAGAAAAAACAGGAGGACTGCCCTCCTGCTTATCTATCACCCTTATCCGGTTCAGACACCAGTGTCAGATAATCGCCCTTATCCATATCATCAATCAGATTATCCGACAAAATACGCCTGCCTCCCACCGGCTCTATCTCATCCTTGATCTCGCTTAACGCTGTCTGATAACCGCCGTCAGGATTGTAGCGGCAGATGCGGTAGCCGTCCTGCTCATCCCTGCCATGGCCGTAATAAATCAGCTCATGCCAGCCATTTGTCATTACCTCGCTGACCGTAACCGGGGTCTGTAGGCTTGCGAAGGACTCGATCACCTCAAACACATCGCCGTCTCGAACGGAAAGAATGAGCGCCGGATCTCCCGATGGCTGTCCGGTATATTCCCCGATCACAACTGCAAATATCTCCTGCTCTCCATCCTCATTCAAATCTGTATAATTATAATAATATCTCGTCTCACTGCAATACTCGTCAGGAATCTGATAATATTCTTTGAGGAAATCAGCCAGCGCCGGATATGCCTCATCCTCGCTGTATACCACCTCGACCATCGGCACGGCTTGATCCTCCTCCGCCGATATATAATGCTCCTGCAATTCCTGCTCCGCCGCAGTGCCATGCTCCGCCGTCTGCGTCTGCCTGTTTCCACACCCGCCTACCGACAATACCACTGCCATAATTCCAATCAGAACATAATTCCTTCTCATCATTTCCTCCCACCAACCACTCATCCCGCTTCTCTTATAAAACTCATATTATATGATTTTTACACAAATTCCAAGATACTTTTCAAATATTAAGAAACTTCTTTGAAAGCCCATTTTTCCATAGAAAAAGGAGCTGGTGCTACGCACAGCTCCTTCCATCATCTTATTCACAAACGTATGGCATTAATGCTACATGACGCGCTCTCTTGATCGCTACCGTAAGAGCTCTCTGATGCTTTGCACAGTTGCCTGTAATACGGCGGGGAAGAATCTTTCCTCTCTCAGAGATGTATCTCTTTAACTTATTTGTATCTTTGTAATCAATTACATTATCTTTGCCACAGAATACACAAACCTTTTTTCTTCTATGCATCGGGCGTCTCTTCATCGGAGCGCCTTCTTTGTCTGCTGCTTTATTGAAAGCCATGATAATTACCTCCTGTTGTTATCTGGAAATCACGCGGTGCTTTCCATTAATTAAATGGTAACTCTTCATCAATTCCATCCGGAATATTCATGAAGCCATCACCAGCCGCACTGCTCGGTGACGGTCTGTCCGCAGGCGCAAAACCGGAATGATCTCCTCCGGCATTCTTACTTTCTGCAAATTCCTGCTCCTCCACAACAACATCGGTCGTATATACACGCTGTCCGTCCTTATTCGTGTAGCTTCCGGTCTGAATACGTCCGGTAATCGCTACCTTTGTTCCCTTGCGGAAATACTTCTCCGCAAATTCACCGGCACGTCCGAATGCCACGCACGGAATAAAATCAGCCGTCTGCTGATCTCCGTCTCTCTTAAATCTTCTGTCAACTGCCAGCGTATATCGCGCGATTGCTGTTGCCTGATCACCCTGAGAGTAACGCACCTCAGGGTCTCTGGTCAATCGTCCCATAAGAATAACTTTATTCATATGATATGATCCTCTCTATTATGCCTCGTCTTTTCTAACGCATAAGAAACGAAGAACGTTATCCATGATACGAACATCCTGCTCAACTGCTGCAGGAACTGTGGACTCTGCATCAAACTGGATGAAATAATAATAGCCCTCATTCATCTTCTGAACTTCGTAAGCTAATCTTTTCTTACCCCAGTCTTCCACTTCTGTCACAGTACCGCCGGCACGAGTGATATACTCTTTTGCCTTCTCTACGATAGCTGTTCTCGCATCATCTTCGATCTTTGCACTGACTACGAGTGCTAACTCATACTTATTCATGCGAATTCTTTCCTCCTTTTGGTCTCTGGCCCACGCTTTCATTGCGTGAACAAGGAATTTTTTATATCACGAGGATATACTATATCATGTTTTCCTGCTTAATTCAAGGCTTTTTCTTAATTTCCCTTGTATTTTTTTCCACAAGCTTTCTTGCGATCATAATCTGATGACCGCATCCCATGCACTTTAATCGAAAATCTGCGCCGACGCGAAGAATCTCCCATTCACTGCTGCCGCACGGATGCTGTTTTTTCAACCGGACACGATCGCCCACCTCATATTTATCCACAGCCGCTCCTCCTTTCATTCCTCTATAATTTCTATTGCAAACACACCGGTAATCTGCGCAGGATAACTTTCCATGATCATTCCGTCATACCCGATCTCAATGACATCTCCCTCCTGGATCTCCCCAAGCGCCGCAAGAGCCTCCTCCTGGCTGATGCTGTCTGTCCCGACACTGATACGGTCGGAGGACTTTCGCTCCTCCTCACCCTCCAGAGGCTCAACCAAAAGTGTGTGTTCCTTCACCTCCAGTACGGTCGCCTCAAAATAAGCCTGCGCTGTCCCGATAGGGGTTATCACCGACTCCCCGCAGCCCGTCAGAAACATTATGACGACCCCCGCCAAAAGTCTATAATATCTTCCCATAAGCTATCCCTCTATCTGCGAAAAAATCTCACCAAGCCCTGCCTGGAGCAAAAGGTCTGCCCGCCCGTCCATCGGCGTTGTCGTCTTATTGATAAGCACCAGCTTGTTTCCTCTGTAATAGTCGATCAGTCCGGCAGCCGGATATACGGCAAGCGATGTTCCACCGACGATCAGCACGTCCGCATGGCTGATATAAAACACCGCATCCTCAAGCGTCTGCTGATCCAGCCCCTCCTCATAGAGCACGACGTCGGGCTTGATCTCTCCGCCGCACTTGTCGCAGCGCGGTATCTGCTCCACAGAGCTTAACACATACTCCGCATCAAAAGCCTTACGGCACTTTCGGCAGTAATTGCGGTGTACGCTTCCGTGCAGTTCCAGCACCTTGCGGCTTCCCGCCTTCTGATGCAGTCCGTCAATGTTCTGCGTGATGACCGCCTTCACCTTTCCCGCCTGCTCAAGCGCCGCAAGCTTCTGATGCGTAATATTCGGCTTCGCGTCCAGACACAGCATCTTTTCCCTGTAAAAGCGGTAAAACTCCTCTGTATTCCGCAGATAGAAGCTATGGCTTAAGATCGTTTCCGGCGGATAATCATATTTCTGGTGGTACAGTCCGTCCACGCTGCGAAAATCGGGGATTCCGCTCTCCGTGGAAACACCCGCGCCGCCGAAAAACACAATATTGTCTGATTCATTTATCATCTGCAAAAACTGCTCTGTTGCTGTCATGATCGTTCCCTCTTTTCTTCCCCTATATCGTAAAAATGCCTGCTCCCTCACAAAAGACCACAGCAATGCACAATCTCCTGTATCACGCAGCCTTCCGGTCCAATCTCCTGCGATTGCGTACATGACAAAAACATGTCACATCCGTCAAATGATTTCTTTTGCGGTTGATGTCTGCCAAATTCAGCAGCCTTCAAAAGAAAATCTCTTTTCATACAATCCTCATCCCCCTCATCACAGTCATAGAAAAAATCGTTCCGACAACGGAAGGAGAATCTCTTATACTTCATTCTACAACAAATACAGATACTTTAAAACGGGAAAATCCAACTTTTCCTGAAAAAGCTTCCGGCAGCTTTCCAACGCCAAAACAATGCTCGTCCACGTCTCATCCATGTATCCTATCAAATAAAGCATTGCAAGCGAGATTCTCCTCCTGCGGCGATCGCATCTGCGACACTGTTCCATTCCGCCCCGCAGTGCGATCCCACGGAGGGGTTTGCTTTATAAGGAATGAAGTTTCCTATAAAACAAAAAGCGCCCTGCCGCAAAACAATATTTCTTGCAGCAGGACGCTTTTGGCAAACCGCAGGGATGACCCGCAGTGCGCATCATCCGTTATTTTATGACTGCACCGTAAATGTCTTGGTTGCAGTTCCTTTGGTTAAATTAACCTTGATCTGATACTCCCCGTTCGGAAGAATCATTCCAAGATTTTTAATAAATTTAATCTCTACACCACTCGCATTTGTGGAAACCTCAATGTCCTTTGATCCCGTATAGACAGTGCTGCTTCCATTCTGCGTAATTTCAATATCGTCCGCAGAAACGTACATCTGATCTGCCTGTACGTCATAATCAAATGTCAGTGACAATACTGTGCACTCATTCTTCGGACCAAAATCCTTAGAAACGGTGAGGTTCGTGATCTGCACAGTACCCTGCGGCGGCTGCGGAGTCTCTGGAGACTTTTCCGGAATCCTTACACCATCCACAAATCGAACCCTGTTTCCAAGCAGATCTTCATAAACATAGAACAATGTCTTACTTGTAGCCGTTACGCCGTTTAGCGTTATACGGTTGTTGCCTTCCACAAAGCTTATCATCGTTCCCTGCGTGAGCACCTGATCCACAGTCACATCAGAGTTTATCAGATCCTTGTCAAGACACAGATACCACATAGTTCCCTTCTCATTAGACTGGAAGTCAAAGATTGCCTCTGTATCAGAATTTCTTGTCACCGTCGGCATAGAGAAGGTCGGACTGGAAAGGTCTACAAAAAACTTATGCTTGCTGATACTCTTATCGCTGTAAGTGATAATTACGGTGTAATTATTCATATCCTGGAAGAAATATCCTTCCTGCATATGAAGGCGATATTGTGTATCGCTTAGCTTTTCCATCCTTCCAAGATGCAGGCTTGTGGAAGCCGGACAGGAAATACTAAAGTTTGCAAGGCTTAATTCCTCGGCAGGCTTTCCACTGAGCGTTATATCGAAATAACGATCCGTCGCCTTTGCGTCTACGATCTGTATTGCATTCTGCTGCGGCTCCTGTGCAGGCTTCGCTCCGATATAAACAGGTCCCTGTACCAGACTTTCTTTTCCATTGTGATCCACTGCGAGATAGTATACCTCATATCCAACGTCTGTCTTTAAATTAGAGATACGAATATTGTTTGCCTGATAGTTCAGGGTCGTCTTAATTCCCTGTGACTTCACCTGATCCGCTGTCGGCACGCTGGGGGCTGCTCTTAACACCGAGCTCTCCTGCAATAAATAATAAAACTCTCCCGAAGAATCAGAAACGAAGAATAAATCTGCATTTCCCTCATTGATTCTGGTTGCCTCAAGCTTTGTCAGCGCCGGCGCATCATTGCGCACCTCAAACACCTTGCTGATCGTCGTTCCGTCCGGCAGCGTCATGTAGATTTCATAATCGTTATCCTTATACACTGCGGTTGAAATCTCATAGGTCTTATTGTCCGTCGTTGTCACATTTAAAATCGTCATATCCGAACCGCCGCTGTTGCAGAGAATCGAAATCTGCTCCTTTGCAACTGGCGCTGACGTCGGAGCGCTTAAGGTCACGATTACCTTTGCATATTCACTCTGCACACGACCAATGACAATCTTTTCAGCGGAAGGTGTTGACACAGGCGGGTTGCCGCCGGAGCCTCCGCCCTGCGGCGGATTTACATTTCCGTTGATTACAGGGCTGTTGCTCTGTCCGCCTGTATGAGAGCCGGTATTGGAAACGGAATTGTTTTTATTTGCCGGCTTTACCGGATTCTTTTGATTCTGATTTTTATTTGCTGTCTGACCTGTCTTATCCGAAGCAGTCTTTTCATTTACCTGTAAATCCGTAACCTTATCCTTACCGGTTAAATTTGCAAGCTGTGCATCTGAAATAAGACTTGCAACGCTTCCCTCCACGAGAATAGCTGATTCCTTTGCCGCGTCTGTGACATTCAGCTTCGCTACATTTCCCTTAATGGTGAGCTCCGATTTTGCATTTACATGAAGCTCTGCGATCTGTCCCTCCGCCTCCAAAACTGTCTGCTCGTTTAGAGATGCCATATTGACAGATGATGCAGCGTCCACAACAACACGAACAGCATCCTCTTTTCTCGCAACTACCATGTTTTCCACGGTCGTTCCCTCAATATGGATGGAATTCCTACCGCCTCCGTAAATCTGGAGATTTGCCGCCGTCACATTTCTAAGAGTCACGTCTCCGTCCCCTACTGCGGCGTCAATCTTTAAGGTCTCTACAGATGCATTCTCAACCACAACGTCCGGCGACGTAATGGTCAGCTCCTTGTACTCTGCCTCATCGCTATAAGTACCGGGAGCGTTCAAAACCTTTGTCTCGCTCTCCTCTGTCTCCTCCGGCAGCTCTGTCACATCGTTTTCCGTAACAGCCACTACCTCGTTCTCATTGCCGTCTGCCGGCGTGGGATTACTTTTGGGAAACAAAATAATTCCAAGCACCACAACACAGATTACAACCGGCACAAGCACATAAAGTAATTTCTTGTTGTTCATACTTTCTCCTCTTCTTATGTATTTCATCAATATTCGTAAGTACACACAAACAGTGATACTATCCTTACTACTATAACGGACAATTATAATTTTTTCAACCTGTGATATGAAAAATTTCCCATTTTTTAAATAAAACAGAGTTTCGCACGCCACTTTTATGTCAAAACAACGAGCCACACGCTTCGCGAGCCGCTCTTATGTTAAACAAACGTGTGCTTCGCACACTCTCTCGCTATAATAAACCGGAAATGAAGCACACTTTTGCCGCACGGCGCATGGTTACCAAGCAATCCTTCCTCTCCTGCAAGTACGACACAGCTCCATTCTGCCGCAGTGCGATCCCACGGAGGGGGCTGCTTTATTAGGGGAAGAAGTTTCCTATAAAGCAAAAAGCTGACAGCTTCTACAGAATCTGCAAAAGCTGTCAGCCTTATGAATTGCGGGAATAGGATTTGAACCTATGACCTTCGGGTTATGAGCCCGACGAGCTTCCAGACTGCTCCATCCCGCGCTGATAAAAGCCTACCAAATCGGCTTTGACTTTATTTACAGGGTATTATAATCCTTTTTCCTGTGGTTGTCAAATCTGTTTCTCGTTTTACCACTGTTTTTTTTGTAGGATTACAATACATATGTTACAACTGAATATTTAAAAAGCAGAGA
>JAHZFL010000031.1:2893-14229 GCA_019421345.1 Roseburia sp. | reverse complement strand
ATTTCTTACTAATTTCTTTCTTAGTAAATTCTTAGTAAAACTCTCTCTTTGAGTGCTAAATATACCGTAAATTCAGCGTTTTTCGCATTTTCTTCAAATCCCCCATAGCAGATAAAAAGTACCTTTATCCCCCCGCTAATCTCCTTAAACACCGCCATTTGAACATAACTTTTACTCCCCCTCAAGACGAAGCCCTCTTACTATCACCACTGATTTTGCCATACCTTTTCCGAAAAGCGTTATAAATCATCCACATTATTTTTATCCGTAGGCATTCTTCATGGAAATAAATTCTGCCCCACCAGACGGTATACAAATTCATTTGCCGGCTCGTTTTTTATCTTCTCCGGCACATCTAACTGAACGATCCTTCCCTCGTCCATGACCAACACCCTGCTGCCAAGCTTCATCGCCTCTCTGATATCATGGGTAATAAAAACGATCGTCATTCCCATCTTGTGATGCAGCTTTAAAATTTCATCCTGCATAGACTGCTTTGTGATCTCATCCAGCGCTCCGAAAGGCTCATCCATTAACATGATCTTCGCATCTGCGGCAAGGGCGCGGGCAATCCCGACCCTCTGTTGCTGCCCTCCCGACAGCTCTGAAGGGTATCGGGACAGCATGGCTGCATCCAGTCCCACCATTTCGATCAGTCTGCACGCCAGCTCATGGTTTTCCCTTTTATCTTTTTTCCCACTGATGACCGGCACATAGGTAATATTCTTTTCTACGGTCATATGCGGAAAGAGCCCTTTATTTTGAATCACATAACCGATTCTTCTTCGCAGCGCAATGATGTCCTCCCCGCTGATGTCCTTGCCCTCCACGAAAACAGTTCCTTTATCCGGGCAGCTAAGACCGTTGATCGTCTTTAGCATGGTCGTCTTACCACAGCCTGAACGACCGATCACGGTCAAAATCTCCCCCTCCTCAATAGAAAGCGAAAAATCATCCAGAACAGTCTGTATTCCAAAGCTTTTTGTCACATGCTCCAGTCTGATCATCTCCATGACGTTACCCCTCGATCAGACCTTTTTGGATAAGGAAATCTCTTGCGACATCTGCCTCATCTTTTCCATCTACTTCCACCTGATAATTAAGCTCTGCCATTTCCTGGTCCGATAATATTCCATTCATGAGCATAAGCGTTTCCTCTAATTGCGGATATTTTTCCAAAGCATCTTTTCTTACAACCGTAGAGCAGTAATAATTTACCTGATAGCCCTTATCATCCTCCAGAGCGACCACATCATCACGGGAAATCTGTGCATCCGTAGTAAATCCATTCGTTACGTCAATATCACCTTTTCCCATCGCTTCATATTTCAAGCCGATGTCAATATCTTTGACATCCTTAAACGCCATCCCATAGGCTTCACAGACACCCTGAAACCCGTCTGCACGCTCGATATAATCAGGATTGCCGCCAAACACCAATTCTCCCGAAACCTTTGCGAGATCCGAGCAGGTCTTTAGCTGATACTGATCTGCGATTTCTTTTCTGACCGCAAGTGTATAGGTATTATTAAAGCCGTAAAGCCCTACCCATGTCATGCCAAACTTCTCACTGTACTCCTCCTGCAATTTTGCAAGCATTTCCTCATCGGCTACTTCTCCTGCCTGATGTCCAAGAACCATCACCCAACCGCTGGAGGTATATTCCGGATACAGATCAAATTCTCCTTTTTCCATCGCCGGATGAATATTGCTTGTTCCACCGCCGATTCCCTTTGTCACTTCCACCTTGTAATCTGTCTTATTCTCAATCAACTGCTTTAATATCTCACCGAGAATATACTGCTCCGTCATCGGCTTTGTCGCAATTTTAATCGGTTCGCTCACAGCCTCCGTTTTTGTCTCCTCGGTGCTGTTTACCGGAGTCTCCGGCGCTTTTTCGCTCCCGCATCCGCCCATAGTCATTGCAGCCATCGTCGCTGCCAATAATAACGCTGTAGCTTTGTTAAATTTTCTCATTTTACATTTTTCTCCTTTTCTTAATGTATTTCTCTACCTGTCCGAGTATCAGGTCGCTGATTAAGGCAATCAGGGCAATCAGCAGGCTGCCGCCAAAGGTCATTGCCGTGTCGTACATCGTAATACCGCGATAAATGGCAACTCCCAAGCCCCCAGCTCCGATAAATGATGCAATCGCTGCTACGGAAATCGTCATCACCACCATATTGCGCACACCTGCAATGATCACGCCCAATGCCAACGGCAGCTTTATTTTTGTCATCATCTGAAGCTTTGTGCTTCCCATTCCCT
This sequence comes from Roseburia sp., assembly GCA_019421345.1. Classification (GTDB taxonomy): domain Bacteria; phylum Bacillota; class Clostridia; order Lachnospirales; family Lachnospiraceae; genus Roseburia. Next base: position 11,961 of record JAHZFL010000031.1, on the reverse strand, counting down.
CTGCCGCGCTGATAACTTCTGCACTTACACCCTTCATTCCTGCATATGTATTTCTCACCATAGGCATAATACCGTAAATAGTCAATGCTGTAACTGCCGTTGTATTGCCTATTCCAAGCAAGGGAATAAGCATTCCCAAAAGCGAAATCGCAGGGATGGTATAAAATATATTGGCGATGCCCAGTACCGGAGCTGCCGCCCATTCATGCTCAGAAATCCAGATGCCCAAAAGCAACCCTATCACGCCTGCCAGACAGATCGCAAGGAAGGATAGACCGATATGCTCCAGTATCAACTGGATAAACCAATCCTTCCGCTCTCCATAGAGAAAAAAGACTTCTTTAAAAAACTCCAAATTTCTTCCTCCTCATTTTTAGTCTACGACCTCCTATTCTATTACTTATGTCCTTTTTTGTCAATTTCTGTTATATTTTGACATCACATACATATACGTCCTTACACTAACGCCCCCATTTGCGGCACACAGGAAAAATTCACATACGTCCGGTTTATAGTACAAGCATCCACAGCTTTCCCCTTACAATCCCCCGAAGCACTTTTTTCTGTAAACGTGAGATTTCCTACATCTTATATCATGCAACACAAAAGAAGCCCTGCCGCGATATGCAAAAGCATACCGCAGACAAAGCTCCGTTTCCCATAAAACCTTTCAAATTTTTTCGCTTGGGATATTCCCTAAAAAATATCTCATTTGCTTTTTGCAATTCCTAAAAATGCTTTGCATATGCCCTGATCAACCGGCTGCAGCCACTTCCGGATACCGCACCCATCCTGATACTCTCCGACCCCTGCAGCAGCGTTTTCTTTTCCTGTAAAACAGAAGCTTTAAGCATCTTCTTTCCTGCGACCGCCGCAACTGCTTACCCTGTATTTTCTGACAACACTCTTATACTAAGAACACACACCCCAAGCCTTGTTAACACTGATCCCCCAGACATCCATTTTCTTTCTTCTCAAATCCAGACACAAAGCTTTCTTCCTTATTTCTTATAGCGCTCCCTCAAAAGCTTAATAATGCGATACTCATAGTATGACGCCGTCACAACCATCAGCACGAGCACCGCCACCGTATAGAACGCCGGAAGCTCCTTCCCCATCGCGTCACAGATGCTTGTGACCAAAAGTCCGCCTACAAAAATCAGCTTTGCAACACGCACCATTCGTATCGTATACATGCGCACCTGCTTGGTACACACCTCTTTGGTCAGACCATTGACGCGCTCAGGGTAAATTCCAAGCATGGTGAATCCCGCATATACAAGAATCATTACGATCAGATTCAAAAGAACCTTCGTGACCGACACATGATAAGCAAAACCATAATAAACCTGCAGACCCAGATAAACAATCGCTGCAACAAGACCGACTGCCTCCGCCAGCATTTCCCGCCATGTCATTTCACTCTTTTTCATCCGCGAATCACCTCCCATGCCCCTGTCAGCCGCTCCAGTTTCCACGCAGCATTGGCGGGACTTGTGGATGGCAGCTTAAAAACCTCTGGCTGTCCTTCCCTTTTGCAATATTTCAAAAAAAGCTGGTATGCCTTATCTCCATTCGTGTAAATTGCACGAATCTTCGCACGCGACAAAATCACCTGCATATCATTCGCCTCCACGTTCCGAATTGAGCTGTCTGATGAGCCGATGATGTCGCAGGCAGCGATCACATCCCATACCGCCACATGATTGCGCAGCAAAAATGCCCGCTTCTCCTCTATCGTTTGCGGAATGTCCTCCCCAAACACCCCGGCTGTCACCTTCCAGAAGCGGTTCTGCGGATGCCCGTAATAAAACTGATGCTCTCTCGATTTCACGGACGGAAAAGAACCAAGCACCAAAACCTCTGATCTATCATCAAACACCGGTGCAAAGGTGTGCACCACATGCGTATATTCCATACTTCTTTCTCCCGTTTCATTTTTTGTTCCTGTAACGTTTAGGATACTATATTTTCCTTAATTTCGAAAGTATTATTTCTGTACCTTTGATGGAATAACAAAAAAATTTCACATCTTTTCTTGCAAACAGACTGCCTTATGCTATAATGAGTTCAATTAGCTCAAACAAACATATCTGCACTTATGAAAGGATCGGCTTATCATGAAAAATCTCACTATTCCGGACGGGTATCACTCTGCGCTGAACCTGCACGACACCCAGATCGCGATCAAAACCCTCAAAGACTTTTTTCAGGGACTGCTCGCGCTTCGCCTGCACTTATCGCGCGTATCTGCACCGCTTTTTGTCGACCCTTCCTCCGGATTAAACGATAATCTAAACGGCATCGAGCGTCCGGTCACCTTCGATATTAGGGAACAAAACGGCAGGGAGGCTGAGGTTGTACAGTCACTTGCCAAATGGAAACGCTATGCGCTCGATAAATACGGTTTTTCCTGCGGCGAGGGACTCTATACGGATATGAACGCCATCCGGCGTGACGAGGTAACGGACAATATCCACTCCATCTTTGTGGATCAGTGGGACTGGGAAAAAATCATGCGAAAAGAGGAGCGCACACTTGATTTCTTAAAGGAAACGGTTGACACGGTCTATCAGTGTCTGCGCAAGACGGAAAAATATATGTCTATCCAGTATGATTATATTGAAGAAATTCTGCCGCGCGATATTTTCTTTATCACAACGGAGGAGCTGGCAGAAATGTTTCCCGAAAGTACGCCAAAGGAACGGGAATATAGCATCACGCGTGAAAAGGGAGCGGTATGCCTGATGCAGATCGGTGATAAGCTTGCAAACGGACAGCCGCACGACGGACGCGCGCCGGACTATGACGACTGGTCCTTAAACGCTGATATTCTTGTCTACTATCCGGTTTTAGACATTGCCCTAGAGCTTTCTTCCATGGGTATTCGTGTTGATAAGACTGCCCTTCTCTCCCAGCTCAAGAAAGCCGGCTGCGAGGAGCGCGCAATTCTTCCGTTCCAACAAGCGATCATCAACGAAAAACTGCCCTACACCATCGGAGGCGGTATCGGGCAGTCGAGAATCTGTATGTTTTTTCTTCGGAAAGCTCATATCGGTGAAGTGCAGTCCTCTCTGTGGTCTGAAGAAACGATTGCCGAGTGTGAAAAAAACGGTGTTAAGCTGCTGTAAAAAGGCAGCCTCGCTGTTGAAGTAATTTCTTTCATTAGTATACTTTCTGGCGGTTGCCGCCCGATTTCTTTCTGCATCCGCTACCGGAATTCATACAAAAATATTTCCTCCTGCATCTGCTCCGCGCTTCGGGCAGGCGCCGCAGCAAGGGCACATAGGATTCATATTCCGTCATGGAATCTCCCGCTTCTTAGATTATGAAAAAGGGGCGGCAGTACTTTTGCTGCCGCCCCTTGATCAACGACCAGAAAAAAACAGAGGGGGGGGGATACGGGTGATTGGTGCCGTCCCTTCGCTTGCCATTGACTCATGCGGCTTCGCTTTCTATCTGTTCGATAATTGGAAGTTGTTTACGGAAATTCAATCACTCTGGGGGCACTCACAATATTTTAAATATTCGAATAACAAAGAAGATCTGGGGTTTAAGCGTAATGCACTACCATATTCAGTTCCATCTGGCGGCGCTATTTCTACATTGATAAGCACATTCTCCCTCTGAGCACCTGTACCGAAAAAGCCATTTTGGTCAAGTTTTTTCATTGCCTCTTCCATTCGTCACCATAAAGTTCATCAATGGATAACCCTTTTTTCTTTCATCAAGCAATTCTTTTATTTCACAAAAAACTCGTCATATCCATATACATCATAGGGAGAATCAGAATAATCCCATTTCCACCAGCCCTTATCTTCATCAGTTATTTTATTATTAATTATTGACTTTTCCAACGCTTCATAAGACCATGCCGAAATATAAGGTTGCAACCCTTCATCAAATATAAAAGCATAGTAATAGAAGTGTTCATCATAAGTTTTCTCTAAAGAAGAAAAAGAATTATTTAAAGCCATTACAAAAGCCGCAACAAGCTCATTACTGTATTTTCCATATTCACTTCATCTTCCTACGACTTCCAATTTGTCTCTCAACATTACTGGAATTTAGCCGATCTCTCTATTTTACCTTTATTCGTATGATTATTTTCAAGATCATAGCAACTACTACAACGCTTGCAGCTATTACTCCAAAGATTTGGATATCTGTATACCATGGGGCAGATGATACCGCATATAAATCAGGATGTGTCTTATAATCCCAATATTTATAAATACCTCCTGCTATAAAAACACCTGCCAAAGTACTTATTATGAAATTTAGGATAGCATTAAATTTTTGGTATTTCTTCATTTCACTCACCTCTCTATTCCTTAACTTCCAGGGTTACATAGCCCAACTTCTTTCCGAGATGTGTGTGCAATCCATCAGCAGCCGACAAAATATTCCTCTGAGTACTTCTGCCTGGAAGCTCCATTTAGAACAAAGCTAAGTTTGGAATTATTAAAACTCTCAATTTGGTTTTTTATTGCTGCCCTTTCCCCAATGTACTGCTCCTAAAATCAACCAAACCATCCCCATTGCCAATAAAAAGATTACTTGTTTTGTTAAATTTTCCATTTTTCCTTCACTTATCAAAAGTGCAGCTAAAAAACCCATAACTGATACTATCCAACAAATAATGGCATATGCTTTTCTGTTTTTCATAAATCTCTGTTTCTCCCTTGATATATTTGGGAATTTTACCAATTCAACAACTTTCGATTTTTGTTTATAATCCCATTTTCTATATCAAATCCTAAAAGCTGTTTATTTACTCTTGATTTTGAAAAATCATTCCGTTCCTTGCGAGTTCCAGTTTTTCCATACTATAAACCTAAAACATCCTCCACTTCATCCGCTGACAACAAGCCATTTTTCTCCCGCAGCCCGCTCCCCCTCATCCAATTTTTCCTGAAGCTGAAATCCGGTATCGATTTTCATATGCAACATAAAATTATCAGCCGCTCTGCGATTCATCAATTTTAAGCCCCGCAAGAAGCGCCCCAAGACTTGTTCCGGTCTGTTCCGTGTTGGTGTAAGCCGCCAAATCTGCCGCTCCCTCCGTATCGATCATCTCCTCCTCCAACGCTTTCATGGAAAGGCTGATCTTATTATCATTGGTATTTAGAACCTTTGCCTTGACCTTCTGTCCCACCTTAAGCACCTCGGACGGTTTTCCGATTCTCCGTTCGCAGATCTGGGAAATATGAACGAGACCGCTCAAACCGTCGCCGAGACTTACAAACGCACCGTATGGCATCAGCGTTTCCACCGTTCCCTCAAGCACTGTTCCCGGCACAAGCATCGAAATCTTATGATTTCTCTCCTCCTGCTCCGCCTCTCTTGCAACCACCTTGCCGGAGAGCACCAGCTTTTCCTTTGCCTCATCCACAGTGATGACGCGCACCGGAATCTCTTTTCCGATCCATGCCTCCGTCTCCTCAACATAGGACGCCGCAATCTGCGATGCCGGAATAAATGCACGAATGCCCTCTAAATACGCGACCACACCACTTGGAACGCTCTCCTTTATGCGAACAGTCACCGTCGTCTTCTGCTCCATCAGCTCTTTTACCTTATCCCATGCAAGCGCATCTGCCGCCTCCTTGCGCGACAGCAGGATATTCCCATTTCCGTCGTCCGTCTTAAGTACGGTCGCCTCGATCACATCGCCCGGATGAACCTCCTTGGCGATGTCAAAATCAGGATCGCTGCTGAAATCCCCGACCTTGATGATTCCCTGTGCGTAATACTTTAAATCCAGCGTCACTTCCTCCTCGCTCACATCAATGACCGTTCCCGAAATCCTATCGCCCTCTTTCATGCGGCGGAAGGATGCCTCCAGCTCCTCCTTGTAATCATCCATTGTTTCCATATGCAGACACCTCCGTATTTTTTTGCTGCCATTTTGACAAATGCCGCAGGAATCCTGCGGCATTGTCTTTTCAGCCGTTCTCTGGTCAGTATACCACAGCAGCAGGGAATCTGCCAGATGAACCTTTTATACTTCTTTCGTTTCCATCTTCCAACGGATAATGACCTTAAACAGATCTCCGTCCACATCCACGGAGAACGTGCCGCCCTGTGCCTCGGTAAAGCTCTTGGCGATCGCAAGACCAAGTCCTGAGCCTTCGGTATTTCTCGACGCGTCTCCCCGCACAAAGCGCTCGGTCAATTCTTCCGGTCTGACATTCAACTCAGCCGCAGACATATTCCGAATCACAATTTCCGCACACCCGTCCGCCTTCTGTACGTCGATATAAACGCGGCTGCACGGCATCGCATATTTTTGAATATTCACAAAAAGATTTTCAAAAATACGGTACGTTTTCTGATTATCTAACTGCAAAATCACCTTTTCGTCGGGCACGTTCCAGCGCACGTCAAGCTCCATCTGCGCAAATTTGTCCGTGTGCTCCACACTCACCTGCTTTAACAGATTTACAACATCCACATCCATTTTTTCTATGGTAATGTTATTACTCGTCGCCTTGCTCACCTCGAACAAATCCTCCACGAGCACCTTTAGGCGCAGCGATTTTTTCTCTAAAATCTCAATATAGGAACGGCGTTCCTCCTCCGTGATGTCCTCTTTTTTCAAAAGCTCCACATAGGTGGTGATCGCCGTCAGCGGCGTCTTTAAATCGTGAGAAACATTGGTGATCAGTTCTGTTTTCATCCGCTGGCTCCTCACCTCATCCTCCACTGCCTTTTTAAATCCGGTGCGCACCTTTCCAAGTTCTCCCTTGATCGGCTCAAAAACACCCAAGTCCTCGGTGATTTCCGCATCGAGATCACCCTCTGCGATCCTGCTCACGCCGCGCAGCAGCGCTTTATAGTGAAACTGTATCTTCCGGTAATAATTCTCCAGCAGAATAAAAAGCACAACCGAGTAAACCACCAGCGCAAAGATTCCAAAAAACCACAGTATGGAAATAGCAGCAAGCACAATAAAGTTTAAAATCACAAGCTTCACGATTGTTTTTACGGATTTATTGCTAAAATCAATATGCTCCGTCTCCTCTCTTAGCTTGCTCCAATGCTTTTTCACATACGGAAAAATCTGGTACAGAAAGCTGTATTCCCTGACATACTCCCGCATACCGAGTGCAAAGACCGGACGCAGGAAACGAACCGACAGATACCAGATGCCAAGCATCCCAAACACGCTAAGCCCGATGGCAAATAGATCCAAAAGTCCCGGCAGAGCGTCCATGCCGCTTTCCAGAAGGCTGCCAAGCGCCGCCGTATCGCTCCCTGTCAGGCTGTAAATAGACTGGATGAATGTCTCCTCCATCGAAAGACTCACAAAGATACCGATAACGGCAGCCTCCAGCACATACCAGCGCCCCGGACGGTGCAGATCGATCTCGCATCTCCAGATTTTTCCGCTCGTCATAACAAGCACAAGCCCGGCAATCAGCGCAAGCGCTCCGGCATACAAAAGACCTGCCCCGGCGTCGCGATAGGCGCTCAAGATCTCCCAATAGCCCGCATTCTCAATATCATCCGCAGCTGTTAGTTGGTAGTCACTGTTCGCCGGGATTCCAAATGCAATCGTGAAATTCGACGGATGCTTTAAGGTGGAGGAAATTCCCACTTCTCTATATTCTGCCGCAAGACTTCCCCACACAATGTTTTCACGTTCCTGCTGCCCAAGCGTCTTGATCAAAATGCTTGCATCCGTTCCTCCCGTGTAAACCGGGTCTACCGTCAGACGTCCATTTTCATCAAATTCCATCAGAAAATACGCATTATAATATTCCTGCAAATCTTCTTCTGTTCCGCTGCTTATGCCGGTAAACAGTTTTTCCAACGGCTTGTTTGTGTTTTTAATGACCTCGTTTTCCTCCTGCCAGATACAGTAATCGATCTGGGAGCGCAAGGCTTCAAATTCGAAATTAATATCTGCCAGAATCGTATTAACCCGATCCTGCATGTTTTCCACATAGGAAGCTTTTTCATCGCTCTGTCCCTGATAATCTGCTTCCAGATAGAAGTCCGCCGCCGTCTGCCCGCTGCTTGCCTGCGCCTCCAGATAAAGCTCATAGCACCCTCTGTAAATATCCTCCAACAGTCCGGTATCCACATTCTGCCGCATCTCCTCGCTCTGATACAGCTCCCGGAGTCTCTCATGCGCCTCATCACCGATCATCGAAAAAAAACACATGGAAATGATCGTCACTGCAAGAATCCCGATGAGTGATAATGTAATTCTTGTTTTACGGTTGTTTTTCAATTTTATAGCCAACGCCCCACACCACCTTTAAATATTTTGGTTCTTTCGGGTTGATTTCAATCTTATCCCGAATGTTTCTGACATGTACCATAATAGTATCTGTATTGATCGCTTTCTCGTTCCATACGCGCTCGTAAATTTCCTCCGCCGCATAAACCCTTCCCGGCGTGCGGATCAAAAGCGCCAGTATCTTAAATTCGATCGGCGTCATTTTCACCGGCTTACCGTCCACAAAGACCTCCACCGTATCCTCATTTAATTCCAGTCCGCCGATCACATGCATGCGGTCGTTTTTCATCTCAACGCCGCTCTTATTTAAAAATTTTGTATAACGCCGCAACTGCGAATTGACGCGCGCCATCAGTTCCAGCGGGGTAAACGGCTTCGTCACATAATCGTCCGCGCCGATGTTTAAACCGATGACCTTGTCTGTCTCCTCCGATTTTGCAGAAAGCATGATCACCGGAAATTCATAGCGCTCCCTAAGCTTCATCGTCATAGTCACGCCGTCCATACGCGGCATCATAATGTCGACGATCGCCAGATGTATTTCCTCCCGGTCGATGATTTGCAAACCCTCAATGCCGTCCGCAGCTTTAAACACGTTGTAATTCTGACTTTTCAAAAAAATTTCAATGCCGTCCCTGATTTCCTTGTCATCCTCTACGATTAGTATGTTGTACTGTTCCATTGCGCTCTCCATTTACTGTCTGAATTTTTGTCTGCCGCCATGTGCAGCGCACGCTCACCACAGGCACCTCTTTCCGCACACTTTTGCTTATTGCACAGCCGCAGTGCAAGCTCGATTCCGCTTCGCTCCATCTCG
>JAHZFL010000031.1:0-2793 GCA_019421345.1 Roseburia sp. | reverse complement strand
GCCCTATCAAAACCGTTCCAGCGTAACTTTCCTGCAAGCAGGAAGTTCCGCTCTCTTTTGCTTATTGCACAGCCGCAGTGCAAGCTCGATTCCGCTTCGCTCCATCTCGCTCACGGGCTTCGCCCTATCAAAACCGTTCCAGCGTAACTTTCCTGCAAGCAGGAAGTTCCGCTCTCCCGCTTTTGGCACTGCTCATTGCCAACGTGCATATTATACCACAGAGTGAGAGTGATGGAAAATTGAAATGCGCTCCGGAATCTCCTGCGGTACTTTTGCACAAACCTGTTCATAGCACTGCGCTGCCCGAAGCGCAATCTGCTCCTGCGAGTAGGACTCCGCTGTCCGTCTTGCGCCCTCTCCAAGCGCTGCAAGCGCTGTCTCGTCTCCGATCGTATCCGCAATTTTTCTTGCCCACACATAAGCATCCTCGGATGTCCTATATCCATTCTTCCCATTACATACCACATCACAGACACCGCTTGCATCCACCGCAATCACAGGATTCTCTGCTGCCATCGCTTCCAACAGCACAATCCCCTGTGTTTCCGACTTCGACGTAAATAAGAATAAATCACATGCCGCCTGATAATTTTTTATCTCCGTATTTGACACATTGCCAACAAATACGATCTCATTCTCCAAACCAAGCTCCCGCACGCACTTTTCAAAGCTTCTGCGCTCCGGTCCGTCCCCAATCATCAAGTGCTTGAATGACTTTCCCTCTTTCTGCAGCAAACGCTTTAGGCACGCAAGCCCTTCCAACTGAAAATAGATATTCTTTTCTTTTGCCAATCTCGACACCGTACAAAACATATAATCTGCCGCGCCAAAACACTCTTTTCGTATATACTCTGCCTTCCCCTTATCCGGCAAAAAACTCTCCGCAGGAATCCCCGTCGGCAGTACCGAAATCGGCGTCCCAAGCTCTTTTTTCTGCAAATAGTCCCGTATACCGGGCGTCGGAGCTGCCAGCAGGTCACAATGTGTACAAAAATAACGCAGATATTTTTCCATGATCCCGGTATGTGCCTCAATCTGTTTTAGCCCCGTAATATAATGCAAATACTCCTCATAGCGTGTGTGATAGGTAAACACAACGGGAATGCGCAGCTTGCGTTTGAGCGCTAACGCAACATTTCCAACAAGCGCCGGATGATGCACATGAATCACGTCTATGCGCAATTCCTCTATTTTTTGTGCAAAAAGCTTTGTCAAAACGTTGGGCACAGGCGCTCCTACCACTGACAGCGGAAGGGATGGATAACGGATAACATAGGGTTCCTCCTCCTGCTCCTTATAGCTTGGCGCAAACACCCATACCATGTGTCCCTGCGCTCTCAACGCCTCTGCAAGGCGCTCGATGGAAATCGGAACTCCTCCGATATATGGCTTATAATTATTTGTAAACATCGCAATTCTCATAAGTGCTCCTCCTCTGTCCCTCCTAGCTTAATAGCTGAAAGATCGCGTCTCCAAAAAAATATCCTGCTCCGACAAACACAAGATTCCAAACCGCCACGCCAAGCGTTGAGCTGATCACATAGCTGCGAAAATCCATTTTTATGACGCCCGCAGGAATCGAAATTAAGGTGCGAACCATTGGGATCAGCTTGCTTACAAAAATTCCAATGCCGCCCTTGCTCCGCAGGTATTCCATTTTTTCCTCGATCATCGCCTGCTGACCGGGAAATCTCTTGTAATACTTATTTAAAAAGGCTTCTCCGCCCCTCCTGCCAAGTCCGTAGAGAATAATGCTCCCTGTCAGCCCTGCCGCAACAGTAATCGCCATGGTTGCAAATATGCCAAGTCCTCCGCGCGCTGCCCAAATTCCTGCCAGCGGCATAATGACGCCTGCCGGAAATCCCGGCAAATTCAAATATTCCAGCAGCACGATCACATAAATCGCAATCGGTCCATATGCTACAAAATACTCCATGATCTGTTCCAGTTCCATCTCATCGCCTCCCCTCTTTTGCTGCACTTATTCTAACCAATAAATCAAAATATCGTCTGCAGGAAAAACCAAAGAATTTCTAAATATCTCATTTATATTTCCTTTATTTTTCACAATTAATCTCTTGACAGAAAAACTTCCGTATAGTATAGTAGTACAGGTGTTGAGAAACTCACACAAATGCTGCTGTGGCTCAGTCGGTAGAGCGTCGCATTGGTAGTGCGGAGGTCACGGGTCCGATTCCCGTCAGCAGCTTTTCATGAAAATCGCCGAAAATCAATGATTTCATTGGAAAAGCAATGGTTTTCGGCGATTATTTTTTGTCATGAATTTGTCACATAAAAACGTAATTTTTGAGTTTTAAACGCATTTGGGGACGTGAATTTTGTCATGAAAAGTCTGGTCTTGTATCAGAATTGCTCACAACTCTGGTTCCCTGATTTATAAAAAGTCATACAGAAAAAATTTATGACAAGGAATTCAAAATTCAGGATGTGAAACCAGTGTACTGTCTCGTTCGCTTTCAGCATAATTGTGCAGAATGAATTTTCAGCCTGTAAGGCGAAGGAATGATACGATGCGGAGGCGTCGTCGATTGACGCCAACGCAGCAGATGGAAATTCAGGCAAGTCATTATGTGAAATGTGAGTAATGAAGTATACTGGGTAAAAAGATTGATTTTCGCAAGGAAGCGAAAGAAATGCGGGATCAATATAGATACTCTTTACAATCAGAATAAGCACGCCAAAGATACCCGCCTGGGTCTGGAACCAGGTACCCAGACGGGAGTATCCCAAAGTTTGTGTAAACCTTCAAATTGATGTAAGATAGACTTACCA
>JAHZFL010000030.1 GCA_019421345.1 Roseburia sp. | reverse complement strand
AAAAGGAAGCTGACGCTTCACGATTTATTAATCGTTAAAGCGACAGCCCCTTTTTTCATGGTTGAAAAAGCTGACTTCATGTGATAATATTAAGATGTAACAGAACGATTTAATTTTAACAGAGAGGCTTTGCCATGAATATAGCTGCTTACTGCCGTGTTTCCACCGATAAGGCTGACCAGCTCAACAGCCTGGAAGCACAGAAAGAGTTTTTTTCTGAATACACAAAACGCACAGGGGACACCTTAGTAAGATTGTATGCAGACGAGGGTATTTCTGGAACCAAAATAAAAAATCGGAAAGAATTTTTACGCATGATGGCAGATGCTGAGCATGGGCTGTTTGATATGGTCGTAGTCAAGGACATTTCCCGCTTTGCCAGAAATACTGTTGACCTTTTGCAGAATGTCCGCAAGCTGAAATCTTTGGGAATTGAAACGCAGTTTTTGACCGCTAATATGACCAGCATGGGGAACAGTGAATTTGTGCTGACGATTTTTGGGGCATTGGCACAGGAGGAAAGTGCGAATACCTCAAAGCGTGTGAAATTTGGGAAAAAGATGAATGCTGAAAAAGGTCGTGTCCCGAATATCGTTTACGGATATGATAAGACGATTGGAGATTATTTTAACCTTGCGATCAATGAAGAAGAAGCTGCGGTTGTCCGCCAGATTTATGAGTGGTATATCAAAGACGGGTATGGTGCTGCGAAAATTTCCATTTTCTTAAATGAACGAGGATTGCGGACAAAACGGAATTGCCAGTGGAGCCAGAATGGGGTTTGCCGTATTCTTACGAATGAACTTTATACGGGTAAAATTATTAACGGCAAACAGGAAGTAACCGACTTTCTGACCGGGCAGAGGGCGGACAAAGATGAAACCGAGTGGATGGTTGTGGAGCGTCCGGATTTGCGTATTATTGAGCCGGAGGTTTTTGAACAGGCACAGCAGATTATGCAGTCCAGAGGCAAAGCATTTAAGGTGGATAAGGAACGCCAAAGCAATAAATATCTGTTCTCTACTCTTATCAAATGCAAGGAATGCGGCTGGTCCTTCCGGCGCACAGTCCGCACATATAAAAACACCTATGTGCGCTGGGTGTGTTCCGGGCATAACGGGCGTGGTGCAGACAACTGCCCCAATGCTGTGACGGTAGATGAAGAAGAATTGATTGAAGTTTTGCAGGAATATTTTGCTGAACTTCTGAAAGCAAAGAAGAATGTGATCCGTTATGTGGTTGGAGAATTCCAGCGGGTTTATAAGGCAAAGGACGAAAACCTGAACTATGAAAAAGAGCTGAACGCCCAGCTTGCAAAGCTGCAAAAAACCCGGCAAAAATATATGGATATGTACGCAGACGATTTGATTTCCAGAGAGGAACTGAATGATAAAATCGGCGGTATGAGAAAAGAAATTGAACGGCTGGAAAACGAACTGAAGATGGTAGCGTATCATCTTACCAAAGGGGAACAGTTGGAAAGCGTCCTCGGACGGACATTCAAAGAGATTGAGGATATAACGGATGTACACCAGATGACCAATGCCCAGCTAAAGCGCATTATCCAGAAAATCGAAGTGGACAAGGATGGAAATGTGGATATTTACCTGCGTTTGCTTGGTGATTTGGGCTTGGACGAAACCATTCTAATTCATCACGACGAAACATAAGGACGTAACAGAGCGCCTTGCGCAGGTCAACCCTTCGCTTGCGGCAGAGACTAGAAAAGTGCTTGATATCAATAAATCGGAGCGGCACATCCGCGGAGGACTCGCGACAAAGGAGAAATACTTACACCAGCACTAGGTGTTACGGAAATGGAGAAGGAACATGGAGATAAATAGGGAGATTGTGAAAGAGACTTTTAGAAATTATACGGATGCTTATGATTCGTCGGACGAAAAGATACGGCTGAAAATTGCACATACCTACCGGGTCGCCGCATTGTGCGGACGGATTGCCAGGGCAGAGGGAATGAGCGCGGAGGACATAGAGCTGGCATGGCTGCTTGGTATGCTGCATGATGTGGGACGCTTTGAACAGCTCCGAAGATATGGGACATTTTTGGATGCGGCATCCATTGACCATGCAAGGCTTGGGGCGGATATTTTATTTTTGGACGGAAAAATTCGTGATTATATCGCCGATACGCAGGAGGATGCGCTGATAGAAGCCGCAATCCGTATGCATAGCGCCTATCGGATTACGGAAGGACTTCCGGAGCGGACAAAGCGTCTTGCGCATGTGCTGCGTGATGCGGACAAGATTGATATATTAAAGGTGAATGTTGACACTCCGATGGAGATTATTTATGATGTTACGACCGAGGAGCTTAGAAATGCTGTGGTATCTGACGCGGTAATGCAAAGCTTTTATGAACATCACGCGACACTGCGTGAGCTTCGTAAAACAGCGGTTGATCATGCGGTGGGACATATTTCTCTTGTATTTGAGCTTGTATTTGCGGAGAGCATCCGCATCGTTAAGCAGCAGGGCTGCCTCGAACACCTGCTGCATTTTGAAAGTGATAATCCAAAAACGGCAGAGCAGTTTTCCGCAATCCGGCAGGAGCTGACACATTATTTAAATGAAAGAACAGAATCAGAATGCATGCAGCTTACGGGAAGGTAATACCCTTCCCCACATTTGGGAAAATAAGGGCGGCGGCGCAGTCGAATACAAAGAGCAGCAACAGAATTGTATTCAGACCGCGCCGCCATTTTTCTGGAAGATGAAACCACAGCCGCATGAGACGGGGAGAGAGCAGACTGATCCAGAGCACTCCGGCGCAGCCAAAGCCGATTGCAGACCACAGACAGATATATCCCTGAAAATGAAATTGTGTGTTTGAGTAATCCCAGTAGCGCAGTTGCCAGAGGGAATCGAGAAACCAGCCAATAAAAAGCTCAATTCCCGTTCCAAGAAGCGCAGAGAAAAGAAAAACGGCGGGAATATGAAAAAAGATGCGGCTAAGAAGCAAGCCCTTGTTTGTTTGCCGGCAGGAGCTTTTTTTCAAACCTCCCGAAGCTGCTTTGGGGGCTAGCAGGAGATGAAACAGCACACCGCCCACGCCATAGATCGGAAGCCACGGTCCGTAAAAAAATCCGCGGTTGACGTAATGAAATCCGCGCAGATACATTAAGAGGACCTCCCATAGAAATCCGACGATGGCGCAGAAAAAGAAGAAAAAGATTTCCAGCGAGAGGAGCTGCTTGGTATGCGTCTGCTCCGGTGGGCAGAGTTGTTTAAAATCCGGCAGAGAGTTTTGCTTGTTCATGAAAATAGCATAACCAGTCTGCCGGATAATATGAAATAAAATATTTAATGCGTTACAAAAATACCGCCGATGAGGATAGAAATGGAGTATGCGCTCATCAGAACAATATAGTTCTTTATGGCTGTGAGAAAGGTGGCTGGTTTTTTCTGCTCTTTGCGAAAAATACCAATATTCTTCTGTACGATCGGGAACGTCAGAAGATAAAGCAGACAAGCCGGATGCAGCATACCAAGAACTACCATGATACATGGAGTGAGATATGCGATATAATAGAGTACGGCATATAGTGTCAGCGAGTGCTTTAACCCAAGAAAATACGGGAGAGTAAAGCGGTTGACCTTCACGTCTGCGTCTATATCACAGATATTGTTGGCGAGCATGATGTTTGCGGTCAGGCAGGTCGGGATCATACATAAAAGCAGCAGGGTAAGAAGCGGCCATACCTTAAGGGAGAGGCTGACTTCTGAGGGACTGAGCGCATAGGTAAGAAACGTTCCCTTTGGCATGTTAATGTATAGTAGCAAAAACGGGGTAAGGATACCCTGAAAAACACCGGAGCATACCTCTCCAAACGGCAGTCTGGAGATCGGGAGAGGTCCGTAAGTATAGCACACACCGCATAAAAAGCAGAGAGCGCCGACAAGGAGCACTACAATATCAGTGCAGTAGGCGAGGTAAAGTCCAAGCGCCGTGCTGATCGTGAACATCACAAGGATGATGATCAGTGCAGCACGCCGTGGGAGCGGAAGCATTTCCGGATAATCTTTGCTGTCGATATAATTATTGATGGCGGTGGTTGTTAAGTCAAAAATAAACATCGAAGCAAAGAATATGAGCGTCAGCTTGATATTGATGGGCTGCCTTTCGTGAAATAAAAAGGCGAGCGTCATCAAAAAGGCAAAGACGCTTGTGATTTTTGTCATAATTTCTACATACTTAAAAAATTTCTTGATCATGAGAAGTCCTTTCGTATTATTTTACGTTTGTGAAATATTTGCCAATCGATTGTAGCATTGTGCCGACAAAATTGCAATATTTCGATTGTTTTACGACGTTTGATAATGATGGAAATATGATGAAATAGAACGAAAATAACAGAATGTAGGCGGAAATTTGAAAAAGGTATTGGAATCTGTAGAAAAATATGATAGTATTTTGCCTGTTAGTCAAGAAAAACAGAGGATTATGAAAAAGTTTTTAAGAGGGAAAGGGAGAATGTTATGACGAACATTGTAGTGGTCGGCGCCGGTTATGCGGGCGTGCTGGCGACCAAAAAGCTTGAGAAAAAACTCCGGAAGAAGGGAGTGGCGAATGAGACGCAAATTACGATCATTGACAAGCATCCTTATCACACGATGCTGACAGAGCTGCATGAGGTTGCAGCATGCCGTGTGGGAGAAGAAAGTGTTAAGATGAATCTTGACCAGATTTTTGCAGGACGCAAGGTCAAAGTCGTTTTGGATACAGTTAATAAAATTCATTTTGAGGAAAACAAGATCACCGGAGAAAACGGAGAATATTCCTATGACTATCTGGTTTTGGCGGCCGGCTCCAAGCCGACCTTTTATGGTGTTGAGGGAGCAGAGGAGCATAGCTATACGCTGTGGTCTTATGATGATGCCGTTATATTAAGAGATCGTATTCATGACTGTTTCCGGTTGGCAGCAGATGAACCAAACGCACAAAAGAGACAGGAGCTACTGACGTTTTATGTCATAGGTGCAGGCTTTACGGGTGTTGAGATGATGGGAGAGCTTGCAGAGTATGTGCCGGTTCTGTGTGAGAGATTTCATATTAAACGGGAAGATGTAAAGCTTGTGAATGTGGACGGACTGTCCCGTGCAGTTCCTGTTCTGCCGGAGAAGCTTTCAGCCAAAGTGGAGCGCCGTCTTAAGAAGATGGGCGTTGAGGTTTTGCTGAATGCGAACGTGGTTGAAGTGGGTGAGAACTTCATTAAAATGAAAGAAGGGGAGGAAGTAAAGCAGTATACCGCAGGTACTATCGTTTGGACCGCAGGTATTGAGAGCGCCGAGCTTACGGCGGAGGCGGCAAAAGAGGTAAAGAGCGCCGGGCGAGGCAGAATTGCGGTTGACGCATATTTAAGAAGCGTAGACTATGAAAATGTATATGTGATCGGCGATAATATGATCTATACTGCGCCGGGTGAGGAGAATCCCGTTCCGCAGATGGTTGAGAATGCAGAGCACAGCGCAGATGCGGCAGCAAACAATATTGCTGTGGCTATCACGAAAAAAGGGAAGCTGGAGGAATACGCTCCAAAATTTCACGGCATTATGGTATGTGTCGGCGGACGCTGGGGAACGGCAAGAGGCGGTATGGCGAAGCACCAGATGAATCTGCCCTCCTTCTTTGCCATGTTTGCAAAGCATTTTATCAATATCATTTATTTTATTCAGGTCATGGGCTGGACGAAGGTATGCAGCTATCTGACGCACGAGATATTTACGATCCGTAACCGCAGAAGCTTTGTCGGAGGCCACTTCTCAAACCGCACGCCAAGTTTTCTTCTCGTACCGCTTCGCGTATGGTTGGGTGCGGTATGGGTGTTTGAGGCAGTGATGAAGATCGTGGAGGGCTGGTTCCAAAAGCCGATGCTGAGCGAGTTTTTTGGAGGAGCCAACGCATGGTATAATTCCATTATTGCAAGCTATTTCGGAATCGCGCCGGCACAGTCCGTAGATGCAGTTGCAAGTGCGACCGCAGCAGGGGCAGATGCGGCAGCGAGTGCGGGAACACTCCTGCTGGATTGGGATTTTGGCTTATTTGAGACGATCTTTGTCAGCGGAAAGGACCTTGCGAGCTCCACGCTGGCAGATTACGCATTTAAGTTAAATATTCCGTTTGTCAACTGGTCGGTAGATAATATGGTTCTTGCAAGCGACAGTATGCAGATGTTCATGCAGATTGTCATTGTGCTTTTAGAGCTGGCGATCGGATTGGGATTGATGGGCGGTCTGTTTACATTCCCGTCGGCAGCAGTTTCGGTTATTCTGCAGTTTATGTTTTTAAGTACGACCGGCTTATACTTAAATGGCATATGGATGGTGTTTGCAAGTATTGCAGTACTCATCGGTGCAGGACGCACGATTGGACTTGACTATTATGTCGGACCGTTTTTAAAGAAGCATTGGAAAAATGTAAAATGGGTAAAGAGGTGGTATCTCTACAATGACTAATTTGTCCCTGAATTTTGAAACCGCGATGGAAAAAGTCAGAGAAGAAATAGACCGTGTATTGTTATCGGCACCGGTTCTGATTCGTACTTATACGTCACATCTGACGCTGACGCATGGGAAATTTATCCGTGCGAAAGCAGTGTTGGCATGTGCGTTGGATGAGGAGGGCTGTGTTCACACCGACGCAGTTGTTTTTGCAGCAGCTATTGAGCTTCTTCATCTGGCGACGCTGGTTCACGATGATATTATGGACGATGCGGCTTTGCGCAGAGGAGTGGAGACGCTCCAGAAGAAGTTTGGAAAGCGCACAGCCGTAATTTGCGGAGATTATCTTCTGGCGGCAGCGATTAAGGAGCTTACAGGGATAGAAAATACGGATAAATACAAGGATCTGAACCCGTCAAATTATGTGGGGCAGATCTGTATGGGAGAGCTTAGACAGAGCGCTAATAATTTTAATTATCATCTGTCGATGTTCCGTTACTTAAGTATTATAAACGGAAAGACAGCGGCTTTATTTGAGGCGTCTTATTTTGCAGGCGCCGCAGTTGTCGAGCGAGAGGAAAAATGGCTGCGGCTGTACCGCCGGCTTGGCAGATATACGGGAATTATTTTTCAACTGACAGATGACTGTATTGATTATGAGTGTGATACAAGGACAGCAGGAAAAAGTGTGCAGTCCGATTACGAGCAGGGGGTCATCACACTGCCTGTGATCCATACCTTTTATCATAACCCTGCGCTCAAAAAGCGGGCGGAAGCGGGAGAGCTTTCGACGGAGGAGCTTCTTTCTGAGGTGAGGAAAAGCGGAGGAGTCGGCTTTACGCACAAAACCGCAGGGCGCTATTATGAGAAGGCATTGGCGGCGCTAAAGGAGCTGCACGTTCCGGCGCGAAAGGAAGCGCTGTTGATCGAACTGCTGGATAAAGCTTATTATGGATTGAAGAAATAGCTGGTTTCAGGTCGTATGATCCTTGCTATAATAAAAATGAGAGGTGAAGGTTTTATGAAAAAGAGAATCGCGTTATTGTTAGGAATGGTACTTACGGTTTCCGCGCTTGCGGGCTGTACCAACAAAACAGCGGAAGAATTTATGCAGGAGCAGAGCGAAAAGCAAAATGCCGTCGCAGAGGAATCAAAGGGTGAGACGGATACCGCACCGACGGAGGGTGGGGTAAAGACAGGACTTGCCCTTGTAACAAAGGTTGGAAGCTCTGCGGACGCAGCGGCAGATGCAGAGGGAATTGCACAGACGGATGTGATGATCGCCGCGGTTACCGTGGATGCAGAGGGAAAAATTGCAGCGTGTGCGATTGACTCTGTGCAGAGCGCTGTAAATTTCGGAACAGATGGAAAGCTTACCACAGATGTTGCGGCAGAGGTTCAGAGTAAGAACGAGTTGGGAACAAATTATGGTATGAATAAAGCTTCGTCGATTGGAAAGGACTGGCATGAGCAGGCGGCGGCTTTCGCAGAGTATTGTATAGGAAAGACGGCAGACGAAGTGAAGGGGATCGCAGTAACCGAAGGTAAGGCAGCAGATGCAGATCTTGCGGCAGGCTGTACGATTCACATTGGTGATTTTCAGGCGGCAGTTGCACAGGCAGTTGAAAATGCGGATGTGCTGGGCGCGCAGGCCGGTGATAAGCTGGGAATCGGGATTGTGACAAGTATTGCAGATTCTGCAGACGCAGCAGCAGACGCAGAAGGTGTTGCGCAGACCTCCACGACGGTTTCTGCACTGACGTTAAATGCAGATGGTGTGATCACAAGTGCTGTTATCGACGGAGTTCAGGCAAAGGTCAACTTTGATACGGCAGGAAAGATCACAACAGACATTACCGCACCGGTAGATTCCAAGAACGTACTCGGTACAAGCTATGGTATGAGCAAGGCCTCCTCGATCGGTAAGGAGTGGAACGAACAGGCGGCGGCATATGCGCAGTATGCAGTTGGCAAAACAGTTGATGAGGTAAACGGCACTGCAGTGACAGAGGGCGTTCCTTCTGATACAGACCTCGCGGCATCTGTGACGATCCATATTACAGATTTCAATACTGTGATCACAAAGGCAGCAGCTAACGCAAAATAGGCAGTCAGAATAAGAATGGGGAGTGTGTGTTTACGCGCGCTCCCCTCGTTTATTTCAATAATAATAAGAAGCTTCTCATTTTCTATCAAATAAAAATACTCGAAAGAAGTGTAATACGTCTGAAAAATTTTGGACAAGCAGGAACGCAGGGGTTGTTTTATAAACCGGAGAGGGTGGATATTTGTTGATGGGAATGTTTGTGTTTGCGGGGGCGGCTGTCTTGCGGCATAATTTTTAGGCGGCTTTGCGTTTGGTAATGGGTATCTGTAATAGTGGAGATAGCGTATAGAGTGCTAGGGGATCTTTAGATAGAAAATTTACGGACTTTTGAGGGAAAGGCTTATGAATATAAGAAAGAAAATAGGTATTTTTGCGGTGATTGGGCTATTGGCCGGTATTTTTGCGGTACAATATGGGGCGCCTAAGGAGCAGAAGCGTTATACTGCCACTTTTTTGGAGGTGTTTGATACCAAGACAGATATTATCGGGTATGCAGCGAGCAAGGAGGCATTCACGGAACAGGTTTCACTGCTCAAGGAAAAGCTGGTCTATTACCATGAGCTCTATGATATTTATCACGATTATGAGGGAATCAATAATATAAAGACGATCAATGATCATGCAGGAATTGCTCCGGTTGAGGTTGACCCGGAGATTATTCGTCTGTTACAATTCAGTAAGGAAATGTATGAGAGCACAAACGGACAGGTGAATATTGCGATGGGAAGTGTGCTTGCAATCTGGCACGAGTACAGAGAGGATGGAAGTAATGATCCCGCCAATGCGAAGCTGCCTCCAATGGATGAGCTTCTGGCAGCCGGTGAGCATACAGATATTTCCAATATCATTATTGATGAGAGTGCGTCGACCGTGTATCTGAGTGATCCGGAGATGTCTTTGGATGTTGGAAGTATCGGCAAGGGCTATGCGGTGCAGCGTGTTGGGGAGTATGCAAAAGAGATTGGAATGGAGCATGTGCTCTTAAGCGTAGGCGGAAATGTTTGTGCGGTGGGGCAGCGGCTGGATGGCACAAATTGGAGGCTTGGGATCCAGAACCCCGATTTTGAAAGTACAGAGACCTATGTCAGGAAGGTGGATGTGGCGGATGCCTGTGTCGTTACGAGCGGCAATTACCAGAGGTACTATGTTGTTGACGGGCAGAGATATTGTCATATCATTGACCCGGATACGCAGATGCCGGCAGATTATTTTGCCTCTGTATCTATCGTTGCGGATGATTCGGGTGTGGCGGACGCGCTGTCCACGGCGGTTTATAATATGCCATATGAAGAAGGGCTTGCGTTTGTGAATGGTCTTAAGGACGTGGAGGCTATGTGGATCATGGAGGATGGGAGCGTCCGGTACTCGGAGAATTTTGAGGAGTATGTGGCAGAATAAGACGCGAAAGCAGTGTGGACAGGATGGAGAACAAAAAGGCAGGATCGTATGGAGCAGAATCAGATAGAGAACAAAAAGCGAAAAGGCGACATGGTTTTGATCGTGGTTATTTTAGCGCTTGCGGTTGCGGCGTATTTTGGAATTAAATTTTATCAGGGTATGAGCACGAAGGAGCCGGTCGCGGTCGTCACCGTGGATGGTGACGAATATGGAAGATTTCCATTGGATCAGGATGTCAAAGAAAAGATAGAGCTGCCGGACGGGGATTATAATATTCTGGTGGTAAAGGATGGCGTGGCAGACATTACCGACGCGTCCTGCCCAGATGGCATCTGTGTGAACCACCGCGCGATCAGCAGGCAGAGTGAGACGATTGTCTGTCTTCCGAATAAGGTGGTTGTGGAAATACAAAACGGAGAGGAATCGGATGTGGATTCGATGACAAATTAGAAGGCGGAAACTATGAGGACGAGAAGAATTGCATATCTGGGGCTTCTTACAGCTCTTGCGTTTGTATTTTCTTATATTGAATTTTTGATTCCTGTCAATATCGGTGTGCCGGGGGCAAAGCTTGGTCTGGCGAATCTTGCCATTATTGTGGCATTGTATACACTGGGGGAACGCGATGCGTTTCTTTTGTCAGTCGTGCGGATTGTGCTCGTGGGCTTTACGTTTGCAAATCTGGGGATGATGATTTACAGTCTGGCAGGCGGCTGCTTAAGCTATGCGGCAATGGTGATCGCGAAGAAAACAAATCGTTTGTCGATGACGGGGGTCAGTGTGCTGGGCGGTGTTTTTCACAACATTGGGCAGATTTTTGTGGCGATGCTTGCGCTAAAGACAGAGAGTCTGATTTATTATCTGCCGGTATTGCTGATCGCAGGAATTGCATCCGGCGTGGCGATCGGGCTTCTTGGTGCAATGGTAACAAAGCGGATCGGCGGACGTTTCTGATAGAAAAAGCGGAAGGGTCATCAGCTATTTTTGTATGGTCAATAGAGCGGAGAGGTTATTTTTTTCTGTATGAAAAAAGCCTTGTAAACAGGCAGGGGGTAGCTTATAATAAGAGAAATTGGCGGCAGTTTTTGCGGGCGTATGCAGGGGTGTCGTTTGATGAAAGAGCAGGAGGAAGATGGTTCATGAATCAGGAAAAGGTAATTGTCATTGACTTTGGCGGTCAGTATAACCAGTTGGTTGCAAGACGTGTCAGAGAATGCAATGTTTATTGTGAGATATATTCCTACAGGACGAATCTTGAGAAGATTAAGGAAATGAACCCGAAGGGAATCATTTTGACCGGAGGACCAAACAGTTGTTATGAGGAGGGAGCGCCTTCTTATACAAAGGAGCTGTTTGCACTTGGGATTCCGGTTCTTGGTCTGTGCTACGGCGCACAGTTGATGATGCATGTGCTGGGTGGGAAGGTGGAGAAGGCTCCGGTGCGCGAGTACGGTAAGACAGAGGTTTTCGTGGATCGGACGTCTCCACTGTTTGCAGAGGTTGGAACCAAGACAGACAAGGCTGTCGGAGCGATCTGGGATGACCATAAGTCGGATAACCATACAACGGTCTGCTGGATGAGCCATTTTGATTATATTTCCAAGGCTGCGCCGGGATTTCGCGTGGTGGCGCACACGGCAGACTGTCCGGTTGCCGCGGCTGAAAACGGGGAAAAGAAACTATATGCGATCCAGTTCCACCCGGAGGTCCTCCATACGCAGGAGGGCACGAAGATGCTGCACAATTTTGTGCGGGGGGTATGTGGCTGCGCTGGAACGTGGAGAATGGATTCTTTTGTAGAAAATTCGATTCAGGAAATCCGCAAGAAGGTCGGGGACGGCAAGGTACTCTGCGCGCTTTCCGGCGGTGTGGATTCGTCGGTGGCAGCAGTGCTGCTCGCAAAAGCGATCGGAGACCAACTGACCTGTGTTTTTGTGGATCACGGTCTGCTCCGTAAAAATGAGGGTGATGAGGTGGAGGAGGTCTTTGGACCGAAAGGCTCGTATGAGCTGAATTTTATCCGTGTGAATGCGCAGGAGCGTTTCTATGGGAAGCTTGCGGGTGTGACAGAGCCGGAGCAGAAACGCAAGATCATCGGCGAGGAGTTTATCCGTGTGTTCGAGGAGGAAGCTAAGAAGATCGGAGCGGTTGATTTCCTTGTGCAGGGAACGATTTACCCGGATGTTGTGGAGAGTGGTCTTGGTGGAGAGTCGGCAGTGATCAAGTCCCACCACAATGTGGGAGGTCTGCCGGACTGTGTGGACTTTAAGGAGATTATCGAGCCGCTGCGTGATCTTTTTAAGGATGAGGTGCGCAAGGCAGGTCTGGAGCTTGGTATTCCTGAAAAGCTTGTGTTTCGCCAGCCGTTCCCGGGACCGGGGCTTGGCATCCGTATCATCGGAGAGGTCAGCGCCGAGAAGGTGCGCATCGTGCAGGACGCCGATGCGATTTACCGGGAGGAGATCGCCAAAGCCGGACTGGATCGGAGCATCGGGCAGTATTTTGCGGCGCTTACTAATATGCGTTCGGTCGGTGTGATGGGCGATGAGCGGACGTATGACTACGCTGTTGCGCTTCGGGCTGTGAATACGATCGATTTCATGACCGCGGAGGCGGCGGAGATTCCGTTTGAGGTGCTCCAGCGGGTGATGAGCAGGATCATTAATGAGGTGAAGGGCGTGAACCGCGTTGTGTATGATCTGACGAGTAAGCCGCCGGGGACGATAGAGTTTGAATAGTAAACAGAGAACTGGGAAGCCGCATAAACAGCGGACTTTCCGGCTCTTAGTATGTGTTGTGATACCTTTTTGATACCTGTATGGCAAATAAGTTAATTCGTAACTCTAATAATGCGATTTGCAAAATCTGTGAAAGTATTATTAAAATCATCACGATTTTTTTTCATGTTAGTCCATACTTTTCCTGATTTTTCAATTTGTTCCTGTGTTAACAGAAATACAGGAGTATTATGTAATTGGGATTGAGCTATTAAACTGTTAAAGTCAGCAATATTGATAAGATTATAATCTTCTGTACAGTAATCACTTAAATTAGGAGCAATCATATTATTTTTTTGTAAAACAGGAACTAGCTTGTTGGAGACCAGTTGATTTATATCTGTAATCCATTCAGAAAATGCTTTTACAGGTGAACCATTTCGGGGTCTATATCGTTGCTGAATTGTTCCAATAAATTTTGGTGAAGTCGCTTTCATTTTATATGTTGCAGATTTGAAGATATCATTTTCTCTTAACTTTTGATAGGTAGTATTCCACCTAGGAAATACTTTGGTTAAAGATTCAATAGCCATGTAGCAAAAGTAATCTGGTGCACAAGGTATAATAAAGTAATCGCTTTCCATTAAAATATTGGCATTCGTAGAAGAAATACTAGGACTCATATCTAATAAAATATATTCAAGGTCGTATTTATCAGCTGTTAATTGCAAGAGGTTTTCTAAAGCACCAGGGACATTTCTGAACATAACTATTGATCCTGTTAAGTTTTCGGCTATATTAAATGTGGCATCATATTCTGAAAAATCTATGTGTCCAGGAAGCAAAAATAGATTAGGGTTGTCCGCGAATTCATAACAGGTAGCAGGTTGTAAAGGTTCTGGTTTATTATCAAAGATAGGCGATAAAGAATCTTTGATATTATAATTGTTCTTCTCGTAAAAGATGGATAGTTTGTTTTCTTTATCGGTATTGAGACACAGTCCTGTTAAATTACACTGTGGGTCAGTATCTACAATTAAAGTTTTATGTCCCATTTCAGCTAATTTCCAGCCTAGGTGGAATGCAGTTGTAGTTTTGCTAACGCCTCCCTTGTTATTAAAGAGCGAAATAGTTTTTGCCATAATAAAATCTCCTTTGCATTTAAATTTATTTTCTCCATTGATAGCTGCTATTTTTCTTGTCATGTCCTTTTTCATCAACGCTACTGCTGGAAGCAGGCCAGTTGATTTTCCATTCAAAATATTCGTCCTCTGAAATCTCTCCGCTTTTTAGTTGTTCTTTCCGCAAACACCATTCACGCAGAAATTCATTTACCAGACCATAATCAATCCACATACCGACAGGGGCATGAGCAGGCCATTCGTCACTATCATTATAGCGAACAGACTTATCATCAGAAACGTTGCACTTGCCGGGATTGCGGACAAGCTGAAACAGATGAAAGGTATTGCGGTTGTCCTCGTCAAGCCAGAAAAAAGTCTGCATAATGTCCTCAGCGCAGCCGGGGGCTTCTATAATAAAATTGATATAGTTGACATTCAAAATCCTGGCAATTTCCATGAGAGTATCTTTTTTGGGAACACGATAACCGGATTCATATTGTGCTACACGAACATCAGCGTTGCGTTCCTCATATCCCAGCTTCAAGCCTAGTTCCCGTTGTGTTAACCTCCGAAATGTGCGGATTCTCTTAATTCGTTCTCCTAGTATCATAATTTTGTGTCCTTTCCTTAAACTTTACAAATTACATACCATAATCCATTCTTCTTCGTTTCCCCGTACAATATCAAAACCGATTTTTCGATACATTTCAGCCGCATAATTAGCCTTTTGAACGGAAAGTGAAACACGTTTATAACCATGTGTTTTCAACAAAGATAGCATTTCTTTCATCATATCGGTTCCTATCCCCTGTCCCCGGTATTCTTTGTATAGAGAGATGGCAAGGGAGGGCGTTTCATCATCAATATGTCCGTAATCGTGTGTAATGCGTACCCAGACAGCACCAACGATTTTTTGCTCAACTTCTGCGACTAATGCGAAATCAGCTTTTGATGTCCCGAAGCGGTCAACATAAATTTGTAATTCGGGAGAAGCAATAATATTTTTCGGTGGCGGCTTTATACCGTCTGGAATAAAAATAGCTTCGTATAGAAATTCATTCAATAGAGGATATTCCATTACCGTCATTTCTCGTATCGTGTATTCCATAAAGCCCTCCTGTGAAAATATTTATCCCGCTTCCTACATTGTAGCATATCTAAAATAATACGGCAATAAAAACTTATCTGAAATGCTAAATTTAACAAAAAAGCTATTAACAATAGCAGAAATGTTAAGTATAATAAAAATACAGAACTTAACAAAAAAGTTAAAAACAAAAGGAGGACGTGTATTTGAAAAATGATTTATTTGTAACAGCCGGAGAAGCGGCGCAGGATTTAGGCATTTCCAAACCATTTGCTTATAAGCTGGTGCGGCAGATGAACGAAGAACTGGAAGCAAAAGGTTTTATCACAATCGCCGGACGAGTGAGCAGAAAATACTATGAAGAAAAATTTTATGGCATGGCGTAGGCGAATTAGGAAAGACTAACTGTTAAAAGTCAAGTCTAAAATGAAAGTTTTTTGAATGAATTGCAGAAATGCATTTC
>JAHZFL010000003.1:209715-295161 GCA_019421345.1 Roseburia sp. | reverse complement strand
AGGCATCTCTGCTTTTTAAATATTCAGTTGTAACATATGTATTGTAATCCTACACAGAAAATTGATGTTTACTTTTGACGGATGATTGACAAAAAAATCGGATATTGTTATTATCAGAGATAAGTTTTAGCAGGAATGAAGCAATGTAAGAAAGGGTTTTATATGAGAAAACAGGTGTTATCGCTTTTGGTTGAGAATAATCCGGGAGTGACAAGTCATATTTCCGGTCTTTTCAGCCGCAGAGGATATAATATCGACAGCTTTTCCTCCGGGGTGACGGCTGATCCCAGATATACCAGAATCACGATCGTGGCAAGCGGGGACGAGCAGATCTTGGAGCAGATTGAAAAGCAGCTCGCAAAGCTGGAGGACGTGGTGGATATTAAGACGCTGGAGCCTGGGGCTTCTGTTACAAGGGAGCTCCTTTTGGTGAAGCTTCGGGCAAAGGACACCGAGCGTCAGCCGATCATCAGCGTGACGGAGATTTTTCACGGCAAGCTTGTGGACGTCACGCATGATTCTATGGTTGTGGAGCTGACGGGAGGACAGGATAAGCTGGATGCTTTTTTGGATCTGGTGGAGGGCTACGGGATACTGGAATTGGCGCGCACCGGTATTACAGGTCTGTCAAGAGGCTGCGCCGATGTAAAGATATTTGATGAGAACGGACATCTGCAATCCCTGTAGATGTGCGCTGCCCATAAAATTTTATTTTGGAGGAAACGACTATGTCAGCAAAAATTTTTTACCAGGAGGATTGCGATCTCTCTTATCTGGAGGGAAAGACGATCGCGATTATCGGCTACGGCAGCCAGGGTCATGCACATGCCCTAAACCTAAAGGAATCCGGATGCCATGTCATCATCGGACTTTATGAGGGAAGCAGATCATGGGAGAAGGCGGTTCGTCAGGGCTTTGAGGTGTATACGGCAGCGGAAGCGGCAAAGCAGGCAGATATTATTATGATTTTGATCAACGACGAGAAGCAGGCGGATCTTTACAAGAATGAGATCGAGCCTAACCTTGCCGAGGGCAATATGCTGATGTTTGCACATGGCTTTAACATTCATTTTGGCTGCATTACACCGCCGGAATATGTGGATGTTACGATGATCGCGCCGAAGGGACCGGGACACACGGTTCGCTCGGAGTATCAGGCGGGCAAGGGTGTGCCGTGTCTGATCGCCGTAGAACAGGATGCGACCGGAAAGGCACAGGATATTGCGCTTGCATATGCGCTCGGCATCGGCGGTGCAAGAGCAGGTGTCCTTGAAACAACGTTTCGCACCGAGACGGAGACGGATCTTTTCGGCGAGCAGGCAGTGCTTTGCGGCGGCGTGTGCGCCTTGATGCAGGCAGGGTATGAGACGCTCGTGGAGGCAGGGTATGATCCTAGAAACGCTTACTTTGAGTGTATTCATGAGATGAAGCTGATCGTTGACCTGATTTATCAATCGGGCTTTGCCGGCATGAGATATTCTATTTCCAATACGGCGGAGTACGGTGATTATGTAACGGGACCAAAGATCATCACCGATGAGACGAAGCAGGCAATGAAGCAGATTCTTTCCGATATTCAGGACGGCTCCTTTGCCAAAGAATTTTTGCTTGATATGTCGCCGGCAGGCAGACAGGTGCATTTTAAAGCAATGAGAAAGCGCGCCGCAGAGCATCCGTCAGAGAAGGTCGGAGAGGAGATTCGCGGTCTTTATAGTTGGAACAACGAGGAAGATAAGTTTATCAACAACTAAGCTGCATAAAAAGCGGTTGACAAATACGCCGCATATGTTAGAATGAAGCATAGTAAAAACGTTTATGCAATAGCGGCAGCCTGTGAGCGTGATGCCCGTTGTTTTCTAACGTTTTCATAGGAAACAGACATGGATGAGGAGTATTAAGAGCCGTATGCTTTAAGAGAGTTGCCGGGTGGTGAGAGGCAGCAGCAAAAGCTCCCAACTCGCCTTTGAGTTCCCGGATTGAACCGACAGCGCTTGTCAGTAGGTTTGGGCGTTTTGTCCGCGTTAAGGATAGAAAGAGCGCATGGGAAAGAGCAGCCGCCCAAAGGGTTGCTGTAAAATACCGATGCGAAGCAGAGTGGTACCACGGAGAAAAATCTTCGTCTCTATTTTGAGACGGAGATTTTTTGATTTATTTTAAGGAGGAATATGATGTCAGAACTTTACAATCACAAGGTTATCGAGAAAAAATGGCAGGATATTTGGGATGAGAAGAAGGCGTTTGCCGCAACATGCGATTACAGCAAGCCTAAATTTTATGCGCTGGTGGAGTTTCCCTATCCGTCGGGACAGGGACTGCACGTCGGTCACCCAAGACCTTATACGGCGCTTGATATTGTGGCAAGAAAGCGCAGGATGCAGGGCTATAATGTGCTCTATCCGATGGGCTGGGATGCCTTTGGTCTGCCCACGGAAAATTATGCGATCAAGAATAAAATCCACCCGAAGGTTGTTACGGCAAACAATGTTGCCCGCTTTAAGGAACAGTTGCATTCGCTCGGCTATTCCTTCGACTGGGACAGAGAGGTGAATACGACAGACCCGGATTATTACAAGTGGACGCAGTGGATTTTCTTAAAGCTGTTTCAGGAAGGTCTGGCATATAAGAAGGAGATGCCGATCAACTGGTGTCCGTCCTGTAAGGTTGGTCTGGCAAATGAGGAAGTCGTGGGAGGCGCCTGTGAGCGCTGCGGTTCTTCGGTTGTCCGTAAGGTAAAGAGCGAGTGGATGTTAAAGATTACGGAGTATGCGGATAAGCTCTTAGAGGGGCTTGAGGATGTTGATTACATTGAGCGCGTCAAGGTTTCGCAGAAAAACTGGATCGGAAAATCACAGGGGGCTGAGGTAGATTTCTCTATCAAGGGAAAAGAGGATAAGCTTCGTGTCTATACCACACGCTGTGACACACTGTTTGGCGTGACCTATATGGTCGTTTCACCGGAGCATCCGATGATTGATAAGTACAAGACGGAAATCACAAACTGGGATGCAATCGCTTCCTACCGGGAGGCGGCAGCAAAGAAGTCTGATTTTGAGCGTGCGGAACTTGCAAAGGATAAGACGGGAGTTCCAATCGAGGGGCTCTCCGCAGTCAATCCGGTAAGCGGCAAAGAAATTCCAATCTGGATCTCCGATTATGTGCTGATGTCATACGGAACAGGGGCGATTATGGCAGTTCCGGCGCATGACGAGCGCGACTGGGAGTTTGCCAAGACGTTTGATCTTCCGATGGTTCAGGTTGTCGCCAAAGATGGTGAGGAAGTGGATATTCATGCAGGTGCATTTACGGATGTTGCGACGGGTGTGCTGATCAACTCTGAATTTTTAAACGGTCTGGAAGTGAAGGAAGCCAAGGAGAAGATGATCGTTTATCTGGAAGAAAAGGGGCTTGGCACGGCAAAGACAAATTATAAATTAAGAGACTGGGTATTTTCCCGCCAGCGTTATTGGGGAGAACCGATTCCGATCGTGGAATGCGAAAAATGCGGCTATGTGCCGGTGGACGAGAGCGAGCTGCCGCTGATGCTGCCGGAGGTTGACAGCTATATGCCGACGGATAACGGGGAGTCTCCGCTTGCAGCCATGACCGACTGGGTGAATACGACCTGTCCGTGCTGCGGCGGTCCTGCAAAACGAGAGACAGATACGATGCCGCAGTGGGCAGGCTCGTCATGGTATTTCTTAAGATATTGCGATCCGCATAATAAGGAGCTGCTGGCAAGTCCGGAGGCATTAAAATACTGGATGCCGGTCGACTGGTACAACGGAGGGATGGAGCACACAACACTGCATTTGCTCTATTCCAGATTCTGGCATAAATTTTTATATGACAAGCAGGTAGTGCCATGTTCTGAGCCGTACAAAAAGCGGACATCCCACGGCATGATTCTCGGTGAAAACGGCGAGAAGATGTCAAAATCAAGAGGGAATGTCGTAAATCCCGATGATATTGTAAGGGATTACGGTGCGGATACTTTAAGAACCTACGAGATGTTTATCGGGGCGTTTGAGCTTAGCGCGGCATGGTCTGAGGATGGTGTTAAGGGCTGCCGCCGTTTTCTGGAGCGTGTCTGGAAATTGCAGGATATAATGACGGATGAGAATGTTTATTCTGCGGACCTTGAGACGAAGATGCACCAGACGATCAAAAAAGTCAGCAGCGATTTCGAGAATTTAAAATATAATACGGCGATCGCCGCAATGATGGCGCTATTAAATGATTTTACAAAGAAAAATGCCATTACGCGGGCGGAATATCAGACGCTGATTTTACTTTTAAATCCTGTTGCGCCGCATATTACCGAGGAGTTATGGCAGATCACGGGCGGCGAGGGATATGTCTATGAGCAGGCATGGCCGGAGTATGACGAGGCAAAGACGGTAGAGAACACCGTGGAAATTGCCGTGCAGATTAACGGAAAGACAAAGGGGACGTTAGAAATCGGCAGAGATGATGCAAAGGATGCTGTCATTGAAAAGGCGAAAGCGTCGATTGCCGATAAGCTGACGGGGAATATCGTAAAAGAAATCTATGTACCGGGCAGAATTGTCAATATCGTAATGAAATAAAGAATTTTCAGAAACGGAGTATGCCATGACCCTGCACCATTTAGAGATATTTGTCGCCGTGTGCCGTGAGAAAACGACGCATGCGGCGGCAGAAAAATTAAATCTTTCACAGCCTGCCGTCTCCAAAGCGATCACCGACATTGAAAAGTATTATGAGATTTCACTCTTTGAGCGAATGAACCGCCGCCTGTACCTGACGCCGATCGGCGAGACAATGCGGGACTATGCCTATCAGGTGCTGGAGGCGTACGAGCGGATGGAGACGGAGATCAACCGCAGCGGCGCGCGTCGTCATATCCGTATCGGTGCGTCGGTCAGCGTGGGAACGAGGTTGCTGCCGCCGCTGCTGCAAAAGCTTGCCGGGCGGGAGGAGACTGTGACCTATGAGGTCATGGTTGACAACACGAGTAAAATCGAACAAATGATAGAGAATTATAATCTGGATATTGGATTGGTAGAGGGGTATGTCGATAACCAAAATCTGGTTATGAAAAATATTGCAGAGGATGCGCTTGTGATCGCGGTTCGTGCAGATCATCCGCTGCTCTTGCAAAAAGAGCCTAAAATTCAAGAGCTGGAGAAATATCCGTTTATCACACGCGAGGGCGGAAGCAGCGCGCGGAATCAGTTGGAGCTCCACTTGCAGGAATTGGGGGTAACGCTCACCTCTAATTATTCCTGCAGCAATATTGAGGCGATCAAGCAGGCGCTTTTGTATACGGATGGCGTTTCCGTTTTATCGAGCATGATGATCGAGCAGGAGGTACGGGAGGGGAGCCTTGCCATTCTGCCGTGGCATGACCTTGAATTTAAAAGAACGATACGCTTGATTTATCATAAAAACAAGCGTATTTCTCCTGCAATGGAAGCATTTCTTGCACTTTTAAAGGATCAGGTATAAAAGTGTTCCTACAACGCTGCTGCCAAGAATGATCAGAATCGGATTTACCTTATATTTTCTCAGAAGAAACAAGCACACGGCAAAGAGCGAGAGCTCAATATACTGAAGATTTGCAACCGCAGCCACACCGTCTTTAAAAATGCCGAGCGCCAAAATAGAAAAACCGGCGGAAGCGATCAGCGCTACGACAGCGGGGCGCAGAGAAGCCAGAACGATCTGGATGCCGGAAAAGCTTCTGTATTTATAGTAAAAATGCGCGAGTGAGAGACAGATAACAAAGGACGGAATAATGCATCCAAGCGTGCATACGAGTACACCGGGGATTCCGCCAAGCTGCATACCCACAAAGGTGGATGAGTTAATGGAAATCGGACCGGGCGTCATTTCCGCAATCGCGATCAGGTCACTGAATTCCTCAATGGACATCAGTTGCAGGATGTTGACGATCTGATCCTGGATCAGAGGAATGGCTGCATAGCCTCCTCCGACACTGAACATACCAACCTGCATAAAGGAAAAGAATAATTTTAAGATTAACGGCATATTAAGCACACTCCTTTCGGGAAGAAATTACAGCGGTCATGATTCCGATCATCAGGCATAAGAGGATCATCAAAATTGCGCTGAAGTCAAATACAACGGCTGCGAGAAAGCATACGATCATCAATGTCACATAGAAATAATTTTTCATGGCGATGATATTAGACGCAAGGTTTAACGTAACGTCGATAATGACTGCCGCAACACCGGCGCGTGTCACCTGAAGCGCAAGCGCAACGATTGTATTTGTGCGGAATTGCTCGTAGCAGAGGCTGATGAGTGAAATAATGATCATCGGCGGCAGGATCGTTCCGAGCACGGCAATGAGAGAGCCGATCAGACCCGCCATGCGGTAGCCGATGATCACGGATGCATTTACAGGCAGCGGACCGGGAGAGGACTGTGTGATCGCGGTAATATCGAGCATTTCCTCCTCGTCGAGCCAGTGCTTTTCATCGACAAATTTCTTTTTCATCAGGGAAACGATGACGAAGCCGCCGCCAAAGGTGCAGGAGCTTAACAGAAACATGGATGTAAATAGCTGCCACAGTGTTTTCGGGTTTGTTTTTTTCTTCATGTTGTGACCTCCTTTTGTGATAACAGCATACTACAAAGTTTTCAATAATAAAAACATATATATTTTATTAAAATGATAATAAAAACTTATCATATGATAGGGTTTGCGCTTTGTTTGTGTGCTGTTTTATTCAGAAGGCAGGCATCTTAAGCTTGAAATAAGGAAGCTTTTAGAGTAAGATAATACAAGAAAAACATAAGAAAAGAGATATGGAGCAGTAAGTTGGAAATGGAGCATAGCAGTAGCGGAACAAAATTATTAAACGGTTCTATCTGGAAGGGGATTGTGTCATTCGCAATCCCCCTGTTCTTGGGAAATTTATTTCAGCAAATGTACAACACGGCAGATTCCCTTATTGTGGGAAATATTCTTGGAAGCGACGCGCTTGCCGCAGTCAGCTCGTCGGGCAGCCTGATTTTTCTGCTGGTCGGCTTTTTTAACGGCATTGCCGTGGGAGCGGGTGTTGTTATTTCCAAATATTTCGGTGCGAAGGATTATGAGAATCTCAAAAAAGCAGTGCATACCGATGTGGCGTTTGGACTTGTGGCGGGCGTGCTCCTGACAGTCATTGGCATGGCGCTTGCACCGCAGATTTTAGTGTGGATGGGAACACCGGAGGAAGTGCTGCCAAATTCTATTTTATATTTCCGCATGTATTTTGCCGGTTCTCTGGCATTTGTTATGTATAATATTGTCATGGGAATTTTACAGGCGGTCGGAGACAGCAGACACCCGCTTTATTATCTGATTTTTTCCTCGATCATAAATGTAGCGCTGGATCTTTTATTTGTCGGGGTATTCGGCTGGGGCGTCGCTTCTGCCGCCGCCGCAACTGCGATTTCACAGGCGGCAAGCGCACTTCTTTGCTTTATCCGTCTGGTCAGGACGAAAGAGGTCTATCAGGTAGATGTGCGTGAAATCCGTTTTCACCGCACGCAGCTTCGCCAGATCATACAGATTGGTCTGCCCTCCGGTATGCAAAACTCGATCATCTCGATCGCAAACATTGTGGTGCAGTCAAATATCAATAAATTCGGCGTGATGGCAGTCGCCGGCTGCGGCGTTTATTCCAAGATCGAAGGGTTCGCCTTTTTGCCGATTACCTGCTTTGCTATGTCTCTGACGACGTTTATCGGGCAGAATCTTGGTGCACGACAGCTCGAGCGCGCAAAGAAGGGGGCGGTGTTCGGGATTTTCTGCTCGATGTCACTGGCAGAGCTTGTCGGTCTTTGCGTCTTTTTTCTGATGCCGTATCTGGCGGCAGCCTTTGACAATAGCGCGGCAGTTGTGGAAATTGCGACAAGACAGGCGCATGTGGAGGCGCTCTTTTATTGTCTGCTGGCATTTTCTCACTGCATTGCCGGAATTGTGCGCGGAGCGGGAAAATCTACAGTTCCGATGCTTGTCATG
Organism: Roseburia sp.; assembly: GCA_019421345.1. Lineage (GTDB taxonomy): Bacteria > Bacillota > Clostridia > Lachnospirales > Lachnospiraceae > Roseburia. Next base: position 287,147 of record JAHZFL010000003.1, on the reverse strand, counting down.
CTGGCTTCCTGGTGTCTGATCCGGATTACCTATATTACTGTAACGGTTCATTTTATTCCGAAGCTTTCTGTCATTTTCTGGGCGTATCCCCTTACATGGTCGATCAGCTCGATCATCTTCCTTTTGTATTTTGTCAAAGGGAAATGGCTGTACGGCTTTGAGGGAAACAGGGCATAACTGATTAGTTTATGCCCCAAACTCCTGATAAAAACGGATAAACTCATTTAACGGAGCTGATGGCTTAAGATCGGTGCGGTAAGCAAAGCCAACCTCGCGCTTTGGAATCGGCACGGTAAGGGGAATTTCCACCAGCGTGCCATCCGCTAAATCCTTCTGGATAAAATTTCGGATCACACATGCGGCGCCGACGCCGATGCGTGCAAAATCGATCAGGAGATCCATGTCGGAAATATCAATGGAATCATGTAGCTGCATCTGGTTTTCCAGCAGGTAATTATCAATGTATTGTCTTGTCATATTATGCTTATCGAGCAGCATCAGCGTGGCATTCGATAAGATCGCATTCCGGGGAATGCCTCGCTCCAAAAGATTTTGCAGATAGTCCGGAGTCGCTACAAACACATCCTCGATTTCTTCCAAAAAATCAAACTGAATATTTTTAAAGCCGAGAGGTCGTCCGATCAGACCGATGTCGATCTTGTTCTCCTCCAAGAGCTTTAGGGTATCGTTCGTAGAGCTGCAGGAGATTGATATGGAGATATGTGGATTTCTCCGAATAAATTCCTTGAGGTAGGGGAGTAGCAGATATTTACAGAGCGTGGAGCTGACACCGAGCTTTAAGTGTCCCACCCCAAGCTCAATGGAGCGCCGCAGCTTTTCTTCACCGAGTGAGAGCGTTTCAAACGCAGTGCGGACATGCTCATATAAAAGCTTTCCCTCATCCGTCAAAAAAACGCCGCGCGAGCTGCGGGAAAACAGGCGGCAGCCGAGACTTTCCTCCAGCTTTTGTACAGATTTGCTGATTGCCGGCTGACTGATATAGAGCTCCTTTGCCGCTTTGGAAATATTTCCGGTATTGGCGACAGTATAGAAAATCCGATAGGAAGATAGACTTTGATTCATCATAGAAATCCTCTCATAACATAAATTTATACTTATTATAACATGAAAGAGGTTGATGGCAAGTATATTTATGCGGGAGAGATGCAGATGGTCAATGCTGCTTGGGAGAGCCGAGACCAGCAAGATAAGAAAGATAGCGTTCGGAAACCTTAAGCTCATTGTAAATTTCCGTATATTCTTTTCTGCTCAGGCATTCAATGTAGTTTTCAGGAAAGCTCTTGCAGATACCGGAAGCTTTGGCGAGCGCCGCAGCCTTGTTGTAAGCGATTGCCGCTTCCTCCTCAGAGGCATAGATGCCAATGGCATGATTGCCGTTGATATGAATGACTGCGCGGTATCTGCAAAAACCGTTTTTTTCGATCTTCGTCACACCATGATAATGATTATGGATGATAATATTCGAGTAGCGATAGTCCAGAGGGTCGCCATTGACAAATTCATAATCGCGTCCCAAAACAGCGTAGGGCTTGATACCGTAGCGGGCAGAGATGGAATACTGCATACCGTAGTCGCTGACAAAAAGATGACCCTGCCTTTTTTGAATTTTTCTGCCGGAATAGTAAAACAGATCGTCGATGTCAAATTTTAATTCCATATGCGGTGTCAAAAAATAACTGAAATATCCTTTTCTTAAATAAATAGGCGTTTTAAAATAAATCCCGTTATCGCGGAAATTAAGAAGGATAATGATTTTTTCAAAGGAGAGCGTAAAATGTTCTGTCGAAAAATCCACAAGCGTTACAGCAGCATCGGCAAGCAGCTTTGAGGCGTCCAGATATGCAGCCGCAGCCGCGTCCTCTGTGGAAAAGCTGCCGAGACTGATATGTCTTCCGCGATAGGTGATGCCGGAGCGATAGTAAATAGAGCCGTTTTTTTTCCTTGCCTGTGAGACACCTGTCATCTTAGCATCCTCCTTTTAGGATCGATCAATCCATATCATAAAGTAAGCTTATGTTAGCAAAAATCTGCGCCGGATGCAAGCGTATCCATTGACAGAGAGAAGGAATTTCCGCTATAATGACGGAAAATAGTTGGTAGTGAAAGACAATGAGAGTGAGGGAAGGCTATGGAATTACGATATGTAAGCACAAGAAATAACGGGGAACGCGTCATTGCATCGGAAGCGATCTTAAAAGGTCTCGCAGAGGATGGGGGATTATTTGTACCGACAGAGATACCGTCCCTCGCACTTGGGATCGACGAGCTGGCGGCGCTGTCTTATCAGGAGACAGCATATGAGGTCATGCGGCTGTTTTTTACTGATTTTACCGAAGAAGAATTAAAAAGCTGCATTGCCGCAGCATATGACGGTAAGTTCGATACAAAGGAAATTGTCCCGCTTGCCGATGTGTGCGGTACATATTATCTGGAATTATTTCATGGTCAGACGATCGCATTTAAAGATATGGCGCTCTCTATTTTGCCGCATCTTTTAACGACTGCGGCAAGAAAGCTGCAGGCGAAGAAGGAGATTGTGATTTTGACTGCGACCTCCGGCGATACCGGAAAGGCGGCTCTGGCAGGCTTTGCCGATGTTCCGGGAACGAAGGTGATCGTTTTTTATCCCAAAAACGGAGTCAGTCCGATTCAGGAGCGGCAGATGGTGACACAGAAAGGGGCTAATACCTTTGTGGTTGGTATCAACGGTAATTTTGACGAGGCGCAGACCGGCGTTAAGCAGATGTTTGCAGATCGGGCGCTGGAGGCTCAGCTTGCCGCGGCAGGGTATCAGCTTTCCTCGGCAAACTCCATTAATATCGGACGTCTTGTGCCGCAGATCGTATACTATGTCTATGCATATGCAAGGCTTTATGCAAACGGCGTGCTCGCACGGGACGAAAAGGTGAATGTCGTTGTTCCGACCGGAAATTTCGGCAATATTTTAGCTGCCTTTTACGCGAAGCAGATGGGACTGCCGATCGGCAAGCTGATCTGTGCTTCCAATGAAAACAAGGTTCTGTACGATTTTTTTTCGACAGGTATTTATGACAAGAATCGCCCGTTTGTGCTGACGAGCTCGCCGTCGATGGATATTCTCGTTTCCAGTAATCTTGAGCGTCTGCTCTATCATATCAGCGGGAACGATGCGCAGAAAAATGGTGTATGGATGAAGCAGCTTGCGGAAAGCGGGAGATATGAGATTACGCCGGAAATGAGGGAGAAGCTGCAGGAATTTTTTGGCGGCTACAGCACCGAGGAAGAAACAGCGGAGATGATACGCGCGTTGTATGAGAAAACGGGCTATCTGATCGATCCCCACACTGCCGTAGCGGCAGTTGTTTATGAGAAGTACCGCAGGCAGACAGGAGATACCGACACAAAGGCAGTGATCGCTTCGACTGCAAGCCCGTTTAAGTTTACCCGCAGTGTTATGCATGCGATCGATGCAAAATATGATGGCATGGAGGATTTTGCACTGGCGGAGGAGATGAGTGCCGTCGCAAAGCTTCAGATTCCGCATGCGATTGAGGAAATCCGGGACGCTAAGGTACTTCACGATACTGTTTGCGAGGTTTCTCATATGCAGGAGGCTGTAAAAAAGTTTTTGAAGCTGTCATAAAGATAAAGATTTGGTGACATTTTTAGAAAGATAAAAGAAGAAGGTAATACTATATAGTAGGGTATTTTTTTATGGATACCGACAATTATTTTTGGGAACCAACCAATCCACCATATACAAAAAAGAGTAATCTTTCTATTAGAATTAAACGAATGAGAGAAGATATAGAACGATATGATAATGTAGTTATCTCCGGCTCTCTTGTAGATTGGGGTGATGAATTAATACCTCTATTTACATTAGCAATTCGCATTGAGACCGATACTGATCTTAGACTGGAAAGATTAAAGACAAGAGAACGGGAGAGGTTTGGCTCCAGAATTGATACTGGCGGGGATATGCATGACCGTCATGCAGAATTTATTAACTGGGCGGCTTCCTATGATAATGGCGGAATAGGCATGACAAGTAAAGTGAAACATGATGATTGGCAAAAACAACTGATGATAAGATACAAAGCGATAAATAGAAATATGTGAAAATCCTTTATTTAAACAACTTTTGAGTATGTTCCATAAACACTTACAAAGACTTACAAGAAGATTTTTGTCTATATAGTTCAATAAAAAACGGGAGGTTGGTTCCTGTTCAAACAGAAATTCAACTTTTGTTCCTAAAAGATAAGCAGCGTTCCGCCGATCGACGGAACGCTGCTTATCTTTACTAAAAATTAATGCGTCTGATGAAGTGTCAGAAGGAAATAAATGGTTCCGAATGGATAAACAATCGGAAGAAGATAGGTTTCCTCGTTAAAAATAAGCAGTGTTTCTGCCTCCTCAGTAACAGGGGGCTCAAGCGTCAATTCCAGAGAATAGTCGTTCGACATATTTACAAGGAACAGACCGTTATAAAGATTTAAAAAGTCCTCAACAGAGGCGCGTACATACTCGTCAAATTCTGTAAAATTCTCACCAACATATCTGGATGCAAAATCAATACAGCAGGATTCCGGTATATCCAGATACGAATGTGTGGAAAATCTGCCCTGAATCTTCTGTGAGACACAGTAATTTGTCGGATATTCCGTACAGATACTCGGAGGAACGATTGTAAAATCATCGCCGATAAAACGAATCAGGCTGTTTAAAAACAGGTGAAAGAGTGAGATTTCCTGTGAAGACAGAGGGCGCTCTGCCAAAACAAAAAATTTCTCAATCATCTGGCGGATCGTCTCCTGTGTTTCGGACGAATACTCAAAGGTTTCCAGATCGTTTTCGGACTGATAATCAAGAATCAGATTCTGGAGCTGCTCTCTGTCAAAAACACCGTTCTCGACAAGCGCCTGTCCAAGCAGCAGAAAATCAGGTTTTTGCTTGCTTAAAAGTTCTGCAACCTGCAGCTCTGTTAAATACCCCTCCTGAATTGCAAGCTCACCAAAGCGCTTGTCCTGATGTGTCTGCAGAATGACAACGCGCTCCACTTCACCGGCAGTCATATAACCGGCATGGATAGCAAGCGTACCAAGCTTGATCTGCATCGAAGACTTTTTCTGCATAGCCTGCAATAATTGCTCTGCTGTAACCATATTTCGTGCCAACAGATAATTCCCAAAAAATTGAGCGTACATTTCTATCTCCCTTCAAAGCGCGAAGCAATAATATGATGTATAAATTCCGGCTGGATCGGCTTCTGGATAAAGTCTTTTGCGCCAGCCTCGATGGCATTTTTCAGTTGAGACTGTGTTCCGACAGAGGACACGACAATAATATCGGCATTTTTATCGTAATCCATAATCTCCTTGATCGCTTCATTTCCGTCCTTTTTCGGCATGACAATATCAAGAAAAACAAGATCCGGTGATTCTCTCTTATAGAGATCGACGGTTTCCTGTCCGTTGGTCGCCTCAAAAAAGGTTGGTGTGCCGTATTGAAGAATAATATCCTTTAATTTTTTTCTTGCAAGAATAGAATCATCGCCAATTAGAATTTTAACCTGCTCCAACATAGTTTGCATCTCCCTTAGTTGAAAATGATATACTTATATGTCTTTATTTTACATCAAGTGAAAGAATAGTTCAATGATATATTTGGAAGTTTGTAGAAAATTCATTTTTTTAAAAGAAAATTGACGTAATTTATTGCAAGGCGCGGCGACAGATCCTATAATAGAAAGAAAATCAGAACGGAGAGGGATATGTGATGGATGTAATGCTGTTATTTGATGCTGTGATATTGATTTTTGGAGTGTTTATGGTTTTTTCGGCGCTGCGCATGAAAAAAAGAGGCGTCATCAGCACGGTAGTGATTACGCCGGAGGAAATTAAACGCTGTAAGGATAAAGAGGGCTTTATTCATTTTCTATACTGGAAGGAAGCACTTTTTGGAGGACTCGTTGTGATCGTCGGAATCCTTGGTCTTGTCAACGACCTGATCGTGTCGCTGGGTGCGTTTAACGTGGTTGAGATGCTTGTATTTCTTGCAGCTTTCTTGTGGTTTCAAAATGAACTGCGCAGAGCGCGTAAGATATTTTTGTGACAGGATGGAGAGTTCTCTGCGGCTGGCTGTTTCGGCAGCCGCAGAGAACTCTTTTCGTGTCAGGATGCGCACTCGCATGAAGGGGAATGATTGATGCGCAATCATGCGAGGTGCTGCAAGTTGTACTTCGTTTGCAATTTATGAAAACGCAGGGGGGCGAAGCACATTTTTGTTTGCGAAGGGAGACACGCGCGTGTGAGGCTTTTTAGCTGCGCTCTGACATTGGCACATAGTGTTTGCGCTCGCTGACATTTTTGTAGGCAGGACGCATGATTTTTCCGCCTCCGGTCACTTCCTCCAGACGGTGTGCGCTCCATCCGACGATACGGGCGATTGCAAAGATCGGCGTGTAAAGTTCTACGGGAAGTCCCAGCATGCTGTATGCAAAGCCGCTGAAGAAATCGACGTTCGGGCTGACACCCTTATAGATTTTGCGTTCCCTTGCGATGATTTTCGGCGCAAGGCGTTCCACTGCCGCATAGAGTGCAAATTCCTTTTCGCAGCCCTTTTCTGCGGAGAGCTTCTCCACAAAGCCGCGGAAAATCTGCGCACGCGGATCGGAAAGAGAGTACACGGCATGCCCCATACCGTAGATCAGTCCCGCACGGTCAAAAGCTTCTTTATGTAAAAGTGCGGTCAGATAACGGCTGATCTCATCTTCATCCGTCCAGTCGTTGAGCGTTGCCTTCATATCCTCAAACATCTTTACCACCTTGATATTTGCCCCGCCGTGTTTTGGTCCCTTCAGCGAGCCGAGAGACGCTGCAATGACAGAATAGGTATCGGTGCCGGAGGATGAGACCAAGTGCGTGGTAAAGGAGGAGTTATTACCGCCGCCATGCTCCATATGAAGCACAAGCGCAATATCCAAAAGCTTCGCCTCCAGCGGCGTAAACCGGCTGTCTGCTCTTAAAACATGAAGGATATTTTCTGCGGTTGAGTATTCTGCTTTGGGCGAGTGAATAAAAAGGCTTGCGCCGTCATGATAATGCTTATATGCCTGGTAGCCGTAAACGGACAGAAGCGGAAAGAGACTGATAAGCTGCAGACATTGCCTGAGTACATTTGGAATCGAGACGTCATCGGCAAGATCATCGTAGGAGTAAAGGGTGAGAACGCTTCTTGCCAGCGTATTCATCATGTCGCGGCTTGGCGCTTTCATGATAATGTCGCGTACAAAGCTTGTCGGAAGGGTGCGGTAATGACCGAGCAGCCTGCTGAAGTCATTTAGCTCCTCCATGGTCGGAAGCTTGCCAAAGAGCAGAAGATAGGTGCATTCCTCAAAGCCAAAGTGACTCTCGCCCTTCATTCCGGCGATCAGGTCCTTTACGTTGTACCCGCGGTAGAAAAGCTCGCCGTCCGCAGGAACCACCTCGCCGTTTTTCATTTTCGTAGAGCAGACTTCTGAGATTTCCGTCAGACCGACAAGCACGCCCTTGCCGTTTAAGTCACGCAGCCCCCGCTTGACGTCGTACCTTGCATACAAATCGGAATCTATACGCGCGCAGACCTCTGCACGGGAGGCAAGTGCCTTAAGCTCCGGAGTGATTTCGCAAAATTTGTTTGTATTCATAAGTACCCCTCCTTTTCTTTTATTTCCCTATCATACCATAAGTTTTTTTAAAAATACAACAAAATTGCATATTATTTAATGAAAAATTAAAAAAATCAGGTGTGTTTTAGTACTATAAAGGGAAAAAGTACCAGAAAAAAGAAGGGCACGGAAAAAAAGAGAAAATATTGGAAGAAATGAATTGACAAAAAAATAACATAGTGTATTATTTAGTGTAGCGGAATTTTTATTTTTTTAATTAAGGAGGAACTGATATGTCAACAAAAGCATATTACCCAATTCATGAGATTGGCGCAGGAAAGCCGGGCTTTTCCAAGACACGCTCCATTATTGAAGCTGCTTTCTACGGCAACAACGTTGTAAAGGTAAATACCTTAAAGGAAGCTTACGAGTTAGCAAAAAATTCTCCGGGTACCATTGTTACCGATATGCCGGTGAAGGACGGCGAAACCTTTGGTCTTGAGAAGGACGCGAAGGTGCTGCTGTTTAATGACGGCGCCGTAACCGGACGTTACGCAGCCGCAAGACGCATTAAGGGCGAGCCGGGAGTTGATGATACAAAACTTGACAAGGTCGTTATGGACGCCGTTTATGAGACAAGATGGAAAACACTGTATCATGCAGAGTGCTACATTGGTCTTGATCCTGAATTTATGGCAAAGGCACATCTTCTGATTCCGGAAGGAGAGGAGAATATCCTTTATAACTGGATGTTGAATTTCCAGTATATGTCTGACGAATATGTAAAGATGTACAAGAAGTCAAGACCGATCGGCGACGGCAAGGAACCGGATATTTATATTTTCTCCGATCCGCAGTGGGCGCCGCATGACGCACCGGACGTAGATTACAGTTGCTTGAGCGATCCGCTGACGCTGTGCTATTTTGATACAAACCAGAACTGTGCGGCAATTCTTGGTATGAGATATTTCGGAGAGCACAAGAAGGGTACACTGACGATGGCATGGGCGCTTGCAAACAGAAACGGCTACGCATCCTGCCACGGCGGACAGAAGGAGTACTCTCTGGAGGGCGGCAAGAAGTTCGTTGCTTCCGTATACGGATTGTCAGGTTCCGGAAAGTCTACGCTGACGCACGCAAAGCACGGCGGCAAATACGATGCATTCGGCGGTATCAAGGTGCTGCATGACGATGCGTTCATCATCAATACCGATACCTGTGCATCCATTGCATTAGAGCCTACATATTTTGATAAGACCTCTGATTATCCGACGGGCTGCCCGGACAATGAGTACTTATTGTCTGCACAGAACTGCTCCGCAACTCTTGATGAGGACGGAAAGGTGCAGCTTGTTACCGAGGATATCAGAAACGGTAATGGTCGTGCGATCAAGTCAAAATTATGGTCTCCGAACCGTGTGGACAAGATCGACGCACCGGTGAATGCAATCTTCTGGATCATGAAGGATCCGACGATTCCGCCGGTATTGAAATTAAAGGGTTCAGCGCTTGCATCTGTGATGGGAGCGACACTTGCGACCAAGACCTCCACAGCAGAGCGTGTTGCCGCAGGTACAGATCTTAACGCACTTAGAATCGTGCCGTACGCAAACCCGTTTAGAACCTATCCTCTCGTAAACGATTATGAGAAGTTCAAGAAGCTTGTGGAGGAGAAGCATGTAGACTGCTACATCGTAAATACCGGTGATTTTATGGGAACAAAGTGTAAGCCGGCAGATACCCTGGGCATTCTTGAGACGATCGTAGAGGGTAAGGCAAAGTTTGAAAAGTGGGGGCCGTTTGAGGATATTGAGATCATGAACGATTGGTCCGGCAAAACAGCCGACTTTACTCCTGATTTTAATAATGCAGACTATGTTGCCGCATTAAAGAATGCGATGCAGAACCGTGTTGACGCTGTAAAGGGATTTGCAGAGAAGAAGAACGGCTATGATAAGCTTCCGGATGAGGCGCTTGCTTCTTTACAGAAATTAGTAGATGAATTAGCATAAGACATCCTCCGATCATGGGAATTTGGTATAAAAGCCGGATTCCCATGATTTTTTTGACATAAGAGCGGCTCGCCAAGCGTATCACTCGTTGTTGACATAAGGGCGGCTCGCCAAGCATGTCGCCCGTTGTTTGACATAAGGGCGGCTCGCCAAGCATGTCGCCCGTTGTTTATCGGATAGGAAATCTCGTGTTCTATGTTCTTTAGGAAATCAAGAAAAAAGATTGCGCGTCAGATATATCTTCCAGTATAATAAGAGAAAATCTGATACAAAATGAGGAGGATGGTTATGAGATATTCGATTGAAGGAGAACCGTTGCCGGTAGTTGTGTGCGAGTTGGAAAACGGCGAGACGATGATCACGGAGAGTGGGGCGATGTCATGGATGTCACCGAACATGAAAATGGAGACAACCACAGGAGGCGGCATCGGCAAGATGTTTGGACGTGCACTTTCGGGAGAGAGCTTATTTTTAAACCGCTATACGGCTGAAAACGGCAACGGAATGATTGCGTTTGCATCCAGCTTTCCGGGCTCTATCCGTGCGTTTGAAATTGCACCGGGCAGAGAGATTGTGGCACAGAAATCTGCGTTTCTGGCAGGAAGCGAGAGCGTGGTCCTTTCCACATTTTTCCAGAAAAGAGTCGGCGCCGGATTTTTTGGCGGTGAGGGCTTTATTATGCAAAAGGTATCAGGCAGCGGAACGGTATTTTTGGAATTTGACGGTTTTATCAAAGAATATGAGCTTGCGCCGGGACAGCAGATCATTGTAGATACCGGTTATCTTGCGGCGATGACGCCATCCTGTCAGGTGGAGATCAAGACAGTTCCCGGTGTCAAGAATATGCTGTTTGGCGGCGAGGGCGTGTTTAATACGGTTGTGACGGGTCCCGGAAGAATCTGGCTGCAGAGTATGCCGATTTCACAGATGGCAAATACATTAAGACCGTTTTTCCCCTCCGGTCATTAAATGTAATGATTTTAACGATTTTTAAGCTGCCTTTTCGTAAACAGGAACTAAAAATTCCCACTAATTTTTAGTTGCGCAATCGGGCATATTAAAGTATAATAAAGAAAGACAAACAGCCTGAGGTGTTCGACACCCTGCATTTTTGAACCTACATTTACTTTTATGGGATTCTTAAATTCGCAGGCGGATGTCAAGCCATCAGTACCTTTGGTACGCGAGCAGTGGAAGACAGAAACCGGCGTGCGGTTACCCACCTAGCGGTAGCTAGGAGTCAAAAACGCAGGAAACGGCATTTTGGGTCATTACAAGAGAAGGATAGAGGTACAAAAGAAACTTAGAAGGCACAAAAGAGTCACAGAGCTACCAAAGAATCTTAAATGTACCAAAGAATGAAAAAAGACGAAAGAAAGAAGCTGCTTTATTTTTAAAGCAGCTTCTATTTATTGATATAGGACGACGCGCCATGCGAGGGGGCGTTGTTTTGAGAAAGAGTCGGAAGGAACATGAAAAGAAAATTTAAAATTCTCTTATTACTACTGGTAATTGCAGGCATCTGTATTCTGCTGCTGTTTGAAAGGAAAAACAGCACGGAAAAATACTCGGAGAAATCGGTTCCTCTGGCGGAAATTTGCGAGGAGCTGTCCTTTGGTATCTATCAGGGTACGGATTGGGCTGCTTTTTTTGCGCCCTATGCGGGGGAGGAGCTCACGGGAGAGATGCTCGAACATCTGTTGACAAAGCTTGGCGTGGCAGATTACATAGAAAAGCCTTCCGTTACTGGGAAAGCACTGATCGACCGTGCAGAATGGAAGCGTTTGTATGAGCAGATCTTGGATCTGCTTGATACTGAGCGGCTCGTGGAAAAAAAGGAGCTTTTGATTTTAGATGCTGCTGCCTCAGAGGAGGGCACGCGCCTTGTCACGAATCAGGGCGATTATCACACTAAGCTGCCTGAGGATTATTTTTCTAAATGGAAAAATTATGAGCTGTACTGCATACAGGAGCAGTGTATCGGCATCGGAGGGATCAGCAGCGGTGAGAACAGTATTTCCAATGCATATCTGACTGCGTGCACAGAGGATCAAATCCATTTTTTGTACGGCGGGACTTCTTATGAAAAGAAAATCGGAACGCTCGGCAATCCCGTGGAAACAGGACTTTGTGATATTGTTGTTAAGGACGGCGAAATCTGTGCGCTTCGGGTGAAGCGTGATAGGATAGAGGGAAAGCTTCTTTCGTATGATGATGCTACGATTGAAATTGAGGGTTACGGAAAGATCAGTCATCCAAAGTACCTGCCCGTCTACCAGACCTATGGGGAGGTGACGGAGAAAAAGCTTTCCGATATAGTGCTCGGCAATATGAATGTCACCTATGTGACGGGTGAAAATCAAGTCTGCGCGATCCTGCTGGATCAGCCTGCCGATATTCAGAATATCCGCGTGCTGCTCTTGGCGGAGAACGGCGGAAATTACCGTGAACAGGTTTATCTCAAAAGTGATGCTGATGCGGTGGTAAGCTGCGGAGAACAGACAAGTCAGATTGCAGCCGGCACGGTGATTTCGGCGGAAACCTATATCGCGGCAAAAACGGCGGGTACGCTGACTGTGACTCCGGTAAACGGGGAAGGTAAAATATTTTTATGTGATGCGGGGGGCACTCCTATGTCAAACGGCTATCCCGGTGCGCTTGAGGTGAGAGGAAATGAACAGGGGTACACGGTAGTTAATGATGTGCCCTTTGAGACGTATCTGTGCGCGGTCGTTCCGAGCGAGATGCCGCAAAGCTATGAGCTTGAGGCGCTCAAGGCACAGGCAGTCTGTGCGAGAAGCTATGCTTATATCCAACTGCTGCGTGCGGATTTGGCGGAATATGGGGCGCATATCAATGACAGCACCTCTTATCAGGTATATAATAAGACAGAGCCGCAGGAAGCGGCGAAACGGGCAGTCTATGAAACGGCAGGAAAAATGATCCTCTATGAAGGAAAACCTGTGGAAGCCTATTATTTTTCTACCTCGATGGGGTATACGGATACGGCAAAAATCTGGAATATTGCGGACGAGACGCCTTATGGCTATCTTCAGTCAGTCTGTTTAAATACAGAAGCGGCAGCGATGGACCTGTCGGATGAGGAAACGTTTCGTAATTATATCAGTCAGAAAACGAACGGGTATGACAGCGATGTGAAATATTACCGCTGGTTTGCTGTTGCGGATTACAGAGACAAAACGGGAAAGATCAATGAAATTTTACTTGCACGAAAATCGGTCGCGCCTGCAAACATCGTTTTTTTTGACGCACAGGGAACAGAGGAGCTAAAAGAGGCAGATGAGAAAACGCTGGCATCGTTTGGATCGCTGACAGGGATTACCGTGCAGGAGCGAAGCAGCGCCGGAGCAATCCTAACGCTTGCACTTCAATATGAGAATGGAAGCGCGATTGTCAAAAATGAATACAATATCCGCAATGTTCTTGGCGCGGGTGTTCAAAAAATCGTCTATGCTGATTCGTCTGAAAGCACATCGGTAACGATGCTCCCAAGCTCATTTTGTGCGATCACTCCGCAGGGAGACGGTTCGGTAGTGCTTTCCGGCGGCGGCTATGGACACGGACTTGGTATGAGCCAGAATGGGGCGAACGGCATGGCAAAGGCAGGAATGAATTACGAACAAATCTTGCAATATTTTTACAGGGATATTACAATTGGCAATATGGAGTAAACAAGCGCGTTATTTTGCGCAATACGATGGAGAGGAAACACTATGATCTGGAAGATGGCAGCTCATTGGAATTATTTTATGAAAAAATGCAGGCAGGATAAAATCAATGCGTATGCGGCACAGTCTGCATTTTTTATCATTGTATCGATTATTCCGTTCTTAATGGTGTTTTCTTCTCTGCTGCAGTATACCTCTGTGACGGAATCGATGCTTTTGGAGCTGATGCGGCGCATCATACCGGAATATCTTGCGCCGTTTTTTATTTCGCTCGTGGATGAGGTGTATAACCGCTCTATGGGAATTATCTCGGCAACGGCGCTCGTTGCCGTCTGGTCTGCGGCAAAGGGTGTGCAGTATCTGGCAGACGGCTTTAATTCGGTGCATGATCTGGAGGAAACAAGAAATTGGTTTGTTCTGCGCTTTTGGGCGATCCTTTATACACTCGTATTCTTGGCGGCGATCATATTGACGCTCTCCGTGATCGTTTTCGGTAATTCGCTTCGTCTGCTTGCGGCACAGTATCTGCCTATTTTATCAAAGCTTGCAGGTATTCTGTCACATTTAAAGGGACTTTGGATGTTAGCTGTGCTGATTCTGTTTTTTGATATTATTTTTACGACGCTGCCAAACAGAAAACTGACGCTAAAGAGTCAGCTTCCGGGCGCACTGTTCTGCAGCATCGGCTGGTATCTGTTCTCCTGCGGCGTTTCCATCTATGTAGATTATTTCAATGGTTTTTCAATGTACGGCAGTTTGACGACGATCGTGCTCGTGATGCTCTGGTTTTATTTTTGCATCTATATTATGATGATCGCTGCGGAGATCAATGTTGTATTCTGCGATCATTTCAAAGGCGGCAGGAGAGTGCCACAGACCGGAAAAAGTACTTGATGTTTCTTATCTGCTGTGCTAGAATACGATTTAGATTAAAAAACAGCAGAATGCCATGGCAGACTGCTGCAGAAAAAGGCAGAGAATGTGTGGGGGGAGTTCCCCATAGAGCACTATATCCCTTTCAGAGAGAGCGGGTCATCGGCTGCAAGCCCGCTTAAGGCAAGGTAGGAATCGAAGTTCGCACAGGAGCTGCATCCGTGAACAGCAGTAGCGGATGACGTTGATGCACGTTACGCATAGGAGCGCTTTTTAAAAGGTCATGCACATTTTATGACCGGAAAGAATCAGGGTGGTACCGCGGAATCATTCGTCCCTAGTAAGACGAGTGGTTTCGCGGTTTTTTGTTTGAGAGGGAGAATGGAGGATGAATATGAAAGAAAAACTTCAAAAAATTAAGGAAGATGCTATGCGTCAGATCAGCGAATCCAAGGATCTGAGCACGCTCAATGATGTCCGCGTCGCCATACTCGGGAAAAAAGGCTCATTGACAGCAGTGTTAAAGAGTATGAAGGACGTAAGTCCAGAGGATCGTCCGCTGGTAGGACAGCTTGTCAATGAGACGAGAGAGAGCATCGAGCAGATGCTTGAGGAGACAAAGGCGAAGCTTGAGGCAGAGGCGCTTTCATTCAGGTTAAAAGAGGAAGTGATCGACGTGACGCTTCCGGCAAAGAAGAATCAGGTCGGACACCGCCATCCGAACACGATTGCACTGGAGGAGGTAGAGCGCATTTTTACGGGTATGGGCTATGAGGTAGTGGAAGGACCGGAGGTAGAGTACGACTACTATAATTTTGAAGCGTTAAACATACCGGCAAATCATCCGGCAAAGGATGAGCAGGATACCTTCTATATCAACGAAAAAATCGTGCTGCGCACACAGACCTCTCCGGTTCAGGTTCGTGAGATGGAAAAAGGAAGGCTGCCGATCCGTATGCTTGCGCCGGGGCGTGTATTCCGTTCGGATGAGGTGGATGCCACACATTCCCCGTCCTTTCATCAGGTGGAGGGGCTTGTCATCGACAAACATATCACGTTCGCGGATTTAAAGGGAACACTGGCGGAGTTTGCAAGGGAGCTGTTCGGAGAAGCTACAAAGGTAAAATTCCGTCCGCATCATTTTCCTTTTACAGAGCCGTCCGCAGAGATGGATGTCACCTGCTTTAAATGCGGCGGTAAGGGCTGCCGGTTCTGCAAGGGAGAGGGCTGGATCGAGATTTTGGGCTGCGGTATGGTGCATCCGCGCGTCTTAAAGATGAGCGGTATCG
This sequence comes from Roseburia sp., assembly GCA_019421345.1. Taxonomy (GTDB): domain Bacteria; phylum Bacillota; class Clostridia; order Lachnospirales; family Lachnospiraceae; genus Roseburia. The sequence goes on along the minus strand of JAHZFL010000003.1, from coordinate 271,633 downwards.
ATCCGGAGGAATATTCAGGCTTTGCCTTTGGCATGGGACTTGAGCGTATCGCATTGTTAAAGTATGAGATCGATGACATGCGCCTGCTGTATGAGAATGATCAGAGATTCTTAGAACAGTTTTAAGAGTTTTAGGAGGGAAAATAATATGAATACATCATTAAAATGGATCAGGGATTTCGTGCCGGAGCTTACCGTAACCCCGCAGGAATACAGAGATGCGATGACATTATCCGGTTCAAAGGTTGAAGGCTATACCTGTATGGATGCCGATCTGGAAAAAATCGTCATCGGTCAGGTGAAAAGCATTGAGCGTCATCCTGACGCGGATAAGCTTGTGATCTGTCAGGTTGACATCGGTACGGAAACAATTCAAATTGTCACCGGCGCGCCAAACGTCACGGAAGGCTGCAAGGTACCTGTCGTTTTGGACGGAGGCAGGGTTGCCGGCAGCCATGACGGAAGCAAAACAGAGGGCGGCGTCAAGATCAAAAAAGGAAAGCTGCGCGGTGTGGAATCAAACGGAATGATGTGCTCGATCGAGGAGCTTGGATCGACCCGCGATATGTTTCCGCTTGCACCGGAAAACGGTCTTTATATTTTGCCGGAGGACGCGCCCATCGGCGAGAGTGCGGTAAGCTATCTGGGACTGGACGATACGGTAGTGGAGTATGAGATTACTTCAAACCGTGTCGACTGCTTTTCGATTCTTGGACTTGCAAGAGAGGCTGCAGCGACCTTCGGCAGGGAATTTGTACCGCCGGTTGTGACGGAGACGGGAAATGATGAGGATGTGCACAGCTATATCAAGGTGTCGGTGGAGGATACGGCGCTCTGCTCCAGATATACGGCAAGGGCGGTAAAAAATATCAGGCTCGCGCCTTCGCCGGAATGGATGCAGCAGCGGCTGCGGGCGCAGGGCATCCGTCCGATCAATAACCTGGTAGATATTACAAATTATGTCATGGAGGAATATGGACAGCCGATGCACGCGTATGACCTTGCCGCGATTGAGGGTGGTGAGATTGTCGTAAGACGCGCGTCAAACGGCGAGAAATTCGTGACATTAGACGGTCAGGAGCGCGTACTGGATGATTCCGTCTTAATGATCTGCGACGGCAAAAAGCCGATTGGAATTGCCGGTATTATGGGTGGTGAAAATTCGATGATCACGGACAGTGTAAGCACGATGCTGTTTGAGGCTGCATGCTTTGACGGTACCAATATCCGTCTTTCCAGCAAGAAGATCGGTCTGCGGACAGACGCTTCCTCCAAGTTTGAGAAGGGCTTAGACCCAAACAATGCGATCCTTGCAATGAATCGTGCCTGCCAGTTGATCGAGGAGCTAGGCGCCGGAGAGGTAGTCGGTGGCGTCATTGACGTTTACCCGAATCCGGTCGAAGGAAAGAGACTGCTGTTTGAACCGGAAAAATATAATCGTCTCCTCGGAACAGAGATTGCACCGGAAACGATGCTTTCCTATTTTGCGCGGCTTGCGCTTTCCTATGATGCAGAAAAAAATGAGGTGCTCATCCCCTCATGGAGACAGGACCTTGTATGCGGCGCTGATCTGGCGGAGGAGGTTGCCCGTTTCTTTGGCTATGACAAGATTCCTACGACGCTTCCAAGCGGTGAGGCGACAACAGGAAAGCTTTCGTTCAAGCTTCGGATCGAGTGTGTGGCGCGTGAGGTTGCAGAGTTCTGCGGCTTCTCACAGGGAATGACATATTCCTTTGAAAGCCCGAAGGTATTTGATAAATTACTGCTTCCTAAGGATTCACCGCTGCGCCGGACAGTTGAGATCATGAATCCGCTGGGAGAGGATTTCTCCATTATGCGAACGATTTCTCTAAACGGTATGCTGACCTCGCTTTCCACAAATTTTAACCGCAGGAATAAAAACGTCCGTCTTTATGAGCTTGGAAATATTTATCTGCCGAAGCAGACGCCTGTCACGGAGCTTCCGACGGAGCGCATGCAGTTTACGCTTGGCATGTACGGGGACGGAGATTTTTACACGATGAAGGGTTTCATCGAGGAATTCTTAAGCAAGGTTGGTATGACGTCAAAGCCGCAGTACGACCCGAACGCAGGGCTTTCATTCCTTCATCCGGGACGTCAGGCAAACGTTATTTATGACGGAACGGTTATCGGCTGTCTGGGCGAGGTACATCCGGTTGTGTCAGCAAATTATTCCATGAAGGAGCGCGTCTATGTCGCAGTACTCGATATGCCTGAAATTGTAGCGCGCGCAGGCTTTGACCATAAATATGAGGGAATTGCGAAATTTCCTGCTGCTTCAAGAGACATCTCGATGATCGTGCCAAAGACTGTTTTAGCCGGAGATATTGAAAAAGTATTCGATACAAAGGGCGGAAAGCTGTTGGAGCGCTATGAGCTGTTTGACATATACGAGGGCTCTCAGATCCAGGAAGGCTGCAAATCCATTGCCTATTCGTTATCTTTCCGGGCGAAGGACCGCAACCTTGAGGAAGCTGACATCACAGGCGCTATGAATGAAATTGTGACGGCGCTGGAAGCGCTTGGCGCAGAGCTTCGCAAATAAGTTGGGAGAAAAATCATGGATGTAAAAGATTTTTATTATGATCTTCCGCAGGAGCTTATCGCGCAGGACCCACTGCGCGACCGCTCCGCTTCGAGACTTATGGTACTCGATAAAAATACAGGCGAAATACAGCATAGGATTTTTAAAAACATCACAGAATACCTAAAACGGGGCGATTGTCTCGTGATCAATAACACGAAGGTGATTCCGGCACGGCTCTATGGCGTGAAGGAGGGCACAGAGGCAAAGGTGGAGATCCTCCTCTTAAAAAGAATGGAAAACGACGTGTGGGAGACGCTTGTAAAGCCCGGAAAGAAATGCAGACCGGGCGCGAGACTAAGCTTTGGCGAGGGGATTTTGACGGGAGAGGTCATTGATATTGTAGAGGAGGGCAACCGGCTGATCCGGTTTGAGTATGAGGGGATCTTTGAGGAGATTTTAGACAGGCTCGGACAGATGCCGCTGCCGCCTTATATTACGCATCAGTTGGAGGATAAGACCCGTTATCAGACGGTTTATGCAAAGCATGACGGCTCGGCGGCGGCGCCGACGGCAGGACTTCACTTTACGGCGGAGTTGCTTGATGCGGTGCGGGGCATGGGTGTTGAGATTGCGGAGGTAACGCTTCATGTCGGACTTGGCACCTTCCGTCCTGTCAAGGAAACAGACGTCTTAAAGCACCATATGCATTCGGAATTTTACCGGATCACGCAAAGTGAGGCGGATAAGATCAACCGTGCGAGAAGGGAAGGACATCGTGTGATCGCTGTCGGAACAACAAGCACGCGCACATTGGAGGCAGCCGCTGATGAAAACGGATTTCTGCGCGAGATGAGCGGTTGGACGGAAATTTTTATTTATCCGGGGTATCGGTTTAAGGTCGTTGATTGTCTCATTACGAACTTTCATCTGCCGGAATCGACGCTTGTGATGCTTGTATCCGCACTTGCCGGCAGGGAGCATGTGCTGAACGCATACAAGGAAGCGGTAAAGGAGCGCTACCGGTTTTTCAGCTTCGGGGATGCCATGCTTTTGACCGATCTGCATAATAGATAAAGGTTGACAAACAGCCGAATCAAATCTATAATGGAGACGTTTAGAGAATAGCTTACATGATAGGTGTATAGATGTGCGAAACCGGAAAAGGATAGGCTGTCGGCTGTATTTTGCTTTCCGGTTTTTGCTTGACATAAGAGCGGCTCGCGAAGCGTGTCGCTCGTTGTTTGAAAAATCAGCTAGAGAGGGGACATGTTATGAAACAGGTTCAGGGAAAAATCGCGTTTGGCGGAATTGCAATCGGTCCTGTCCGTTCGATCGGCGGCACGCATCAGATGGTGCGCAGGACCAGAGTGGAGGACACGGAGCAGGAGCTCGCCCGCTTTACGCAAGCAAAATCATGCGCCTTGCAGGAGCTTCAATCGCTCTATGAAAAAGCGCTCCCGCAGGTGGGCGAGGAGCACGCGGCAATTTTTGAGGTCCATCAGATGATGCTGGACGATGCGGATTACTGCGATTCCATCACACATATGATCACGAACCAGCAGGTGAATGCCGAGTATGCCGTTGCAACGACAGGAGATAATTTTTCGGAGATGTTTGCCGCAATGGATGACGAATATATGCGCGCGCGTTCTGCGGACGTTAAGGATATTTCAGAGCGTGTCATCCGCATTTTATGCGGTGTGAAGGAAGCATCGGAGCATGGAGCAGAGCCGGCTGTCATTCTGGCGGATGATCTCGCGCCGAGTGAGACGATCCAGCTTGATCGTTCTTCCGTACTTGCTTTTGTGACGAGAGAGGGTTCTGTCAACTCCCACACGGCGATTCTTGCCCGTATGATGAATATTCCGGCGCTGGTTGCCACACCTGCTGACGAGCTCGCCGACGGCACACTTGTAATTGTAGACGGCAGACAGGGACTTTTTATTGCAGACCCCGACGATGAGACGAGAGCAAAATATGAGAAGCTGCTTGAGGCAGAGAAGGAGCAGAGAAAGCTGCTTGCGACCCTAAAGGGAAAAGAGACTGTCACAAAGAGCGGCAAGAAAATTCATTTATATGCAAATATCGGCGGCGTATCGGACGTTGCCGCTGTTTTGGAAAATGACGCGGAGGGAATCGGTTTATTCCGCAGTGAATTTTTATATTTACAGAATGATGATTACCCAAGCGAGGAGGAACAGTTTTTGGCTTACCGCCGCGTTCTTGAGATGATGGCGGGCAAGAGAGTCATTATCCGTACGCTTGATATTGGTGCAGATAAGAAGATTGATTATTTTCAACTGGATGCGGAGGAAAATCCGGCGCTTGGTTATCGTGCCGTGCGTATCTGTCTGGATCGTCAGGATATTTTCCGCACACAGCTACGGGCGCTCTACCGTGCAAGCGCATATGGAAGGCTGGCCGTGATGATACCGATGATCGCCTCTGTATGGGAGGTTGCCGAGGTGAAGAAGATCATGGCGGAGGTTCGCAAGGAGTTAGAAGGACAGGGCATCCCATACGGAGAGATTGAGCTTGGCATTATGATCGAGACTCCGGCGGCTGTCATGATTGCGGAGGAGCTCGCGAAGGAGGTTGACTTCTTTAGCATCGGAACAAATGATTTGACACAGTATACCCTAGCGATTGACCGGCAGAATAATAAGCTGGACCGCTATTATGACGCACACCATCCGGCAGTGCTTAAAATGATACAGTTGGTGATCAATGCCGCCCATCAGGCAGGTATCTGGGCAGGCATCTGCGGAGAGCTTGGCGCAGATACTGCTCTGACGAAAACCTTTGTCGAGATGGGGATTGACGAGCTGTCCGTTGCGCCCGGTATGGTACTGCCGATCCGCAAAGGTATTTTAGAAGCATAACAAAAAAGGAGGAACAGCAATGAAATCATTTAATTATGTTGTAAAGGACGCACTTGGTATCCACGCAAGACCTGCAGGTCTTCTTGCAAAGGAGGCAAAGAATTTCCAGAGTAAGATTCTTTTGAAAAAGGATGACAAAGAGGTTGACGTCAGCAGACTGATGGCAATTATGGCGCTTGGCGTAAAATGCGGCAATCAGGTAACCGTAACTGCGGATGGTCCGGATGAGGATGCAGCGATCGAAGCTTTCAAGAAGTTTTTTGAAGAACAGTTGTAATGCAAATACAGACCGAGATTTGCTGCGGCAGCTATGCGGATGCGCTTGCTGCAATGCGGGGTAAGGCGTCGAGGGTTGAATTAAACAGCGCTCTGCCGCTTGGAGGTTTAACGCCTGACATCGGGGATTTACTTTTATGTAAGGAAAGACTTTCGATTCCGGTGATAGCAATGCTCCGTCCGCGTGCCGGAGGCTTCTGTTATACGGAGGACGAATTTTTGAGTATGCAAAAAAGCGCTGAAACAATGCTTGCGGCAGGGGCAGACGGTCTTGCCTTTGGCATACTTACGCCGGAGCGCATGGTGGATGTTTCCCGTACGCGCCGTCTTGTGGAATTGATCCATTCCTGTGGACGTACGGCGGTCTTTCATCGCGCATTTGATTGTCTGCGTGATTTTGCGGAGGGCATGGAGCGCTTGATAGCGCTTGGTGTTGACCGCGTTTTAACGAGCGGCGGGGCAGCAACTGCTCCGCAGGGCATGGAAACGATCGCTTATCTGCAGGGGAAATATGGAAGTCAGATTGAGCTGCTTGCCGGATGCGGCGTGCGCAGCACGAATGTCGAAGCATTGATCTGCAGGACAGGAATCTCACAGGTGCACAGCTCTTGTCAGAGTATGCGGAAAGATCACACGGCGCATGGAGAAAATGTCTCGTTTGCCCTAAAGGAAGGGGAAGGCTGGACAGAATATCCCTGTGTCAGTGAGGAGACCGTCAGAGAATTTTGTATGACGGTTGCAAAGCTTGAAACAAATAGGTAGAAAAACGGATTTCTTGTTTCTTAAATGAAACAGGAAATCCGTTTTTTCTTAATATAAGTCAGCGCTTATAAATTTTGTAGCTGCGGTCCTGCAGCAGAGCGCTTGCGGCATCGGCAGAGGGTTTGTCATACATTTCCAGACGAAGCACGCCTTCCTCAAATTCCCGATTGTGGATGATACCGATATTTTTGATGCTCAGATGATTTTCAGCCAAAAGCGCGGCTACTGCGGCAATCTGCCCGACCTCATCCAATAGGTCGAGATAAATCTCATAGACAGGCGTTAAGACACCGCTGCTGTGTATCGCAATTGAGTCCCTGTAATTTTTTGCCTCGGAAAAGGCGTTCGTCAGACTGTCCTTATCCTCGATAAGAATGGCATCGCGCGTCTGTAGGAGCATCTGCACATAGGTATCGATCAGCCCTGCAAGAGGCTTTTTGTTGGAGAGGCAGATATTTTCCCACATAGCGGGAGAGGAGGAAGCGATTCTTGTAATATCCTTAAAGCCGCCGGCAGCAATCGTTTTCATCGTCTCATTTTCATCGTCGCAGGTTCGGACAAGGTTGACAAGGTTATAGGCGATCACATGCGGAAGATGACTGATTGCCGCAGTTGCATAATCATGCAGGGTATGATCCAAAACGATGGGAATGGCGCCAAGCGACCGGATGAGCGTGGTAAATTGCTCTAAAGCGTCGGCAGGCGTCTCTTTTGTAGGCGTCAAAATATAAAAAGCATTCTCAAGGAGCGACGCTCTTGCATTGGAAAGTCCCGCTTTTTCAGAGCCTGCCATCGGATGACCGCCGATAAACTGACGATTCAGAAAAAGAGCTTCCGCCTCGCGGTGTATTTCGCTCTTTACGCTGCCGACATCGGTGATGATACAGTCTTTTTTGACATGATCTTTTAACAGGCGCAGATATTGTATGTTCACCCGGATAGGCGTGCACAAAAAAATATAGTCACAGTCATAAAAATCAGACGTGCTGCAACTGATTTCATTTTCGATCAATTCTTCGCGGTATGCCTGTGTGATCGTATCCTCATGCGCATCGGCAGCAACGATGATGATGTCTTTTTTTAATTGTCTGAAGCATTTTGCAATCGAGCCCCCGATCAATCCGAGACCCACAAAGCCGATTTTCTGCGGTATCATAGTTTGTTCTCCCGTCCTTTGCTTAACATAAGAGTGGCTCGCGAAGCGTGTCGCTCATTGTTTATATCATCATATCATTTCCGTCCGAAAAATCAACATCAAAGCAAAAAAGCGAAAAAGAAAAATTGTAACGAATATGTAAACGATAGGCGGAAAAATTGTCGAAATATTCAAAAAATATACATACTCTATATAACTATATGTTAATATAAATTATCTGGTAAAGTTGAATAAATAAGTTGTAATAAACATGAAAATTTAGTAGAATATAACCATACAAAGTATGATCACAGGATAAGGAGGGTTTGCACATGCATGTTTACACAACAGACAAGATTCGTAATGTAGTTTTACTTGGACACGGCGGATGCGGCAAAACAAGCCTTGTGGAGGCGATGGCTTATCTTTCCGGCATGACGACGCGTATGGGAAAGGTGGAGGACGGGAATACCATCAGTGATTATGATAAGGAGGAGACAAAACGCCTTTTCTCGATCCAAACCTCGGTCGTTCCGATCATCTGGGGCGATACAAAGCTGAATATTCTTGATACACCGGGCTATTTTGACTTTGTCGGCGAGACGGAGGAGGCTGTCAGCGCAGCCGATGCCGCGATTATCGTTGTTTCCGGCAAGGCTGGGATTGAAGTCGGCACACGCAAGGCGTGGGAGCTTTGTGAAAAATATAAGCTGCCGCGCATGGTATTTGTGACCGATATGGATATTGACGAAGCGAGCTTCCGGCAGGTTGTCACGGACTTGCAGGAGCTGTACGGAAAGCGCATCGCTCCGTTTCATCTGCCAATCCGTGAGAACGGTGCGTTTGTGGGCTATGTCAATGTGCTGCAGCAGCGTGCAAAGCGCTGGAAGGAGAACCGCGAGGTAGAAAAAACAGAAATACCCGATTATTCGATGGAAAATCTAAAGCTCTGCCGGGAAGCTCTGCTGGAGGCGGTAGCCGAGACGAGCGAGGAATTTATGGAGCGCTATTTTAACGGCGAGGAGTTTTCCGAGGATGAGATCCGTCAGGCGCTCCGTGTCAATGTGGCAGACGGCAGTATGGTTCCTGTCCTAATGGGTTCCAATCTATTGGCGCGTGGCATGTATACATTGATGGTAGACATCGTAAAATATCTTCCAAGTCCCGAGAAGCGCAGTTGTACCGGCATCAACGCAAAAACAAACGACGTTTACAATGCCGATTATGATTTTGCAAAACCGAAGTCTGCATATATCTGGAAGACGATCGCAGACCCGTTTATCGGAAAATATTCACTGATCAAGGTCAATTCCGGGGTCTTAAAGACAGATGATATTTTGTTTAATCATCATAAGGATGCGGAGGAAAAAATCGGAAAGCTTTATGTCATGCGCGGCAGCAAGCCGGAGGAGGTAAAGGAGCTTCATGCGGGAGACATCGGAGCGCTTGCAAAGCTGTCCTCGGCAGCAACGACCGATTCGCTTTCCACAAAATCAAATCCTATTTTGTATATTCGCACGACAATCTCCACACCCTATACCTGTCAAAGGTATAAGGCAAAAAATAAGGGCGATGAGGATAAGATTTCTCAGGCGCTGCAAAAGCTGATGATGGAGGATTTGACCTTAAAGGCAGTCACAGATACAGAGAACGGGCAGACGCTTTTATATGGTATGGGCGACCAGCATCTGGAGGTTGCTGCAAGCAAGCTGTTTGACCGCTATAAGGTTGCGATAGAATTGAGCAGACCAAAGGTTGCATTCCGCGAGACGATCCGAAAAAAGTCGGATGTAGAATATAAATATAAAAAGCAATCGGGCGGTCACGGGCAGTACGGTCACGTCAAAATGACGTTTGAGCCGTCCGGAGATTTGCAGAAGCCATATGTCTTTGAGCAGTGTGTGGTTGGAGGTGCTGTTCCAAAAAATTATTTTCCGGCAGTGGAAAAGGGAATTGCGGAAGCTGTTTTGAAAGGTCCAATGGCAGCTTATCCGGTTGTCGGCGTTAAGGCAGTGCTCTATGACGGCTCCTATCATCCGGTAGATTCTTCTGAGATGGCATTTAAGGTTGCTGCCGTGCAGGCGTTTAAAAAAGGCTTTCTTGAGGCTTCTCCTGTTTTGTTAGAGCCGATTGCAGCCTTAAAGGTCTGCGTACCGGACAGATATACCGGTGAAATTATGGGAGATCTGAACAGACGGCGCGGCAGGGTGCTTGGCATGAACCCGGTAAACGGCGGTTATCAGGAGATTCTGGCGGACATTCCTTATATGGAGCTCTATGGCTACAATACGGATTTACGGTCTATGACAGGAGGAAACGGTACATTTTCTTATGAATTTGCAAGATATGAGCAGGCGCCTTTAGACATCCAGCAAAAGGAAGTTGAGGCACGGGCATCAAAGCTTGAAAATATGGAAGACTAGAAACAAGGGCTAAGATTATTTTACAGTACACGGAGAGGAGGGAAATACATGAGCTTGCACAGAAAACTATTTCTTGTAATATTTGTATTTACCCTCCTTTTCAATGAGCCGCAGATGCTTCGGGTTTATGCGCTGGAAATTCGAACGGAGGCAATGAATAAGCTGGAAAATATGGATATGGTAAAAAAGACCGCCATCTCTTTTGCGGACTTGGAGGAGATACATCTTGCCTATGCATTAAACGGCGGAACGGGAAATAAGAATCCGTTTATCATTGCAAAGGAGGATCTGCCGTACACTTTAAGCATTCCGGAGCGCGAGGGCTATAATTTTGCGGGATGGTATACTGATCGTGCATGTACAGACAAGATCACACGGATCGATCAGAGCATTGCTAAAAATATGGTCCTTTTTGCAAAGTGGACCAAGGAAATTGATAATTATTATAATGTTGAGATGTACACCTATCGGTCGGGTGCGATTGAGGGAAGAAATCATAAGGAATTAAGAGACTGTCAGTATGACTTTTTAGACGATCTTGTTATTCCGGGTATGCCATCCACGAGAGAGCGTGATTATCTTGAGGCTATGATCAGCAGCGATGCACAGTGTATGCAGGGACTTTGCTTTACGCCTGACTATATCCTGATGACCGCCTATGCAGAGGAGGCACAAAGCAGCGGTTCTTTGATGGTATTTGACCGCAGCAGCGGAGAATATCTCGTGACGCTCCGCATGAGGGAGGACAGTCATCTCGGCGGCATTGCCTTTGACGGAGACAATGTTTGGGTCTGCCATTCAAGCGCTAAGACGTTGGAACGCATTCCATATACTACCATCCGATCTATGGCAAAAAGATCCGACCGCCGCTGTGTCGACATTTCGGAAATGACGGATGAGTATCGCCTCAAAAACATACCGTCAAGCATTACCTGCTATGGAGGAAGAATCTGGGTAGCGACTCATACGAAGATTTTGGATTCCCAGATGCGTTCTTACAGCTACGATGAAAAAAGCAATCAGCTTTCCTCCGTAAACAGCTTTCGGATTCCCAGCAAGGTGCAGGGCATTGCCTTTGACGCAGACGGAACGGTCTATCTGAGTACATCTTACGGGCGGAATAATTCCTCTTATTTGAAGGTGTACGCGTCGCTGCTGACCTTGACGCAGAGTCCGAATGAGCCGACCATGAATGTAGAGATGCCGCCGTGTGCGGAACAGATTGCGATCGCAGATGAACATATTTATGTTATTTTTGAGTCTGCGAGCCGAAAATATTTTGAAGGAACAGACGGAAACGGACGGGCGCGCGCACCGCTTGATAAGGTGCTTGAGGTTGCCGTTGCGTCGATCTGGTAAATGCCGTGTGAGAGTCGGGATTTAGAGGTTTTATAGAACATGTTTTACTGTATTTCATATACGAAAAGCTCTTTAAAAAGAGAGACTAACTATTAAATTAAGTCAAAAATTAGCTTTTTTAATAAATTTAAAAAATGCATATTAGATAGAAAAAATCAGGGATAATTTTTGGAATTTTGAAAGCTGTATGATAAAAGAGTAGCTTTTTAGGCGCTTTCAAAGGAAATATTTAAATTCAAAGTTAAAGGAAAAGACTATTCGCATAACTATGCTGGGTAGAATAGTGTAGGTGGAAACAGTGAGGGTATCAATAAGAAAACTGCTATGTTATATTGAGAATGGCGTTGTAAGCCAAACTCAATATAACATAGCAGTTGGTTCGGATAGACAATAAAAGCATGTCACATACTTGTTGGAAATGCCAATACTACATAGTATTCATACCGAAATACCGGAAGATGATACTATATGGCAAAATTAAAGAAGACGTAAGAGAGATCAGTAGATCATTAGTACATTGTGCAAATATAAATGTGTGGAGATTATAGTAGGAGTAGGTTATATAGATAAACATATTTAGATGCATTATACAGAGCATAATAAAGGTATTGGAAAGTTGATTTTTCTGTTCGATGATTTATAACTAGTTTGTCTTAGTATAGAAGGAGGCAACTCTTAAAAAAGTGTTGCCGCTTTGTATAGAGAATCAAAAGCCAGAATCTACAATCGCACAGCCACTTTAACAAAGAATGATAAAAACAATCTATAGACCTAAATGATTGCGATTTCATGAGAAAAACTTTCGAATCAAAAGTGAAAATTAAAAACTGCAGTAAAAAATTCTTTTTTAACATAAAGTCTAGCTAACGATGCTGGAATTGAATTTTTTTAAATTTATTCAGTGAACCGAACCTACCTTTTCAGGAGGGTAGGGAATCTGTAATGTTTCAACAAAGAACTAGATGCATAGAAGTATGACATGAAATTCAAGTTCCAAAACAGTTAACTGGTACTTTAAAAACAGAAGATGCCAGAGAAAAAATCTGGGATTACTCAAAACTAAGTTTATTTGGATTTTGGTTAGATAACATAATCATTATCCGGACACTAGTTATATTAACATCAGACTTCTGAACGCCGGCGACAAAAAAGCGCTTGTCTCGTCTAGAGACTCCTTTTCCTAGTTTAAACGAGTATTCTGTAACACTCATAGTGGTTAATCGGTATCTAAGTACCAGTTCCCAAATCCAATCAGATAACTTATGCATGCCTATTCCAGCCGCCGAGAGTATTTTATTAATGGTCAGTTCTTTCTTCATCTTCAAACCCCATCTTTATACTAATTTTCAAAGGCTGAACTTTGGATTTTTTGTCATAAACTTTTTTGCACCATTTTCAAATCTCTTTTCTGTATATTTTTTATAAATGCGTGAAGTAGGGTTGTAAAAAATTATGTTACAACATCACTATACTTTTACAATATCAATTAGTAATAAAATACAAAAATTTTCTTGACAATGAAACTACTATTGTATATACTTTGCTATAAGTACAAAATTTTTTTAATTGAAAGGAGACCATCATGAAAGACTTTAGTAAAAAGAAAGAATACGAAGTAATCAAAAAAGCATCTTTTTCAACAAAACAAGTAATTGAAACAGTCGCTTCTAATGTGGGTAAATCCAAATTTATTTCTTTACTAGATGCGTGTACTTGTACAGGTAATTGTGGAGGAGGTGGTCCCCTAATTTATAAATATTAATATGTAGTTGACGTATTATACGGTGAAAATCCCCTTGGTGTATGAGGTGTTTCAATAAATGTACAACACTAAAACAACAAGGGGATATATATTTTACAAAAATATAATAGGGGGCATATATGTATAAACAAAGTCGTTTTAATTCTGTTAGAAAATTTGGTGAAAAAGTCATTATCTATAATTCGTTAACAAAAGCTTTTCTGAAAGTTCGTGAGGCTTCAACAATTGAGAAGGCAGTAAGCGAGTTGAATACTAAGAGCATTAATGAGGAAAAATATATTGATCTTATACAAAATGGTTTTGTAGTGGAAGATCAAAAAGATGAGGTGGCGGAGTTTCAATACATTTTTAATAAAAGTTATTTTAATCGAGATACCCTAAGTATTGCATTAATGCCTTCAATGGCGTGCAATTTTTCGTGCCCATATTGCTTTGAAGAACCTTATCGTGATAGTTCTATCAATCCTGATTATTTTCCTACTTTGAAAAAATATGCTGAAAAGAATTTTAAATTTTATAAGCATATTGATATAAATATGTTCGGCGGAGAACCATTGCTATTTTTTGATGAAATGCTGGGTTATTTGGAGTATGTATCAGAACTTTCAAAAAAACATGGTTTTTGTTATACATGTTCTATCATTACAAATGGATCTCTTTTGACGTCAGATATTATGGAATCATTAAAAAAACATAATTGTAATTCACTTCAAATTACATTGGATGGTTGTAAACGCACTCATGATTCAACCCGTAAGTTTAAGGATGGTAGAGGAAGTTTTGATTATTTAATTCATGTAATTAATGATATTGTGGCACCATATCTTAGACTTTGGAATTATAATTTCACTCTTAGATTTAATTTGCTAAATGCTGAAATTCAAGATGTAAAAGAAAGTCTTAATTTGATTTGTCCTCAATATCGAGAAAAAATCAGCGTTTTTTTTAGAAAAATTTATGATACGTCATGCTTTGAAGGGGATAATTCTAATTCAGAAAGTGACTATTTTGAATTGCTTTCTTACGCAGAGTCTATCGGATATGGTATAATGTATAATCAATATTTTGCTAGATCTTGCGAAGCTTGTTCGGATGCAGATTTTGGCTATATTACTTCAGATTTGTCATTTTGGAAATGTCTTAATATTAAGGATCCTAATAATAAATGGGGAAAAGTTGGAAAAATTTTGGAGGATGGAACAATGCAGTTGGATTCAGAACAATTAGTTAACTGGTATAAGGCAGCTAATTGTTTTGGTGAGCAGAAATGTTTAAATTGTTCTCAGTTGCCTGATTGTCTTGGTGGTTGTATTGCATATTGCATATCGAATGAGTACAAGCAAAGATTATGTTCAGAGTTTAACTTAACGTCGTTGCCTTTTTTTTATAAAAAGTAGGAATATGGAAAATAATTTTAAAAAGTATGATAGTAAACTTAAAGAATATTACGAGAAAAAAGATTATAGTAAGATTTTTGATATGTACCTTATGTATGAAATATGTGAGGTCAGATATCTGATATATGCGTTGTTCGAGACAGGAAATTGGGATGAATTTTCACGAATTGTTAATATATATAATGAAGACTTATTTTTATGGGAAGATTCTAGTAAAATATTCGGATACAAGGGTTTGGTTGCCTTCGGTAGCGGACAATATGATGAAGCAAAATCAAATTTATTAATATCAGTAAAGCAGAACGGTGAATATTCTGATTTTGCACTTGAGTGGTTGTTGACTTTGAAATTAACTAAATTTGATTTTGTAAATCGACAAAAGATGAATTTTCATTTTTCAAATGAATTGGGATTAGAAATGAAGAAGCAATTTATTGGAAAGTATTTGGATGCATACTATAGAATAACAAAATATTTACCGAATAAATGCAAGAAAAGTATTGATATTTATGTATTCTTAGGTTGGGTCGATGATATAGGAAATAGATTAAGTTATGCAAATACTGCGTTATGTACAATTCATGTAAATGTAAATGATGATGCTGGTCATGAACTTACTCATATAATTAGTAACTATAATTTGTCTATAAAATTAAAATTTATAGAAGAAGGTATTGCAGAATATTATGATGATTTAATTCGTGGCTATACAATCAATGATGATTTTTTTGAGCTTTCTCTGTATGATTGCTGTGAAAAATTTTTCTTACTTAATAAAGATTATGCATATTTATTCGCGCGAGTGTTTATTTCACATGTTCTTGAATATTATGAAGGTAACTTGGATGCCGCCAAGCCAATATTAGAGTCTTCTTCTTATGAAGATATGTTAATGGAAGTATCTGGATGTCTAAATTGTTTGGAAAAGAGAACGAAAAAAACAATACGAAAATTAAGAGAAACGAATAGGTGCGGAAAATTGACATACATCGGAAGATCGGATTTATACACTTTGCCATAGAGGGGGGATATATGAAAAGGACACTAAACTTGATTCTTTCTAAAACCTGTCAGATTAACAAATTTCTTATTTTAAATTGGATCATCTATTCCATCAGCCTGTTTGTATTTCAAACCTTATGGGTATTACTGCCGGAAACAATCTGCAATTCAATATTGGTTACGGATAAAAGGGGGTTGCTTTTGGGCAGCCTTCTTGGTTTACTTGCAGCCTTTGCATTATTCCTAAGTACCTGGTTGAGCAATGCCGGATGGATGCGGATGCAGCGAGTGAGATATTCTGTCCTTTTAGATCTGATAAAGTCTTCTATTCGTATTCCTTTTTCCAAAAGTATCAATTCTGAGTTTTTAAGTCGTTTGGAGAAAGCAAGAGAAGCTTCTATGAATCCATCCATAGGAATTGGAAGTATGATGAATGAAATCTATCAATTACCGGCGGCAATTCTGACATCCATTGGTATGTTTGGAATCATAAGCAGAATGTCTGCATTGTTAGGGATATTTTTGCTTGTTACCGTATTCATTTCGTTTCGTATCACTGTGCTGATAGAGAAAAAGGACGAAGAAGAATGGCAGGAAACTACTCCTCTTAGCAGAAATCATGAAAAAGTGTACGATCTTTTGATGGAAGAATGCTATGCAAAGGATATAAGGATTTTTTCTTTGAAAAATCTGCTGCACAGTTATGGGAAAAATTACTCTGCTGTAATTCATGGGATTATGATTAAGAAGCAGAAAGAAAAATGGAATTATCAAATGTTTCTTTTGATAAATGAATTTTTGAGAGATGTTGTGGTGTATGTCTGGCTTGCAACCGGTATTGTCTCCGGGCATCTCCCCATTGGTTCATTCTTGACTTATGTGCTGGGCGTCTTGCAGTTGGGCAATGCAATACAGTCTATTTTTTACAGTAACACGAAAATCCAAAAAGAAGCAAAGCGTTTCTCTGATTATTGGAAAATTATCGATGAAATCGAGCAATCTGAAAAACCAGTATATCTGGATACGAAGTTTGAGGATATGAGCAGTCAGCCTCTTAGTCTGGAGTTTGATCATGTGACCTTTTCCTATCCTGATTCAGACAAGCCAACGATTCATGACTTATCTTTTGTGATTCTACCTGGGAAAAGAACTGCTATCATTGGTATGAACGGAGCAGGAAAAAGTACTATTATAAAATTAATATGTCGGCTGTATGAACCACAATTTGGATGTATTAAGCTTAATGGTGTTGATATCAAAAAAATTCCTCCGGAACAGTATTATCAACAATTAAGTGTTGTTTTACAGACCGGAAATATTTTCCCCTTTTCTATTTATGATAATGTATCGTTATCGGAAGATACCGATTTGGAGCGATATTGTAAAGCAATGCAGTTATCAGGTTTTTACGCCACGGAAGACAAACTTCCAAAGAAAGGAAATACGGTAATTTCCAATATTATGAATTCAGAAGGAGTAAATATTTCCGGTGGAGAACGTCAGAAGCTGCTGCTCGCTCGTGCCATTTATCGTAACGGAAGAATTTTTCTTTTGGACGAACCTGCTGGCGCAATTGATGCAATTGCAGAAGAAGAACTGTACCATAATTATTCGGAAATCACCAAGAATTCCACCAGTATCATTGTTTCTCACCAGCTTTCATTTATTGGATTCTGCGATCGGATCATTTTATTGGAAAAGGGAAGAATCATAGAAAACGGAACACATATACAGCTTATGGAACTGAAAGGTCAATATTATGAAATGTATATTGGGCAAAAAAAGAGATATGAGGAAGGCTGAAAACAGCAAAA
This sequence comes from Roseburia sp., assembly GCA_019421345.1. Classification (GTDB taxonomy): domain Bacteria; phylum Bacillota; class Clostridia; order Lachnospirales; family Lachnospiraceae; genus Roseburia. The sequence continues at coordinate 254,274 of JAHZFL010000003.1, read as the reverse complement.
ATAATATCTTGCGGTTTATTGATTATACAATAGAGAAAAAGCTTCGGTGGACGGAGCTTTGCTTGGCGACCATTGTCATGAATGCAGCCGTATCTGTTGCAGCGGTATATATTCCCAGAAGCTTAGTCATGATTGTCAGTACCTATCATGATTCTCTATGGAAGATCGTAATCTTCACAATTTTATTTCAGATGATGTATTTCATTCTAAAAATGATTGCCTCACGACTGCGCGAAAAGCTTAGAATAAAATCCGGCAAGCTATACCGTCAGGCATATGAAGACCTTGGAATTTCACAAAGTGATCTTTCTTATGATGAATTTATTACCTCTGAGAATATGGAATTGACACAAGGTGCAAAATATGGAATATGGCAACTTCCGGCATTGTCAGCCAGCATGGAAAAACTTGGTTCCTCCATAGCAGCCATGACCCTTAATGGTTTAATTATCGCTGTCTATGATTGGAAATATTTACTTATTCCTGTTATAAGTCTTCTTTTTCTCAAACCATTATATCGTTATGTAACAAAAATAGAACTGGATAATGCAAAGCGTCTCTTGCCTGAAAACAGAGCATTTGGATGGTATTGTAAATTGATTTCCGATTTTCGGTATGGGGAAGATCTTCGGGTATATCAAGGAGACTCGCTCATTATGAAGCATTGCAGTGTCTTAATGGATAAGATTTATTTGACAAATCAGAAGGCTTTTGCAAAAAAAGGCTTATATCTTGGCTTTGTAAAATTTTTGATTCAGTTTCAGATAGTCGTATTTTCTGTTTTTATTGGCTTTCGTTCCATGCAAAAGCTTTCGGTGGAAGATTTTGTACTTTTATTTAGCGCAATTTGTGCTGTCAGCACAGCGTGTAACGAGATTATCGTTGAAATAAACATGGTAAAAAAATTTGATGCTCTGTTAGATTCTTTTTTTTCAATTATCGAAAAACATTGTGAGCCAAGCATTTCACATACAAGAAAGTTAGAATCCATACATACACTGGAATTTAATGATGTGACATTTACTTATCCGCAGAAAACGATACCGGCGCTTAAAAATGTGAGTTTTTCAATTTCTTCTGGAGAAAAGGTAGGGATTGTCGGAATGAATGGAGCAGGAAAGAGTACAATAGTAAAACTGCTTTGCAAATTCTATGCACCGCAGTCAGGACAAATACTGCTCGATGGAAAAGACATTCAAGAAATGGATGCGGATGAGCATCAGGAATTTATCGCAGCGCTATTTCAGGATTATGGGTTGCTGCCGGTTACCATTTTAGAAAATATTGCAGGTAAGGCAGAAGAACAAATAAGTCCACAGGAAAAGGAGCGGGTCAAAGAGTTATTTTCTGTATCCAATCTGGAAGCATGGATTTCCATGTTGGAAGCAAAAGAAAATACCTTTCTGACACCCGCGTTATCATCAAAATATGTATCTCCATCCGGTGGTCAGGGGCAGTGTCTTGCTATGTTGCGCGTTCTTTTTAAAAATTCTCCTATCTATGTTTTTGACGAGCCTACGATGGCATTGGATTCGGAGACAGAAGAAACGATCTTGCAAATGTTGATGGAGATCGGGGAGCATAATATATGCGTCATGATTTCCCACCGTCTGTCCCATGTAAAATTGATGAACCGAATTCTTGTATTAGAGGATGGTAAGATCGTAGAAGATGGGACGCATGCTTCATTGATTCGTAAGGATGGTCTTTACAAGAAAATGTACAATCTTCAAGCGGAAAAGTATGGGGTGCAAATAAACGGATCATAAAAATCGGTATAATCACATAGTGCATTGGATCTGGTAATACCGTGCAGAAACCCAAAGGGAGGAATTTTTGCACGGTATTTTTACAAGGGAAGATTTGCTAAGCATAGTCTTTTGGGGATGCTGCTATGCCTGCACATCCCTCGTTTTTAACCTGTGAACGGCAATCCATGTGAACAGCAAAAAGAACAGTACGACGCATCCGACAAACGGCAGACTGTTTCCGGCAAGCGTATCGGTATCGCGGTTTGCGTTCATGCCCATCAGCATCAGAGAATATGGCCAGTACAGACCGAGACTGATTTCGCCGGCATGAAAACCGGAGATCACAAGTCCCATAACGCTCCCAAGCAGTGCGATGCCGATCGGAAGTGCAAAGCTTTGGATGCACATAGAGAGCAGAAGCTGCAGAGAACCGATAGCCGTCCCGGCGAGCGAGCCGCGCAGCAGCCAGAAGAATATTTCGGCAGGTGGCAGACCGGAAAGACCGCAGAATTTCCCGCCGATGAAGTAAAATATGAAAATGATCATCTGGGTCAGCACTGTGACAAACAAGATCACTGCAAGCTTTCCGAAGAAAATATCACTCACCCCGACGGGAACTGTCATCAGGACATTCCAGTTGTGGTCCATGTGCTCCATACGCCAGAGATAGGCGGCATAGAGCGCTATGAGAGGCGCATAGAAGAAATTGCTGTAAAAAAGTGTCACCTGCGACCAGAGCGAGTACCAGCCGTTAGTCAGAATTCCAAGATTACTCTGGTAATTAAAGACACCCATGATGGCGGGGATTATCGGTAGCAGCAGACACGCGAGCCAGATGATGGAGCGGCGCAGCTTTGCGGCTTCCGCCCGAATACATAAAAATGTCATAGGTCAAACCTCCTTTTTGAGAAAAATACTGCGGCAAATGAGATACAAGGCAACGCCAAAAAACATATAGCCGAGAAACAGGGCAATGGGAAACGGCAGCTCATAAAAGCTCATGATCCTTGTGGCAGGGTCGTATTCCATCCGATAGGGGAGGAACGCGCCAAAATAGCTCCACGGAAGAATCCGTGTGAGAGCAGGCGGGAAAAACATCGAAAACAGTCCGATAAAAGCGCCTGCAAGCCCGATAAAAAGCGGAGCGATCTGGTTTTCGCAAAGGAGCGAGAGAATGTGCTGTAAAATCAGGATGACGGCTCCGGCAAGAAACAGCGCCACGCCGTGTCGAAGCAGCAGCGGCAGGGAGAGCGGCTCGGTAAAATGATAGAGCCTTCCCGCCAGCGGAAACAGCAGACATTCCCCAATGGTAAACAGCAGCAGATAAAAACCTTCGTGTACAAATTTGAGGTCATAAAAGCTGCCTTTTTGCTGCAAGGTATAGAGCAGCTTTAGCGTCTGTCCTTTGATCTCCATGTCGCAGAGACGGCTGGCAAGCACTGAAAGCAATACGGGCATAAGCATCGTATTCATCAGAGGAAGCTGATAAAACATTTTTGTGTAGCCGGCTGCAAGATCCTCCGTCGCTGCATTCTGATAGGTATAGGCAGACCATAAAAATAAAACGATAAGAAAGACTAAAGGGACGAGCCAGAGCCTTTTGTGCCGTCCTTTTTTTAGTTCCACAAAAAGACCGGTCATTTACATCACGCTCCTTCCGGTGAGTTCAAGAAAGATGTCTTCCAGGCTCTTTTGCTCCTCGGCAAGTGAAAGGATGCCAAGTCCATTGGAAAAAAGAAGCGTTCCGGCACGCAGAATATCCGCTTCTTTCGCCGTATTTAAGTAAAGTCCGCCGTGCGTGGAGGTGCATGGAAGCGCTGCCTGCTTTAGGATGCGAAGTGCCGTTTCATCCTCCGTCGTGCGAAGCAGCATCCGCGCGCGGCTGTGCTCGTGGAGCGCCGACAGGCGGTCCTGAAAGATCAAAACGCCGTGATTGATGATGCCCACATGGTTTGCCATCTGGTCGATCTCCGAGAGCAGATGGCTCGATACAAAAACGGTGATTCCGTGCTGCTCGCAGAGACGGCGGATGAGTTCACGCATCTCCTGAATACCGGCAGGATCAAGACCGTTCGTCGGCTCGTCTAAGAGCAAAAGCTTTGGATGACCGAGCAGCGCTGCGGCAAAGCCAAGCCGCTGTTTCATGCCGAGTGAGTAGCGGGATGCTTTTTTGTGCTGTGCGTCTGTCAGGCGGACGGTGCGAAGCACCTCGTCGACCTCCTTTTTCCCGGTCTGCTTTAAATCTGCGATCAGGGAAAGATTTTCCCGTCCGGTCAGGTGACCGTAGAAGGCGGGAGATTCAATGAGCGAGCCGGTGGAGCGCAGCAGGGCAATCCGGTTTTTCGCGTCTGCGTTTTGCCCGAGCACGCGGATCTGACCGCCGGTTGGCTTGACCAGTCCCAGGATCATTTTCATGGTAGTGGATTTTCCCGCGCCGTTTGGTCCGAGGAAGCCGTAGATACAGCCCTCCGGAACAGCTAAGTCCAGCTCTGAGACGACACGCTGTTTTTTGTATTGCTTTGTGAGCGCATGTGTTTCTATCATATTTTTCATGGCAGTTACCCTCCGTTTTTTCTTTTGCCGTTTCGGCATATGTCTATCCTAAGGGCACAGGCTTAAAGCAGACTGAAAGCCGCCTTATTTTTTCCTTAAGTTTTGGGGCAGGGCTCTGGCATTGCGGATAAAAATAAGGTATATTGGGAGTGAAAAAAGGAGAATCCGTACCATGAATTTATATAATTGCAGCATCCTTCTGGTGGATGACAATGAAAAGCTTGCAGGCATGACCTGCGATATTTTAAGAAAGAGCGGCTACGAGACCGTCTATACGGCAGGGAGCTGTAAAGAGGGCATAGAGGTGTTTTTGCGGGAGACGCCAAAGCTTGTGATTTTGGACATCATGCTTCCTGACGGCGACGGCTATACCTTATTCCGGCGGATGCGCGAGGTGTCCGCCGTCCCGATTTTGTTTTTATCGGCGAAGGATGAGGACAATGACAGACTGTTCGGGCTGGGGCTTGGAGCGGATGACTATATCACAAAGCCGTTTTTGCCGCAGGAGCTCGTGCTCCGTGTCAACGCGATTTTGACACGTTCCTATTTTCGCGGCCAGGAGGCGGAAGCGGATGAAACGTTAAACCTCTCCGGCAGGGAGGTTTCCTTAAAAAATGCGACTGTCACATGTGAAGGGACGACCACGATGCTTACGGCAAAGGAGCTGCTCCTGCTAAAAAAGCTTGCGGCAAATCGCGGCAATGTGGTGACCTTTGACGCCCTGACACGGGCAGTCTGGAACGATGATTATTATGGATATGAGAACACATTGATGGTACATATCCGCCATCTGAGGGAAAAGATCGAGCCAGACCCTTCCCATCCGGTCTGGCTTTTAACCGTGCGCGGGATCGGTTATCGTCTGTTAAAGGAGTGTCAGCGATGAAAAGCCTGTGGAAAATATGCAGAAGGTATATTCTGTCAGGAATTTTTCTGGCAATGCTGCTGCTTTACTTAAATTTTGCGTTGTTTCTCTATATCGGCGTCATTAATATAGGAAAGGCAAACGGACGGGACATCAGCCGGGAGACAATGGAGGCTGTCGTAAATTCACTGGGGCAGGAAAACGGCGTGCGCGCAATGGGGGAGGAGGGGATGCGCCTTCTCTCTGAGAGCTCCTTTGTGTGGGCGATGCTTTTGGATGAAAGCGGCGCTGTCGCATGGAGCTGGGAGCTGCCGCCGGAGCTAAACCATCATTACAGCATCGGCGATGTTGCCGCTCTAAGCCGCTGGTATCTAAACGATTATCCGGTGCGCGTCTGGCGGAACGGTGAGGAACTGATGGTTTTTGGGATGGAGCAAGACAGCGTCACACGTTTTAGTGTGCTCTATGACCTTGCGATGGTGCAAAATATGCCTGCTCTGCTTTTGCAAATGCTGACGGCAAATCTTATCCTGCTGCTTGTGCTGTCGCTATGGCTTGCCTACCGGTTTTATCGTTCGATGCGCCCGATTGCGCGGGGCTTAGAGCAGTTGACCCAAAAGGAACATGAGCCAATCCCGGAAAAGGGGCTAATGGGAGAGCTGGCGGCAAAATTAAACGAGACGGCGCGGCTTTTGGAGTGGCAGGAGCAGAAGCTGACAAAGCGTGATGCGGCGCGCACAGAGTGGATTGCCGGGGTATCGCACGACATCCGAACGCCGCTGGCGCTGATCACCGGATATGCGGACGAGCTTTCGGGGGACGGCATGACAGAGGAGCAGATGCAGAAAAGAGCGCAGGCCATAAAAGAGCAGAGCCTTATGATCCACCAGTTGATCGCAGACTTAAATCTCACCTCCAAGCTGGAATATCAGGCACAGCCGCTTACGCTTGTCATGGTTTCTCCCGCCGTTTTACTGCGGGAATGTGTAGCAGAATATTATAATCAGGGACTTTCGGGGAAATATGAGTTCGAGCTTTCCGTCCACGAGGCGGCGGAGCCGTTTAAGATCTGTGGTGATGTGAATTTGCTGCTGCGGGCTTTTCGGAATCTGATCGGCAACAGTATCCGTCACAATCCGGACGGCTGCTGCATTTTCGTGACAGCCGCCCGATGTGAGGACGGAATCCGTATGACCTTTGCCGACAGCGGAGCGGGAATCCCTGCAAGGATCGTTAAGGCGCTTTTGCAGGATGGCAGCGGCAGTGGAGAGGACGCCGGGGTACATATTATGGGACTGCGCATCGTCACACAGATCATCCGGGCGCATGGCTATAAGCTTCTATGGAAGGAACGCGCCGGCGGAACGTATGATGTGCAGATACAGATGCACGAGCCTCAGGTTTAAACGGATCGGGGAACTGCTTACTCGATCAAGGTTAGAGCAGAAATATCGGAGTCGATCGTCAGGGAGTAGTTGGTATAATAAACCACAAACCCCGGCGCGCCGCCGCCCGGCTTTTTCACATTTTTTTTCTGGAGATAATCGATCTCGACCTTGTCGCCGCCGCGTGCTTTGGAGTAATATGCCGCAAGTCTGCCGGCGTCCTCAAAGACGTGGTCCGGCAGCTCCTCATTGTTGGATTTTACGATGACATGGGAGCCTGGAATCCCTTTCGCATGAAACCACCAGTCATTTCCGGTTGCAAATTTAAAGGTAAGTTCCTCATTCTGGTAATTATTTTTTCCGACGTAAATATCGTAGCCGTCAAAGGTGCGGTAGTGGAAGGGCTTGCTTTTTATTTTTGCCTTCTTGTCCGTCCGTTTCCGCTTTATATAACCAAATTCCGTCAGCTCCTCCTTGATCTGCACCAGATCGTCCTCCGTGAGCGCGATGTCGAGGGAGGCGGAAATGCTTTCCAGATGAGAGATCTCTGTCTCTGTCTCAAGGATCAGATCGGTCAGCGCCTCGCAGGTGCGCTTTAGCTTGTTGTAGCGGTCAAAATATTTCTGTGCGTTTGCCTTCGCGTCAAGCTGTGGGTCGAGGGGGATCGTTATCATTTCGTTTGTGTAATAATTGAGCGCCTCAAGCTCCTTTGCACCCTCGGCGAGTCCATAGCCGTAGGTATGGATCAGCTCGCCATAAACCTTGTATTTTTCACGTTTTTCGGTGTCCTTTAGCTGTTTTTCCTGAAGTGCAAATTTTTTTCGGCTGCGCTCTATGGCATTTCCGACGATCCGGCGCAGGTCGGAGGATTTCTGTCGGATGCGGGTGTAGATATTTTTGGAGGCGTAATATTCCTCCAGCACGCGGGAAATGGAGTCGTAGTCTGTCACAGTATAGTCAGCGCCCTCATATTCTGCAAGCCGGAAGCAAAAAAAGTCAATAGGCTCCCTGCCGCGCGAGATAATATTCGGGCAGTAGCTGTGGTTTGCCACGTCCTCCATCATCCAATGGAAATTCCGGTAAAGGTGCAGCTTTGCATCGCCGCTTAGGGAAGCGACCGGCATATCTGCGTCAATCGATGCCCGAAAGCAGATTTCACTCGCCATGACCGGGCTGATGCCGGTAAAGGAGGTGTAGACTGCCTTTGCGATGGAGGATGGCTTTGTCATCACGCTTTCCAAAAAGGCGGACTCCGTGACCTCCAGCGGGTTTAATCTGTCGCTTTGCGTCGCTGGAATAGAGTAGGCGCGCCCAGGGAGAACCTCGCGCACGGAGCTCATCATCGCCGAGACGTGCTTGATGCTGTCGATGATCATTCCGTCGGAGCTGCAGAAAATAATGTTGCTGTGCTTGCCCATCAGCTCAACGATCAGGGTTTTTTTACAAAGATCGCCCAGCTCGTCCAGATGCTCGATCTCAAAATTGATAATGCGCTCCATCTGCGGCTGGTAAATGCGCACAATACGCCCGTTGGCGATGTGCTTGCGCAGCAGCATACAGAAATTCGGCGCTGTCAGGGGGCTTGTCTTATTGTGCTCCGTCAGGTATAAAAAGGGCAGCGAAGCGCTTGCCGACATGGCAAGACGGAACTGACCGCCCGTTCCTTTCAGCGTAAAGAGCAGCTCGTCATTTTCCGGCTGCGCGATCTTGCTGATTCTCGCATTTAAAATTGTCTGATTCAGTTCATATACTAAATTGGATATTACAAAACCGTCCAAAGCCATAAAAATTCTATCTCCTTGCGTTTGTTTTGCTGCAGGGGCAGCGCATTTATTATAGTTGATACACCGCCGAAACGCAAGGGTGAGGGAAATGGCAGTTTCCTCTTTACTTTTTTGCTGTGACATAGTAAATTTATGGAAGAAGCAAAATATCATTGCTTTTGGAGTGACATAAGGGAATCTCGCACAGCGTGATGACCGTTGTTGACATAAGAGTGGCTCGCACAGTGTGCCGCTCGTTGTTTCATCAGGACAGAATAAGGAGGATATGATGGCAAAAGAATTACCAAAAAGAAGTGAAGTAAAAGAAGAATATACATGGGACTTAAGTGCGATGTTCGCCTCTAAGGAGGCGTGGGAGGAGCAGCTTTCTGCCTGCCGGACCCTGACCGGGGAATTGGAAGCCTTTGAGGGAAAGGTGACGGCGTCAGCAGAAAATCTTCTTGCCGTGCTTGAAAAGTCGGCGGATGCAGAGCAGAAGCTTGAGCTTGCCTTCAGTTATGCGGAGCGTCTCTTTGATCAGGATCAGAAAAATACGGCGCATCAGGCGATGTCCCAGAGGATGTACACACTCTATACCGACTATTCCAGCCGCACCGCGTTTATCGTGCCGGAGATCCTGGCGGCAGATACGGACCTGCTGGAGCAGTATATAAAGGAAAAGCCGGCGCTTGCGCTTTATCGCGGACAGATCCAAGAGATTCAAAGACGCAAGGCGCACAGCTTATCGTCTGAGATGGAAAAGCTCGTCGCAATGACCGGAGAGATGGCGCAGGTGCCGGATCAGGTATTTTCCATTATCAGCAACGCGGATATGGTTTATCCGCAGATCACGGACGAGAATGGGGAGACCGTACGCCTTTCCCACGGCAATTTTGTACCGCTTGAGGAATCCGCAGACCGCCGCGTCAGAAAGGACGCCTTTGAGAATTTTTACAGTGTCTACAAGCAGTTTGCAAACACTTTGGCAGGGCTTTATAACGGTCAGGTCAAGCAGCAGATTTTTTATGCGAAGGCAAGAAATTATCCGTCTACGCTTGAGGCTGCCGTGGATGCAAATAACGTGCCGTCCAAGGTGTACTACAATCTGGTGGAGACCGTCAATAAGAACATGGATAAGATGCACCGTTATGTAAGACTGCGCAAGAAATGTCTCGGCGTGGACGAGCTTCATATGTATGACATTTATACGCCGATGATCGCGGATGTTGCGAAAAAGATTACGTTCGAGGAGGCAAAGGAGACGGTGTTAAAGGCGCTGGCTCCTCTTGGCGAAGATTATGTTGCCAAAGTAAAAGAGGGCTTTGAGAGCCGTTGGCTGGATGTCTATGAGAATGAGGGAAAGCGGAGCGGCGCTTATTCCGCAGGCGCTTACGGCGCACATCCGTTTGTATTGTTAAATCATAACGACACGCTGGATAATATGTTTACGCTTGCGCACGAGATGGGTCATGCGATGCATTCCTACTACTCGAACGAGAATCAGCCGTATATCTATGCCGGCTATAAGATTTTTGTCGCTGAGGTGGCGTCCACCTGCAACGAGATCCTTTTGATGGAATACCTGCTTGCCAATACCGAGGATCAGAAGGAGCGCGCATATCTGCTCAATCACTATCTCGACAGCTTTAAGGGAACGGTATACCGTCAGACGATGTTTGCGGAGTATGAGATGCGCTCCAATGCAATGGTGGAAAACGGCGAGAACCTGACAGCGGACAATCTCTGTGCGCTGTATCTGGAACTTAATAAAAAGTATTACGGTCCGGATATGGTTTCCGACGAGGAGATTTCCTATGAGTGGGCGAGAATCCCGCATTTCTACTATAATTTCTATGTATATCAGTATGCGACAAGCTTTTCTGCCGCAGTTGCAATCGCTCATGAAATTTTAGAGAAGGGCGCTCCGGCAGTGGAACGCTATAAAGAATTTTTATCCGGCGGCTGCTCAAAGTCTCCGGTAGAGCTCTTAAAGATGGTCGGCATCAACATGGAGGAAGCGACTCCGATCCAGAATGCACTCGATGTGTTCGGTGAGGTGCTAGACGAGATTGAGACATTGATTTAATACGGTAAAAATTGACAACTGCCGTCAGGAAAGCGCAGCGCGCATCCCTGACGGCAGTTTTGTGTTTGCTTTATACGAAACTTTTATGCTGACTCCCTAAAGATATGGTTTTAGAGCCTCAACGAGTTTTTCCTCTATCTTGCTCAACTCCTGCGCCTTTTGCACGGAAATCTTGTCCGCCGCCAAATACTCGTTCAGATAGCGCTGGATCGTTTTGATTCCCATGTGGCAGCCGTCTGTCACAAGTCCCGCGCAGACGCGGTCGCTGTCATGCAAGGCGAGCTTTGCGTTTGTTTTCAGCCATGACATACCCTTTGCCACAGCGCCGGGGTCCTTTGTCTCGTCGCCGTTTTGCTGCAGGAGCACATGGATTTCATTGCCAAGCCGCTCGTGCTGCTCCTTCGCTGCTGATAACAGCTCCAAAAGCTTTGGTTCCTTTACATTTTCCATTATCTCGTTGATAGAAAAGACTGCCATCTGTGTTCCCGCGTTACATTCGCGCAAAAGAGAAATAGTATCGGTCGTTGTCATGGTAAATCCTCCTTCATTATGGACTGACTGTATGGGAACAGTATTTGCAGGGAGGTGAAAATTATACAAAAAGAACTTTCACGATCGTTTCTTTCACACTTTACATGTCTATACCACTATGGTAATTTAATGACAGGAGGTAGAAAACATGAATATGAAGTTGAACTTAAAGCTGGAAACCCCAAGAGCCGTGTTGGAGGCGCGGGCGGCAAAAAAGGGCAGAAACTGGTTTGTAGAGCTTTTGATATTTACCGTGCTGTTTTTTGTCATTTCTCTTGCGCAGTCCTTTGCGGTTGTGCCGGTGCAGATTTTTCTGATGTCCACCGACCGGGGCTATCTGGATGCGGTCGCAGCGGGAGACTATGATCTGCTGATGGATGCCGCTGCGCGTCTTGCGAGCAGCGATCCGATCATCATCAGTATGCTGTTTTCCAATATTTTTATGATCCTGATCACGATGCTGTTTTGTAAGCTGCTTCAAAAGCGTAGGATGGAGACGCTCGGTTTCGTGAAAAAGGATTTTCTGAAAGAATACGGCATCGGACTTGTTGTGGGCTTTGCTATTTTTTCGGCGGCAGTCTTACTCTGCGTCGTGACGGGCTCGCTGAAGCTGACCGGTTTTTTGGCATCATTTACGCCGGGAATCTTTCTGCTGTTCGGGCTTGGATTCCTGATCCAGGGAATGGCGGAGGAGGTGCTGCTGCGCAGCTACCTTTTCGTATCAATCGGCAGACGCTATCCGATGTGGGTTGCAGTTATCTTAAATGCGCTTTTCTTTGCAGCGCTGCATCTGGCAAACAGCGGGATCAGCGTGCTTGCCTTTCTCAATCTGACACTGTTTGGCATTTTTGCATCGGTTTACTTTATCAAGCGCGGAAGTATCTGGGGGATTGGGGCGCTTCACTCGATCTGGAACTTTGTACAGGGAAATTTCTATGGGATCAAGGTGAGCGGCATCGAGACCTCCTGCACGGTGTTTGAGAGTGTGACGACGGAAGGGAGAGGACTGATACACGGCGGAGCGTTCGGCATGGAGGGCGGTCTTGCGACCACGGTCGTACTTGTCGCGGGAACTTTATTCCTGTTCACGCGAAAGTCAAAGGACGGTGTTTTTGAGGCGGCGGAAGCCGGAGAGGCGCAGCCGGAAAAATAAATTTTTGAAATTGACAAATAGATCTTCTGATGGTATAATCCCTCACTGCAAATTGCAAAGTTTGAAGTTGGAATGGAGATTATTATGACATTTTATCAGGAATTACAATTAAATCAGGCGGGCTCAAAGGCAGTCATAAGAAATGCCGCAAACAGGAGGGAAAAACTGCGGCATATTGCGATCTATCTGTTTAAGATCGCCATTACCATGCTGTTTTGCATGGGCTTTGTCATGGGTGCCAGTGCGCTGCTCGGCGGAGAAAACAGCATCGTGGGAGTTGTCGTACTGCTTTTTCTCATGGTTTTTAAAAATGCGGATTTCGGCATCTGTATGAAGCATTCGCTCTTTGTCATCGTCACTATTTTTGCGGTATTGACCGGCGGACCAAGACTTGCCAATGCACTTGGTCCGGTCGGAGGAATGCTTGTCAATATCGCATGTATATTTCTGCTTGCGCTGCTGAGCTGCCATAATTTTATCATGTCAAACCAGTCGACGGTCATACTCGGCTATCTGCTGCTCTATGGCTATGACGTATCAGGCAGGGATTTTTCTTTAAGAATTGCAGGACTTGCGCTTGGAGCAGCGCTTACGATGCTTGTGTTTTACAGAGGACATCGCGGACGTGTGTATAAGAGAGAGCTAAAGCATGTATTTTTTGAATTTGATCTGGCGTCCTCACGCACAAAATGGCAGATTTCGCTGGCACTTGGCGTTTCATCCCTGATGTGCCTGATGGAGCTTTTTCATTTTCCGCGTTCCATGTGGGCGGGGATCGCGGCGATGTCCGTGATGCTGCCGTTTCATCAGGATGCGAAGGCGCGGGCATACGGAAGGATACCTGGGAATCTGTTTGGCGGTATTGTATTTTTGCTGCTTTATCTGCTGCTTCCCCCGTCATTTTTGTCCTACGCGGGAATTATCGGCGGAATCGGCGTCGGCTTATCGGCAGACTACGGCTGGCAGTCGTTTTTCAATTCGTTTGGCGCGATGGCTGTCGCAACGGGGCTGATCGGACTTCCGGGCGCTATTTTCTTCCGCATTTTACATAATATCTGCGGAAGTCTGTATGGACAGATTTTTTATCGCCTTTTTGAAAAATCTGTCAGACGTTTTGTTCCCAGCACTTAATTCCACATCTGTCTTGTCAGGTGTATACATATATGCTATACTCATGGAAAACTGTGAAATGGACAGATAGGAAAGAAGGACACTATGGAACGGTCAACCTATGAGTACGACGTCGTTATCGCAGGCTGCGGTGTTGCGGGACTTTACACAGCATTGCATTTAGACGCCGGTAAACGGATTTTAATGCTTTCTAAGGAGGATTTGGAAAGCTGTGATTCCATGCTTGCACAGGGCGGCATCTGCGTGCTTGCAGATGAAGCTGACTATGACAGCTATTTTGAGGACACAATGCGCGCGGGTCACTATGAGAACCGGAGGGAGAGCGTCGATATTATGCTGCGCGGAAGCCGCGCCGTAATTGATGAGCTTTTGGCGCTTGGCGTGCGTTTTGCCAAAAACGCGGACGGCTCGCTTGCTTACACGCGCGAGGGCGCACATTCGAGAGCGCGCATTTGTTATCATAAGGATATTACGGGAAAAGAAATCACAACAAAGCTGCTTGCACAGGTTAAACGTCTGCCAAACGCCGCGATCATGGAATACACGGCAATGACGGACATTCTCGCAAGAGACGGCGCGTGCTTTGGGATTCTTGCAGAAACAAAAGAGGGAGAGCGGCTTTTGATCCAGGCGGGCGATGTTGTTATGGCGACCGGAGGCATCGGCGGTCTTTATGAACACTCTACAAATTTTTCATCGTTGACGGGCGACGCCTGCCGCATTGCAAAAAAGCATGGCGTCCGGCTGGAGCATATGGATTATGTGCAGATTCATCCGACCTGTCTTTATAGCGAGAAACCGGGACGCAGCTTTTTGATCTCGGAATCGGCAAGAGGCGAGGGCGCAATCCTTCTCAATCACAAGGGGGAACGGTTCGTCAACGAGCTTTTGCCGCGTGATGTGGTGACACAGGCAATTTATGAGGAGATGAAAAAGGAACAGGTAAAATACGAATATCTTTCCTTTGAAAAGGTTCCAAGGAAGGTGATTTTGGAGCATTTTCCAAATATCTATCAGAAATGTCTCGACGAAGGCTACGATCTTTTGAAAGAGCCGGTTCCGATCGTTCCGGCGCAGCATTATTTTATGGGAGGCGTCTATGTCGACAGTCATTCCATGACGACGATGCCGCATCTGTATGCAGTGGGTGAGACAAGCTGCAACGGCGTACACGGGAAGAACCGCCTGGCGAGCAACAGTCTTTTGGAGAGTCTGGTATTTGCAAAACGCGCGGCGGCGCACATAGAACAGAGTAAGGAGGAGAGCGGAACATGAATCCGATCACTATGCAGCTGGCAGCTGACAAATATATCAGGCTTGCCCTAGAGGAGGACATCAGCAGCGAGGATGTGACGACAAACGCTGTGATGCCGGAATACAAAAAGGGAGACGTGCAGCTGATCTGCAAGCAGGACGGGATCATTGCGGGACTGCAGATTTTCGCGCGCGTGTTTACAATGCTCGATCCTAAAACAGAGGTGGAATTTCGGGCACAGGACGGAGACGCGGTAACAAAGGGACAGCTTCTTGCCGTGATTACAGGGGACGTTCGCGTACTCTTATCGGGAGAGCGGACAGCGTTAAATTATCTGCAGCGCCTTTCCGGCATCGCGACCTATACGCACAGTGTGGCGCAGCTTTTGGAGGGGACAAAAACAACGCTCCTTGACACTCGAAAGACGACGCCCGGAATGCGGATTTTTGAGAAATATGCCGTGCGCATCGGCGGCGGCTGCAACCACCGATATAATCTGTCGGACGGCGTTCTGCTAAAGGATAACCATATCGATGCGGCGGGCGGTGTGAAAGAGGCGATTGACGCCGCCAGGGCATATGCACCGTTTGTACGAAAGATCGAGGTGGAGACCGAGAATCTTGACATGGTAAGAGCGGCGGCTGACGCAGGTGCAGACATTATCATGCTTGACAATATGACGCCGGAGGAAATGACGGAGGCGATCCGTATCATTGACGGGCGCGCTAAGACAGAGTGCTCCGGCAATATCACAAAAGAAAATATTAAGATGATTACCGCGCTTGGCGTCGATTATGTTTCCAGCGGCGCACTCACACATTCCGCGCCCATTCTTGACCTGAGCTTAAAGCATCTTAGGGTGCATTAGAAAGGAACCGAT
The DNA here is from genome assembly GCA_019421345.1 of Roseburia sp. GTDB lineage: Bacteria > Bacillota > Clostridia > Lachnospirales > Lachnospiraceae > Roseburia. The sequence continues at coordinate 238,921 of JAHZFL010000003.1, read as the reverse complement.
CGTATGAGCATGGATGGACCAATGAATGGTACAGACAGAAGAAAATTGCTTCTTTGCTTACTGCAAGAGAGCGAGCTGCCGCTCTCCGGCGCATATCTCGGCAAAAAAACAGGTGTCAGCAGACAGGTTGTGGTACAGGACATCGCACTTTTACGCACAGAAGGGCATTCCATTGCGGCAACGGCGAGAGGCTACCTTTTAGACCGACCGAAGCAGAAATCCCGATTGCTTAAGATGTGCCATACTGCGGAGCAGATCACGGAGGAGCTTACGACTATTATCGATCTTGGCGGCAGCGTTTTAAATGTCATGGTCAATCATAAGCTTTACGGAAAGGTGAAAGCGCCGCTCTCCATCAAAAGCCGCAGAGACATCAGCCGATTTGTACAAACCTTGACCAAAGGGCGGTCAACGCCGCTCTCTGCGCTTACCTGCGGCTATCATTTTCATGAAATTTCTGCGGAGAGCGAAGAAATTTTAGATGAAATTGAGGCGGCGCTTGCCGAAAAACAGTTTCTTGCAGAGCTCCTTCCTTATGAAAATCTTGACTTCCCGTTAAAATCGTTCTATAATAAATCAAATTAGTGTCCGCGAGTTTCTGTTGAAACAAGAGGACACTGTTATGTCATGCATATTAGGAGAACATTCATGATCAAAAGTATGACCGGATTCGGGCGCTGCGAGGTGACAGCCGGACACCGCAAGCTTCTCGTCGAGATAAAATCGGTGAATCACCGCTATCTGGATATCAATCTAAAGCTCCCCAAAAAGCTAAACTGTTTCGAGAGTTCGATCCGAAGCGTGCTTAAGGAGTATTTAGAGCGTGGTAAGACGGATGTTTTTATCACCTATGCGAATGAAACGCAGGGAGATCTGCTTTTGCGGTATAACGAGGCGATTGCCGGCCAGTACCTTGCATGCTTTCAGCAGATGGAGCAGAAGCTTCACATTGAGAATGATATACGCGTAAGCACGCTTGCCGGATTTCCAGAGGTCTTTACACTGGAGGAGCAGACAGATAATGAGGAGGAGCTTTGGGAGCTGCTTGAGCAGGCGATCCGGGGTGCGGTCACACAGTTAGTGGAAAGCCGCATTGCAGAAGGGAAGCATCTTTCCGCAGATATTAGCGGCAAGCTGGACGCGATGCTTTCCCATGTCGCTTATATTGAGGAACGTTCTCCGCAGATTTTAGCCGAATATAAAGAACGCTTAAATGAAAAGGTGGCGGAACTTTTGGGCGACCGGCAGATGGATGATGCCAGAATCGCCGCGGAGATTACAATTTTTGCCGATAAGGTATGTGTCGACGAGGAGACTGTGCGCTTAAAAAGTCATATCCAAAGCATGAAGGATACCTTAGACGCCGGCGGCTGTATCGGCAGGAAGCTTGATTTTATCGCACAGGAGCTGAACCGCGAGGCAAATACCATTCTTTCCAAGACAACGGATATTAAGACCTCTGATGTCGGTATTTCACTGAAAACCGACATTGAAAAGGTGCGCGAGCAGATCCAGAATATCGAGTAGGTGTATGCGATGGCAAGATTGATCAATATCGGTTTTGGAAATATGGTAAATACAGACAAGATCGTAAGCATTATTTCATCAGATTCCGCACCTGCCAAGCGCCTGATCCAAAGAGGCAAGGAGCAGGAGATACTGATTGACGCGACGCAGGGACGGCGGACGAAAAGCGTGATCTTTACAGAGAATCATACGATTATATTATCCGCATTACAGCCGGAGACGCTTTCGGGCAGATTTAACGGCAATGCGCCAGAGGTTTTTGACGATGCAAAGGAATAAGGGAATTTTAGTAGTAGTGTCCGGTTTTTCCGGCGCGGGCAAGGGAACGATCATGCGGGAGCTGATGCAGCAGCACAGCGGGCAGTATGCGCTTTCGATTTCCGCGACGACAAGGGCGCCAAGGGACGGGGAGACGGACGGTATCGAATACTTTTTTAAGAGCAGGGATGCCTTCGAGCAGATGATTGCGGAGGATGCACTGATCGAATATGCACAGTACGTCGGCAATTATTACGGAACGCCGCGTTCTTATGTGGAAGAACAGCTTGCCTTGGGCAAGGATGTTATTTTGGAAATCGAGATTCAGGGCGCGTTAAAGGTGAAGAAACGTTTTCCCGATACGCTGCTTTTGTTTGTAACGCCGCCAAGCGCGGGCGAGCTGAAGAATCGTCTGATCGGACGCGGAACCGAGACGATGGACGTGATCGAATCGCGGCTTGCCAGAGCGATAGACGAGGCGGACGGTATGGAAGCATACGATTATCTTGTGATCAACGACGTGCTGGAGGAATGCGTACAAAACGTGCATTCGATCATTCAGAATGAGCATTACCGCGCATCCAGAAATCTGGAGGCGATCAGCCGTATGAGAGAGGAATTGAAGGAGTTTCGGCGCCAATAAGCGCTAAATTGTGCAGAAAAGGAGAAAATTATGATCCATCCATCTTATGTAGAATTAATGAAGGTTGTCAACAATGATGTGGAAATCGGCGAGGAGCCTGTTGTAAACAGCCGTTATTCCCTCGTCATCGCGACTGCGAAGCGGGCGCGTCAGATTATTTCGGGAGCTGTCCCTATGGCAGACAAAGTTGTCTGCAACAAGCCTCTTTCCGTTGCCGTGGAGGAGGTCTATGAGGGAAAGGTAAAGATTCTTCCGGAAAATTTTGAGACAGAAGAATAAGCTGCCGCAAACGACGGCAAAAATAACGAGCCGTTACACTTTGTGAACGGCTCTTATGTTTTCGTAATACTGGAAGGAAAAAAGAACGATGAAGTTATTATTTATTTCACTTGGTTGTGATAAAAATCTTGTAGATACAGAATTTATGCTCGGAATGCTGCGTGATGACGGCGCTGTTCTCACAGACGATGAATATGAAGCGGACGTCATCATCATCAATAGCTGCTGCTTTATCAATGATGCGAAGGAGGAGAGCATCAATACGATTTTAGAGATGGCAGAGCATAAAAAGGACGGCAGACTAAAGGCGCTGATCGTCACCGGCTGCCTCGCGCAGCGCTATCAGGAGGAAATCAAAAAAGAGATTCCAGAGGTAGATGCGATCCTTGGAACAAATTCCTATGAGGATATTGTAAATGCGGTACACCGGGCGATCGACGGAGATTTTTATCAAAATTATAAAACACTGGAGGGACTTCCGAGTCTTCGCACGAAGCGAACTGTCACAACCGGCGGTCATTTTGCGTATCTAAAGATTGCAGAGGGCTGCAACAAGCGCTGTACTTACTGTATCATTCCCTATATCCGCGGCAATTACCGCAGTGTTCCGATGGAGGAGCTTCTCGCGCAGGCAAGGGAGCTTGTGGAGGCAGGCGCAAAGGAGCTTATTTTAGTTGCGCAGGAGACAACGTTTTATGGGATCGACCTCTACGGGGAGAAATCACTGCACCGTCTGTTAGATGCGCTCAATCAGATTCCGGGGCTTTTCTGGATTCGTATCATGTACTGTTATCCTGAGGAGATTTATGAGGGGCTGATCGATGCGATGATACGAAATGAAAAAGTCTGTCATTACCTCGATCTTCCGATCCAGCATGCGAACGATACGATGCTAAAGCGTATGGGAAGGCGGACCAATCATGACGACCTTGTGCGCATTATCAAAAATTTAAGGACCAGGATTCCTGATATTACGCTTCGCACAACGCTGATCTGCGGTTTTCCGGGTGAGACGCAAAAGATGCACGAGGAGCTGATGCAGTTTATCAATGACATGGAGTTTGACCGTCTCGGCGCGTTTACTTATTCGCCCGAGGAGGGAACGCCTGCGGCAGAATTTCCGGATCAGATTGACGAGGAGCAGAAAAAGGAGTGGCAGGCGGACGTCATGGAACTTCAGGAGGAAATCATTTTCGATAAAAATGAGCAGCTAAAAGGACAGGAGCTCTTTGTGTTTATTGAAGGCAGCGTGGCGGACGAAAATGCTTATATCGGGCGGACTTATCGTGACGCGCCTGACATAGACGGCTATATTTTTATCCATACGGATGAGGCGCTCGTCACCGGAGATATTGCAAGGGTGCGCGTGACAGGAGCGCATGAATATGATCTCATCGGGGAACTGGTGTAAAAGAATGGAGAATAATTATGAGTATGAATCTGCCAAATAAGCTTACGATCCTGCGCGTGATCATGATACCGTTTTTCGTATTTTTTATGCTGTCTCCCTATTTTCCGGGATACGGCAACTATATTGCGGCTGTCATTTTTGTTGTGGCAAGCCTCACAGATATGCTGGATGGAAAAATTGCAAGGAAATATCACCTTGTGACGAATTTCGGCAAATTTATGGACCCGCTGGCGGATAAGCTTTTGGTATGCGCCGCGATGATCTGTCTGGTCGAGACAGGACAGTTGGCGTCATGGATCGTAATCGTCATTATTTCCAGAGAGTTTATCATCAGCGGCTTTCGGCTGATTGCTTCCGACAATGGCGTGGTAATTGCGGCAAGCTACTGGGGAAAGTTCAAAACCGTATTTCAGATGCTTATGGTCATCGTGCTGATCTTAAATTTCCCGCATCCCGCATTCCAGATGTTGGGGACAGCGCTGACTTATATCGCTCTGATCCTAACGGTAGTATCACTTGTTGATTATGTAATGAAAAATAAGGATGTATTAAAGGATCAAAAATAATGCAGAGAGAACCGTTGGAGCTTTCGATCTACAAATTATTAAAAAAAAATAACTGTAAGATGACGACGGCAGAATCGGCAACCGGCGGAATGATCGCTTCCACACTGATCAACGTACCGGGAATTTCGTCATTTTTTGAGCAGGGATATGTCACCTATTCCGATGCGGCAAAGGTTGCGATGATCGGTGTTTCGGCTGAGACGATCGCACGTTTTGGCGTGGTGAGCGCCGAGACTGCCGCCGATATGGCGCAGGCGGCAGCCCGCACGGCGGGCTGCGCGGCTGCCGTTTCCGTAACGGGTGTTGCAGGACCGGATGGCGGCACGAAGGAGTGTCCGGTGGGACTTGTCTATATCGGCTGTTTTTTTCGGGGAAAGGTCGTGACCGAGCGCCATTTATTTGACGGAAGCCGTATGCAGGTGCGTAAGGCTGCAGCGGAGGCGGCATTGTGTCTGCTCAAACGTATACTGGAAGAAGGAGAGTGCTTATGCGAATCATAGCGGGAACTGCGCGGAGTCTTGCGTTAAAATCGGTGGAGGGGCTTGAGACGAGACCTACGACAGACCGTATCAAGGAAACCTTATTTAACATACTGCAAAATGATGTGCCGGGAAGCTATTTCCTTGATCTGTTCGCCGGAAGCGGGCAGATTGGTCTTGAGGCGTTAAGCCGTGGCGCGCAATATGCTGTTTTTGTGGACAGCGGGAAAAAACAGGCCTCCTGTATCGAAGAAAATATCCGCTTTACAAAATTTGATTGGCAGAGCAGGGTCTATGCCACAGATGTACTTGGCGCGCTTCGCGCAATGGAAGGAAGCTATCAGTTTGATCTCATTTTCATGGACCCGCCTTATGGCAAAAAGCTGGAGCAGGAGGCTCTTTGTTATCTGTCCCGTTCTTCCTTATTAAAGGAGGATGCGCAGATCATTGTGGAGGCTTCGCTTGACACGGAATTTGATTATCTGGAGCAATATGGACTGACGCTTTTTAAGCAAAAGAACTATAAGACAAATACACATGCGTTTATCAGACGGCGTTGAGCCGGACGCAGGAGGTACCCTATGAAGAAAGCGATTTACCCCGGAAGCTTTGATCCGCTCACACTCGGACACGTTGATATTATCAGACGTTCCTCTGCGATCGTGGATGAACTTGTCGTCGGCGTACTCAATAACAGTGCAAAAAATTCGTTGTTTTCTCTTGAGGAACGTGTTAGTATGATAAAAGAGATGACAGGAGACATGCCAAATGTTACGGTTGCATCCTTTGACGGACTGTTAGTCGATTATATGGATGAGATCGGTGCGACGATCATTGTGCGTGGTCTCCGTGCGGTGACAGATTTTGAGTATGAGCTTCAGATCGCGCAGACCAATCATGTGGAGAATCCAAATGTTGAGACAATTTTTCTGACGACAAGCCTGCAATACTCTTATCTTAGCTCCACGATCGTAAAGGAGTTTGCCTCCTACGGCGGCGATATTTCAAAGTTTGTTCCGTCTCAGTTTATGGATAGGATTTACGATAAGTATCAGAAATAAAGGAGAGTTTTATGGCAAGCAGAATCGAACAGATCATTGAGGAGATAGAAGAATATATTGATAATTGCAAGCCGCAGACCTTTTCCTCCTCCAAGATCATCGTCAATCGTGAAGAAATGGAGGAGCTGCTCAATGAGCTTCGCGTCAAGACGCCAGAGGAGATCAAGCGCTACCAGAAGATCATCAGCAATAAAGAGGCGATTCTTGCGGATGCGCAGGCGAAGGCGGATGCCATCATTGCAAAGGCGCAGGTCAAGACGGACGAACTTGTGAGCGAGCATCAGATCATGCAGCAAGCCTATGCACAGGCAAATGAAGTTGTTATGATCGCGACAAAGCAGGCGCAGGAAATTCTGGACAACGCAACAAATGACGCCAACAATATCCGGATGGGTGCGATGCAGTATACGGATGATATTCTGCGCAATCTGGAAAATACGATTTCCCATTCGATGGAGACGGCAAAGGCGCGTCATGATTCCTATGTCAGCTCACTGAAAGGATTTTTGGATATTGTAACCGCCAACCGTGCAGAGCTCAATCCGACAGCGGACGAGCCCTCCGAGGGTGCGTCGTCAAAGACGGAGGAGCTTCCGAAGGTAGAGATCACTTCGGATATGCTGGGCTCCTAGCCTTACGGAAACGGCAGCCAGCGTGTCACAAGCCATGCGAGTGCGCCGGAGCAGAGCATCAGTTGGATTTTCAGGCGGCAATAGGAGGCAAGCGGAAGGCTTGTGTCCTGAATCATTGCGCTTGTTTGTGCAATGCCGGAAAGTCCGCCAAAGGCGGTAAACGCTATGGCGAGCACATAGGAGACGGCAGGAGTTTCAACAGTCTGCGGCAGCAGACAGATACCGTTGGTAATTTCCGTAAGTCCGGTTAAAAGAAGCTTTCCCGAAGCCGGAAGCGGTAATTTCCGCATGAGAGAGCCAAGCATGGAAAACAGCATAATGTAACCGCCAAGTCTGGTCAAGGTTTCAAAACCGTTCATAATACCGGCGTCTATGATTTTGAAATTCATTTGAGATCTGGATGCCGGTCTTTTTACAGGAAGCCGCTTACCGTTTCTGTTTCCTGCAAGCGCAAGCCACCCGTAGAGGAGCGGCGGCAGATACAGGATCAGATAGCTGATGAGCGTATAGCCGGACAGTCCAAGCTGCTGTGTTAAGATGAAACTGCTGATAAAAACAGGACTCATATTATTGGTGATCACAAAGAGAATATCGGCTTCTCTTTGTTCTAATTGTCCTGCCTTCAGCAGCTCGGCACAGTTTTTGCTGCCCATCGGAAAGCCGAATAAAAATCCTGACAGCAGAACGAACGCCCCGTTTTCACTGACCGGATAAATGCGGCAGAGAATCGGTGAAAGCGGCCGGATCAGGTACTGCACATACCCCGATGTGATCAGGATATTGGAAATGATCGAAAAGGGAAGCAGAGTCGGCAGAAGCTTTTGATACCAGAGGACCAGTCCGCTTGATGCAGCAGCGACGGCGTCCCTTGGGAAAATAAATAAGTAACCTAAAAATATTAAGAATGCTAAGAATATTAATTTCTTTTTCATACTACAATATATGAAAAACAGGAGGTAGGATATGAGTCATTTGACAGAGTTAAAAGAGAGAAAGCTGACGGCACAGCGGGTGTTTGATTATTTTGAGGAAATTTGCGCGATTCCGCACGGTTCCAGAAATACAAAGCAGATCAGCGATTATCTTGCGGACTTTGCAAAAGCGCACGGTCTTGTTTACTATCAGGATGAGACGAATAATATCGTGATCATCAAGGAAGCCTCGGCGGGCTATGAGAATGCAGAGCCTGTCATCCTTCAGGGACACATGGATATGGTGTGTGAGAAGGAGAGCGGCTGTGACATTGATTTTGAAAAAGACGGTCTGCGCCTTTATGTGGACGGGGATTTTGTCCGGGCAAAAGGAACAACGCTGGGCGCTGATGACGGAATTGCAGTGGCATACGCGCTTGCGCTGCTGGAGTCAGATGAAATTTTGCATCCGCGTCTGGAGGTCATTGTCACGGTGGACGAGGAGATCGGTATGCTCGGCGCTGAGGCGATCGACCTGTCTATGCTAAAGGGACGGCGCATGTTAAACATTGACTCGGACGTTGAGGGACATTTTCTGACAAGCTGTGCGGGAGGCATGACGGTGGAGGCGGCGATTCCCGTCACGCGCATGGCACAGAGCGGTCTTTTGATGGAGGTGACGGTCACGGGGCTTTCGGGCGGTCATTCGGGCGCTGAAATCGATAAGGAGCATGCTAATGCTAATCTTGTGATGGGCAGAGTATTGAAGTACCTTTCTGACCGCATGGAGCTTGGAATCGTATCGATGAAGGGCGGCTTAAAAGACAATGCAATCCCGCGTGAGCATAAAGCAGAGCTTTTGATCCCTCCTGCAAAAAAAGCAGAGCTTCTTTCTTATCTGGAAGAATTGACAGCAATCCTCCAAAAGGAATATGCGGCTTCTGATGCGAATATCCATATTACGTCGGCAGACTTAGGCGAGCAGGAGGCACAGATTTTGTCCTTCTCCTCGATGTCAAAGGTACTCTTTTATTTAAGACAGGTACCGGACGGCGTACAGCACATGAGCCGTGTGATGCCGGGACTTGTGGAAACCTCCTTAAATATGGGAATTTTAACGCTGAAGGAGGACGGACTTTTTACGACGACTTCGCTGCGCAGCAGCGTATCGACGCGTAAGGAGGAGCTGTTTGATAGGCTTGCGCATCTCGTTGAGTTTTTAGGCGGCGAGGTGGAAGCAAACGGTGATTATCCGGCATGGGAGTATCGGGCAGATTCCAAGCTCCGTGAGACGATCAGTGAGGTATATCGGGAGTTGTTTGAAAAAGAGCCTGTATTTGAGGCGATTCATGCAGGGCTTGAGTGCGGCATTTTGTCCGGAAAAATCAGTGATTTGGACTGCGTGTCCTTTGGTCCGGACAACTATGATATTCACACGCCAAACGAGCGTTTGAGTATTTCTTCCACAGAACGCGTGTGGATATTATTAAAAGAATTTTTAAAAAGATGTAGATAAGAGGGCATATGAATTTAAGAAGCATCCGCATTTTACTTTTGTTTAGTATGGCAGTTCTGTGTAATGTTCTATTGCTTGGACATATCGCAGAGAGGGTACTTCAGATAAATTGCTTTTCTTACGAGACGGCATGGCGCAATCTGCGCGATCATCAGATTCCTTTCGAGCTTTTAGATGATTTTTTCGAGGAATCCGAAAACACGTCGCAGCTTGCAGAGCTGCTGACGATGTATTTCGCCGCAGACGGCGCCGTTTCCGATGTGAAGATCCTGCGTGAGGATATTGCATTTGTGAAAAAATATAAAAAAGAAGATTTTGAAAAAATTTACCGTTATGTGTATGCTGCATGGAACGATCTGGAGCAATTTCCGGTAGGTAAGATTGCGTCCCTGCCGGACGCAGAGGTTTCCTTTGCCGATAGCTGGATGCAGAGCCGGACGTTTGGCGGGGATCGTGGGCATGAGGGATGTGATATTATGGCATCTGTCAATGAGCGCGGTATCTATCCCATTTACAGCATGACAGGCGGAACGATTGAAAATATCGGGTGGCTGCGTCTCGGCGGATACCGGATCGGCGTCCGCAGTGATTCAGGCGCTTATTTTTATTATGCGCATCTTGCGGAGTATGCGCGTGAATTTGAGCTTGGAGAGCGTGTGGAGGCAGGCACGTTTCTTGGTTTTATGGGCGATACCGGATACAGCGACACACCGGGAACGACAGGAATGTTTGACGTGCATCTGCATCTTGGTATTTATTTAAACGATGAAAATGGCACGGAATTTTCCATCAATTCCTATCCGATGGTGCAGTATCTGTATGAAAAATCAGAATGGAACGGACAGAGAGAAAGCTAAGAGAAAAAGAAAATGGGAGGCAGGAGGATGACGCTTCGTTTGGATAAATATCTCACAGAGGCGGGCATTGGTACGCGCAGTGAGGTAAAGAAATTGGTAAGGGCAAAGCAGATTACCGTCAATGGTGTGATCGTTACCCGTCCGGAAGCTAAGGTTGACGAAGAAGACGCCGTATGTCTGCGTGGCGAGCGCGTGCAGTATGCAGCGTTTGAATACTATCTTTTTCATAAGCCGGCAGGCTGCGTCTGTGCAACGGAAGATCGTGACCATAAAACGGTGATGGATTACCTGACAGATACGATCAGAAGCGATCTTTTCCCGGTCGGGCGACTTGACATTGATACGGAAGGGCTGCTTTTGATCACGAACGACGGCGCTCTGGCGCATGAGCTGTTAAGTCCGGCAAGACATGTGGCGAAAACTTATTTTGCGCGGGTGCGCGGCATTGTCACGGATTCGGATGTCAACCTTTTTGAAAATGGCATTGACATTGGGGGAAAGAAGCTGACAAAGCCGGCAGCGCTTGTGATTTTAAATACGTCTGCGCAGGAAGAAGAAGCTGCGTCTGCTTCTGAAATTTTGCTGACGATTACGGAGGGGAAATTTCATCAGGTAAAGCGGATGTTTGCGGCAGCCGGCAAGGAGGTTCTCTACCTAAAGCGTCTGTCTATGGGACCGCTTAGGCTGGACGAAAAGCTGCGTCCGGGTGCATACCGCGCTCTGACAGAGGAAGAAATTACGATGTTAAAAAACGGGAAATGGGAGGAAGCAGATGAGTAACGGATTTTTGCCGATCAGCAGAGCGGATATGGAGGCGCAGGGGATCGCGCAGCTTGATTTTGTCTATGTATCGGGAGACGCTTATGTTGATCATCCCTCCTTTGGACATGCTATTATCTCAAGACTTCTGCAGGCGCATGGCTATACGGTCGGCATCATCGCCCAGCCTGATTTTAGAACGTCGGAATCCATCAGTATTCTGGGAGAGCCGCGTCTTGGCTTTTTGGTGTCCGCCGGAAATATGGATTCGATGGTAAACCATTATTCCGTATCGAAAAAAAGACGGCAGACAGATGCGTTTACACCGGGCGGTGTGATGGGAAAGCGCCCGGATTATGCGACTATCGTTTATTGTAATCTGATCCGTCAGATTTATAAGCAGACACCGATCATCCTTGGAGGGATCGAGGCGAGTCTGCGTCGGCTGGCGCATTACGATTACTGGTCCAATAAGCTAAAGCGCTCCATTCTGCTTGATTCGGGGGCCGATCTTATTTCTTATGGAATGGGGGAGCACAGCATCATAGAGATTGCGGACGCTTTAAACAGCGGACTGTCGGTGCAAGACATCACATTTATCGACGGAACCGTCTATAAGACAAGAAAGCGTGAGGACATTTACGACGCCATTGAGCTGCCGCATTATGAGGCGCTTTTGGCAGACAAGCGGGAATACGCCAAAAGCTTTTATACACAGTACTGCAATACCGATCCGTTTGTGGGAAAGCGTCTGTTTGAGACTTATGATGAAAAGCTCTTTCTCGTGCAGAATCCTCCGGCAAAGCCGCTTAGCCAAAATGAGATGGATTTTGTCTACGCTCTGCCGTATCAGCGCACCTATCACCCGGTTTATGAGGAGGCGGGCGGTGTGCCCGCCATTTCCGAGGTGCGTTTTTCCCTCGTGAATAACCGCGGCTGTTATGGCGGCTGCAGCTTTTGTGCGCTGACCTTTCATCAGGGACGGATTATTCAGACGAGAAGCCATGAATCGATTCTTGCGGAGGCGAACCAAATGGTGTGGGAGCCGGACTTTAAAGGCTATATCCATGACGTCGGCGGCCCAACGGCAAATTTCCGTGCGCCGTCCTGCGACAAGCAGCTTACCAAGGGCGTCTGCCCCCGGAAGCAGTGTCTGTTCCCAACACCTTGTAAGAACCTTAAAGTAGATCATAAAGATTACTTGAAGCTCCTTAGAAAGCTGCGTGAACTACCGAACGTGAAGAAGGTCTTTATCCGCTCGGGGATTCGCTTTGACTATCTCATCTATGATGAGGATCGCACCTTTTTGCGTGAGCTCTGCGAGCATCATGTCAGCGGTCAGCTTAAGGTTGCGCCGGAGCATATCTCAAACGAAGTCCTGGAAAAAATGGGGAAGCCTCCCGTTGAGGTTTACAAGAGGTTCACGAAAGCATATAAGGACATGAATCAAACGATCGGCAAAAAGCAGTATCTCGTTCCATACTTAATGTCCTCACATCCGGGTTCTACCTTAAAGGAGGCAGTGGAGTTGGCGGAATTTTTAAGGGACCTCGGCTATATGCCGGAGCAGGTGCAGGATTTTTATCCGACGCCTTCCACAATCTCAACCTGTATGTACTATACAGGGCTTGATCCAAAGACCTTACAGCCCGTCTATGTGGCGGTCAATCCACATGAAAAGGCAATGCAGCGCGCCTTGATCCAGTACCGCAATCCGAAGAATTATGAGCTTGTCGTGGAGGCATTGACAAAGGCGGGACGTACCGATCTGATCGGCTTTGACAAAAAATGTCTTGTTCGTCCAAGAGGCGCACAAGGCATCGATAAAAAAGGTAAAAACACGCCAAACGGCGGAGGGCGGGAACGGAATTTCGCACCGTCCGTTAAGCAAAGAAACAGCGGAAAGAAAAAGACGATCCGTCATGTACACAAAAAGAAAGCAGGAAAATAGGAGAGATGCGGGAATTTCAGATTAACGGAAACGAGGCGGGGCAGCGCTTAGACAAATATTTAAAAAAGCTTCTGGCACAGGCGCCTTCCGGCTTCATCTATAAGATGTTGAGAAAAAAGAATATTACCTTAAACGGGAAAAAGGCGTCCGGCGCCGAGCAGCTCTCTGTGGGCGACGACGTTATGCTGTTTCTCTCGGAGGAGACGTTTTTGAAGTTTGCAGAAAAGAAAAAATCTTCCGAAGCATACGAGATGCTTCGGAGGTTAAAGCCCCTTCCGGTTATTTATGAGGATGATGATATTTTGATCGTCAATAAGCCGTCAGGATTGCTCTCGCAAAAGGCGTCTCCTTCCGATATTTCGGCAAATGAGCATATCTTAGGTTACCTGTTGCGTGAGGGGGCTCTCACAGAGGAGATGCTTGCCACCTTTCAACCCTCGATCTGCAACCGCCTCGACCGGAATACTTCAGGTCTATTGACTGCCGGAAAAACCTTAAAGGGACTTCAGGAACTTTCTTTGGCATTTAAAGAACGTACGGTTCAAAAATATTACCGCTGTATCATTAAGGGAGAGTTAAGGGAGAGTTCTCACTTAAAGGGCTGGCTTTGGAAGGATGAGGTCAAAAATCAGGTTCAGATTTTTAAGACAATGCCGGCGCATGAGGATGGCGCGCGCATTCTGCCGATTGAGACGGAATACCTGCCGGTGAAAATAGCAGAGGGCTATACCGAACTTGAGGTTCATCTGATCACCGGACGTTCTCATCAGATTCGGGCGCATCTGGCATCCATTGGTCATCCGATCATCGGGGACAGTAAATATGGAGACCGCGGATTAAATGCAAAGCTTGGAAAGGAAGCTTCGATCCATTCTCAGCTCCTTCATGCTTACTGTATGGTATTTTGTGACGGCAAAAAAATAACCGCGCCCTGCGGCGCGGAATTTGAGCGTTTCTGGAATTATGTAGCTCCTATGGCTTCCCGGCATTAATATGACGCTTGATCGCCTCAAAGCTCTCTGTGCTGACGTCATGCTCGATCTTGCAGGCGTCCTCCGCAGCGACGCGCGGGTCTACCCCAAGCATCATCAGCCAGCCGGAAAGGATCGTATGTCTCTCATAAATCTTTTCTGCAACCTCAAGTCCGGAGGCAGTCAGGTGGATATAACCCTCCGGACTGACGGTGATATAACCGTTTTCACGCAAATTCTTCATGGCAACGCTCACACTCGGTTTTTTGAAATTCATCTCATTTGCAATATCGACAGAGCGAACATTGCCCAGTCTGTGATTTAATACTAAAATCGTCTCCAAGTAATTCTCGGTAGATTCATTCATGACCATTCCACGGTACCTCCCTTCTGTTTCTGAATAGTATACCATACAACCAATGCTTTGACAAAGTTTTTCCTCAAATAAATATGACGGTTGCGAAAACCCTCCCACAGCCTTATACTGATTTATAGCAAAATAAAATGAGATCAGTATCAGGAATGGAGGAACACCATGATCGTGCGAAAAATACGTCCGGAGGAATTAAAAAGAACGAAGGAATTATTTGCAGCAGCCTTTCACACCGTATATGAAAATGAGAAAGCGCCGCTTGCCATTTATGAGGATGTCTGTAAAAATCCAAAAACGAGGGAGGACGTCTGCCCGCTCGATAAATATGCGGCATTGGAAGATGATGATCAGACGATGATGAGCTGTCTTTCTGTCATCCGCTATCCGATGCACTTTGACGGTCACACCGTTGTGATGGCAGGCATCGGGGGCGTATCTACGCTGCCGCAATATCGCAGACGGGGCGGTATACGCGCCTGCTTTCACAAAATGCTGCCGGAGCTTTATCAGGAGGATGTTGTTTTTTCCTGTCTTTATCCGTTTTCTACGGAATATTACCGGAAATTTGGCTATGAGATGAGTCCGCAGGTATCCGTCTATGAATGGAATCTTTCCTTTCTCCCTGCCGGCAACGCGCGCGGACACTGTGTCCTCGTGGATGCCTCCAACAGAATGGACTTGCTGGCGGATGTCAGACGAATCGATAAGGTCTGGCAGAAGCGCTACAATTTGATGGTCTGCGGCGAGGAATGGGAATATCGCTTTATCACAGAGGCAAATCCCTATCAGACCTGTTCTTATACTTATCTTTATTATAAGGAGGACGGCACGCCCGCGGCTTATCTGACCTTCCACAGTGAGGATACTCCAGGCGGAAAAGTGATCGCGGCAACAAGGCTTCTCTTTACCGATGTCTGCGGTCTGCTTGGTATTCTTACCTTAATGAGGGGCTTTGCGAGCGATTACACCGCCGTTCGCTTTTCGCTGCCGGAGGACTGCGAGATCGAGCCCCTGATCCCGGAGCTTTCCCTCAATGCCTGCACGAGAACGCGCAGAAATATAGGGATGATGCGCGTGATCCATGTACAAAAGGCGCTGGAGCTTGCACGCTATCGGGGAAGCGGAGAACTCACGCTTCGGATCTTGGATGAACAGATTCAGGAAAATAACGGTGTTTTTTCCGTGCGCTTTGAGCAGAACAGGGCAGTGTGCGTCAAGCGTCTGCCTGCGGAGGAAAAGGCGCAGCTTTCGATGACGATTCAGGATTTTTCAAGATTTATCATCGGCGCGTTTGAGACGGAGACGATGTCTTTTTGCAGGCAGCTTGTGTGGGAGGGCAAGGGCGCGCCCGATACAGCTTCCTTTGAAAAGCTTGGCAGGGTATTTTATAAAAAGCCATGCAGCCTGATGGAAAATTTTTAAAGTACGCAGGAGAAGCATAGGTATATGGCAACATGGAATTCACGGGGCTTAAGAGGCTCAACCTTAGAGGAATTTATTAACCGGACAAATGAGACCTATCTGGCGAACGGACTGGCACTGATCCAAAAGGTTCCGACACCGATCACGCCGATTAGAATTGATAAGGAGACGCGTCATATCACGCTGGCATATTTCGATCAAAAGAGTACCGTCGATTATATCGGCGCCGTGCAGGGGATTCCTGTCTGCTTTGATGCAAAGGAATGCAATACCGATACGTTTCCACTTCAAAATATCCATGAGCATCAGGTTGCGTTTATGGAAAATTTTGAAAAGCAGGGGGGGATCGGGTTTTTTCTGATCAGCTATACGAAACGCGATGTATTTTATTATCTGCGTCTCGCAAAGTTTTTGGAGTTTTGGGACAGGGCGAGAGCGGGCGGTCGCAAAAGCTTCCGCTATGAGGAGCTGGAAGCTGATTTTTTCCTCGGAAAAAGCCGCGGCGTACTTGTTCCCTATCTGGACGCGCTGCAAAAAGATTTATTGACGAGGGATTGACAATCGGCTGTTTCTTTTTTATAATAAATAAAATTTCATTCGCTAATATGATACCAGATTAGCATACTAAAGTATCGGATCTCGGTTTCAGGAAAACAGCGGAAAGGAGCGGAGGATGAACAGACAGTTGCTTCACACGCCAGAGGGTGTCAGAGATATTTGTGACGAAGAATGTGAAAAAAAGCTAGCGCTTGAGGACACGCTGCATCAGATCATGATACGCTATGGCTATCGTCCGATCCAAACGCCTACCTTTGAGTTTTTCGATATGTTCAGTCATGAAATCGGCACAACGCCCGCCCAAAATCTGTATAAATTTTTTGACCGCGAGGGCAATACGCTTGTGCTGCGGCCTGATATGACGCCATCGGTCGCGCGCTGCGCGGCAAAATATTACAGCGGAGAGTACCTCCCGCTGCGGCTTTGCTACATGGGTAATATTTTCATCAATAACAGCAGTTATCAGGGACGACTGAAAGAGTGTACGCAGCTTGGTGCAGAGCTGATCGGCGACTCCTCCGCATCTGCGGATGCAGAGCTGCTTGCGATGGCGGTTGCCTGTTTTCAGGCAGCCGGGTTAAAGGAATTCTTTATCAGTGTCGGGCACGCGGATTTTATTCATGCATTGGCAGAGGCGGCGGGGCTTGGGGAGGAACAGACGAGTCAGCTTTTGACGTCCCTCTCCAATAAAAATTTTTTTGGCGTGGAGGCGATTTTTAAGCCGTTGCAGCTTGAACCTCACTTAAACGCCCTGTTCGGATTGCTCGGCAATTTTCATGCAAATGAAGACGGTCTGGCTGCGGCACGCAGCCACGCCGCAAACTATCCGAGGATCAAACGAGTGGTGGACTACCTGTTTGAGCTGCATGAGCTATTAAAGGTCTATGATATTACAGACTATGTTTCCTTTGATCTTGGAAGCGTCAGCGATTATCGTTATTACACTGGGATCATATTTACGGGCTATACGCTTGGCAGCGGCGCGCCTGTCTTAAGAGGCGGACGCTACGACAGGCTGCTTTCCTGCTTTGGCAAGGAGGCGGCTGCGATTGGCTTTGCCGTTATCATTGACCGCCTGATGGACGCGCTTTTACGTCAGGGTGTTGACATACCGCTGCGCAGAGAGACGATTCTCCTAGTCTATGAGCCGTCAAGATGTGCGCAGGCAATTAGAGAGGCTAAGAGACTGCGCGGGCAGGGATCATCGGTTGCGCTTGCACCGATACCCGATGGCGCTGAAGCAGATGCTCTGCTTGCTTACGCGCAAAAGCGCGGGATGAAACTATTGTTTTTATCGTGTACAGACGATTGAACGGAGGCGGAGATGGAGGATAAAAGATACCTTACGTTTGCACTCGGAAAGGGCAGACTGGCACGGCAGACCCTTGCGCTGCTTGAGCGGATCGGAATTACCTGCGAAGCGATCGACGATAACGATACGCGCAGACTGATCTTTGTAAATGAAGCATTAATGCTTAAATTTTTTCTTGCAAAAGGACCGGATGTACCTACTTATGTGGAATACGGGGCGGCAGACATCGGTGTGGTCGGAAAGGACACGATTTTAGAGGAACGCCGAAACGTTTACGAGGTGCTGGATCTTGGTTTCGGTAAATGCCGTATGTGTATCTGCGGGCCGAAAAGTGCACAGGAGCTGCTGAATAATCATCGCCTGATCCGCGTGGCAACAAAATATCCGCAGATTGCGAAAGAATATTTTTGGGAGAAAAAGCACCAGACGGTAGAGATCATCAAGCTGAACGGCTCGATCGAGCTTGCGCCGATCGTGGGGCTTTCGGAGGTCATCTGCGATATTGTGGAGACCGGCTCCACGCTGCGGGAAAACGGTCTTTTCGTGTTGGAGGAGGTATGCCCGCTCTCCGCGCGTCTGATCGTCAATCAGGTCAGTATGAAGATGGAGCATGTGCGTATCACAAAAATTATTTCTGATCTGAAAACGGTCATGGAGGAGCAGACATGAAAATTTTAAGATTAACAGAGGAGACAAGAAGCAGCCTGTCTGAAACGCTCTCAAAACGCAGTCCAAACGCCTACGGCGCGTTTGAAAAACAGGTGAGCGAGATTCTTCTTGCCGTAAGAGAGAGAGGGGACGCTGCCGTGATCGCCTATACCAATCAATACGACGGAGCGTCTCTTACCAAAGAGCAGCTTGCCGTGACAGAGGAGGAGATCCGGGAGGCTTATGCACAGGTAGATCAGGGGCTTCTTTGCGTCATGCAAAGAGCGCTCAAAAACATTCGTGCCTATCATGAAAAGCAGCTTAAGACCTCGTGGTTTGATTCATCCGCAGACGGTGTGATCCTGGGACAAAAGCTCACGGCGCTCGATGCCGTCGGCGTGTATGTGCCGGGCGGAAAGGCAGCCTACCCTTCCTCGGTGTTTATGAACGTGATTCCGGCAAAGGTCGCAGGCGTAGGGCGGATCGTGATGACAACTCCGCCGGGGGCAGACGGAAAAATCGCTCCGTTCACGCTTGTTGCGGCAAAAGAGGCGGGCGTGGATCAAATCTATAAAGCAGGCGGCGCACAGGCGATCGGCGCGCTTGCCTTTGGAACGGAGACGATCCCAAAGGTCGATAAAATTGTGGGACCCGGCAATATTTATGTCGCGCTCGCAAAAAAAGCAGTCTTTGGGCATGTGAGCATTGATTCGATCGCAGGGCCGAGCGAAATTCTGGTGCTTGCGGATGAGACTGCAAACCCGCGGTTTGCGGCAGCCGATCTGCTCTCACAGGCAGAGCATGACGAGATGGCGTCTGCCATTCTCATTACCACGAGCGAAACGCTTGCAGGAGAGGTCGCAAAGGAGGTCCATACGCTTGCACAAACGCTCCCAAGAAGGGAAATCATCGAGCGCTCACTGGAAAATTACGGCTGCATTTTTGTGGCGGACACGATGGAGGCAGCGATCGCGGCAGCAAATGAAATTGCCTCGGAGCATCTGGAAATCCTCACGAAAAACCCGTTTGAGGTGATGACAAAAATCCGTCATGCCGGGGCGATTTTTCTTGGAGAATATGCAAGCGAGCCGCTTGGCGATTATTTGGCGGGACCAAATCACGTCCTTCCGACAAACGGCACGGCGAAATTCTTTTCGCCGCTTGGCGTAGACGACTTTATAAAAAAGTCGAGTATCATTTCGTATTCCAGAGAGGCATTGGAAGCAGTTTCCAAGGATATTATACAATTTGCGGAATGTGAGAGACTTACGGCGCATGCAAATTCGATTCGCGTGCGGTTTGAGCAGTAATTGCTATTTTCATTTGAACAGATTCGTACTATAATAAAAACACGCTGATCGCAAAGCAGAAAGGCACGGATACAAGGATGGACAGGATTGCAGTATATGAGCGAAAAACAAAGGAAACTGAAATCACAGCAGAGCTTTTTCTTGACGGAACGGGAGACTGTTCCTTGGAAACCGGTATCGGATTTTTTAACCATATGCTGGAGGGCTTTGCACGCCACGGCTTTTTTAATCTTAAGCTTTCCGTAAAGGGAGACCTTGCGGTCGACTGCCATCATACGGTGGAGGATACCGGAATTGTGCTCGGAAACGCAATACGCATCGCACTTGGCGATAAGAAAGGCATCCGCCGTTACGGAAGCTGTATCCTGCCGATGGACGAGACGCTGGTGTTATGCGCCGTAGATTTGTCGGGGCGTCCGTACCTCGCCTTTGACGACGCATTTACCGCCGAAAGACTCGGAGAGATGGATACGGAGCTGATTCGGGAATTTTTCTATGCGGTCTCTTACACTGCCGGCATGAATCTTCATCTAAAGGTCTTGTCAGGCAAAAACAACCACCATATGGCGGAGGCGATGTTTAAGGCTTTTGCAAGAGCGTTAGCGGAAGCGGTTTCTCTTGACACGCGCATTGACGGCGTGCTGTCGACAAAGGGAAGCCTTTAAAGAGAAAGGTATAAGACAAGGATGGAACAAAAAAATATCGTAGCGACGATTTATTTAAAAAACGGGCAGGCAGTCAGGGGGCGAAATGATTTTACCCCCGTCAACGACGTGATCACGCTTGCCCGCTTTTACAATGACAGCGGCATTGATAAGCTTTTGATCTTCGATCTGTCTGACGAGGATGAGGAGCATGAGAAAAATCTTCATGTCATTAAAATGATCAACCGTAATGTAGAACTCAAGGTCTGTGCCGGAGGAAACATTAACCGCTTGGAGGACATCAAGAAGTTCATCTATGCGGGGTGTCTGCAGGTGCTTATAAACGGCGCGAAGCAAAGTGGCATGGAAATCGCACAGGAGGCGTGCAGGCGCTTTGGAAAGGAGCGCATCTTAGTGTCGGTCGCCAATGTAGACTTTCTTTTCAAGCATCAGGAGGAGCTGGCTGAGAATTTTCATGAACTGCTTGTATTAAATACGGATGTGCTGGATGCCATTGAAAATATTACCGATCTTCCCTATCTTGTAAATTTTGATTCCTTTGATTACGAGAATATCGTCGAGGTTTTAAAACGGCGGAATACAAGAGGGATTGCAGGAGGTTTTATCAATGATCCGCAGATGAATATCATGGAACTGAAATCCCGCCTTTCCGCAGATGGGATTAAGATGGATCATTTTGAACCGGCGCTCGGCTGGAAGGACCTTAAGAAAAATTCGGATGGTATGGTTCCTGTTGTTGTGCAGGATTACCGGACTGACGAGGTATTGATGGTTGCATATATGAATGAGGAGGCGTTTGATGCAACGCTCCATACCGGACGCATGACCTATTACAGCCGCAGCAGACAGACGCTTTGGACAAAGGGAATGACGTCCGGACATGTGCAGTATGTAAAGTCTCTGACGGCAGATTGCGATTTTGATACGATTCTGGCAAAGGTATCGCAGATCGGCGCCGCCTGCCACACCGGCAATCCGACCTGCTTTTTTCATGAGATCGTAAAAAAGGAGTATATGGAGAAAAATCCGTTAAAGGTGCTTGAGGATGTGTATGACATTATCCTCGACCGCAGAGCGCATCCGAAGGAGGGCTCCTATACTAATTACCTGTTTGATAAGGGGATTGATAAGATATTAAAGAAAATCGGGGAGGAGGCGACGGAAATTGTCATCGCCGCAAAGAACCCTGATTCGGAGGAGATCAAATATGAAATTTCTGATTTCCTGTATCACATGATGGTGCTGATGGCAGAAAAGGGAGTAACATGGGAAGAAATCACACAGGAGTTGTCAAACCGCTAGGAACACAGGGGCTTTGGGCACGGCTGCCGAAAGGTGCAGGGCAGGAGGGACGTAAAGTTTATCTGGATGATCTGCGCGTACTTGCGACCGTTTTTGTCGTCTGCGTGCACACGCTTGAGCTTGCGCGCACGCAGCTCGCTCCCGGAACGTTGTCTTTTCAGCTTGCAGAGGTCTTTCACTTTATTTTTCTATCCTGCAATCTTTTGTTTCTCATGATAAGCGGTGCGCTTCTCCTGCCGATGGAAGGAGAGCGTACGGGCACGTTTCTGACAAAGCGGTTTTCTAAGGTGGCAATCCCTTTTTTTGTCTATTATATTTTATATGTCTGTGCAAAGGAGGGGCTGGGGCGTCTTGCGCCAGGCTACTGGTTTACGTTTCTGATACGGATCTTGAGCGGGCCGCCGATCGAGGCGCCGCATTTCTGGCTGATCTATGTAATTTTATGGCTCTATCTTTTGACGCCGTTTCTTAGGTATCTGCTCCAAAATATCTCGGACGGTGTGCTTAGCGGAGTTGTTTTTGTGATATTTGCAGTCAGTGCGCTTGATACCTACCTGCCGCTGTTTGGCATGGACGCCCATGTTTCCCCGATCGTGGATTCCTATGCCGGCGTCTTTATATTGGGCTATTATCTTTCCTGCCGCTGCACAAGACGGGCGGAAAATCTTATGCTTGCGGGCGGCGCTATTTCCTTTGCCGTTACCTGCTACATCTTCTTTTCGCATGGCTGGTATGACGCATATGTCTATAACACGGCGCCGACCATGATGCTGTTTACAGCCGCCTTATTTGTCGCCGCAAAACGCCTTGCGGTTCGGCAAAAGGCACTTTGCGGATTGCCAGGTCTGATCAGCCGTTACAGCTTTTCGATTCTGCTGATCCACTGGGCGGCGCTTCATGTGATCGTTAAGGATTTCCTGCATATCAACGTGATGAGCGGCGGTGTGGTTTGGGGCTGTCTGGTAATGATTGTTCTGACGCTGCTGTTTTCGCTTGTCGGCGGCATGATCATAGAGCTTGTGTTGGTGCAGCCGTTGCAGAGGGCACTGGCGGCGTGTGTGCGGTGGGGGAAAAGAATTACCCCCACTGCTGGATAAGGGTGGAAAGACGATTGTAACTCCGTGCGATTGACGGGAGATGAGAAAGCATAAAGAATTTTGCGCTATTCCATAAGGGAGGAATAGCGCCGCCCATCAAACGGATGGCGCTGATTTCCAGTATTTTAGCTGTGAAAGATATGCATCAAATTGCACACGCCTAACGCCGTTCTCCAAATGATCGGGATTTGGCATATGTTCCGTCAGATAGTCCAACAAATCTTCTTTCGACTGGTATACAAAATCACCATCCGTATAACACCATTTGCAGTAATCCTCATTATAGCTTCCGTCCGGTTCGCGGCTGACCATGTCGTCTTCACTCAAAGGCATGCCGCAGCATTGGCAAATAAGCTTCCGCGGCGAACCGAGAAGTGTATTGATCGAAACACCGAACTCCTGCGATAACGCCTTTAACGTATCTGTATTTGGCTGCGTCTCACCGGTTTCCCAGCGGCTGACCGCCTGTCTTGTAACCTGCACACGCTCTGCAAGCTCCTCCTGTGTCAGATGCTTCTTCTCACGCAAGTTTTTAAGAATATCCTGTGTTTCCATATCCGTTCCTCCTTTAAATTATTTCATTTTTATTATAAGCTCACGGCATGATTTGCACAAGCAACAAGCTGTTGCTGTCTTTCATCTGATACAGATAATTTTCAAATACTCTCTGCCATCCAAACATGGCATCCCTGTAAGCTGCCCGCAGCGTAGAATTTTCTACTCGGAAGATGTTTGAATTTCGGGTATCTTGTTATATAATGGGGAAAGAACCATAAAATTAATTGTCCTTATAAAAAGAGGAGGAGATGATTATGAAAAGGTGGCTTGGCATAGGAACAGTGGCAGTATGTTTTGTGTTTCTTTTCGTCTTCATTCGCGTGAATTACGCGCCTAGTTCAAAACGGATTGAGCCGTTTGCTTACCGTCTGGATTCGCCACAGGAACCGGAAAACGGCGAATGGAGGGGCGAATATGTTTATTTGGGAGGAATGAAATGGCGTTTGTTGATAAACTCCCCACCCCCCGATTATGATAAGCTGACATTGTTTTTAGATGATGTGCCTGAGGAGTATGAGCAGGAACTGAGAGTTCCGCTTCTCGCACAGGACACAGAAGCTGAATTTTGTTGGAAAACCAGCGATATCCGAGAATATCTGAATACGGATTTTATGGACATGGCATTTTCACCGGAAGAACAACAGTTAATTGGAATGACAAGCGTAACCAATGATTTTGATGACAGAATGTTTCTCCTGCCATTTGAGCTGTTTGAAGATGACTGGGACGATATGGGATTTGGAGATGAGAATGAAGGATTAAACTATAAAGAAGCATGGTGGGCATGTGAAAGCAGAGAGCCGGTTCGGATAGAGGCAGATGGTTCACATGAGATTTATGACAGTGATGGCTTATATTCGGAAGAAATACAGCGTCTGGAAGAACCGGCAATGCTCCGTCCTTGCTGCGAGATCGATAAAGACAGTATCTGCTATGTGAAAGACGCTTCCCTTCCGCTTTCGATGGAAGTAACGCAGGAGCTTTCCCGTTTTGAGCAGGAGACAGATCCTTCCAGAGAGTGGACGATCGTCGTATCGTCCGCAGCACAGCATGTAACGATAGAGAATGTCGAACGAAACAAAAATATCTGCCGTTTTCGTTATTCCAATGCAACCACGGGAGAGGGAAACGGCTTGTATGCAATGATTCGTGATAAGTCCTCAGGTGATGTATATGCTTATGGGAAAATAGCGGATACCAGTGTTTCTGACCATGGGACAGTCGAAATTCAGCTTCCCCATTTCTATAATCGTTACATGATGCTGGAAGTTTTTTCGGAAAGAGAAAGAACAACACCCTCCGATACTGCCTATGCCAGTGAGCCGGTAAAAGTTTTATTCGGAAAGGAAGCCGCTGAACAAACACTGATATCTGAGGGAGAACTAGATACCGAGTATACTCCGATTCCCTGCGATCCTATCATAAACCATTATTATGATACATTTCTTCTTCAGTGGGATTATGAAGACTATCTGAATGCAGACGACGAAGAACTTTTGGATCTTGGAACAGCACTAGTCTTATATCAGGTGATTTTAAGGGGACGGGTAGAAGAAGGAGAATTACAGGAAATTGATATACGGGATGCAGAGAGGGAAGTAGTAAAGCAACAGGAAAGCGTGCGTACGATCACTGAAATGACTTTTGAGAATATGAAAATGATGGGACTGGACAATTTAAAAGAAACCATGGACTATGGAAACGGGGTTGCAGAGAATTTATCTGACAGCAAAGATATTGAAATGGTGGATAATGAAAAATACACACCGTATCTTTCCTACACTTACGAAGCATATAAAGCTGCAGACGCGGAAGATCAGCAGCGAGCAATCACAGTGGCTATCATATATATGGTCCGCTATCGTATGAATATTGAGATTTCCGAAGAAGAAGCTTCCGAGGAGGTATGGGCAATGAGAAGGGCCCTAGAGGCGATTTGGGAAATTTTCCCGGAACTCACTTTAAAGGAGCTGCTGGATCAGTACCGTCAAGGTTAACTGCGGGAAGTCAGAAAAAACCTTTTTGGTCCGTTCCCGCTTGCACTTCTCCCATCAAATGTTTATAATATGAAAGATTAACGATGCAGGAAGCGTTCTGCGCAATACCAAACCAGAAAGGAAAAAGATGAGAAAACTTGCACTGACTGATGAAATACTATTAAAAATAGAAAAACCCGCTCGTTATATAGGAAACGAGGTCAACTCTGTCTTAAAGGACAAGTCTAAGGTAAATATCCGTTTTGCCATGTGCTTTCCGGACGTCTATGAGATTGGAATGTCGCATCTGGGCATCCAGATTTTATATGATATGTTCAATAAAAGAGAGGACGTGTGGTGTGAGCGTGTCTACTCTCCGTGGCCGGATCTGCACCGGATCATGAAAGAGCAGCAGATTCCGCTGTTTGGACTGGAATCACAGGAACCGATCAAAAATCTTGATTTTTTGGGCATCACGCTGCAATATGAGATGTGCTACACCAACATTCTGCAGATTCTTGATCTTGGTCAAATACCGCTGCTTGCCGCAGACCGGGGAGAAGACTGTCCGCTTGTCATCGGGGGCGGTCCGTGTACCTATAATCCCGAACCGATCGCAGAGTTTTTTGATCTGTTTTATATGGGAGAGGGCGAATTACAATATGATGCGCTGTTTGACCTCTATCTAAAGATGCGGGCAGAACAAAAAACGCGGGCGGAATTTTTGCATGAAGCTGCAAAAATTCCGGGAATCTATGTGCCCTCCCTCTATCGCCCGTCTTACCATGAGGACGGAACGCTGGCGGCCTTTGAGCCTCTTTTTGATGATATTCCCCGCACGATCACAAAGCAGCTTGTGCTCGATATGACACAGGCTGTTTACCCGGAGAAACCTGTCGTACCGTTTATCAAGGCAACACAGGATCGTGTCGTTCTTGAAATTCAGCGCGGCTGTATTCGCGGCTGCCGTTTCTGTCAGGCAGGCATGGTCTATCGTCCGGTGCGTGAAAAGCATGTAGAGCGTTTAAAACAGCTCGCTATGGAGATGTTAAAGTCCACGGGGCATGAAGAAATTTCCTTAAGTTCCTTAAGCTCCTCCGACTATTCACAGCTTGAGGAGCTGATCAATTTCCTGATTGAGGAATGCAGACGCAAGCATATCAACATCTCCCTCCCATCCTTGCGTATCGACGCATTTTCACTCGATGTGATGAGCAAGGTACAGGACATCAAAAAGAGCAGCTTAACGTTTGCCCCGGAGGCGGGATCGCAGCGCCTGCGCGACGTTATCAATAAGGGACTGACGGAGGAGGATATTTTAAACGGTGCAACGCAGGCATTTGAGGGCGGCTGGAATAAGGTAAAGTTTTACTTTATGCTTGGGCTTCCGACAGAAACGACAGAGGATATGCAGGCGATCGCAGAGCTTGCGAACGAGACGGCTGCCCGCTATTACGACACCGTTCCAAAGGAAAACAGAAACGGCAGATGCCAGATTACGATCAGCACTTCATTTTTTGTGCCAAAACCGTTTACTCCGTTTCAATGGGCAAGGATGTATCCGCCGGAGGATTATATCGGCAGAGCAAAAGTAGTCAATACTGCGGTAAAGGAGCAGTTAAACCGCAAGAGCATCAAGTACAACTGGCATGAGGCTGACGTTACTGTTTTAGAGGGTGTGCTTGCGCGCGGCGACAGGCATGTGGCGAAAGCTATTTTAGAGGTCTATCAAAACGGCGGTATCTTTGATGCGTGGTCGGAATATTTTGACTATCAGCGCTGGCTGGACGCATTTGCAGCGTGCGGCATTGACCCTGACTTTTATACGATGCGGGAACGTCAGTTAGACGAGCTGTTTCCGTGGGATTTTATTGATACGGGCGTGACAAAAGAGTTTTTGCAGAGAGAATGGAAGCATGCAATGGAAGAAAGCGTGACCCCAAACTGCCGTATGCGCTGTTCGGGCTGCGGCGTCAGAAAATTCGGAGGAGGTGTCTGCTATGAAAATTAGAATAAAATTCCGCAAATACGGTGTGATGAAGTTTATCGGACATCTCG
This sequence comes from Roseburia sp., assembly GCA_019421345.1. Lineage (GTDB taxonomy): Bacteria > Bacillota > Clostridia > Lachnospirales > Lachnospiraceae > Roseburia. The sequence continues at coordinate 211,821 of JAHZFL010000003.1, read as the reverse complement.
ATATGATGCGCTATTTTCAGAAGGCAATGCGCCGCTCAGAGATTGACATGTGTTATTCTGAGGGATTTTCTCCGCACCAGATCATGTCGTTTGCGGCGCCGCTTGGCGTTGGCATCACAAGCGACGGGGAGTATCTAGACATTGAGGTGCATCAGTCGCCGTCCACCGAGGAGGCGCTTCGCATTTTAAATGAGACGATGGTGGAAGGTGTCGAGATCACCGGATATGCAAAGCTTGCGGACGATGCAAAGACGGCAATGTCGATCGTAGCAGCGGCAGATTATGAGCTTTCCTTTAAAGAAGGTTACAGGCCGCCTGCGACAGCGGAACAGTTCTCGGAGGGCATTGCCGAATATTTCACAAATCCTGCGCAGGTTTTCATCACCAAACAGACGAAAAAAAGTGAAAAAGTCATGGACTTAAAGCAGCTCGTGTACGATTTTAAGGTGTGTGAAAAGGTAAGGGAGGACGGTATCGCCGTTCCATCCTTCTATCTGATGGTTTCCACTGGGAGCACGGACAATCTAAAGCCCGAGCTTGTTCTGGAGCATCTGTTTGCGGCAATGGGGCTTTCCTATGACACAAATGCCATACAGATTCACAGAAAAGATGTTTACGCGGCGGATGGGAACGGCTATATTTCTCTGGGAGATATGGGGACGACGCTATGAACCGCTATGTCATCACAACAGAGACGATCGGAGGGCAGGAATACCGTATTTCTGCCCTTTTTGATGAAAAAAAGCGGATGATCGAGGTGCTTCCGGAAAAACTTGGAGAAGAAGATCCGCCGGTGGTCGGGAACATTTACATCGGCAGGGTAGAAAATATCGTAAAAAATTTAAACGCCGCTTTCCTAAAGATTTCTCCGCAGCAAAATTGTTATCTGCCGCTGGAGGATGTAAAGCATCCGATTTTTACAAAAAAGTGTTCGGGCGAAAAGAAGGTGCTGGCAGCGGGAGATGAGCTGCTCGTGCAGGTGGTTCGAGAGGCTCTGAAAACAAAAGAACCGACAGTCACAACAAATCTGAGCCTGACCGGAACCTATGCGGTGCTCACAAGCGGAAACCGCAAAATAAGCGTATCGCAAAAGCTCACAAAGGACGTCCGCAGACATTATAAGGAGCTGCTCGCACAGTGGCTGTCGGAGGAAAACGGATACGGAGCGATCATACGCACAAATGCGGGTGAAACCACAGAAGAAAACGTACACAGGGAACTTGAACAACTGAAAAAAATCTATGAACAGGTGAAGGAAACGGCGCGCTGCAGAACGTGTTACAGCCTGCTGTACCGGGAGGAATCCGCATCTATGAGGCATTTGCGTGATCTGCGCCAAGACTGTCTGGAGGAGATCGTCACGGATGACCGTGTGTTGTTCGAGGAAATTTGTAAAAAATATGGAATTTCGGAAGAACGCCTGATGACGGGCGGCAGTGTGTCTGTTCCGGTCAACGAGATACTCACGGAAAGCGGTGTCCGGATTGTCCATTATCAGGATCAGTCACTTTCCTTATCCGCACTTTATAGCATTGCAGCGCAGATCAAAAATGCCCTAAGGGAACGTGTATGGCTCAAATCAGGCGCATATCTTGTCATACAGCCTACAGAGGCATTGACGGTGATCGACGTCAATACAGGCAAAAATATTGCCAAAAAAGAGGTGCAGGAAAATTTCCTGAAAATCAATCAGGAGGCGGCGGTTGAGATTGCAAGGCAGCTCCGACTGCGCAGTATTTCCGGTATCATTGTCGTAGATTTTATAAATCTTGCTTCAGAGAATGCGAGAGAAGAACTCATGCGCACCTTTCGTGCCTCGCTAAAATATGATCCGGCACCTGCACAGTTGATCGATATTACAAAGCTTGGACTTGTGGAAGTCACAAGAAAGAAGGTGCGAAAATCATTGCAGGAGATGTTTGACGTTTTCCAGGACTCCCAATCATATATAAAAAAGTAGTTGACGCACTCCCTAAGATGTGCTATTATTACGAAGTATGCCGCACAGTGAGGTCTATAAGTCTGCTCTTTCGGAAAGAAGAACAGCACCGCAACTGGCGAGTAATGATAATAGGAGGTGCCATATGTACGCAATTATAGCAACAG
>JAHZFL010000003.1:36415-209705 GCA_019421345.1 Roseburia sp. | reverse complement strand
AACAGGTGGTAAACAGTACAAAGTATCCGAAGGCGATATCATTACCATTGAAAAACTTGGTGTTGAAGCTGGTGAGAAAGTAACTTTCGATCAGGTTTTAGCTGTATCGGACAACGGAATGAAGGTTGGTTCTGATGTGGCGAACGCATCTGTCGAGGCTTCTGTCGTTAAAGAGGGCAGAGGTAAAAAGATTATTGTTTACAAGTACAAGAGAAAGACCGGCTATCATAAGAAGAACGGTCACAGACAGGCGTTCACGCAGGTTAAGATTGAAAAGATCAATGCGTAATCAAATCTTTCACCAGAAAGATTACTTTTTAAAGTTGGGAAATTGTTATGACAAAGATAACGGTTTTCAAAGACCATGACGGAAGGTATCTCGGCTTTACCTGTTTGGGACATGCCGGATATGCGGATGCAGGGGAGGATATTGTGTGTGCGGGAATCTCCGCACTGATCATCAATACGGTCAATGCTCTGGAACAATTTACCGGGGAGGTATTTGAGGCAGAGGCAGACGTTCCCGGCGAAATTGCAGTTCGTTTCCGGGCTCCGGCAGGGCATGATGCGGAGTTGCTGATGAAGTCATTGGTATTGGGCTTACAGGGAATACAAACTACTTACGGAAACGAGTTTATCGTTTTAGAATTCAAGGAGGTGTAAGACATGTTGAATATGAACCTTCAGTTTTTTGCTCATAAAAAGGGAGTTGGTTCTACAAAGAACGGTCGTGATTCCGAATCCAAGAGATTAGGAGCCAAAAGAGCAGACGGACAGTTCGTAAAGGCTGGCAACATTTTATACAGACAGCGTGGAACGAAGATTCATCCGGGCGTAAATGTAGGTATCGGCGGTGATGATACATTATTCGCTTTGACAGATGGTATCTTAAGATTCGAGAGAAAAGGAAGAGATAAGAAGCAGGCTTCCGTATATCCAGTAGCTGAATAAGATGCACCGCAGACCCGACTATGCACAGACACTTTGATGCCTGAAAATAGCCGGGTCTTATTGTATTTTATGCAGACATTCCAGTTGAATTGAGGTAGAAATTCATGTTTGCAGACAGAGCAACCATTATTATTAAATCAGGAAAAGGCGGAAACGGACACGTCAGCTTCCGCCGTGAAAAATATGTGCCGGACGGCGGACCGGACGGCGGAGACGGCGGCAAGGGCGGCGACATTATTTTCGAGGTGGATGACGGGCTAAATACGCTCACCGATTACCGCCACCGCAGAAAATTTGCTGCACAGCCGGGCGAGGAGGGCGGTAAGAGAAACTGCCACGGCAAAAATGGCGCCGACTTAATCCTAAAGGTTCCGGCTGGAACGGTGATCAAAGATGCCGAATCCGGAAAAGTCATTGCGGATATGTCGGGTGACAACCGCAGACAGATCATCCTGTTTGGCGGCAGAGGAGGGCTTGGCAATCAGCATTTTGCAACCTCCACGATGCAGGCGCCAAAATACGCGCAGCCGGGCGGTGAGGCGATTGAGCTTGAAGTAAAGCTGGAACTTAAGGTCATCGCCGACGTCGGGCTTGTCGGCTTTCCGAATGTCGGCAAATCCACGCTGCTGTCACGCGTAACAAATGCACAGCCCAAAATCGCCAACTATCATTTTACCACATTACAGCCAAATCTTGGCGTTGTAGACTTAGACGGTGCAAAGGGATTTGTCATCGCAGATATTCCGGGACTGATTGAGGGCGCCTCGGAGGGTGTGGGACTTGGCCTTGAATTTCTGCGCCACATTGAGCGCACGAAGGTCATCATTCACGTCGTAGATGCCGCTGGAACGGAGGGCAGGGACCCGATTGCAGATATTAAGGCGATTCACAAGGAGCTCGCCGCCTACGATGAGGGGATCTTAAAAAAACCGCAGGTGATCGCCGCCAATAAGATGGATGCTGTTTATGGCGACGAGAATGAGATCATTCAGGCGCTTCGTGCAGAATTTGAAAAAGACGGCATTCAGATCTTCCCAATCTCTGCTGTGAGCGGAAAGGGCTTGCGGGAGCTTCTTTATCATGTAAATCATCTGCTTGAAACCTGCAGCAGAGAGCCGGTCATCTATGAGCAGGAATTTGATCCTGCGCTCCGTTTCTTCAAGGACGAGCCTTATACGATAACGCGTGCAGACGATGCCGCATTTGTCGTCGAAGGGCCAAAGATTGACAAGATGCTCGGCTACACAAATATCGAGTCCGAAAAGGGCTTCCTGTTCTTCCAGAAATTTATGAGAGAACAGGGCATCTTAAAGGAGCTGGAAAAACGGGGAATTGAGGATGGAGATACCGTCCGCATCTACGGTCACGAATTTGATTATTACAAATAAACATGCCGTCCGCATATTTTGCGGCATATCCGGCAGAAAGGAAACTATATGGAATTGACAAGTAAGCAGCGCGCATATCTTGGCAGTGAAGCAAGCACACTCAGCCCAATTTTTCAGATTGGCAAGGCAAGCTTAACGCCGGAGCTGATCATGGCATTAGACGAGGCATTGGAGAAGCGCGAGCTGATTAAAATTTCCGTGCTGAAAAACTGTGCCGACGATCCGCGGGAGATTGCAGGCATCATTGCCGAACGTACACGCTCAGATGTCGTAAAGGTGATCGGAAAGAAGATCATTTTGTTCCGACAGGCAAAGAAAAATACAAAATTTGAGCTTCCAAGATAGGAATCAGCCTTATGGAGCAGCAGCATTCTCAAAAAAAAATAGGAATTTTGGGCGGTTCGTTCGACCCGATCCATCAGGGACATTTAAACATTGCAGAAAGCGCACGGGAAGAATTTTCTCTGGATGAGGTTTGGTTCATTCCCGCAGGTCATTCTCCGAATAAGGAGGAGAGCAGTATGAGTGCGGCAGAGGTGCGGGCGGAGATGACGGCGCTTGCCCTAAAGGACTATCCGTATTTTAAAATGTCGTCTATGGAAATAGAGTCAGAGGAGACAAGCTATACCTATCGGACACTCACAAAGCTTTGTGCACGTTATCCAAATGTGAAGTTTTATTTTATTATGGGAGCAGATTCACTTGATTATCTGGAAAGCTGGATGCATCCCGAAATCATTTGCCAAAAAGCAGTACTGTTAACTGCAGTGCGTGATCATATGGATCTTGCAGTTATTGAACAAAAAATCAAAGAATTAAAGCAGCTTTTTGAAGCAGAAATTTATCCGGTTTACGGAGGGCGAACCGATATTTCATCCTCCGGTCTGCGCAGGGAACTTGCGCACGCGACAGAAAAGCCCGCTATGCTTCCACAGGCGGTATGGGAATATATCTGTGAGCACAGTCTCTATACGAAAAAGAAAAATCTTGACAGGAACCATTGCAATGGAATTAAAGGAAATTCGTAAAAAACTAAAAAAAGAACTTGATAAGGATCGATTTGGTCATACGGTAGGCGTTATGTATACAGCGGGCTGCCTCGCAATGGCGCATGATTTTCCGCAAGAACCGGCGATGATTGCCGGATTGCTCCATGACTGCGCCAAATGCATCACGAATGAAGAAAAACTAAAGCTTTGCAGACAATATCATATTCCTATCACAACGGTAGAAAGCGAAAGTCCTTATTTGCTCCATGCAAAGCTGGGCGCGTATCTGGCAGAAAGCATTTACGAGGTCAAAGACCCGCAGATTCTTCATGCGATCAAGGTGCATACAACCGGAGAGCCTGAGATGAGTATCCTCGATAAGATTATCTATATTGCAGACTATATTGAACCGGGACGTGATAAGGCGCCTGACCTTTCTTATGTAAGAAAGCTGGCATTTCATGATTTGGATGCCTGCATGGCAAAGATTCTGCACGATACGTTAAAATATCTTTCCGGCAGAGGCGGAGCGATTGACCCAATTACAAAAATGACCTATCAATATTATAAGCCGTATCTGGCATTAGAAATATCTGAATAACGAAAGGAATATCTAATATGGAAGAAAAATTGACAGCGCAAGAATATTGCAAGATGGCAGTTGCTGCCTTAGAGGATCGAAAGGCAGAGGATGTAAAGGTGATCGACATTCGTGAGATTTCCCCGATCGCAGACTTTTTTATTATCGCAAACGGAACAAATCAAAACCAGATCCAGGCTATGAGAGACGCCTGTGATGAAGCGCTCCACAAGGCAGGTCTGACGGTAAAACAGGTGGAAGGAAATTCAAATTCCACATGGATATTAATGGATTATGGCGACATTATTGTCCATATCTTTTCAAAAGAGGATCGACTGTTCTATGATCTGGAACGTATCTGGAGAGACGGAAAGGAAATGGATGTCAATGATCTGTAAAACGTTTTTGGAAGAATATCTTTGGAAACGTTTCATGCTGCAATAAACAATACGTTTGTTCATTGCAGCATTTTTTAATTCTATCGTAAAATTGTATGGCTGATGCGCCCGCTATAGTCTTGAGAAGTTTCCGTGACAGAAGCTCTTTTTAGATCGAGACGTTTCATCCCGAAACAAAACTACGCATTTGGCAGATTTGCAGATGGCACTTAAGAAAAGAAGCGGAACATACCAAATACCTTTCCCAAAATCTGACAATCCTCAACGATAATTGGATCCATCGTATCATTTTCCGGCTGCAAACGAAAATGACCGTTTTCCTTATAAAAAGTCTTAACAGTTGCCGAATCATCCACGAGCGCAACCACAATATCTCCATTGCAGGCGTCGGACTGACGCTGCACCAGAATCTGGTCACCGTCATAAATACCGGCATTGATCATACTTTCTCCCTTTACATTCAAAATAAATGTCTCGGCATTCGGCAGCAATTCCACAGGAATGGGGAAATAATTTTCGATATTCTCTACAGCAAGGAGCGGCTGTCCCGCAGCTACATTGCCAATAATCGGAACATTCGTCACTTCACGTCTGGTAAGATTAAAATTATCATCCATGATCTCGATCGCGCGCGGCTTGGTAGGGTCGCGGCGGATATAGCCGTTCTTTTCCAGCGTCTCCAGATGAGAGTGGACGGATGATGTAGACTTTAAATCAACTGCCTCGCAAATTTCACGCACAGCCGGAGGATAACCCTTGTTCAAAATTTCCTGTTTGATATATTCTAAGATTTCTTTCTGTTTTGCACTGATCTTGCCATATGCCATGCAAATACCTCCTGATTCTATTTATCCTTCGTATGTTTAGTTTAACACAGACAGAAGATAAATGCAAACATATATTCCGAAAATTTGTTCGTTTTCTACTTGACAAACATCCGTTCTTTTATTATGATTGAAACAGAAACAAATGTTCGAAACATGCGTTCGGAATTATTTTTGTTAGGAGGAGTATTGAAAATGAAGCACAAAAGATTTCAGGCTGCAATCATACGGAGACAGCAGATTACTATTTTATTTCTTTTATTTGGAATGATGGGGCTGGTACTTCTGGGTTGTTTACTTTTTGGTTCCATGAAAGCTCAGGCGGCACCCGCAGAACCTGTTTATAAATATTACACAAGTATCCAAGTGGGGCATGGCGATACACTGTGGGAAATTGCAAATGCCCATATGACCCCCGAATATGAGAGTGTTCATGCTTATATGAAAGAGATTTGCGAAACAAACAATATCGCAGATGATGCGATCCACGCCGGACAATACCTCACGATTCCTTATTATTCTCACGAATATCTGGAATGATGTAATTGATTGTAATCCTTATGGTTTTCTCGCGTATATCGCTTTTATTCACATAAGGACAGCGGCGTCATTGTTCATATACCTCACAAGGTTGTATTTTCTATGAAAATAGGCTATAATAACAACAGTTTCTTACCAATGGAGGATAATGAAGTTCTTATGATAAAGTTTATCTATGTAATCCTGATGAATCTTTTCCGGGCGCCTTATCTGATTCCAAAAATGCGCAGGGAAGCGGAGCATCCGGAGAAATATTCCGAGGAGGAGCGCTACCAACTTGCCAGACATGTGATCCGGCTTATGAAGTTATCCGGCGGAATTCGGACAAAAGCGTTTGGCATAGAGAATCTTCCCAAAGAGGGCGGTTACATGATGTATCCGAACCATCAGGGAAAATACGATGCCCTTGGGATCATTTCCACGCATGTAAAGCCGTGCTCGCTTGTTATGGACAAGGCCAAGTCGAATACGATCCTCGTCCGAGAATTTATTGATCTTGTACAGGGAAAGAGATTAGATAAAAAGGATGTGCGTCAGGCGCTTACGATTATCAATGAGGTTTCCGAGGCTGTGAAAGCAGGAAAGCGTTATATTTTATTTCCTGAAGGGGGATATGAGTTCAATAACCGAAACCGCGTATATGATTTTAAGGCAGGTAGCTTTAAAATTGCATTAAAGACAAAAGCACCGATTGTTCCGGTGGCATTAATTGATTCCTATAAAGTATTTAACAGCTTTTCTTTTGGTCCTGTGACAACACAGGTTCATTATCTAACACCAATCCTATATGAGGAATACGGACGTTTTAAGACTCATGAAATAGCTGCTCTTGTAAAATCCCGCATCGAAAAGAAGATTCATGAAATACTTGCCCACAGATAGGTCTATCGTTTCCGCGTACCTTTGGGGGTACGCGGAACATGGTCTTTATCATTCTCTTAGCTTTACATACTTTGCTGCGCTGCGCCTTCTGTCATCGTCAAGCGCTGCATAATGCTTTCTTGTCGTATTTACATCCTTATGTCCCAACACATCCGCTACCAGATAAATATCGCCTGTTTCACGGTAGAGCGAGGTGCCGTAGGTACTCCGAAGCTTATGCGGTGTGATACGTTTTAGGCTTGTGACGAGCTCCGAATATTTTTTTACTAATTTTTCCACGGATCTTACATGAATGCGGCGATTCTGCATGGAAAGGAAAAAGGCATTTACACTTCCGTCCTCCGCCGTAATCTTTTGACGCTCCACCATATAAGCAAGCAGTGCCTCACGCACCTCCTCGCCAAAATATACGACAACCTCTGCGCCGCCTTTTCGATGAATTTTGATGCCGTTATTCCGAAAATCAACATCCTGTATATCAAGCCCGACACATTCAGAAACACGGATACCGGTACCGAGGAGTAGCGTCATCATTGCAAGATCACGAGTTTTTGTTTTTTCATGATATTTCTTCTGCCGCTCAGTAAGATTTTCTCCCGACTCCACCTCATCCAAGAGTCTGGCGACCTCATCAATATCCAAACGAATAATATTTTTTTCATGAATTTTAGGCATATCAACCTTCACGGCAGGATCATTTTCAATCAGCTCATTCTTATAAAAATAGCGATAGAAGGAGCGGAGAGAAGCAAGCTTTCGTTTAATGCCTCGCTCATCGTTTGTGTGCTCAACGCCGTCCTTTTCATAATATTTTAAATAGGAGAGATATTCCTCAATATCCATCGGTGTGATCTGATCTAAAATTGTAAGCGGAAACTCACAGATCTCCATGCGTTGGCAAATGGGATTTACCTCATGGAGATATTCAAAAAAACAACCAATATCGTAAGCATAGGCGAGTCGTGTTCTCGACGCAGTTGTCGTCTCTATACCAATAAAAAACTGTTTGCAAAACGGAGGAAGAATTTCCATCATTTTTCGCAGCTTTACCTCATTCCGTACATTTACATTTTCATAATATGCTTTTTCTTTCATAAATCTTTCCCTTTCTCTACCTATGCTCATTATACAATAGTCCGACCGGTTTTTACAAGTCTGCCAAATACTTCCCTTGCATTATTCTAAGAAATCAGAATACCACTGACGTTCCATCTATGATACAATAAGAAACAGGTGAAAGCCTATGAGGGAATTACTTTACCAACACAACTGATAGAAAAATGGAGATAGGAGAACTGATATTATGAGATTTGTAGTACAACGTGCATGTTCCGCGTCATGTACCGTGGAACATGACATCACAGGTCAAATCGAACATGGATTCGTCGTGTTTATCGGCATAGAAGATTCTGATACCAAAGAAATTGCTGATAAAATGGTGAAAAAATTAGTTGGTTTACGAATATTTGAGGATTCATCCGGCAAAACAAATTTATCACTGGCAGATGTTGGCGGCGGCTTATTATTGATTTCTCAATTTACCTTATATGCAGACTGCAAAAAAGGTTATCGACCTTCATTTATCCGTGCCGGAAAGCCTGATTTTGCAAATGAGCTTTATCAATATATCATCGCAGAATGCAAAAAGACAGTTTCCTTTGTTCAAACCGGGATCTTTGGTGCAGATATGAAAATTCATCTGATCAATGACGGACCGTTTACAATTCTTTTAGATTCGGAAGAAATTTGCTAAAATACTTTTGATTCATATAAGCGTGGCTCGCGAGGCTTGTCGCTCATTGTTTTTAGAATAGAGCGCCGCAATTAGTACTAGTCTGAGCCTTTGTATATTTGTTCGCAAAACACAAGTTTAACGAACAGTTATATCTATTTTTATATGTCCCCGTTGGAAATACCTTTTGGGGATTCCAAACAGGGACATGTCAAACACACAAACGCATATTTCATGATAAACCGTATATTAATGCTTTTTTGCCTCCATAAGCTCACGGAATTTTAAGATCATATCGACACAGCCGTCAATCCCAAGCTTGCCGGAGTCCAGCGTCAAATGATAGCTGTTAGCGTCTCCCCATTTTTTGCTGGTGTAATAATTATAATAGCTGGCACGTTGTTTATCATGCTTTAAGATATGATCGCGCGCCTTATTCTCAGTTGTATTTTCGTCTTTACAAACTCTTTTTACCCGGAAATCGATATCTGCATGAATGAAAACATTGATACAGTCCGGATGATCTGCCAGTGCATAATCGGAGCATCTGCCGACGATCACACAGGATTCGCGTTCCGCAATGCGCTTGATCGCATCAAACTGTGCCAGAAAAATTTTATGATTCAGAGGCATATCTAAAAATGGCGTCGAGCTATAGCCATTCATGGAATATGTATCCATGACCAGTGAATATAAAAAACTGCTGGTCGGTCTTTCATCATGGTTTTCAAAAATTTCCTGACAAAAACCGCTTTCCTTCGCCGCCTGTTGCAGAAGCTCCTTATCGTATAGCTTAACGCCAAGTCTCTCTGCAAGCTTCTCTCCTACCTCGCGTCCTCCGCTGCCAAATTCACGGCCAATGGTATAAATTTTGTTGCCCATCATAATCCCTTCTTTCCTACATTCTGTATCATTATTATAATATATCTTACTGCAAATGAAAAGAAAGAATTAAAATTATCAAATATTTCTCAAATCTCTTAATATTTTCTCAAAATATTCAGGCAAAGGGGCAGTTATCTCCAAATACTCCCCCGTTGAAGGGTGCAAAAAGCCGATCGTCATTGCATGAAGTGTCTGCCCGCAGAGCTTGTAGGGACTTTTTCCATTGGAATAAAGCTTATCTCCAAGCAGCGGATGACTAATAGAAGCCATGTGTACGCGTATTTGGTGTGTTCTTCCTGTTTCAAGCTCAAATTCCATATAGGTATAATTTGTAAACCGCTCCAGCACACGATAATGTGTAACGGCGCATTTACCGTTTTTTTCATTGATCGCCATTTTTTTTCGCTCGATGGGATGTCTGCCGATCGGCGCGTCAATTTTGCCGCAATCGTCCTTCACCCGTCCGTACACGATTCCCCTGTATTTTCGTGTGACGGAATGCGCTTTGATCTGCGCGGCAATGCAAACATGGCTCTCATCATTTTTGCAAACGATCAGAGAGCCTGTCGTATCCATATCAATCCGATGAACGATTCCCGGACGAATCTCACCATTAATTCCAGAGAGACTGTCACGGCAGTGATACATGACTGCGTTGACAAGCGTACCACCGGAATGTCCGGCGGATGGATGAACAACCATTCCTTTTGGCTTATTTACGATCAGGACATCTTCATCTTCATATAAAATATCAAGCGGAATATTCTCAGGAAGAATCGGCGTTTCCACTGCATCTGGTATCTCTACCGTAATAAGCTCGTCTGCCCTTAACCGATAATTCGCTTTCCGAGGGACATCATTGACGCGAACATGACCGTCCTTGATCAATTTTTGAAAAAAAGAGCGTGACAATCCGGAGCCTGCCTGTTCAAAAAGCAGCCCCAAATATTTATCCAGACGCTCTCCCTCATACTCCGCCCCCACTTCAAACTGTTCGCTGTTCATACCTCCTCCTTTTTCTTAGAAGGGAAAATGCGCTCAAAATCAGATTCGTTATAATAGAAAAAGCCAAGCACAAGCAAGAGAACCGCAGCAACTGTCACATAAATATCTGCCATATTAAAAATGGGGAAATCAATCAGGCGAAAATAGAAAAAATCAACAACGTAGCCCTGCATCAGACGGTCGATATAATTCCCGATCGCACCTGCAAAAAATAAAACGGCAGATATATTCAGCCACAAAAAACGACGCTCATTCGGCAGCCTGAACAGGTAAAAATAAGTAATCAAAAGTACAACCACAGTCGTCAAAATAAGAAAAAGCGCCTGCTTTTCCTGCAGGATACCAAAAGCTGCTCCGCGGTTTTCCAGATAATGAAGTTCAAACACACCCTCCCACAGGACAATGGACTCCTGTCCCTTTAAATGGGTGACGGCAAGATTTTTTGTAAATTGATCGAGAATGATAAGGACTGCGGATACAAACAAACCGATCAGCCCCTTACAGATTCCAGAACGTGTGCGCATAAAATCTTCCCTCCTTCCTTTCCTCTTACACATCCTCCAAGCGGCATATATAGGAGATTCCATCCAAGAGCTGTTCATCCGTCAAACCACGCTCAATATACGCCTCTCCGGGTTTTCTTAATAGAATAAATTTGATCTGTCCGTCCGCCATCTTCTTGTCAGACTTTGTCGCGGATAAAATTTCCTTTGGGTCGATACCGCCGACAGAAGTTTCAAAGCCAAAAGAAAGCAGACAGTCTTTTATCTCCTTTAGCGACGTTTCATCTATATTTCCCGCCTTCATGGAAAGATAAGCTGCCGACATCATACCAAGCCCGACGCACGCACCATGCGAAAGAGAAAAATCGCAGAGCTTTTCTACTGCATGACCAATCGTATGTCCGAAATTTAGCAGGGCACGCTCTCCCTGCTCTTTAGGATCCTGCTCTACGACCTCACGCTTGATCAGACAGCTTTGCGCAACCATTTCCTCCATAGTAGGAAGCTCCCTTTCCAAAATCGCCCTGCGATTTTCCTTCAGCCATCCAAAATAGGAAGCGTCACGGATCAGCCCATGCTTTATAATTTCACCCATTCCCGAAACAATTTCACGTTCCGGCAATGACGTTAAAACAGAAGAATTGATATAGACAAGTTTCGGCTGATAAAAAGCGCCGACCATATTTTTATACTGCATAAAATCAACGCCTGTTTTTCCGCCAATACTGCTGTCTACCTGCGCTAACAGCGTTGTCGGTACCTGAATAAAATCAATTCCACGCAGATAAGTGGCTGCGGTAAAGCCTGTGAGATCACCAACAACGCCTCCGCCCAAAGCAAGCAGCAAATCTCCCCGTTCAAAACGATGCATGATCAAAAATTCATAGAGCCCCTCCACAGTCGCCAGATTTTTTTGGCGTTCTCCCGCCGCAAAGGTATATAGCGCCACAAAATCAAATGCTTCCTGCAGACATGCTTTCACCTGCGCGCCATAATATGTTCCCACATTAGAATCCGTCACAATACAGATTTTTCGTGTACGTTCATAGCCAAGCTTTGTCATCTGTGTACTCAATTCATTAAAATGATCAGTCAGTCTGATACTGTAAATTTCTCTGCCATCCGCCCTGACGGAAATTGTCTTTGCCATAAGCAATGTCCCTTCTTAATTGCGATAAATCTGATAAGTAAATTTCAGTCTGCCCTTATTTGTCGTGCCCTGTTCGCTCTGATAAACAAAACGCCCGCAGCCGCGCACCGATATAACATCGTCCTGCCTGCAGATATAGGTTGGACTTGTCGTAAGCTTTCCGTTTACAAATACTTTTTCACGCCGAAACAATTCCAGTGCCTGGCTGCGCGAAAGCTTATAAACACAAGCGATAACGGCATCGATACGATTGGAGGTGATGATTCCCGTCGCAAGCTCCGGCACCTGCACATCATTGATCTCATCAAGCGCACATTCCTCCAGATGAATGAGTGTATGGCGCACCTTTGTGAGATTTTCCATAAAATAACCGGAGATACCAGTCTCACAAATAAGATAAGCAGCGTCTTTTCCGAGCATAATATCCCCGATTCTGTTGCGTTCCACTCCCAGATTCATGATCGCTCCTAAAATATCCCGGTGACCGAATTTCTCTGCAAACTTAGGATAGGAAGGGGGCATGCGCAGCGCCGTCATCGGGTAATTCCATGCATAGGAAAGAGCATCAGGAAGAAATGCAACCATCTGACGCTCTGCAAAAGAAACACCGCCAAAGCACTCTGTTTCTGTCACAAAAAGTTTCTTTGACTGGTGATAAATATTTAATTCATTCAAATTAAGGAAATCACTAAACAAAACGATTCCCCTGCGGTCTGCCTGTTTCGATAAATCGATCAAGCGCTTTTGACAAAGTTCCTGTTCATTCATATACATTAAAAATCTGTCTGGATATTTCTTCCGTTAAAGGAATCTACCAGATTGAGAAAATCTCCTGAGATGTCTACCGACGCTGGTGTGATGATAAATATGTAATTTGATATTTTCTGAAGGTTTCCGCTGATCGCAAAGCAGGAACCGGAAGTAAAATCGATGATTCGCTGGGCAATTTCCACATCAAGCCCTTCGACATTCAAAACTACGGTGCGATTATTGAGCAGTGTTTCCGTAATCTCCCTTGCATCCTCCACCGAGGTTGGCTTGATCACACAGACCTCCATCCCATTTCCGGAAGCCTTCTTGACCGGACGGATTGGAGTAACCTTTGAGGAGGTCTTTGCCGATTTTTCATGATACGACTTTCCCGTATCATAATCATCGTCATAATCATCCATACGCTTTTCCTTGCGGAACGAAGATTTCGGCTTAATATCCTCATCCTCGTAATCGTCGTCGTAATCATAATCCTCATTATAAAAATCGTCATCATCATCCGGATTCAGACGCATGATATTTAAAAACTTATCCATAATTCCCATTTATTTGCGCTCCTGCCTCTAGCTGTTCTTATAAATCCGCTCCCCAAAGATACCGGTTCCCACACGAATAAGCGTTGCCCCCTCCTCGATGGCAACGGTGTAATCTCCGGTCATACCCATAGACAATACTTTCATAGATACATTATCTATGTTTTTATTCATTATGTCAACAGATAATTGCTTTATTTTGCGGAAATACGGGCGGTTCTCCTCGGCATCTGCAACGTTTGGGGCGATCGTCATCAGTCCCTGAATGCGCACGTTTTCCAGCTTTGCGATCTCCTCCACCAAAAGAATCGCATCCTCCGCCGATGTTCCGAACTTGGAATCCTCTCCGGCAATATTAACCTCGACGAGGATCGGAACGATAATATTTTTCTTCTTAGCCTGAATATTGATTTCCTCGGCGAGACGGTAGGTATCCACCGAATGGATCAATGCCACCCTTCCCACGATATATTTTACCTTGTTTCGCTGCAAATGACCGATCATGTGCCACTGAATATCAGACGGAAGCTCATCCATCTTCTGACAAAGCTCCTGCACCTTATTTTCCCCAAAGTCACGAATGTTTGTTTCGTAAACCTCCTTCAGCATGGAGATTGGTTTTGTTTTGCTCACGGCAATGAGCGTGACCTCCTCACGCTTCCTTCCCGCCGCCTGACATGCAGCCTGAATCTTTTGTTCCACTGTCGCTAAATTTTCTGTGATCATATTCTTCCCTCCCAAAGCTTACTGCGTAACCAAATCGTCTTCCTTCATCTTAGAGCCGTCCAATGCAATGTGGTCATACAATGCAATTCCATAATCCGTCCCTGTGCGGACAATCGAATACTCCTCATTTTGGTATAAGACATCAATCTGTTTAAATACTGCATATCCTTTATTGATATTGTATACGCCATCCAAAACAGCAGTATTTTCCCCAATCCGGTAGGAGGCGCTGGAGTCCGGCTTTTTAATGACATCCGACGCGCCCACGTCCTCATCGTCAATATAATAGGCTTCCTCTGTCTCGTAGTAAATCGTCGGTGTCAGAAATTCTGTGTGCTCTTTTCCATCCTTATCCACACGGGACAGCAATATTCCCTGCTCCTGCGAATCACCACCCAGCAAAAAATATTCCTTTGGAACGGTAAAAAATTCTTTTTGCGTAATAGAAGAATTTGGAATCTTTAAGCCCGTCCCTTCCTGCAGGAGCAGTTCTATCTCAATGTAGCGATCCTTCGCATAACGAACCATTGAATTTTTCAGGTTTAGGATCAAATAATCCTGACCGTCCCGATTCACCAGGGAATACGTCGCATAAGCCGTCTTATCATCCTTTACAAAACGAAGCTTCAGCGTATCGTCATCTGCCAGCTCCTTCGCTACAGTTTGCGGAACAGGAAGAACAATATTCCAAAGCTCACTCGTGATCAGCTTATAAAGAGGAGCTCCATTCTCAATCTTTCCTGCATTCTGATTGCTGACCCGACTGTAGGAAGCCTCATGGAACATATCGGCAGTAAAGCTGTCTGTCGTGACCTCCTCATAGCCGTCCGTATAATAAACTACGACACCGTGCGTATCCGCAGCAATCGGATGAAAAGTATTTCCTGCCTGTGCGCTCGCCGTATAATCGCCAAGCTGTGAAAGTGCATTTAGATTCAAGGCTTCATTGAGCGAGGATGCAACGTCCTCCTTAAAGGAATATACCTGATAAAAATTTTGTGACTGATAGGAGGTCTGAAAATCGTAAATACTCTCCTCAAGCTCCGAAAGAACATCGGTATCCAGCTCCGAAACCTTCTGCTCTGCATTGTCAAGCAAATTTGAAATCTCTCCGTTTTCATCAATCGAGCACACAAGGTTATTGTAACTGACCTTTGAGCCCTCCTTGACATAAAAATTCATCGTTCCTGTATAATTTGCATAATATACCTGTTCCTCACGCAGGATCAGTCCGCGATAGACATGATTTGCCGCCATCGTTCCCTGCTCCACCTCATAAGGAGAAATGTGTGTGGCAGTCATATAGGTAAACACATTAAAAATAAGATAAATAAAAATAACGACAAAAATAATAATGCCTATATTCAGATTAAAAGGTTTGCGATACCTTACTACCTTTTTATTTTCACTCAAAAAAATACCCGCCTTTTTTTATTTCAATAGATATATTTTATCATTTTACCGGAAAGAAAACAACTTCTGCAATGCATAAATGTAATCTGTCGGGTACATACTATCCAAAAAGGAGGAATCAGCATGAATACAAATTGGTTGGATTATACATTGCTCACATTGGTGATCATCGGAGCTGTCAACTGGGGATTGATCGGCTTCTTCCGCTTTGATCTCGTCGCCTTTATATTCGGTGATATGTCATGGCTCACCAGAATCATCTATGCGGTTGTCGGACTTGGCGGATTATATCTGCTCAGTCTCTTTGGCAGAATCCGTTCTATGGAGGAATCATAGCCGGTACACCGCAAGAAAATAAGTTATGGGAAACGAGAAATTTTCCAATTCTAAAAGAAACTGTTATGTCAACAGCGAGTGACACGCTTCGCGAGCCACTCTTATGTCAACAAAAAGTGCTGCTAACATGCAGCACTTTTTGTGTTTAAAATTATAAGGAAATGACGATTTTCGCCTTAGCACATTCGGGAAGCTGCGATGCATCGCGGGATATGCTTAAAATAAACTTCACATTATATTTTTCACTGATCACATCAAGCTTTTGGATCGCATGACTGATTTCCTCCTCCGTGTCAATACACGAAATTGTCAGAAAGCTGTCTAAATACATTTCTTCCAGATCATTGTCCTGCGATACGATGCCGCAGATAAAGCCGAGGAATTCATCACCATTATCAAGCGGATAATCTGTTACGTTGATGAGCCGGACCTTATTATTCAACTCATACATATGCTTCTGGCTCTTGTCAAGATAAACGATATTACCGGACACGGCAGCAACAGAAGCATTCACCTTGTTTAATAATTCCTTTGTCTTGCCTTTTCCCTTTTCACCTGAAATAATCTCTATCATGGACATTTCCTCCTAGTAGTCCTGTTTTATGCATATTCCTTGTTAATATGTATAAAAGCAGTTGGTTTTATATAACAATTATAGTCTATATGCACATAAAACACAACTACTAATTTGCAAACCCTGCAAGGATTTCATTCATTAGCATATAAAGATTCGACTTCCCGTCCGCTTTAAATACAATAGAAATAATTGGCTGTCCCGACGCGTTTTGGGAATACAAGACAAGACAATAGCCTGCCTCCCCGGTCGTTCCTGTCTTTCCTCCCAGAATTGTAAAGCCTTCCGGTGTTTTTGCATCTCCGGTCAGATAGAGATTGGTATTTTCCCATGTCTTTTCAACCGCTTCCCCCTGCGCATTCGTATAGACGACGTCGTAAGACTTTGCAGCAATAATCTCCGAAAACATCTGATTTTCCAAAGCTTTCGCGAAAATCAAATACATATCATAGACTGTCGTATAATGATTTGCATCCGGCAGACCATTCGGATTGACAAAATGCGTCTGTGTCGCCCCCATTGCCGCCGCCTCCCGATTCATCAGCTCGGCAAATGCCTCTACCGATCCGGAGACATGCTCGGCAATCGCAATCGCCGCATCATTTCCGCTGCGGAGCATCATTCCGTAGAGAAGGTCACGCAGCTTTACACGGTCACCTGCCCTTAAGTCACAGACAGACGAATCTGCCGCCTGCTTGGCAGCATTCTCACTGACTGTCACATAGGCGTCAAGATCATCACAGTATTTGAGCGCAAGATAGGCAGTCAGGATTTTTGTGGTGCTTGCCGGATACAAACGCTCATAAAGATTCTTGGCATATACAACCTGCCCTGTGGAAAGATTAAAAGCGCCGGCGCCCTCCGCTACCGAGGACGTTGTCGTGTCCGTGCCAAGCGCAATATCCTCCGACACACAAAGTCCCGTGGAAAAATAGCTTTTAGAAGCATCCGAAGCTGACGCCGCAATCCCCAGCGAATCTGCCATTTCATATACATCATAGGAATCAGTGAGCGTTTCCCCGCTGCCGCATCCGTATGCAGCAAAGAGCAGACATGTCATAAGTGCAAATGCCGCAGTTTTACTTATACATCTCACGCCACTCTAAGTCCCCTCTGTCTAATGATTTGATCAAAAGCTCCGCGCTCGCCAGATTTGTCGCAAGCGGGATATTATGCGTATCACAGATGCGAAGAATACTGTGAATATCCGGCTCATGGGACTTTGGTGCCAGCGGATCGCGCAGAAAAATGACAAGATCGATGTCATTGTGCTCGATCTGCGCGCCAAGCTGCTGTGCACCGCCGAGATGCCCGGCGAGATATTTGTGAATATTTAAGTTTGTGACCTCCTCGATCAGCCGTCCGGTCGTTCCGGTTGCATACAACTCGTTTTTACTTAAAATCCCCCGATAAGCGATACAAAAATTCTGCATTAATTTCTTCTTTGAATCATGCGCAATCAGTCCAATGTTCATATTCGCAGATACCCCCTGTTAATATTTTTTAGGCTGCAGACCGACATTTAAAACGAGTCCGATGCCTATATATAATGACCATAGCGAAGTAAGACCATAGCTCACAAACGGTAAGGTTACGCCTGTATTAGGAAGCAGACCGCTGGCAACTCCAATATTGATGAGGCTTTGGAAACCAATCAGCGCCGCAACGCCGCAGCAAATTAATCTGCCTGCCAAATCTTTTGCTTTTCTAGCAATAAATATACACTCAATCGTAATGAAAAGCAAGAGTATTATGATCGCCGCCGTGCCAAGAAAGCCAAGCTCCTCTCCTGCCACCGCGAAAATAAAATCGTTTTGCGGCTCAATAATAAAATTACCGTTTTTTACGGACGCAGGGTCCGTATTTCCAAGCCCCTTTCCAAAGAGCAGACCCGAACCGATCGCCATAATGGAGTTCTGCTGCTGAAAGGCAATATCCGGATAATCCTCCGGATAAAGCCATGCCATGATACGTCCCATCTGATAGGAACGGATAAACGGAAACTTATCCTGAATGACCAGTGTCATAAAAACAAGGAACGCAGGTACGCAGGTGAGTAAAACCCCGGCAATGATCTTATAGCTCAGTCCTGCGATAAACAGCATCGCACAAAAAATCAGCGCCATGATAATAGTTGTCGAGAGGTTTGGCTGCGCAATAATGAGTGCGAGTATGACTCCGACCAGCAGAAAGGAGCGGCATAATACCGGCAGACTGCTGACCTTCTCCTCGTGCTTCATAAAATAATAGGCGAAAAACAAAATGACAAGGATTTTTACCAGCTCTGATGGCTGAAATCGAAATCCTCCGATCTCAAACCAACGCTGCGCACCGCCGGCGTCATCCCCCGCCACAAATACAAACACCAGCAGGGCTACGGCAAAAATATAAATCACCCATGAAAAACGCAGCAAAAAGCTGTAGTCAATGCAGGATACCGCAGCCATGATCAAAAGACCGGAGAGCATTCCGACCAACTGCTTTTGCTGGTCTCCCGGACTTGCGCTTCCGACAAGCAGAATGCCTATAATATTTAAGATCACTACCAAAAGGATCAAGGTAAATTTGTAATTCTTTAGTTTGTACTGTTTTGGCATTTTCTCAGGATTCCTTAAGAATAATTTTAATTTCTATGTTTTCAGGTTCAATATCAATATACTTTGTCACGAGCAGCCCGATCTCTTGGCGCAGCTCATTCATGGCATTTTCATCCAGCTTTTTTTTTCGCGCATCAATCATAAGCCGCAAACGTTCTTTTGCAACATTCTTTTTTTTCGTTCTGTGGCACATATCACACCGTCTTTCTGGCGCTGCTTCCCCACAGAACACGGGAAAACAGACTGCCGCGCTTTTGGTTCATATCTTCATCGACAGGCAGCTCCTCTCCCAGAAGTCTGCGCGCAATATTCTGGTAACCGGCGGCTGCCGCGGAGGAACGTGTGCCAATCACAGGCTCTCCGTGATTCTGTGCGATGATGACCTCCTCATCCTCCGCAACGACTCCGATCAGCTTTGCCTCCAGAAGTTCGCAAATATCGGGAATATCGAGCATATTTCCTTCCTTCACCATCCGTTTGCGGAAGCAGTTGACAAGAAGCTGTACCTCTTTTGCCTTCTGCCGCCGTAATAGCTGCAGCACGCAGTCCGCATCATGGATCGCCGCAATCTGAGGCGTCGTCACAAGAATGATACGGTCCGCATCAAGTGTTGCCAGACGAAAGCCATCGTCAATCCCTGCCGGGCTGTCGATTAAAATATAATCAAATTCCCGACGCAAATCCTCCAGCAGATCAGACATCTGTGCCTGACTGAGCCTTTCCTTACATTCATTCGAGCACGGAGAGGGAATCACCCATAAATTCGGATAACGCCTGTCACGGATCAGCGCCTGCTTAAGCCGGCATTTTCCGGTCAGAACATCCACAAGATTATAGAGGATCCGGTTCTCAAGTCCCATGACTACATCAAGGTTTCTTAAGCCAATATCGGTGTCTACCAATACTACCTTTTTATCTAACAGTGAAAGTCCCGCACCGACGTTTGCCGTTGTAGTCGTCTTGCCAACGCCGCCTTTTCCTGAGGTAAAAGTGATCACTTCACCCATTTGTCAAAGACCTCCTGTTTTTTATTACTTAATCCGCTGTTATGGGATTAAGGCTAATAATACCCGCGCTTAGCGTTGCAAGCATCGCCAGCGGGGTTTTATTACGTCTGGAAAAGAAAGACCCCCTGCCCTTTGGTGGGTCTTCCCCATAAATGCCGGAAATATTATAAGCCTCCGGCTCAAAAACCAACGCGGAAATAAAGCTGCCCTGTCTGCCGGACATTCCCGCAAATGCGCTGCCTCTTAGTGCGCCAAGAATCACAATATCACCCTGTGAAATAACACATGCGCCGCTTGGCACATCTCCGATGATCACCACGCTCTCATCCGTCTCCAAACGCTCTCCGGCAGAAAGCGCTCCATAATAAAAGGTACCTGTCACCCGCTGCCGCAGCTTTTCAGTCTGCTCCTGCGCGGCGATTCTTTGAGACAAAATCGCATCGCGCAGCTCGTCCTCCTCGACAATGCAGCGAATGTCAACGCCCGTATTTTCCATGATCGCATCAATGATCTGATACTTCTCCTCCTCTGTGAGTATTCTTCCCTCAAAGGAAATCGCAAAGGACGCATGCGCAAAAAATTTTTCCGAAGCCTGAAACCGTTTTAATATCTCATCCAGCAATTCCGAAAACGGAAGCGCCGCATCCAATACCAACGTAATTCCGCATTTACTGCTTTTAATGATAACTGCCTGACTCATAACTCCCTCCACCTAGTCGCTGAACTGACTGGAAGACGTAGAATTAACCTCCTCCGCCTGACCGCTTAAGAGTTCCTCTGCATCTTCTGCCTTAAAATAATAAGCAAGTACATTTTTGGAAAGCTCTGCCGCATTGTGCGAGGTATAGCCATAGGCAATACGGGTTGCAATCGCTATTTCCGGATTTTCATAAGGTGCATAGCCGACAAAGAGCGCATGGTTCGCGCGTGTCAGATTCTGCTGTGCCGTACCGGTCTTACCTGCCGCAGCTACCGGAAAACCGTTAAATTCACTTGTATTTTCTACAACCATCCGCATACCGGAATGGATTGCATCCCATTCCCCGGTATCCAAAACATCAATGGTATTGCGTACCTCCGGTGCAAAGGATGCGATGGTATTTCCACCCGAATCGGCAACATGGTCAAGAAGTGTATAGCGGTATACCGTGCCCTTGTTTGCCACAGCCGTGATATAGCGCGAAAGCTGTACAGTGGTATAGCGGTTATTACTCTGTCCAATCGCTGCCATGACCGGAAATTCATCTGCAATGCGCGGCTCAGCCTCCTCAATCTCAATTCCTGTTTTCTCATCAAAGCCAAACATCGCCGCATATTTTTGAATCTTTGAGATACCGAGTGCATCATTGTAATTTGTCTGGTAGTTGTTTGTGCTGAGACGGTAACCGACCTCATAAAAATAATAGTTGCACGAATCGCGGATCGCCTCTGCGACATTGACGTCTCCATGTGTGCCGCCTCTTGAGAAAATCCAGCATTTTGGCTTATTGCTGATATTTTCATATTGTCCGAGATCCTTGATCTTTTCTCCGAGAGTAATATAATTCTCTGCAAGTCCTGCCGTCGCCAGCACCATCTTAAACGTAGAACCCGGCGCCGTACCCTGCTGTGTCGCGTAATTGTACTGCGGCAGTGATTTATCTGTCTGCAGACTGTTGAAGTACTCTGCATCGACTGTGTTTGCAAGACGGTTGCTGTCATAGCCGGGATAGCTGACAAGCGCTAAAATCTCGCCTGTTTTCGTATCTGTCACAACACAGGAGCCTGAGCATGGATCAAGCGCAAGCTGTGCCGGCGTGATCGCAAGATTTTTGATCTTGTCTTTCAAAAATGTTACTGCGTTGATCGTACCGTTTTGTAAGCCTGAAATCTCCGTCTCATTGTAAGGCAGCACACCCTGATCAAAAAGAATCAGACAAAGCAGCCGTCCGGAGATCGCGGCCTCCTTTACCAGATATTCATAAATGATCTTGGAAAACTCCTTCTGCGTGGCGATCTCGTCTAAAATATACTGACACAGCGCAGTATAGATTTCCGCAGAATCCGAATATTTTTCCTCGATCGTAAACTGCGTAATGTCAATCCAGTTTTTGGAGATCGCATGGTTGAGATAGACATACGGACTGACTTCCCCTGTTTTCCATGACTGATAGATTTCATCTGAGGCGTCTATCCGCTCCTCGATCAAAATTCCATTTCCCTTGAGCTGATTGATAATATAAGTAAAGTAATCCTGATCCTCCTCGCTCAAATTCTGAAACTGCTCTGCATTTTCATTTGCAAGGTCCGCAGAAAGTCTCTTTTTTACAACGGTTTCACGCGATGCGAAAATCCGTGCAGCCTCACGCTCATTTTCGGTCGCATCCTCCTGTGCAAACGATTCCAGATCGATCACATTATTGTCGATCAGTGCAAAATAGACATCCGTGATCGGAATCGGGATCTCAGAGGTCGGATTATCAATGTTTGAGTAAACAATTCCGGCAATCTCCTGCTCCAGCAGATGATAGACCGCGCTCTGAAGCTCACTGTCAATGGAAAGATAGACGTCGTTTCCCGCCGTCGGCTCTTTCCTGTCGATCACCTCCAGCGCCTTGCCCATATAATCGACGTAAAGCTTTTCATAGCCCTTCTCTCCCTTTAAATAGCTGTCCATATACTGCTCAATGCCGCCCTTTCCGATGACGTCGTTGAGCGTATAGCTGTCGTCGGCTGCCGAAAGCGTCTCGTATTCCTTCTCTGAAATCTTACCTGTATAACCGATAATAGAAGCAAAATATTCACTGTCGTTATATTTGCGGATCGTATCGCTGACAGCATCCACCCCTTGCAGCTCATCCGAATGCTCCTTGATATAAGCGACCGATTCCTCCGAAACATTTTCCGCAATCGTTGTGGCAATATATTTCTGATAAGCATTCTGTGCCATTGCAAACCGGACGATCACGATCTTATGCGCCATTGCGGCGTCATAATCCTTGCTCACGCCATAGGAATCAAGCAGATATGCCATGACCTGATCCGCCGTTGCATTTTTCGTGTCGTAGCCAAGCTTCTGACTGTATTTTAAGTCGTCATAGGAAATCGCTCCGTACACGTCCGCCAAAAACCGCTTCCATGCAGTTCCCGTCACATTAAAGGCATAGGAGCCGTCCGCCTGAAGATCGATCTTAAATTCATTGATGATCGCATCTTTGTTTTTCTCAAGCGCGGTGATCACCTGCGCAATTTCCGCATTGAGTGCGTTGTTTTTCTCGGTGGTGCTGCTGTAGGTACCGTTGTCCTCAATCGTGATCGAATAGGACAGTTCGTTATACGCCAAAAGCTTTCCGTTTCTGTCATAGATATTGCCGCGGGTACTGTTTAGTGTCCGCTCCTTGACGATCTTTAGCGTGTAATTATTCTGATATTCTTCTCCGCTTATGATCTGTAAATAAAACATCCGCCACAGCAGGATGGAGAAAAGGATCACCATAAGAATTCCCGCAACCGCAAGACGTGATTTTTTCAACAGCCGGAAAAGTTCTTTTATATTTTCAACCAAATTTACTTGCACTCCTTTTTTCAATGATTTCCAGCCTCTGATTGAGCTTTAAGATGATCACATACAAAAAAATCGTGATCAGCATCGTATAGACGAGCTCCGGTAGGATGATATGCAAAAAATAATACTGGAAATCAAAACGACCGCGAAACAGAAACAGGAAAAAGTAAATCAGCAGATTGCAGAGAAGATCGCTTCCCGCGATCAAAACCATCGGCAGCTTCACATCCTCAGGATAGAACATCTTGCGGAAATATCCGTTAAAATAACCGATATACATATAGAGCAGCGCGTGAACACCTACCATCCCGCCGCCGAACAGATCCATGATCAGCCCCGCCGTAAAGCCAATATAAATACCCTCTTTCTTTCCGCGCATAAAGCCAAATGCCGCCACTGCAATGATCATCAGATTCGGTGAGATGGACGCAAATGCAAGCGCCTGAAACAGAGTCGTCTGAAGCAGATAGCATACTATTAAAATCATAAAAACAGTCAATTTTCTTCTCATACTGCCTAGTTGTTCTCCGTATTCTGTTTCTTGTCAAGGATCACCAATACTTCCTCGATATGCTCAAAATCAACAGCCGGCGTAATCGTCCCCGATTTCGTCAGATTATTGACGTCTGTCTCCATCGCGCTGATATACCCGATCAAAATCCCCTGCTGGTATTGATCGGAAATATACGAGGTTACGATCGGATCACCGATCTGCACCTGGTTATCGCCGTCATTTAGATTGGAAAATTCGATCACCATATTTTCATTCATATTCTTAAGACTGCCGTTGACGATCAGATTATCGGAGGTCGTCGTGACCATGCCGCTCACCTTCGCCGTGTCATTGATGATAGAGGAAACAACCGCGTAATTTGCGCCGACCTCCGTCACAATACCCACCAGCCCGCTTCCGGCAATCACATTCATATCGACGTCAATGCCGTCGTTTGTTCCCTTATTAATGGTAAAGGTGGAAAACCAGTTGCTCCCGTCCTTGCCGATCACATTTGCCGCAACCTTTTCATAGCTTGGATATTTCTGATCCAGCTCCAATAATTCGCGCAGATTCTCAAGCTCATACTGCTCAAGATTTGTCGTGTTTAATTCTGCGGTCAGCTCGTCCACCTGCTGCTTCAAAAGCGCATTTTCCTCCATGACATCATGGAGATTCTTAAATTTCTCCGCCTGATCGGTCATCCATGTGCCCACGGTATTAATGCCCTCCTGCATAGGAATGAACACATAACCTGCCGCCGCATGCAGCGGACCGCCGGAAATCTGAAAGGTAAAGCTCACCAGAATACCGACGACACACACTCCCGTTAAAATGATCAGTATATACTTTGGTGGAAGAACAAATTTGGATTTTCGTTTCATATTTTCCTCTATAACAATATCTTACTTTTCATGCTGTATGCCAGATGCTTGAATTTGCTGTCCGAAACAATCTTTAACAGTCCGCGCACCACGCATTCCTCCGGCTCCTCGCAGGTATTGATGCGAATACCGGTAATCTCAGCAAAGAGCTCGTCCAGATCATGGATCTGCGAGCTTCCTCCCGTGATATAGATCCCCGAATGAATAATATCCTTTGCCAGCTCAGGCGGCGTCTTTTCCAAAATCATTTTGATAGAGTTACAGATATTATTCAAATTATCCTTGATCGCGTCATAGATAACCGCCCCCGACATTTCAAGCTCGATCGGAAGTCCGCTTACAACATCACGTCCCGCAACGATCATCGTATCTTCTCTGCCGGGAACACCGGAGCCCAGACGCTCCTTTAAGCTCTGCGCTGTTTTCTGACCGATGACAAGATTATACTTACGCTTCACATAGGTGATGATCGATTCATCAATCTTATTGCCGCCGGAGGGAAGCAGCGCGCTTAAGACAAGCCCTCCCAGCGAGATCACGGAAATCTCTGTCGTGTCCGCTCCGATGTCAACGATCATAATACCGGTCGGCTGATTGACGTCAAGCCCAAGCCCCACGGCGTCCGCGATCGGCTTCGCGCACAAAAGCACGGTCTTTGGCTTTAGGCGGCTCTTATAGAACATATCGTAAAACGCCTTTTTCTCAAGCTCCGTAATATCTGTCGGCACTGCCACGATAAATTCCGCGCCGCGCAGCTTTCCCTTTGCATGCTTCTCAAGATAAATCTGAAGCATCGACTGCAGATTGTTGAAATCCGCAATGACGCCCCCCGCAACCGGAAAAGTGACCTGAATCGTCTCCGGCGCTTTCTCATACATGGCATAGGCATTATCTCCATACGCGTAAATCTGATCCTTATTGATCAGCGCGATCGTATTTTTCTCATTTAAGATTTTATTGGACGCCTTACAGTAAATCTTCATATTGCAGGTGCCAAGATCAATCCCATACACGTTATTCGTCATCGTTCTCTCCCTCAACATAAAATTCTTTTGTGTTCCCGATAGCTGTAATACGACTGATCTCCCAGTATAATATGGTCGATCAGCGGTATCTCAAGCAAACACCCGCATTCCCTCACGCGCGTTGTCACTGCGTCGTCCTGCACGGACGGCTGTGCGCTGCCGCTTGGGTGATTGTGCAGCAAAACAATCTGCACCGCACGGAAACGAAGCGCGGCGAGAAATATCTCCCGCGGCGAAACCGGAGTCTGCGTAATACTCCCGATAGATACCGTCGCCTCCGAAAGCAGGCGGCAGCGGCTGTCAAAAAATAAAACAACAAGACGCTCCTGCTTCTCATGGCGCATACGCTCCATATAATAATCGGCAATCGTCTGCGGATGGTTCATCGAAAGGCTGTCCTGATAGCGCGTTTTTGCAATGCGCTTGGAAAGCTCCGCCGCACATTTTAACTGGATCGCCTTCACCGTACCGATGCCGTGAACCTGCTTCATCTCCTCAAAAGAAAGCTCGTACAAGTTCAACAGATTCCGGCTTCCCTGCGCCAAAAAATCCTGCGCAACCTCGATCGCCTTCTTCCCCTGCGTGCCCGAACGGATGATCACCGCCAAAAGCTCCGCATCGCTTAACGCCTCCGCGCCCGATTCCAGAAACTTCTCATAGGGCTTCTCGGAATCCGGCAGTTGCTTCATGCTCGTAAAATTTTGTTCCATCTTCTTCTGCTCACTCTCCCCGGAAGCAGAATCCTGATCCTCATTTATTTATCAACCTATAAATAAACAGAAGTCTACATCTTATTCTAGCATAATCACTCCAGCTTCACAAGATTGCGTTCCTTAAGTTTTTGTAAAGATTTCAAGATACCGAATTTTGCATGATACCATGTCAGCCCGCCCTGAAAATATGCTGCATACGGCGGCTTGATCGGTCCGTCTGCCGAAAGCTCGATCGACGAACCCTGCACAAAAGCGCCCGCAGCCATGATCACATCGCTGTCATACCCCGGCATTGCCCACGGCTCCGGCGTTACATAGCTGTCGACGGGAGCCGCCGCCTGAATCCCCTCGCAAAACGCAATGAGCGCGTCGGGATTATGAAAGGCAACTGCCTGTATAATATCGTGCCGGCTCTCCGTTCCGTCTGGAACCACCTCAAAGCCAAGCCTCTCGTAGATATTTGCCGCAAAAATTGCTCCCTTGAGCGCGCCTGCAACTACCGTCGGTGCAAGAAATAATCCCTGATAAAAGGACTGCATGATCCCAAGGGACGCGCCGACCTCCTTGCCAAGTCCCGGAGAGGTCAGTCGATACGCCGCGTTCTCGACACACTCCTTTTTCCCGACAATGTAGCCGCCGATCGGCGCAAGACCGCCGCCCGGATTTTTGATCAGCGAACCGACCATCATATCAGCGCCCACAGAAAGCGGCTCCCGCTCCTCCACAAATTCTCCGTAGCAGTTGTCAACCATGCAGATGACCTCCGGCTTTAATTGTCTGATAAAGGAAATCAGCTCGCCGATACGCTCCACGGAAAGCGTTTTGCGCGTCGCATACCCCTTGGAGCGCTGAATCGTCACAAGCTTCGTCCGCTCATTGATCGCCGCCCGGATGCCCTCATAATCAAATGCACCGTCAGCCAGCAGATCCACCTGACGATAGGTGATGCCGTACTCCGCAAGCGATCCCTTGGACGGACGGATGCCGATGACCTCCTCCAACGTATCATACGGCTTTCCGACCGGAGATAACAGCTCATCACCCGGACGCAGATTTGCCATCAGCGCAAGCGCAAGCGCATGTGTCCCGCAGGTGATCTGCGGACGGACCAGTGCATCCTCTCCGCCAAAGCAGGAGGCGTATACCTTTTCTAAGGTATCTCTGCCAAGATCATTGTAGCCGTAGCCGGAAGTCATCTGAAAGCACTCTGCGCTCACACGATTTTCCTGCATCGCTCCGATGACCTTTAGCTGGTTAAACTCCGCGATCCGGTCGATTTCTTCAAAACGCCCCAAAAGCTCCTTCTCCACGCGCATTCCGTAGGCGCATACCTCCTCCGAAATGCCAAGCTGTCTATATTGTTCCGTCAGTCGCTGATCCATCTTCTATGATTCCTTTCTCACCAAGCACCTTAAGCATTTTTTCTAAAATTTTTTCATCGTTGTACTGATATTCCTTCTTGTCAAGCCAGATCACCTCACGCTCCCTGCGAAACCATGTCAACTGACGCTTTGCAAAATGTCTCGTCTCCTGCTTGATCGCGCAGACTGCCTCCGCAAGCGTCCACTTTTCATCGAGATAGTCCAGCAGCTCCTTATAGCCAAGCCCCTGCATCGAGACCATCTCCCGGCTGCAGCCCATCTCCTTTAGACTTCTTACCTCTCCGAGAAGTCCGCGCGCAAGCATCTCGTCGACACGCCTGTCGATGTTTGCATAAAGCTTTTCACGTTCATCGGTCAGGACGAAATAGGCAAAATGATAGGGAGAGGCTTTCTGCCGCTGCGTCTCGTTGTGCTCGGAAATGCGCGTTCCCGATAAATGGTAAAATTCCAGCGCCCGTATGATACGCTTTTTATTATTGGGATGGATTTCCTTGGCAGACTTTGGATCAACCTCCTTTAGCAGTTGATGAAGATACGGCGTGCCGCGCTCCTCCCCGATTTCCGATAGCCTGACGCGATATTCCTCATCACATGACTGACTCGTAAAATCAATGTCATAGAGCAGCGCCTGTATATAAAATCCGGTTCCCCCGACAATCAGCGGGATTTTCCCGTCATCATAGATTTCTCTCAAATACTTTTTTGCCAATTCCACGAAGCGCACCACATGAAATTTCTCAAACGGCTCCAATTCATCAATCAGGTAATGCCTGATCCCCGCCATCTCCTGCGGCATGATCTTTGCCGAGCCAATATCCATATGCTTATAGACCTGCATGGAATCGGCAGAAATGATCGCCCCGTTTATTTTTTTTGCCAGCGCAAGAGAAAGCGCGGTTTTCCCGACTGCCGTCGGTCCTGTCAGAATTACCATCGGTTGTTTTTTCATCTCACACAATCCTTTTAAACTTCTTCTCAAGCTCGTACCTGCTCATCGAAATAATCGTCGGTCTGCCGTGCGGACAGTGATATGGGTTCTCAATCGTAAGAAGCTCATCGATCAAGCGTTCCGCCTCCGTCACGCTCAAATGACTGCCGCCCTTAACCGCCGCCTTGCAGGAAAGAGACGCTACTTTTTCCAAAATCTGCTCCGGCGCTTCTCTGCCGCTTGTATTCGCAAAGCTGTCCAAAAGCTCAAGAAACATGCTTTTTGCATCCACGCTCCCAAACTCTGCGGGAACTGCGTTGATCGCATATTCCTTACCACCGAACGCCGCGATCTCATAGCCGAACTGTTCCAGGTGACTGCCGTACCTTTGCAGGATTTCCTGCTCCCTAAGGTCAAGCGTTAAAATGATAGGCGGACTGATCGCCTGCGAAGAAAAATTCTGTGCCTGCACACGCGCCATTGTGCGCTCATAAAGCACCTTTTCGTGCGCTGCATGCTGGTCAATGATAAAAAGCTTGTCCTCATACTCGATCAGCCAGTAAGTGCCAAATACCTGCCCGATGATGCGGTGGCATTTCGCGGCATCCTTCGTCAGAAACTCTTTGCTCTGCTCCGCCAAGGTCTGCTGCTCATAGACAATAGTCTCCTGCATCGCTTTCTCTGCGGCTGCTTCTTGCTTATTTTCATCTTTAAGTCCGCAAGCTTCGCCGTGGGCATCCTTCGTCCGGAACGCCTCATCCGTTTGATAGCTGCCTGCCTCGCAAAGAATATTGTCCTGTGCGTTTTGTCCCTGCCCGCCAAGGTCACCGAGCAGTTTTTCAAAGACTGCAAGATTTTCCGCCTGCCCCATCTGCTGTATCGTTGTCTCTGTCTCCTGCTTTTTTTCTGAATTTTCTGAATCCTGCTGTGTCCGCTCCTGCAGCTTTACAGCCGCTTCCTCCTCTGCTCTTTCTGCCAGAAGACGGTCTCTGTCCGGATATTTCAGCTCATACGGGCTGTCCTTTGCCACAGACGCACGCAGCTTTTGAAGCTGCGATTTCTCAAACGGCTCGGGTGTATGCGATGAAATGGGCGCACGCTGCGCCTCCTTCTTTTCTCCAATGGAAACCTCCGGGATAAATTCCCGATGCGTCAGGGCATCCCTCACGATCTGACAGAGACTGCTGTAGATTTCCTCCTTATTGGCAAACCGAAGCTCCATCTTTGTCGGATGGACATTGACATCCAAAAGCTCCTGATCCACGGTAAAATACAGCACGCAAAACGGATACTGGTGCTGCATCAAAAACCCCTTATAGCCATCCTCGATCGCCTTTGAGAGAAGCGTACTTTTGATATAACGTCCGTTGATAAAATAGCTCTCATAATTACGGTTTCCGCGGGATATGACAGGCTTTCCGAGAAACCCGTGGACAGTAAACAGCTCATGCTCTGCATGTATCGGCAAGACCGACGCCGTAATATCCCTGCCGTAAATATGATAGATCATATCCTTTTCCTTGGAGTTGCCGGAGGTATGCAGCTTTGTCTGCCCGTTGCTTATAAACTTAAACGAAATAGCAGGGTGTGACAGGGCAAGACGCTCCATCAGATCTCCGATGTAATTTCCCTCGGTCTGCGCGCTCTTTAAAAATTTGCGTCGTGCCGGTATATTGTAAAAAAGGTTGCGCACAAGAAACGTCGTGCCGTCCGGTGCGCCAACCTCCTCGTTTTCTTTTTCCTTTGAGCCCTCGATGACATAGCGTGTGCCGGTCAGCTCCCCATAGGTCTTTGTGATCAGCTCTACCTGGGAG
Organism: Roseburia sp.; assembly: GCA_019421345.1. GTDB lineage: Bacteria > Bacillota > Clostridia > Lachnospirales > Lachnospiraceae > Roseburia. The sequence continues at coordinate 179,138 of JAHZFL010000003.1, read as the reverse complement.
ACTGCCGCAATGCTCGACAATGCCTCGCCCCGGAAGCCGAGCGAGCTGACATGAAACAGATCCTCGATACTTTGGATCTTGCTCGTTGAATGACGCAAAAAAGCGAGCGGCACCTGCTCTCTTGCAATGCCGCAGCCATTATCGGTAATACGGATCAAAGAAATGCCGCCCTCCTTGATCTCCACAGTCACTGCGGTCGCCTTTGCGTCAATCGCATTTTCTACCAGCTCCTTGACCACGGAGGACGGTCGCTCAATGACCTCCCCCGCCGCGATCTTATCAATTGTCTCTTGACTTAATAATGTAATCTGAGGCATGATTCCTCCTCTTTACCAACGGTTTTTCACTTTGTTTTGCAGTTCATATAATTTATTGAGCGCCTCGACCGGTGTTAAATTTCCCACATCGACGCTGCGCAGCTCCTCGATAATATCATCGTCTCTGACCGTATCAAACAAGGACATCTGCGTCAGATCGACCTCGTCCAGCCGCTCCTTTTTCTTTTTGCCGGCCGCTCCGGTATGAACCTCGATACTGCGCGCGACGGCGGCAATATCGTTTGCGAGCAGCTCATCCGAAATCTCCTTTGCACGCGCAATTACAGATTCTGGCACCCCCGCGAGCTTGGCGACCTGAATGCCGTAGCTTCTGTCAGCGCCGCCGCCTACGATTTTGCGCAGAAACACAATATCGTCACCTTTTTCCTTAACTGCAATGCAGTAGTTGTTGACGTTGCTCAGCTTTCCCTCAAGCTCCGTGAGCTCATGGTAATGCGTTGCAAATAAAGTCTTTGCGCCGAGCAGCTTCGGATTACTGATATGCTCGACGACTGCCCACGCGATGCTAAGACCGTCAAACGTGCTCGTTCCTCTGCCGATCTCATCAAGGATCAGCAGGGAATCTGACGTCGCGTTGCGCAGAATATTCGCTACCTCGTTCATCTCTACCATAAAGGTGCTCTGTCCACTCGCAAGATCATCCGACGCCCCGACGCGCGTAAAAATACGGTCGACAATCCCGATATTTGCAGAGGCTGCGGGAACGTAGCTTCCAATCTGAGCCATCAGCACGATCAGAGCGGTCTGCCGCATATACGTCGATTTTCCTGCCATATTCGGTCCCGTAATGATTGAAATTCTGTGATTATCATTATCCAGATATGTATCATTATCAATAAAGAGATCATTGTGGATCATTTTTTCCACGACCGGATGACGGCCGCCCTTGATGTCAATGACACCGTTTTCATTGATCGCCGGACAGCAGTAATTATTTTGATCTGCCACAAGTGCAAGCGAGGCAAACACGTCAAGACCTGCAATCGCCTTTGCCGTCCTTTGAATGCGCACGACCTCCGCGGCGATCTTCCCCCGCACCTCGCAGAATAAATCGTACTCTAAGGTGACAAGCTTATCCTCCGCGCCGAGGATCATATCCTCAAGCTCCTTTAGCTCCGGCGTGATATAGCGCTCCGCATTGGCAAGCGTCTGTTTGCGCAAAAAATAATCGGGGACCAGCTCCTTGTAGGAATTGGTGACCTCCAGATAATAACCAAAGATCTTATTGTACTTGACCCGCAGATTTTTGATGCCCGTTTTCTCCCGCTCCTTTTCCTCAAGCTCGGCAAGCCACTGCTTGCCCTCCGTCTTGGCATGGCGGTACTTATCAATCTCCTCGTTGCAGCCCTCCTTAATGATTCCCCCTTCACGGACGGAAATCGGCGGCTCCTCCACGATTGCGGAATCAATTAAGGCATAAATCTCCTCCAAGGTATCGAGATTCTTTCGGATGCCGCTTAAGAGCTCCCCGTCAAACTCCTCCAAAAGCGCCCGAATCGGCGGGAGCATCTTAAGGGAATTGCGGAAAGAGATCAGGTCGCGCGGATTTGCCGTCATATAGGTAACTCTTGTGATCAGACGTTCTAAATCATAAATGGGATTTAGGTACTCCCGCAGCTCCTCCCGTGTGATAACATTTTCATTCAGCTCCCGGATTGCCTCCTGACGGCTTTTGATCTGCTCTGCCTCGATCAGCGGCTGCTCCACATAAGCGCGCAGAAGTCTTGCGCCCATCGCCGTCTTTGTCTTATCCAGCACCCAAAGAAGCGATCCTCGTTTCTGCTTCTCGCGCAGCGTCTCGACAAGCTCCAGATTTCTTCTCGTCGAGCTGTCGATGATCATATATCTTCCGGTCGCATAGGGATGAATGGAGGAAATATTACCGAGATCGTTTTTCTGTGTCTCATAAAGGTATTTTAGGAGAGCGCCGGATGCGATCGTTCCGCAGCTATAATCAGACAGTCCCAGCGCTCCGAGACTTTTGACCTTAAAATGTCCAAGCAGGGTATTCTCTGCCAGTTCATCTCCAAAATACCACATGTCCAATGCATAAATTGTAATCTTAAGTCGATGACGCATATCTTCTATATCAACGCCGCTCATATAAAAGCTTTCGTTGCATATAATTTCAGATGGAGCAAATTTATTGATCTCATCCATAAGCTTTCGCTCCGCATCGACCTCCGTCACATAGAAATCTCCGGTCGAGACGTCGGCGATCGAAATCCCGTATTTATCCGCCAGATAGACGATACACATGATATAATTGTTCTTCGTCTCATCCAGCGCCTGCATATCAAGATTTGTTCCCGGCGTAACGATGCGGATGACCTCACGCTTTACCAGTCCTCTTGCCGTTTTAGGGTCCTCCACCTGCTCGCAAATAGCGACCTTGTGACCTTTTGCAACAAGCTTGTTCAAATAGGATTCCGCCGCATGAAACGGCACGCCGCACATGGGCGCGCGCTCCTCCATACCGCACTGCTTTCCGGTTAAGGTCAGCTCAAGCTCCTTTGACGCAGTGATCGCATCGTCAAAAAACATCTCATAAAAGTCGCCGAGTCTGTAAAAAAGAATGCAGTCCTTGTAATCTTCTTTTGTCTGCAGATATTGCTGCATCATTGGTGTATATTCTGCCACGTATTTTCCCTCTGTTTCTAGTTCTGTTTACTTTTCAAAATTGCCTCTGCAACCTTTAGCCCGTCCATCGCCGCCGAGAGAATCCCTCCGGCATAGCCCGCTCCCTCTCCGCACGGGTAGATACCGCCTACTGCCGCCTCAAAGGTCTCGTTTCTCGGAATGCGCACCGGCGAGGACGTTCGGCTCTCTACTCCCGATAAAATCGCATCCGCTCTGTCAAATTCCGGCAGCGCGCGCGCAAACACATGCATTCCCTCGATCAGGGATTCCTCCAATTCTGCCGGAAGAAGCCCGCGCAGATTTACAAACTGACGCGCCCCCTTTGTCTCACTCGCAAACTCGCCGTAGGAGGCAGACGCCCGGTCTGCGCAATAATCACCGAATAATTGCTGCGGGATCGCTCCGTTGGCAAGCGCGTACGCCCGCTCCTCCAACTGCTCCTGAAAACGCACGCCCGAAAGCGCGTCCTTGCCGTCAAAATCCTCCGGCGTTACGGAGACGATGACGGCGCTGTTCGCATTTGACGCATCTCTGCCGGAATAGCTCATGCCGTTTACCGCAAGACGGTGTTCCTCAGAGGACGCATTGACGACATAGCCGCCCGGACACATACAAAAGGAATAAACGCCCCTTCCGCTTGTGAGATTTGCCGTGACCTTATAGGGAGCGGCGGGCAATTTGTCTGCATAAGTTTCTCCGTATTGCTGTAAATTGATCATGTGCTGCGGATGCTCCACACGAAAGCCGACGGCGAATGACTTCGGCGTCATACAAAGCTCCCCCTTTTGATCGAGCATACGAAATGTATCACGGGCGCTGTGCCCGATCGCGAATACCACATGGTCGGTTTCGATCCATTCCGCGTGATCCAGCTCTACCGCGGTAACATGCCCTGCCTCCTGCCTGTAATCTGTCAGGCAGGTCTCAAACAGGAAACGTGCGCCCGCCTCCTCCATAAACGTGCGCATGGAAAGCACGACATCCGAGAGAATGTCGGTACCGATATGCGGCTTATGTTCATATAAAATGTGCTCCGGCGCGCCAAACCTTACAAGCGTCTCCAGCACAAAGCGATTCCTGCCGACAGGATCCTTCACGAGCGTGTTTAATTTTCCGTCCGAAAATGTTCCTGCGCCGCCTTCGCCAAACTGCACATTCGATCTTGTATCAAGCACGCCGGTCTCCCAGAAACGCGCAACGTCAAGCGCCCGCTCCGTAATCCTTTTGCCGCGCTCTAATACGATGGGGCATATCCCCTGCTGTATGAGCGCATATGCGCAAAATAAGCCTGCCGGTCCTGCGCCGACGATCACAGGCGGACGCGCAAAAGCCTCTTTTTTAACCTTTGGAAGTACATATTGCTTTGGGGTAAAAAAGACGATATTTGCATCGTGTATCCTTTTTTGCAGAGCCGCCTCCGATGCCACAGCCACATCCACCGCATAAACATATTGGAGGTTCGGCTTTTTGCGCGCGTCAATTGAACGCTTCGCTATGGAGATTTCCTGAATTTGATGCTCCTTGATATGGAGCAGTTTACATATTTTCTGTGCCAACTGATCGGGCGTATGCCCGATCGGCAGCTTTATCTGATTCATGCGTATCATAAATGCGATTGTTCCTTTCCTGCTTTTCGTGCGGCATCTGCCGCATGGCCTCCCGCCACAGCCCCGCTTGCCCAAGCCCACTGCAGATTGTATCCGCCGCAGATTCCGTCAATATCGAGCACTTCTCCGGCAAAATAAACGCCCGGCGCAAGCTTCGACTCCAGCGTCTCCTGCTCCACCTCACAGACCGGAATGCCGCCGGCACAGACCTGCGCGGCATCTACCGGCTTACTTCCGATAATCTCAACCCAAAGTCCGCAGATCGTTTCACATAAACGGCGCAGCTCTCTATCTCCCAGCTTCTTCGCGGGCAGATGAAGGTCGATGCCGCTCTCCTTTAACAGCACATCAATTAATTTTTTATTGAACAGACCGATCAACGCCTGACTGCAATCCTTGTCTGCTCCATAAGTATGAAAGCGTTTGACCAGCAGTTCGCTTACTTCTTTTTCCGTAAGCGCCGGAAGAAAATCAATTTTTGCCGTAACCTTGCGATGCTTTGCCAATGCCTTTGTCGCAAATCGGCTGATCTGAAAGACCGGTATCCCGGAAATCCCGTAATCGGTTAGCTGTAATTCGCCCGTTTCACTGCAGATCGGGCTGTTATCTATGTATAAATGAACAGACGCCTCGGTCCGCACACCGGCGAGCGCCTTAAAAAACGACTGCTTTGCCATAAGCGGAACAAGCGCCGGAACGATCTCACAAAAATGGTGTCCCAACTGCCGGATATAAGGAAATGCGCTTCCGTCGCTCCCCGTTTTTGGAGCGGCGAGAAGTCCGGTCGCAAAAATAAGCTTGCGGCTGATCAGATCCCCGCAATTCGTCTCAATCCGATACCCTTCCTTACAGCGGGAAATTGCCTTTAATTCACAGGAAGTTGTAATTTCTACCCCCTGATGCTCGCATTCCATACGCAGTACCTCTAAAACTGCGGCTGCCTGTTCGCTCTTTGGATAAAAATACCCTGTTCGCTCCTTCGGATAAATGCCAAGCTTGGCGAAAAGCTCTACCGTCTCCTTATGTCCGAACTGCGCAAATATAGGCATGACAAATGCAGGGTTCTCCCCACGATAATAGGATTCCCCCTGCAGTGCGTTTGTATAATTACACTTTCCGTTTCCGGTGGATAGTATCTTCTTTCCCACACGATCCATATGCTCTAAAATCTGTGTCCTTGCTCCGCCGCGCGCCGCAAAAATCGCTGCCATAAGACCGGAGGCTCCGCCGCCGATCACGGTTACGTCTGTCTTTTTCATAGTTCACCTCTGCAACGATTTTAACACACCCTTTTGAAATATTCAATGTAGTTAGCTGGAATAACTCTCAAGGAAATCGTAAAGCTCCTCCTCGTCCATAACGGGGATTCCCCGCTTTAACATCGTCTTAGTCGTCTCGTCCAGCCCATGCAGCTTAATATTTGTTTCCAATAAAATCGTCTCTCCGTCCGATTCATAGACGATCAAAACACCGTTCTCCTCGACCAGAAGATAGCGATAAGGCTTTTGCGGCTGCATACTCTCCAAAACCTCCTCGGTCTCTGCCGTCTCCACCGTCTCTGCCGCCTCCGCAAGCTTTTGCTCCGCCTGACTTTGCCTGTGTGCATTCCAGAAAAAGAAAATGCCGCCTGCCGCGCAAATACTGATCACTGTAAAAAAAAGGCAAATGCCTATCGTTTTTTTCATGTCTGCCTCCCATCGGTTGACTTAAGCTACGATAAGTATCTGCCATTTCTTCCCTTTTTATTCAATTAATGTAAAAGATGCAGGCGTTTTGCAAGGGAGACGACCGCCCTTCCCTTCGGAAACCTGAGAATCTCCTGCTCAGTCAGTCCCTTTAGCGCGAATAAAAGAAGCGTATAAGTGACAATTCCCGCAACAATGGAAAAAATCGTCGCAAGTGTATTGCTGCGCAGCAGGTAAAGAAAAAGCTTATAGATCAGCCAGACAACAATCCCCATACCGGCGGAGCAAATTGCCGGAACAAGGAACGTCTTTTTGATCTCCTGACGATAGCCGCTGTAACGATGCATCGAGCGTGCATTTAAAATGCACATCAAAAGTCCGAATACCATATTTGCGATGACAACTGCAAAAATATTAAGGTCTGCACCAAGCATCAGTCCCACAAGAACAAATAAGTGTAAGATCAGCGCGATGACCGCATTTTTGATCGGCTCTTTCATCCGATTCATGCCCTGCAGCAATCCGTTCGACAGCGTCGACAGCGAAAACACAATGATCGCCGGCGCACCAAGCATCAGCATCCTTGCCGCAAGCGCAGACGAATCGCCAAAAAGCAGTTGTAAGATCGGAGATGCAAGCACCGCCATCCCAACTGCGCAGGGAAATGCGATCACCATGACAAAGCGCGTTGCCGTCGTGATCTGCCGCTTTGCCTCCCCGCGCTTTCCGCTGGCGTAGGCGGCGGTAAGCGCCGGTACGGAGGACGCAGCGATGGAGGACGCGATGGCAAGAGGCACGTTGATCAGCACCTGATATTTGCCGGAATAAATACCGTTCCATGCCCCGTAATCACTTTCGGCATAGCCCTGAAAATAAGCAATGTTTTTAAACACCGCCTCATCGATCAGCGTATTGCAGTTATAAATGGTACTGCTTAAGAGTACCGGAATGATCGTGATGATGAGAAGATGCATGATCGAACCATAGGAATCCACCTGCGACCGCCGCTCCTTTTTCAATGAGCGTTTAAAGGAGGCAAGGAACACCACAAGCACAAACGCGGAAAACAAAAGCGCGACAAGTGCTCCGACTCCCGTTCCGATCGTTCCTCCCGCCGCGCCGTACGCCGCCGCATAGTTCGCCGGGTCTCCAAGCAATGCCCCCGCCTTCTCTCCTGCGGCAAATAAAACATACGCCGCCCATACGCTGACGATCGCATTTGCAATCTGCTCTACGATCTGCGACACGGCGCTTGGCATCATCGTACCCAAGCCCTGAAAAAAGCCGCGCATAACGCCAAGCAGCGCGACGATCAAAAGAACGGGAACGAGCGTTTTTACTGCAAAAATACTAAGCGGTGTACGCATCAGCGTCATTGTGATAAATTCCGAGCCGAAATAAAGAACAAGCGCCGCAATTGTGCCCGATACCGCGCCGAATAGAAGCGCTGATTTTAAAATCCGATAGACATTTCTTTTTCTGCCCTGCGAGATATTGGCGGAAACAAGCTTTGATACGGCTAGCGGCAGACTGTAGGAAGAAATAATGAGCAGAATATTATAGATTTTAAACGCAGTGCCATAATAATTATTTCCCGCGTCTCCAATGATCGCAGTCAGCGGAATCCGGTAGATCAGACCGATCACGCGGCTGATCAGAGACGCCATCGCAAGGATGGAGCCCTGTACCAAAAAGCTTGTGCTGTTTTTCCTTCTACTATTGCCCATAAAAAGTCCTCAATCTCTAAAAATCTGCATCGCCTCTAAAATCTGCCGCTGTTTTTCTTCCATCTGCGCCGCTTCCTCATCCGTCATATGGTCGTAGCCGAGCAGATGAAGCACGCTGTGCACGATCAAAAATGCATATTCCCTGCGCTCGCTGTGTCCATACTCCTTCGCCTGACTGCGCACGCGGTCGACGGAAAGAATGATGTCCCCAAGAAGGATCTCCCCCGTATCGGGATTAAAATTATCCTCATAGTCATCCTCCAGCGCCGAAAAATCTCCCGGCTCATCAAAGGAGAGCATGGGAAACGAAAGCACGTCTGTGGGCGCATCAACGCCGCGATACTGACGATTCAATATATGGATTCCCTCGTTATCCGTCAAAGTCAGATCTATCTCTGCCTCATAGCAAAAATCCTCATGCCCTAACGCAAAGGAAACAATTTCCTCCGCCAGCTTTTCATATTCAAATGCAAATGCCGGTTCTATTTCTTTTTCTATCATTAAGCTCATTGCAGTGTCTCCTGATTCACCAGATATTCCCTGATCTTTAAAAACATATTCATACTAAGTCCCGATCGGTCGTATAGCCCCTGCGACGAAAAATCATTGAGCGTCCGGTAAATAAATATCGCCTGATCCCAGTCCTCGGATGTACCCTGTTTCTTCTGTGCTTCGATACGCTCCAGCAGCCCGTCCACCATATGCACAATGGCAGATTCCACCGTCGAAATCGGAAGCTGCTCCCCCTGATACTCACCGAGTATCTGTATCAGCCGTTCGGGAAAGCATTCTCTCTGCGCCAGATGCACGCCGCTTTCCGCGACAGCGTCCCCCTCCATGATCCCGGCATGATAATAAAATCCGCCTGCCGCGCAAAGCTTCTCATCTGCCCCGACTAATCGGGCGCATGCCCTTGCAAGCAGCGATACACACCTGGCATGCTCGTATGCCGCCTGTGAAAACTGCCGATACTCCCGTTTCAGCGGATAACTCTCCTCCAAAATATCGTCCAAAAGGTTCGGAACCTCGTCCTCTGTTTCCATGTGTGCCGGAAGATAACAGAAACGGAAAAAAATCGCAACCAAAATTCCCTCCAATGCCCCGAAGATCAGCAGACGCATTCTAAGCTCCTGATAGCAAAGATATGCAAACAGCGCCGGCAAAACGGCGGAAGCCAGAACAACCGACAGGCTGTGCCAGAAGCGCAGCCTTCCTTTTTCCGCACTGTCTGCAAGCATACAGCCGCAAAGAAGCAGAAGAACATAGCAGATCAGCTCATAGCTGCTGCTTCCCTGCACTAGGCAGACGATCGTATTCAAAAACAAGCCTGTATAAACAGAGATAAGCTGTGTTCCACAGGCAGACATCAAAAAGGCGCTTGCCATCGCCGGCTTTAAAAATTCGGGAAGGTACGAACCTGCCGTCATAAGCAGCCATACGAGCAGATAGCCCAAAAAAATTCTGCGAAAGGTCGTCTCTCTGTTAGCGGAAAACTCCCGATTCATGCGTCCGTGCTCTAGAAACGGAAGAAGAAAAACAAAAAATATACCGTCGAGAAGAAGAAAAACAAAAAGCTCGTCCAGATAGCTGCCATGCAGCAGAGAAAGCGCCATCGTCCCCGCAACCGTGACAAACAGGATTCCGATCAGATTCAGGTAGCGCTTTGCAACAAAACGGTCACTCATATTTCTTTCGTCCCCTCTTTGCGCTCTCCGCCTTTTTCTTTTCTTTCTTTAAGCTCCTCTGCTCGTAATCCTCATATGCCTTGACAATCTTTTGTACAACGGGATGACGCACCACGTCGAGACTGGTAAGCTCACAGATACCGATCTCCTCAACACCGCGCAGCACGCGAAGGGCAATGTCAAGTCCCGACGGCGCCCCCGGCGCTAAGTCCTTTTGTGTCGCGTCGCCGGTGATGACTGCCTTTGAGCCAAAACCGATACGCGTCAAAAACATCTTCATCTGTGCAGGCGTTGTATTTTGTGCCTCATCCAGAATAATAAAGGCATTGTCTAGGGTGCGTCCGCGCATATAGGCAAGCGGCGCAACCTCGATCAATCCTTTTTCCATGTTCTTCTGAAAGCTCTCTGCACCCATGATCTGATAGAGCGCATCGTAAAGCGGTCTTAGGTAGGGATCGACCTTGCTCTGCAGATCGCCCGGAAGAAACCCAAGCTTCTCCCCCGCCTCGATTGCCGGACGCGTCAAAATAATACGTCCGACCTCCTCATTCTTAAAGGCAGTGATCGCCATTGCCATTGCAAGGTAAGTCTTTCCCGTTCCCGCAGGCCCCATACCGAAAACGATCATCTTCCGGCGGATGGCATCGACGTAAGCCTTCTGCCCAAGCGTCTTTGGCTTTACGGGCTTGCCGTTTATCGTATGGCAGATACACTCTCTGTCAATCTCCACGATCGCAGCCTCTTTCTCCTCCGCCATGAGCGCCAGCGCATAATCAACATTCTGCTCGGAAATGACATTGCCCCGCTCGGATAAGGTCAGAAGCTGTCGGAATACGTCCCCTGCACGCTTTGCCTGATGATCCTCGCCGAGAATTTTCATGCTCTCTCCGCGCACGACAACCGTAACATGGAGCGCGCGCTCTATTTTCTTAATATATGCATCAAACTGACCGAATACATTTGCCATGTGGTCAGCCGGAATACGAAAAGATATTTCAGTCAGACTCATCTGTTTGCTGCCTTTCTTCCTCTGGAATCGTTACTGTTTCTGTCGGCTGATAGGAAACTATGGATTCATGCACGAAAATCGTGCCGCTTACGACATAGTTTTTGCCTGTTTTCTTTATCATAACATTTTTTTCAATAATTTGAATACCTTTTTCTTCCAAATCTTTTAAAAAGTTTGCCAGATTCTTTGTAGCAATCTGCCGGATTTCCGCCTCTGTATAGGTCTTTTGCTGCTTTTTGACCTCCTCATAGGAAGACCGCGTCAGCCAGACCGGCAGGTAAAAATTGTCCGTCACATGAAGCTGATACGTTTCCGCCGCAACGCGGTATTCCTCATAGTCGCTGTGAAAAAACGGATTCTCAAGCGTCAGTCCGCCGATACGCAGCGCATAGTGCGTCTTTTGTTCCCCGGTCGGCACGAGCTTTGTATAGGTTTCCGGAATGACCTCCTCATATGGATAGCTTACGGAAGCTATAATATCAGCGTCCGCCCCCGGATAAAGATACTCGGCAACCTCCTGCGCATCGTTTAAAATGTCAATGCTTCCGCGCACGAGTACGTCGCCCTTTTTTACCTCCGCGCCCGCAGCGACCATAGGTGTGCCGCTCCTTGTGACGATTTCCGTAATTGTTCCGTCCTTTGCCGCGATAATATCATATGCAGTGTCCTCTTTCTTTTCGTACTGCTCCTCCGGCAGCAGATTTTCCTGAATGTCTACTGTCATTTTCGTTCCGTAAATCTTGATCGAGGTCCAGATAACCTCCTCATATCGGCTGCGCAGCGACTCCTCTAAGGCTGCACAGTCGATGAATCGTTTTCTTGTGCCAAATGAGCATGACTCCTCCTTTAAGAAGTCCAAAATTACTTCGTTTGACAGATAGGAATTGCCGTTAATCTCAATATTCCAGATAAAACCGGAAAGATAGTATAACAGCATTCCAAACAAAAAAATCCCAAGCCCAAACAGCTTGCGCCCGCGGTAGCGGAACGTAAAAAACGGCAGCCCCACACGGCGGAGGATACAGATTCTTGTGCGGGTCTTCTTTAGCAGCGGTCTTAGCTCGCGAAAGCCCTTGACACTGATGCAGAATTGATAACCGCCCTCACACGGGGCAAGATTCCAGATCAGTATATTGCGGTTTCCGCAAAGATTGAGGAACCGTTCCGGTGCATATCCGGTGAGCCGGACAAAAACGTATCCCTGCGCATATTTCATAAGAGATAACAGCATAAGCCTCTAGCTCTCGTATTGGATCGTTTCGATAAACCCCGTAATTTTCATTTCCTCATTGGTGTAATAATTGATTGCAAGCTGTGCACCGGAAATCTGAATCCTGCAATTTTTTGTCTGAACTCTGATAAAGGAATCCCGATACTCAAGGATTCCTTTATAATTTGAAATTAACGCCTCCCCCCGGCCTGTGACGGTGAGCACGCTTGCTCCAAGCATCAGGTCTTTGGGAAGCTCTAAATTAGTTACCATTTTTTCACGCAGGGACGGCGTATGCTCCTGCGCATGTTTGCGATTTCTTTTCATATATAACTATATGAAAAATAACGAAATCTTATTCAGAAAAGATATATTTGCGGATCACAGGCTGTTTTTTTGCCGGCTCTCCTAAAATCTCATAGGCGCCCGCCACACGCTCCCTTGCACGCGCAAGCTTCTCCTCATCATTCCCGTAAATGACAGCCAGCGTATCGCCCGCCGCTACGGCATCACCGTTTTTCTTTTTAAGGACGATCCCGACAGAAAGGTCGATCTCGCTCTCCTTCGTCTCTCTGCCACCGCCAAGACTCATGCAGGCGATTCCAATCTCCTCGGCAAGAATACGGTGCACATAGCCGTCTTTGTCTGCAATGACAGGAATCTTTGTCTCTGCAACCGCAAGCAGCGACGGATCGAATACAGGAGCCGGATCACCGCCCTGTGCCTCGATAAATTCTGCAAATTTCTTCTTGGCAGAGCCGTCTGCAATAACGCCCTCCATGAGCGCGCACGCTTCCTTCTCATCCGCCGCGCGTCCGGAAAGCTGCAGCATCAGGGAACCGAGTGCAAACACAACCTCTTTAAAATCCTGCGGTCCTTTGCCGTCTAAGGTATCAAGCGCCTCTATCACCTCAAGCGCATTTCCGACGGCATAGCCAAGCGGCTGGTCCATATCGGTAATGACGGCAGCCGTCTTTTTTCCGGCGAGCGTGCCGATCGATACCATTTCCTCTGCCAGCGCCGCGGAATCCTCGAATTTCTTCATAAACGCGCCGTTTCCCGTTTTTACGTCAAGAACGATCGCATCACTGCCGGACGCCAGCTTTTTTGACATGATGGAGCTTGCGATCAAGGACATCTGGTCAACTGTCGCCGTCACATCACGCAGCGCATAAAGCTTTTTGTCTGCCGGAGCAAGATTTGCCGTCTGCCCCGCAATGGCGATGCCGATCTCATTGACATTGCGCACAAAGGTTTCCTCCGAAATCCCTGTCGTAAATCCCGCAAAGCACTCCAATTTATCAATCGTGCCGCCAGTATGCCCAAGTCCTCTGCCGGACATTTTCGCGACCGGAACGCCAAGCGCCGCAATGATCGGCGTGAGCGCGAGCGAGGTCTTATCACCGACGCCTCCCGTACTGTGTTTATCCACCTTCACACCGTGAATACCGGAAAGATCGAGCACATCGCCGCTGTCGCGCATGGCAAGTGTCAGCTCGACGGTCTCACGCTTGCTCATCCCCTGAAAGCAGATTGCCATTGTCATTGCAGCCATCTGATAATCGGGAATGCTGCCGTCCGTAAAGCCTTCGATCATATAGTAGATCTCCTCTTTGGTCAGCTCCTGTCCCAGCTTTTTCTTTGTGATCAAGTCATACATTCTCATTTTAGAATCCCCCTTTGTTTATTTGTATTTTTTTATGCGCGCACTGCCCAGCGCAGCTTTGTCGATCGTGCGCGGCTGTTGCGGTTACATTCCTCTGCGGACGGACGAATCACATCCGCTGAAATCTCCCGATAAATTCCCTCCTTATAAAGGTTCTTCAGAGATTTCTTCACGAGGCGATCCTCACCGGAATGAAATGTTAAGATCGCTGCCCGTCCGCCCGGTGCAAGCGCCTTGGGAAGCTTTTCCAAAAATTCCTCCAGCACCTCAAATTCACTGTTTACGTCAATGCGCAGCGCCTGAAACGTACGCGCGCACGATTTCTTTAACGCCTCTTTTTTCTCCTCCTCCGGCAGCATCGAAAGCGCCCCCGCAATCACGTCGCGCAGCGCAAGCGTTGTGTCGATCCTGCCTCCCTTGCGAAAAACTGTCGTGATCGCCTTTGCGATCTGCGCCGCATACGTCTCGTCGGAATTGGTAAGAAGCATGCCCTCCAGTTCCTCCCGCGTCAGCTCACGCAAGCGCGCAGCGGCAGACGTCCCTTTTGTCGGGTCAAGTCTCAGATCGAGCGGTCCATCATATTTGTAGGTAAAGCCACGGCTTGGATCATCTATCTGCATGGACGAAACGCCCAAATCTGCCAGCACAAACTGAAATCTTCCATATTCCTCCGCTACAGTATCAATCTCTGCAAAATTCTTTCGCAAAACGGTAAGAAGCTCATCGCCGTAGCCCATTGACGCAAGCCTCGCTCTTGTCTTTTCTATCTCGATCGGGTCAACATCCAACGCACAGATGTGCCCCTGTCCGTGCAGACATTCCAGCATCTTTGCCGTATGACCGCCATAGCCAAGCGTTGCATCCAGTCCCCGCATCCCCGGCTGTATCTGTAAAATCTCAAGTATCTCAGGCACCATAATGGAAATATGCATTCCCGCAGGTGTTCCTCCCTTTTCTATGACATGTGCTATCGTGTCCTGATATTTACCGGGATTTAGCTCCTTATATTTTTCGTGAAAATGTCTCGGATGTGTGCCCCGGTAGCGCACCCTGCGCTTGTGCTGCTGTTCCATATCCTATGCGAAAATCTCCTTCTATTCCTATTTTTAAAATCCTTTTTCCTTTAATTTATGTACAAGCGAGACATAAAACTCCCGCACGTCAAAGCCCGGTATATTCTCCCTGTTTAGGTCGATCATATCTCCATGCGAAATACCGCGCGCTCCGTCCACCGTCAACAGCCGGTAGTCCGCTCCCCACGGAAAGGAGCTCTCCGCCACAAGTCCGTCGTTTGGCCCGTCAAAATATTTCACAAGGTGATAGGAGAAATTAAGCGGAAATCTTCCGGCAGACGGACGGTTCAGCCTCGATCCAACGCTTTGGTAGTATACGCCCGGCATATCCAAAACTTCCTGATTAAATGCCAGACAGGCGGAGGCTGTCAGATCATTTACTGCCGCAAGAAAGTCCGGATTTTCATCTCCTGCTTTTTTTAAGGCTGCATGATAGGCAGCCGCTACTCTCTGCTGCAAAGCAGCCGGTATCCTGGACAGAAGGTAATCGGCAAATACACAGCCGCGATGCGGCGTGTTGATCGTCGTAAGCGATGCGACATAGGTATCCATACCAAGCTTACTGACAGCATAGCGCATATCAAGTCCGCCTTTTGAGTGTGCGATGACGTTAAGCTTCTCTGCGCCTGTCTGCGCAATGATCTCTAAGATGCGCGCCTTTAATTCTGCACCGCTGTCTGCAACAGATGCCGCGGACTGGTGATTTCCATAATAGATACGCGCTCCGTTTCGCACAAGCTCCTTTGGAATGCGCCCCCAGTAATTCAAATAGCGGAAATCCCGAAAAAACACTCCATGCACCATCAAAATCGGATAACGCGTATCACAGATCTGCTCATTTGTCCGAAGCTCGTTGATTTCCAGCTTGCTATTTTCAAAGGCAGCTTCTTCGGACGCCAAACGGATCAGCTTTGCAAGTACGATCAGATGCACGATCGGAATCATCCCGCAGACAATACCGATCACCCGCCACTTAATGCCAAGCTGTACAGAGCTAAGATATACGCGGATGATGCCGTTCCAGAATACAACTGCATCCGCCAGAAGGACAGCGGCAAGATTGCCGAACCACAAAAGCTTCTCCTGCGCAAATACAACGGGGATCGCTGCAAGCTGAAACAGACCGGATATTGTCGCCGAAATCAAAAACAGCTTTAGCAGCTCACATCCATCGCGGACACAGCGAAGCCTTCTTGTCTTTATTTTCTCTCCGAAAGGGCATGGCTTGATATTGATAACCAAAAATCCTATGACAGACAGCACCGCAAGCCAAGGTGTTTGTAAGCGGCTGATAAGGATCGGTAAATTTGCCGTTACACTGATCATGATCGCAAAAAAGCATCGCAGACAAGCTTTTATTGTGCACATAAGTTTCAGCCTTTCTGCCACCGCGTCATGTTTCTTTCAAATTTCTTCGTATATGCATCCTTTAATTCCTCCGGCGTAATGCCGTAGCATAACAGAACGTCATTATAATACATCAGCACATCTGCCATTTCCTCCACAAGGTCCTTTCTGATTCCGGCATCTGTGACCGCTTTCATATCCCCGTTCTTCTTGATCAGATCGATCACCTCTCCAACCTCTCCGATCATCCAAAGCAGATGATGCTTCCCGGCTGCCGGTGAAATTTTTTCCCATTGATCCTTGTATTGCTCCTGTAATTGCTTTTGCATAGAAAGCATCTCACTGATCGTAAAATCTTTCATAAGTACTCTCCCCTCTAAGCCGGACTGTCTGAATCTTTCTCTAACAGGTACACACTATCCGGCGTCACCGATCCCTCCGGTGTCAACAAAATCCAATCCGTCAGATCATTTAAGTCGACCTCCATTTCCGCATCCTCATGCAGATCCTTGATATAATACGGCTCCTGCGTCAAAACTGCCTGCGCCTTACTGCCATTGATTTCTTTGATATGAAACCAAATATGCTCACGGAAGCCTTCCTCCTGCTTATATTCCTCATCGACCTCAAGCCCGATCTTCATGATCCCTTCTGTATCCTCATTTTTTATGGCATTGGAAAAATAGTGCAGTCTTTCTTTTGCCAGTGCACTCATGCGCAATGTTTCTTCATTGGAATACATCATAAGTACATTATCTAAAAGATACTCGTTGATCGCCGATACATGTCTGTATTTTTTATTTTCAAAATCTTTTTCACTCAAATACAGATAAACGACTCCCGTAGCTTCATTGTGACCATCCTTCCTGTCCCGAACACCTCCCAGTATGTCCTTTGGATAAAGCTTTAAGGCTTCCTCGTACGCAATCCATGTCGCCACGATATAAGCGCCGTTGTTCATGCGCCCGACCATGAACGCATCCTCCTCCTCGATGAACGTATGATCGGAAATAATTCTTTTTCCCAATGTCTGCAGAATGGAGGAATGATTCTGATAATTCTCCTGGTCTGAATCTAATATCTCGACCTCAATCGCCCCGCACCGGTTCAGCCCATGCGTGTGAAGCCATACCTGTCCGTTTCCATTGCTGACAGCCTGCACGGCGTATAGATAATCGGGAGAAGGCTGGATCATAGACTGTGCCGCAAGCTTCACCCATACACCGGATAATACTCTTTCGGTACAGAAATCAATCATCCCAGCCATGTCCGGCACTATCGTATCCAGTATTTTTAATTGCACATGATAGGATTTTAAAACATCCTCCCCGAATGTCATGACAACCGCAACTCCCTGATCTGATTCTGCCACAACGCTGTGATCAGCTTCACTTAACTGATGATTTACCGTAAACAAAGGTCCTATTTCATATGATTCTGCAAAAATATCTGCCTGGTATTCTTCTCCTTCATATTGTATAAGAACCTTTATGTGCCCATCCTGAAGCTCTGCCTGCTCCGTCTCAAATAAGCTGCCGGTCTTTAATCGTGCCAGGATCTCCATAGGATTTTGTACGCTTTCAATCTCTCTTGGCACTGCCAGCATATACGAGACTGTTTTTTCGATCACACCGCTCCCCGGCTCTCTCTTTTTCTTTCGTCCGAACATAACCTTCCCCCGATCATTGATTTTTCTGTTTCTTCTGAAATTATATGCTATATTCATTTCATAAGCAAAACCTTTTTCTCCGGCAGCATCAAAACGCGGCTTTTCTCCGTCTTTTTATTTGGGATCATTATATCATAAAAAGTGCCGCAACACCATTCCATTTCATGGGTTTGCGGCACTTTTCGTGTCTCATCTATGATTCTTGTATCACTTTCCTCTAAGTCCGCGCCATTTGATACAATGACCTTTTGATACCACAATTTCCAGACACGCCATTGTGTTTGATCAATTTCAAGCTGTTTCGCCGTTTGTGCAAGCTCTTTCCGTCAAGGGGAATGTCAGCAAAGCTGTTTTCTGCCGTGTCTTTGCGACAGACAATAGCAAATGCTAAGCGGCGCAAGACCACTGAACCGGACAAGACTGCCTACCTTGACCTATGACGCTTTTGCGCTTTTGCGGAACTCTGCGTCGGATACTTTTGAAAATAAAAGCAACTGCATCGTCGGCTGAACTGGAATATGTGTCATAAATTATGTCAGGGATTGCTTTTCAAACATAGCATACCATCGAAGCTTATATGTTTCATATAGTCTAAAATCATATCAACCACAGCTTCTTTTCCAATACTTACATCAATACACAGATTATAATTCCCAAAATTCTTCCATTCATATCCTGAAACATTTTGATAATAAGCAGCCCGTGCTTTATCAGAACGTTTTATATGTTCATGAGCTTCTTCCTTTGTGTCACCATACATTTTTTGTATATTTTGTATTCTATATTCTTCTGGTGCATAAAGAAAAATTTTCAAGACATTTTCATAATTCCATAAGACATGGTTAGCTGCTCTCCCTACAATAACACATGAACCAGCCTCGGCTATTTTACATAAGATTTTCTCTTGAGCAATTACACTTTGCTGACCAACATTCGTACTAAGATATAGTTTATAAAGTATCTTTTCCTCTTGTTCGTAATCGCTTGATAAAAATTTTTCAGCCAGTCCGCTATCTTTGGCAGCAATAGCTGTCAACTCCTTGCAGTAAAACGGAATATCGAGTTTATTAGCTAGTAATTCACCAATTTGCTTGCCACAAGTTCCATGCTCTCTTGCTATGGTAATAATAGTTCCGGGACGTGTCGCGGCAATTGCTGATGATTTACTTATACTTTCAGGCGTTTCTTTTAAGCTTCGCAAAAATTTGACTGTTAAGACAGTAATGACAGTTCCTGCGACCAAATCCGACAGCGGTGAAGCAAAAAGTATGCCATAGATACCTTTGCCGGCAGTTTTACTTTCAAATAATATACAAAGACTTATTGTGAAAAAGACAAAACATATCATATCACGAAGGACAGATGCAATCATAGCCTGCACAGGTTTTCCGATCGCTTGGAAAAAGATGGATGAAATCTTAATAAAGGCTGTCACAAAACTTAAACTTAAAAAGATTTTAAAACTAATGATCGCAAATTCCATATATAACGCATTTTGTTTACCAAATATACCAATTATAATTTGTGGGTATGTAACAAATATAATTGTCGATAAAATCCCTACGGTCAAGGAAGATAACAGAATATATTTATAACATTCTTTTACACGTTTCATCTTCTTAGCACCATAGTTGTATCCTAAAATCGGCTGTCCACCCAGGGCAATTCCACAAGCGATATTTCCAACGATCGTATAAATCTTAGTTTGAATACTAAATACCGAAATTGGAATATCGCTTCCGAATTTAGATAAAGCACCATATTTAAACAGCATCATATTACAAAGCAGCGTCATTACAACCATCGAAATCTGCACAATAAAAGTAGAACCACCTAAAACAATCAGATTTTTTAATACGGGATAATCGATACGAAAACTGCTTCTTTTTAAAGTAAAACTTTTTGGTTTACGGAAGTAAACTGCACAAATTGCAAAAGATACGACTTGTCCTATGACAGTCGCAATAGCAGCCCCCTGAATCCCCCAATCTAACACAAAAATAAAAATAGGGTCTAAAATGATATTGATAACAGCACCTAAAAGTAAGGCGAGCATAGCATATGTCGGACTTCCATCCGCTCGAATTATACTGTTCATAACATTAAACATTAAATAAGCCGGAAAGAAGAAAGCAACAATTCTAAAATAATCACAAGCAAGCTTTAAAGTAGCATCTGAAGCCCCAAACAAAGACATAAGCGGTTCGCAAAATATCAAACATATCACACACAATATAATGCTGATTATGGTTGTAGATACGATACATGTACCAACACACTTATGTGAACTTTCCCCATCTTTTCTCCCTGCACAAATACTTAAAAAAGCAGCCGCGCCATCACCTATACACCAGGCAAATGCATTTGCAATACAAATAATAGGAAAAGAAACACCCGTCGCTGCATTTCCTAAATATCCAAGACTGCTGTTTCCTATAAATATTTGGTCTACAATGTTGTAAAGAGCACCAATTAAAAGTCCCATTACACAAGGAACAGAAAACTTTAGTAATAACTTTTTTATCGGTTGTTCGCCAAGCAGCTTTGTTTCTTCCACAATAACCTCCTCACAATAAAAACCGTAAATAGTTTGCCAAGACATATCTATAAGTCTTATAGCAAAACTATTTACGGTAGTTTGTAGAAACGTCCACCCAATTGTGAACTTATATAAGATACAAATTTCATAAAATACTATCACATATTAACTTTAATGTCAATCAAGCAATCCATAACGAACGATCGTCAAGTAAGCGTAAAGCGCTTGTACCGGGCAAAGATTTCCTGCATGATTATTTAAAAGCCTGTGAATGAACATATTCCTCACCCCCGAAACGAAAAAACCTATTTATAAGCGAACAAACAGATGCGCCGCTCTGCACACTTACGTTTTCTTATAAATAGGTTTCGCTTGTATGAAAACAATTACCGTCCTAGATTTGCTTTTACTACAACATCCATAAATTGTCTTCGCAAGTGTTTTTGCGAATAAAGCATTAAAAATCACGCTCCATTTTATGTGTGATGCTGTTGTCCTTTTTCTGACGGATTACCTGCCAAATAGTTGGAACGGCACCGACAATGGCAAATAAATAAAGCATCATCAGATTTTCCGTAAAAGCAGCCCTGTCAACAACAGTGCTGTCGGAAACAGCCCGAAAAGCAGTGAAAATATCTATTTCAAAATAAGACATCACCGTAATCGCCCAATCCAACTGACATCCTAAATAGATCATAAGCAGAATGATGATGCTGCTAAAGACAATGCCGAGATTTCCGAGTCTTTTTCCAAGTAATTCATATCCCTTTATCGTACAAACGGCCATGATGAGTCCCGAAACAGACGCAACATACCCCAACTGTCCGAAGATCACGATGGATAAAACACCAAGAAGCGAGCCGATCAGCGCACCGACAATCCCTGCAGCCGCGTTTTGATTTTTTCTGGTTTCTTCATTCTGTATCTCTGTTGCATAGCTATGTGCATTCACGCAGACGGGACACAAAATAACCTCTGCTCCGTTTAGTATATGCGGGCTGACATTCTCTCTTGCACCGCATGCCTGGCAGCAATTTTCATAGCCGTTTAACTGTAAGTAACGAAGAACTGCATTGACAGAGTCCACGATCGCGTCGATACACTTGTTTTTTGTCATCGCCGAATTAATGATAAAAGCGACCCCGTAATTAAATACCCTGCAACTGGCTAAAAACTTGTGCTCCTTCGTCAGTCGAATAAATTCATCCGCCTGCGGCTTCCCCTGATTGCGGGAAACAGAAAAACTCAAAATAGCTTTATATGTATTATCCATTACCCTAAGACATATGTCATATCCCTGTCGTTTTCCAAAAAGTATCCCCGTCTTTGCGTCAACATATAATTCTGTTCTTGACGCCAATTCCTGTAACCTGTTCCTTGATAGCTTACTGATCATAACTTCCTCCTTTGTGCTGACTCCTTACATAATCTTCCATATTCTAATGGATGCCTGCCGCACTTGTCAATCCATAATACATGATCCTATTTTTCTGTAAGCCAGACGATGTTCAGACTTATCACAGAAACAGACGTCCCATCAAGCGACTGCCGGTCTTTGCGGCTGTCCCCGTCTTCCATCGAAGGAATATTTTATTAATTTATTTATGATAAGGCTCATGGTTCATGATCCGGTATGCCCGGTACACCTGCTCCAAAAGGATCACACGCATCATCTGATGAGGAAATGTCATCTTAGAAAACGACAGTCTCATGTCTGCACGCGACAGCAAAAAATCAGCGATTCCAAGCGAACCGCCGATGATAAAAATGATATGGCTGATCCCTCCCGTACCAAGCTTCTCCATTTTTTGGGACAGCTCCACAGAATCAAGCTGCCCCCCATCAATCGCAAGCGCACAGACAAACGCTCCGTCGCGCAGATGCTTCTCCATCCGCTCCGCTTCCTTTGCCTTGATCTGTTCTTCCACGAGCGCGCCGGCGCCGTCCGGCGTCTTTTCATCCGGCACCTCAATAATCTCTAACTTGCAGTAGCGGCTCAAACGCTTCTCATATTCCGCAACCGCATCTCTATAAAATTTTTCCTTTATTTTTCCAACGCATAAAATTGTGATCTTCATGAGTAAATTATAGCATATCTTACTTGCTATCGTCCATGAAATCTCCTATAATGAAAAAGAATCCTAAGCAGTGCACGTTGCGAGGCATTCATGCGCTGATAAAAACGATGATGAGGTAAACTTTATGTGGTGTCCCGAATGTAAAAATGAATATATTGACGGAATCACGCATTGCGCAGACTGCGGCGTGGCTCTCGTAAAATCACTGAAAACTAAAGAAGATTCTGCGACGGAGCAGCCTGTGACAGCGGAGACTTGGGGAACTGTCGACGAATCTTCCGATTTTATAAATGGTCTAAATGAAGTCCCCTCGAAAGACGGCGGCGGTTCGACGGAAACGGCACGCATATATGTTTCCGGCAGAACCAAAGCTGCGGACATGAAATCGACGGCTGTGACCTTTACGCTGGTCGGCGCACTTGGGCTGACGCTCCTGGCTCTGTTCGCTTTTGGCATCTTTCCCATCTATATGGCTTTTTATATGAAGGTCCTGATGTGTTTTGTTATGGGGACAATGTTTTTTGTCTTTCTGCTCATTGGAATTCGCTCTTTTTCTCAAATGAAATCCTGTGAAGCGATCGCTGACCGGGAGGAGATACTGATTACAGAAATAAAGACATGGTTTCACGAAAATTATAGTCAGACCTCCATTGATGCTGCGCTTGACTGCACGCAGCCGGAGGAAACTCTCTATTTTGCACGCTATGACGTCATACGTCGTACACTTCTGGAAAAATATCCTGATTTGGAGGAGACGCTGCTTGATCATCTGATCGATACCTTGTATGGTGAGATTTTTCCCTGACAGACAGATAATACTTTCATTAGCTTTTCTCCTTATTTTCACTTGCCAAAGGGCTTACCATTCCTTGTAAGTCCTTAATTTGCATGGGTTTGTAGTAGTTTTTCACTCTCTTTCATTTATAAATATGCTTAACCATCTACAAGCGATCCATCAACTCCACCACCACATCACACAAATCCTCAAACACTATGTCCGTTGCATATTCAAAATCCTTTTGATACTTCATCCACTGCCTCTGCATAACTTCACTTTTCTTAACTGTATCCATAATTCTACGATAATCTTTAAGCACCTCGAATGAGCCACGTTTCTCTGTCGTTGCGCGCAACGCAGCCTTTAATACATCGTTCTCTATGTTTGCATATTGCAGCTTGGTCAATATGTATATATCATAATAATCTCTTGGTCTTGTATTCTGGTCACCTCTGGATATTACTGTTTCCAGCTTCTCTGCCATGATTGTTTCCAGGTTATATGCGAGCACTGAAATACTTCTATCCTCCAAAAGAAGTTTAAATTGATATTCTATTTCTTTTGGTGTAATCTTATCTCCTGTCGTAATATCCAATTTTAGCGGAACTGCCATTTGTTGATAATTTGCAGATAAAGAAACCCGATACCCAGTATATACATCGCCTTCTCGAATTTCTCCGATACTACGAAAGCTAAAATCCACATCATCGTCTAATTCTATCTTGCAAATATCTTCAAATATCCCTCGTACAGTTTGCTCATTGACAGGCAAGCCTTTTATAGTTGCATCCATATCCATGGTTGCTCTTGTATCAATCCCAGCCATTGCTGCAATTAGAAATCCACCTTTCAGGATAAAATTCTGTTGATATTTTGAAACAGATATTCGTTCCAATAATCTTTCCAACATAAAATTCTGCATTACCAACTGCGCAGATATATGTTTTTCTTTGGCAAGGTTTTTAATAACTGCTTTTAGCTGCATGGCATTCCTCATAGCAAGACCTCCAGATATGATCTGAGTTTTCTCTCTACCTTCAAGGTTTTTGCATACTCTGACAGAATGGGTATATTTTTATCCTGTCTGGCTGCATAACGTTTAAAAGCCTCCGTCACTACCTGAATATCCACATGACTATGAGAACGTAATATATCACAAAGAGTACGCTCTACACTGTAAACCTTTACCATATTTCCTCCCGGCGTAACTACCTCTGACACTCCCAAATCATACAACCCTTCTTTACATTGCACACATCGAATGTTTTCTTCTTTTGGATTCTTCAAATTATAATTTGACGGAAAAGTCATATAATATCTGTTTGGTGTCCTATCCGTTAAATCCCAAAGGAACAATGCTGTTTCATGAGAATAGATTCCTCTTTTAAATCGACTCTGCAAATTAAAAATCTCGTCATCCCAAAATTCCGGCAAAATATAAACACCTCTTATCGACTTTTCAAGTCTCCCCCTGTCAGCAAGGTATTTGATATTTCCACGAGAAATACCGGCTGCAACCACCATCGCAGTAGTCACCGTGCCATTATTCTCTTTTGCCATCTTGATAATTTCTTCAATCGCTCTCACAATAGTTCCCTTTCTCTATATTGACTTTCATGCTTATAATTTTATTATTATATGGCGTAAAAGTCAATATAAATACCGCTTCTTCATGCAATATGCAAAATCGCTGCAAACATATGTGCATGTGTAATTTAATCATCCGTGGTAACTTCAATAAGCGTAATCATTATAGAAAAAAGATACAATACTTATCTGTACTGTATCCTTGCTCCACTTAACAACTCTCTATTTTTATCAATCTGAGCCTCATTGTTTCATAAGCTTCTTGCTTCAAATCATTTTGTACCATAACAAATAAACCAGCATGATATTTTCATATATGTTTTTCTATACCATCTTTCCCGCACATCTATAAATTCACAGCGTCTGACAAGTACGCCAGACGCTGCACTCCGGCAGCCACCCCCTGCCGCCTCATTCAAGGATAATAGATAAAATTTGTCCGGTAAACACCGCTGTTTAAGCCTGTCTGATCGTTGACAACAAGCACGGAAAGGACAGTATTTCCTGTCGGGATTTCCACCGGTCCTTCGTATTTCAACGATGCCTCCGTGGGGTCTGTCCCATCCCAGGTATAATAAATACTGCAATTTTCCTCAGCTTCCATCGTGACCGTTGTTGCTGAGTCAATCTGCCCTCCGTCGGGAGAGACTGTCGCAAACGCCGGAGGAGAAACAGAAATCTCATACTCAGCCTCTGCAATCTCACTTAAAATTCCCTTATCATTCACACAGACGGCACGGATCGTATAGCTTCCTGCCTCATCCAACACAATACCATCCTTTTTTTCGTCGTAACGCGTACCGTTTTTTGTATCCGGATCTTTTCCGTTTAAGGTATAATAAATATCAAAGTCCTCCAAAGAGGTCAGCTCCACAGTCAAATATTCATCATATTCCCCGGAAACCGGAGAAAAAACAGGCGCTGCAACAAGATAATCCGTAAACAGCCCTAAGATTTCTATATCATCTACACCGTCTGCCAGTGCCGCGATGCTCTCGTAATCTTCCTTTTCCTCATAAATAGCGATCAGCTCCTCATAAGCCGTCTTATTTTGAGCGTCCAGATCAATGATCTCCATCAACAAAACCGCAGCGGAATCATATTCCTCCTGCTCTGTGTAAATTTCTGCCATTGCCAGACGAACCGGTACATCATCCGGGCGCAGTGACAACGCCGTTTTATAATAATGCAGTGCGTTTTCATAGTCCCGGTCAATCATTTCCTGTTTTGCTGCACGCACCTGATAATCGTAGGAATTTGCATTGCGATGGTCGACCCAAAGCTTTAGAAAAACGACGAGCAAAACAGCAAGGACAAGCAAACAGCCTGCCGCCAGCATGGGAACACGGCTGTTCTTCTTCTTTTTGGATGCGGGCTTTTTTCCATTCCCTGTGACTTGTGCGGAAGCCTCGGAACGCGGTGCTTTCCCTGTCTTTTGACTGTCTGCCGCTTTATGTACACTTGACCTGACATTCTCCCTTGGCAGTTCCTCCTCCCGCAGGAGTGCGCGCAGATAATCATCCTCTAACACGCTGTAGTCCGGTCCGATCTTAGATTCATTACCGCAGACAGAACAGTAAACGCGTCCCTCTTTTAATTCTGCACCGCATTTTACACACTTCATATGAGTTATCCTCTCCCCTGTTTTAGCGTGACACAGAGTCCACACAATTATTCATCAGCATTGCGATCGTCATCGGACCAACGCCTCCCGGAACCGGAGTAATCGCAGCTACAGACGGAAATACCTCGTCATAATTTACGTCTCCGCAAAGCTTCTTGCCCTCGCCCCTGTGAATGCCAACGTCAATGACGACGGCACCCTCCTTCACATAGTCTGCCGTAATATACTGCGGCTTACCGATCGCTACGATCAAAATATCCGCCTGCCGGCAAATCTCCTTTAAATTCTGCGTCTTAGAATGTGCCACGGTAACAGTCGCATCCTCCCGAAGCATCAAAAGTGCCATCGGCTTGCCGACAATATTGCTTCTGCCGACAACCACACAATTCTTGCCGCGGATCGCGATGCCGGAACGCTTCAGCAACTGAATAATGCCTGCCGGCGTACAGGAAACAAAGCCCTTTCCCCCCGTCACAAGCCTCCCGACATTTTCCGGGTGAAAGCCGTCCACATCCTTGTTAGGATCGATCGCCCGGATGATCTGCTCCTCACGAATATGTGAAGGAAGCGGAAGCTGTACCAGAATACCGTTGACCGAAGCGTCACGGTTTAAATCGTCGATCAGGGAAAGCAGCTCATCCTCCGTCGTCTCCTCCGCAAGCTCATAAGCAACAGAACGAATCCCGATATATGCGCAAGCCTTTTTCTTATTGTTTACATAGACGCTTGAGGCAGGGTCATCGCCAACCTGAATCACGGCGAGAGAGACCGAAACTCCCTCCTCCTGCAAAGCTAAAACCTTCTCGCGCAGTTCATCCTTAATCTCCTGTGCTATCTTTTTTCCATCAATAATCTGTGCCATGTCAGCCTCCTTACATCAACTTCAAACCACGGTACTCCATAATCTCTCCGCCCTAAAACAAGCCGGTGATCACACCCTCATCATTTACATCAATCCCATAAGCAGCCGGCTTTTTGGAAAGTCCCGGCATCGTCATGATCGCTCCGGTCACTGCAACTACAAAGCCCGCGCCCGCAGATACATAGACCTCACGCACATGGACGGTAAAATTCTCGGGACGGCCAAGCTTTGACGCATCATCCGAAAGCGAATACTGCGTTTTTGCCATGCAGACTGGGAAATGCGACATTCCCATATCGGCAATACGCTTTAATTCCTTTGCTGCCGCCGGTGCATACGTCACATCCGCCGCACCGTAAATTTCTTTTGTGACGGCTGCGATCTTCTCCTCCAGCGTAAGCGCATCCTTATACAGCGGCGCGAAATGACTTTCCTTGTTCTCTAAGGTCCAAAGAACCTTATCTGCAAGTGCAATACCGCCCTCTCCGCCCTTTTCCCATACCTGGGATAGCGCAAACTCACAGCCTCTGTCCTTGCAGAAGCGCTCGATAAAATCTGTCTCCGCTTTGGTGTCCGTCACAAAGGAATTTAACGTAACGACTACCGGAACACCGTATTTCTGCAGATTTTCAATATGCTTTTCCAAATTTACAACGCCTCTGCGCAAAGCGTCCAAATCCTCTGTCCCAAGATCTGCCTTTGCCATACCGCCGTTGTATTTGAGCGCACGCACAGTGGCTACGAGCACGACGGCATCGGGACGAAGCCCCGCCATGCGGCATTTGATGTCAAAAAACTTCTCCGCGCCAAGATCCGCACCAAACCCTGCCTCCGTGATAACATAGTCCGCAAGCTTTAACGCTGTCTTTGTCGCTCGCACACTGTTGCAGCCGTGTGCGATATTTGCAAACGGTCCGCCGTGCACGATCGCCGGCGTATGCTCAAGTGTCTGAATGAGGTTCGGCTTTAACGCATCCTTAAGCAGCGCCGCCATTGCGCCCGTCGCCTGTAAATCGTCTGCCGTAACCGGCTCTCCCTGAAAATTATACGCCACGATAATACGCCCCAAACGCTTTTTCAAATCGTGCATGTCGTCCGCCAGACAGAGAATTGCCATAATCTCAGAGGCAACCGTAATGACAAAGTGATCCTCTCTGACCATACCGTCAAGCTTGTTTCCAAGTCCAACAACGATATTGCGCAGCACACGGTCGTTCATATCCATACAGCGTTTCCAGACTACCTGCCTTGGGTCGATGCCAAGCTCATTTCCCTGCTGGATATGATTATCAAGCAGCGCTGCCAGCAGATTATTGGCGGAGGTAATCGCATGAAAGTCTCCGGTAAAATGAAGGTTTAAGTCTTCCATCGGCACGACCTGCGCATAACCGCCTCCTGCCGCTCCGCCCTTGACTCCGAAGCATGGTCCTAAGGACGGCTCACGAAGCGCAATGACTGCTTTTTTGCCAAGCCTTCCAAACGCCTCGCCAAGTCCGACACTCGTCGTCGTCTTTCCCTCTCCGGCAGGCGTCGGATTGATGGCTGTCACAAGGATCAGCTTGCCGTCTGGTTCATCCTTCACGCGTTCCATAAGAGAATCCGAAAGCTTCGCCTTATACTTTCCGTAAAGCTCCAGCTCATCCTCCTGCACGCCGAGCTGTTGTGCGATCTCCCCGATATGCACAAGCTTTGCCTCCTGTGCAATTTCAATATCACTTTTCATACTGCCCCTCCTATAGATATTCTTCCTCATACTGCTCAAATTGTTCCGCAGACATCAAGACGCGGCGCGGCTTTGTGCCCTCCTCCGGTCCTACAATGCCCGCCTCCTCCAACTGATCCATAATGCGCGCGGCCCGGTTAAAGCCGATCTTAAAGTAGCGCTGGAGCATACCGATCGATCCCTTTTCCTTATCAATTAACAATCGCGCGGCATCTGCAAAATAGGAATCCCTACCGTCTCCCATGCCGGAGCCCGAATCAATGCCAACCGTGGTATTCCCGGACTCTAAATGATTCATCTTCTCCTCAACGTCTGCCCGATAGACGCCCGGACCGTTATGCTCCTTTAGGAAAGAAACAACGTCGGAAACCTCCTTATCCGAGACAAATGCGCCCTGCACACGCAGCGGCTTTGGCATCCCCTGCGGATGAAACAGCATATCGCCCTTTCCAAGCAGCTTCTCCGCGCCGTTCATATCAAGAATCGTTCTGGAATCAATACCGGACGTTACCGCAAATGCGATACGGCTTGGCATATTCGCTTTGATCAGACCCGTGATGACATTTACGGACGGACGCTGCGTTGCAATGAGCAAATGGATCCCACAGGCACGCGCTAACTGCGCAAGACGGCAGATCGCCTCCTCCACATCACCGGCAGCAACCATCATAAGGTCCGCCAGCTCGTCTACAATGATCACGATCTGCGGTAATTTTTCCGGCTTCGGATCTCCCTCGATCGTCGGCAGCGTATCAAGCTTGGCATTATAGCCCTTTAAATCCCGCACTCCCGCCTCCGCGAACTTCTGATAGCGGTCCGTCATTTCCGCAACTGCCCAATGCAGCGCACCCGCTGCTTTTTTCGGGTCTGTCACAACGGGGATCATCAGGTGCGGAATCCCGTTATAAACGCTTAACTCCACAACCTTTGGGTCGATCATGATCAGCTTTACGTCTTTTGGGTCCGCCTTATAGAGAATACTCATAATTACCGTATTGATGCATACCGATTTACCGGAGCCCGTCGCTCCGGCGATCAGAAGATGCGGCATTTTTGCAATATCTGCAACCGTCACCTTGCCCGCAATATCCTTTCCGACACAGAACGATATGCGGGAATCATGCTTGGAAAATTCCTCCGATTCCACAAGCTCACGAAACGACACCATGACGTTTTCCTTGTTCGGAACCTCAATTCCGACCGCAGCTTTTCCAGGGATCGGGGCCTCGATACGAATATCCGCAGCGGCAAGATTCAGCTTGATGTCATCCGCAAGATTCACAATTTTGCTGACCTTTACGCCCATCTCCGGCTGCAGCTCATAGCGCGTGACCGCAGGTCCGCAGCTTATGTTCGTAATCGTGACATTCACACCGAAATTTTTCAGCGTCTGCTGCAGCTTAAGCGCCGTTTCCTGCAAATGCATTCTGGAATCGCCCGCTTTTTTGGGAGGCTGTGCAAGCAGGGAAACGGGAGGAAATACATACTCTCTTTCCGGCTCGTCCTGCACCTGTATCTCATGTGCGATCCTTGCAATATCGTCCGTTTCATCCAAAGGCTTCTTCGCCATGGGCACAGACTCCTCATTGGAGGCGGCAGCAATCCGGCTGCCTTCTTCCCTCCGCATAAGCGTCTCTGACGGCTCATACTGCGGCTGCTCCTTTGGCTGCTCCTCGTTGCCCTGCGCATAAGACGCCTTTGGCTGCTCCTCGCTGCCCTGCGCATAAGATGCCTTTGGCTGTTCCTCCGGCTGCATATCTGCCAGACTTTCCGTCACCACAGCGATACGCTCTCTGATGATCTCCTCCGGCTCCTGTGCCGGATATGCCGACAGCGCCGCCAACGCCTCATCCGAAAAGGCAGACGGCGCGCCCTCCCGCTCCTCCTCATACAACACACCGGAGGTCAGCGTCACATGCTGCTCCTCGTCCACCTGCGGCAGAGTGATCTGCGGCTGCTTGGGCGACAATTCGCTCAGTTCATCCGAATACGCCTCCTGCGTCTTTGGAAGGACGCGCGTATCAAGCGCAACGCCCTCTACCTTACGATCCATACGCCGCAGCTCGCGCTCCTCCCTCCGCTGTTCTGCCCGCTCTCTGTAACGTTCATTGCTGATCTTTGCAGATTCATAGACCTTTTTGCTGCCTTTTTGCACCCCGCGCAGCGCGGAACGCTCTGTGATAAGCACAAGAGAAATGATCAGAACGATGGCATCGATCACATAAGAGCCGATCAATCCAAAATTCGGACAGATCAGCCATGCGAGAAGTCCTCCGATAAATCCGCCTCCAAACCTGTTTTCATAGCTATAGCGGTAGGCCCCGACTGCCGTCTGCACATCAGAGCCGTGAACGATCAGCTCCATAAACAGACACAAAAACAGCACGAACAAAATGACCGCAACCATTTTTACAATCGCAATCCGGTTGCCCTTATTGGAAACGGCAAAAAACGTTCCCACAAGCAGGATCACGGGAAATATGTATGCGATCAGTCCAAAAATGCCGAAGAAGAATCGGCTCACGGCATTTCCGATCGTTCCTCCGATCCCAAAATTACTGATAAACAATAAAATAGATGCAGCCAGCACACTCCATAGAATGATCTCACTCGTAAAGTTTTCCTGCTGCTTTACTTCCTTTTTTGCGCCACGTCCCTGCTCCGTCCGGCGCTTTGTCTGCGTCCTTTTTCCGGCAGCGCCTTTTTTCTTTCCTGTTGCCAAAAAATATTACCTCCCAAATTATGCCATATAAAAGTACCCGCCAATGGACAGCGCTCCAATGAACAGGCAATACACTGCAAAAATTGTAAACTTTTTCCTGCGTACGATGACAAGCATTGTCTTAATGCAGATATATCCGATGACGGCAGCCACAAGCATACCGATGATGTAAGATGCGAGCTCTTTAGGCGTTACAGCGATCTTACCAAGCGTTGTCAATTCCAGCACAAGCGCTCCCAAAATTGCGGGGATAGACATGATAAACGAATATTTGACCGCAAAATTGCGCTGAAAGCCGCACAAAAGAGCCGCTGTGATCGTCGTTCCCGCGCGCGAAAGTCCGGGCAGCGTTGCGACGCCCTGTGAAATACCGATAATAAACGCGTCTGTGTATGTAGCGCTTTTGGGGAGCTTTCCTCCATCCCTGCTGTGATCCGCGATAAAAAGAAGCACCGCCGTCACGATCAGGCAGATGCCCGGAACAAGGAGAATCTGCGACGCCAGCGCCACCGCATTCTTTCCGAAAAATCCAATGACTCCGGTCGGAATCGAGGATACAAGCACCAGCATCACAAACTTTCTGTAACCGTTTGAGATCACCTTGCGGTATTCCTCATGCTCCCGCTTGATCTGATTGCGAAAAAAAATCACAACATTGACAAAGGCGTCGCGCAAAATGCGGCACCCTTCCGCGAACAGCTTAAAGATGTCTTTATAATAAACGAGACAGATTGCCGCAAGCGTCCCCACATGCAGCAGAATCTCATATAAAATCCCTGTCTCTGCTTCTATCCCGAACAGTATTTTAAAAAGCGCGAGATGTCCGGAGCTGCTGACCGGAAGAAATTCCGTCAGTCCCTGGATCACACCCATGATAATTACCTGCAAGAATGACATGGCTGCCTCCTTTTATCGAGATGTACGTTTCTGTAATACAACAATTACATGCATGTTCTATCTTATCATACTTCTATCCGCTTGTCATTAAAAGGTTTTTTAATTCTTTTTGCTCTTACGCGCGTCGATCAGACTGTGCAGCTTTAAAAATGCCTGATT
Source organism: Roseburia sp. (assembly GCA_019421345.1). GTDB lineage: Bacteria > Bacillota > Clostridia > Lachnospirales > Lachnospiraceae > Roseburia. Next base: position 146,513 of record JAHZFL010000003.1, on the reverse strand, counting down.
GATCCCTCCGACCTCGTCGATCAAGCCCTCCTTCACCGCCTCCTCGCCGACAAGAATCGTGCCAAGGTCCTTCGTCAGCATTCCGGTATTCATCATCAGCTTTTCCAGACGCTCCTCCTGTGCCTTTGAGTGCATGGCGATAAAACGGAGGATCCTATCCTGCATCTGCTTAAAATAATCGTAGGTCTGCTGTGCTCCGATCACCATACCGTTCATACGCACGGGATGGATCACCATTGTACCCGACGGTACGATCAGGGAATAATCGGTAGACACCGCAAGCGGAACGCCGATCGAATGACTTCCCCCAAGTACCAGAGAAACCGTCGGTTTACTGATCGACGCCACCATCTCCGCGATCGCCAGACCGCTCTCCACATCTCCCCCTACCGTATTCAAAAGCAAAAGCACACCCTCTGAATCTGCATTATCCTCGATTTCCGCCAGCTTTGGCAAAATATGCTCATATTTCGTCGTCTTTGTCGTCGCCGGCAGACAGTCATGCCCCTCAATTTCCCCGATGATCGAGAGCAGGGATATTTTGTTGTCCTCTCTGTTATTTTTTAGTTCGATCTGCCCAAACTCCCGCACCATTTCATTTTTCTTTTCCTGCGTTTCTGACATATCCTCCCATATCCTCCATTCACTTAAGCTAAAAGAAGGCGCATCTGCGCCTTCTTTTAGCTTTCGCATATTTTGGAGTTTTATACAAAAAATCAACACTCTCCGAGCAGATAACGGTACAAGCCCTCATAACGACCCTTGGAGCTTCTCCACGAATAATCATTTGCCATACCGCGGTCGATCATCTGATTCCACTGCTTTCTTCTGTCAAAATAAATGTGCTTGGAATAATTGATAATGCCAAGCATCTCTCCGCTATTATAATTCGCAAACGAGAATCCGTCGCCCGTATTCTCGTATTCGTTGAACGGATGCACGGTGTCCTTTAACCCTCCCGTCTCCCGCACGATCGGAACCGTCCCATACCGGAAGGAGATCAACTGCGTCAGTCCGCAGGGCTCAAAGCGCGACGGCATCAAAAATGCATCCGCCGCCCCATAAAGCTTATGGGCAAGCTCGTCAGAATAACAGATGTTTGCAGATACACGGTCTGCATATTTCCATGCATAATGACGAAACATATTCTCATACTGCGCATCCCCGGTGCCGATCACGACAAGCTGTGTGTAGTCGTCGACAATGTGATCCATCACGTCACGAACCAGGTCCAGCCCCTTTTGATCGGTCAGACGGGAAATCAGACCGATCATATATTTCTTTTTGTCTACCGTCAGACCGAGCTCCTCCTGAAGCTTCGTCTTATTCATATATTTCTTCTTGCGGAAGCTTTGCGCATCGTAGTTGACATAAAGCTTATCGTCCGTCTGCGGATTGTAAACCTCATAATCAATCCCATTGACAATCCCCTGCATGTCAAAATGGCGCGCCGCAAGCAGACCGTTTAAGCCTTCTCCGTAATATTCCGTCTGAATCTCCTGCGCATAGGAATCACTGACTGTCGTGATATAATCCGCATACACAAGACCGCCCTTTAGCATATTCGCATCCCTGCGAAACTCCAGCTTATCCGGCGTAAACAGATTTTCCGCTAATCCCGTCAGCCCCCGCATCGTCTTGACATCCCACACGCCCTGAAACTTGAGGTTATGGATCGTCATCACGGACTTGATACCCCAGTAAAAGGAGTCTGCCTGAAATTCATTTTTGAGATAAACCGGAATCAGCCCCGTCTCCCAGTCGTGACAATGGATGAGATCCGGGCGAAAATCAATCTGCTTTAAAATCGATAGGACCGCCTTATCAAAAAAGCAAAATTTCTCAATATCATAACGAATATCGCCGTATGGCATCTCACAGTCAAAATACTCCCGGTTGTCGATCAGATAATAGGTGATCCCCTCCAGCACATACTTTAGCACTCCCACATATTTATCGGCAATATCATTCCCCGCACTCATATAAAAATGCGTGACATAGGTAAACTGACTGCGATACTCCTCCCGGATACAGGAGTAATTTGGAAGGACAACGCGCACATCCCATTCCGTTTTGTCAAATTCCTTTGGAAGCGCCCCGCACACGTCCGCAAGTCCGCCAGTTTTGATAAACGGCACGCACTCCGATGCCGCAAAAAGTATTTTCTTCATAAACCCCCTCCAAAATGATATTAGATTGCCGCAAGCGCCTGCTCCAAATCCCAAAGAATGTCATCGACATGCTCAATACCGACCGATAAGCGCATCAGTTCCGGTGAAATCCCCGCCTCGATCAACTGCTCCGTCGTCATCTGCCGATGTGTATGGCTCGCAGGATGCAGAATACAGGTTCTGGCATCCGCCACATGCGTAACAATGGCAGTCATCTTAAGTGCATCCATAAAGCGGATCGCCCGCTCCCTCTCTCCCTTGATCGCAAATGCCAAAACGCCGCAGGTGCCGTTTGGCATATACTTTTGTGCCAGCGCATGATAACGGTTTCCCGAAAGCCCCGCATAATTGACCCACGCAACCTTCTCGTGAGCGTCCAAAAACTCTGCAACCTTCTGCGCATTTTCACAATGGCGCGCCATCCTAAGGTGCAGCGTCTCAAGTCCGACATTCAGCAAAAAGGCATTCATCGGCGACGGGATCGCTCCAAGATCGCGCATCAACTGTGCCGTCGCCTTCGTGATATAAGCCGCCTTGCCGAACTGCTCGGCGTAGGTAATGCCGTGATAGGATGCGTCCGGCTGCGTCAGCCCCGGAAACTTGTCTTTGTGCGCCATCCAGTCAAAATTACCGGAATCAATGATCGCCCCGCCGACGGACATGGCATGTCCGTCCATGTACTTTGTCGTGGAATGCGTCACAATATCAGCGCCCCATGCAAACGGACGACAGTTCATCGGGGTTGCAAACGTATTATCCACAATGAGCGGCACGCCGTGCATATGGGCAAGCGCCGCAAACTTTTCAATATCCAGAATTACGATCGAAGGATTTGAGATCGTCTCCGCAAAGACTGCCTTCGTATTCGGGCGCATTGCCAAAGACAGCTCCTCTAAGGACGCATCAGGATTTACAAACGTACATGAAATCCCCTGCTTTTTCATCGTCGTTCCAAACAGGTTATACGTTCCTCCGTAAACGGAATTTGAGCACACAATATGGTCTCCGGACTCGCAGATATTAAACAGTGCATAGTAATTCGCCGCCTGCCCGGAGGAAGTGAGCATACCTGCCGCTCCGCCCTCAAGCGCAGTAATTTTTGAAGCAACGGCATCATTCGTCGGATTCTGGAGTCTTGTATAAAAATATCCCTCCGCCTCCAGATCAAAAAGCTTGCCCATCTGGTCACTGTCATCATACTTAAAGGTCGTGCTCTGATAAATCGGCAGAACTCTCGGCTCCCCGCATTTTGGCTGCCAGCCGCTCTGGATACACTTTGTCTCAAGCTTATAGTCGTTTCCCATTTTCTCTGTCGCTCCTTACCTGATTCTTTGCTCCTATCATACAACATTTTTATGCGCAATTCCAGAATTATTCCATAAAAATCAGAAAAATAACAGAAAAAACGAAACACCTCTGCAAACCGGATGCGCGAAAAAACTGTCTAAAACCCTCCCGATCTCATTTATTTTTTCTTTCTTTATAAAATCTTCAAAATTGCCAGCTATTCTATCCCTATCTTAAATCAAATGAAAGGACACTGTAAATTATGACTATGATGTTGCAAACCACAGACCTCTGCAAATCGTTTCACGGACAGACGGCAGTCAGCCGCATCTGCCTGCACATTGAAAAAAATTCCGTCTACGGACTGCTCGGACCAAACGGAGCGGGAAAATCTACAACGCTCAAAATGATCGCGGGTATTTTAAAGCCGACCGCCGGAAGCATCACGTTTGACGGTCATGCATGGACGCGCAGCGACTTAACCCGCATCGGAGCGCTGATCGAAATGCCGCCGCTCTATGAAAATCTGACTGCCCGTGAAAACCTGAAGGTCAAAACGACTCTCCTGGGGCTGCCGGACAGCCGGATTACGGAGGTATTACAGACCGTCCGCCTCACGGATACCGGAAAGAAAAGAGCCGGACAGTTTTCTCTTGGCATGAAGCAGCGGCTTGGAATAGCACTTGCATTGCTAGGTCACCCCAAGCTGCTCATCCTCGACGAGCCTGCCAACGGGCTTGACCCGGTGGGAATCGAGGAGCTTCGGGCACTGATCCGCTCCTTCCCAGCAAAAGGCATCACCGTCATCCTCTCCAGCCATATGCTCTCCGAGGTACAGCAGACAGCCGACCATATCGGCATTATCGCGGGCGGTGTGCTTGGATACGAGGGGAAGCTTGGGGAAAACGAAAATCTCGAACAGCTTTTTATGGACGTGGTAAAAAACAGCCGCAAGGAGGGATAGATCATGAACTACTTAAAATCAGAGCATTTAAAATTTAAAAGAACCGCCGTAAACAGGCTGGTTTTTCTCACGCCGCTGCTCACGGCTGTGTTTGCATGGGTCGTTGGAGGCTTTACGGGCTTTCAATACACCGCTTTTTACTGGTGGTACGCGTTTTTACTTCCCGGTACGATCGCGATCCTATGCACTTTGTCACAGCGGAAAGAGGAACATGCAGGAAAATATTACGCTGTATTTTCCATGCCCGCAGACCTCTTGAAATTTGAAACTGCAAAATGCGTGATCCTGACGGAAAAGCTGCTTATCGCCGCACTATTTTTTGCCATACTTGTCTCTGTGAGCAATCTCATCGCTCCGGCAACGGCAGTGTATTCTGTCAGAGAAAGCATTTGCGGCAGTATTGGGATCATCCTCTCATCCCTCTGGCAGATCCCGCTGTGCCTTTTCCTCGCACGCAGGGCTGGCGTCTTTTTGCCGGTCGTCCTAAATGCCATACTCGGTATCTTTCTGCCCATTGTATCGGGAAATACTTCGGTCTGGTATTTCGTACCGTATTGCTACGCCGCAAAACTGGCGGAACCGCTGATGGGGATTCAGTTAAACGGAACGTTTGCGGACAGTTCCTCCTTTTCCACCACCGCTTTCTGCTCAATCGCTCTGTCATTTCTGCTGTTTGCTGTTTTAACTTATGCAGACGCAAGGGATTTTTCCAAAAGGAGGGAAACAATATGAACCTTTTTCGCGCGTTTCGTTCCGAGCTGATAAAAGTGAGGCATACCTCTTTTTGGAGTGTGCATATCGGTATGCCCGTCATCGGAGCATTGCTGTTTACTGTCTACTATCTTCTTTATGACAGCACAGCAGACGAGAAAAAGCTCCAAATGATGCTGGAGCTGACGGCGACGGTTTTTCCCCTGCTGATCGGTGTCATAGTCAGTCTGAATGTCGCGTCGGAGGAAAAAGTGTCACTCTACTCCCCCCTGCTTGGCGCATCAAACCGCCAGCTCCTTTTGGCTGCAAAATTAACGTTTCTTTATGGTGCGGGAGTTTTGGCGCTGTTTGGTCTGTTCCTGTTATTTCTTCTCAGCGCAAGGCTTTTGGGGATCCCCGGTGCAATATGCCCAAAAACACTCCTTTTGGCTGCGTCAGAAATTGCCTGTTCCAATTTGATCATTTATATCCTGCATCTGTTCCTCAGCTTGAAGTTCGGCTTGGGCTTGGCGCTGTTTTGCGGTGTGTTTGAAAGTCTGCAATGTATTTTGTACAGCAATATCGATCTGACGGGCGTCGCGCGGTACATCCCCTTTGCGTGGTCCATAAACCGGGTGAAGGATGTTTTGCATGACCGGCTTTTGGCGCACCGGGCAGAACGGATCGTGACTATCCTATGGACAATCGGCGGGTTACTACTGCTTTTCCTATGGTTTTCCCGCTGGGAAGGACGGAGAAATAAAGAATAAGATAAAAACAGACTGTTTCAGGAAAATATATAACGGCTTTTCTGCTCCGATACACCATGCTATACTTAGAAACATAGAGTTAAAATGAAAGGAAACAACCATATGGCAGCAATCCTTATGATCGATGACGAGCGTTCTATTTTAGAGCTTGTAAAAAACGGATTACAAAAAGACGGACATCTTGTTACTGTCTGCACGTCCGCCGCGCAGGTTTCTCCCGACAAGCTGGGGAACTGTGACCTGATCCTTCTCGACATTATGATGCCGGACATCGACGGCTTTTCCTATTGTAAAAAAATCCGTTCGCTGGTCGACTGTCCGATCCTCTTTCTGACTGCAAAGACAATGGAGCACGACATCACCTACGGGCTTGGGCTTGGCGCTGACGACTATCTGACCAAACCGTTCCGCATTGCAGAGCTTAGGGCACGGGTCAACGCCCATCTGCGCCGCGAACGCAGGGAACGTCATACCACCCTTACCTTTGACCGGATAAAAATCGATCTGTCTGCCAAGGAATTGCGCGTGGATGGCACACCCGTTCCCCTGACAAAAAGCGAATACCTCATCTGCGAATATCTTGCCGCAAACAAAGGACAGGTATTTTCCAGAGAACAGATTTACGAAGCGGTTTTTAGTCTGGATGGTGACAGCGACAACTCCACGATCGCGACACATATCAAAAATATCCGGGCAAAGCTTGGGAAACTGGACATACAGCCGATCACAACAATCTGGGGGATTGGGTACAAATGGGAATAAAGAAAACAACGTCACTGAAAGCATCCTTTTGGAAATTTTTATGTATGCTGCTGCTTGGACTGACCGCTTCTGTCATACTTCCGTTCAGCCTTATATTTATCGGAGCGACGACCGGATTTATCACCTATGCCGATTATTCCGAGCAGAGTGCCAAGGGGCTTGTCCCCGTCATCGCCGCAACGCCCGATCTGTCAGATGTACAACTTCCCGTGGGGCTTAAATATTTAGTGCTTGATAAGAATTATCAGGTACTGGAAACCTCCCTTAAGGGCGACGACTTTGACCGTGCCATGGATTATGCGATCTCCGGAAAGATCAGTGAAAACCCAAACAAACAGTATTTATTTATCACACGCGAAAAGGAATATGTGGTGCTTCAATATTACATTGGCTCACAATTTACAAACGAATGGTTTTATGCGCATTTTCCATCACCGGAAATTCTGCTCGTCATCCTCATAGGGATCAACTGCACTCTGGTATGTGCGCTTCTGACGGCAAAATTTGCAAAAGGTCTGCGTGCACAGCTCTCTCCGCTTTTTGAAGCCACAAAGCAGGTGGCTTGTCAAAATCTTGATTTTGAGGTGGGACATTCCGCGATCAGGGAATTTGAGGACGTGCTCTGTTCTTTTTCTGATATGAAGGACAATCTCCAGGCGTCGTTGAAACGGCAATGGAGCGCGGAGCAATTACAGCGGGAGCAGATTGCTGCGCTTGCCCACGATCTGAAAACTCCTTTAACTGTCATTCAAGGAAATATCGACCTGATCTGCGAAACAGAGCTTGACGAAGAACAAAGCCTGTATGCGGGATACATCACGGAAGGCACAGCACAGATCGGCGTTTACATTAAGACGCTGATCGACATCTCGCGAACGGCTGCGGGGTATCAGCTTCATTGCGAAGCATTTGATCTGTCCGATTATATGGAACAGATCGCTGCGCTTGCAAACTCTCTTTGCCTTACGAAAGGAATTTATCTGCATATGGAAACCGCCACAGATTTAGGCACGCTTGTTGCAGACAAATTGCTGCTGGAGCGTGCGATTTTAAATGTGATCGGCAATGCGCTTGACTATTCGCCTCCCCACGGGACAATCCATGTCGTGGCGCAAAAATCAGATGGTATTGTGCAAATCTCTGTCACCGACGAGGGGCGCGGCTTCACACCGGAAGCCCTGTCTCATGCGCGGGAACAATTTTTTATGGAAGAAAAAAGCCGGACCTCCCGTCTGCACTTTGGCATGGGGCTTTTTATCACAGACAGCATCGTCCGGCAGCATAACGGGCAGCTTGTGTTAAAAAATTCGGCGCAGACAGGCGGCGCAGCGGTCATTCTTTCCATCCCTTCTCCCTGACCCCCGCACCCTGCCCATACAGTCTCCCGTTCCCTAAAAACCGATTTTCATAGACATGCCTTCCATAAAAACGCCCGCCGAAAATGTTAAGGTCAGCTTTTGCTCCGCCGAAAGGCCGATCGTCTGTCCATCCCGCAGAACGACGCCCTCCTCCAGCACATACTCTAAGATATAGAACATCATGCCATACACCTCCTCAGGGGAATGGCTGCTTCCCACGATCTCCAATTCTTCTTTCCCAAACGCCCTAAGACCGTTTGTCCAACTGCTGACACCCTTCTCATCCTGATACAAGCCTACAAATACCAGTGCGGGCAACGGCAGCTCTCCATCCTTCATCACCTCTGCAAAGGAAAGAAACTGCTCCGGCAGCCATACCGTGCCGCACTCATAAATGCCCAGGGCATTGGAAGCCTTCAGACAGGCAGACGCAAGCTTCACAAAAAGCTTTCCTGCCTCCAAAGGCGCCTCATCCCTCCCCAAAACAGCCAACAGCAGATGCGCCTTGTGATCCTTTGCAGCGGCAAGCGCCCTTTCCCTTGCCATAAAATTGCTGTTCGCCCAATATTCGGCTTCGTTCCCCGGTATCTTCGCCTCCATCAGTCCGGCTGTCGCCATCATACCATTCTCATAAAACGCAATCCTTGTGCCATCTTGCTCTATATCCTCCGAATCCTCCTCACATGTAATGCCCCAATCCTCCTTTAAGACCCTGCGCAACTCCTCAACAGCAAAAACAGGCTCGGACAAAAGCACAAAGCCTATAAAATTTCCCGGCGCCTGCACTTTTTTGTCCTCATCTTTCTCACATTGCTCTGCCTGCTCCATCCAATACCTACGCATTTTTTCAACCATTTCGATACATTTTTGCTCCGCCGTATCTGGATGATATGCTTCCATTTCACTGTAAATATGTCCGCAGTGCCCTAAGCCCTCTCCTTCATAGCCACCGCAGACTGCCACCTTCCATTCGCCGAAAGCCGTTTTCTTAAACCGGAAGATATAATAGCGAAGCTCGTGCAGCTCAAACACGCCGGCGATCTCAAGCTTCGCCGGTTTTTTCCCAAGCTCGCTTGGATGCGAGAGCCATTCCTCCATAACTGCTGTCGCGATTTTTTCCTGCTCTGTCATTGATAACCCCTCCCCGTTTCTGTCGTTTTTAATATATATACCCGATAGAGCCTGCTGTGTCAATGCCTATAAAACTCATCTGTTTAAAGGAGCATATTATTTTCGCTGCCTCTCTTGCATCTTTTCGCAGGCATAGTATAATAAAAGAAAAAAAGGATGAGGTATCACTATGCAAAAATTTATCGGTGTTGATCTTGGAGGCACAAATATCCGTGCGGCAATCGTGCTTGCGGATGGTACGATTCAATGTATGAAAAAATCAGAAAGTCATCCTGAGCGCGGAGCAGAGGCAGTCATGGAAACGATCATCTCTCTGATTGAAAGCCTTGACGGCTATGAGGACTGTGCGGGCATCGGACTTGGCATTCCCGGTCCGATCGATACGAAAAACGGAAAGATCATCGTTTCCACCAATCTTCCGAAGCTGATCGGCTTTCCGATCGCAGACTATATCGGCAAGCATTTCCAAAAGCCTGTCTTTATGGACAACGATGTAAAGGTTGCGGCTTTGGGAGAGGCAGTACTTGGCGGAGGCAAAGGCTTTCCGATCGTATACTATGTCACAATTTCCACAGGAATCGGCGGCGCTCTTGTCATTGACCAAAAGGTCATCAGCGGGCAGAACGGACATGCCGGAGAAATCGGAAACATCTGCATTGACCGAAACAGAGAAAAATATAATATTTTAAATGCCGGAGCGGTTGAAAATGAAGCAAGCGGCACAGCGATCACCCGTAAGGGACGTGAGCTGTTCGGCGAACAGATCGCACATGCCGGAAATGTATTTGAGCTTGCACGCACGGGAGATGAAAAGGCATTAAAGCTCGTAGACGATATGGCTTATGACCTGGCAATGATGTTTTCGGCGATCGGTCACATCATTGATCCGCATGTATTTGTCGTCGGCGGAGGCGTTATGAAAGGAAAAGATGTATTTTTCGAGAAAATGGAACGCTTCTATCGCTCGATGATCCACGAGGGTATGCAGCCTGTTGTATTCAAGGAAGCTGTTCTGGAAGAACCGGGGATTGTAGGAGCGGCAATGCTCCCTATGACACGGCTGAAATAACCTTTGATAAAACAACGAGTGACACGCTTTGCGAGCCACTCTTATGTCAACAACGAGCGACACGCTTTGCGAGCCACTCTTATGTCAATAAAAGCTTTCATGCATCACACTGCGGCACGCTTCAATCCCGCCGCAGCGCGATAAAAAAAGGCAGTCTGTACTAGTTTTTGTACAGACTGCCTTTTTTCGGACATAAGAGCTGCTCCGCAAAACGTGCCGTTCGTTCTCAATCATAAATAGAATCGACATCATATTCCAAAACATTTCCGGTTACCGCATCAATCGTATAATCATATTCTGTTGTTCCGCTATAAAATTCAATTTCATATTCCGCGCGTCCGTCGTCATTTTCAAGCTTCGTTTTTCCAAAATTAACTCCGGAAGCCGAAAGTCCTGCCTGCCCAAGCGCAATATTCTTCGCCTGATCTACGCTGATATAGGAGGTATTTTGTGCCGGCTGCTGCGGCTGTGGCGCTGGCTGCGGCTGTGCTGCGGTTGCTGCCGGTTGCTGTGGTGCTGACTGTGCTGCCGGCTGCTGTTGCTGTGTAGTCTGTGCTGCCGGCTGCTGCTGCGGCTGCTTCTGTGCTGCTTCCGCCTGCTTTTGCGCTTCCTGTGCCTGCTGTTGCTGCTGCTGCGCCTGTGCTGCAGCCTCCTGCGCCTGTTTCTGCGCTGCTTCCGCCTGCTTTTGTGCTTCCTGCGCCTGCGCTAACGTCTCTTGCGCCTGTGCCAGTGTCTCCTGTGCCTGCTGTTGCTCTGCTGACGGTTGCTGCGCTTGTCCCTGTGTCTGATTTCCGTTTACGTTTGCCGCATAACCATCCATCGGCTCGCTGTCCCTCCAAAGAATCGTACCGTCAGACGCCTTGATCCGATAATCATACTCCACCCCGTTGGATGAAAATTCCACATCATACAGATATTGACCATTGTCAAAATCAAACTCTGTGCGGTGTATTCTTGCCTGTGAATAATCAATACCGGCATCCTTAAGTGCAATATCTTCCGCTGCAATGTTTCCGATGGAATTATTTTTTGCGACAGAGGCGGTTACTGCGACAGAGCCTGCCGTAAGCGCTCCAAGTCCTCCCACAAGACATACGGACGTTACGATCGCCCTTTTCGGTGTTGCAAAAAAATCTTTTATTTTTTTCATAATTGAAATACTCCTTTCCTGTTTCTGTTCTTACAATAATGCAGAAAGATTAAACGAACATTAATACTTTCATTTTTTAGCTGAAAATAGACTCCATATTGTATCCAAGCACCGTTCCGTTTATCGCGTCAATGGAATACTCATACTCGGTTGTTCCCTCGTAAAACTGAACCTCATACTGCTCCATGCCATCGTCATACTCCAGATATGCGTTCATATGCTTTACAGCATCCGCTGACAATCCCGCATGGTCTAATGCGATCCGCTTTGCCTCCTCCACGTCGATCGTAGCAACGTTTGCATTTGGATCCGCCGGCTGCTGTGCCGGAGTTGCATTTTGATTCTGATCTGCGCCAGCATTCCCGTTTTGATTTACTGCAGGAGTCTGATTCTGATAAGCATTTGCCGCATACCCCTCCATCGGCTCGCTGCTCCTGCTAAGAATCTTTCCGTTTGAGGACTTGATGCGGTAATCATATTCCATTCCGTTGGCAGTAAATTCTACCTCATAAATATAATGGCCGTCGTCAAAGTCAAACTGCGTATGATACACGCGCGCCTGTGAAAAATCTGTACCTGCGTCTTTTAACGCAATATCCTCAGCCTTCGTAGTCCCTATCCCTGTTCCCCTTGCAACTGCGCCCGCCACAAAAACAGAGCCTGTTGCAAGAACTCCGACTCCCGCCACCAGGCAGACAGATGTTATCACCGCTTTCTTCGGTGTTGCAAAAAAATCTTTCATCTTCTTCATATTGAAAAATGCTCCTCTCTTGTTTCTGACCTTACTATAAAGTCGAAACATTAAAGGAGCATTAATAAATTTCATTTTTTTCATTTTTTTTGATGCTTTCGTGCGACTGCTTTTTCACCTGAAAGAAGAACGTACTCCCCTCCCCCGATGTACTCTCGGCAAAAACCCTTCCCCGATGAAATTGTGCGATCTCTCGGACCATCGCAAGACCAAGCCCTGTGCCGCTGCCGCTTCTGGCAGCATCCGACTGATAAAAACGAAGAAATATCTTCTCCAGCTCCTCCTGTGAAATGCCCATGCCATCGTCCTTTACCGACAGCGTCGCCTCCTCCGCAGAGCCGGAAAGCGCAACCGTAATGTGCCCGTTCTCTTTTCCGTAGCGATAAGCATTCGTGATCAGATTTGTTAAGAGCCGTACGAGCAGGTCATAATTTCCAAAAATCCATATCTCCGGCTCAATCCTTGCAGAAAGCGAAATATTTTTTTCTGCAATATGACGCATATCCTCACATACATCCTCCGCCAACTGCGAGAAATTGAGTTCTTTCATGGAAAAGACATCTGCCCTGCGCTCCATGCGGGTAAACATGAGCATATCCTCGATCAGACGTGACATCTTTTTTCCCTGCCGGTAAACCACGCGCAGCGCGTCCTCATATTCCACACTGCTTCTTTCCTGCTCCAGCATATATTCACATTCCGCCATGATCACCGCCATCGGCGTACGAAGCTCATGCGACGCATCCGATGTAAACTGACGCTCCGCCTCAAACGAGGCGTCAAGCCGCTCAAACATCTCGTCAAACGTAAGTGCAAGCTGATGAAGCTCATCCTTACTGCCGCCCTTTAACGCGATCCTCTGCTTTAAGTCCCTGCCCTGTCCGATCTGCGCCGCCGTCTGCGTAATCTGCTTGATCGGGGAAAGAAATCTTCCTGCGATCAAATATCCGCCGCAAACCGCGAGCAGCATCAACAGCGGCATCAGGATCAGAGAGAGACGCACGACGGAGGAGAGCTGCAGATTGCCCTGTTCCGAGGAAACCGTCCCGCGCAGCCAGAATCCCTCCAGCCCCTTTGTTGTTAATTTCCGGTCAAACAAATACCAGACAACACCATTGACTGTTTTTGTCTGCATCCGATCATCTGAAAAACTCATTGCCGTCTGCTCCGCGGCAATAGGATTTTCACCATAGACAAGCGTGCCGTCCTTTTGGTAAAGCGCTGTGTAGATGCCGTTGACCTTATCTAAGAAATCATCGTCAATCTCCATATAGCCGCTGCCGTGACGCAGATACAGGTCCGTTCCGTTATCCGCCTTATCCGTCGGAAAGGTACTGTAATATTCCACCTCGTCTACATTGTCCTCAACCGTCGTGACAAGATTATCCTGCAACTGCTTTTGCATCATAGAATCGCTGATCGACAATACCACAATGTATGTAAGACCCACCATGACAGCCAAAACAGCGCCGAACCACAATGTAATTTTCATACGGATGGAAAGTTTTTTCATGCTTCCTCCCTCAGGACATAGCCGCTGCCGCGCACGGTATGGATCAGCTTTTTCTCATGCCCGTCGTCCAGCTTTTTACGCAGATAACGGATATAAACATCGACCACATTCGTGCCTCCTTCATAATCAAAGTTCCAGATATGGTTCTCGATCTTCTCACGGGAGAGAACGATTCCTCGATTGCGCATCAGATATTCCAAAAGAGCGTATTCCTTTGCGGAAAGAACGATTTGCTCGCCGCCGCGCGCAACAGTGTGCGCATTGCAGTCCATTTCCAAATCTGCAACCGAAAGGATATTGTCCGCCATGCCGAACGTACTGCGCGTCATCGCACGGATGCGCGCCATCAGCTCCTCAAAGGAAAACGGCTTAACCAGATAATCGTTCGCGCCTCCGTCCAGACCGCGCACACGATCCTCCACCGCGTCACGGGCGGTCAAAAAAAGTACAGGCGTTGTATTTCCGCTCCCACGAAGCTTCTTTAAAACCGTAAGTCCGTCCGCCTTCGGCATCATAATATCAAGGATCACCGCATCATAATCCGCCGCCTCAAGCGCCTCAAGCGCCTCCTCACCGTCATGGCAACTGTCTACGCTGTAGCCGTCCTGCTTAAGCTTTAACGTGATAATGTGATTGAGATCCCTCTCATCCTCTGCAAGCAAAATCCGCATCGCCCACATCTCCTCCCCTGCGCCTTTGATCGCTTATTCGTCCCAGTTGTGGAAAACCTCCTGCACATCGTCATCCGCATCAAGCAAATCCAAAATGCGGTTGATGTTTGTCAGATCCTCCTCTGCGGTAAGCTCCACATAGGTCTGCGGGAGCATCGTGACCGAAGCCTCCGCCATAACGATATTTTCTTTCTCCAGCGCCGCGCGGACTGTTTCAAACTCATCGGGGAACGTTAAAATCTCAAAGGAATCCTCCTCCTCGGCGAAATCCTCCGCGCCTGCGTCAAGCGCGAGCATCATCAAATCGTCCGCATCCTTTGCGCAGTCCTCCTTTGCAATGATGATCTGGCCCTTCTCGTCAAACATATAGGAGACACAGCCCTGCGTACCGATGCTCCCATGTCCCTTGGTAAACGCATTGCGGACGTTAGCCGCCGTACGGTTCTTATTGTCGGTCAGGCATTTTACGATGATCGCCGTGCCGCTCGGTCCGTACCCCTCATAGGTGCAAAATTCGTAATTGACAGCATCGCCGTCTCCCGCCGCCTTTTTGATGCCGCGGTCGATCGTGTCATTTGGCATGTTGTTCGCCTTCGCCTTTGCGATGACCTGTGCCAGCTTGTAATTGTTTGCCGGATCAGGACCTCCCTCCTTCACTGCAACGGCAATCTCACGTCCGATCACGGTAAAGATTTTTCCTTTTGCCGCATCGTTTTTCTCTTTTTTGTGTTTAATATTGGCAAATTTTGAATGTCCAGACATAATTTTTATCCTCTCTATTTTTACAAATTCCGCTATATTCTATCATTTATTCCGACTTCTGGCAAGTCTCCTCGTCGGTAGGACTCGCCGCCGTACCGCCGTTTTCTGCCGCTTCCTCCGGCAGCCTTACAACATGCACATTCTTTATCATTTTATTCTCCACCGCCAAGATTTCAAATAAATAGCCGTATGCCGTCGTGGAAAACACCTCGTGTTCTCCCGGAATCCTGCCAAGCAGCGCGATCAAAAAGCCGCTTAGCGTCTCAAACTCGTCTGCCTCCTCCTCGCGCTCGACGCCGAGCTCCTCGATGACCTCATCAAACGGCGTCATGCCGCGCATCAGATAGCTGCCATCGGAACACCTTTCGATCATAGTCTCCTCGTCGTCGTGCTCGTCCTCGATATTTCCGACGATCTCCTCTAAAATATCTTCCATCGCAACAAGCCCGGCTGTCTGTCCGTACTCGTCCACAACGATCACCATATGACTCTTATCCGACTGCATGGCGGCGAACAGCGCGTTGATATTTCTCGTCTCAGGAATAAAGTCAACCGCAAGGATCATGCCCTCCATATCCTTGATCGGTATTTCGTACACGGATGCGTCCATGCTAAGATCCAACGCTTCCTTAATATGTAGCACGCCGATGATGTTGTCAATATCGCCGACGTAAACCGGAAATCTGGAATAATTGCTCTCCTGTATCACAAGCAGCGTTTCCCGAAACGACTTTTCCCCGTCAAGCGCCACAATATTTTTCCGGTGCGTCATAATATCCTTCGCCTCTTTGTCGCCGAACTCGAAAATATTGTGTATCATTTCCGCCTCACTCGCCAAAAGCACGCCCTGCTCGTGGCCCTCGTTGACCATGCTGATAATCTCCTCCTCCGTCACGTCGTCCGTATCGCTGAGCGGATCTACGCCAAAAACGCGCGCCAGCATATTCGACATCACATCTGTCAGCCAGATCAGCGGAAACAGGAAAAGCTCAAGCGCATGAACCGGAACGACCAGCCGAAGCGCCCAGCTTTCGGGCTTCCTTGCCGCCACCTTTTCCGGCGTGTAGATGCCAAAGACAAGCACAAGAAATATCAGTGCCAGAAAAATCGCGACATGCGCAAGCACAAACAAAAGCGTATGCTCCTTTCCCGATAAAAAGTATTTGATCCAGAGCGGCACCTCAAAAAAACCGAGCAGCATATGCGCCGCAAGGATCAGCAACTGACAGATATGCGTATAGCGCTCCGCCTTATCCATATACTTTAAGAGCAGCTCCATTGCCCTTGTTTTCTTGTTCTTCGCCATCTTCTCAATCGCCGTCTCATTGAGATTCTGCATGGCAGCGTAAAAGCCGAAAATCACAAAATCTGCCAGTATCACTCCGGCAAAAATGAAAA
The DNA here is from genome assembly GCA_019421345.1 of Roseburia sp. GTDB lineage: Bacteria > Bacillota > Clostridia > Lachnospirales > Lachnospiraceae > Roseburia. The sequence goes on along the minus strand of JAHZFL010000003.1, from coordinate 130,066 downwards.
TTCCGGCGATAGGATTTGATCCATCCTCCATAGGTATCTCTTTTCTCTCCTTTTCGTATCTTAAAATTACACAAAAAACTGTTAAAATCGTATCATTTTCCCATGTAATAGTCAAGCTATGTATATAGTTCAAGACTTATCTCAAGCGCTTTATCTATTTTTACAAGAATCTGCGCGTCCAAATGGCACACCTTATCCTTAAGCCTTGTCTTATCGATCGTGCGCAGTTGCTCCAAAAGGACGACAGAATCCTTCACGAGCGCATAGCGTCGGCTGTCAAGCTCCACATGCGTCGGCAGCTTTGCCTTATTCATCTGCGAAGTGATCGCCGCACAGATGACTGTCGGACTGTGCCGGTTTCCGACATCGTTTTGTATAATGAGCACCGGGCGTACGCCTCCCTGCTCCGAGCCTACGACAGGTCTTAAATCTGCATAAAAAATATCCCCACGTCTGATTACCATATACTTTCCACTCCCTATTGTTTTAAGGATAGTATTGCCAATTTTCACGGGTGTATTCTGTTTATTCGGAAAAATGATCTTTTGTTCCTATCACTCTGCCGTTCTGCAGATAAACTCTCGGAATCCGCTTTCCAAGATCGCAGACAAATTCATAGTTAAAGCGGTCAGAAAGCGCGCCAAGCTCCTCCATCGTGATCTGCTCCTCTCCGTCCTTTCCAATCAGCGTCACCTTATCGCCCGTCGCCGTCTGCGGGATGTCCGTGACATCCACCATAAACTGATCCATACAGACCCTGCCGCAGATCGGCACTCTCCTCCCGTGGATCAGCACATCCGCCCGATTGGAAAGTCCTCTTGCATAGCCGTCGGCATAGCCCACGGGGATCGTCGCGATCCTCTGTTTCTTTGACGTGGTATAGGTCCCGCCGTAGCTGATCTCCCGTCCTGCCGGAAGCTCCTTGACATAAGCAACATGTGTGACAAGAGAGAGCGCCGGTTTTAGATCGATCCGGCTCTTATCCACCTCCGGCGACGGCCAAAGACCGTACATCGTAATGCCGGCGCGCACCAAATCCATATTCGTTTCTGGCAGATCGACGATCGCAGCGCTGTTTGCACAGTGATGGATCGGGATCGTCACCCCCCGCTCCTTTAGCATCCCGATCATCTGGCGAAACAGGTCAAGCTGCCGGTAGGTGCTCGTCTTATCCGCTTCATCCGCACGCGCAAAATGCGTAAAGATTCCCTCTACCACAATATGCGGAAGCGATGCGATCCGTGCCATTTCCTCTGCCGCCTCCTCCGTCGCCTGATAGCCGATGCGGCTCATTCCTGTATCTACCGCAAAATGGATCGGACATTCCACCTCAAGCCGCCCCGCCATAACAGACAGACGCTCCGCCATATCGCTCGTAAAAACAGTCGGACGGATGCGCGCCCGGATCATATCATGATACTGCTCCGGAAAGACATAGCCAAGAATGAGTATTGGCTTTTCAATGCCATGATTGCGCAGAATAAGCCCCTCCTCGACCGTTGCTACCGCATAACCGAATACATAGGGCAGCCCGTCGATCGCCTCCGCAATCTCGACCGCTCCATGCCCGTAGCCGTCTGCTTTTATGACCGCCATAAGCCTTGTGTGCTCCGAGACACACTGATGCATTGCTTCCATATTGTGAAGAATCGCATCCAGATCGATTTCTGCATGGACTCTGCTGTATCTTTTCATGCTTTTCCTTCCTTTCCAAACCGTTCTGCTTCTTTGAGTACCAGCCGCAGCCCCTCGTGGAGATCAGACGCCATAAGTCCGGGAGCGCTGTATCTTTCCTGCACGGCATCCCCCGCCGCTCCATGCAAAAATACGCCAAGTGGCGCAGCATCCTCTGCCCCCATTCCCTGCGCCAGCAGTCCGCCGATCACACCGCTTAGCACATCTCCGCTTCCGGCAGTCGCCATGCCGGCGTTTCCCGACAAATTGAGATAGACGCCCGCACCGGGAATACATGTGACCGTGCGCTCATCCTTTAACACGCAGATCACGTCATTTTCCGCCGCGAAATCTGCCGCTGCCTCAAGCAGATGACTTTGCAGATAAGAAATGCTTTTTTCGCACAAACGACTCATCTCACCCAAATGCGGCGTAACGATCACCTGCGCCCTGCACTTTTCCAAAAGCGCAAGATCGCGCGCCAGCAAATTCAGGGCATCCGCATCCAAAAGAAGCGTCCCCCGCGTCCCGCAAAGCACCTTTGCCACCAATGCTTCCGCCGTTTCCGATGTGCCGATGCCCGGTCCGCACACAACCGCGTCCGCCCATGCGAGCTGATCCTTCAGCCACGCATCCTCCGCCGCTCCGTCATATGCACACACAATCGCCTCCGGGAGCTTCGTCTGCAGCATACTGCGGTTTTCCTCCGGCGTGACGATCCGCACCAGACCACAGCCGCAGCAATACGCTGCCTTGGCACATAGATACGCCGCTCCCGCCATACCGGCGCTTCCGGCGATCACAAGCAATTTTCCAAAGCTTCCCTTGTTGGAATGGCTCTCCCTTGCCGGTAACCGTTCCAAATCCTCTCTCTCAAACGCCGCAAGCTTTGGCGGACGCCCCAAAAAGCTATGCCCGTCTATCCCGATCTCCTTAACGCGCACTGTTTTGGCATAGGTATTGCCCGGCCAGAGCACCGTTCCGATTTTCTCAAATCCAAACGCGATTGTCAGATCAGCACAAAACGCCGTCCCAAGCACCGCTCCGGTGTCCGCGCAGATACCGGACGGAAGATCCAGCGCGATCTTCATACCGGAAAGTCCGTTCATCTGTGCAAGCAGCGCGGCGTAATCCCCCTCTATGCTGCGGGAGAGTCCCACGCCGAAAACGGCGTCGATCACCCCACTGTAGCATCGGTTGTTTGGTATCTTCTCCAGAATCCTCCCGCCGTATGCGAGAAAAATATCTGCCTGACGCTGATTCTCTGCTGTTCTCCCAAAGGAAGCAGGCGCAGCTACCACATCCACCTCACAGCCTCTTTGCAAAAGCAGACGCGCGACGGCATAGCCGTCTCCTCCGTTATTTCCGTTTCCGCAGACGATCAACAGCCGCCCGCGCACCGCCGGAGTTTCCCACAACTCCTCCACAACAGAAAGCGCGGCGCGTTCCATCAGCACAAGCGCCGGAATCTGTAACGTCTCTATCGTGTTTTTATCGTAGGTCCTCATTTCATCGCCTGTTACAAGATACCGCATTATTCCATCCTCCCACAAACAAACAACGAGCGACACACTTCACGAGCCACTCTTATGTCATAACAAAAGTGTGCTTTTCCGGCATACATTACAGGGCAGTTTCCTATGTCAGAAAAAAGCGCCCACCTGTGGTAAGGGCGCTTTTCTTTCTTATGACGAGTGCTCTGTTTTTGCTCTGTTTTTTACAATATTATAGGAAAGCTGCATCAGACTATCCGAAAGATGCACATTCTCAATGACGACATCCTGATCGATCAGATCAAGGTCCACATGCGCAAAATTCCAGATCGCATGGATGCCAAGCTCTACGAGCCGATGCGCGCTCGCATCCGCCTTTTCCTTTGGAAGCGTCAGCGCCGCAATATCTACCTGATGCTCCTCGCAAAAAGCCGGGAGTTCATCCATCATATGAATCTTTATCCCGCGCACCGTTAAGCCCTCAAGCGCCGGATTAATGTCAAACAATCCAATGATCATAAAGCCAAGCTGTTCAAATTTCACATAGTTGGTAATTGCCTGCCCCAGATTTCCGGCTCCTATGACAATAATATTATGTCTCTGATTCAGACCTAATATCTTTCCGATCTCATCGTGTAAGTATTTTACATTATATCCATAGCCCTGCTGTCCGAATCCGCCGAAATTATTTAAGTCCTGACGAATCTGCGATGCAGTCACCCGCATAGTACGGCTTAGATCATTCGAAGAAATCCGCTCTACGCCATCCTCAAGTAATTCCCCCAGATAACGGTAATAGCGCGGCATTCTGCGAATGACAGCCTGCGAAATCTCCTTTTGCTGCACGTGATTCTCCACCTTTCCTGCAAAACCTGCTAGTGCTATTATAATGATTATCGGGGTGTCTGTCAATGTGACAAAAATTTAACAACGTCAGCCTGCGAAATTTTCTGTCTCAAGCGATAAGCGCTCCCATGTCTCATAACAAGCATCCAATTCGCTCCGGCATATCTCCTGCCTTTGGCCCAATTCATTCAGCTTTGCGGAATTCGTCGCGTTTTGGGGCAGCGCACATGCCTCGTCAATCTCTGCAAGCTCCGCCTCAAGCGATGCAATACGCTCCTCTGTCCTTTTCAGCTCGTTCATAAGCTTGCGCAGGCGCGCCTGCTCTGCCTTTTGCTGCTTCCAGTCTGCCTTTGCCGCCGGTGCATCCTCCGTCTCCTTATCGCTCTCCGCATTATTTAAATCGTCCGGCAAAGACGCATAAACACGCGTCAGCTCCTCCCGCTTTTCCAGATAATAATCATAATTACCAAGATAATTGACAAGCGTCTCGCCCGTCAGCTCCAGAATCCGTGTCGCTGTCTGATTGATAAAATAACGGTCGTGCGAGACAAACAAAACCGTCCCCGTATACTGATTGAGGGCGCTCTCCAAAATCTCCTTTGAGGTAATATCCAAATGGTTTGTCGGCTCGTCAAGGATCAGAAAATTTGCATTGGAAAGCATCAGCTTTGCCAGAGAAACCCTGCCGCGCTCTCCGCCGCTCAAATCTGAAATACGCTTAAACACATCGTCGTTCGTAAATAAAAACGCAGCCAGCACATTCCTTATTTTTGTGTTATTTAACTGCGGATATGCGTCGGAAATTTCCTCAAAAATCGTCTTTTCCATGTGAAGAAGCTGATGCTCCTGATCGTAATAGCCAATCTGCACATTTGTTCCCAGCGTAATGCTGCCGCCGTCTCCCTCCTCCAAGCCATTGATCAGCTTAAGGATCGTCGTCTTTCCCGTGCCGTTATTTCCGATCAGAGCAACGCGCTCCCCGCGCTTTAATTCAAAAGAGAGGTCTGAAAAAAGACGATGCGCTCCATATGCTTTCGCGAGGTTTGAAACAGTTAAAACATCGTTTCCGCTTGTCACTTCCGGCTCTAGGACAATCTGGACATCCGTATGTTCCTCTGTGGGCTTCTCAAGACGCTCCACCTTATCCAGAAGCTTCTCCCGGCTCTCCGCACGCTTGATCGATTTCTCCCGATTAAACGCCTTTAGCTTAGCGATGACCTCCTCCTGCCGCTTGATCTCCTGCTGTTGGCGATAATACTGCCGTAGCAGATCCCTGCGCACCTTCGCCTTCTTCTTTGCAAATTCTGTGTAATTTCCCTGATAGACAAAGCCCTTGTGCTGAAAAATTTCAATTACCTTCGTCACGACCCGATCCAAAAAATAGCGGTCGTGCGAGACAATGACAACGGCTCCCTTATAATTGGCAAGAAAGCCCTCCAGCCAGCGAATCGACTCCACATCCAGATGGTTCGTCGGCTCGTCAAGCAGGAGAACATCCGGTCTTGTAACGAGCAGTTTCCCCAGCGAAACGCGTGTTTTCTGCCCGCCGGAGAGCTCTCCCATCTTTCTAGTAAGCTCCTCGTCCAAAAATCCAAGTCCCTTTAAAATACCGGTAACCTCGCTTCGATAGGTGTAACCGCCAAGCAATTCAAACTCGCGGCTTAGCCTGTGATAGTTCTCCAGAAGACGTTCCAGTTCTTCCCCCGCGAGCAGATTCATCTGCGCCTCCTGCTCCCGCAGACGCGCTTCCAGCTCAAGCACCTCCCCGCGTGAGGAAAGCACCTCCTCATAGATACTGCGCTCGCCGGAAATATCCTGATACTGCGCCAGATAACCGAGCGCTGCATCCTTAGCCAGAACTACCTCTCCGGCGTCCGCCCGCTCCTTTTGCATGATAATTTTAAGCAGCGTCGATTTGCCGGCGCCGTTAATGCCGACAATCGCCGCTTTTTCATTTGCATCCAGATGAAAACTTATATCCTTTAATACTTCGTCAGTCCCGAATGACTTTGAGATATTCTGACAAGATAAAACCATAGCCTTACATTCCTTCTAGTGTTGTACGAATTTCCTTAATAAAATCTGCGCTGTTTAATACGGTCGGATTCGGATGCATGGTGATCAGCGCAAGGTCCTTGGTCATCTTACCAGCTTCCAGCGTTTTGATGCAGGCGCTCTCCAATTTATCCGCAAAGCCTGTCAGCTCGTCATTTCCGTCAAGCTCACCGCGCTTTCTAAGTGCGCCCGTCCATGCAAAGATAGTGGCAACCGAGTTGGTGGAAGTCTCCTCCCCCTTTTGGTGCTTATAATAATGACGCTGTACTGTGCCGTGCGCCGCCTCATATTCATAGCACCCGTCCGGCGATACAAGCACGGAGGTCATCATTGCCAGCGAACCAAAGGCGCTTGAGACCATATCGCTCATCACATCTCCGTCGTAATTCTTGCACGCCCAGATAAAGCCGCCCTCCGCCTTCATGACGCGCGCGACCGCATCGTCGATCAAGGTATAAAAATAAGTGATGCCGGCAACCTTAAATTTTTGCGCATATTCCGCATCGAAAATGTCCTGAAAAATATCCTTAAACGTATGGTCATACTGCTTGGAAATCGTATCCTTCGTCGCAAACCACAGATCCTGCTTCGTATCGATCGCATACTGAAAGCAGCTTCTTGCAAAGCTGTCAATAGAAGCGCAAAGATTGTGCTGCCCCTGCACGACACCCGCACCCGTAAAATTATGGATCAGTTCCCTTACCTCGGTTCCGTCCTCCGCCGTGTAGACAAGCTCGCATTTTCCTGCGCCGGGAATCTTCATCTCAGACGCCTTATAGACGTCCCCATAGGCGTGACGCGCGATCGTAATCGGCTTTTTCCAATTCTTTACGCACGGCTCGATCCCCTTTACGATGATCGGCGCACGGAACACCGTGCCGTCCAGCATGGCGCGGATCGTGCCGTTTGGACTTTTCCACATCTCTTTTAGCTGATACTCCTTTACACGGGCGGCGTTTGGCGTGATCGTCGCGCATTTCACGGCAACACCGTATTTTTTCGTGGCATTTGCCGCGTCGACCGTCACCTGATCCTCCGTCTCATTGCGATGTATCAGACCAAGATCGTAGTACTCTGTGTTTAAGTCGATAAAAGGAAGCAGCAGCTCCTCCTTGATCATCTGCCAGAGAATGCGGGTCATCTCATCCCCATCCATCTCCACAAGCGGTGTCGTCATCTGAATCTTATCCATTCTCATTTTCCTTTCTCGCCTATTTGCGCAGCACTGCAATGTTTACAATATCCTCATGCTCCTTCCGGTAAAGCGCTGATTTCCCACCGAGCGCTTCTATCGCCAGTCGCGTTGCCCGCACAAGCTCCCTGCGCAAAACGGGATTTTTTACACGCCATTCCTCAGAGGTTTCATTTCCCAAAGCATCTTTACTGATTCCGTAACGCACGCGCAGGATATATGCCCTTTGCGCTTGCTCGATCAAAACCTGGATCTGGTAGCTTTTCTGAAGGTCTCTGCACACACCCGTAATCAGACGCAGAATATATGCGATCTCGTTCATTGCCTCCGGTTCAATATCCTCCGTCGTATGTTTCTGCATTTGAAAGGTGCAGCCGCTTTCCGGGCTATGACAGAACGCAAGCTGTGAGCGCAGTACCTGCTCATAGGTTCCCGTTCCTCCCAGATAAATCCCTACATATTCCTCCAGCATCCACTGATACCAGCGCTTGATCCGCTCCTTTGCGTCGATGTTTAAATCTCTCCTTGCGTCGATGCTGGCAGCGTTTAAAATAGCAATAATTGCCAGCAACTGACGCTTTTCCTCCTGCTCCGCCTGCAGCAGCCCCGACGTTTCCTGATGAAGTTCGTAAACCCTGCGCCACTCCTCATCCTCCTTCTGCGTGAGAAGCGCCTGCCTTGCAAGCTCCTTTTGATGTGCAAACGCCGCATAAACCGGCGTCAGCAGATCCTCCGCCAGACGGCATGGCTTTAGGATGATCTTAAAAATCCTGCATGTATTTAAAAATGTGATCAGCTCTCTTTCCTTTCCCCCGTCTGCCAGCGCAATACAGATCGTTTCCGGCGACATCATCTGGATTATCGAAAATAATTCTGTTCCGCTTACCACCGGTATATGAATATCCGCCACCATCACATCGGGTTTCCGGTACTCGACGGATGCGATCGCCTCCTCGGCAGAGGTATGCAGTTCATATTCAAAATTTACCTCAACGCTCTCTAAAATCGTCCGAATGCGGGCAGCATTTACCTCGTCGGACTCCACAATCAGCACAAAACTCATTCTTTTTCGCCAACCTTTCGTCTCGTTCCTTTGTCCTTTTCTTATCATAGCAAATGAATCGCCCCGAAACAATTCTTTTTGAAAATTTCGTAACACTTTTTTTTCTCTGTCATAAGATACAGTGTAAGAAAAATTTGGAGGAACAAATATGAGTGATTTAGCTGCAACAAACTGTGGTGGATGTAATTGTAACGAGGGAGGCTGCAGTTCTATTCTCTGGATCATCCTGTTATTGTGCTGCTGTGGCGGCAATAACGGCGGCTTATGTGGCGGCAACAACGGATGCGGCGGCTTTGGAAATGACAGTTGTCTGTGGATTATCCTTCTTCTGTTCTGCTGCGGCGGATGCGGCGGCAACAATGGATGCGGAAGCTTCTGCTGATCGCCAGACATTCCTGGATGAAAATAACTCCGTGCGAATACCAAAAATCTCCGGTCCCGTTTGGGACCGGAGATTTTATTGACCAACGAGCAGCTTTTAAAGCATGCCGCTCGTTGGCTTCTACGAAAACTTCTCATTTTTTCTTATCTTCGGCAAAATCGTGCTGTCGTTCTCTCCTCTTATGCTCGCGCAGAAGCTTCTCGTGCACCTTACACTCCTTGGGCACTTTTCTTTTCTTCAAGCATTCCTCATCTATTTCATAAACGCTGTCATCTTCTATAATCAACATGATGATCTCCATTCTGAAGCGATTTATCACAAGGAAACGCACGTCGGATCTAAACCTTACCTCTGCGATTGAATTTGTGACGCTTCCACACAAATCCCTCCCCTTACTATCCTATGCAGGGTTTGTCATAAAGCACCTTATCCGCGCATAGACTAAAAGAAAAAAGGGTATTTATGGAAAACTCACCATTCACGCCATTTGACTATATGACGCAGACAAAACAACTGCAAATGCTAAAAACCATGCTTCCCTACATGCAGGAGTCACAAAAAAAACAATTTGCCATATTGATAAAATATATGGAATTACAAAATACCATACAGGTGTTCTCTCAGGAGGATAAGGTTCTGTCCATGTGCTCTGTCGAGGAAGGCGGCAACACCATGCTTGCCATGCTGAATGATCTCCGCCAGTTCTGCAACAGCAAGGAACAGGAAACGCTTGATATGCTCGCGAATATGTTCTCCATGTTAGAAACCTACGAAACCATCTTTAATTGAAAAAGAAAGGAAACATCCAATGGAAAATAATCTGTTTCAAAACAACCCGCTGCTTCAAAATATGGCGCCGGAAAAGCTGCAGTTTCTGATGAACTTTGCCTCCTCCAGCAAGCCAACTGATATAAAAGAGATGATGCCGTTTCTGCTTTCTGCCATGAATTCCGCAAAAGCAAAAAATATCCAGTTTACAGATCCGGAAACAGAGCTCTTAGTCACGATCCTAAAACAAAATATGTCAAAGGAGGAGGCGGAAAAAGCAGATAAGATTCTCCAGCTTATGAAGGGCAGACGAATGTCCCCTTAGCCTTGGAACATCATAAAACCGTTTACATCTCGACTACAAAACCCGCGCAGACTTTTCGGTGACAGGAAGCCCTGTTCCGTCACAAAAAAGCAACATGCGGGTTTTCTGATCTCCATCAAGGACGTCTCATGTCATCGTCCGGCTGCTCCTCCTTCACCCGACGAAAACGGTTAAAATCCGTCACAACCTCCCGGACACACCAGATGAGCGTGTCAAATGCTCCAACCTCATACAGATTCAGTAAGATCATACCTATCGGAATTGCAATGATCATCCCAAAAACACCGCTGAACTTATAGCCAATATACATACAGAATAAAGCCGCAAACGGGTCCATTCCAACCGAATCTCCCACCAGCTTCGGCTGTACGAGCTGATGAACCGTCAGCGCCACCGCGTATAAGATCATCATGCCAAGCGCCACCACATAATTTCCGGAAAACAGCTTTACCGCCGCCCACGGCCAAAGCACTGCACCCGCTCCAAACACCGGCAGCATATCAAGAAATGCGATTCCAAAGCCGATCAGCCATGCATAACGCACATCCAAAATCACAAGTCCAAGCCACATGATCACATAAATAATGAGCATGATCTTAAACTGCGCCTTAAAATAGCCGCCGACTGCCTTTCCGATCTGATGCCATGCCCTTTTCATATGCGTACGAAAGGAAACAGAGAGATGACGCTCAAGAAAAAGCATCAGCCTGTCTCTGTCTGCAATGAAAAAATAAGTTGCAAGCAGCCCCATCACAACACCGAACAGCATATCGGGAATCCGCTTTGCAATCCCTCCGATCGCGCCGAAGGTAGGCTCGCTGACCTGCGATACAAGCCCTGTGACATAGCTGCTCATAGAATCGCCAAGCCCGCTAAGATCGACTGTCTCCATAAAAGGAATGCGGTCGATCAAAAGCTGAAGCTGGTCTGCCGCCCGCTGCAGCTCTGCGCCCGCATCCTGGTACATGGTCGGAAGGTAAGTAAGAAAGCTCTCCACTCCGGTCAGCACGATTGAAACAACACCATAGCAGGCCAGGACAACCGCCGCGATCACAGCCGCGATCATTAACGCCGAGCCGTATTTTCGTTTGATCTTAATTTTTTTCTCAAGAAACCGCACCACCGGATTTGCGATCAGTGATAACACAAATCCGCATACAAACGGAAGAAAATAACTAAGCAGACGCGGAAACAGAAAAATAAAAAACAACACTCCTCCCACGGCAACAAAAAGATTACTCAATATTTTTAAATATTTAACTCCAGGCTTCATGATAATACTCCTTTTCTTCTCCGATATTGTAACACACAGTCAGCCTGTTCGCCAAAGTTTTTTTCCCGCGCGCGCTGCTTTTGCTTATATTTTCATTTTTTTACAATAACTGTCTGTTTAGCTTTTTTATTGAGAGACATACTATCACTGTACCAAAGATAACATAGAAAAAAGACCAAAAGCATATAACACACAAAAGGAGGAAACACATTATGGCAAGTCGTTCATCTAACAGAACAGCAGTTCCTGAAGCAAAGGGAGCATTGGATCGTTTTAAGTATGAGGTTGCAAGCGAGCTTGGCGTACCTTTAACGGATGGTTACAACGGTGATTTAACATCCAGACAAAACGGATCTGTCGGCGGCTATATGGTGAAAAAAATGATCGAGGCACAGGAGAGACAGATGGCGGGCAAGTAAAATCTTCCCACAGGCACATTTGTCGCAAATAGAAAAACAGGATGCGTTCTACGCATCCTGTTTTTCCGTGAATACCTAAAAGCTTTGTTTCAAGATCGCACAAATACCGCGAAGCTTTCACTTCCTGCGGCTACAAACTCATCTGGTTTCTCTGTTCTCCGAGAAATCGCTCCATATAATCGCGCAGACTGCGGTGTTCCTCCTCCAAAAGCTCCGGGTCCTTCTCCAAAAGCTCTGTGACCGTCTCAGACGCCTTTTGCAATACACCGGCATCCTGATAAATATCAGCCAGCGCAAATTGGAGCTCTCCCGATTGCCTGATGCCGAAAAAGTCTCCCGGACCGCGCAGCTTTAAGTCCGCGCTTGCAATTTCAAAGCCGTCGTTTGACCTGTTTAAAATATCAAGACGCTTTTGCGCCGTCTTACCCTTTGAGGTATTGAGCATAATACAATAGGACTGTGCGTCGCCGCGTCCCACACGACCTCTTAGCTGATGTAATTGTGCCAGACCGAACCGTTCCGCATTTTCAATCATCATGACTGTCGCATTCGGCACATTGACACCAACCTCAACGACCGTCGTTGACACCAGCACCTGCACCTCGTTTTTTAGAAAGGCTTCCATGACCTTATTTTTCTGCTCCGGCTTCATCTGTCCGTGCAGCAGTCCAAGCTGCAGCTCCTCCGGAAAAATACCGCGCAGCTTTTTTACATAATCCGTGGCATTTTCAAGCTCCATACTCTCCACCGCCTCCACAAGCGGACAAATCACATAGGCCTGATGACCATTTTTGACTTCCTGCTCAATAAACGTATATGCCTTTGGGCGGTATGCTGTATCAACGACGCAATTTTTGATTGGAAGTCTTTTTGCAGGCACCTCGTCTACGACCGATATGTCAAGATCACCGTACAAAATAATCGCAAGTGTGCGCGGGATCGGCGTCGCACTCATCACAAGGATATGCGGATGCCTGCCCTTTTCGGCAAACACTTCACGCTGACGCACGCCAAAGCGGTGCTGCTCGTCGGTGATCACAAGCGCAAGATTATCATAGACTGCCTTCTCCTGGATCAATGCATGTGTGCCGATCACCATCGCATTCGGATAAAGCTGGAGCGCCTCGTATGCCATACGCTTTTGCCGTGCCGTCATGGAACCTGTCAGAAGCACAATCGGAATCCTCAGTCCAAACTGCTCGCAAAGCTTTGTAAACGTCTCATAATGCTGCCTTGCAAGCACCTCTGTCGGCGCCATGATCGCCGATTGGTAATCATTATGCGCCGCATCTGCCATTGCCAAAAATGCAAGAATCGTCTTTCCCGATCCAACGTCTCCCTGGATCAGACGCTGCATTACATAAGCACCGCGCATATCCTTATACACATCAAGAAGCGCTCTTTTCTGCGCGCCTGTCAATGCATAGGGCAGCTTTCCGATCAAATCCTCCACAAACGTATCTGTCTGAAACTCAAAAGCATTCTCCTCCCGAACCCGCTTTTCCTTCTGATACTGCATACACAAAAGAAACAGAAAAAATTCGTCGAATACGAGACGTCTGCGCGCGGTGACGAGCGTGTCCATATCGCTTGGAAAATGAATCTGTCTGATTGCATAATTATACTCGCAAAGCTCATGGGCGTTGCGGATTTCCTGCGGGAGATAATCGGAAAACAGCCGTTCCTCACCGAGTACCGACCGGACGGTTTTCGTGATCAGATTGTTGGAAACTCCGCCCGTCAGACCATAGATCGGGAGAAAACTCTGCTCTATTTTGGCATACTGCTCCGTCTGATAGATAGCCGCCTGCTCCATGACAAGCCTTCCGTTTTTGCGCTGCACTTTCCCGTAAAAAACATAGGTATTTCCGGCAGCAAGCTGATTTTTAATATAGGGCATCCGAAACCACACAAGCTCCATGGAGCTCTCTGCCGTTCCGATCGAAGTAACCGTAAGCGGCATACTGCGCGTCCGTCGGACAACCGGTGTCTTTAACACTCTCCCTATGATTGCTGCCGTCTCCCCCTCCGCCGCCTCACTGATATATTTTGCTTTGGGATACTGCATATAGCTTCTTGGATAATGAAGGAGTATATCACCTACGGTGTATACTCCCAGCTTATGAAACAATTCTTCTGTTTTTGCACCAATCCCCTTTACCTCTGAAATTAAGGATTCACGGTTCATATTCCCTCCCGGTCATGTGCGTCTATTCTTCTCTTAATTTAAAACGGGCAACCAGCTCGTTCATGGAAACTGCCTGTGCAGATAATTCCTCGCTCGTCGCGGATGTCTCCTGTGCAGTCGCAGAATTTGACTGCACGACCTCAGCGATCTGGCTGACACCCTCCTGTGCCTGCTCCATAGCCCTCGCCTGCTCCTTTGTGATTTCATTCAGTGCCTTTGAGGAGTCTGCAAGCTCGTTCATGCCCGCAACCGCTCTCGCAATCGAAGCAGAAACGCTTTCTGCAGCCTTATTTCCCTCTGTCACCTCATGAAGCGCACCCTCGATCAGCTCTCTTGTATTGACTGCCGACTGCGCGCTCTGCTCTGCAAGCTGTCGGATTTCTTCTGCAACAACCGCAAATCCTCTGCCCGCCTCTCCTGCTCTCGCCGCCTCGATCGAAGCATTTAAGGACAGCAGGTTTGTCTGGCTTGCAATATTCTCAATTTCCGAAACAATATTTGCGATTCTCTGTGAAGTCTCGTTGATGCGCGTCATCGCATGTACCATAACCTCCATCTCGGCGCTGCTCTGATCTGCAATATCCGCACATTCTCTTGATTTCCGATAAGACTCCTCCACACCCTCAGAGGTCTTCTCTACCATCTGCGTAATCGTGACGAAGGTCGCAGACAGCTCCTCAATCGAACCGGCCTGATCGGTTGCTCCCTCTGCTAATGCCTGTGCTCCCTCCGCCATATTTGTAGAACCCGCAGACACCTGCTCCGAAGCAGCCTCGATTTCAAGCAGTGCGGAACTCATCTGGCGGTTCATTCTCCGTACCTCATCCAACAGCGTACGAAATTCTCCTACATAACGCTCCTCTGTATGTGTCTTGATATTAAAATTACCGTCTGCCATCTGCTCTAACAGATGAGACAGATCCTGGATCAGTATACGAAGATTCTCTGCCATTCCGCTTGCCACAAGCACCATGTCCGAAATCTCATCCTGCTCCTGCATCTGGGGAAACTCTGAGGATAAATCTCCATCTGCAAAGGTAGACAGACGCTTGGAAAGCGAATCCAGCGGAGCTGCAATCCCTTTTGCAATCCTCTCTCCTCTCTTTATAGAAAGCAGGAAAGCCATTACGATGAGGACTACCACAACGCCGATCAAAAGAAACATCAGGATCGTCAGCTTTCCCTGTGTCTCCTCACCCTTGCTGACATTAATGTCCATAAGCTTTGACAGATCACTATAGGCCTTATCGTAAGTAGGTGCAAGCTCCTCAAATGCACGATCCTGCGCCCTCTCAGCAACTGCCGGATCTGCTGAAGCCCCCTCTGCTACAATGTCATCAGCAAGTTTCCAGTAGCTTGCGGCATCCGCAACGATCGCCTCGTACGCTGCCCGTCCTTCCTCTGTCACGATAATCGCCTCAATCTGTGCGAGATATGTATAAAACTCCTCCTTCGTCTTCTCATAGGAGTCCTTCATCCGCTCCACACGTTCGCTGCCCTCATAGCCGATCGCCCCTCTGACTGCACTTCTTCCGTCCGCCAAAGCAGTCATAGCCTTTCCGATGTCTCCTTGTGAGAAACCAAAATTCTGCAGCGCATAATCGTATCTCCACGACATGATGACAATAGCAGCGCATGCGATCACAACCGCCAGCGTTCCCAAAATTGCAACCTCAAAAAATCCTTTGGCTATTTTTTTCCTGACCCCGCCTGTCTCCTTTGCCTGATTCGACATTTCAGTCATCCTCCTTTTCATTCGTGCCTTTTGTGTAAAACTCTGCGTGTCTGTCTCATTCTTCTGACAGCCCCGATATACGCAAACAATCCTCATGTTATACTCGGAATCGTGCAGTGCCAAAATTCTTTTCATCACTCAGCCTCTGCACGATCACTCGTTTTTTATCTTTTATTTTCTGTTCAAGTGCGGCTACTCCACGGAAACCACATAGTAATAGATCGGCTGACCGCCATAGTGGATCTCTACCTCCACCTCAGGATGCTCCTCCTCAATTCTGCTTCCGATCTTCTCGGCAGACTCTTTTGAAATCTCCTCACCATAATAAATACTTACGATCGCAGACTCCTCATCGATCAGATCATTTAACATCTGAAGCGCCGTCGTCTCAAGCTCACTGCCAACCGAAAGGATGCCGGAATCGCCGATGCCCATGTAATCTCCCTGCTTGATCTCCTTATCGTCGATCACGGTATCACGCACAGCATAGGTCACCTGTCCCGTTTTCACCGCTCCGATCTCCGCCTCCATACGCTGGGCATTTTCTGCCGGCGTACTGTCCGGAATATAATTGATCAAAGCCGTAATTCCCTGCGGGATCGTCTTTGTCGGGATAACGATGATCTCCTTATCCTCCACAAGAGACGCTGCCTGATTGGCTGCAAGAATGATATTCTTGTTGTTCGGAAGAATAAAAATTGACTTCGCATTGACGCGCGCGATCGCATTTAACATATCCTCCGTACTCGGATTCATCGTCTGTCCGCCCTCGATGATATAATCAACGCCAAGCCCCGTAAATATCTCGTTCATTCCCTCGCCGATGCTGACGGAGATAAAACCCATCTCCTTTGGCGGCTCCGTAAAGACAGGCTCCGCAGACTCCTCGGACTTTGCGTTCGGCAAAATGCCCGACTGCATTTCCTTTTCCTTGAGCGCGGAGATCTTCTCATCGCGCTCCAGCCTCATATTTTCAATAATGATCGTTGTCAGGCTTCCGTAGGTGAGACCCCGTTGCATCGCAAGTCCCGGATCGTTGGTATGTACATGTACCTTTACGATCTCATCATCTGCCACCACAACGATCGAGTCACCGATGCTCTCTAAATATTCTTTAAACTCGTTCTCCTGTCTGGAGGTGATCGGCTGCTCCAGCATTACCAAAAACTGCGTACAGTAGCCAAATTTAATCTCCTGCTGTGCCTGTGCTTCTATATTATAGGAGACTGCCGCGCCTGCCGCAGCCGCCCTTGGCAGCTCCTCGATCGTACCCTCGATCTCCTTGCCAAGCAGCGAATCAAATGCCCCTTTCATCACCTGCATCAGACCCTGACCGCCGGAATCGACAACACCCGCCTGCTTTAATACCGGAAGCATATCCGGCGTCTTGCTAAGAACACGGTCTCCCTCTTTGATCACGCCCTCGCAGAAAACAACAAGATCATTCGTCTCGTCGGAAAGCTCAAGCGCACGGTTCGCCATGCCTCTGGCAACCGTTAAAATCGTTCCCTCCTTCGGCTTCATAACCGCCTTATATGCCGTCTCAACGCCCTTCTCGAACGCTTCGGCAAGAATCTGCACATCAAGCTCCTCGTACTCTGCGATCACCTTTGCAAAGCCGCGGAAAAGCTGTGAGAGGATTACGCCGGAATTACCTCTTGCCCCGCGCAGTGATCCGGAAGAAATCGCCTTTGCCACAGACGCCATATCGGGCGCTTCCATTGCCGCCACCTCACGCGCCGCAGACATAATGGTCATTGACATATTGGTACCGGTATCTCCATCCGGAACCGGGAACACATTCAATTCATTGATCCATTCCTTCTTCGCTTCTAAATTCTTTGCTCCTGCCAAAAAGGCTTTGGCAAGAACACTGGCATTTATCGTTGTGATCTCCACTTTAAAATCCTCCTTAATCAATCACGCGTACGCCTTCGACGTAAATGTTAATTTTCTTGATCTCCATTCCGGTAAATTCCTCAACCTGATACTTCACGGTCTCGATCAGGTTATCGGAAACCGTGCTGATGCTGACGCCGTAAGCTACGATAACATGAAAATCAATCGTGATTTTATTGTCCTCATCAATCGCTACATTTATTCCATGTGTCAGATAATCCCTTTTTAATAATTTTACCAGACCATCCTTCATATTGACAGCCGCCATTCCGACAATGCCAAAGCATTCCACTGCAACAGAACCCGCATACATTGCTATTACTTCTGAATCAATCGTGACTCTGCCCAATTTGGTTTCCATCTGTCCATTCATATAATATCGATGCTCCTTTCAAAGCCATATTAACGCTAGTTTATTGATATTATAACCTCTTTTGCCGAAAATTCATAGACATAATTTGAAATTTTTATATTTTTTTTAATTTCTACTTGCATTCTGCAGGTCAATCTGTTAAAATAGCCATGTTATGAGCCTTTAGGCTGTAGGTAGATTCCTCAGCCGCAAAATAGAAAATTGCAAGGAGGTGCAGGACTATGGCAAAATGTGCAGTTTGTGGAAAGGGCGCTCATTTCGGATGTAATGTGAGCCATTCTCATAGAAAATCAAACAGAATGTGGAAATCAAACATTAAGCGCGTAAGCTGTAAGGTAAACGGAACACCAAAGAAATTATATGTATGTGCTTCCTGTTTAAAATCTGGAAAAGTTGAACGAGTTTAATAAAATCAAAGGGCACTTGCAAGTCTGCAGGTGCTTTTTTTGACATAAGAGTGGCTCGCGAAGCGTATCGCTCGTTGTTACTTGATAGGACATTTAAAGTAAACACTTCACGTTTTTCTTTCCCAAATTTGATACATAATAAAACTTATCAGCCAAGATGAACGGGGAAACTCACACCGCGAAGCCTCATCCAAAATACGGCTCGCCCTTCCCCTTCCGATTTACTTAAAAATGGAGGATTTATATGAAAGAATTTATGGGTAAAAATTTTCTGCTGCAGACGCCGACGGCACAAAAGCTATATTTTGATTACGCAGCCGTCACTCCGATACTCGACTATCACTGTCACATCAATCCGCAGGAAATCTATGAGGATCGTCAGTTTGAAACGATCACACAGGTATGGCTTGGCGCAGATCACTACAAATGGCGCTTTATGCGCTCCTGCGGCGTAGAGGAGCGATATATTACCGGTGACGCCACAGACAAAGAGAAATTTTTTAAGTGGGCCGAGGTGCTCGGCAAGGCGATCGGCAACCCGCTCTTTCACTGGAGCCATCTGGAGCTTCAGAAATATTTTGATTATCACGGCGTATTGAATCGATCAACGGCAGAGGAGGTATGGGAGCTGTGCAATCAACGTCTGGCCGATCCTTCCATGAGTGCCCGCAATCTCATCCGCCAATCGAATGTGACGCTGATCTGTACGACAGACGATCCGATCGATACGTTAGAGTGGCACAAAAAGCTTGCGGATGACGAAACCTTCGACGTGCAGGTGCTTCCCGCATGGCGTCCGGATAAAGCAATGAACCTTGAAAAAGATACCTATACCGATTATCTTGCGCAGTTATCCGAGGTTTCCGGTGTTGCGATCCGCTCCTTTGCCGACCTGTGCAGGGCACTTTCCATCCGTATGGATTTCTTTGCCTCCCTCGGATGCCGTATTTCCGACCACGGACTCTCCTATGTCATGTACCGTCCTGCATCCGCAGAAAAAATCGAGGAGATTTTCGCAAAACGTCTTGACGGCTTCGCGCCGACGCCCGCCGAGGAGCTGGAGTTTAAGACAGCGTTCCTTCTTTTTGTCGGAAAAGAATACGCCAAGCGCGGCTGGGTATCGCAGCTTCATTATGGCTGCAAGCGCGACAATAACACCCGCATGTTTGAAAAGCTGGGACCTGATACGGGATTTGACTGCATCAATAATTATGCCCCATCCTCCGAGATGGCAGATTACCTGAATGCTTTAAACCGCGACGGCAGCCTCCCGAAGACAATCATCTACAGCCTGAACCCGAATGACAATCAGGCGATCGGCACGATTCTCGGCTGTTTTCAGGATGACACTGCGGTTGCCAAAATTCAGCAGGGCTCTGCATGGTGGTTTAATGATCACAAGACCGGTATGACAGATCAGATGATCTCTCTTGCAAACCTCGGAAATCTCTCCGGCTTTGTCGGAATGCTCACAGATTCCAGAAGCTTCCTCTCCTACACGCGCCATGACTATTTCCGCAGAATCCTCTGCAATCTCATCGGCGACTGGGTAGAAAACGGAGAATTTCCAGCAGACTATCACACGCTGGAGGAAATTGTCACCGGCATCTGCTATCGCAATGCGGTCGGTTATTTCGGCTTTGATCTGCCGGTATAAACAACGGGCGACACGCTCCGCGAGCCGCTCTTATCTAAAAATAAAGCTGCTCATGCTATTTTGAGCAGCTTTATTTTGTCCCATTATTTTAATCACAGCTAAAAATATAATATCCCGCAAGCATGGTGAGTACGATCAGAAGAAACCCAAAGAAACGGTTATGGATGATCAGCATCACCAACATCCCCATCGAGAAACAAAACAATGCAAATCCAATGATCCGTTTCATAAAACCACCAAAAAAGCATATATCCCTATTAATATATGCTTTCCTGTCGCTTCTATTTACTTATTTTCTTCCTGATTTACAGAATCCTTCAGCAATTCCTCCATCTCCTTTGCCGCTGTCTCCTTAGAACCGGATCCCTCATCGTCCGATTCCGAAACAGATGCGCCCTCCTTTGCGGTAAACCGGTTGACAAAATCCGGTATCATGTCAAGAATCTTCGTTACTCCGTCCTGATTCTTAATATTGACAAGCTTTGTCGTGCCGTTTTGGATCACAAGCACCGCGCTCGGCATAATCTTTCCGCCCATACCGCCCGCGCCGTTATTCTTCTTATCCTGCGAAAATGCTCCCGCCGCTACGCCAAAGGACACATCCACCAGCGGGAGGATGATCGTGTCTCCCACATGGATCGCGTCTCCTACGACCGTTTTTGTCGTGATAAAGCTGTCCATTCCCTTAAATAAAGATTCCACTGTTGTATTAAAGCTGTTGTCTGCCATATCTATGACCTGCCTTTCTTTGTGATGAACGCCGCTCTCTTAACCGAGCAGCTCTCTTATAAAACCGCGCACCTCTTTCTCTTTCCAAAGACGCACCAGCGAAGCGGCAAAATGAATCACACGCATCCGCCCTTTGAGGGACACCTCGCCTCTGACATATGCCTCGTCTCCCTCAAAATCAGGAAACACCGCAACCTGCTTCCCATAGAGAAACGGGAGCATGGATAAAACCCCAAGCGCTTGTCCCGTTGCCGCCGGGTCTCCCGCACAAAACTGTATATCTGCAATAAGTTTTCGGAACTTGAAATGACCAAGGAGATATTTAAGCTCTGCGAACACCGCAAGAACCACGCTTTTATTTTCCTCACGAAAAAGTCGCTCCTTCCAAGTCCCAAGCTGCCCGCACAACGTTTTAAGCCTTCTTCCAAGCGCCTTTTGCCTTTCAAAAAAAGCTGCTTTCCCTAAACGTTCCGTTTTCTTTGGTTCATCCTCCGCAAATGGCTTCGTCGTTTCTTCCCTGGTACTCTCCCAAAGGGTTTCCTCCCGATCCGTCGGCTCTGCCTCTGTCTCGTTTTCCCGCTCTGCCTCTGTTCGCGCTTCTTCCTTTGCCGCGCGCTTTTTTGACATAAGAGTGGCTCGCGAAGCCTGTTGCTCATTGTTTCGTTCCTTCGACTTTTTTTTCTTTTCCTTTTTCGGTTTCAGACGAATCCCAAATATCCGTATACTGCTCCGGCTCTCTCCCTCCTCCTGCACAAAGAAAAAGGTCACAAGGTGCAAAAGCCAGCTTACCTGTACCCGAAGCTGCGCCTCCTGCCCCTCCAAAAGCTTTGCAAGTACCCGGTAGCGCACAGGAACAAAAAAAATGAGACACAGCGCCAGAAGGAGAAAGCCTAAGAGGAACAGCAGGACACCTCCAATGATTTTCAATACTATTATAACGACTGACATCCTCCCTCCCCGCTTACTGTTTTTCTCTTAAATAACAGGAAACCGCAAAGCCCCCTGTCCTTCGATAGACTTCTTCGATAATTGCAGCCGCCGTTTCCACCGCCTCCTGATAGCCTCCGGCAAGTCCCACGATATAGAGCCTGCTTTTGGGGTAGCCCTTCTGCCGCAGTTCCCATGCCGGAATAATATCAAGCAGATTCTGCTCATTAGACGCTAATGTGATCACATAAATATTGCTCCCTCCTGCATTGTGGCAGATACTCCTCTTAATTTTCTTTGTCTTATGTAGAATGCTCCTGCCTACATATAAGTTGTCATGCCAAACCATGAACGTCCGCTCTCCCATCCATGCAACCAAAATCTCCCGTGTACCCTAAAAGTATTTGTGATTTCCCCACAAATTACTCCTTCTCAGCTCTAAATATTCATGATATGCCTTTTCTGCTATCTGCTTTTCATTTGCAAATTTTAACAGGTGATACGCCTCATGAAACTTGTAATAACCGGAATCCATAAAATATTCCTCTCGCTGCGGCTTACTGTAATAGCTGTCCGCCATCATGAGATACCAGTGCACTTCCTTCTTCACCGTATCGTCGGGCGCTGTAAAGGAATAGGAGCTTTTTCCGATGTATTTGATCATAGACGCCCGCACCCCTGTCTCCTCATAGACCTCACGGATCGCCGTGTCCTTATACTCCTCTCCCTCCTCTACCGTTCCCTTCGGCAGCACCCAGCCCTCATATCTGTTTTTGTAATTTTTATATAGGAGCAGCAGCTTTCCCCGAAAGATCACTATACCGCCACAACTCGTTGCCTCAATCATCGCAATCCCTCCCGTGTGGCCGCCGAATTTGTTTCCAGTATAATACTTTTTTTCATTCCGTGCAACTGCTTCACGCAGCTTTCCTTTCTATTCTTCTCCTATATAATATTCATCAAAAATTTCCTGCGCAATCGGCACCGCATATTCGCTTCCGACCCCTGAGTCCTCAACGATAACGGCAATCGCAATATCTGCGGTTCCCTCCTTATGCCCAAAGCCGACAAACCATGAGTGGCTTGCATCGGAGCTTGAAGAAAATTCCGCCGACCCTGTTTTTCCGTATACCTCGTAATCGTCATTGGCAAGCTTTTTCGCAGTACCCTCCTCAACAACCGCCTTCATATAGTCCTTAAGAACCGCAGACTCCTCATAAGAGAGAAGCGCTCCGTATTCCTTCGGCTCATATTGCTCAACTGGATTTCCCTTATGATCCGTCGTATGGTCAATGACATACGGTGTCATCAGCACACCGTCATTGGCGATCGCACTTGTGATCAGCGCCATGTGAAGCGGGGTCACAAGCGTTTTTCCCTGCCCGATCGAGGTCTCCATGATCGCAGACGGAGAATCTGTCCCCGCAAGGACAAAGCTGCTCTTTGAGGTGCCGAATCTGATCGGCAGCTCCCGGTTAAACAAAAGCTCGTCGCACATATCCTTAAACTGCGTGATGTCAAGCTCCATGCCAAGAGACGCATAGGAGGTATTGCAGGAATTTGCAAATGATTCCTTTAAGCTCTGTGTTCCGTGACGCTTATTTTTATGGCAGTGGATCGTCTTATTATCATAAGTATACTGTCCCGTACATTGATAGGAATAATCCTCATACGAGGGATTCTGCCGAATATACGCCAGCGTCGTAAAAATCTTAAAGGTAGAGCCGGGCGGATAAAGCCCCTGCGTCGCACGATTTAAAAGTGCAGAGCTTCCGCTGTCCTCATCTACCATCTCGTCCCATTCCTCTGCAATATTGTTGGGATCAAAGTCAGGCTTTGAGACCATCGCAAGAATCTTTCCCGTTTCCGGCTCCATCACCACAACCGCTCCGTCATATTTTCCAAGCGCGTCAAAGGCGCGAAGCTGAAGCTCATAATCAAGTGTCGTCGTGACGCTGTCGCCCGGACTTTTCTCCCCTTGCAACTGACTGACCGCCTTCTCCATGTAAAACAGATTCGAGCGCAGCAGACTAAAATTTGCCAGTTCCTCGATTCCGCTCTTTCCTCTCGTCGAATAACCGACCACATGCGCAAAAATCCTTCCATAAGGATAGACACGCGACTCATTCCCCTCCTCATCTATCACAGTCTCCGCCAGTGTCACGCCGTCGCCGGAATAAATCTCTCCGCGGATCACGTTTCTGGTAAATATTTCCTGCCGCTTATTATAAGGACTGTTGATAAATTCCTCGCTCTCTGCATACTGAAAATATACGAAATATCCCATCAGACATAAAAATGCGCCCAAAAAAGAGTAGGCAACGACTGCAAACTCCCTGTTTTCCTTTTTTCGCTTCCGCTTTCCGGAAGGGTCAAGAGAGTTCTTTAACCGCTGTATCAAGCCCTGTTTTTTTTCGTTTCGTCTGTTTTGCTCCATTGCCCTTTCCCTCGTCCTGTCTTAAAACATATAACCCCTGAATAATCGCAAAAATGATCATCGTTGCAAGAAGTGAGCTTCCTCCGTAGCTGACAAGCGGCAGCGTCACGCCGGTAGACGGGATGAACTTTGTCACGCCGCCGACGGTAAGAAATACCTGAAAGCCGTATACCGTTCCAAGCCCAAGCGCCACCAGCTTATAAAACTGCTCCTTCATCTGCATCGCCACATTCACAAACATCAGAAAGCAACTGACGCAGACCATCAGCAGACAGAGGGCAAAAATACCGCCCAGCTCCTCGGAAATCGCGGAAAAGATAAAATCCTGCTCAACGACAGGTATCTTCTCCGGCATTCCCTGATAAAGCCCCATGCCAAACCAGCCGCCCGTTCCGATCGCAAACAGCGACTGACAGATCTGATACCCTTCGTTCTCAATGACGCTGAGCGGGTCCGACCACGCAAGCACGCGCACGCGTACATGCGCAAATAGCTGATAAGCGACTACTGCGGCGATACTTCCCGCAAGCAGCCCGCCCGCCAGATAAAAAAACTTTCGCGTCGCGACATAAAGCATCGCCAGATATGTCACGAAGAAAATCAGCGCTCCGCCCAGATCTCTGGATGCGACAAGCAAGAGAACATGCACTGCCGCGACAACCGTCGCGATAAGGACTCTCCTAAAATCCGTCTGCTCATATAGCATACAGGCGACAAAAAATACAAAAATAATTTTTACAAATTCACTCGGCTGAACCGAAACGCCAGCAATCGAAAGCGAGAGCTTCGCACCGTAGCTGGTCGCTCCAAACGCCGCGACGGCGGCAAGCGCTCCGATTCCCACCACGGCATAGAGCCATGTCATCTTTCGTAAAAAATGAAGCTTGTGGATGAAAAACGGAACGATGAGCGTTAGAACCGTCGCCGCAAGCGCGATCAGACATTGCCGGAACGCCTTGTCAAAGGATAATCTCGTCAGCATGATAAAGCCTATGATGAGCAGCATGCACATATTATTGACGAGCAGCTTTGAAGCGCCCTGGTACAGCAGATGATAGCAGGACATCGTCACCGCCACAAAAATCACCTGAAAGATATAAAAGGCAACAAGCATCGGATCGTCTGTCACGGCATAGACCACCAGATAGGCGTCCAGATGCATCAGATACATAAAAATCCTCTGACGCCTGAATATCCCGTTTTTCTGTTCTTCCTTCAGCCTGCCGCGCAATACGGAAAAGCATTCATAAGTATAACAGGCAAATAATATTGCCATCAGATATTTGGATACTTCCACGATCAAATTTGTCATACAGCTATTCTACCCCTCGCTTGTAATGCCCATTCGTATAATCTCCATGATAGAGCTTTTTAAAATCCTCCTGCTCAAAAAGAAAGGAACGCTTGCAGATATGCAGAATTTCCCGTACCTGCTCCTCATCCTCTAGCGTAAAGGAAAGGCGATATGCCGCAATCCCCGCCTCTATACACTCTTTATGCGTGCCGAACAGCATGAGCGGCAGCGTATTATAGATCACATTATAGCACTCGCCGCATTGGTTCTTCACCGGAAAATATTTCCCATATCGGTCCTTCAGATACAAAAGTCCGCCCTTTTTATCGCAGCCTGCCGTATTTGCATGAACGCACTGTGCCGAAGTCATAAGGGGAAGGTATCCGTAAATGATAAGCTCACTGCCCCGATTGTCCCTGCCGCGGATTTCCCTGCGGTTTAGCTCCAGCGGTACGGTATCCCGCAGCGGTGCAAGCTTCCAAAGCCCACGCTTTGCCTGCTCGTTCCATGTATAAATATTATAGTCGAAAATAACGGGAAGGCGATCTGCAAGCTCTGTGTGCACAAAGCCCGCCGCGTCATAGCTTTTCACCACAATGCCGTCCGCACCAAGCGCCAAAAGCTCCTCCTTCTTCTCCCGGTAAAAATCTGCGGTATGCCGCCGAAAGACTGCAGGAAGGATCAGATATGCCTCTTTGCCCGCTTCGTGGGCGGCTGCGACATCGTCTCCAAATTCCTCGATCAATTTCTCTCGCCCATAACAGGTGCTGTCATAATAAACAGCAGCGATAAGATCACTTTCCAAGGCGGCAGCCGCCTGTCTGCGGTTCTCCACGGACGCGATAAACAGCTCTCTGCCGCACTTTTGCGGCGCGGCTGCTCTGCCGCAGTCTCTATCCTTTCCTTCCGCCATATCCCGGGAGACGCTTCTCCTTGTCTTAGAAAGCAGCGCCGTCTCCAGCTTCTCCAGCGCTTCCCTGCGCAGTTGCTTTAACGCCTGCACGGGAAGAAACCCGTCCTCTGCTGCATCAATCGTAAGATTTTCAAATACAAATGGCGTATTTCCCGTCTGACGGATACATGCCTCCGCCTTTTCCGCGGAAAGCGGCTGACTGCGCGCCGCCTGCACGATGCTTCCGCTGACCGCGACGCTTACCCCGCCGGACGATACCTCCATTGTAGCAGGAGAATCTTTCTTTAGTCTTAAGATTCCATTGATTTTTTCTTTTATTTCGGCGTTTCCTTCCTTCGCATACACATACCGCCCGCGAATCTCCTCCTGCAGCGCCTCATTTGTCCTTGCATGATTCGGCTTACCGAAAGTAATCATATCCTTTCCGTTTTTCTTATGGTAATAGCCGTCGGTAAAGCCGCTGCGGTTTCCAAGCTCAAAAAGCCGCTGCATATCCTCCTGCGTGACCTGATACTGTCTGCCGGCAAACGCGTGTGCCTCCTGCTCCTCCATGCCTCTTTCGCACGCTTCCAAAAAGGCATCCATATAACGATCGACATAGCTGCGGTACACAGCCACCACGCCCGCAGCATATTCTGCCTGTTTCATCCGCCCCTCAATTTTAAGAGACGACACGCCGCTTTTTGCAAGCGCCGGAATATCTACCACGCCGCACAGATCCTTCGGACTTAGTACAAACGATCCCTTTCCCGACTGCTTCTTTTTATCTGCACCGTATACCTCATAGGGCAGACGGCACGGCTGGGCACATTTGCCCCGGTTTCCGCTCCGTCCTCCCAGCATACTGCTGAACAGACATTGCCCCGAATAACAATAACAGAGTGCACCATGCACAAATGTTTCAATTTCAATATCGACCTCCCTGCGGATCTGCGCGATTTCGTCCAGCGAGAGCTCACGCGCCGTGACGATTCGGCTTGCGCCAAGCTCCTTCATATACGCTGCGCCGTAAGCCCCCGTCACCGTCATCTGTGTACTGATATGAAGCTCCATGCCCGCAAACTCCTCACGGATGAGAGTCAGCGCTCCCATATCCTGCACAATGACCGCGTCTAATCCTGCCTCATAATAAGGACGCAGATAATCATAAAGCTGCCCGAACTCAGCCTCCTTTAAGAGTGTATTTACCGTCAGATAAACCTTTCTGCCGTGGATATGCGCATGGTCGATCGCCCGCAGCAGCTCCTCCTCCTTAAAATTATCTGCATAAGCGCGCGCGCCAAAGCGATTCCCGCCCAGATAAACAGCGTCTGCCCCTGCGCGGATCACTGCAAGAAACGTCTCGTAGCTTCCCGCCGGCGCCAACACCTCAAGCCCTCTTATTTTTGCCTGCTCTCTCATACAATATCCTTCCCAGAAAAATAGGGGACGAAAAAAGCATCCGCTCCGTCCCCCTCTCACTTTCCTTCAGTTGTCTGTTTTTCAGAGTTCCCCGCCGCTTTCTGCTTTGACAGCCTTCTTCTTTGGCGTCTCCTCCCTAAGCCCCGCCTCAAGCCTTGTTTTTTGCAGCAGCAGATCGCGGTTCTTCTGCTCCAGCTCCCGCACCGTCTTTTCGTCATTCTCCGCCTGAAGCTGCTTGGAGATCAGATCATGCTTTAAATCATAGATTTCTTTATTCTTCTGCTCCAGCTCCTCCTCCAGCTTCTCCACCTGTGCCTTCGCCTTAAAATAATCATCGGCGATGTTGAGCTCCAAAAGTATTGCCTTCATGTCACTGGGAAAATGTCGGAGCGCTTCCATACTGTTAAATTCGTTGATCTTGTTATTGATATAGGCAGCAACCCTCTGTAAATATTCTTCTCCTTCGTAACCGCTTAAGGTATATACCTTGCCGCCTATGATCACCTCAGCGCTTGTCTTTTCTGACATAACCTGTATCCTCCCAGATCAGATACCAGATGTACCCGTATTCGTCTTTCTGCTAACAATATATTGTACATTATAATGGTATTACCCCTGAAAAGCAACTACTTTTAGCGCAATCCGAAATGCCGGTATGCAAAATCCGTCACGACCCTTCCCTTTGGCGTTCGGTTGATAAAACCGTTTTTCACCAGATAGGGCTCGTATACATCCTCGATCGTTCCGGCGTCCTCTCCGATTGCCGCCGCAAGCGTGTCCAGTCCTACCGGACCGCCCGCAAATTTTTCAATCATCATCTTTAAGATATTGCGGTCGTTTTGATCCAGCCCCATCTTATCAACCTCCAGAAGATCAAGCGCAAAGGACGCTACCTCCTTTGAGATTTTCCCGTCATACTTTACCTGTGCGAAATCGCGGACACGCTTTAACAGACGGTTCGCCAGACGGGGAGTTCCTCTCGAACGCCTTGCCAGCTCATACGCGCCCTCCTCGTCAATTTCAACGCCGAGCGTGTGCGCGGAATGAACGATGATCGTTCTTAACTCCTCAACCGTATAAAATTCCAGATGATGCACGACGCCGAAGCGGTCGCGCAGCGGCGCTGATAAAAGCCCTGCCCGTGTCGTCGCGCCCACCAGCGTAAATTTCGGGAGGTCAAGACGAATGGAGCGCGCCGTCGCGCCTTTCCCGATCATAATATCGATGACGTAGTCCTCCATTGCCGGATAGAGCACCTCCTCCACCTGGCGGTTGAGGCGGTGTATCTCATCGACAAAAAGCACATCTCCCTCCTGAAGATTGCTTAGAATTGCCGCCATCTCCCCCGGCTTGCCGATCGCAGGACCGGATGTGACCTTCATGTGCGTGCCCATCTCGTTTGCGATGATTCCGGCAAGCGTTGTCTTTCCAAGTCCCGGAGGTCCGTAAAAAAGCACATGATCTAAGGATTCCTCTCTTGCCTTTGCCGCCTCAATATATATCTTTAAATTCTCCTTTGCCTTCTGCTGTCCGATATAATCATCAAGCGTCTGCGGCCGGAGATTTTTCTCGACTTTTAAGTCCTCCTCCTGTACCTCGGTGGAAATGACCCGTTTCTCCATGTCCTTTGCCCTCACATCAATGCCATATTTTTCAGAGCCGCCTTTAGGATGTCCTCCACGCCCAGTTCGTCCGTAAGCACAATATCACCGATCGCACGAAGCGCCTCCGAGGAGGAATAGCCGAGCGCAACAAGCGCCTCGATCGCCTCCTTCTTTACCGATTTCTGACCTTCTGAAACAACTGCCTCCGTGTGTGAAAGCTTCTGCTCAAACGCATCCTCCAATGAGAATTTATCCTTTAGCTCCAAAATCAGACGCTGCGCCGTCTTAGCGCCGATTCCCGGCGCCTTCGCGATTGCTTTTGCATCCTCGCCAAGCACTGCAAAGCGCAGGTCGTCCGTCGTCATCACAGATAAAATCGCAAGCGCACCCTTCGGTCCGATTCCGCTCACACCAAGCAACAATTTAAAGACCTTAAGATCATCCTTAGTCAGAAATCCGTACAAAAGCATGGCGTCCTCTCTGACATTCAGATAGGTGTAAAGTCTGACCTCCCTTCCAATCGGCGGAAGCTGTTCAAACGTCTGTCCCGTGGTATGGATCTGATAGCCGATCCCTCCCGCCTCCACGACTGCAGCATCCTCCCCGATGTCTGTCAGGATTCCTTTGATATATGCATACATGGCGTCTCCTCTGCCTTTCCGATATAGTAAAAGCCTCTGCATTCCTCAAGCTTTACCGGATAGAGTTTTCCGATCATCTCTGCCGTTCCCGGAAGATGCACCACAGAGTTATTACTGAGCCGTCCGGTCACAAGCGTTTCGTCCTGCTCATTGATCTCCTCGATCAACACGGGAAGCGTCTGCCCGGTCAGTCTGCCCGCCTTCTCCGCGGAAATACGCTGCACCTCCTGCAAAAGACGGTTGAAGCGATCCTTTACGATCTCATCCGGTATCTGCTCCTCCATCGCTGCCGCCGGCGTTCCGGTCCTCTTGGAATAGATAAAAGTAAACGCGCTGTCATAGCGTACCTTTCTTACAACCTCAAGCGTCTCTAAAAAATCCTCCTCCGTCTCTCCCGGAAATCCCACAATAATATCTGTCGTCAATGCAATATCCGGCACGGAGGCGCGAATTTTGTCCACAAGCGCCAGATAATGCTCCTTATCATAATGACGGTTCATCAGCTTTAATATACGGCTGCTTCCCGACTGTAAGGGCAGATGCAGGTGTTTACAGATTTTTTTGGAGCGCCCCATGACCTCAATCAGCTCATCGGATAAATCCTTTGGGTGAGGGGTCATAAAACGAATCCGCTCCAGACCTTCCACCTGCTCGATCTCCTGCAAAAGCTGCGCAAACGACATCGGCTGTTCAAGACCCCTGCCATAAGAATTCACATTCTGCCCAAGCAGCATGACCTCGACAACCCCATCTGCCGCAAGCGCCTCGATTTCCCGCAGGATCTCTCTCGGCTCTCGGCTTCTCTCACGTCCGCGCACATATGGAACGATACAATAGCTGCAAAAATTATTGCAGCCAAACATAATGTTGACACCGGACTTAAAGGAATACTTCCGCTCAACCGGAAGGTCCTCCACAATTTGATCCGTCTCCTTCCAAATATCAATCGTCATCGAACCCGATTCCATCGCCGTGACGATCAGCTCCGCAAACTTATAAATATTATGCGTGCCAAAAATCAAATCGACAAAACGATAGCTCTCTTTTAGCTTCTCTACCACTGACGGCTCCTGCATCATACAGCCGCACAGTCCGATCATCATGTACGGATTTTTCTTTTTATAGTTCTGCAATACGCCAAGTCTGCCATAAACCTTGTTATTCGCATTCTCACGCACTGTACAGGTATTGTAAATAACAAAATCCGCCTCCTCGCTCTCGGTTTCCGTGTAGCCGATATATTCAAGGATTCCGACCAGCTTCTCGGAATCTCTCGCATTCATCTGACACCCGAAAGCCCTCGAACACGCGGTTAATGGTCGTCCCAGTTCTTCCGACTTTTCTTTCACATATTTTCTGCATTTCTCCATGAAGTAATACTGACGTTCCGGTTCTTCTAGCGGCGCCGGTCCGTTAATATCTATCTTTTCCAGTTTCTTTCTTAAATCTTTATCCATTATTTTTATTTTCTCCTATTTGAAAAATATAGCAAATTTTAATATACCATAGGGATTTGCGAAAATCAATTAATGAATACTACAATTTCGCTTTCCATATCCGTAGGTTTTCTTTGTTACCTGTCATTTTCCATTCTTTCATTGATCGCCTGACAGATGTACTCATTTACACTTTGCCCCGCCGCCGTTGCCGCCGCCTTTACAATTTCTTTTTTTCCTTTTTGTACCTTAATTTCTATACGGTCATAATTCTTTTTATTATATTCGCTTTGGTAGCGTATCTGGTCGAAATCTCCGCTTTTTGCTCTTGTCATCCATTTATCCCGTCTCTTTCCTTCTATTTGTGTAATTTCCTTCTTCCTTTTCCTTGCCAAATGGTCTATAATAATAATGCAGTTTGGGCGGCTTTGGCAAGTCCGCCGCCCTTTCTGTTTCCCCAGAGCCTATTCACTAGGCTTTTCTTTTTTTGCCATGTTTCTTATCTCCTGCACGGCTTTTGTGACCTCGTCCATGTCTTTGCACTTGCTGAATTTATCGGCTACCAAATTTAAGATAACTTCCATCTGCTTGTCTGTCATATCTTCTTCCATTCTTTCTCCTTTCTATGCTTGCCCATGTATTTGTTAAGTATCTCTCTTAACTACCTTTAGTATAATACATATGTCGATATATGTCAATAAATATATCGACATATGTTAATATATTTCTGTAGTGAATATTGCAATCTGATTTTGCATATGTTATAATGCCAGTAGGCAATAAAGGATATAGTTGTTCCATAGTGAGCGGCGACAAAAAACCCGGAGGTGTACAAGACCTTCGGGTTTTTCTATTCCTATTTTTGGAGTGGGAAGGCTTAACCCCACAGGCTAGTTACCGACTATTTATCGCCATCTAACCATTTGTTGATGCAGTGGCAAACCACACCAGCCGCAACAGCGACCATAAAGGATATAATAAATTCCATAGCAAGCACCTCCCTTCCTTACCTGTCTAGGAGGCGGTAACAATCTGATTATAGCATACTGACTTCAACTATTCTACTTATTCCGGTGATTATTTCTCATGAAAAAAGCCGACAGATTTCTCCACCGGCTTTCCGCTCTTACTTCTCATATGTTTCCACATATTCCTCCGCAGCGGTGATGTACACACCTGATTTAAGCCTGTACATCTTTCCGTTGCCAACGGTGATTGGTCCTTCACTGATCGTGAACACCTCGTTCTTTCTAACCGTTCCGCATACGGCATCATCTGCCCAGCTTGGCTTGCTTCTTACAGACAGATTGTCGCACTTCACGCGCACATACTGATTCTTCTCCGGCAGTGCACTTGGCGGCTCCGGCTTTGTGACGGCACCAACGTAATCCGCCAAGCCGTACACGATTGCTTTACAGATCTCGTCAAACTGTCTCTGGTAGGTGGATGCATCCGGCTCGTTGACAAAGCAAATCTCAAACAAAATTGACTTAGCTTTTGTCTTTTTAATGACGTATAAGCCGCTTCCCTCTTTTACGCCGCGGTTCTTAAAGCCGCACGCGGCGATCTGCTCACAAACCTCCACAGCGTCAGGGTACTGTCTTCCCTGGTATGTATATGCTTCCACGCCTTTTCCCTTTTTGGCAGCATCATTGTTCAAATGGAAACTGATAAACCAGTCTAAGTCCTGCCTGTTCGCCAGTTTTACAACTTCCTTCAGGTATGCACTCTGGGATGCCGCCTTGTCTACCGTACAATCGACCACCTCAACCCCTGCCGCCTGAAGCATCGGTGTGATCGCCTGTACGATGCGGCGTGTCTCAACGCTTTCAGTCAGTACCCCGACTGCTCCGCTTCCCGGTCCGTTTAACGTGTGTCCTGCGTTTAATCCGATTCTCATATTACTGTACCTCCTCTGCTTTCTTCGGCTTCTCATATGTAAGCGCTCTCTCGCTGTCTGCCACGCCCTCCGTTGTCGGGTCTGTCACGATTCCCAGAATCGCAAGCACGACAAATAACGAATTAACAACTGCAAGCAGCTTGTCGCCCAGATCGCCCAGGTTCAGATCATACCCGAACACCGCAGCGAGCATCTGGATCAGCATGAGCACCGCCGGAATAAGCGCTACCCAAAAAGCCTTGTTCTTGATACGTACAATCCAATTAATCTTTTTCAGTTTCATTTTTCTACCTCTTCTTTCCTTTTCAAATTGAGATCATCAATCTCCAGTTTCATTTTTACGACCATTCCATTGCCTCCCATAGCCCGGTATGCTTCGTACATCTCGCAGAAGTTCTCATACGCATAGGACGGTATGCTGCCGATCGCGGTGTACTTTGCGTGATATTCGATCAGTGCCACACGCAACAGAAGCATCGTACCCTTTGTATTAGCATCTTTATCTTTTTTCTGCGTCTTTAACAGCCACACCATGTACCCAAGCAGAATAGGCAGTGCAACGGAATAGGTCTGTATCAACAGGTCTTTCATCTGTCCCTCCCTCATTATATTTTAATATCTGTAATGATACGGCGGTTCTCTCGCCATCGTATGTTCCATCTGATCTCCTTTCGCTATCGGTTCTTTAGCTCCCTGATCTCCCGCTCATATATTTGCAGTAGCTTGATGATTTGCGGAACAAATTTTGAATAGTCGATGCCCTCAGGAGCATGATCATCGTTGTAAAACACCGGATAGCTTTCGACCGCATCAACCTCCTCCGCGATCAGTCCATAGCAACCAACGCCATCTTCTTTATTTTTGTAATCGTAAGAGACCGGACGCAACTCAAGAAGCTTTTTTGCATATTCCTCCGTCATTTCCTCGATATTTTCCTTATATCTTTTGGATGACTGTTGAACAAATTCTCTAGCTGAGATCGCCGCCCAGCCGGTATCACTCTGGTTTCTCACCTGCGCTGACTGACCAACCTGAAGATTCATGAAGCCCCCGGTCTCAAAAACCATTGTTTTATCTGGAGTTGCTGTAAAGTATTTATCACATGACAAGTTTCCTATTACTGCTAAATTTCCATTTATTGTTCCACCTGAATGCGGAAGATAATCGTGCGTATGCGGCGCAGGTGGAAATGTGGAAGGGGTTCCAGGAAGAGACCCCCACGCATGTGAATGATTACTGTCTGCCTTTGTTCCGATTGCGGCGTTTAAGGCATCTACCACATTTTTATTTTGTTCGATCGCATCTGCTACTTCTTTTAATGTGTCTAGTGTCTCTGGCGCGCCATTTATCAGTTGTCCTACTTTTTGATCTGTATACTGCTTGGATAGTTCGCGGTTTTCATCAATCTGATTTTGTAAATTTCCTGCCGCATCCTCCGATAAATTTCCCTTTATACTGTCAAACCATTCATTCCACTCCGTTTCTTGATTCTCTTTGAATTGCTCAAAATAGGAATCAAATTGTTTTTTCCACTGCGAAAAATCCAGTTCTTGTATCTGTGATGCTACAAGACCGCAAAGATTCGGATCGGTTCTTGTGTCTGTAATATCTGCCTGCGTGATTTCTACCGCTCCTGCTTTTACATAGATTTGCGCAAGGCACTTTTCCTGTATGGAATCCGTGTTTGTAAGTTCCGGCGCGACAGGCGCAGAAGAAAACGCCCCTTCTAAAACATAAATGGAAGGTTTCCTTTCCGTTTCGTCATTTCGCAGCACAACACGATCAATGCGATTGAGCGTACCGCTTGCCTGTGATATGTCCAAAGTCAGCGGCGTCGTGTTTTGTATGGTGTGTGCATTTATCCATGCAAATCCGGTCTTTTCCCCTCCTGCGACAATAACCGCCATTCCTCCGCTTTTTGCGGTAACTTCCAAATGTCCAGCAAAAACCCCGTCTTTGTAAAATGGGCGCTTACTCTGATTTACAGAATTTCCATTATATTTTCTGTCCCCCTCTACTGAATTGTAAAAATATCCAATAACCATTTCGTTCCCCTTTCCTAATCATCCCACTTTATAACTTCCGGCAAAGCATCTCCAAAAGTTGGCACAACATACATCCCTCCGTATTCATAAACTTCCTGCAATTCTGTTATTCGTAAATCGGTTGATATGTTCCACCCCTTCTTTTCGATCGTTACAATATCCCCTAGGTCATAATCTTTCTTGTAGATGAAGTTTACCTCTGCTTCCGCTTCACCCTCAAAACACTCTGCGATTTGACATGACGTTGTTAAATACTCCTTACCTCTTGTTTTTAGCGCTTCAATGTATTGCTCCTGCGTCAATTTTTCTTGGTTTATGTCTTTTGCGTCCAGAAATACTTCCCTTAGATCAAGCCCTGTTCCACCGCCTACCGTAACATAAACACGCGCCGTCCCTTCGCCTGCTCCTCCTACAATTACCCTTGTTTTATACAGTTCATCATTGTATGTGTATTTTGCCCGGTTTAAGTTGTTATACGTTTCTGAAAATATAACTCTTGCACTTACTTTCTGCCCTGCGGTCCTGTCCTTTCCTTTGAAAACTTCAAATATCAATGTTTTTTTTCCAAAGTCTGGTACTACCCGAAACCCCAGCCCGGCTCCCCTTGCAATCTTTTCCATGTGTGAAAGCGTATTTTTGTAAGTTGCCTGAAATTCCACCTTTTCTTCATATCCCTGCAAATCTGCCCATGTCATCCGCGGTATTGCTTCCGGCGTATGCGCTAACTTATATAACGCAGCTTCCGCTGTTCCGCTAAAATTGAACATAGGACCTGTTAAACGGTCACTAAAATAAATGGGCATGAAATATCCTGTTCTGATTATTTCGTTTAGTACAGTGCTTTCTTCATTCTCCATTCCTCGAATCACTGCTGCTTCCTTTTTATCGCCTTTTGTAATGATATTGCCCGGTTGCAGTAACTCCAGATTTTCCCTTGTTGCCGGAGCGTGTATCTCAAATTTTCCTGCGGTATACAACTTTCTGGACCATATCAACGACGTTTGATTTTCGATCACTCCCTGTAGCCGCATTTCCCTGTCATAAACCCAAATCTCCATACTACACCCCCAAATATAACAGTCTGTAGAATATCGAAACACTCATGTAATTTGCTCCCATTTCTGCTGTGTAAGTGATTGTATTTTTTCCGTGCTGTAGTTGGATAAACCTTGACCCCTCCGATAGATACTCATTGATGTTTGTTCCCTTCTCTTTGAGCAGTGCATCATACCCCTTTTCTTCTATCTCTGATTGGCTTACGCCTTCTAAGAGCCATGCCTTCTTCTTATCCTGCCCGGTTGTGACAACTATAATCTGACCGCTTTCCAATGCCATTTCCAGCTTTGTATATTCTTCTGTCTCTGCATGATGAATCGCCGGATTTTTTACAGGTCCATCCGCGCGGATAACTGCCATTATTCCAATATTATCAGCCCCCGTATTATTCTCTATTTCTTTCACAAGGTTTGCTTCTCGATGACCGAACTCAATCCCTTCTTCTGGGAAACAAACAGGGAACTCCAGATCATCCACCCAAGACGCCATGACGACTTCCACATCTTCCAGATCCTCAAAGAATGGCTTTGGGCAGATAAGGGAAATTGTAATATCGCGCACCACTCCAGATTCCTCTATCTCTATGCTTTCCACCTTGTACTCGATCTGTTTTGTGTCTCCATCCTCCATGTATGTAAACACTCCACTACTTTTCAACTTAAAAACCCGATACAAAAAATTGCGGTTTTCCTTGTAATCTCCTTCCATTTGCGCAGTAATTACAATATTTCTTTCCTTTGCAGTACTTCCCTGATAGGTGGAACCGTCAATAGTCGTGTTTTCCGATGTTGTCACGTTTGCTGATATACCGTATATGCCCTCTACAGACTTTAGAAAGAACGGTGAAAAATCGTAATCAAATCGTACTGCAATATTATTTTCATTTGTGCAAATAATGCGCCTGTTCATCCCTTATCTCCTTTGCATTGCCGATACCATCTTCTGCGTCTGGTTCTTCGTCTGCCTTGCCACCTCATAGGGCGAAAGTGCTTTGGGCGAATAAATATTGATTGTCTGATTATAACCGCTGCTCTGACCTGTCGCCTGCATTGCTGTGTTCCTCGCTGTTTGTGTGAGTGGTGTAACAATCGCCTGTCCGTTTACCATGGAAATCAGCTCCGGTCCTGCTTCTGCCATGATCGCTTGACCATTCTTTAGTACTCCGCCCTTTGCCAACCTCGGTAGCGATACTGCTCCTATGCTTCCAACGGAAACGCCCGGTATTTTATTAATCACTCCGATTGCACTATTTATAAATCCAATTCCCCGATTTACGGCATTTTCCACTGTGATAAGTACAGAGTTCATTGCCGACTTGAACGCTCCGCCTATCGCATTTCCAATATTTGTTCCAACATTTGTAAATTGTTGCTTTATGTTATTCCAGATACCTCCGAAAAACTCCCCCACATTTGCAAATGCTCTTTTTATATTCTCCCATGCATTTTGAAACTGCGCCCCAAACCAATCCGCTACGCTGGAAAGAGCATTTTGTATATCAAGCCAGCGCTGACCGAACCACTGTCCCACTGATGCAAACGCATTCGTCACATTTGTGTAGGCATTCGTAAATATCGTAAGAAACCAGCTCGCCACATTGGAAAGAGCATTTTGTATATCAAGCCAACGCTGCCCAAACCACTGTCCCACTGATGCAAAAATCGTTGTGATTGCCGTATATGCTTCACGGAATCTATCACCGAACCATGTTCCAACATTCGCAAAAATCGTCTTGATTCCAGACCAAATATCAGAGAAAATTTGCTTTACATCTACACCAAAGCTTTGAAAAAATGTGATTATCAAATTTACCCATGACAAAATAATATTTTTTACATATTCAATCAGATTTTGCACTGCTGCACTTATGTAATTTGCAAATCCGTCTAAATCCCCACGAAATAATGCCATGAATGCACTTATGATATTGCTCACAAAATCAATTGCATTTTTTACTGCTGATATAAGTGGCTGTAGGGCTGAAAGCGCTCCCTGTATCATCCCCATAACATAGGTTATAATGAACTGAAACACCGGTTTTAATTGCTCCAGTAAATTTTTAAAGCTTTCCCCTAACTGCTGCAAGATCGGTTTTATTTTCTCGATTGTTTCTGAAACACTTGTTTTGATCTGTGCGAAAGCTTCATTTACCATTTCCCGAAACCATTCGCACTTCTGATACATCAGCACGAAACCGGCGACAAGCGCCGCCACAGCCGCCACGACTGCGCCGATCGGATTTGCCGATAAAACAGCCCACAATCCTTTCCCCGCTGTTCCTGCCGTTTTAAATGTCCCGGAAAGCTTTGAAAATACACTGATTGCTCCAGATACCCCTGACGAAAGTTTCCCAAAAATAATCAATGCCGGTCCAATCGCCGCCACAACCGCGCCGATCTTTATGATCGTTTCTTTCTGTGTGTCACTTAGGTTCTTAAACCATTGCGTGAAGTCCTTTACCTTCTCCACGACACGCTCCAAAATAGGCGCTAGGGTCTGCATTAATGTGTTTCCAAGATCCGCACCTGCTACTTTCAAATTGTTAAGTGCAACCTTCGCCTGATCCGGTGGATCCAATGTCGCGTTGAATGTGTCTTCTACTACGTTTCCGTAATCCGATAAAGCTCCAGAAAGATCCTCAACAGAAAGCCTGCCTTCCCTAATTGCCTGTGTCATTTCGGCGGCACCCTTTTTTCCGAAAAGTTCCGTTGCTATCTGTAGCGCTTTCGTTTCGTCACTTGCGTTTTTAATCTTCTCGATTGTTTCGCCTAGTGCGTCTTTCAGGTTCTTTCCGTCTGCCGTCGCGTTCTGCTGCGCCTTCTTCAATCCTGCAAGCGCTGTTGTGGCATCTACACCGTTCGATTCAAACTGTGCAAGTAAGTTTACCGAAGACGTAAGATCTAGCCCCATTTCCTTTAATATGGCGCCATTGGTCTGTAGTGTATTCTGCAGCGCATCCATGGAAATTCCCGTGTCCTGCCCTGCTTTTGTAAGAAGACCCAGCACCTCGCCCGTGTAGCTGCTGTCAACACCAAATTTTGTCATAATGGCGTCTACGCTGTCTATTGCTCCGTTTAGGTCAGTTCCGTTGATTTCCGAAAACTGAATAAACTTTGAAGAAAGGTCTTCAAGTACCTTTCCGGTTGCCCCAAATCGGGTGTTTACCTCACCAATCGCAATTCCGGCCGTTTCTGCTTCTGTTGGAAGTGAAGAAAAAACAGCGTCCATGCTGCCCTGTAAGCTTTCTAACGCATCCCCGGAAGCGCCCGTTTTCGTGATGATCGTATCATATCCAGCGTCCAGCTCATTAAATGCAGCGGTCGAAGCTGCCCCAATCCCTACGATTGCTCCAGTTACTGGAAGAAGTTTCTTCCCCAGTGCTTCGGACTTTTCACCAATCTTTCCAGTGATCTCACCAACTTTTTCAAGTACAGAATTACCGTCTTCTGCAGCCTTTTTCAGGCTTTTTAGATCCGATTCTGTCTTTATAATTTCCCTTTGTAATGCTCTGTACTGTTCCTCTGAAACTTCTCCGTTTTTAAACTGCTTCTGAACCTGTGCTTCAGCTGTTTTCAGTACATCCAGTTTTTCAGAAGTAGCGGCCACCGCTTCTTTTAGCAACGTCTGCTTCTGTGCCAACAGTTCTGTGTTCTTCGGATCCAGTTTCAAGCCTTTTTCGACTTCTTTTAATTCCCTCTGTAGATCACGCGACTGTTTATTGACACCAGAAAGAGCTTTGTCTAATTTCGTAGTGTCGCCGCCAATCTCGATTGTAATTCCTTTTATAGTGCTTGCTGCCACCTACTATTCACCGCCCCTTCGCTTGAACTTCTCGCGAATGGCCTTTCGGTCCGGTTCTGTTTGTGAAATTCTCCAGCAATTTTCAAGGTATTCTCTGCCTTCTTTTGTCTGGTTCATTTCATGAATAAACGCTTCGCGCATGAAGAAAAGGTATAGATCAAGGTCCAGTTCTTGCACCTGCCATATATTCAAACCGGTGTAGTCGATCACCAGTTTTTCTCCGCGTGTGAGTGTTTTATAATACACCCCCTCATTATCCCCTCCTGGATAGAAGGGGATTTTTAATTTGGGTCGTTCTTTACGCCGCCGGCAAACTCCATGTAAGCATCGATCAGTGCTTCCATTTCTTCGATGTCGTAGTTTTCTGTAATCTCCTGCACCGTCACCCTTTCCCTTGTCATATTGTTGGAAAGAATCTCTGCACAAAGACCGCCCATTGTGTCCATAGCATCTTCTGCCGTCATGCTTTCTGTGTCTATCTCCTGCAATGCTGTCAATTTTTCAAAGGTCTTTTTCATCGGCATTTTTACAACGATCCTTCTATTGTCTTTCAGTGTCGCGGTCATAAAAGAACGCTTCACCTTATTAAAATCAAAGTTTACATTCGCCATGTTTTTCTCCTTTCTGCCCTATAACGATAGCTATTCCGTTTCTTTGTTATGCCCCGCTTGCTGGCTTTGGTCCCCCTGGTGTCACGCTTGCTTCTCCTGCGACTTCGCTTTCCTGCATTTCTTCCTCATAGATCAGAAGCGTACCTTCATCATCCATTGGAAGCGCTGTAATTTCTTCATCCACGACGGTTTCTTTGTCTTTCTCAAAGGAAATCGTAAACCCTGCTTTGTTATTCCCGACAATCATCATCCAAATATCGCCATCAACAGGATCTTTATGGTGGAGGCAAATCACATAGCGCGTTCCCTGTCTGTTTGCGATACCGCCGATCTTTACAGTCCGCCGCTTCTTTGGCTTGTCTTCTGTTACTCTTGCTGTATCGCATAGATATTTGAACTTGTTTCCGTCGAATGTCATAATTCCTGTTTTTAATGTCACTTCTTCTTCTGTAACAATCGTTTTACTCTTTTTCCCAGTATCATCCTTTGCCGTGTAAAACGATGGCTTATATTCTACGGAAGCGCCTCCCGAAATATAAGCCATTAAGTTTTCGCTTTTGCAAATATCCGCAACCGCAGGCACTTTAGAACCATCAAAATCTTTAATATATACATCAGCGCTTCCAAGTATAATTCTGTCCATATTTTTCTCCCTTCACTTTTTCTGTGTAATTGTGAAATCATAGGCTGTTTGTGTCATATCTTCCTTTGGTATCTGCGTCTGATACTTCCGAAACTCAACATCAAACAGAACTTCTTCTTCAATTTGGTTTTCAAGTTCAAAGTCCGGTTTTCTCTCTGTGTAAAGTTCCAATGATCCTTCGATCTCCCGGATTCGGTTTTTGGTATCGTCACCCCGCTGCCTTTCCGCGAAAAGGTACACAAGAAACGGTGGATCTGGTACCGGTTTTTTGTTTGTTGCTGTGAATTGATTTTGCGCGATCGGAAGTCCTAAACCTTCGGCACGCTTTATAATTTCTTCAAATGTCATCACCCACCGATTGCTCCTCTCACCTTTTCTTCAAAATCTGCCACGGCTTTTTCTTCTACCGGGCGAATGTGCTCAATTGCTTTTACTCTACGTCCATTGCGCCCTACGTGCCCCTTTTCGAGAAGGTGTGTCAACTGATAGTCGGTTTTGTTGTAAACCGTGTTCCTTTTGGAGCTCTTGCTCTCATAAGCATTCTTTTTTGCCCACCCTTTCGCATAAGACCCAGTTAAAACTGGGCTTGTGATTTTCAGTTCCCGAACGGCTTCTTCCGCCACTGCATCGGTTGCTTTTTTGATCTCATCCGCTACTTCCTGCGAATACTCACTAAGCCCCTGTACCAATTCCCGCGCAAGCTCATCAACCTTTATACCCATCATCTGTTCCCCACTCTCTGACCGGCATACACTTCGATCTTATCGTTTTCCTTCGGTCCATACGTCCGATAAACTGTCAAGCGCTCCGAGCCGTACATAACGACGTCTTGACCTGTGTATTCATTTCCGAATACCTCGAACATATAACGTGCCTTCATGCCCTTTTCTCCTGCTGCCACATATTCATCGCGTCCGATCGGTTTCACTGTTGCGAATACTTTCGTTTTCACGTCATCTTCTCTTGTTTCCCCTTGATCTACCAATGTTATAACTGCGTCGATCTGTACTCACCGCCCTTTATTTTCGTCAATATCATGTTGTAACTGTTCATTAGCCGTTCGTGATTCCCATCTATGCTATAATTTGCCCTAACGTAAGTTAAAACCGCTTCAATGATCAATGGGTCTTCTGGAGACTGTAAGTATTCTTCTGCAACCCCTATTCTTTTTAGGTCTGCCAGTACAAAGTCAACATAACGGAAAACGTCATCGTCCAGTTCGTCCGTTGACATTTTCCGTGCTCTTAACTTTGCGGCCGCCTTCAACTCATCAATTGTCATAAGCCGCCGCCTTTCCTGTTATTGCTTGCCCGGCGCTGATGCTGCCGCTGTCTTCGGGCGTTTCACTCTAAGGAATCCGTTATAGGCTGCCACTGCTCCTCCGGCGAAAATGTCCGCACGGTATGCGATCTGACCCTGCTTGAATTTGAAATCAACGGACTTCCTTGCATCAATATCAGAAAAGATCGCCATTTCGTAACTACTTAAGGGTCCGTATGCCATACAATAAACGTCTGCTTGTGTCTGCGCGTCGGTAACTGCTCCGCATGCGGAATTGATAACGTAAGGAACGCCATCGATCGTTCCTGTGTTTCCATGGTTTACAATGGTGTAAATCTTGCGCCCCTGCTTGTCTCTAAGCTTTGCAAATGCTTTGAGATCCTTTTTGTTCAGTACTAAAACTGCTGCATCTTCCACATCTTCATTTCCGCCAAACGAATAAATAATTTCATCAAGTGTCGCGTCATCAATCGTTGTCATAGAAAGATCGGTTGCCGGATTAATAACCTGATCTTTTTCTTCGCTTGGATTATGGAAAATTCCTTTGAACTTCCCGGAAGTTCCGTCTCCAATCAGAATCTGTCGGCTCATGTATCGACGGATTGCCTTTGTCACTGATCCTTCTACTATACCGTCATAATCTGCGTTCGGAAGCTTGATCATTTCTTCCGGTTCT
Organism: Roseburia sp.; assembly: GCA_019421345.1. Lineage (GTDB taxonomy): Bacteria > Bacillota > Clostridia > Lachnospirales > Lachnospiraceae > Roseburia. Next base: position 86,922 of record JAHZFL010000003.1, on the reverse strand, counting down.
TCTGTGTATGCTGTGATCTTCTGTTTTTCAATCGTCACATAACCAAAAACCGGTTCTGTCGCATTATAGTCCGCTCCTTCTGCGCTTCCTCCTGCTCCATCGCCGTAAGATTTTACATATCCCCTCTGGTATGTCTCTCCGCCATTTAATGGGATGGACGTTACACGATCCACAAGCGAAGAAACGTCGTTGAATGTCTCCTTTACGTCGCTTGCGCTGTGTGCCGGTGTTACAGTCTGACTAACGGAAAGGGCGTTATTTACGCCAATTGTTTTCTTCGCGGAAAACTTGACATCCTTCCCGTTTTTCAAATTCTGTCCGCGCTGCTCTCTGATCTTGTCCTTTACTTCCTCTCCGTTTTCGCCACTGGTCGGTTCTTCGCCGCCCTCTGCGTCTTTTGCGATACCGGCCAACTTCTCCCGGTTCTTTACGTCGTCCAGAATACCGTTGATTGTTGTTGCTTCTTCCAGAAGCGCGTCAAGGTCTGTTCCTGCTGCTACCTGTGCTTGTGTGTGCAAATCCTTTAGTCTCGCTTTTAAGTCTTTTACTCCCATTTTTACAAGTTCTTCATACTTCATATGCCTTATACTCCTTCCATAATTGCTTTGACTGTGAGATCTCGGATCTCCTGTCTTTTTCTTGTGACCACTTCTTCTGTCGTCTTCTGCTCTGGATCAGATCCGACCTTTGCAACCTTTAATTTTTCCGGGAACTTGCAGTGTGCTTTCTTCATGTAGTCCCCTACTGCTGCCGCGTATTCCTTCGCTTCGGTTGTCTTCACGTTGAAATACTGTTCCGCCTGCTCCCCGTTCAACCATGTTTCAGCATCCATAAGTTCTCCGATCTGGTCGATTGTCACACCTTCTTTTAGGTGTTCGGCGTAAACGTTCAAAATCCCTGTTCTGATTTGCTCAAGATCATCCGCCATTTTTCGCATTTCTGCCGCGTTGCCTTCGCAATAACTCCACGGGTTATGTATCATCAAAAAGGCGTTTGCAGGAATTTCCGGCGGTTCGCTTCCTGCAAATGCAAGAATTGAAGCGATCGAACCCGCCAAGCCGTCGACATAGACTTTCACGTTTGCTTTTACTGCGTGTCGTTTGAGCATGTTGTAAATTGCAATTCCAGCAAATACAGAACCGCCGCCGGAATTAATGTAAACATTCAAGTCCTTTCCTTCCTGTTCTGAAAGAAAATTCTTGATCGCGTCCGGGTACTGGTCTTCGTCCTGCCATGCTCCCCACCAGTCGGAAACAATGTCGCCATAAAAATACAAATCTGCGCTTGTCGCCGTCTGGTTTTTGAAACTAAATCCTTTTAGTGTCTGCATTTTCTTTTTCACCGCCTTTCATAGTTACCGGCACGAACATTCTCAAAATTTGAATTGCTGTCGCCGCCTGCTGCCCCTCACCTGCTTCCGTCGACTCTCCCGATCCATATCCCGGACCTGCGCCGCCGTTTGTCTGTCCTGTCTGGTAAAGGCTCTGATCGTCTGCTTTTACATAGTTTAGGCTTACCATTCTTACATCTCCATCGTCGATTGGCTCATAATACATCAATTCCCTGTATTCATTGATCGTGATGATGCCGCGGTCGTACAATGTAGAGCCTATCGTTGCTCTTGTCTGCAACGTCGCATACTGTAGCCTGTTAGAATTGAAAATGATCTTGTTTCCGAATCCCCGTTCACGTTCTGTTAATAACTTGAATGTAAATTCAAGGGATAGCTGCATGGCAATCGGTTCTATCACACTTTCATAGAACGAATTCCATTCCGCTTCCGTAAATTTTGACATCAGAATGTTTTCATTCACGTTATAATAACGATACAGGTTATCGCGTAAATACTGGCTTTGCATCGTCGGGACGTTTGGTGTTCTCTGCGTGATCTCGTGAAACTCCATCGTATTGTCAATCCCTGCCATGCCACCGTCGTTTTCGGCACTCATATATGCTTCTTGAAATTCTCTGACTTTCTTTTTAAGCTCTTCATCGTCTGCGAAGTTGTTATATTTCAAGTAGCCTTTCAGATTTGCCGATTTTTTTACTGTGTTTTTTAATACCTGCCCAGTGGCATCCAGTAATTCAAGCGTTGTTTGTATCGCCTGATCCGGCGGCGTTCCGATAAAACGTTTTTTACTGAATCGTGCTCGAATATGTATTACATTCTGGTAAGGCAAAACATATATCTTCCCGTCATAGTCCCATGTAAAACGGAATAATATATTTTCGTCATCATCTTCATATATCCGAAAGGAAGATACCGTAATCGGTATAATCTGTTTTACCCTCGTGAAATCCTCGTTATACATCACAACTGCAAACGCATTTGATTTTCTAATTAACGTCGCCGCTATTTTGTAAAGTGCGTCATATGCAGATAGCTCCGGCGCCCACCGCAAAGAAAGAATGCGGGCTAAATAGTCGTCTTTGATCGTCATTCCGCTGGCGTCTTTTCTTACAACCTGCGGCATTAGCTTTGCCACGTTTACCGCTATGCAATTTTCAATGGCTCCGATAATATCGCTATCGTCCAGACCTCCCCCAGTTGAATACTCTCCGCGGATCGTGAAGATCGGGCTATACTTAAAACGCCTGTAATTTATAAACTCTCTTATAATTCCCGTTCTTCTTCACCTCCCTGCTCTGTTACATTTCCATGATTCAATCGTATAAAAAAAGATCGCGAAATTCTGACCTATTTTCTAAACGCAAAAAAGAAGGCACAAGCCCTCTTTTATGTCATGTTCGCAAGTTGTCTCCCAACCTCTTTATGGAATTTCATTTTTACTGCCAATGCATCGAATATTGACACTGCTCCATCTATGTGTGCGCGCTTTTCCAGTTTTACCGGTTTCATGCGGCTGTCGTTTATGTTAATATCAACTGCCACATTCAAAAGATGTGCCTTAAGAAGGTTATTTTCTCCCAGGCAGTATGCGCCGTCTTTCAGATCTCCTTCAAATGTATGTAATACCGGTGTAAGGTTCGTTCCCTGGTATACGTCGTCCATATGAAATCCTGCTTCTTTCATTTCCTGCACCAGATAGCCCGCGCAATAACGGTCATATCCTACTTTTAGCGGCTTGATCTTGTAAACCTTCACAAGTTCCATAAACCAGTTAAATACGTCTTTGTAGTCCACCTGATGTTCCCCGGATATTTTCAAGAATCCTTGCTGTTCAAAAATGTTGTACGGAACATTTTCTTCATTAATCGCCACTTTGAAGCGTTCCTGCGGCATAAAGAATTTTGTAATAACAAAATTCTTCCCATCTTTCTCGATAATGAGTGAAGCCGCTGTAAGATCCGTTGTTCTGGAAAGGTCAATCCCTGCTACGCAATAACACCCTCGGAAGTCCTCAAGGGTGAAATGCTGTCCTGCTGCCTTTTCTACGTCCACATAATCAAGCCATGCAATGGAAGAATTTTGTTTGATATTGCAAAACTTCGTTAAGAACTCCGCTTTTGCTGCAAGCGACTTTTTTGCAACTGCGATCTTGTCTTTGTAGTATTCCCACGATACAGAAACACCTAAGTTTGGGTTTGACTTCTCCAATTCTTCGCGACTGTCCCACTTCTCCACATCGTCAATGATAAACAAGAACGGAAGGAGACGCTTTTCTACGTCCTCCTTTCCTCTGCTTTTCAGGAACGCCGTTGATCGCTTCATCAGTTCATCGTAAATGCCGTCGTTCTCATAGCCTGCCGTCGATGTGGATAATATAAGCGGCTGTTTTCTTGCCCCCAGTGCTGACGCCATAACGTCGTATTGCTTCAATCCCTGATCGCCCGGCCATGCTTCCATCTCGTCGTTTAAAACAAAGTGCGGGTTGAAACCGTCGGACTTTTTAGAGTTGAATGCGATCTTCTTTATGGTTGTGTTAAACTCCCAAACGTAAATATCTGAACGGCGTTTCTTGCTAATCTCGGAAAGTTCTTCATCCTGCTGCACAATCTGATAAAATGCATCATAGGCAAGATCAGCCTGCTCCAGCTTCGGGGCTAGACAGTACAGTTTCGCACCGTATTCCCCGTCAACATATGCCATGTACGCCATGATCGCAGCGGCGAATAATGTTTTTCCGTTCTTTCGTGCCACTACCAGAAAAACTTCCCTAAATTGCCGATAGCCGGTATTTTTATCCAAAATACCAAATATCGCTGAAACGATTGCCTTCTGCCATAATTCCAACTTTAGAAGGTCGTTTCTTCCTTCCGAATGGTGACAGTAGTTCTCTATGAACTTGATCGCCTTGTTTGCTTTCTTTTGGTCGAAAACCCATTCCCTATTTTTTATACCCTCAACCAGAATTCTATATATCTTTTTGATCCATTTACCTGCCTGAATACGTCCCGATGCGATTGCGTCGTGGTATTCAAAAATATAATTTTTCTGTTTCTTCTCCTGCCTATCCATCTCTTAGTGCCGCTAATTTTGATACTTTTTTCTTTTCTTTTGGCGGTAAATATTCGATCAACTGGTTGATTATTTGCGTATATTGACGCGCGTATTTTTCATAAATCGCCGTCGAAGGGTGTGCTTTTATGAATTTCTGTGAAGCATTTTTTGTTTCGGTTGTCAGTCCTTCTTTTTTCAATTCTGTCTTTGCCTGCAGAAGTGCAACTTTTAAAAATGCCGCTTCGTCAATCACTGCATTTACAAGTGTTCTCCGATCCTCGTCTTCTATTCCTGCAAACATTTCAGAAAGTTTTTCTTTCTCTTTCTTTATTCTCGCTTCTGTCAGATAATTTGTTCTTTTTTTAGTTTTCTCTTGCGTTGTCGTTGTATTTTCCGGCATATTTTACCCCCCTTCTATGTGCGCGCGACTTGCAGGGTTTTTTGTACCTCACTCCCTCGGTTCTCTTTGGAAGTCCAGAAATGGAAATACCGGGGGGTGGGGTCCGTGGAATGGAAAAATATTTTTATTTGCTTTCGATCAAATTTCCTTTTGCGTCGAATGTGTATCGCTTTGCCTTAGCCTTGTGGTGCCTGTTGTGATGTTCCTCGCATAACAGTTCCAAGTTATCGAAGGATAGTGCCACCGCTGGATCGTGTATGTTCTCCGGTGTCAATTCTTTTTTGTGGTGAACGATTATCCCCGACTGAATATCTTCTACTCTTCGTACTCCATTCATAACTTCTGCCATGCAGCGTTCGCACTTCCCGCACTGTATGCGATAGTACGCATCCCTTGTCTTTCTCCACTGTTTCGACGTATAAAATCCATTCGTCCATTCTTTCGCCACTGTCTCACCTTCTTTCATTCTATCCGAACAGTACGATCGTTTCTTACCTGTTTTTGTTCCACTGCTGCCATATGGTTTCAACTTCTTACGATGTCAACTGCTGCCCTCTGGCTCTATAATTCCCATGTTCACCGCGATCAGATAGCAAAACTCCATTCTGTATTCATAGAACAGCCTTCTTGAACAATATGTTTCCCCCAACAATTCCCATGGTATGTTATATAGCAGGCTTGTATAAATCTTTTCTGTTATGTGACGTCTTGCTTCTCTGTCCATTCCGTCAAGTGGGAGTTCCTGCTGTGCTGCTCTGATCGCTTCTTCCGCCTTTATGTCAAATTCTGTATGTCTCCCTTTCTTCCTGCGGATCTGCCGTTTCTTATCACCGTGAACAATTGCTTTTACTATTTTCTTTGTATCTTCGTCTATGTGCGCCACCCTCAGCTCCCCCTTTCTTTGTTTTCTTTGAAAAATTCACACTTTGAACACGGTGCCCAGTCTACCGGTACGCCTTCGCAATAATCTCTTGACTTTGGTGCTTCTTCGCAGTTCACCAGATTAAAACCTGCCGCTCTGGACAAATAATTTCTGATCACTTCGCGCGCCTGCTCTGCACTATATGCAATAATTACCTTGTTCCCCTGCTCCTGCAATGCTTTAATAAACGCATTCTGCTCTTTCGTGGTTTTTCCGTCTGCAAATTTCATTTCAATATACAGACCATGAAACCCATGTCGTCCTACCGGAAGGCATAAATCTGGCACACCCTTTCTCATTCCGGCTGCCTTTATTATCCCTCCGTTTGTCCGCTTCCCCTCGTTTGGGATGTGGTAAAGCAGTCTTAATTCCGGTATAAATGCTTCGTTCGTTCTGGCCCAGTTCATAAGCCGTATTTGCTCCGTTGTTTCTGAACGCTTCATGTTTGCAAGATTCATTTTCCTTTTCTCCCTTCTTTTCAATTCCGTACCATGCGTGCGTATATGTAAAAGGCCGCCGTAACTCCGTTGTATTTCACTTCGGCATCAAGGAATTTATAACCCTGATAGGCCTTTTCCATTTCTGCTTTTAATGTTTCGTGATCGCGGACCATACGTTCAACGGTCCTTTTCTTGAATTTTGAATAACTTCTGGTAGGTTCCTTCGGTTTTACGAGGTTCTTTGAACCTCTCCATCTTCTCTTTCCCTTCCGGTTGTTTGTCATGTATGTAGCAACACCGGATAGAAGAAAATCTTTGTCTGGCTTTATGCGGCGGGTGTTCGATCTTTCTCCCTTTGTCCATAATCCTTCTAATTCGTCTCGGTTTATCCCCTGCCCCGTCATGATAATGTGAACGTGTGGGTGTTCGGCTCCTTCTACTACCGGAATAATTAAATACTTGATATTCTCACGACCTGCCTTTTTCTGTCTATAATTGATTTTGCGAATAAAGTTCGCTATATCCCGATCGGCCGCTTCTTCGTCTCTCGGAATGTGATCTTTGTCCCATGTAAACGTGCACCATAGATCATTTTCCCCGAAGTTTATATTTGCAACGCGTATAAAATAGCGTCTTGAATTTTTGTCGTTTAGGTTCTTCTGTGAATGTTTGCTTTCTCTGCCCTTCTTTGCGCGTGGAACGTCTGCCTTGTGGCAAAATGACGGGTATATCTGCGCTTCTAGTAACTCTGATCTGCTTTGAATGTTCTTCGCCTTCGTGGTGCTTGTCCTGTAAAGACTTTTCACCTTTCCCTCTTTTAGTAGGCGCTCCAGTTCCCATTCCTGTAATTTCTCCTGCTGCTCTTTCCACTGTTCTTCATAGTCTGAAATCTGCAGCGTGTGTTCCTTCTCAAAATTCTTTCTTGCCTTCTTCTGTATATCGCGATCCAGATCTACTTGGAACGCTTCTTCATAGTCGTAATTATCGAATGTCTTTCTTTTCATTTTCCCCGCCTTTCCCTTCTCACCTTCCCCTATGGATCCAGATCATAAAATATAAAAATATATACTTCGTTGATTTACTAATACCCATTACAAGGACGGGAAAGGAAAATTCCTTATATAATAAGAAGAAAGTCTGTTCAACTGCTGCCGTCTTCTTCCTGTTGCTGAATTGCCCGGCCGCTTTTATTTTCGCGTCCGGGCTTTCATTTTTAGAACATTTGTTCTTTATCTGTTCTCCTTTGCTTCTCCGTGATTTTTCTATTTCCGGTTAGATCGCCTTTTCTCAAATTCCGCTTTGTCGATTGGGTTCGCATAAGGATTGAACCCGAACATTCCGGCTGCGTGTCTGTACGGTACTGGGTTTACTGCCTTGTCGTCTATGTAAATGTCAGCGTTGATCTTCCTGCAATCATTTTTATACAGGTCGATCAGTTCCGGGAGGTTCGCGTTCACCGTGTCGAATGTCAGTCCGTGGGATTTGCACCAGTCCACCGCTTCTTCTAGGAGGTCGCCTTCTCTGTTGGTCCATAAGATCAGGCGGGCGCCTGTTTCCTGCTGCGCTTTCAGGTGTTCAATCAGAATCCCGTTTTCTTCTCCGATCTCCGGCCATGCCTGCTTGCAAAGTGTCCCGTCAAAATCAACGGCTATTACCTGATTTCCTTTAAGGTCCATTAGCTCGCCTTCCTTTCCTGCTGCCGTTCTGCCATTAAAGACAGGTTAAGTGGCTTCATGCTCTTAATCGCGTCATTTAATTGTGCTTCGTTTGTGATTCCCATTTCTGCCAGTGCGGCTTCGATTGCTTTTCTTTGGTTCATAATTCGCCCCGCCTTTCTCCCTCTGATAGATATTGATCGACATCCCGAATATCTCTACTGCTTATAATTCCCTTTCGCGCCATGGCTGCCGTTTGTATTGCTTCCACTGCCAGATTGATTGCAGTTGTGTAAATATCTGTTAATTCTTTCCGCAGTGTCTCTGAATCGTGATTCTCCCTTGCTCCGTCCCAGAAATTATTCATATAAATATCAAGTTTTTCCGCTTCTTCCTTTGCTTCCTCTGCTTCTTCCAGGATTACCGCGAAGGCTTCATGTGTAGAATTGAAAAGCGGGAATTTCTTGTTTGCTGCTTCCAGTTCCTTGTCGATTAGTCCGTAAATATCTCGTTTCACAACGTCACTCATTGTTAGATCCCCCTTTTTCTATTTAGATAATTCCGCGGTAGTTATTTTCTGCGCAAATTTTGTTGAAGTCGTTTATAAGACTATCACGATACCGGCTCACTTCCGAAACCTGATATCCCGCATCATAGAGACTGTTCTTTACTTCCCACCACTTTGCGCCTATGTATACTGCCAAATAATCATTGAAATAAACCGTGTTCGGTTCAAATACTGTAAGTCCGGTCTTTGGGTCTACAGCTCTGCGGCGTGGTTTCTTCTTTGCTGGTTCTTCCATCTGTGGCGTGTTCTGTCCTTTCATGCTCTGTTCTCCTTTCCCGAAAATAACTACCCTAAATACAGATTTTGTAATACAATCTCATTTCCAAGTCTGAAAATTTATACTCTGGTGTCTGCTCTGGTTGCAATGGAGCCATTAACCCGTATTTTTCCCAGTCCTTCGCCCTGATTTCCGGTTCTATTTGGAAAGATTCCATTTTTGATTCCAAAACTTCCGGTGAAATGTTCGTAGCGGGTTCGTAAAATAAATCTCCCTTATATCCTACGAAGAGAACTTCTTTCCCCTTTACAATTTTGATCCTGTCCGGGTTCGTTATCATTTTTAAAAAATCATTTACTGTCATCATTCAGCCCCCTTATATATCCATATTCTTAATATAAATCTCTCCGTGTTCCCGGTATCTGCTGTTGGCTCAATGAATTTCACTTCACGATTCAGTAAATCTTCGAAATCTCTGATCTTTCCAGCTTTATCATTGAAAAGCGGTTCTTCTCCTTCCTCTTCGATAATATGTAAAACCAGCGCTGGTCCTACCAGCGTCAAGAAATCCTTCAATGGCAAATTCATTTTTCCTTTCATACTGTAATCTCCCTTTCTTTTTACCTGCCTAATTCTTTAAAGCACCTTAGTTCTTCCCCTGTAATCCCTGCGCAAACTTCCCCAGTCCCTTCAGGTCTCCAGCAAAAAACATATCTGCCATGCGCCGAAGCTGACTTTCGCAATACTCCTCCTGCTTGATCAGCGGCACATAATAGCAATACCTGCCCTTCCGGTACATACTTAAAAAGCCTTTTTTGACCAGACGACATAATATCGTTGATACCGTCTGCGGTTTCCACTCCTTACCATGTCTGGCATTTACGTCTACCAATATCGTCTTTAGGCTCTGTGGTGTTTCACTGCTCCAAACAATCGACATCACTAATTCCTCACATTCGGGCAATCTTTTTATCTCTCCCATATAGCACGCTCCTTTAACGAATCTCAAAATTCATGCACAAGTACTTTCCATTATCCATTTCCCAGTAGTATTCCCCAGAGAACCAATCATCGATAATCTGTCTTTGGTCACAATATTCTCCGTCATCCTGTTCCTCTCCCTTTGCTTTGTCAGCTATAAATGCACATCTATGATCGCATCCCTCTATATCTAGGTTTTCTGCAAACCATTCTGTTAACTCATCATCCAACTGTATCCTTTGCTCTATCTTTTCTCTTATTTCCTTTGGAATCTTCATATAGCACACTCCTTAATCGTTTTTAATGCCCTGACCGTAACATACAGAAAAGCAGCTCTGTCATTGATCTCTTTCTTTCTGTCGTTATCGCTGGTTTTACCACTTTCATATCCCACGACACCTCCGCATCAAGCTGTGTCGGGTCCTCAAATTCTTCCAGAATCTCCCTGACCACCGGAACCGGACAGATCACCCCTACATTGTGTGGTATTTCTGTCCGCAGTTCCTTATACAGTTGCATTGACATTACAAGATAGTTTTTCTCTGTTTCAAAGTTCTTACCAAATCCGCTGTTATAATCTGCCTTACAGCTCTTCACCTCGTATGAGATGAAGATCCCCTTTTCTATTCCGCTGACCTTTACCACGCCTGCAGGCTGAAACTCCATAAAATCAACACGCTTTACTTCCCTTGTGCCATAATCAAGCGATACCTCCTGCGCCCAGTATCTACTCCTGCCAAATCTCTTGTGTATAAGAAGGTCACTTAAAAACTTTGTTGTCTCTTTTCTGTTCATATTACCCCCAGTCTCCCTCCCTATATTCTCAATGCAGTATGTACTCTCGTCCCAGCATCCTTCATCATGATCAAATCTATAGTAGTATATCTCCCCATCCTGCACAAATGGTGCAGTGTATGAGTAATAACATGGTTCATCTTCCCGATAATATGTCATAACACATTTGTCTCCGAGCATTGGGCACTGGATTTCTCCCCATTCTTTCACGTTCTTCCATGTAAGCCACTGCATTTCTTCGCACTTTCTGTTTTTTAGCTCTTTCTCCGCTTCCTCCATCGTGAGGAATATGGTTTCTCCAAACTCTTCTAAATCAAATTCATAATCAAATTCAACATCTCCGTCAGAATTATAAAATGCGCCATCAAATTGAAATACCTTTTCTCCGTTTCCCATATCAGAAATATGTATTGTTGAAATTTCAATGGGAAATACCTCTTCAATTTCTTCATGGTAGTAATACACCCGGCCTCCCACTTTACACGGCACCTTAAAAGCAAGCCCTGCTCCTCTAAATCAAGAAGCCTAATAATATGCAACAGTTCGTCTGCTGTGAAATTAGGATTGTATAAAAATCCTTGACTTTCAACACAATGCTCTTTAAATCTTTTGCTTAATCTCTCCATACTTCCCTCCATTCTACTTTCCTTTTCTCCGCTTATACTGCGTACATTGCTCCGGCGGACAGCCTCTGCTGTGCCCGACAATAATGGCATAATCACACGTTGGTTTTCCCAATGTCTTTCCAGCATATTCGCAGGTTTTAATGACTTCACTGCACTTGACAGTTTTCTCCTCTGTAACTTCTGGCACAGGACTTTCTCCCGCTTCCAACCTCTCTTTTGCCATCTGATAACGTATCTGGTTAATGGAAGATTTTTTGCTTCCGGTAATCTGCATGATCTCCTCGGTTGACTTTCCCGCTTCCAGAAGCTCTCTGATTGTTGGCTTCTTGGAATCACTTTTTGTCGTAGCTTCTGAATGTGGATCTGGTGCACTTGCAATGCTTTTGGGAAGATTTTTCACAAACTCGATAACCTTCCTTATGCAACTCTCACAGTAGTCTTTTCCGTCCGTCCAATGCACACCCACGAAATCCATGGACTCGGCATCCACATGATCGGCAAAAATCGCAATCGGATCCTTTTCGATTTCTTTCCCGCATCCGTCACAGATGCACTTCGTTATCCTGCTCATATCATCCCTCCCTATAATTTTCCACTCTCATATCCAATTTCATTTCTTGTACTTACTTTTCTGTAAAAACACCCCATAATCTTTTGGTGTGATTACAGTTTCCTTTTCTCTCTTAAATCCGAAGTAGCCTTTTCTTCCGCAGCGTTCGTTTTTTTTCTTTGGTAAAAATAGTTGAAATATCCTTACTCAATCTACAACACTCCAATCTATGGCTTGTCCGCAATTCGGGCAAAAATCATAGTCATCGTAATCGACCTCATAGCGCTCTCCGCAATTCGGACAAATCCATGTGTCATATATCAGATTGCCACAATCATCGCAACAGTCTCCTTCATACATCGGTTTCTTTGGTATCTGCATTTCCATTGCTGTCCTGCACTCCTCTACTGTACCGATCGTCCGGTACTTCTGAATATCTTCCAAAGCTTGAACTGCCATGTCTTGCGCTTCTGCTGTCACCTCAGTACATTCCTTTCCTGCACTCATTAGAATCCTACTCCACCTCTTAATCTCCTTAATTGCTTCCTGCTCCGTCATCTCACTTCTCCTTTTCTTCAATAAACTCCTTGTACCTCTCCACTTCGTCTATGATGTCCGCTAGAACCCCATTTACTACTTTGAGTACAACTTCATAATTCATACAGCTTAACAAGCTTCTGTAATGTGCCAATTCTTCCACTTTTCCATGGATATTATTTTCCAGTTCCAGCATCTCGTCATGTAGCTTTAAAACGTCGTACATTCTTTTATTCCCCCTCCTTATGCAAAGCGAAGCTGTCCTGTCTGCTCTTGATTAATCTGCATATTCTTTCTTCTCTCGTAGCGGCACAGCTCCGGCAGATTCGCCCTTACAAGTGCCGCAGGAATCGGCGGGCATACTGCATTACCACAGCGCCGCACCTGCTCGCTCCTTGGACATGTATTGCCTGTATAATCCCAATCAATTATGTAATCGTCTGGAAATCCCTGACATCCGTATAGTTCTTTCGGTTCAAGCATACGAAGTCCAATATCGACAATCTGATACTCTGTTCCTGCAATCGTAACAAGACCAAATCTATCCCTTACAGTTACTGTATCAAGCGGCTCTTTTATATCCTGCCCTTTGCTTTGACCATAATATTTAATCAAAAATGCCCTTACCTCGCCGAAGTGTCCGTCCCCTGCCGTAATGGTCGGTAACGGATCTTCCATGTCTCTCCCGTCACAATGGTTGTTCATCTGTATGAGTGTCGCCGCACACAGACTGTTATGGTCAACTGATGTAACTGTTGGCAGAGGATCGCCCGCTTCTGCTCCACATCCTGCATAGCCTCCTCCGTAGTATTTTTGCAAAAACGATGCCACGAGCGCATATCTGTTCGATCCATCAAGCGTCATAACCGGTTCCTGCAACTGTTGCCCCCTCACTTCACCGCTACGCGTCTCTGAATGATACTGTATCAGTGCTGGCGCAACCGTTGTTTCAATCAAGCAATGCTCATTCTTACTAACGACAGTTGACAGTGGTTCTCTCACATCTTTGCTCCGATCTGCTGAAAATCCGGTCTGTCCTATCTGTACAATATATGGCTCAACGATCCCAAATCCATGTTTTGCCGTAATAACGGCAAGGGGCTCATCCATACTCTTACAGTAATTCCAACTGCTCCCGCTATGGTTTACCTGCACGATAAAAGGCTCCTGCTTCTCCAGAACAAACTTTTTCAAACCCCTGGCAATTCGCTCCATTGTCTTAGGTGCAAGCGGACGCACCGCGCGGATTCCGTACTTCTCTTTGATCTCCTCTGCCGTGTCAAATATGCTCGGACATGGAAGGGAAAAATCTATCTGTGTATATGCTCCAACATATGGCTGCAACAATCCTTGTTTTACCGCTTCGCTGTCCACCGGCGCGTGTGTAGGTTTTGGCCATGCAATCGGCTTACCATCACACCGGGCAATCAGAAAAAATCTTTTACGCATAGTCGGTGCTCCATAATCCGCCGCCACCAGCTCCCGGTATTCCACGTTATACCCTAATCTTTCGAGCTGATGAATAAACTTTTTGAATGTCATCCCCTTCTTTGCTTTAACTGGTCTGTGTCGTCTGTTCAGCGGTCCCCATGTCTTAAATTCCTCGACATTCTCAAGCATGATCACTTCCGGTCTCACAAGCCCCGCCCACCGCAGTGCCACCCACGCAAGCCCCCGTATTTTCTTGTCTTTCGGCTTTCCTCCTTTTGCCTTGGAAAAATGCTTGCAGTCCGGTGAGAACCATGCCAATGCCACAGGACGCCCTTCGCAGACCTTAACAGGATCTACATCCCACACCGACTCGCAATAATGTTTCGCACTCGGATGGTTTGTTTTATGCATCCTGATTGCTTCAGGATCGTGATTAATGGCTATGTCAACGCTGATTCCCGTTGCCAGTTCTATCCCCGTGGACGCCCCGCCCCCTCCGGCAAAGTTGTCCACGATCAGTTTTCCGTCTATCATTTCTCCTCCCTATTCCTGTGCATCTTTTCTTAGCACAAACACGCAATCCATCCACTCATTCAAAACTGAACTCACTCTGATTACGCTACATTCCAAAACTTCTACCCTCTTCTCTACTCCAGCAAATCAAAAATATTCTGCTGTCCAGTGACAGCATCTTCCATCCTCATTGACACTTCCCCATAATTTTCCACAAGCATTTCATTCTTTGCCCTTGTATAGAAACCCCTGTGTATCTCAAAGCCATAACTTGGTCTGCCAGATTCCAACGCGGCTCTAAGTGTGCTTGCGCTTCCACAGCACGGATCAATTACAATGTCCCCTTCATCCGTGAATATCTCTATCAGCTTTTTCAATAAGCATACCGGTTTTTGTGTTGGATGTATCTTCGGATACTTTTCATGCTCATCCCGCTCCCACATCATCCAGTCAAGTATCATTTTCCCATTGTTATTAAACTTTGGCAGTTTGTTGCGGTACAGGATAAGTGCGTGCTCCGTTGCACCTGCAATCCTCATATTTGCTTTCAGAGCCTGCGCGGATGACTTCTTGCAGAATGTCAGGTGAATGTAATTTTTAAATCCATGCTTCCTTGCCGCACTTAACATGGTCGGTATCTGCTGGAATGCACAAAATACAATCATGCACGGTGCTTTTCCTTTTTCTTTTGGTTCTTTCTTTAACATCTTGCTGGAAAAATGAAAAAAACTCATATAAATTGAAATTGAAATCGGAATAAAAGGCAGCTTTCCCGGCAAGCCTGCTTTCTCCATTTTTATTGTCTCCTCCCACATACCACAGGGGGCTTGAACCATACATATTTTTTCCGATGTTATACGGCACATCCGCTATAATAAGCTGTGCCTTTGGTATTCCGTATTTTTTGTAATTCTGCATAGAATCACGATAAATCTCACATTTTACTCCCATCTTTCCTCGCTCTATGCTCCTTTCGTGGCACAAAATCGCATGTGCCTCACTGGACACTATGCATTTCAATTTCTATGAATGAAACGAATATACCTCCTTTCCCTCCGAGATCAACCCGGAGGGTTATCATGGCTTTACTCGTGATATAAATTGCCGCATGAACTGCTTCTTTTCGGATTGCTCCGTGGTGTTTCAACCTTACTCTCTTACAACAATCTGCATGTCCTAAAAATCATAAAATCACCTTTTCAAATCCTCTTTTTCGTGATAAAATAGACGCAGAAATATTGATTTATTTCTGCTTGATAGCACCGGAACTCTCCAAAGTATCTGCGGTGCTATTTTTCTTGGCTCCTCTCAATTCATCCAGATGTTTAACCACAGCCCAGCGAATCTCATCAGCTTCCGAATAATCCGCTGTATCACCCCGTTTTCGTTGCCACTCCCGCCTCATTCTTGCTATTTCTGAAAGAAGTTTAAGATCCTCAATATCCAGAGGGATTCTGAGATTGATACACGCTCCCTCCTTTTGTCGCTTACCATCAATCGCATATAATCTGCACATAACGCTCTCCTTTCTCATCCTTTCCCATCCAACACCTTTTAGGATCAGTTATCTACCTTGATACCCGTACACTGGTAGAAGATTTCGGCATCAAAGTTTGGTATCGCCTTTATGACTTCTTTTTCGTTGTCTGACAAACCGTCCCACCATAACGAACCGCATTCAGATTCATCAAGCACCTTCAAATAGCCGCCTGTTGTTTCATGTGTCGGATATGTTGCTTTTTCTTCATCTGTCATATCTTCTGAACAAATCCATGCAACAACATTTTTAGGAATGCTATTCAACAGGTATCTTGCATCACTTTTCAGCCAATCACGATATGACCAGTCAGAAGGTTTGTTGAACAAGCTGATTTTCGGCTCTTTTGTCATGAAACATCCTGTATTGAAAGAA
Organism: Roseburia sp.; assembly: GCA_019421345.1. Taxonomy (GTDB): domain Bacteria; phylum Bacillota; class Clostridia; order Lachnospirales; family Lachnospiraceae; genus Roseburia. Next base: position 70,973 of record JAHZFL010000003.1, on the reverse strand, counting down.
GATTTGTTCCAGTCCCCAGTGTTCCAGTCCCCAGTGTTGTAGTCCCCGGTGTTCCTGTTTCCGGTGTTCCTGTCCCCAGTGTTCCTGTCCCCGGTGTTCCTGTCCCCAGTGTTCCGGTTCCCAGTGTTCCAGTCCCCAGTGTTCCAGTCCCCGGTGTTCAATTCCCCAGTGTTGCAGTCCCCGGTGTTGCAGTTCCCGGTGTTGCAGTCCCCGGTGTTGCAGTTCCCGGTGTTCCAGTCCCCAGTGTTCCAGTCCCCGGTGTTCCAGTTCCCAGTGTTCCAGTCCCCAGTGTTCCGGTTCCCAGTGTTCCGGTTCCCAGTGTTCCAGTCCCCAGTGTTCCAGTCCCCAGTGTTCCAGTTCCCAGTGTTCCAGTCCCCAGTGTTCCAGTTCCCAGTGTTCCAGTCCCCTGTATTCGTTTCCTGTATGTCTTTATTCATCATAATTTCCTTTCTCATCCTTTCCCGTCTATGATCTGTACGTATACATCCCTGCGTCCCCACTGGATGCAGGCGTCATAGTCCTCCTTGAACATATCCACCGTCTCACCGCGCAGCGCATCTCCGTCACGCCCCCAGCCGGTATCCATAACTTCATAGAGTCCAATAAAGTCTCCGATGCCACCGTCGGCATCAACCTCATACAACACTGCCATGCAGCCGATCCACTCCGGCGCACCTCCAAGGGTTAGCCCCTCGACTGTCGGCTTGCCGCTTGCAGTGATGCCGGAATCACAATATGCCGTGCAGTCCGCCCGAAACGGCTCACCGCCAATCCGTTCCTCCGGCGGAATCCCTTCAGCATTCACCGTAAGCAGCCGCAAGGTAAGCACGATAAGCACCAGAATAAAAATGATTTTTGACAGTTTTCTCAATATGTACCTCCTTATCCCTGCCTAACACTTTCCCTCAATCTCCGCACACATCTTCCGGCGGCTCTTTGGCTATTGTTTCCTGCTCCAGATTCTCTTCGTCCTCTGCCTGTGCGAGCTTCACTTCAACCAGATCTACGGTTTCCTGTAAAGCCTTCTTGATCTCTTGCGTGTCGAAGTCTACTTTCACAACGCCCATAACTGCTTCCGGTTCCTTCGGAGCATCTTCTTTCTTTCCGGTCATTGCTTCTCGAATGAAGCGGTGTGGAACATCGCAATTTACGGCATTCATAGTAATTTCATACTGTGCCGCCTGCTTTACCAGTGCGAAGAACTCCGAAAACTTCACTTCGGTTCTGTCCTCTCTTCCGAATACGTCAACTAAACTCATTTTGTTAGATCTCCTTTCTTTTTGACTTTGGTTTATATTGCTGTGTCATTCCCCTTGTGGTAATATTTTCCGGGAAAGGGGGTGTGATTATGAGGAAGGATCCTGAACTTTATGAATTCTTCGACTATTTCAGGAAAGTTTTAATTGATGAACTCGACAACGCCGATATTGTCACTTTGGAAGGTCGGACAATCAAAACAGCCGTTGTGACCGCTACCGAAAAGGTTTGTTCTCAATTAAAGCCAGTTGAATAGTCGGGTGCCCCGTTGCTCACTGCTGCGGGGTTCTTCTGAATGGTTCGTTCATCTTCTTGATCTCGTCTTTTATTCTCGCGTCGATCGCTTCCGGTAAATACATAGCTTCCCGGAAGGTCAAGCCCTTTTCCTCTGCTGCTTTCAAGGCTATTTCTGCTACTTCTCCAATAATCTGCAGCATTTCTTTTTTATTACACTCAAACATCCTCTACTCATCTCCTCTCTCACTGCTGCACTAGTTCTTTTTGTCCTAATACTTACGCAATACGTAAGTCGTCAGCAAAAAAAATTTTCCCCGCTACTTCTGGTGACATATCAAGGGCACTCATCATTCGATCCATTACGGATGTTGATGGTCTGATTTTACCATTAAGCACATCTGCAAGCGTATTTCTATTCACTCCACTTCTTCTTGCAAATTCTTCTGTAGTATTAATCTTTTTCTCTGCCATCATCTTTCGTAACCCTACTGTGTCAACTACGTATCCCATATTTCACACCACCTTTCTTACGTTTTCCGTAAGTACATAATACTACTTCTGTTTTGTTTTTACAAGTATTTTTTTGCATATTTCGTAAGTTTTTTCATTGTTTGCTAATTCTTTCTTGCATTTTGTGTAATGCAAATGTATATTAATATTAACGGAGGTATCTATATGGCGATTTGGAATGAACGAATAAAACAATTAAGAAAATCAAAAAACATTACCTTAAAAGAAGTGGCTGAGTATATTGGCTCTACTGAAGCCACAGCTCAGCGCTACGAAAGCGGGAACGGAATCAAAAGTATCCCATACGATATAGTTGTAAAATATGCCAATCTTTTAAAATGTTCGCCAGCTTATCTTATGGGGTGGGAGGATGAAGAAAAAATAGCTAAGAGTTTATACTCTCTTACCCTTTCACCAAAAGTACAACAACTTGTAGACGTTGTACAAGATATGAACGAAGAACAAATCGATAAAGTGATAGACTACGCGGAATTTGTAAAAACAAAAAAAGAGGAGCACTAAGCCTCCTCTTCTCGATATAACTGTATTAAGCAATAAATAATCTTAAAATAATATTCATTATTTAATCTCCCCAATTCTTCAACAATTATCTCAATATGCTCCTCTTTTGACATAGTGCCACCCTCCATATTTTCTTTTGTAGTCCTCACTCCGAGTGTAGTTTTGTTTGGTAGCGCGCTTCATGGTTGTATTATATCACGACATGCGTAGATTGCAATAGCATTCCAGAATCCTGGACACTTTCTATGCTCTCTTGCTCCATACGGAGCTGTACAGGCTCTCAATCGGTACTTTTAGTGCCTTGGCAATCTCCTCCAATTCATTAATCGTCGGCGATTTATGCCCGTTCAAGATATTGTAAAGCGTAGATCGTGATATTGATAAAAACGGGACAATACGATTGACCTTTATATTTTTCTCTTTCATCACTTGTTTGATCAGTATTTTTGCCATTTATATATCATATCAGAGATATTTGTGATTGGCTTGTGGGAATGTCTGGAAATTATTTGCATATTTTTTTAATTATAGATGTAGAATTTTCTACAGATGTATGATAAAGTAAACATGAATGCCAACGAGCATTGAAAATCTAAAGAAAAGAGGAAAAGTTATGGAAAACAACCAAGCACAATCATTTAATCAGCAGCCACAGGCTCCACAAGGACCCTCTAAAGCATGTAAGCACTGTAAATCCATTATTCCAAAGGGCGCAAAGGTGTGCCCAATTTGCCACAAGAAGCAGGGTGGAATCGGGAAATGGATTGTTATAGTACTTGTGGCTATTATTATCATTTCAGCATTTGGAAGTAGTAGCAATGATAATCAAAATGCAGATACACCTACAACTGATGCCGCGAATACTTCTAACGTAGACGGTTTGCCAGACGCTGATTCACAGGAAGTTGCAGAAAATAATCCAGAGGAAAAAACAAGCTATTCTGTTGGTGAAACAGCGGAGCAAAACAATATTAAAGTCACCCTCGTTTCTGTCACAGAATCTTCTGGATCGCAATATTTAACGCCCAATGACGGAAATGTATTCCTTGTTTGTGAATTTGAAATTGAAAATAACTCAAGTTCAGACATCGCGATAAGTTCTATTGTATCATTTGAAGCCTACTGCGATGATTATTCGATAACGCAGGACTTAGTAGGATTGCAAGTAGATGAAGCAAAAGGAAAAAGTCAGCTTGATGGATCAGTAGCTGCCGGCAAGAAAATGAATGGTGTAATTGCGTACCAAGTACCTTCTAACTGGAACGAGTTGGAAATTAATTTTACTCCAGATTTTTGGTCATCCAAAGATATAACGTTTGTTTCTACAAACCAATAAAATATTTCTAAAAAACTTTCCTACTCTACCAAAGCTTGGCGATTCGGCAATCCCCATTCTATGATCTATGTACATGGCTGGTCTCCAGTCATCAAAAAGCCCTCACCTTTGTGTGGGCTTTTTACATGGAAACACATGCAAAAATATTTGTTTTTATATTGACAAATATTTTTATATGTGTTAATATGAGAATGTCAGGAGGGAATATACATGAAAAGTTATTCATCCAGAGAGGTTATAAAAATGCTCAAAGCGGATGGCTGGTATGAAGTAAATGTGGAGGGTAGCCACCACCAATACAAACATCCAACCAAGAAGGGACGTACTACAGTGAAGCATCCTGACAAAGACATCCCGGTAAAAACGCTAAGACGCATCGAGGAACAGTCGGGGCTAAAATTCAGATAGCCCCGACGCCCTCCCGACGCATCAAATTAAGGAGATGATACCATGAAAAAAGTAGAACGCTATTTTTACCCCGCAGTTTTCGCCTATGAATCGGGTCAGGAAATTTCTGTTGATTTTCCAGACTTGAAGTGCGCTACAAGTGGCATAAACGACGATGACGCACTCCTGTCAGCAAGGGAACTTCTCGGCTGTGTTCTTTATGGATTGGAGGAAGATGGTGAGGAAATCCCTTCTCCTACTCCTCTATCCGAAATCAAGGCAGCCCCTAACGAGAGAGCTGTTCTCGTTGACGTATATATGCCGTCCATTCGTCAAGCTCATGTGAATCGTTCTGTTAATCGCACTGTAACATTACCTGCTTGGCTCAATGCTGCCGCATTGGAGCGCAATATTAATTTCTCACAGGTATTGCAGGACGCTTTGAAATCACAGCTGCACATCGGTTAGCTTGAAGCACAGTAGCAACCGTGCTTTAAAATAGATTGTACCCCGTAAACAAAAAGGCTTATGGATAACCTAACCCTCAACAAGTTGGATTCTACCATAAGCCCGCAATTTTTAAAGGGCTTATTTTTGCGCCCTTTTTAAGAGGTGTGATTTTATGTCTTATACTGCTAAGAGAAAAACCGGGCTTGCTCCTGTCACAGCTTCCGCCACCGGCGACGTAGCACTATATGTTCGTGTCTCAACCGGCTATCAGGTCGACAAGGACAGCCTTCCTTTTCAGAAAAAGGAATTGAAAAACTACTGTGAGCACGTCCTGCACATTGATAAGAACAGGATAGAAATATTTGAGGATGCCGGGAAATCTGGAAAGAACACCAACCGCCCCGGCTTTGAACGTATGATGAAAAAAGTCCGCGCCGGAGAAATCTCCCATGTGCTCGTATATAAGATTGACCGTATATCCCGAAACCTCGTCGACTTCTCCCTGATGTATGATGATTTTAAGTATAACCACGTTACCTTTATATCGCTGAACGAACAATTTGATACTTCTTCTGCGATCGGTGAAGCTGTCCTAAAAATCATTCTTGTATTTGCTGAACTGGAACGGAAGCTGACGAGCGAACGTGTGAAAGACGTCATGATCGGTCGTGCGCTTTCCGGTCAATGGAACGGTGCCCGCGTTCCGTTCGGGTGGGATTGGGATGATGAAGCAAAGCTTCCGAAACACAGCGATACCGAAGCCGTGTTCGCCCGGCTCATGTATGACCTTTACGAGGAAACACATTCCAGCTGCAAGGTTCGTGACTATTGCAACACGCACAACGTGCCCACGAAGCGCGGCGGCGAATGGACTTCAAAGACCGTCTCTGACTTTATCCGAAACCCCATGAACCGCGGCGATTATCGTTATAATTACCGGGAAAGCGCCCGCGGCCGCAAGAAACCGGAAGAAGAAGTGGTGTACTGTGAAAACGTATTTCCTCCGCTAGTACCACCGGAACAGTGGGATCGCTGCAACGCTATTATGGATCAAAACGCAGCAAGGAAGCGTTCACCCGGCTTTTCACACCAAAAGAAATACATTCACCCGTTTTCTGGTCTCTTGATGTGTGGCGCGTGTGGCGCTCCGTATCAGGTCATTAAACAGGATAAACCCCGTGAAAATGGCTTTGCCCCTTCGCTTTACCGATGCGGTAACCGCTATCGCAAGCAGTCCTGCGCTGCTCCCGGATGCAGTGACGTTGTACTTGGTCCTTTTATCTTTAATTATATTTCTGGTATAGTCCGCGCTGCTAATATGCGTTCAAAAATTAAGACACCCGAAGAACTGGAATCCCTGCTTCTCTCTGATCCCACATTTAAAAACATAGCGGGGATTGCGTCGGAAGGTCTTGACGCCACTTTTTCGTTTCTCTCCGGTCGTCCTGCCGCCGGCGCGCCTTCCTACGCTCCTAGTATCTTGACTGCTGCCCCCGTCGCTTCTGATGCCGGCGAAGCAGAAAAGCTAAAGCAGAAGATCGCCCGTCTTGAGCGCGCCGCCGAAAGACTGAAAAAGGCATATCTGTTCGATGAAGATGCCATGAGTGAAAAGGAATATCTGGAAACAAAGCTTGCGCTCGATACAGATCGGATCAGCGCCCAAAACCGGCTGAAGGAATTGTCCGAAGCAACGTTTTCCACGAACGCCGGTGAACTGTCCTTCATCAAGTCCGCTTCTTCTTTCCTGCTTGCGCACCGGATCCAGTCTGGAGAACATATTGTTTATAGTGACTTCGCGCCGCTTGTCGGAAATGAAACAATGCACGACTTTCTGAACCTTGTGATTGAAAAGATCGTGATCCGAAACGGACGCCCGGAGGAGATCACATTCAAAAACGGACTAACGCACATATTTCTATACCGTTGAGAAACAGCAATCATCAAAAAGAACCGAGCCTTTAAGTGATTCTCATATGCTCGGTTCTTCATTTTTCCTTTATTTATGCGGGTTTAGTCTATCTTGTGTTCAACATTCATCTGACACCCGAAGGTCGTGACATGAAAGGTAAGCGCCTCCCCCTTCTTTGCCGAGAGCTGCGAAACGTATTGCTTTGCAAGCTCCATATAATAATACTGACGCTCCGGCTCATGCTCCGGTATCTGCTTTTTATCGATGATTTCTATTTCCAATTTCTTCTTCATAGCTCTCTGTTCTTTATTTGGCGCCAATAAAGGCGCCCTCCTCCACTTCTATTTCAACTTCTGCCTCTGCATCGTCCATTCCCACAAGCTTTAAGCGATACAGCCCCGGATGCATGGAAAACGACTGTGCCTTAAGCGCATCTGCGGTCACGCCGCCCGAAAGCTCTGCAATCGTTGTGATCTCGCCCTCCGGGTCTACCATGATCAGCTTTGCCCTGCCGCTTAGCACCCGCATCTTATAGTGAATATCCAAAGCAAGCTCCTCTGGAACCTCATAGTTCCAGAGCATCACCATGCCGTTTAAATCCTCATAAACACCTGAAATACCGCTGTCTGTGATCTCCTGTGTCAAATCCGAAAGCTCATAGCTGCTGTAATAGCTCCCAAGCTGCTTTTCATCTGTATAAATGGCTTCCATCGGCTCCTGCGGCGGACCGCCGCACGCAGAAACACACAGCAGCAGACCCATGACAAGCGCTGTACTTATCATTTTCTTCACGCACATATTTTTATGCTGCCTTTCTTCCCACTCACGCGCGCACCTGCCCATTTCCGTAAATGATATACTTTGTACCGGTCAGCGCCTCAAGCCCCATAGGACCTCGCGCATGAAGCTTTTGCGTGCTGATTCCGATTTCCGCGCCAAGCCCAAATTCCAGACCGTCCGAAAAACGTGTCGACGCGTTGACATAGACGCACGCCGCGTCAATCTCCTGCAAAAACTGTTCTGCATGCTGCTCGTTTTCCGTGACGATCGCCTCCGAATGACCGGTATTATAACGGTTGATATGGGAAATTGCCTCGTCAATGGACGAGGCTGTCTTTACGGAAATAGCATAATCCAAATATTCCGTCTGAAAGTCCTCCTCCGTTGCCCGCTTAAGGAGTGACCGCTCTCTTACAGCCCCTGTGCTTACCGCCTCAAGTACTGCAAAAGAAGGCTCGTCGGCAGAAATCACAACGCCGCTCTCCCAAAGCTTTCCTGCAAGCGCAGGCAGCAGCTTATCCAGAATCCTCTCATGCACGACAAGCGATTCACAGGCATTGCACACGCTCACACGCTGTGTCTTCGCATTGCAGATAATGCGAACTGCCATGGAAATATCGGACGCCTCGTCCACAAAAATATGACAGTTGCCGGTTCCCGTCTCAATCACAGGGATCGTCGCACGCTCGACGACCGCACGGATCAGTCCCGCGCCGCCTCTTGGGATCAAAACATCCACATACGCGTTCATCCGCATAAATTGTTCCGTCGTCTCCCGATCTGTGGCGTTGATGAAAGAAACGGCATCCGCAGGAACGCCCTCCTGCGCAAGCGCCTGTTTTAAAACAACAACAATCGCCTGATTCGACGCAAGCGCATCGCTTCCGCCCTTTAAGATCACTGCATTTCCCGTTTTAAGGCAAAGCGCAAATGCATCGGTCGTCACGTTGGGACGTGCCTCGTAGATCATACCGACAACCCCCAGCGGCACGCGCTTTTTTCCGATTTTAAGACCATTCGGACGTGTGTTCATAGACAACACCTCTCCGACCGGGTCGTCCAAATCCGCCACCTTTCGCATTCCCTCCGCCATCTGGCAAAGCCTTGCCTCATCCAACCGCAGACGATCCAAAAGCCCTTCCGTAAGCCCCGCCGCTCTGCCGCGCGCAAGGTCTTTTTCATTTGCCGCGAGGATAACCTCCGTCTCTTTCAGCAATAAATCTGCCGCCGTGAGAATGGCGCGGTTTTTCGTATCGGTATCCAGTGTTCCCAGACGTCTGCCCGCTTCTTTTGCATGTTTACAGATTTCTAATATTTCCATACGCTGCCCATTCTCCTTCTATCCAAAATAGCATCCCTGCTCCGTATAGATGCCGTCCATGCGCACATCGGTATCTTTGACCAAAAGAGCCTCCTCCAACTGGTGCTCATAGGCGACTCCTATTTTAAACAGCTTCGGAAATCTGGAAAAATACCGGTCATAATAACCCTTTCCGTAGCCATAGCGGTTTCCTCTCCGGTCAAACACAACGCCGGGGACAAGTACAACCGCATCCTCCCTAGCTGTCAGGATGCAGGCTTCAAGCGGCTCTAAGACGCCAAAATGCCCGCGCCTGACCTGCTTTGTGGAAGCGATTTCATAAAAATCCATGCGGCAATCTGCATCAGCCCCGCATGCTGCCACGCGCGGCAGTGCCACATGCTTGTGATCTGCAAGCGCGCGTTCTAAAAACCACAGGCAGTCAGCCTCCGCGCCCAACGGATAATAACCGTAAATCCATGTGCACGCGTCATACCACGACGCGCTAAGAAGCCTTTCGCAGATGTGACGACCGGCCTCCTCCCTCTGCGCTTTTGTCATCTGCTCCCGCAGACCTTTATGTCTCCGGCGCAGCTCCTGTTCATTTTCTTTAGGAAAGACGTTTCTTCTCTCCATACTTCTCCCCCAGATTCTCGATGCTTCCATCCTCCATGACCATGTCGATCTGATTTAACTGCGCGACAAGATTCCCCCGCACATCCGCGATAAACTGTCTGCGCAAAAGCTCCTGCTCCTTCTTCTCAGCCTCTGTCAGCCCCTCTGCTTTTGATTTCCGATACAGCTCGTTAATCCGCTCAATCTGCTCCTGCTTCATTCTCTCTCCTCTAACCAAGCCTCTCTATAATAAATTTCTCAATAGAAAATTCCTCATCCTTATTTGCCCGAAACAATGTTCCACGAAAAGAATCCTCAAAAATATGATGCAAAACCGAAACGTCCGCGCCGCTTGTAATGATCATATCCGCCCCCGAAGCCGTTGCAATCCTTGCCGCGGTCAGCTTCGTTGCCATTCCGCCCGTTCCCACGTCGCTTCCCGTGGAGGGCTTTGCCATCGCATAAAGAGCGTCGTCGATGCGATCAACCGTCTTGATAAATTCTGCCTCCGGGTTCTTATGGGGATCATCGGTAAACAATCCGTCAATGTCTGACAGCAGGATCAAAAGCTTGGCGTCCACTAATGAAGCAACGATCGCCGAGAGCGTATCATTATCGCCAAACTGCATCTCATAAGTTGATACCGTATCGTTCTCGTTGACGATCGGGATTACCCCCATACGAAATAATTCTTCCAGCGTATGTCTGGCATTCTCGCAGGAAACCGGATCGGTGACCGTATTCTTCGTCATAAGAACCTGACCTGCCGTCTGACCATACTGATCAAACAGACGCTGATACGCCATCATCAGCCGTCCCTGTCCAACTGCCGCACATGCCTGTTTTACGGCAATATTCTTCGGACGCTCCTTAAGTCCGAGCGCCTGCCTTCCAGCAGCGATCGCTCCAGAGCTGACAAGACAGACATCCATGCCTCGGTTTCGCAGTGCGCTAAGCTCCCGCACCAGTTGCTCCAGCTTCACAAGATTTAATTTTCCCGTCTCATTTTCATACAGCGAGGAAGAACCGATTTTTACAACGATCCGTTTTCCTTCACCGACATAAGTATTCGTCCAACTCATGCAAACCGCCCTTACTTCATAGGTATCGCTCTGTTTCTTTCGCCTCATACTGTATAACTCTATCATATCTTAACAAAAATGGCAAAATGATTTCTATATAAATTTCATTGTCCCAGCTCCTCTTTTATGGTACATTTTTATGGAATCTATGATTTTCAGAAGACAGAAGGGAAACTGCAATGAAAAAATCAACGTTCCTTTTTCTGACAGCCGCACTGCTCTGCTGTCAGCTTTTCACCGGATGCGGCAGAAAAAATCAGAGCCCCGTCAGTAAATCCGGCTTTTATTTTAATACCGTGATCACCGTTACGATTTATCAACCTGTCAGCGAAAATGTTTTGGACGACTGCTTTGCGCTCGCCGCAGACTATGAATCTCTCTTTTCCAATACGATTCCTGAAAGCGACGTCTCGCGCATCAATGCTGCAGAAGGAAAACCGGTTGCAGTCAGCGAGGAAACGATCGATCTGTTAAATGCGGGAATTTCGTATGGGGAATTAAGCGGCGGAAAATTTGATATTACCATTGGCAAACTTTCCGCGCTGTGGGATATTTCTACAAAAGCATTGTTCAAGGAGACAGATGCATCGATGATCCCAGATGCAAAAGAAATTGCAGACGCCTGTGAAACGATCGACTATCACAGCATACAGATCAACGGAACAGAGGTCTCCTTAACAAATCCCGATACGCAGCTTGACCTCGGCGGTATCGCCAAAGGCTATATTGCCGACCGTATGAAGGAATTTTTAAATGAAAAGGGAATCACCAGCGGTTTTATCAATCTTGGCGGAAACTTTCTCGCGCTTGGCCCAAAGCAGGACGGTTCCGCGTATACCATAGGCATCCAAAAGCCTTTTGACGAGAATGGGGTGTCGATTGCCACCGTTCAGGTAACCGACGAGACGGTCGTCTCCTCCGGCATCTATGAGCGTTATTTTACCGCAAATGATGTACTTTACCATCATATTCTGGATGTTGCCACAGGCTATCCCTATCAGAATGATCTCTTGGGTGTAACGATCATCACAGACAGTTCCATTGACGGCGACGCACTCTCGACCACCTGCTTTTCCCTTGGTCTCGCCGACGGCATGGCACTCGTGGAGCGTCTGCCGGATACCGAAGCAATTTTTATCACAGACGATTATAAGCTTCATACCAGCTCCGGCATCGCAAGTAAGATTCCGTTTTCTATCGTTCCTTAATACCTGTTATTATACACAACAACAAGTATCACGCTTCACTCCACACTCTTAGGAAGCAGCAAAAGGTCCGGCATTGCCGGACCTTTTGCTGCTTCCTCCAGGACTGTGACAGTCTCACCTCTATGATCAAACAAATCAGATGTTCGGCATCTTTGCGGTAGGCATCATCAAAACCTTGCCGCTTCCGCGATAGACATTTACAAGCCCTTCGCCGGATGCCGCCGAACCGATCAGGCTCTTGCCGGAGCGCTCCACCGTAAATTCCAACGATCTGCTCCATGCAATGGCATAATTTCCGTCTACCTTTAAGACGTCATTTTGAAGCGTAATCTCAATCAACTCCTCCTTCGGACATTCAGACTCAATACAAAAGACACCGTTTCCGTTCAGACTTAAGTTAAACAATCCCTCGCCGCCCGCAACTGCGGAGGAGAAATTAGAGCGCATCACTGCCTTGTGCTGCAGACTGGATTCACATGCCAAAAACAGTCCGTCGTCCAGTACAACCCCGCCGCCCCACTCAGCGGCATCCATCAGAATCAGATGCTTGTAAGTCGGCTCAAGCACCAGAACTCCGTCTCCGGTATATTCCGGCTTGATCGCAGACTCACCGCTCGCCTTGCCGCGCACTGCCTTTCCCAGGAAATCTCCGACTCCCTTTACGCCTGTGGTCGCGTTGACATTTCCGAGCATCCACTGCATCGCACCTGCCTGAATCGTCACATGGGATTTGTGCAGATAGCAGACCAACTGACGCTTTCTGACATTCATCTGCGCGCTGTAATACGCTGTGATCGCCGATCCCGGCGATACGCTCAGATCGCGCTGATACTCGATCACCCGAAAAGCTCCAAGCTCCGAGAGCACCTTTACGTCATCGTTGTCCGTAAAATTAGAAATTTGATACATGAACTACCTCCCTCGATCCATATGTATGTTTACTTCCATTGCCAATACCATAAAAATGAAATCATTTCTCTTTTATAAAATGATGTGCTTCGGACACTTCTCCGCACAGATTCCGCATCCGGTACACTTCGTCTGGTCAATATATGCGATATTATCCTCCACATGCACCGCATCGACCGGACAATTTTTCTCACAGAGATGACAGGCGATACAGCCGACCGAGCATGCCTTCATGACATCCTTTCCCTTATCCTTCGAGCTGCACTGCACCAGATGCTTTGCAGTATAAGGCACGAACTCGATCAGATTCTTCGGACATGCGTCCAGACACTTGCCACACGCCTTACATGCATCCTTGTCTACAAGCGCGACGCCGTCCACAATATGGATCGCGTCAAACGGACATGCCTTCACACAATTTCCATAGCCAAGACAGCCGTAATTACAGGACTTTGGTCCGCCGCCCGGAACAAATGCCATCGCCTCACAGTCCTGATTTCCGGTATATTCATAATCAGTCTTTGCCTTATCACAGGTTCCTGCGCATTTGACAAAGGCAACCTGACGCGCTCCCTGCTCTGCCTCAACGCCCATGATCTCCCCGATCTTTTCTGCCACCGAAGCTCCGCCGACCGGACACTGTCCGACCGCTGCCTCTCCTTTTACGATTGCCGAAGCAAGACCGGAACAGCCTGCATATCCGCATCCTCCGCAGTTGTTTCCCGGCAGAACGTCTAAAATCGCCGTCTCTCTCTCATCCACCTCTACCTTGAACTTTTCTCCTGAGATACCGAGGAAAAATCCAATCAGGATGCCCACGCCGCCGACGACGGCGGCAGCAACTAAAATCGCTAAGATATTCATCGTCTTTTCCCCCTTAAATCATTCCCGAAAAGCCCATAAAGGCAATCGACATCAGACATGCCGTGATCAGCACGATCGCCGTACCCTGAAATGGCTTTGGAATATCATTGTATTCGATTTTCTCACGCAGTCCCGCCATGATAACGATTGCGATCAAAAAGCCCACTGCCGTCGCAAAACCGTTGACAACGCTCTCTAAAATATTATACTCCTTCGTCACGTTTGTCAGCGCAACGCCAAGCACGGCACAGTTCGTTGTGATCAGCGGAAGATAAACGCCGAGGCTCTCGTAAAGAGGCGGCATATTCTTCTTTAAAAACATCTCGACAAACTGCACGAGCGCGGCGATCACAAGAATAAATACGATCGTCTGCAGATACGTCAGATCAATCCCCTTGCTCATCAAAAATTCATTTGCCAGAATATATTTATAGATTACCGCTGTCACGAACGATGAGATCGTAATAACGAACACAACGGCACCGCCCATACCTGCCGCGGTTTCTGTCTTCTTGGATACTCCTAAGAACGGACAGATACCGAGGAACTGGCTTAATACAACATTATTTACAATCGCGGAACCGATCGCGATCAAAAGCAACTCTTTCATCTGTACCTATCCTCCTATTCTTCTTTTTCTGCAGATACTTCCGCAGCCTTCTCTTTTGTCTGCTTCACAGCAGTCTCAGCATTATGTCCCGTACACATCGCAGAATGCCCGCACGATGCACAATCGCCGGAAATACAGCCGGACGGGGCTGCCAGCGGCTTGCCGGCTGCATCCATCCGCTCACGGATGATATTCATGATAGCCACAAGGCATGCCAATACGAGAAATGCGCCCGGCGCCATAACGAAAATCGTAATCGGTGTAAAGCCCGCAACGCCGTTTGCCTTATCTGCCAACGGAAGAACCTGTATACCGAAAATCTGACCTGCGCCGAGAATCTCACGCACAAGCCCGATCACGGTAAGTCCCAGTGTAAAGCCAATTCCCATACCGATGCCGTCAAAAATAGAAGGAACGATCGGATTCTTGGATGCATAGCTCTCCGCGCGGCCCAGGATGATACAGTTTACAACGATCAGCGGGATATACACACCCAAACTCTCAGAGAGACTTGGCGTGTATGCGCTCATCATAAACTGCACCATCGTAACAAGAGACGCTACGATCACGATAAATGCCGGCATACGCACACCGTTCGGAATGACCTTACGGAATGCGGAAATCAGCAGATTGGAAAATACCAGTACAACCGTTGTGGAAAGTCCCATGCCAAGACCGTTGATCGCCGAGGAGGTAACCGCCAGTGTCGGACACATGCCAAGCATCAGCACAAAGGTCGGATTCTCCTTCACGATACCATGCCATAAGCGTTTCATACTTTCATTCATCCCTCAGCACCTCCTGACAATATGTTTTCGTAATAATAAATACAGGCATTTACACCGTTTGCCATCGCCGCTGAGGTAATGGTCGAGCCGGAAATCGATTCAATCTCATTCGCCGCTGACGGAGCTGATTTTACAACCTGATAATAATCCGTCACTTTACTGTTCTCAAACTGACCGGCAAACTTTTCCTCTGTCGCCTTCATTCCAAGTCCCGGCGTTTCCGCGATCGAGGTGATGGAATAACCGTTGATAAGATAGCCGTCGCCCGCATCATTATTTCGGATCCCCACCGAAAAAGTGATCGGCGCCTGACTCGCATCCTTTGCCGTTACGGTAATGACATAACCAAGCACATTGCCGGATGCATCCTTTGCGGTCTGCACATCCATGATCTGATCCTCATAACCGCCCTCCGTCATCAGGGCAGCGGCGTCCTCCGGTGAAAACTCTGCGTATGGCTCAAAGGAATCCGCATCCGCAAACACCTGTTTGTAAGCCGCCTGTGTCTTTTCATAATTTACTTTGGCAATCGGCTCCTTGGTAATGCCGTATACAAGCGCCAGCATCAGTCCGAGTACCACCGTAAAAGCAAATAAAATCAACGCATCATGCACAATCTTTTTGTTCATCCTATTTGCCCCCTTCCTGCTTTTCTGCCGCTGCCGTCTTTCCAAACGCTCTTGGAATCGTGATCTTCTCAATCATCGGAACAAGCAGGTTGCTTAAGATGATCGCAAAGGAAACGCCCTCTGCGTTCGCGCCAAAGGCACGGAACAGTCCGGTCAAAAGACCGCAGCAGATTCCAAAGATGATCTGGCCGCGCGGCGTGATCGGAGACGTCACATAATCAGTTGCCATAAAAAACGCACCGAGCATCAGACCGCCGCCGCAAAGCTGTGCCGTCAGATACGCCCCGTCAAAGCCGTAGCCCCCGAACAATACGGTAAATATCACAAAGGTAATAATATAGGATGCCGGGATCCTAAGATTGATGACACCCATTAAGATCAAGAAAATCGCGCCGAGCAGGATCGCGATTGCAGACGTCTCTCCGATCGTTCCTGCGGTCCGTCCGATCAGCATATCTATCGTACTGATCTGCGCCATACCCTCCTGCCGCATCTGCGCCAGCGGTGTTGCCCCTGTATAGGCATCCGTGACAAAATTAGTCATATCAGCCGCAAATGCGATCAAAAGGAAGCATCTTGCACCGAGCGCCGGATTCATAAAATTCTGACCCAGGCCGCCGAATAAGCACTTCACAACGATAATGGCAAACGCGCTGCCGATCACCGCCTCCCAGAGGGGCAGCGTCACCGGAAGGTTTAACGCCAGTAAAAGTCCGGTAACGACCGCGCTCAGATCCTGTATCGTCGATTTTTTATGTACCAATGTGTTATACAAAAGTTCAAAAAACACGCAGCTAATGACTGTGGTCAAAA
Source organism: Roseburia sp. (assembly GCA_019421345.1). Lineage (GTDB taxonomy): Bacteria > Bacillota > Clostridia > Lachnospirales > Lachnospiraceae > Roseburia. Next base: position 54,767 of record JAHZFL010000003.1, on the reverse strand, counting down.
TCAGCAGCAATGCCCGAAACCCGAAATTATAAATGCCGAACAGACTGGTTGGCAGTAATGCAATGATTACATACAGCATGATGCGGCTTGTGGTGTCCTTCGCACGCACATGTGGTGATGATGAAACTTGATATAGATCACTCACAATAATCCACCTCTCTTTTTGTTTTCTCTTACTATGTATTATTTCCTGCGTCTCGCCGCAAGCACCTGCTTTTTCATTGTACGAATCGACTGTGCCAACTGTTTTCTCGCCGGACAGATATAGCTGCAGCTACCGCACTCAATGCACTCAAGCCCATTCCATTTCTCAAACTGTGCGCTCAGATCCCTGTTGCTAAACTGCGCCAGCCTTGCGGGAACAAGACGCTCCGGACAAATCTCGACGCATCTGCCGCAGTTAATGCACGCTGTGGTCTCATTTTCACTGACCTCGTCGTCTATAAAGCAAAGCAGGGAGGATGCCGTTTTTGTAGTCGGAACATCAAGACTAAACATCGCAAAGCCCATCATCGGACCGCCGGAGATGATCTTTTTAGGCTGCTGGCAAAAACCGCCCGCTGCCTCTACCAGCTCTGCATAATTCGTACCGATGCTGTATAGAAAATTGCCGGGATTTTTCACCGCGTCTCCGGTGATCGTCGCAACACGGTTCGTCACAGGCTTTCCGAGCGCAACGGCATTATAGACTGCAAGGATCGTCTCCACATTATCCACGATACAGCTCTCGTCTGCCGGAAGCATGCTGGAATTGATCGCGCGCTGTGTCACCGCATAGATGAGCTGACGCTCGCCGCCCTGCGGATATTTTGTCTGAAGCACGCACACATCAATGCGCGGCTCATCCTTTACAAGCTCCGTCAGCTTCTCGATACAATCCGGCTTATTGTCCTCGATCGCCAGCACTCCTAACGCCTTGTCAAACAACTGCAGGATGATCTTCATTCCGGCGATCAGCTCCTTGGGATTCTCTAACATACGCCTGTAATCCGCTGTCAGATAAGGCTCGCATTCGGCACAGTTTGCGATCACATACTCAATCTTTTCCGGATTCTTCGGAGAAAGCTTAACATGCGTCGGAAAACCCGCGCCGCCCATGCCGACAACGCCCGCATCCTTTACCTTTTCAATGATCTCCTCTTTTGACAGAGACGAAGTATCCGCACAAGGCGTATACGCTGCCTCCTCAAACAGGCCGTCGTTTTCGACCACAATGGAATCCACAATGTCTCCGACAGCCACACGGCGCGGCTCAATCGCTTTAACCGTACCGGATGCAGACGCATAGATCGGAGATGATACAAAGCCTCCCGCTTCTGCCAGCTTCTGCCCCTTTTTCACCTTGTCTCCGACGGAAACGATCGGAATGGCGGGCGCGCCGATATGCTGCGACAGCGGATAGACCAGATCACCCTTGGGTAAAACCTCTGTGATCGGCCGATCCTTCGCCAGTTCCTTTCCTTCATAAGGATGGACGCCGCCTTTAAATGTTCTTGAACCCATTTTTTTCGTGCCCCACTTTCTCTTATTCGTATTTTATTACTATCTCATAATTATAGCACAAAACTGCCTAAATTGAACAAAATTTTTGTATTTTTTTAAGAACTACCTGACAAATATTTCACAAATCATCAGCATTTGTGCTATACTGTGTCCAGATTTAAGAAAAGGAGACGACATTATGATCACATGGCATGAAGAACTGCCTTTTGATTTTTCAAGCGCCGTTGTCAGACGCTTTTTTACAGAGGATGCAATTTTTTTCGACATTGAGACAACCGGCTTTTCTCCGGCGCATTCAAATCTCTATCTGATCGGCTGCGCCACCCGAAAGGGCGATCTGCTGTGCATTGATCAATTCTTCGCGGAAGACACGTCTGAGGAGGGAGAGGTCTTGACCGCCTTTTTCACATTGCTGGAGCAATATCGGACAATCCTCTCCTTCAACGGCATCGGCTTCGATATTCCTTATCTAAAAGGAAAATGCCAAAGCCTGCATCTCCCCTCTCCCTTCGAGAGTCATGCATGCCTTGACATTTATAAAGAGGCCTCGCAGATCAAAGCGCTGCTTGGGCTTTCGAGCCTGAAACAAAAGTCGATCGAGATTTTTCTTGGCATCGACCGCAAGGATCTATATTCCGGCGGTGAGCTGATCGACATTTATAAAACCTACACCGTAACCCCTTCAAAGGAGGCGCTCACCCTGCTTCGTCAGCACAATTATGAGGACGTGCTCTATATGCCGAGCCTTCTGTTTCTTCTTGCCTACCGCGAGGCATTTGCGGACAGCCTATCCATCCGCTCCTTAAAGGCGCGTCAGACGCCTCAGCCGGACGGCAGCATAAAAAAAGAGCTGCTCTTTACACTGAGGTCAGAATATCCGTTCCCAAAGCCGATCTCCTACGGCTTTGACGGTCTTACACTGGACTTTTTTGAGGAGGAAGCTGCGCTTGTCGTGCCCTTGCTTGACGAGGAACTGCGCTTTTTCCTTGACAATCCAAAGGACTATTATTATCTTCCGCAGGAGGACTGCGCCGTCCACAAAAATCTTGCCGCAGGCGTGAGCAAGGAACGCCGCAGACAGGCAACTGCCGCAAACTGCTATGTCCGCAAGCACGCCGTCTTCCTGCCGCAGTACAAAGAAATATTTTCTCCCGCCTTCCGCAAAAATCTGCGCGACAAAAAAAGCTATTTTGCACTCACAGAGGAATTTGCCGCAAGCAAAGAGCTGCAGCTTGACTATGTCCGCCACCTGCTCGCCTCAATCAATACGAAGCGGCTGCCTCCGAAAAAATAAAAATACTGTCAGACCGTGCGGTCTTGTCTGTTCAAAAACGATTCTTCCATGATAGGCTTCCACGACCTGGCAGACAATTTTCAGTCCCAGTCCATGCTCCGCTCCCTCCGTCTCCGTGCAAAATCCGCGCTCTCTCCGGCGCAGGGTCTCCAACACCTCATCCCGCAGACCGATCCCGTGATCTGCAACCGTATAACGGCATTCCGCATCATCTGCATCCACAGACACCGTGATCCGGCAGCCCTGCGGATTGTGCACCACGCTGTTGCGGATCAGATTACAGAACATTCGCTCAAAGAGAACGGGATCGCCCTCGATGTAAACTCCCTCACCCTGTGAGTGCTCCAGAAATTCCAGCTCATATAAATCGCTCAACCCCTCATTTAACACCTCACTCACCGCTTTCCTCGCCAGCTCCGCCGCCTGCAGCCGCTGCTTGCGCAATGGCTGCGCCGAATACTTAAGCTTCGCCGTTAGGTTCAAATCGTCTACAAGCTGCCTGATCCGTTCCGCCTGTCTGCGAATGATCGCCGCCTGTCTGCGCACAGTCTCCCCGCCTGCAGCATCCTCCTCCATTTCGCTGGCATAGCCCAAGATCATAGAAAGCGGTGTGCGTATATCATGCGAGATCCCTCTGATCCATTCTGTGCGTGCAAGATCCTTTTTTTGCAGATATGCGGCTGCACTGTTTAAATCAGCGTTGATCTCCGCCAGCTCCCCGCTCTCCTGCAAATGCACCTCTCCGCCGCCGGAAAGCCTGTGAATCCCATTTAAGATCGGCTTTACCGCACGCTCCACTCTGTAGGTATTGCGCAAAAACACATACGCCAGCAGAATAAGATTCATCAAAAAAACAACAGCAGCGCCTTTTAGCATCACATAAACATCTTTCATATCATTTGATAGATTATATTTAAAAACGCTGCCTTTGGGAAAGCCGACAACCAGCAATCCATCCGAACGCGTCCAGACCGTGACCGGATAATCTCTTAAATACCACCTGCTAAAGGCGGCAACCTCAGACACCGAATAGCTGCGCGGCAGCTCCGCCGGCATTCCCTCCTCCCAGATCACACCGCCCCCTTCGTCTAAAAGCATTGCCCATGCCATTCTGTCCTTTAGCATCGAAAGCGCTTTCCCGTCTGCAATGATTTTCCCGTTTTGCTCTTTGATATGCTCTGACAGCGCAGAAATCTGAAATTGTTGTTTCTGTGTGCCGCCGGAATTTGAGACAAGAAAGAGCCCAAGGACAAGCAGCAGATTGACGACTAAAAACAGCAGCAAAATCCCTACCGTCGAACAGATATATTTTCGGAAAAACCTTCTTGTCGGATTCATCCCTCTACCTCCTTACAAAAAGACGATAGCCAAGCCCCCGGACGGTCACAAGCGACTGCGGTTTGGACGGGTTCTCCTCGATCTTTTCCCGCAGATGACGGATATGCGTGCCGAGCGTGCTCTCATATCCCTCCCAGAACTCTCCGCAGATCGTCTCGCACAATGTGCCGGTCGTTACAATTTTTCCTGCATTTTCATATAGCTTTTCCAAAAGGCAAAGCTCCTTTGCTGTGAGCGGAAAAACAATGCCGTCTCTGCATACCTCCGCCGTCTCCAAATTCACGGAGGCTGCACTCAGAAAAATCTTTCGCTCTGTCTGCGGATACGCCCGCCTTAAAAGCGCCGCTACCCGAAACAAAAGCTCCTTCGGCAAAAATGGTTTTAGCAGATAATCGTCCGCACCATTTTCAAATCCCTCAAATTTATCCTCCGGCTCCTGACGTGCCGTCAGCATTAAAACCGGAACGCTGCTCGTTTTCCGTATCTCCTTTAACACGGCAAAGCCGTCCATATCCGGCATCATTACATCCAAAATGATAAAATCCGGCTGTTTTTCTCTCCAGACCTTTAAAGCTGTCTTTCCGCAGTCCGCCGTCAAAATCTTTGTGTACCCCTCGCGCTCAAAAATGGTATACAGCAGCTCTAACAGCTCCGGTTCATCGTCCACAATCAAAATCGTGCAATCGTTCATGCCATGCCTCCTTTTTCCCTATTATAGCGCAGACGATGCGATTTTCCTATTTCTATCACAAAATCTCAAGGAAAACTCAAGCTTGCCTCAAGGCTGGCTCAAGGCAGCTCTGTTATTATGGAGCAGAACTCAAAAAAGGAGGTAGCTTTCTATGAATCATTACCTGATCGAGACGCGTGATCTGACAAAAAAATACGGGGAACAGACAAGCGTTTCAAATCTTAATCTTCATGTACAAAAAGGGAGGATCTATGGTCTGCTCGGCAGAAACGGAGCGGGAAAAACCACAACGATGCGGTTGCTGCTCGGCTTAACCAAACCATCCTCCGGCAATATCCGCCTCTTTGGCGCGCCGCTTTCCTGCAATGAAAAAAATGTGCTTCCGCGCATCGGCAGCCTGATCGAAGCTCCCGGTTTTTATCCCAACCTGACCGGGACGGAAAATCTGGCGCTTTTTGCAAAGCTTAGAGGGCTTTCCGGCAGCGATCCGATCAAGCGGGCACTTTCCCTTGTCAATCTCCCCTACCGCGACAAAAAGCTTTTTTCGCAGTATTCTCTCGGAATGAAGCAGCGTCTGGCAATTGCGCTCGCAGTCATGCACGACCCGGAACTGCTAATTCTGGATGAACCGATCAACGGGCTTGACCCGATCGGAATCGCCGAGGTGCGCAGCTTTATCCGTGAGCTTTCCGCCGTGCGCGGAAAGACAATCCTTATTTCCAGCCATATCCTCCCGGAGATCGCTCTGCTCGCCGATGACATCGGCATCATCGACCACGGCGTGCTTTTGGAGGAGGAAAGTCTGTCCGATCTGGAGAAAAAGAGTGAAAAACATCTGCACTTTACCGTTTCAGACATTCATGCCGCCACAGCAATATTAGAAACAACGCTTGGAATCCATGATTTTGAGCTTTTGCCGCCGCATGAACTGATACTTCCGTACGGTGTCGGAGAGATCGGAGTGATCGTCCGTCATTTCGTGGAAAATGGTCTGACCGTTTCAGACGCCCATCTGTGTGAGGAGACGCTCGAGGACTATTTCAAACGGATCACAGGAGGTGAGGGAATTGCTTAAGCTGCTGTATTGTGAATTTGCAAAGCTGCGCAGAAAACCGCTGTTTTTTATCTCATCAGCCCTCTCCGCCCTGCCGCCGCTCGCCTATGCGCTTTTCCTCTCCGACGCCGCGACAAGTGCGGAGGCAGTGGAAAAAATGATGGCAGCCGCGCAGCAGATGAGCGCCTACTTACTTTTAATGCCGCTGCTTGTGATCCTCGCGTCTCATCTGCTGTTTCTTGAAACAGACAACGACACACGCAAGAACCTTTTGACGATTCCCATATCGGCGTCCGCGCTGGCGGCGGCAAAGCTGCTGCTCCTTCTGCTGTTTTCGGTTCTGTTTATGGCGGTGGGAGGTCTGCTCTGCCTGATCATCCTTCTGCTGCAGGGCTTTGCACCCGTTGGATTTTTAAAGCTTTTTGGCGTGGGACTGTTGGAGAGCGTACTGATGTGGACGGGCGCGCTTCCCTGCATACTCCTCGTGACCGCACTCAACAAAAGTTATATTATTTCTGTCATCATTACATTTTTCTATACGATCAGCAACTATCTGATTGCCCAGACAGATTTCTTTCTGACACAGCCGTTTGGCTTAAACCCCGGCACGCTGCTGCCCGGACCGCTGACCTTCCGGTGGCTTTACCCGTTTTATTCTCAAAGCGATCCAAGCGCGGAGCTTGCCGCTCTTTTAGAGCGCCTTAGCCCCTACTTTCTGACGACGGCACAGGCGTTTTTGGTCGCTTTGCCGGAAGCCGTTTTATGTTGCACCCTGATTGCCGCCGTATACAGGCGGCAGAAATCCTGAATGGTCTGAGCTCTTGTGAAAATCACACAGAAAGGAAAAGATTATGTTCTATTTGATACAAGCCGAATGGCAAAAGCTGCGCCGCTGTCAGATCCTGCTGATCGGGATCGTCGCACTTACCCTGTGTCCGGTCGTACAGTACGGAACACAGCTTTTTGTAGCGCCGGAATACCGGGACGCTGCGTTTGACTTCACAAAATTATTTGCAAATGTTGTCTGGGGAAATTCACAGATGTTTCTCCCCATCTCCCTCGTGATGCTCGGCGGCTGGCTGATCGACCGGGAAGCGGCAAGCGACACGTTAAAAAATATCGCCGTCATACCGATACCGGCATCCAAGCTCCTTCTCGCCAAATTACTGCTGACCGCATTTTGTGCGCTGCTCTTTGGCTGCTACAGCATTTTAGCTACACTGCTGACCGGATTTCTTGTTGGGCTGCCAGGCTTTAGTCTTTCCCTGCTCTTTAACGGCGGCTTACAGCTCATAGCGGCGGCATTTACTTCATACCTGGTCTGTATGCCTTTGATCCTGATTTTCGGGCAGATACGCGGCGCTTACCTCGGAGGCTCAATCCTCGCCTTTTTTCTCGGTTACAGTATGCTGTTTTTCAAAGGCGGCATTCTCCTAAGCACCTATCCCTTCTCCGCTGCCCTCATTCTGGTGGGCTTTGATATGCAAGAGTATAATGGCGCAATCTCCAAGCCGAATCTTCTTCTGGCTGCCGCGGGTCTGCTCCTTGTGATCGTCGTGACTGTCCTCTTGCTGTTTTACGCAGATCAAAAAAGAGAGGTCACACCCCCTCCAAACAACGAGCGACACGCTTCGCGAGCCGCTCTTATGCAAACGAAAAAGAAACGAGCGGCTCGCTCTGTACGCCGCTTCTAGTTGATATAAGAATGGCTCACAAGGCATGCCGCTCGTTGTTAGGCATCTGTCTGCGGCGGATCGCTTCATTGACACAGATTCCGCCGCAGTGTAATTTTCAGATTCATTTCTTTTTACAGATATAGAGTAGATGGCTTGAACTGCCAAGTAGCTCCCGCTTTTCACAAATTGTCAGGTGATACCGTGAGAATGCCTCCAATTCTTCCTCCGACATCACAAAATCGCTTCGTTTCTCTGCAAGCTCCAGTACACCGTCTGCCGCCACTGTTACCAGATGCTCCACATTTTTCCCTTCAAACAATTGTTCAAATTCCACAATGTCATAGCCGGTAAAAAGCTGTTCCTCAAAATGTTGTACTTTATTACCCGCAAAATTTGCATCCAATCCGGCAATCAGATTTCCATCCAGATAATTATTAAAAAGGATCGCATAGGCTGAGAGAAAGGCTATCAGAATCACTCCATTCTCTTTCGTCACCCGAATTGCCTCGTCCAGTGCTTTATGTACGTCCTCTGTCTGATAAAGGTGATACATAGGACCAAACAGTAATGTGGTGTCAAATGTTCCATCCTCAAATCTGTCAAGATTCAAGGCATCTCCATGAAAAGCTTGGATCGTTTTCAAATGACTGCTATTTTTCTTTAATTTGTTGAGATTATGTTCTACCAGCTCTACTGCTGTCACTTCATACCCCTCTTTTGCCAGAGCAATAGAGTATCTCCCTGTCCCGGCACCGATTTCCAATATTTTTGCACCACTATGTATGAAGCGATGAACATACTCCATTGTCGTCATATATTCCAACTGTCCATATCTGCTTTGATTTAACCGTAAATCTTCATCAACTTGATTATAAAATGAGTTGATGATCTGGATTCTCTGTCCCATTACGTCCCCTCCTCAAATCCCACTTGGATGCCATATGACCATTTTAAAAGCTACTTTCTCATCTAAAAAATTATTTTCCACCCTTTTCAAAGAAAAAGGACTTATTGCGCAAAAAGCCAAGCTCACGATAGTTCATGATCTGCTCTGTACTTCCGATAAACAGTACGCCGCCCGGCGTAAGCGCCCGATAGAATTTTGCATAAATCTCATCCTTCGCCTCCTCGGTGAAGTAGATTACAACATTCCTGCACACGATCAGATGACAGCCGCTTGGATAAGCGTCCTTTAAGAGATCATGCTCCTTAAACTCGACGCGTTTTTTGACTGCATCGGAAATCTGATACGAATTTCCCACCTTCGTAAAATACTTGCGCTTGAGATCATCCGGCACTCCGGCAATACTTTTCTCATTGTAAAGTCCCATGCGTGCCGTATCCAGTACCTGCTTGTCAATATCCGTCGCAATGATGCGGATATTTTCAAGCGGCAGATGTCTTGAGAGTGCCATTACCAGCGAATACGGCTCGTCTCCCGTGGAACACGCAGCGCTCCATATCTTCAGCGACTTTCCATGCGTTTGGATCAGCTTTGGAAAAACCTCCTTTTCCAAAATCTTCCACTGCTCAGGATTTCTGTAAAATTCAGATACGTTAATCGTAAGAAAGTTGATGAACTGCTCAAACTTTTCCTTATCCTTCTTGATCAGCTCCACATACGCATCGTAGCTGTCAATTTTATTCTTCGTGATCAGCGTATTGATTCTGCGGCGCATCTGTTTTTCCTTGTATGCATTCAGATCGATCTTTGAGAGCATGAGAATATCCCGTTTAAACTTCTCATAATTGTCCGTCTCGAGCATTCCTTATCCTCCGTTTCTCTATCCATTATTATAAATTATTATAAAAAGAATCTCGCTTGCGAGATTCTTGGCCTGCGGCGGGTCGCATCAGTGACAAAGTTCCCTTCCGACGCAGTGCGTTCCACCGGAAGGTTTTGCCTGATGGAGTGTAAAGTTTCCCAACAGGTAAAAACAGGCTTCCACAGATGTGGAAGCCTATTCAACATCTCTTATTCTTCTTCCTGTGCCACAGCCTCAATATCTACGTCTGCAACATCTGCATCGTCGGTCTCATCTGATGCTGTCAAAGCCTTCATTGATAAGCTGATCTTCTTCTCATCCTCGCTGAAGTCAACAATCTTAGCTTCTACCTCCTGACCAACCTTTAAGACATCTGACGGCTTCTCTACATGATCTCTGGAAATCTGGGATACATGCAGCAGCGCGTCGACACCCGGTGCTAACTCAACGAAAGCCCCGAAATCTGTCATTCTGGCAACCTTACCCGTTACGATATTTCCGATTGCAAATTTCTCGGCAGCGCCATTCCACGGATTCTCAGCCGGGAACTTCATACTGAGGGCAATCTTTGTGTCATTAATATCCTTAATAAACACCTTTACGGTTTCACCGACATTAAATACCTTCTTCGGGCTCTCCACTCTGCCCCATGACATCTCGGAAATATGAAGCAGACCGTCTGCACCACCCAGGTCGATAAATGCGCCAAAATCAGTTACATTCTTTACTGTTCCTTCCAGAACGTCGCCAACCTTGATCTTAGCAAACAGCTCCTTCTGCTGCTCTAGCTTTCTTGCAACCAAAAGCTGCTTTCTGTCGCCGATGATTCTTCTGCGCTTCGGATTAAACTCGCTGATCACGAACTCGATCTCCTGATCCTTATACTTTGTCAGATCCTTCTCATAGGAATCCGATACAAGGCTTGCCGGGATAAAGACTCTTGTCTCGTCAACGATCACGCATAAGCCGCCGTCCAATACCTGTGCAACCTTTGCCGTCAGAACCTCCTTATTCTCGAAAGCTTCCTCTAATCTCTTGCTTCCCTTCTCTGCAGCCAGACGCTTATAGGTCAGCATAACCTGTCCCTCACCGTCGTTTACTTTTAAAACCTTCGCCTCCATCGTGTCACCGACAGACACCATAGTTGTCAGGTCCACGTTAGACTCGTTGGTATATTCATTGCGCGTAATGATTCCGTCTGCCTTGTAGCCGATATTCAAAACGATCTCATCAGGTTTCACATCGATAACGGTACCCTCAACTACCTCTCCATTTCTTATTGTTTTAAATGATTCTTCCAGCATTTGTTCAAAGCTCATTTCTGACATTCTTTTGAACCTCCTCAATAATATTGTTTGGGGTAGAAGCCCCTGCGGTAATACCTACGTTATCGACAGGCTTAAAGCCGGCTGGCTCTAAATCCTTTACAGTTTGTATATAGTAAGTATTTTTGCATTCTTTTTTGCATATTTCAAATAGCTTCTGCGTATTGGAACTGTTCCTGCCGCCGATCACGATCATCACGTCTGACTTGCCCGCAAGCGCCTTCGCTTCGGTCTGGCGTTCTTCTGTCGCGTTACAGATGGTATTTAAAACAATTATATCATACCCTTTTTTATTTATAATTTCAACTAATTCTTGAAATTTATTGTAATTAAATGTCGTTTGTGATACAATACAGACCTTTTTTCCCTTATCTGCCGTAAAATTTTCCGCGTCGCTGCGGTCGCCGATGACCGTTGTGCAGTCTGCGGACGACCAGCTTTTAATCCCCCTGACCTCAGGGTGCGCCTCGTTTCCGACAATGACAATCTGTGCGCCCTCTCTGCTGTGACGCTCCACCAGTCGGTGAATCTTAAGCACGAACGGACATGTCGCGTCCACGACAGAAAAACCAAGCGCCTCAATTTGTTCGCAGACGCCCTTCTCCACACCATGTGCACGGATGATCACCGTTCCCTGCGGCTTATCGCGCAGCTCCTCCATATTCTGCACGACAATCACGCCGCGCTTCTCCAAATCTGAAACGACCTCCTCATTGTGAATGATCGGACCGTAAGTATAGATTGCGCCTCCCTCTGCAAGCCTTTCGTACACGGTATCTACCGCGCGCTTAACGCCGAAGCAGAATCCGGCGCTTTTTGCCAGAGTAACCTTCATATTTACTTTTTCCTTTCTATGATTCCTTTGCCGCCTGCTCGTAAATGCTGCGCAATTTCGCCACGACCTCGTCGATCGTAAGCTCTGAGCTGTCGACCAAAACGGCGTCCTTCGCCTGCTTTAGCGGCGAGGTCTCACGCTCCATATCACGCTTATCACGCGCAATAATATCCTGCTCGATCTCCTCCAGATTACAGGAGATTCCTTTTGCCGCAAGCTCCTCATATCTGCGGCTTGCTCTTGTCCCGGCGCTTGCGGTCAGATAAATCTTCACCTGTGCCTTTGGCAGCACGCAGGTACCGATGTCTCTGCCGTCCATGATCACATCCGCCTTATCCGCAAGCTGACGCTGAAGCTCCACCAGCTTCTCTCTGACGATCGGATAAACGCTGGTTGCCGACGCCAGATTGCCGACCTCCTCCGTGCGGATCACGCCGTTGACATTCTCTCCGTTTAGGATCACCTGCTGTTCCCCGTTCTCATAGGCAATCGTCACATCTACCCTCGGGCAGGCTGCGGCAACTGCCGCTTCATCCTCCGCCTTAATCCCGTTTGACAGAAAATAATATGCCATTGCGCGGTACATCGCCCCCGTATCAACATAAATAAACCCAAGCTCCTTTGCAAGACGCTTTGCAATCGTACTCTTTCCCGCGCCCGCAGGTCCGTCAATCGCTATATTCATACTCATCCTACTTTCCTCTTTCTCTATAAAATGCTGCTTCCTGCCAGATACCCCGTCGACCATGCGATCTGCAGATTATACCCTCCGGTCATCGCATCCAGATCAAGCACTTCGCCGCAGAAATAAAGATTTCCCACAAGCCTTGACTCCATCGTGGACGGATTGATCTCCTTTACTTTGACCCCGCCGCGCGTGATGATCGCTTCCTTAAAATCGCGCACGCCATTTAACGTTACCGGAAATGCCTTGATCAGCCGCGCAAAGCCTTGGCGTTCCTCCCTTGTGACCTCATTGACCTTTTTCTCCGGGGAGATTCCGCTAAGCTCCAGCATCACCGGGATCATTTTTGCCGGAAACAAATGGTCAACGGCATTTTTAAACCGTTTATTCTTTGCCTCCTCAAAATCACGCAGCAGACGCGCGTCAAGCTGCTCAAAAGAAAGCGCCGGCTTTAGATCGATCTCCATTCCCAAAATCTTATTGACAAGCTTCGGTCTGATCGCCGCGCTTGCACTTAAGATCAGCGGTCCACTGACGCCAAAATGTGTAAACAGCAGCTCACCGAACGCCTCATACAGCAGCTTTTTTCCGTCACGGATGCGCACGGAGATATTTTTCAGTGCAAGCCCCTGCAAACGCGGTACATATTCTTCTTTTGCATAAAATGGCACAAGCGACGGATAGATGTCCGTCACCGTATGACCAAGCTCCCTGGCAAAACGGTAACCGTCTCCGGTCGCCCCTGTCGTCTGATAGGAAAAGCCCCCGGTCGCAACAACCACCGCATCCGCCAAAAGCTCGCTGCCGTCAGAAAGACGCACGCCATTAACGCACCGCGCCCCCTCCACAGATTTCTTAGATGTATCGGCACAGTCCTTCGTCAAAAGCCGCTCCACCTGTGTATGCAGTCTGACCCTTACCTGCCGTTCCCGCAAAATCCTCTGCAAGACTGCAATGACATCCGAGGAATGATCCGAGACCGGAAAAACACGCCCGCCGCGTTCCACCTTTGTCGCCAGTCCGTTTTTTTCAAAAAAATCAATGACCCGCTCATTGTCGTACGCATAGAACGCGCTGTATAAAAACTTTGGATTTGTCATCACATTGGCAAATAATGTGTCCATATCCCCCGCGTTTGTAATATTGCACCGTCCCTTCCCCGTGATGTAGAGCTTCTTTCCAAGCTTCTCATTTTTCTCAAGCAAGGTGACCGTATGCCCGTGCTCTGCGGCAGCGATTGCCGCAAACATCCCCGCCGGTCCTCCGCCGACTACAATGACACTACTCATTAAAATCGCTGTCTCCTATTCTGGCGTAACGCATCTTGATGGAATCATCAATATAATTGATCTCATCGTTTTCATAAACCTGATACTCGTCCCAAATATCCTCAAGCATCTCCAATGTCTTTGCAACCTCTCCCTGCTTTCTCATACACAGCGCGACGATCAGCGCATTGATCACCGAAAGCGGTGCTACCAGTGAATCCACGATCGACGCCATATCGCTTTCTGCGATGAGATTACAAGATGAATAAAGATTCATCGGCGAATGCACGCTGTCTGTTAAGGTAATGACTTTCGCGCTCCGGTTATTGGCAAATTCCATCGCCTTTAGCGTGCGCATGGAATAGCGCGGAAAGCTGATACCGATGATCACATCCTCCTTGCCGATGCGCACCATCTGCTCAAAAATCTCACTCGAGCTGCTTGTCTGAAGCAAATGTACATTATCAAACATCAGCGTAAAATAAAACGAGAGAAAGCCTGCGAGCGGCGCACAGCTTCGGATGCCGATAATATAGATATGCTTTGCGGAAAGAATCGTATCGACTGCAAGCTGAAACGCATTTTCATCAATCTTCTCCAATGTTGCCTGTATCTTATCCGCATCGGATTTGAGCACAGACTCTAAAATTTTTGACTGGCTGATCCTCCCGTAGGTGACCTCCATGCGCTGGATCGAATTGAGCTTGTTTCGCACAAGCTCCTCAAGAGCACTCTGAAATTCAGGGTAACCCTTATAACCCAAATGCATCGCAAAACGCACGACTGTCGATTCACTGACCCCCACCACTTCTCCGAGCTTTGCGGCTGTCAAAAAGACTGCTTTATCATAATTATCCGTTATATAGGTCGCCAGCAGCTTCTGCCCCTTGCTCAGCCTGCCGTACGCATCATTGATGCGATTGCTCAGGTCATTCGTTTTGCCCATAATCATCCTCCCGAAATCGCCAATAGTTAGATTATATCAAATATGATTTTTTTTTCAAGAACAGGAAAAATGATTTTACATACAATAAGAAAAAGGCGGCAATTTACAGCCGCAAACAGTGTCAAGAATATGGAGAAACCCCAGTATGAGAGATGTCACACCCGCACAGGAATTTTTATGGGCTCTGCAAAACAAACAGCCGGACGCGATGGCATGGGTGACAGGAGGACCTGCCGCGCCCGACCTCTCCGGTCTCGTCAAATTTTATATGACAAATTATGACGGTGTGCTGGTAGAGGCGGAAATCTTCGGACTTCCAAATCTAAGAGATTCCGGCAGCTCCAATTTCTATGGAATGCACATCCATGAATACGGCGATTGCTCAGACAACTTTACTCACACAGGCGACCACTATTCACGTCAGAGGGCGCCGCACCCGCAGCATACAGGTGACCTGCTTCCGCTGCTTGGCAATCAGGGCTACGCATGGACTGCATTTTATGACAAGCGCTTTCGTATTCCCGAAATTATCGGACGCTCCGTCATTATCCATCGTATGCCGGATGATTTTATGACACAGCCTTCCGGAAACTCCGGTGAAAAGATAGGCTGCGGCGTGATACGCTGATATCTGTAATATGCCGCATCGCATTTAACAGAAAAATCCGGCAGAAAAAGCAGTCCTTTGCTTTCTCTTGCCGGATTTTTCCGTTCATCTATACGAAATGCCTATGACCCAAAAAGCATCTCGTATCATACGTTTGCTTAAACCGGATAAGCGCCGTTTTTGGTGTCCGCAATCGTCACGTCTACCTTCTTCTGCTGCGCCTCGCGGTATTTGAAAAATTCAGTTGCAACCTGTGGGAACAGTGCATAGGAAAGAACATCCTCGTCCTGCTGTTTCCACTGCTTCATCTCCTCCTCAAGCTTCGCAAGCTCCGGCTCAAGCAGATCAGCCGGGCGGCAGGTGATCGCATTCTTCTTCTCCTCACCGAGAACCTTATCTACGACTTCCGGATTAAACGGCTTTACCGTCTGACCGTACTTTCCGAGAAGAACGTCCTTCGTCTCCTTCGTCGCTACCTTATAGCGCTCGCCCATCAGTACATTAAAGACTGCCTGTGTGCCGACAATCTGGGAGGACGGCGTAACAAGAGGCGGCTCACCGAGGTCTTTGCGCACACGCGGCACTTCCGCAAGCACCTCCTCATATTTATCCTCCTTGCCCTGCTCCTTCAACTGAGAGATCAGATTGGAAAGCATGCCGCCCGGTACCTGATACAATAAGGTCTTAATATTTACACCCAATACCTTTGGATTCATCAGCCCGCTCTCCAATGCCTGCTCGCGCATCGGACGGAAGTAATCAGCAATCTCTGCCAGCTTGTTCTGGTCTAAGCCGGTATCAAACGCTGTTCCCTTAAACGCCTCCACCATAACCTCAGTTGCAGGCTGGGAAGTGCCAAGCGCAAACGGAGACATCGCCGTGTCGATAATATCACATCCCGCCTCAACGGCTTTCATGTATGTCATGGATGCAACACCGGAGGTATAATGTGTATGAAGCTCGATCGGAAGATTTGTGGACTCCTTGAGTGCACGCACCAGCTCATCTGCCTGCTGCGGCACTAAAAGTCCTGCCATATCCTTGATGCATATGGAATCCGCACCCATCTCCTCGATCTTCTTTGCCATCTCGGTCCAGTACTCTAAGGTATAAGCATCGCCTAAGGTATAGGACAGTGCAACCTGTGCGTGCCCTTTCTCCTTATTGCAGGCAGTCACCGCTGTCTGCAAATTACGCAGATCATTCAGACAGTCAAAGATACGGATGATGTTAATGCCGTTGGCAATGGACTTTTGTACAAAGTACTCTACCACATCGTCCGCATACGGACGGTAGCCTAAAATATTCTGTCCGCGGAACAGCATCTGAAGCTGTGTATTCTTAAAACCGTCTCTTAGTTTACGCAGACGCTCCCACGGATCTTCCTTTAAGAAACGAAGGGATGCGTCAAAGGTTGCTCCGCCCCAGCACTCTACAGCATGGAAACCGACCTGATCCATCTTTTCTACGATCGGCAGCATCTGCTCTGTTGTCATTCTTGTCGCGATCAGAGACTGGTGCGCGTCACGCAGAATCGTCTCTGTGATTTTTAAAGGTTTCTTAACAACTTCTGACATTACTCTATCCTCCTATATACCAAAGATCGCCATAAATACGCCGGCTGCTACTGCAGTACCGATGACACCGGCAACGTTTGGTCCCATTGCATGCATAAGTAAAAAGTTTGTCGGGTCTTCCTCTGCGCCGACCTTCTGCGATACGCGGGCAGCCATAGGAACAGCGGACACTCCGGCAGAACCGATCAGAGGATTGATCTTGCCTCCCGTAGCCTTGCACAACAGCTTACCAAACAATACGCCCGCTGCCGTACCAAACATAAATGCTACCAGACCAAGTCCGACAATCTTTAAGGTTGTTATATTTAAGAATGCCTCTGCACTTGTGGACGCTCCCACGGAGGTGCCGAGCAGGATTACAACGATATACATCAGCGCGTTGGAAGCCGTATCTGTCAACTGACGGACAACACCGCACTCACGGAACAGGTTTCCGAGCATCAGCATACCCACAAGCGGAGCCGTTGTCGGAAGGATCGTACATACTACAATCGTTACGACAATCGGGAATAATATCTTCTCTAATTTCGAGACAGGTCTTAAATTCTCCATCTTGATCGCGCGCTCTTTCTTTGTCGTAAGCAGCTTCATGATCGGCGGCTGAATGACCGGAACAAGCGCCATATACGAATACGCCGCCACGGCAATCGGTCCCATCAGACCGGACTGCCCGAGCTTTCCTGCAAGGAAAATAGAGGTCGGACCGTCCGCACCGCCGATAATTGATACCGCCGCTGCAGCCTTGTCATTAAATCCCCATAAAATAGCAAGAAAGTATGCGCCGAAAATTCCAAACTGTGCCGCCGCTCCCAAAAGGAAGCTGATTGGATTTGCGATCAGCGGTCCGAAATCCGTCATCGCACCAACCCCTAAGAATATCAAAGAGGGCAGAATCGACCATTCATCCAACACATAAAAATAATGCAATAATCCACCTACACCATTACTCATCTGCTCCGGGCTTGCAAAAATATCAGGATAGATATTTACAAGCAACATACCGAAGGCAATCGGAACGAGCAGCAACGGCTCAAACCCCTTTGCGATCGCCAGATACAGGAAAATGCACGCAACAAGGATCATAACGTAATTTCCCCATGTCAGGTTAAAGAAAGCGGTCTGCTGCAGGAGGTTGCCCATTGTCTCTGTAAAATAGCTCATTGTCTTCCTCCTAACAAACTTAGTTTAACGTTGCAAGTAATGCTCCCGCCTCTACCATATCGCCGACATTTACATCAATGCTTGCAACAGTTCCGTCCTCAGTTGCGACAACCGGAGTCTCCATCTTCATAATCTCCAGAATCAGGATGGTATCTCCTTTTTTTACTGCCGTTCCGACAGAGCTTTCAATCTTAAATACCTTTCCGGCTGCTCCTGCCTCGATCTTAACACTTCCAGCTCCCGCTGCTGCCGCAGGAGCTGCCGGTGCAGGCGCCGCTGCTACGGCGCGTCTTGGCGCTGCCGCCGGTGCGCTCACCGTACCGTTTTCTTCTACGGTCACATCATAAACCGTTCCATTTACTGTAATCGTATAGCTTTTCATTCAATTTTCCTCCTTCATATCATCCAAACTAAAATATTATTTAAAAACCTAGAATATCTTACCGAAACGCCCTCCGGCATATTAATTTCTCTTGAAAGTTCGCTCCGCGAACTTTCAATCCAACGAACCCACTTGAAGTTCAAATATTTCTCTCGAAAGTTCGCTCTACGAACTTTCAATCCAACGAATCCACTTGAAGTTCAAATATTTCTCTCGAAAGTTCGCTCCGCGAACTTTCAATCCA
>JAHZFL010000003.1:0-36315 GCA_019421345.1 Roseburia sp. | reverse complement strand
CCACTTGAAGTTCAAATATTTCTCTCGAAAGTTCGCTCCGCGAACTTTCAATCCAACGAATCCACTTGAAGTTCAAATATTCTCTCGAAAGTTCGCTCCGCGAACTTTCAATCCAACGAATCCACTGGTTCGTTGGATTTAGCGTCTGTGAATCGAACGAACCACAAATGAATCCGTTGATGTTCCCTCATTTGCAGCAATCGCCGCAGAGATGACTGCCACAAGCTCCAGATCATCTGTAAGCGCCTGACCAGGCTGCTCTGCCGTCTGCGGTACTTCCGGCTGCTTTTCCTGTTTCTTTTCCCTGCCGCTCATCTTATCTGACAGCACGGAAATATACCGAAAGCAATAAATAATAAGGCTGATCAGAATCAATACCACAAAGACAGTTCCCATACCCATTAAGGTATTTAACGCCGCCTTTTCCATCTTCTCGCCCATTGTATACACAAGGTCTACACCTGTATCTACAAGTTCCACCTGCTTCGTCTCATAATCATACGCAAGCACAAAGGTCATGCAGAGCTCACGTTTTTCATAGATGATCACCTGCTCCAAGGTCAGCGTATCCTGCGCCTCATTCAAAGAAAAGGTTCCCATACCCTGATAAGCGCCAAGCTCCGGAACCAGCTTGATCCAGTTCTCAAACAGCTTTATATATACGTCATCCGCATTTGCCCCGACATACGCCAGCTCGTCCGTACTCATGGCAGTCAACTGCTGGACATTCTGACTCATGATCGTCTCACAATCCGAATATGTCATACCGTAAAAGTCAAACGTATCCTTATCAATGCCGCAGGCAGTCAGACCAAGCGCCAGCATCAGCAGGCAAAGCATAAGAGCTATTTTCTTCTTCATAAACTTCACCTTTCTATTTTGTTCTGTGCTTTTTATCCGGTTGGGGCGCGTATTTGGTATACAACAGTTCAAACGCGTTCACAAGATACTTTCTCGTATCTGCCGGATCAAGAATGAAATCAACATAACCTCTTTTTGCCGCTGTCACAACGCTTCCCTGCAGGGCGTCGTATTCCTCCGCCTTCTTAGAAAGTTCCTCTGCAGAGGCGTCCGCATACATGATCTTTGCCGCAAGCGAAGCGTCCATCGTGCCGATCCTTGCCCCTTCCCATGCATATACAAAATCTGCACCGATCGCTTTGGAATTCATCGCCACATAAGCGCTTCCGTATGCATCTGCGGTGATCAGGTTGACCTTCGGACAGGTTGCCCCGGCAAACGCTGCAGTCAGATGTGCAAGCGCCTTCGAAAGCTTCTTCTCACTGCACATACATGCCCGATAGCCTTTTACATTCGTCAGTGTCAGCACCGGAATACCAAAGGCGTCACAAAACTGCACAAACTCCGCTGCCTTTTCACAGCCCTTCGCATAGAGGACATTTTCAAACTCTCCTGTCTTTTTGCCCTCCTCGTCGTAAATCTCCGTGCAGTTGGCAACAGCACCGACCGTCATGCCGTTTAGCTTGATAAAACCGGTCACCATATTCCTTGCATATCCCGCCTTTGTCTCGAAAAATGCATGTCCGTCAGAAAGCTCGGACAGCAAATATCTCGGATCGCCCTTCATCGCCTCCATATTCTCGCACACACGATTGAGATCATCACTGCACTCGCAGGTATAGACCTCTCCCTCATTGTTTAACGGAAGCATCCCTACCAGTGTGCGGATGTCTGCAAGGATCTGCTCCTGCGTTCCGACCGCGTCGACGCAGCCGTTCTCATCCCCAGCAAACGCAGCCGAAGCGGTATCACACTGCTCCGTACGGTTGCCGTCGATCGCATTTGGCGCATTGATGAACATCCGTCCCTTACTCTCCTCGATAAAAACAAAATCACAGAGCGCAGAAACAACAGATAGCCCGCCGCCGCAGCTTCCAAATATAGCGGCGATCTGCGGAACAACACCGGAAGCAGCCGTCTGCTTCGCATAAATCTGTCCCAGACCCTCCAGCGCATCCACGGACTCCTGCAAACGAACGCCCGCACAATCAATAAAGCCGATCACCGGAGCTCCCAGCTTCATTGCCATATCATATACAGCCGCAATCTTCTTTGCATGCATCTCGCCGATGGTCCCGTTTAATACCGAGGCATTCTGGCTGTAAACAAATACCAGATTACCGTCAATCAGTCCATGACCCGTAATCACCCCGTCGGAAGGCATATCCGCTGCCGCAAGATTAAAATCTGTGCTTCTTGCCGTCACGAGAGAACCGATTTCTACAAAGCTGTTCTCATCGACTAACCCGAGAATGCGCTGCATCGCCGGGCTACCATTACTACTATTCATCCCTTTTCCCTCCATCTATAAATTGTTTTCCATATTATGTAATATGGATTCATAGTGAATAAAATCATTGCGGGCTTATGTAAAAAATTAACAAATTCCGCTAGCATAGATTATAGTTTATTTGTACTAATATTTCAAGTAAATTGTTAATTTTTTGACATTTTCATGGCACTTCTTTTTCAGAAAGCCAAAGCAATTCCACGGTGCGCGCCAGACACCAGACATAATCGATTTCAGGAATCTCATTTTTTGCCGTGACCGGACGCTCCCCTATCACCGTTCCGTCCAGTTGATAAATGACCTTTCCAAGATCAGCGCCTGCCTCCACCGGCGCTTCAAGCTGCGGTGCAATGCGATAGCTTACGGTAATCTCCTCCCCTTCCTTCAGCAAAAATTCTTCCTCTCCCTCATAATCGCCGATCCCCGGCATTACCCAGAGCGCTTCTCCTATTTTTTCTCCCTGTCCTCCGCTCACCGGAATGGGCTCCATCTTTTCCAGCGCTATCTCCGATGTGGTTTTTTTCGTATAGGTCTCAAGACCGTAGGTCATAAGCTTTTTCGTATCTGACCACTTATAGGTTTTATTGTTTGGCCATCCGCAGGCAAGCAGCGCCACGATATAGGTTCTGCCATCACGCTCCAGCGCCCCCACATAGCAGTAGCCCGCCGTTCCGGTAAAACCTGTTTTTCCGGAAAGCGCCCCGTCCATCATCTGCAAAAATGCATTATGATTACTGCACTGATAGGAGGAGGTTCCGTCCACGTCCGTAAAGCTGTAGCTTGCCGCCCTCGTAATCTCCAGAAATTCCGCTGCCTTTGGAGATGATTTGATACAGTAGCGCATTATTTTTGCAAGGTCCTCCGCCGTCGTATGATGAAACCCTCCGTCATCCGTACCGTCCAGACCGTTCGGCGTGACAAAATGGGTGTCCTTACATCCGATTTCCTCCGCCTTCCGGTTCATCAGCTCCGCAAATCCAACGACATCGCCGGCAACATGCTCGGCGATGACCACCGCACAGTCATTAAACGATTCCAGCATCAGACCATAGAGCATATCCTTTAGATAAAACGTCTGCCCCTCCCGTATCCCAAGCCGCACCTTCGGCTGCGAAGCCGCATATGCAGAAACATTTGCCTGACTTTCCGTCTCACAATTTTCCAGCGCGAGTATGCAGGTCAAAATCTTCGTCGTACTGGCGTTTGCCATTGCCTCATATCCGTTTTTTTCGTACAGCACACGTCCCGAAGCCCCGTCCATCAAAACTGCCGCTTTTGCGTAAAGCTCCGTCTCCTTCGGCGGCTCTGCCCCAGACACCTTAAAACCAGACGCTGCCAAAAGACATGCGCAAAGAATCATTGCTATAATTCGTCGATACACCATATGCTCCGCAAATTACATTCACAAATTTATATGCACCGCACCGGCGCTTCATACACAAAAAGGCGCGCCTCCACCCTCCGGGTAAAAGCGCGCCCATTTCCCTTCCGGAAACGGATAGCCCCACAACGTCTGTGATCCCTTATTTTCGCAAAGACAGCTAAACGTCCATTTTTAAATGCATCTCTGCCTCAGCCTCCTGCTTAAATTCCTCTACCTGAACCGGATTTAACACCGGAAGCTCATCGACAGACTGAACGCCAAAGCTTCTTAAGAACTCCTCCGTCGTTCCAAACAACAACGGTCTGCCCGGAGCGTCCAATCGCCCCAGCTCGCAAACAAGACGATATTCCACCAGCTTATTGACTGCATGGTCGCAGGAAACGCCTCGGATCTTCTCGATCTCCTGTTTCGTGATCGGCTGCTTATAAGCGATGATCGAAAGCGTCTCAAGCAAAACATCCGTCAGCACATGACGTTTCGGCTGCTTTGCCACTCTGATCAGATACTCATACATCTCCGTCTTTGTACACATCTGATAGGAGCCGTCCAGCTCAATGATCTGAACACCGAACGCCTCATCCTCATATCTTTTGATCATGCGCCCAAGCAGCTCCCTTGTCTGCTCCTTCTCAAGCTCAAGCGCCGCCGCCAGCTTCTCAAGCTCTACAGATTCCCCCATCGTAAATAGAATCGCCTCTATGATTGCCTGATACTTCTTTTCTTCCATCCCTCATTCTCCATATGCTCTTTCTTATGCCACGATTTTTGAACGGATCAAAATATCGTCAAAGGTATGCTCCTGAGAAATAAAAATCTTGCCGACCTTCATCAGCTCTAAAATGGCAAGAAAGGTCACAATGATCTCCATTTTGCCCGCCTGTGCCTCCAAAAGCTGCCGAAAACGAAACACGCTGTGCAGTCGGCAGTATTCCTCCAGATACGCCATTTTTTCCGAGAGGGAAACCTCCTCCTTCTCAATCTTTCCAAACTTTGAGCGCACCGGATCGATCTTGTCCACCTGCTTTTTCATAATGGATTTAAAAATCTCATTTAATTTTGCAAGCGTCACATCGGAAACAAGCTCCCCAAGGTTCACCGGCGTCTCATAATCCGCCACCTCCGGCGGGATCGTCGGCGCTTTAAAGAGCACGCGCTCCGCATCCATCTGACGGTCGCGCAGCTCATATGCCATGCACTTGTACATCTTATATTCCAAAAGCTGCTGTACCAGCTCTGCGCGCGGATCCTCCGGCTCTGCCTCCTCCTCAGTCTCCGGTACAGGAAGCAGCATCCGTGACTTAATATCGATCAGCGTCGCCGCCATCACAAGAAATTCGCTGACAATATTCAAATCCTGACGCTTCATCTCCGCAATATATTCCATATACTGATTCGTGATCTCCGCGATTGGTATATCATAAATATTTACTTTGTTCTTCTCAAGTAGATGCAGCAGGAGGTCGAGAGGTCCCTCAAACACCTGAAGCTTCACTGTCATATCTATCATTGTCTGCCTTTTCTCCGCTTTTATCACAAAACTTCTCTAACTTCACCATTCTACCTTGATTTTCCATAAAATACAAGAAAAAAGTATTCTTTGCATAATGGACCTGCTGTTTTTCTACACTATAATAAAAAATAAGTTTATGGAGTATGTCTTGAAACGATTACTCTCCCTTCTTCTCGGACTGACACTGACCGTCTCGGCTTTCTTTTATGGCGGCGGCCCTATTCTCGCCAATCCCGCCGAAGCTGCGACAGGAGAAAACGAACAAACGCCTGCGGACACCACAGCACTTTCTCTCTCCGCCCCAAGCGCGCTTTTAATGGAGGCAGAAAGCGGCACTGTGATCTATGAAAAAAATTCTCACGAAATCCTGCGTCCTGCCAGCATTACAAAGATCATGACGCTGCTTCTCATCTTTGACGCACTGGAAACAGGGCAGTTGACCCTGCAGGAGACAGTCACTGTCTCGGAATACGCCGCCAGCATGGGCGGTTCACAGGTATTTTTAGAGCCCGGTGAGACACAGACGGTCGATACGATGATCAAATGTATCAGCGTGGCGAGCGCCAACGACGCCTGCGTGGCAATGGCAGAGCATATCGCCGGATCAGAAGCGG
Source organism: Roseburia sp. (assembly GCA_019421345.1). GTDB lineage: Bacteria > Bacillota > Clostridia > Lachnospirales > Lachnospiraceae > Roseburia. The sequence goes on along the minus strand of JAHZFL010000003.1, from coordinate 30,496 downwards.
AATTTGTCCGCCACATGAACGAGCGCGCCAAGGGGCTTGGCATGAATGACACGACCTTCGTCAACTGCTGTGGTCTTGAGGCAGATTCGCACATGACAAGCGCACACGACATCGCCCTGATGTCCCGTGAGCTCATCACCCGCTATCCAAGGATTCATGATTACTGTACGATCTGGATGGAAAACATCACACACACAACCGCAAAGGGCACTTCGGAATTCGGTCTGACAAACACCAATAAGCTCATCCGTCATTACCAGTACGCCACGGGCTTAAAAACAGGTTACACAAGTCTTGCTAAATATTGTATCTCCGCCACCGCGCAAAAGGACGGCATGAACCTTATCGCTGTTATCATGGCTGCACCGGATGCAAAAAGCCGCAATGCCGACGCTGTCACACTGCTCAACTACGGCTTTGGTCAATGCCGGCTCTATCAGGATGCCAACAAGGACTCTCTGCCGCCGCTCAAGCTTCAAAAAGGCATGGAGAATTATGCCGAGCTTACCTACGAAAGTCCCTTTTCGTATCTGACGACAGACGGATCGGCTGCCGGAGAAATTGAGAAAAAAATATATTTGCCCGAAACTGCCGAAGCGCCGGTAAAAAAAGGAGCAGTTGCGGGAAAAGCAGTGTATCTGCTGAACGGAAAGGAAATAGGCTCCGTCAACATCTGCTACACCGCCGATATTGCGGCTGCCACCTACAAGGACTATTTCCGAAGGGTGCTGGACTTCTTTCTCTGATGCGCAGGACGTGATAAAACTCCCTAGCAAGTAACAAAGCAATGAGCGACAGCTGCGCCAGGCACTCTTATGTTACACAAAAGTGCGCTTCCTCACACAAAGTGTGTGTTTCTGACATAGGATCGCCGCGCACTTTCCTATGTCAGAAAAAAGGGAATTTGCAGCCGCATCAAGATGCAGTCACAGATTCCCTTTCACTTGTATAACAATGCTGCGCGCTCTTTCCTTATACGAACAACGACTATCACGCTTTGCGTTTTTTCCTTATACGAACAACGGCTATCATGCTTCGCGTTCTTTCCTTATGTTCGGAATAATAAACATCCTTCTACATCAGCGGCGCAAAAAGTCGCAGCAGACTTTGGAGCATCCGCACAGGCAGCGGACGCTTTCTGCAAAACGCAAGACTGATTTCCTCCGAACAGGCAAATGTTTCCATACAATCCTGCTTTACCTGCATGACTGCTTTGGAGCGGTACATAAACACGCCGCATTCAAAATGAAGATACAGACTGCGAAAATCAAGATTAACGCTTCCGACCGTCGCAATTTCATCATCGCACACAAAGCTCTTTGCATGGAGAAAGCCGGGCGTATACTGATAAATCTTTACGCCTGCCTCCAGCAGCGGCGTGTAGTAGGACTGTGTCAGCAGATACACCATCTTCTTATCGGGGATTCCCGGCGTTACAATGCGCACGTCAACACCGCTTTTAGCGGCATTGCGCAGCGCTACGAGCGTCTCATGGTCAATGATGAGGTACGGTGTAAAAATATAAACATACTTCTTCGCCCTGCTGATGATGTTCAGATAAATATTCTCTCCCACATTCTCATGGTCGAGCGGGCTGTCTCCGTACGGCTGAACAAAGCCGTCCTCGTCAAAGTTCCATGTCTGATGTACCGGCGGCAGATATTTCTTATAATCCTCCGACGAACGCACGATGCTGTTCCACATACCAAGGAACATATTTGTGAGACTCCAGACGCCCTCTCCCTCAATGCGGACTCCGGTATCCTTCCAATATCCGAAACGCTCAATTTTATTGATATATTCATCGGCAAGATTAATTCCTCCGGTAAACCCGACCGTACCGTCCACCACCAGGATCTTGCGGTGGTCGCGGTTATTCATAATCACGGACATCACCGGGCGAAACGGATTAAACGCCGCGCATTTAATTCCCTTTTTCTGCAAAATCTTATAATAATGAGGCGGCAGCGTACCGATGCAGCCCATATCGTCATAGATCAGACGTACCTCCACGCCCTGCTTTGCCTTTTCCTCCAGAATATCAACAATCGTCTGAAACATATATCCCTGATTGATGATAAAATATTCCATAAAAATAAAATGCTCTGCAGACCTTAACGCCTCAAGCATTGCCGGAAACATCTCCTCCCCGCACTTGTAATACTCCGTCGCAGTATTGCGGTAAACCGGAAAATGCCCGTAGTCATTAATATATTTCGACTGGCGGTAAACAGACAGATCTGTCTCCCGAAGCAGACGCTTTGCCTCCTCATCCTGTGTCAGCGCAGCAGATACCTCATGATTGATCTTATCCATATGACGTCTTACATAATTGGTCAGCTCCGACCTACCGAACAGGAAATACAAAAGAACGCCAAGGATCGGTGAGAGCAGGATCAAAAATGTCCATGACAGCTTATTTGCCGGATTCGTCCAGCGATTGATGATAACAAGCACAAACAAAATCGCGAGTCCGCGAATAAACAGATTGACATAGGTAAACTGATAGCTAAACTGCCACAATACCAGAAACAGCCATGCAACCTGAAGCAGGATAGCCACTCCCACAAGAGTCAATCGCCCAAACAACAGATGCGCCATTTTTTTCATAAGTAAATTCCCCTTCCAAACAAAATACTGCATAAATCTCTTTCATTCTAAAATGTTTCTTAAGAAAAGTCAACCGAGCCGCGCACAAGATTATCCACATGGAGAACGCCCCAGCTTTTTTTCCCAAGCGCAGCCCCTCTCGGATAAGCGCGCTCATATAACCGCAGCTTCATCTCCGCAGGCGTCAGCGAGGGAAACTTCTGAAACGCCAACGCCAGCGCACCCGACACGACAGGCGCCGCCATCGAGGTTCCGCTCTTTTTTTGATAGCCCCTCTCATCCTTATCGCAGCTTGTAATATTAGTGCCGGGCGCTAAAATTTCCGGCTTTACAATACAGCACTCAGTAGGTCCCATACTGCTGTAACCATTGCGCAGCCCCCTGCCGTTTCCGTCCGCACGCGTATCATCACAGCTTCCGACGGTCAAAATCTTTCGGGATATTCCGGGAATTGTGACCGTATTGTCACGCGGACCGTTATTTCCTGCCGCAGCAACGACCATAACGCCGCTTTTCCAGATTTCATCTACAGCATCCAAAAGCTCCCGCTGCTCCCGCTCTCCTGCGCTTGGCAGCATTCCGACAGAAATATTTAAAAGCTGGATCTGATAACGCTCCCTGTTTTTTTTCACCCATTCGAGTGCGCGCAGCACGCGCTCCGTACTCCCGTTTCCCTTTTCATCCAAAACCTTCAGCACCACAAGCTGCGCCTGCGGAGCCATCCCGCAATAATTGACGCTCCCCCGCCCTGTGCGCGACATCCTCCCGTCTCCGGCAATGATGCCGGAAACATGTGTTCCGTGCCCGTTGTCGTCGTAGATCCCTGCTTTTCCATAATAAAAATCTTCAAAGAGCAGAATCCTGTTCCCAAAATCAGGATGCGGCGCAATTCCCGTATCCATGACTGCCACCGTGACATTTTTCCCGGTCAAGCCAATTTTATATGCATAATCCGTGTGGATTATTTTTCTGACACGATTCATAAAAAATACCTTTTCTTATAGCTTATGCAAAGCCAAAGAAAAGGTATTTTCTTGTGATACTCTATAAATTTAAGGATTACTCATACGACATGAGCGCTTTTAATCTGCAACCTGGAATCTGCCGATCAATTCCTCCAGACTGACAGCCTCGCTGCTCATCTCCTCGCTGGCAGCCGCACATTCCTCAGAAGCCGCAGAATTGCTCTGCACAACGTCGTTAATGTGCTCCACACCCTCGTTGATCTGCCAGATCGCCGTTGTCTGTGCCTTTAATGCCTCCGCGATCTCATTGACCTCTGTCACAATCACCTGTGAGTTTGTCGCAATATCCTCAAGCTGCACGGCTGTCTCCTCGGCAATCTGCATACCCTTTTCGACTGCCTTTACCGAAGTACCGATCAAAGCCGCCGATTCCTTCGCCGCACTCGCACTCTGTGCCGCGAGCACCGTTACCTGATCTGCAACAACTGCAAAGCCTTTTCCTGCCTCGCCGGCTCTTGCCGCCTCAATCGAAGCATTTAAAGCCAGTAGATTTGTCTGCGCGGCAATCTCATTGATCGTTGCGATAATCTTTCCAATCTCTTTGGAGGATTCGCTGATCTCATGCATAGAGCCTGCCATCTCATGCATCTTCTCATTGCCGTCTAAAATCTTACCTCCAACCGTCTCAATCGTGCTGCTGATGTCAGCCACATGCTCCGCATTGCGGGAAACACGATCTGCCACACTTGCAATCGTCGCTGTCAGCTCCTCAACGACTGCCGCCTGATCCGTTGCACCCTGCGCCAGATCCTGCGCGCTTGCCGCAACCTGATCCGAGCCGCCTGATACCTGACGGCTTGCTGCGCGCACGCCTTTGATCGCATCGGTCATACTCTGCTCAAACATCATAAAGGAATCTAAGATCCCGATAAAATCGCCCTTCCATTCCACCTCCGGCTGAACGTTGAAATTACCGTTGGAAAATTCCTTCATCGCGCGGTCAATATCATCTACATAGGAGCTTAAGGTGCGGATTGACTTGCGCAGGCTGTGTGCCAGAACACCGATTTCATCCTCCGAACGATAATCGATATTGCTGTGCAGATTTCCTGCGGAGAGATCCTCCGCTACCTCCTTGATCTGGTTTAACGGCTCCATAACCGAATGTACAATGACATTGCCAACCTGCTTTGCACTGATAATTGCAATCGCGATAAATATAATGATCAGAGCAATACCGCCGACAGCCAGAAGCGTCGTGGAAAATACGGTGCTTGCAGTCTGCTCATCCGTATAATCCTCCATCTCATTGGCGATCGTGACAAGATTATTTAACGCCGGAACACACTCGGTCATGATCAGATCAAGTGCCTGTGCATCCTTACCGCTTTCAATATCCGCCATAATCTCATAGCCGATCGTTCCCCACTGCGTGAGCGCATCCTTGTACTTTTTGAGCAGCGCTTCATCTAAAACGCCTGTTGCACTTAAGACTTCGAGCTCTGTGCTGACCTCAGACAGCTTCTGCTCGACAAGCTCCTTATATCCCGCATAACTGGATGTATCCGGATTCAACGCCATTTCACGAATACTTCTGGCAGCAATATTAATATTGATCTGACAAGTCTTTACCGCAGTATCCGCCCGCTGCACATTGTTCACATAATTGTTCATGCCTCCCAGCATCATTCCCATTGAGGTCAATGAGATCACACCAGAAAAAAGCATCAGCAAAATCACGGTCCGGTAACCATATTGCAGCCGTTCTCTCAGATGCAATTGTTCCAGTTTCTTTTTCATTTCCAATCTCCTCCTATGTCGACATAATATGATATAGTACCATTATACCACCTTTCCCTTAAAAAGTTCAACATTTTTAAGATTTTTTTGTCGTCTTTTGATTATTTTTGTTCTATCATGTCAAAATTTGACGTACCGCTTTTCTTTTTTATTCAAATTGACAAATTTTTCTGACAAATCATCCGCTGCAGTCAAAATTCCTACGACCTTTTCTCTATAAATACTCCGGTTCATGAATTTTAGCAGACAAAGCGTTTCCCTCAAACGCTGCGCAAAGCTTTCGACACAAAACAACGAGCGTCACGCTTCGCGAGTCACTCTTATGTCAAACAACGAGCATCACGCTCCGCGAGCCGCTCTTATGTTAACAAAAAAAACAGAAACCCTGCAGCGCAGGCTTCCTGTTTTCCATGCTTTATGCCTCAGACGGCACATCCTTTATTGAGAAGCTGATCCTTCCCATCTTATCCTTACCAAGACAGACAACCTTCACCCTGTCGCCCAGTGTAAGAACATCCTCTACGCGGTTGATCCGCTCCTTGGCAATCTTTGAGATGTGAACCATTCCCTCCTTGCCCGGAGCAAACTCTAAGAATGCGCCGAACTCCTTAATGCTCACGACAGTTCCCATGAAAATCTGTCCTTCCTCAAAATCAGTCGTAATGATCTGAATCATCTCAATTGCCTTGTCCATCATTGCCGCATCTGTTCCGCAGACAGATACTGCACCGTCATCCGTAATGTCGATCTTAACGCCTGTACGGTCAATAATCTCATTGATCGTCTTTCCTCTTTGTCCGACAACGTCGCCGATCTTTGCCGGATCGATCTGAATCTGGATGATCTTAGGTGCGTACGGCGCAACCTCTTTTCTCGGCTCTGCGATCGCCTTAGACATAACCTCATCCATAATGTAAAGCCTTGCCTCTCTCGTGCGCGCAATCGCTTCCTCAACGATCGGTCTTGTCAGACCGTGGATCTTAATATCCATCTGGATCGCCGTAATTCCCTTGTGCGTACCTGTGACCTTAAAGTCCATATCTCCAAAGAAATCTTCCAGTCCCTGAATATCGGTGAGCACGATATAGTCATCGTCCGTCTCTCCTGTCACAAGTCCGCAGGAAATACCTGCGACCATCGCCTTGATCGGAACACCCGCAGCCATCAGCGCCATACAGGAAGCACAGGTCGAGGCCATAGACGTCGAACCGTTTGACTCAAAGGTCTCCGATACGGCACGAATCGCATAAGGAAATTCCTCCTCAGAAGGCAGCACTGCCATCAGCGCTTTCTCAGCAAGCGCACCATGACCGATCTCACGCCGCCCCGGACCTCGTGAAACCTTTGTCTCACCGACAGAATATGCAGGGAAATTATACTGATGCAGGTATCTCTTTGTCGTAATGTTCTCATCGAGACCGTCGATTTTTTGTACCTCTGACAGCGGCGCCAACGTCACAACATCGCAAATCTGCGTCTGTCCGCGTGTAAACATCGCGGAGCCATGTACTCTTGGAATCAGATCGATCTCTGCCGCAAGCGGGCGGATCTGATCCATCGCACGGCCGTCAGGACGCTTGTGATCCTTTAAGATCATCTTACGCACAGTCTTTTTCTGGTACTGGTAAACAGCCTCGCCCAATACGGCAAGCCAGTCCTCATGCTCTGCAAATGCTTCCTCCAGCTTCTCCGTAATCTGACGGATATTTTCCTCTCGCTTTTGCTTCTCGTCTGTAAAGACGGCCTCCTCCATCTGCTCAGGAGTGACAATCTCCTTGATCGCCGCAAACATCTCCTCCGGGATCGCGCAGCTTGTATATGTGTGCTTCTGCTTTCCAACCTCCGCACAAATCTCACGGATAAACGCAATAATCGTCTGGTTGATCTCATGGCACTGATAAATCGCCTCGATCATCTCCGCTTCGGGAATCTCATTGGCTCCCGCCTCGATCATAATGACCTTTTCGGCTGTCGAGGCAACAGTCAACTGCAAATCTCCGTTATCCCATTCCTTCTGAGACGGATTGACGATCAGTCTGCCGTCCACCATTCCCATCTGCGTAGTTGCACACGGACCTGCAAACGGAATATCGGAAATCGTAGCAACAAGCGCTGAACCGATCATACCGACAACCTCAGGGCGACATGACGGATCTACCGACATTACCATATTGTTGATCGTCACGTCATTCCTGTAATCCTTCGGAAACAGCGGTCTCATTGGACGGTCAATGACACGCGAGGTCAGGATTGCATTCTCGGAGGCTTTTCCCTCCCTCTTATTAAAACCACCCGGAATCTTGCCGACTGCATACATCTTCTCCTCGAACTCAACGCTTAACGGAAAAAAATCAATGCCGTCTCTTGGCTTGTCCGATGCTGTGATTGTCGATAATACGGTCGTCTCGCCATATTTTAATAATGCGGCTCCATTTGCCTGTGCGCAGACTCTGCCAATATCCACCGTCAGCGTTCTGCCTGCAAGCTCCATTGAAAAACTCTTGTACATGTTTATTCTCCTTCAGGGAAGCTTCCCTATATGTTGAAAAATAGAGCGGGGTTCACTCCGCTCTATTTTTAAGCGGGCAGCACTGCCCGCCTGTTGGACTTATTATTTTCTCAGACCTAAACGCTCGATCAAAGAACGATACCTCTCAATATCAATCTTCTTTAAGTAAGCCAGTAACCCACGTCTCTGACCAACCATCTTAAGCAAACCTCTCCTTGAATGATGGTCGTTCGGATTCTCCTTTAAGTGAGCTGTCAGCTCCTCAATGCGGGCTGTTAAAAGCGCAACCTGCACCTCCGGTGAACCTGTGTCATTGGCTGTTCTGCCATACTCTGCGATAATGTTCTGCTTCTTGTCCTTTGCGATCATGTTCTGATCCTCCTTCTTCTTAAATCTTTAGAAAACGCCCTGCGGCGTCTCCGGGCGTTCTGCCCATCGCCCTGTCTCAATACTCAGTAAAAGGTTGGAGTGTCCATCTACCGAATATGGGCTGTATTCATACTGACTGATTGTAGCATAAAATATGATCGTTGTAAATGCCTAAATCATATTTTGCTTTGCATCATCAAGCATTATTCATTGATGATGCGCACAACCTTTACCGGATTACGGTAATAGGCACTGGAAATCTTAATTCCGGTACGGGGAGAGCTTGCATGAACGACCTGACCGCCGCCAATGTAAATCGCCACATGATTGATACCGCTTCCGTTGCCATAGAAGAACAAGTCTCCCGGCTTCGCCTCGGACGCTACAATCTTCGCACCGCAGTTTGCCTGTGCGCGGGAGGAATGCGGCAGGGAAATTCCGTAATTTGCATAAACGCTCAATACAAATCCGGAACAGTCCGCACCCCTTGTAAGGCTCGTTCCGCCCCATACATAAGGATTTCCCACAAACTGCGTCGCATACTGTACCAGTGATACACGCACATCCGACACGCCCTGTCCGTAACGAACCTCTGTCATCGTCATTGCTTTTGGCAGCTCCGTCGCAATCTGCACATAATCGGAGGATACATACCCCTCGTCAACGTCGATATTAACCTTTACCCAGCCGTCCAGTGTCTCAAGTACCTCAAGCTGCTCTCCCATCGGCATCGAGGTAACGATGGCGCAGTCTGTATTCGGCTGCTCTCTCACATAAAGCGTTGTCGTCGTAACAGTCGCCACCGTCTGCTTTACCTCCTCCGCGCGCTGCAGGGCTGCCTCACCGCTTAAGAGGTATTCTGATTTTACATAGCCTTCAACCTCGCCGGAGCGAATCCTCGTCCACTCGCCCTCCACCGACAAGATCTCGCAGCCCGCATTGTTCGGCATCTTACCGACAAGTCCTGCTTCCGTAGAAGGAGCCTCCCTGACATTTAAGTTGCCGTCCACCGATGCAACGCCGAGATTCGTATAGCCGAATGCCGCTGTCGGCACAGCTTCCGGCTGCGGCTGCTCCTGCTGTGCCTGCGGCGCCGCCGTCATGACAGCATCCGTCTCCGCCACCTGTGCAACGGCTGTATCCCCCGCACTGCTAAGATACGAAGCGACCATTCCCATCGCCCCCGCCGAAAGCGTCGTATTTCCCACGCCTGCTCCCATTTTCTCATACAGTTCAGAAGAAACGCCCGCACGAACGCCTCCCTCTGCCTTCGCCGCATCCTCCTGCGCCTTTGGATTCATATATGCAACTGTAAACGCCATCGTTCCAGCAAAAAGTAAACCTGCTACTCTTATCATTCTTGCCTTCATAGGACCTCCTAAAACTCTATGCCTGTGAAATTTCTGCGTGAAACCGCCTCCGGTTTCATCGCTTTCTGTTGCATTATAGCAAGCATATTTTACGATGTCAACACAATTTCGTAATAATTATGTAACATTCTCAAAAAAGGTCCTGCCGCAGACAATATCCCTCTGCAACTGGCTCTTTAGCTCCTCCACCGAGGAAAAGCGACGTTCACTTCTGACACTTGCAAGAAATTCTACGGTCACAGTCCTGCCGTACACATCCTCCTCAAAATCAAACAGATGCGTCTCAACGCCAATCGGATTTTTCTCCCCGACGGTCGGCTTGCAGCCAACGTTTGTGATCCCGCGGTAACGTTTTTCGCCAATGACAGTCTCCGTGACATAAACGCCGTTAGGCGGCAGCAGCTTTTCCTCCGGCGGCAACTGGTTCATCGTGGGAATCCCCATTGTGCGCCCGAACTGATTTCCATGCACCACCTCGCCCGTGACAAAATAGCGGTAGCCAAGCAAATGATTTGCCTTCGCGATATTTCCCGCTGTAATTTCCTCCCGGATAAACGTGCTGCTGATGTCCCTCGCATCCTCCTGCATCTTCTCCACAACGATCGCCTGATAACCGAGCTGCTTTTCCTGCGCCTGAAGCATCCTGTAATCCCCCCTGCGCTGGTGTCCGAAGCGGAAATCCTCGCCAACGACCATGCATTTCACATGAAGCTGGCGCACAATCTTTTCAATAAAAGCCTCTGCTTCCATGCACCGGATCTCCTGCGTAAACGGACACTCGATCAGATAATCAACGCCAAGCCGCTCAAAAATATGCATTTTCTCCGCATTTGTCGTGAGCACCTTCGACGCAGCTCCCAAAACGTTTCTGCTCGGCGGAATATCAAAGGTGAAAATCGCCGCTGCAAGCCCCTCTTTTTTCTTTGCCGCCATATGTGAGAGCAAAAGCTCATGACCTCTGTGGATTCCGTCAAACTTTCCGAGAGACAGGACTGTATTTTCTTTAATATAAAATTCTGTTGTATTTTTGATATATTTCATAATTCCATAAACACCTTTAACGGTTTATAGTCCCTCGTTTCTTTTTTAAACTCGTAAATTCCCGCAAATTGTCCGTCCGCGTCATATACGCGCAGCGGCGCGTCCTCCCATTGCGGCTCATAGGAAGCAAACATCTGACTGCTTAGACGGTTGCCGTTGTACAGCAGCTTGTGAAACTCGCTTTTTACGGACGCTGCCTGATACTGCAAAAACACGGAATCGATCGGCTTTAAAAAGGAACGTTCGCCCTCGTCCGCGGCAAGCCGCTTAATTTCCTCCAAACGAAGGGCATCCTCTATACGAAAGTCCGCCACGCGTGTGCGCAGCAGCGTTTCCATACAGCCGCCGCAGCCAAGCCGTTCTCCAATATCCTGACAAAGCGTGCGGATGTACGTTCCCTTTGAGCATTCCACACGCATGCGCACACGCGGAAGCGCAATTTCCAAAATAGTGATCGATAAAATCCGTACCGGTCTTGGCTTTCGCTCCACGGTAACGCCCGCGCGCGCCAGATCGCAAAGCTTCCTCCCGTCTACCTTTAATGCGGAATACATCGGAGGTATCTGTAAGTAATCTCCGACAAAGCCCATGATCGCTTCTCTTACCTGCTGCTCGCTCACGGCAACCGCCTTTTGTTCCAATACGGCTCCCGATACATCCTGCGTATCTGTCGTCATCCCAAGCAGCAGCACTGTCTCATATTCCTTATCCTTGTCTGTCAAAAGCCCGCAGACCTTCGTCGCTTTGCCAAGACACACAGGCAACACGCCCTCCGCATCCGGGTCAAGTGTTCCTGTGTGTCCGATTTTCTTTATCTTAAGAATACCGCGCAGCTTTGCGACAACATCAAAGGAGGTATAGCCCTTTTCCTTGTATACATTAATAATTCCACTCAGCATTTGTGATTCTCTTATTCTTTCTCTCTCATCTGTGCAGCAACCTGTTCCTTAAGCCGTGCAATGATCTGCTCCGCTTCGCCGCAAACGGTACAGCCCGCCGCACGGATGTGTCCGCCGCCACCGTAGGAAACAGCAATTTTTGCCACATCGACCTCCTGTGACGAGCGCAGACTTACCTTATAATCGTCAGCGCCTGTCTGATACAAAAAGACCGCGACCTCCACATCCTTGGTGCTTCTTAGCTGTGCAACGATTCCCTCCAGATGCTTCGGAAGGACGCCGTATTGCTGCATTTCTTTCTCTGTGATGACACTGGATATAAACCTTCCGTCCAAGGAACGCTCACTCTTTAACAGTGCAAGCCCAAGAATCCGGTTCTGCTCAAAGGTCTTGGTATAATAAGTATCATCCACAATTTTCGGATAATTGATCCCAAGCTCCATCAAATGCCCCGCTGCCTCCATGGTTGCCCTTTTGGTACAGGAATAATGGAATACGCCCGTATCATGGACCATGCCCGTATAAATGCACTCCGCAATTTCCTTTGTGATACGCTCCTTCGGCAGCAAACGGTAAATCAGCTCGCTCGTAGAGCTTGCCTCCGGATCGATGTAATCTTCATCCGCAAAACCGGTATTGCTGATATGGTGATCAATGCAGACTGTCCTTTTGGCGCTTTTGCAATAACGCGCCGCGTCGCCCAGCCGTCCGATGTCTCCGCAGTCCTGCGCGATAAACAGATCATAGACCTTCTCGCGTGAGTTCTCTGAAATGATCTCGTCCGCCCGCGTCAGAAATTTAAAGATATTCGGAATCGGCTCCAGATAAAGCGCAGCATCAATCTTTGGATAATAGGTCCTGATATAGTTATAGGTTGCAAGGCAGGAACTGATGCAGTCTCCGTCCGGTCTTACATGACCGCCGATCGCAACGCTCTCTGTGCCCTGCAAAATTTCATCCAACTGTGTCATTCTTTTTCTTCTCCGTTGTCCTCATGCATATCCTTTGTCACATCATCAATCATTTTTGACATACGCACGCCGTATTCGATTGACTGATCTAAAATAAACGTGATCTCCGGCGTGTTGCGCAGATTAATGCTTCTTGCAAGCTCCCGGCGGATATAGCCCTCGGCGCTCCTTAAGCCCTCCAGCGTATTTTTCTGCGCTTCCTCATCTCCAAGAACGCTGATATACGCACGGCAGGTCTTTAAATCCGGCGCAACCTCCACCGTCACCACGCTCGTCATCGGATGGATCCGCGGGTCTTTGATCTCCCCGCGGATAATGTTCGATAACTCGCGCAGTACCTCCCCGTTGATTCGGGTATTTTTAATACTGTTTTTTCTCATTCTGTCTCCTTATATTTCGATTACACGAAATGCAGACTTTTCCTTCTTACCCAATAGACAAAAGTCTACTGCCGCACATACTAACGCGGCACCTCGACCATCTTATATGCCTCCACAATGTCAAGCTCTGCAATATCATGGAAGCCGTCAAAGACAAGACCGCACTCATAGCCTGCCCTTACTTCCTTCACATCATCCTTAAAGCGCTTTAAGGACGCCAAATCTCCCTCGAAAATCTGTGTGCCCTCACGGGAGATACGAACCTTGCAGCCGCGCTCAAACGTACCGTCAAGCACATAAGAACCTGCGATATTTCCAACGCCGGACGCCCTGAAAATCTGGCGCACCTCTGCGTGTCCCAGCACCTTTTCCTCGAAAACAGGGTCAAGCATGCCCTTCATTGCCGCCTCAACGTCCTCGATCGCGTTGTAGATGACCTTATAAAGTCTGACATCTACATTTTCTTTCTCGGCAGTCACCTTTGCGGTTGGATCCGGACGGACGTTAAATCCAATGATGATCGCGTTGGATGCAGACGCTAAGCTGACGTCCGACTCGTTGATCGCCCCGACGCCGCCGTGAATTACCTTTACGACAACCTCCTCGTTCGACAGCTTCACAAGGCTTTGCTTTACTGCCTCGACAGAACCCTGTACGTCTGCCTTTACGATAATATTTAATTCTTTTACATTACCGGACTGGATCTGTGAGAACAGGTCGTCTAAGGACATCTTTGCCTTCGTGTCCTCGATCAGACGGTTCTTGCTCTCAGAGATGTAAGTCTCGGCAAAGGAACGCGCCTCCTTCTCGGTATCCGTCGACACAAACGTCTCACCCGCCTCCGGAACAGCGGAAAGTCCTAAAATCTCTACCGGTGTCGAAGGACCTGCTTCTTTTACCCTGCGTCCCTGATCGTCGATCATCGCGCGCACCTTGCCATAGCAGCTTCCGCATGCGACCGGCTGACCAACCTTTAGTGTTCCCTTCTGCACAAGAACGGTCGCTACCGCGCCGCGTCCCTTATCAAGCTGTGCCTCAATGACAAGACCTCTCGCGTTACGCTTTGGATTTGCCTTCAGCTCAAGCACCTCGGCAGTCAGAAGGATCATCTCAAGCAGATTTTCAATACCGTCCTTTGTGTGCGCCGATACCGGACAGAAAATGGTGCTTCCGCCCCAATCCTCAGGAATCAGCTCGTACTCGGATAATTCCTGCTTTACACGCTCAATATTTGCGCTCGGCTTATCGATCTTATTGATCGCAACAATGATCTCAACGCCGGCTGCCTTCGCGTGATTGATCGCCTCCACGGTCTGCGGCATCACGCCGTCGTCTGCGGCTACTACAAGAATCGCAATATCCGTGGAGTTCGCGCCGCGCATACGCATTGCCGTAAACGCCTCATGTCCCGGTGTGTCAAGGAATGTGATATTCTGGTTATTGATCGAGACAACGGAAGCACCGATGTGCTGTGTGATTCCTCCTGCCTCGCGGTCTGTCACACGCGTGGAACGGATCGCATCCAACAGCGACGTCTTACCGTGGTCAACGTGTCCCATGACACAGACTACCGGCGGACGTGCCACAAGCGTCTCCTGTGCATCTTCTTCCTCTTTTAATAATTCCGCAATAACGTCAATCTTTTCCTCCGGCTCACAGATGCAGTTAAACTCTAAAGCGATTTCCTCTGCCGTATCGTAATCGACCTCCTGATTGACCGTCACCATTGTTCCCTTCAGGAACAGCTTTTTGACGATCACGGACGGCTGTACCTTCATCTTATCCGCAAGCTCCTTGATTGTCAGCTTCTCCGGCAAAATCAGCGTACGGATCACTTCCTCCTCCTGCTTTGGCTGCGGCTGATTCTGCGGTTTCTTCTTGCCGCCGTTCTTCTCAAGATTGACAAAGCGCTCCTGCTTCTTGCCGCCAAGTGCGTCATAATCACCGCGCTGTCTGTTGCCCTTGCCACGATCCTGTCCGCGGTCTCTCGATTCCTTTCCGCGCAGCTCCTCGGCTGCCGGAGCAGATTCCTTGTTGAAGCGGTCGATTTCACGGTCTAACCTGCCGTTTGGCTGGTTGCCGCGGTACGAATTACCGCGGCCGCCGTTTCTGTCACCCTGAGCACCGCCTTGATTAGGTCTGCCGTTCTGGTAAGGTCTTTGACCGCCATCCGGTCTGCCGCCTCTGTTTCCACCAAATCCTCCCTGTCTTGCAGGTCTTTCACCGTTATTTGTCCGGCGGTCTCCGTTATTTGTCCGACGCTCATTCTGGCTACCGCCATTCACGCGGCGCTCACCGTTACCACTGCGGCGGTCAGAATTGCCCGTGCGGCGCTCACTGCCCGACGGACGGCTCTCGGTGTTATTTGCGTAAACGTTCTCATAGACATTTCCGTAAACATTGACGTTCGGTCGCTTTTGTGCCTTTGCCGCCTCGGCTGCCTGACGCTCTGCCGCCTCCTTTGCCGCTGCTTCCCTGGCTGCTGCCGCTCTTTCTGCCGCCTGACGCTCCGCTGCCTCGGCTGCCTTAACTGCCTCTGGATTGATCGCAAGATCAAATGCTTTCCGCACATCATAGCCGCTGACCGGTCTGCTCTGCGGACGCTGCTGCGGTTTTCCACCGCCACCGCCGTTTGCACGACGCTCGTTCTGACTGCCGTTATTCACGCGGCGGTCTCCGCCCGACGGACGGTTATTTTTTCTGCCCCCATGCGACGTCCCCTGCTTACTATACTGTGCATTAAAAACTGCGGTTATACTTGATTTCTTCTTCGGACGCTCCTGCCTTTCCGCCGAATCCTCTTTTGCGCGTGTCCCAGCAGCATCCTTTGGCGTATTCTCTGCCTTTCCCGGCTTAGCCGTTTCCTTGCCCCGCTCCTCTGTGGACTCTGTCTTTTTTTGCTCCGACTGCTTCGGCGCGCTTTTTTTCTCTTGCGGCGCTGCCTGCTTTGCTCCCTTTGCAAATTTCGTGCGCACCAGCGCCTGCACTTCGTCATCCACATTACTGCTGTGCGACTTTACCGCATGCTCCGTTGTGCTTAAAAATTCTATAATCTGTTTATTTTCAATTCCCAATTCTCTCGCAAGTTCATTTACTCTCATTTTTGCCATCTATCTCGTTACCTCCCTATATTCAGTTGTTGCATTTGCTCTATTTTTTCTTTGATCGCTTTTGCCAGTCCCTCATTTGTCAGCGCAAGTGATGCACGAAATTCTTTTCCTATAAAATGCCCCAGCGTTTCCTTATCTCCGTACCGGTACATCGGCACTCCATAGAATTGTGTCATATTGGAAAACATCTTCTGCGTGTTGTCGGAAGCGTCAGACGCCACGATCACCAGATATGCCTTCCCCTCCTTGACTGCCTTTTCCGTGGAAAACTCTCCGCTCACAATACTGCCGGACTTCGCCGCGATGCCAAGCATCGATAATACCTTATCTGGCTTCAAGCTCCTCCATCTCCTTTGTCAGCATTTCATAAATCTCCTGCGGGATCGGCGTCTTTAAGGATCGCTCCAGACCCTTATTTTTTATCGCCGCCTTCAGACAGGCGCTGCTTTTGCACACATATGCCCCCCTGCCATTTTTTCTTCCTGTTTCATCCAAAAGGATCCCGCTCTCCGCTCCGTTTTGGTCAGCCGTTTTGATGACGCGAAGCATCTCCTTTTTCGCCTTCATCTCCCGACAGCCCACACACTGGCGCATCGGAATTTTCTTATTCTTCATAAGCATCATCCTCTGCATATTCCTCATCAAGGTCATCTCCCGCTGCGGATCCGCTGTCTTGCTCCGTTATATCTCCTTCATCATAGACTTCTTCGGATTCATAGCTTTCTTCGGATTCATAATCCTCCTCGTAGTATTCGTCGTCCTCATACTCATTCTCATAATCGAGGAAGTCACCCGATTCGCGCGCCTGTGTCTCGCTCTTAATATCGATCTTAAAGCCGGTCAGTCTCGCGGCAAGTCTCGCATTCTGTCCTTCCTTGCCGATCGCAAGTGACAACTGATAATCAGGCACAACCACCTTTGCGGACTTTTCTTCCGCGTCTGCAATAACCGAAATTACCTTTGCCGGACTTAATGCATTCTCGATCATCATCGCCGGATTCTCATTCCATGTGATAATATCGATCTTCTCTCCGCGCAGCTCGTTGACGATCGCATTGACTCTTGCGCCGTTCATGCCGACACACGCGCCTACCGGATCTACGTCAGGGTCATTGGACCATACGGCAATTTTTGTTCTGCTTCCCGCCTCTCGCGCGATCGCCTTGATCTCAACAACGCCCTCCTTTACCTCTGTCACCTCAGATTCAAACAAACGCTTCACCAGCTCCGGATGCGTTCTCGACACTAAAATCTTTGGCCCCTTCGACGTTGCCTTTACCTCAAGCACATACAGCTTGATACGCTCGGTCGGCTGGAAAATCTCTCCTCTGACCTGCTCGTTTTCTGTCAGAACGGCGTCCACCTTTCCAAGATTGATGCTGACGTTTCTTCCGATATAACGCTGTACCACTCCGGTGACAACGTCCTTCTCCTTGCTGTAATATTCGTCAAATAATACCTTACGTTCTTCCTCACGGATTTTCTGGAGGATCACATTTTTTGCATTCTGCGTCGCAATACGTCCAAATTCCTTTGATTCCACTTCTATATTAACAATGTCGCCCACCTCATATTTGGAATCGATCATCTTTGCGTTGACAACGCTGATCTGCTCTACCGCATCCTCCACCTGCTCTACGACTGTTTTCTCCTGAAATACATGATACTCGCAGGTATCCGGATCAATGCTTACTTTTACATTCTCTGATTTTCCAAAATGATTTTTGCACGCGGTGATGAGAGAATTTTCGATCGCCTCAAGCAATGTCTCCTTACTGATATTCTTCTCCCGCTCTAATATATTCAACGCTTCTAACAATTCACTGTTGCCCATTTGATAATCCTCCTCTTACTTTACTAAGCGTATCCAAACAATCTGTTTTTTCTGTCTGTCAGACAGTTTTTTCTCTCTGTTCCATCGGACACTTTTTCTCTCATAATGTTCCGATCGTTCCGTCTTTCTGCCTCATCGGGCTTCCTGCACTATGCGTTCCCCGCTCCTAACAACGAGCGACACGCTTCGCGAGCCGCTCTTATGTCAATCAAACGCCAGACGAATAAGCGCAAGATCACTTTTTTCAAAGGTTCTTCTGATACCGTTCTCCTGCTCGATCGTCACGGTTGCCGCATCATATTCTGCCAAAATTCCATAAAATTCCTTCTCTCTGTTGATGGCGCGGTAGGTGCGCAGCTCCACCTTTTTCCCCATGCTGCGAATATAATCCTTTTCTTTTTTTAATGGTCTCCCAAGTCCCGGCGAGCTCACCTCAAATACATAGGAGTCCTCCACAAAATCTTCTCTGTCTAAAATCTCATTCATCTCTCTGGCGACCGTCTCACAGTCATTGATGGTAATTCCGCCTTCCTTGTCGATATAAGCACGCAGATACCATGTGCCGCCTTCCTTCACATACTCCACATCCACCAGTTCAAAATTCAGCCGTTCCAATATGGGAGTCAATAATTCTTCGGTGCGCGTTTCGTAACTTTCACGCTTTGACATGTGTACACCTTCCTTCTCAATATTCAATTTTATCCGGTGACCCCAGCACATGCTCTGCTGCTTGCAGACGCCGCTTCTTTTGGGCTGCGCTTAAGTCAACATGAATTGAGAGAGGACTTGCGCCCTCTCTCAATTCAGTCACCGTGTTATCATAAGTAAGCATAGCACCCTACGCAAAAAAAAGCAAGGTTTTTCTGCTGTTTTGTTTCAGCTTACACATCCTCTCATCAAAGGCTGTCTTGGTTTCGGACAAAGACAAATGAAATGAGTGATTCATCTTTCTATCCTCCATCCCTTTTGAGAAATGGATTTTCCCATTTCCGAGAATACGGAAACACGCAGATATTCGTCAGAAAACAGACTTCCGTCTTTCGATTCATAGAAAACATAATCTTCCGTTACCGTATGCATTTCTCCCGTATTGTTATTTCTCCGCTCAAGCCTTTCATACATCACGATCGTATATGCTGCATCTGTCTGTACCCCTGCCTCGGAACAATATTCCAATATCTGCTTTGCCTCCAAGTGCACCTCCTCTTGCGTCAACTCCCCGACCATAACAGGACGACCGTAAATATATTCCCATGTCTCATAATAATGACTACCGGCGCTCCCCCTCTGCATTCCATAGATCTGCTTTTTCTCCTGATCAAATTTCGCACCGCTGATCGCGTTCAGCTCAGGAATATATTCAAACTGCTGTTTTTGCTTGTTCCAGATCAGATACACATAATCAATCAGGTAAGCTCCATCTGTCACATCATACTGGCGAATATCCAAATATCCGTCAAAGTTCAAATCCTCCAAGGAAAATCCTAATGTATCACCATCCGTCTCATTGATCTCTGTCCTGCCGTTCAAGCTTAAATACTCAATCGGAATATTTTGTATTTCATTTTCATTTTCCGTCACACGGATAGTTTTCACATGATAATTTTTTGACGAGGCATCCCGCCATGCGTCTATTGTAAAAGTAAATTCCGGCAAATCCTCTCTTATTTTTGACTTAAGGACTACAGTAAGATCAAAAGCCGTTTTTTCTATCGGTCTTCCGGCTGATTCGGACAGCCTCATACGGGCTTTCGGAGCTTCGGTTTCTTCCACCGTACTTTCCGCAGAACTAGCCGACTCCGTGATAGAAATACTTCCTGTTTCACTGCTCCCACATCCAGCCAGGAGCAAGGTCATCGTCAGCAATGCCGCAATTATCCATTTCATCCTCACCCACTCTCCTACTTACAGTGAACTGCATGGATCGTCTGAATTTGTTCCTTATCATACAGATCCTTGATTTTATGTATCGCTTCCTGCGGCGTTAAATTTTCAAATACCTGGCTGTCCTTCGCCCTCGGAATCTTCAAATATCCCTTTGCCTCAATCCCCTCATAGGCACGGTGCGCCATTTTCCAAAAATCGTCTATGGTTCCTGTAAATTTGCTGCCGTGATAAGGGACTCCCTGCTCGATCAGCGCACGGTGCATCTTCTGATGCAGTAGTCCCGATCCTGCCGCATCGTTTGGATACCACGAAAGCGCGGTAAGCTGCGCTAATTCCCCGATGCCGAGTTTTTTTGCAACAGACCTCGGAAATAGATGGTGTCCCAAGCCTCCCGGCCGCAGATCATCCCAAACCAATCCAAATGGATCGAGCTCGCAAAGAGGATCGGAAACATATCCGTACAAGGTAGGATTGCCTCCGGCTAATCCAATCGGGTCCTGCTGCGTATAGCAGCCCTCATTCGGATCGTAATAGCGGAAACGGTTATAATATAATCCCGTCTCCTCATCCTCGTACTGACCCTGAAAACGGAATGGGATCAGCTTTCCTGCGCCAATCCGCCGTTCTGCTCTGCCATACCGATCCTTTGGCGCGCCCTTGACACGTCCGTAGAGATCGAGCGCCATCTCCCATACTTCTTTTCCGCTTTCATCATACACCCTTTGCGGCGTTCCCAGATAATCGCTGATGATACTGTAATTTTGCTTTTCCGTCAGCTTTCCTCTCGGGATCAGGTCATCCTCAAAAATCCATGTGATCAGGCTCTTTGGAATTTTCTCTCCCTGCTCTGCCTCTCTCCGTCTGCGCTCTGCCTCTCTCTGCTCCATCTTCAGAAGAAACTCTGCGCGGTAATCCACACGAACATCGGACGCCTTTGCTTCCTCTGTCCGCATTTCCTCCCATTCATGCAGCAGCGCATTTCCGTTCCATAAAAACCGCGTGACCCTCTGCCGTCTCTTTTTCCCCTGGTTCTTACGCGCTGTTTTGGTTACGGATTTTTCCGTTCTTCTGCCAAACGCGTCGTATTGGAAGCAAACGCGGCTTTGATCCGGTCTTATGACCTCCCGCAGCATCCCGTTTCCAAAATACGCATACGTCCATGTACTTCCATCGGGCTCGACTTTTTTTGCAAGATTTCCCTCCTCGTCATAGAAAAATGTCCTGCCTTTTGTCACAAGCCTTCCAAAGCCGCCCTGATACTGATTGCGCATTTCCTTTCGGTCAATCCCGGACTGCTCCAGACGGCTTCCGGCGCCATAAATACGGTCACTGCAATCTCTCGTCTCATATAAATTGCCCACCGCGTCCATCGTGCGAAAAATCGTCTCAAAGCCCCTCTCCCGCGCGCAAATAGATCTCCCGGCATTTTCATAAGAAAATACGGCACTTTCCCGTGTCAGTTCATTTGTGATCTCCTGCAAACGATGATTTACATCCCACCGGTATCTGCGTGCCTCAAACACCTTACCGCCCCCTAAAGCATCTGGCGCACTGCTGCTCCTCACCTCATGAAAGACCGGTCTGCCTGCAACGTCATACTCCCAGCAACTGCTGATTCCGTTGGAAAACAGGCGCTGTGTCTCCGCACCGCACGCGTTATACTGCATCTGTGCAGACCAAGCCCGCTCCTTCTGTCGATACGCCGTCAAATGCACAAGCGCTCCCAGCTCATTGCGTTCACTCAAAATATTTGCCCCGAAGCTGCTTTCTGTCCCAATCCGATTTCCCAATCCATCGTACCGGCTTGCAATCCAGCGTTCCCCCTGCCATTCGCGGATCACCCGACCCAGAGAATCGCGCTCAATCTTCACCCTTTCATGTTGATTTGCAGCCTCCGTGATCGCTCCGTTTTTATCATAGGTAAACGTCTCATAGGTGTGATCCTGATAATCTGCCCGTATGATCCGACCCAGAAAATCGCGCTGATACCTTGTATAACGCCCTCCTGGACGGCAGATTTTTGTCACAAGACCGGAATAATCGCGTTCATAGGTGCGGATGATGCCGTCATAGCCTATCTCCTTTACGACCCTGCCCTTCGCATCACGCTCCAGACGGTAGACCTCTCCGTTTTCATTCGTCACGGAAACCAGCTCCTCACGCCCGTTATACTCATAAACGGTGCTGTGCCCGCCCTCACTTCTGGAGGCAACGCTGCCCAGAATCGTATAGGTAAAAGAAACCTCTGTCTGCCGATCCTTTGCATGTACCACCGATTCGTAGCCGTCATAGGCAAGCTGAATTTCATTTCCGTCCGGCAGCCTTGCTCCTGTCATCCGGTTCTTCCTGTCATACCGGTACTCCCAAACCGCTCCGGCGGCATTTCGCTCAGACAGACAATTTCCCATACCGTCGTACCCCCACGATGAGAAACTTCCGTCCGGCAATGTCGCCTTACATAAATTCAAATCCCCGTCATATGCCAGACGGACCTTCGCTCCATTCGCAAAAACAATTTCCTCCACAAGCCTTTGCGCATTGTATTGATAAAACGTTTCACATCCCGCCTCATCAATTATCTTTTTTAGTGCATCATCTGCATGATACGTCCATCTCCTGCAGCCGCCTTCGGGATTTTTGAGGGCAGCAAGCCGCCCTTCCTCATCATAGGCAAAGCATATCCTGCTCGCGTCCGCCCGTATGATCTCGGTAATCTGCGACCAGCCATTATACTGAGACTGTGTCAGCCGCCCTTCTTCATCGATCACACGCACCAGTTGATAACGGTCGTTGTACTCCTCCCGCCGTTCCGTGAAATCAGGATAAACAATTCTTGTGCAAAGCCATCGCTTATCATAATGATACTGGCTTGGAGGACTCTCCCTTGATGTTTTTACCGTATTATAACACTCCTCGTCGTGATATTCCAGCCAGAGACTTAAAACATCTCCGTCTCCCCATGTCCTGACAGCCCTTGCGCCGTCCTCATATTTGTCATATCTCCAATAGAAGGAATGTTTGTTGCGGTCTGTCTTTTTTACGAGCAAATGCTCCCGATATTCCAGACAAATATCTGCTCCGACAGCATCCGTGATCGTCCCAAGCTCCTGCGTTTCATGATAAGCGTAAGCAACAAGCATCTGCCCTTCCTTTTCGCCCTCCATGCAGGCAACCCTTGTAATGCGCCCGTTTTCATTTGTCGTAACCTTAAGAGCCCTCCCCGCACTGTCTATGATCCTGCATAAATACCCGCTTCGATCATAGAAAAACTCAATCCGATGCCCCTGTCTGTTTTGCAGCTTTGTCAGCTTATAGGGCAAATAGCCTCCCTCTCCCGGATAAAGCAGATAGCTGTATCTGGTCTGCGGATCAAACAGCTCGTAATGATCTTCATGTCTTCGCAAAACCAAGCGATTGTAATCGCTGAAGAACTCCTCGCCGACCAAAATATTCGGAAAAACGCCTACACGCCCATCATTTAGGAACACCATTGCCACAAGTCCGTCCTCCGACACCTCAAGTCCCATCTCATAGCTATAGCGCGTGCCATGCCCCAAATGTCCGGTGATCCGGCTGGCGCTGCACCAGATGCGTCTCCATTGCAGCGGAATCGGTCCCGGAAGCTCAAAATCGATCGTATCATAAATGACATTTCCGCTGACAAGGTCGACCGGATCGCCGCCAAGCTTACAAAATGCCCGCTCAAGCCACTGCGGCATATTTTTACCGAATTTTTCCAGTATTTTGCGCGCTCCCTTTCGGATTGCCGCCGAGGCTGCCGGCATCATAAAGCCAACGCCAAACGACAGCAGACCTTCCTCCCAGTGGTACGCACCTCCCTGAAAACAAATGTCAATCCCCTGCGATATACCGTCTGTCACAAAGGACACGCCGCCGCTTGCAAACATTTTTGTGAGCAGACCGGCTCCCTGCAGCGCCGGAACGCCCAAAACGGCTCCCGCCACTGCGCCCTCGACCGCTCCCTTGACACCCGCCAGCGCATAATCCTGCGGAGCGCTCACCTCACCCCGCGCAATATCCGAGATCGCCTTTACTCCGACGGAAATCGTCCCGCCGATCGCCGCTCCGATTGCCGCTGAGGCGACCGTTGCCTGTGCGACTGCTCCTGCCGCCACAAGTGCGGCTCCTCCTGTCACGACCGCCGCAACCGCAACAGCGACTGCTCCCAGACCGATCAGAACGTTTAACAGCAATTTTCCCCAGTCAAAGCTCTTTTCCTTATATGCGATCGCCTGATTCAGCCGTTCGGAAAAGACCTCCTTTCGCCGTCCCTCATAAATCAGACCGGCACCCGCCTTAAGATGCGTCTCTCCGTTTGCACCGCCCATCAAATAAAGAGAGGATTCTCCCTTTGCTCCCACAAGGATATTGCCTGTCCGCGCAAAAATGCGGACAAGCTCCTTCGCCTCCATCGAAAGCTTCTGCCTCGTAAAAAGATCGAGATCCATATGACTTTGGAGCAAAACTCCATCCGCCTCACGCAGCTTTAAAAACAGCGCCTCATGCGCCGTAAACCCAAGCTCTCCGCCGCCTAGGCGCAGCTCCTGCCCGTCTTTCGTCTCCAGATATTTGACAGCAGGGTTTGAAGTCTTAGCACAGCTTCCTCCGTTCTGCCGCACATCATTTACCGCAATTGCGCTTCTCTCGTCACTGTCCGGGAAATAAACCGAAACGATGCTGCCGACCTCCGGCATACAGTCACAGACACTTCCCGCCTGTGCGGCATAGGGAAACCACCCCGCCCTCTCCGTTGCTCCGTCTGTCTGCAGCCTTACCTTTAACTGCCGATTTCTTCTCTCTAAGACCTCCCCCTGCAATGAAATTCCCTGTATGTACGGATTATTTTTTCTTGAAACGATCAAAGACGGCTCTGCGGCAAGAACATAATGATATTGAAGAACTCCCTGTCTTAAGACCATGCAGCTCTCTGCGACAATCAGCGGACGTCCCTCATATTCTGTCATCGCCCCAAGTTCCAAACGAACGCTGCTCCTGATACGGTATCTTACAAACTGCTCCTCCTTTACGGGAAAATCGCCGGAAGCCGCCTCGTAGTAAGCGCCCATGTCCTTTTCCCGTACGACCTCTCCCACGCTTACTGCCGCCCTGTGATTTTTAGGCAGACCAAACCAAAAGCCCGGTCCATCTCCCGCGGTATCAGCCGTCAGATGTGTATGAAGCTGTGTTGCCAGACGCCTCAAAAACGCCCAATCTGTCTCCCTGTACTGCAAAAGAAGCTGTCCGGTCTCCTGCCTCGCCAAATGATCTGCATCCATAAAATAGCTTTTGTCATAAGCAGAAAGAACCTCGGAAATTATCTTCGCGCAGGTCTCCGTTCCGTCCGGAAACGAGCGGCATTTTTCCCCGTAATCTAACAGGCTGCTCCAGGATAATCCCTCGATCGCAACGGAATAGACGTCCTCCCGGCATGAAATATCAACCGCAGCGATAACACCGGAAAAAAGCGTCGTTCTTTTTCCGCCTTTTTCTGCATACACAAGAATGGAATCACGGCTTCCCACATGCCGGATACAGTCCAAAGCTGCCTCATGCCTTAAAATTCCCTTTACCCATACCCTGCCGTGCTCATCCAGTCTGCCCGTAACAGACAGCTCCTCGATTGACTGCATGGGATACGGACATTCCACCCCCAGATGTCCGTGCACAAATTCCTCTCCTTCTCCCTCTAAATACAGTTTTTTCTTGTCCATGTCATTCCTCCTTACGCAAAAGCCTAAGGTTTCTTTGTATCAGTATACTTCCTGTCCTGCATCCAAAAACCGGATAATCCCTCCATATTTACAGGTAATGGTGCTCTTTACCGTAAGCGCAGGCTGCCCGTCCACCAGCATCGTATCCTGCGTATCGAACCATCGCTCTGCCAACTGCGGTTCACACAGCTTTCCCTCGATCGGAAGGGACGGCTTGATCGGATTTCCGTTTTCATCGACAGAAGGAACCAAATCCTTCGTGTCCTCGATCTGAATGTCAGCTCCGCCCTTCGTTTTTGACTTGCACGCCCCAAACGGCGGAATATTTTGTTCCAGTCCAACCTTACAGTCTGTTTGGTTCATCATCGCCTTATCTCTGATATAAGCCCCATGCGACGCCGGCATGTCAATCTTCCTTACATGCGTGCCGCAGGAGCAGCACATCCTTGCTCCCCGTACCACATACGGCTCGTTTTGCTCCTGCTTTCTGTTTTCTCTTTTCTCATCAGCCATACTGCCGCCCTCCTTCTAAAAGTCTGACAGGAGCAAACCAGATCCCGTTTGCTTCCCGCCGCAAAAGACTCTCCGCTATGTCTAATCCGACCAGCAGAAGCCTCCCTCTTTTTGACCTTGCGAAAAAAATCCGTCGGTCTCCTAGTTCTTCCCTCTCTATAACAAGCGTCTTTATGCCTTCCGCGCCAGCGTGCATCTCCGTTTTTTCCGTACAGACAATCTCCGGCGCTGCTACCAGACAATACGGCATCTGTCTGCCCGTTCCCTTTTCTATCAGCATCACCCGCTGCAGCCTAATATCCTGCTGATATTTCTGCAAGATCCTCTGAAATTTCTCCGAGATCAGCGGAAGCTGCGCGTCCAGAAAATCCGCATAATCGACTCGAAGCCCGTGCTGCTCCTTCACATACAGGATAGAAACGCTTTTTTGTTTTTCTCCCGAAAAATTTCCGGGAATCTCTATCTGCGGCAATCTGCGCAGCCTCTCGTCTGTTTTCATCACAAAATACTCCATCCCTTCGCTCCTTCCGGCAGTATGCAGTCCTCGATCCTCGCCCCCGTAAAATCAATCTCCTCCATGAGCAGTGCTTTTGAAAAATCAAGCCCATGCAAACTCGCGCCCGCAAAGGAGACATGCTTTAGCTTTGCCCCGGTAAAATTAACCCGCTCGAATACTGCTCCTGAAAAATCGGTATCGAAAATCCTGATCTGCTCCATATCCGCCTCTCGAAAAACCGTTTCGCGGCAACTGCTAAAAAGCATACTTCCTCTCCTCCAGCAGCTTCCCGTCAAATCACTCTCATCAAATACAGAATATTGAAATTCGATCCCTGCAAAATCTCCGTCAGACAGATCAAGACCTCTGTAAATCTCATAACTAAACAGCGTCTGTCTCTTGGACTTTAGATACCGTTTGATTCTGTCGGAATCCTTTTTCGTCTGATCCTCCTTGTATAAAATATCAAACCGGTCCATAAAGCCGCCAATACAAACGACAAACACCGGTGCTCTTTTTACACGTTTATATTCCTCTGTCAAGATCACTCTTTGTATCGCAAGGCGAATAAGCTGCGCCAGATAAAAAAGATGGTGACGGCTCTCGACAAAAATCCGTTTCTGCGCTTCCGCTAAGCTGATCCCACCGTACGCCTCCTTTTGCAGCGCCTCCACCAGATCCATATACTCCTCCAGATAGGAATAAATTTCCTCCACCGGATAATACGCACTGCATTCCGCCGTATCCATATACCAGCTTTCATCATATGCGTCCATCCGCACCTCATGCCTTCGCAGCAAAATGTTCGTCCTAAGCACGGAAAAATGAAGATATGCGATCGCTCCCTTCGTTCCCTCCTGCTGCATTTGATAGATTTGATCGCAGTACGCGCAGAAATGCTCGGTAAATTTCTCCATAAACTGCTCTCTGCCGCTTCTTATCGCACAGTCCATGCGGCTAATCAGCGCTTTACTCGCTTCCTGCAGGTTGATAGCTCCCATCCGTCCGCCTCCCTTCCCGCTAATTCGACTTGATCTCCTGCCCCACTACCTTGACACTCTCCTCCATCTTTATCGAGGACGTTTCACTGCAGCATAAGTCCACTCCGGTCAGTCCCATAATGCTGACATCCTCCCCTGCGCTTAAGGTAATGCTTTTCTCCGATTCAAACCTGATGTTTTGATCGCTCGAAATGATGATTCCGTCTGTATCGGTTAAGGCAATCTTTGTCTGATCTGCAATGAGATAGATTCCATTCGGTGCAAGACGTATCTCCTT
The DNA here is from genome assembly GCA_019421345.1 of Roseburia sp. GTDB lineage: Bacteria > Bacillota > Clostridia > Lachnospirales > Lachnospiraceae > Roseburia. The sequence continues at coordinate 2,732 of JAHZFL010000003.1, read as the reverse complement.
CCCCTCCTGATTGCGCAGAGACTTTATACTGGGGTCTCTCCAAGCAGGCGTGTATCCGCCGTCTGCATCTTCTTCGTTTGCCCCGCCCGCTTCCGGCGTTTCCTCCTCATATATGGAGCTGACTGCATAGCCGTGCTCCTCTATGCCGTCCGGAAAATAAATGCGCACACTGTCGCCGATCTCCGGCATACAATACCAGCCGCCGCCATTCTGTGTGGCATAAATCGTTGCATAAGGGAAAAAACAAAGCTCTCCCGGATCATGTCCCGCTTTTTCGTCTAACTCGAAAACCGCCTTTACCCTGTCGTTTTTTATTTCCGTCACCTTCGCCCTTAGGGAACAGCCCGCAAGCCTGTCATTTTGCTGATAACGCCGGCACATACCGTTTTTCGTTGTCAGCGTCAGCCGATAGACAAATATCCCCTTCTCTAACGCTGCGTCCACTCGTGACACATAAAGCGTCTGTCCCCGAAACTTTACCTGCTCACCCACATGCACGGGCGCGTAGGTTTCTACCTCATAAGAAAGAAAATCCTGCTCATGCAGTCCGTCAACACCATTTTGCGACATACGCAAATACCGCGCCATATCCTTTTTCACGCTGTACGCGACAGCCTCCAATTCCACTCCCCGGCTTCCCTGCACCCCAAAATAACACCTCGGACAGGCAAAGTGCACATCGTTGACCAGACCTGTATGAAAATGAGAGGCAAGTCTCTTTAAAAATTGCCAATCCGTTTCCTCATACTGCACCAGCAGTTGCCCAATAGCCGCCTTTTTTGTGACAACGTCAAGAATGCCGGCATCGTCATAGCACGCCGTGATCTTCTGCAGCAATCCATCGTAGGAAAGAGTTTTATCCTGGAAGGTTCTGCTCCTCTTTTCAATATCTAATAAATAACTGTAGGAGACAGCTTGTACCTCCAGATAATAGAGCTGTCCGATCACCCGCACCTGCATCTTCTGCACCATTCCCTGAAACAGGATCTGTCTCACGCCCTCATGGTTTTGCGCATACAGGCAGACAGACGCTCCCCTGCCGCTGCTGTTCATATAACCGTCTCCCTTTTCCTCCGACAGCAAAGCCCTGACATACAAAGTTCCATGCTCATTTAATCTGCCTGTGAGCCGAACGTCCAATAATTGTTCCACCTCATACGGCGCAATCTCTATCTTCTGTAATGCGACCACCTCTACTCCCCTCCTCTCACTGTTTGCTCATTTTCTTCTATTGACCTGACCATATCAAAAGCTGCCTGCCGCCAATACTTCATTTCTTTTGTTAAGCAATTAAAGCTTCCCATCAGCGGCTTGCCTCCCGACTCCATATAAAACATCAGATTGTACAGCTTTCCATCCATAGCCGGATTGGAAAATTCCACATACGCGATCCGCTTGCCCGAAACCTCGATCACGCCAAGCTCACGCTGCTTAATTCCCGGATTCACCCTGCGCATCATGCCGAAAACCTGATTGCGAAAATGCTCGATCGTCTCATTGCCGGTCTCGCCATCCATATACTGAAACAGCAGATTGACAGTCCCTGTTTCATCCGTAAAAATCGTCTGCGGACGGTGCTGCGACGGATATTTCTTCATTGCTGCCTCAGGCGCCATCTCTGTAAAATTCTCCGGCATCAGCATCGTGATACCCACGTTTGTCAAATCACGGCGTTCAAAATAAATCCACTTCCCTAGAATCTTAATTCCTTTATGAATCTGATTTTCCTCAAACACCTCTCCGGCTCTGTGCCAATCATTTTCGGGCGGGTTTGCATTTCCTTTCATCATATCAAGAATCTGCTCGTCAAAAAATTGCTTCTGTTCCATTGTAACCTCCGTTCCGACACACCGCATGTGGTTTTATCATCATGCGCCGCTTCTTCTTTCTGCTTTTAGTCCCTCGGATGACAACGAGCAGCGCATTTTGTGAGCCGCTCATATATCAGCAGTGGGCGGCACACGTTGCAAGCTGCTCTAATCGGACAACCGGCTTCGCCAACTGCCCTTAAGCTGACAACGAACGACATCGCTTCATGCGCCACTCTAATGTCAATAATTTAGGGCGCGGACTGTCCTTCTTATGAACAATCTGCGCCCTCTCATCCCTTCATTCACTCGTCCTCCCTTCACGCAAGCTTCCGCTCCTTCCTTCAGGATCAGATTTTCCCCTGACCCGCAAGCTCTTAGTCAAAGCCTTCACCACATCGTAAACGATCTTGACATCTTTCTCATTGCATCTGCTTAGCTCATACGCGATCTTCTCATCAAAGATCACCTTGCTCTTAGTCAGATTATCACAAACCAACTCATCCAGCGTCGCCTCAAGTGCATTTGCAATATCGACCAACGTCTGTAGACTGACCTTTGTTTTCCCCCTCTCAACATTGCTCATGTGAGGAACGGAAATTCCAACGGCTGCCGCAAGTGCCTCCTGCGTCCACCCCATTTTAAGCCGCTTTTCCTTTACACGCACGCCAATTGCTCTATAATCTAATTCCATGCTTCTCCAAATCCTACAAATGTTTTTCTTTATTATATTTTTTGTATTGCTTTTTAAGCAATACTCTATATGCTAATTTATTTTTATCTATTTTAATAATCTCCAAAAATTTTTTGAATTTTTTTAAAAAAAGTACTTGCTTTTTTTATTTTACATGCTATAATAGCTATTGTTCGGTTCGTTGGTCAAGCGGTTAAGACGCCGCCCTCTCACGGCGGAAACAGGGGTTC
>JAHZFL010000029.1 GCA_019421345.1 Roseburia sp. | reverse complement strand
GAGAGATCGACTGGGGAGTTGCGATCGCAGAAGCCGGATTTTCCGCGGTTACAGCAGGGTTTGCATGGAAAGAGGGAAGGGGTGTAAGAGGAGGAGGGAAAGGTTACTCGATACAGTAACTATAAGGAATATCAAAAGAACGATTGCCGATAATGGTATAAGTGAAAAGGAGTTTTTGGCACTTATGAGGAAATCATCGGTTGAATTAAAACCATATGAAGCTACGATTTTGGAGAATATTAGAAAAAATGTCCCGATTCCCGGTGAAGAAACGCTTTTGCAAAAAGTTATAAATCCATCATATATTGATGGTTACTTAGATGGTAGTTTTATGAACTTTAATGACGGTAAAATAGGTGGCTGTATTACAACTGTTCATGATGTTTCTGAATTAAGAAATCCGAAAGGGCTGTTTGAAGGATTAAGATTAGATTATGAGGGAACACCTTTTAGTCCTGCTGATGGTTCTGTCACAGTTATCCGGTTTACATCTAGTGAGGTAAGTGATATAAAAATCCCGTTTGGAGAAGGAATGCCAAATCCTACAGGTGGGAAAGTTTCTTTGATGACGCCGCCTTTTACAGGGAATGGTTTTACATCGGCAACTAATGGACAAGTTATCCCAGAGTTTTATAGTGATGGTTTGTCAATAAACAATGGTGCTCAAATGATAGAAATTACTAGTGAAGGAAAGGAAATATTAAAAGCAGTGTATGATGAAGATTTAAAAAAGTTTGTGCCAGTAATCACAAATTAATAATAAGGAGAGGATAAAGTATGATAAGAACATTAGGTAAAAAAACCCTTTTTAAAGAACAAGAATATGAATTTCTTTGCAAAAGTGATGGGACATATGCAATATACTCAGAGAATAGTATTGACTTGGAAAATGGATTTAAAAAAATTGACACGAATCGTTATATGAAAATGGTAAAATTAGAAGATTTAGATATTGTGTTCGAAAAAAATACCATTGTCAAATATAAGGGTGATGAATTTACAGGTTCAGTAATAGAAGGCGATAAAATTATGTTATATACAAGGAACACCATTTTAGGTAAGAAGTATGATATGACCATGAGGGACAAAGATGAATATTACTTATATATAAATTTAAAGGATGTTGATGAAATAGTCCAACAATGGGTTCCACTGAAACAGTATAATAAGATATAGTTTCACTCGGCTTGAACGTACGTTGTTCCGCTGAACTGTTACCGGAACGCACCACAGCGGCAATCGGAGCAGTTTTGTAGGGGATAGATCAGAGGAATAAGATAGGTGTTTAGGAGGAATGCGGATGAGCGCGACTGTGAAAAGAGGCTATGCTCCAAACGATCAAAAGGAGTTTAGCGGAAAATCTGTCGATACATTACAAAAAGCGGGACGTGATCTGGCGTATTTATTAAATCGGGGCTATCATATCAAAGGAGCAGCCACGTTTGTGGGAAATCATTACCTACTGTCTGAACGACAGAGATTAGCACTGGTAAGAGCCGTTTCCTCCGAAGACAGCATCAAAGTGAGAAAAAATAAGGAAATAAAAAATATTCTTCCCCAAAGTATTGTAAACATTGATGGATTTAATACGATCATCACTCTGGAGGTCGCTTTATCAAATTCCTTGTTAATCAAATGCATGGATGGAACGATTCGGGATTTGGCAGGACTGAGAGGGACGTATCGGTTAATTGATAAGACAGCGCCTGCGATCAGGCTGATTGGCGAAGCTCTTGAAAAATACAATGTGGCAAAGGTAATATTTTATCTGGATGCGCCGGTATCTAATTCCGGGCGGTTAAAGCAGCAGATTCTCGAATTACTGGGGGCGTTTTCGTTTGAGGTAGAGGCAGAGGTGATCAATGATGTCGACGTGACGTTGGAAAAGCTTGAAAATGTAGTGACTAGCGACGCTATAATTCTTGATAAATGCCGTAGCTGGGTGAACCTGAATGCAAAGCTGATCGAAGAAATGGATGATATTTATCCGTTGATCGATTTTGGGGGATTGTATCAGGGGTAAGAGGTTTTTAGCAGAACAACGGAATCAATGTCAGGAGACCATAGGAGAAGCCTTCCACCCGCGCACATATGGTTTGCGCGGATATGTGCGACGTATATACAAACAGTGATATGTGCGGTCGCTGCTGCGGGGGCTGGAAGCAGATGATTCTTATGGTCGAGGTGTATCTTCCACATCTGATGCGGTGTTGGGGAGGAAGGGTTATGGTATTGCCTGAAAAATTGATTTGGAAGCGGTGTTCGCACCGGCAATCGGGCGCTTTACGCAAAAAATATCCCTTAAAAAGGCAAAACAGGAATCGGGCAAATGATGCACGATTCCTGTTTTTGTGGATAAGATGATGCGAAAAGCGCAGCGCTCATGATCTAAGCAAGCAGTTGTATCACGATCATTATAATCCAGTAGATAAAGTAGATTGCCATTCCCACATTTAAAATGGTTGTGGAAAAGCGTTTGCCCTTCGGAATACTTACCTCGCCGGGGAAAAGCCGCAGCTTTTTCAAGGAAACGCAAAAGAAGATAATCCCGGCAATGGCAAGCGCAAACACGAAAAGTCCATAAAGTGCATAAAGCATGATGCCGCCAAGATGCTGCTGCACATAAGGCGTCATAAGCGCGGGATCGCTCAGCGCATTGATAAAATCCTCGCCCAGCCAGTTGAGCAGAAGAACGCCGGGAATAGAGCCAAGGAAATTGATTAGCATATGTAAATAGATCGTATAGAGAATATTTCCGGTTTTAACAAAAATAAAGCCGAAGAATATTCCGAGTGTGAATGCATACACAAACTGATTCAGATTGCCATGAAAGAGGGCAAACATCAGACCGGAAAAAAGGACGGCAGTTCCTTCGCCATATTTTACCGTCCGTTCTATAAGAAGCTTGCGGAACAAAAGCTCCTCTGCGATCGGCGCGCAGATGACCATGATAAAAAAGTTTACAAGCACATTGGAGGACGCGGCAATTTCAGCTATTGTGTTTGTGACGGGTGCACCCTTGAATACAGCGATGATCTCCGTAAGAAAGAGACCGATCAGATTGCTGGCATACATCCCCCCGTAGCAAATTAAAAATGCGATCAGCCATTGAACGAACGTCATTTTCTTTTTGGCGATCGTTTGTGACGGGATACGGCTGATCAAAAGTCCCATCAATGGCATGGCGATGGCGTACATCGGCAGCATTGTCACAAGCAGCATAGCGGAAGTGCTGTTGGCAATACCGGCATTTACTTTTATGGCGACTGCAGAAGCGATCGTCTGCACCAAAATGATCAGCAGTGTTCCCAGAAAGAACATCAGTCCGAGTTTTGAAAACTGCTTTCTGGCAGGCTTGATCACGTCCTCCATAGGAGGCTGTATCGGGTCTGTGGGCGGTGTTTGTTCGCTTTGCCATTGTGAAAATTCGTGTTCCATAATAATTCCTCCATTCCGAAGCGGTTTACTGCGAAGAATCGTTTTTCCAAATTTGTTGGATTCTTCAGAACTGCGAGCCTTGCGGTCTCCGTTTGGTTTGACAACTTTATTTGTCATCATTATATATATGACAAGTAAAGTTGTCAACACCTTTTTCAAAGGATTGTAAGAAATGATTAGCAGCGCATCAGACGCAGGTAATGGTTTGCTTCACGCAGCACATGATCGGCAAGCAGCGGCAGGATGATTGAGGATATATTACATGCTAGGATGCCCTCTGTTCCCGTTGCTTTAAAGTCGCGGTATTCGATTGTTTTTGTGAGAGACGCCTGCCTGATGGCACGGCAGTCCTTTTGTCTGGCCATTTGCAGAAGCTTCTTGTAATCGCCCGCAAAATCATCCGCAGTATGGATTAGCTGCTCCTCAGACGGATCGAGCAGACCGCGTATAAAAAGCGCGTGCTCCATCATGATCTGGTTCCAGAAGCGCTCTGTTTCGCATAGTCTGCGCGGGGAAATGCCGCGTCCCTGCATCAAGGCTTCGACAAGCGAGTAGTAAAGCTTTGCTTCCCTTAAAATGTGTTCTATGAGCAGTGGATAGCTTGTTGTAAAAAGTGAGCAGCAGCGAACGTCCTTTAGCACGCATTCCTTAAATTCGATCAAGCCGTTTAAGAGCTCAAGCGCTCGTTCGTTGATGGAAAAAACAGATGCAGCAAGCTCTCTGCGCTCCATGCCGGCTGCATGTGAGGAGAGGGAGAGCTGTTTTTTGGAAATGTCACTGTCAATAGGGATTCCTGTAAGGAGGGATGTTTTTTGTTCGGCAGGAATCGTAAACTGTGTAACGATTTCGCCGGAATTGAGCACGCAGGGGCGTATCCTTCCGCCCGCAAGCTCTGTCACATCGCACAGCAGCTTTTCAAATTGCTCCCGAAAAAAATCTGCCTGCCTGATCCGTTCTTTTTCTTTACAGGGAAAGCCGGCGGCAAGAAAAAGAGCATGCTCGCGCATAATGCGGGCAAAGAAAAGATGCGTTTCTATGGAAAGGATGATAAAATTCCGCATAAAATTTCATACCGTTATTGTTTTTTCTTCCATATAATTATATGCCGGCAAAGAAATTGAGTTCATGGTCTGGTAAAACGGGATCCTTTTACAAGAGATTTGACAAATATGGGGCGATATTTTATTGTATATTTGATAAGAGTATATTATACTAGAAAGGTATAACAAATGGGCAGAATCTATTGTATCATGGGGAAAAGCTCCTCGGGCAAGGATACGATTTATAAAAAGCTGGTGGAGGATCCGAAGCTCTCCTTAAAAAGGATCGTTCCCTATACCACGCGTCCGATGCGTGCGGGAGAGAGGGACGGCATAGAATATTATTTTTGCAGTGAGGAGACGCTGCAGGAGCTTTCCGCTGCCGGGAAGGTGATCGAGCTGCGTGCGTATGACACCGTGCACGGTGTGTGGAAATATTTTACGGCAGACGACCATCAGATTGAGGATGGAACGAAAGACTATCTGACGATCGGTACGCTGGAGGCTTATGAGAAGCTGCGCCGTTATTTTGGGAGCAGCCGTGTGGTTCCGATTTATATTGAGGTAGAGGACGGACTTCGCTTGCAGCGGGCGTTAGACCGTGAGCGTTCACAGGCAAAGCCGGGATATGAGGAGATGTGCCGCAGATTTCTTGCAGATGCGTCCGATTTTTCCGAGGCGAAGCTGGCGCAGGCGGGGATTGTGAGACGTTTTTATAATCAGGAGCTGCAGAAAACGATAGAGGAAATCAAGGACTTCATGAGGTCGTAGTTGAGAAAGAGGGTGGCAGCATGGATATAAAAGTAAACAGTACAGTGCCGGTCACACAGGTACCGGATACCGCCATAACGGAGACGGGAGACGGAACCTTTAAGTTTACATTGGCGAGCGCGATCACAGACGCCGAATTACAGGCAAAGGTGGATTCGCTGCTGCAGGATATTACGTTTCAGGGCAACCGGATCGCGCAGCATATGGACATTCGTGATATGAAAAAATACCGGGGGCTGATTCGTGATTTTATGAATGAGGTCGTTTACCGTTCCCATAAATTTTCCAGAGAGAATTTCCTGGATCGTAAGGGACGGCACAGAGTCTATGGATTGATCAAGCTGATCGACGCGAATCTTGATGAGCTTGCGCAGGAATTAGTAAAGGATGAGAAGGACCATATCTCGATCTTGAACAGGATCGGTGAGATTCGCGGGCTTCTTTTGGATATTCTCACCTAGAAAAAGAGGTAGATTATGGCAGGATTTAAAGAGATTTTAGGACATGAGCAGATGATCGGGCATCTGCGCAATGCCATTACTACAGAGAAGGTGTCCCATGCATACATCATCAACGGACCGGACAAATCTGGAAAAATGATGCTTGCCGAGGCGTTTGCGCAGACGCTGCAGTGTGAGCGGCTTGCTGATACGATTGCGCAGACGGGGCAGGCAGAGCCATGCATGGAATGTCATTCGTGCAGGCAGGCGGCGGGACGAAACCAGCCGGATATTATCTACGTCACGCATGAAAAGCCGAATACGATTTCCGTGGATGATATTCGCGCACAGGTGAATCAGGATATTGTGATAAAGCCGTACGGCAGTAAATATAAGATTTACATTATCGACGAAGCGGAGAAGATGAATGTGCAGGCGCAGAACGCCCTGCTAAAGACGATTGAGGAGCCGCCGGCTTATGCGGTCATTCTTCTTTTGACGACGAATGCGGAGTTGTTTTTGCCGACGATTCTCTCGCGCTGCGTGCGGTTAAATATTAAGGCGGTGCCGGATGAGAAGATCAGACGGTTTTTGATGAGCAGTTACGGGATTCCCGATTATCAGGCGGATGTCTGCGCCGCGTTTGCGCAGGGCAATGTCGGCAAAGCGATCCAGCTTGCTTCCTCAGAGGATTTTAATGATTTAAAGGCGTCTGCATTGCAGTTGATCAAGCGGCTGAAGGATATTGACCTCTATGAGATGGGCGAGGCGGTAAAGCAGATCGGCGAATACAAATTGAGCATCAATGATTATTTTGATCTGATGATGATCTGGTATCGCGATGTATTGTTATTTAAAGCAACAGGAGATGTAAACAGTCTCATTTTTAAGGATGAGGTTTATGATATAAAAAGACAGGCAGAAAAAAGCTCGTACAATGGGATCGAGGAGATTTTGGAGGCGCTGCGCAAGGCGCAGGTGCGTCTGAATGCCAATGTCAATTTCGATCTGGTGATTGAGCTTTTACTGTTGACAATAAAGGAGAACTGATATGACAAAGGTAGCGGGAGTTCGTTTTCGGAATGCCGGAAAAATTTACTTTTTTGATCCCGGAACGATGGATTTAAAAGCCGGAATGCATGTGATCGTAGAGACGGCGCGCGGCGTTGAGCTGGGAACGGTGATGGCAGATGCAAGGGACGTCTTGGAAAATGAGGTTATCCAGCCGTTAAAGCCCGTCATCCGTATCGCGACGGCAGAGGATGAAAAGACGGCGGAGCGAAACCGGGAGAAAGAAAAAGAGGCGTTTAAGATATGTCTGGAGAAGATCGCAAAGCATAAGCTGGATATGAAGCTGGTGGATGCGGAGTATACATTTGATAATAATAAGCTGCTGTTTTACTTTACAGCGGACGGACGGATTGATTTCCGTGAGCTGGTCAAGGATCTGGCGTCGGTTTTCCGCACGAGGATCGAGCTTCGTCAGATTGGTGTACGCGATGAGACAAAGATCATGGGGGGAATCGGCATTTGCGGCAGACCGCTTTGCTGTCACTCCTATCTGTCAGATTTTGCGCCGGTTTCCATTAAGATGGCGAAGGAGCAGAATCTTTCCTTAAATCCGACGAAGATTTCCGGTGTGTGCGGCAGACTGATGTGTTGTCTGAAAAATGAGGAGGAGACTTATGAATACCTCAACAGCAGATTGCCGAATGTCGGCGATCATGTCACGACAGACGACGGACTACGCGGTGAGGTCTCCTCGGTGAGCGTGCTCCGCCAGACAGTGAAGGTGCTTGTCGAGATCGAAGACGAGAAGGAAATTCGGGACTACAAGGTCGAGCAGCTAAAATTTAAGCCGCGCCGCAGGAAGGATAATGTCAGGCTGTCGGCGGAGGAGCTGCGGGAGCTTTCGGTGTTGGAGGACAAGGGAGGAAAATCAAGGATCGATGATGCAAAATGATTTGATTCATGAGGGAGAACGTCTGGACGAGCTGCATCGCAACGGTTATTTTATCATCCAAAATCCCGCACGGTTTTGCTTTGGTATGGATGCGGTGCTTCTTTCCGGCTTTGCGCAGGCAAGGCAGGGGGAACGGGTGCTTGATCTTGGAACCGGGACAGGCATTATTCCGATTCTGATGGAAGCAAAGACGAAGGCATCAGATTTTTTTGCACTGGAGATTCAGGAGGAGAGCGCAGATATGGCGCGCCGCAGTGTGCGGTACAATCATCTGGAAGATAAGATCAGAATCATCACGGGCGATATGAAGGATGCTTCAAAAATATTTGGGGCATCTTCTTTTGATATTGTCACCACAAACCCGCCCTATATGATCGGGCAGCATGGAATCAGCAGCGCTTCTGACGCAAAAGCAATCGCACGCCATGAGATTTTATGTGATCTGGATGATATTCTGCGCGAGAGCGCTAAGGTATTGCGCCCGAACGGACGGTTTTATATGGTGCATCGCCCGTTCCGTCTGGCAGAGATTTTTGCCAAGATGGTCGCTTATAAAATCGAGCCGAAACGGATGAAGCTCGTGTACCCTTATGTTGATAAAGAGCCGAATATGGTATTGATTGAGGGACTGCGCGGTGGGAAGTCGAGGCTTACGGTGGAAAAGCCACTGATCGTTTATAGGGAGCAGGGGGTGTACACCGATGAAATATACGATATTTACGGATATTAGTCTATGGATATAGCGGCAGGAATCACGAAGGAGCAATGAGGGACTGCGCGGTATCATCTGCGCGTTGGAATGGAGGAACGATGTTTAACGATTTGAAAATAGGACCGGTCACGATTCACATGTACGGTTTGATGATTGCCATTGGATTTTTAAGCGCTCTGCTTTTGACCTCATACCGGGGAAAAAAGAGAGGGATGAATGATGATATTATCTGGGGGATTTTTTTCTGTGCAATCTTCGGTGGAATGGCGGGAAGCCGTATTCTCTATTATATTGTAGAACTGCCGCGGATCATTGAGGATATTTCGATTTTATGGGATTTCAGAAATGGTTATGTGGTGTACGGGGGAATCATCGGCGGTGTTTTGGCGAGCTGGATTTATTGCAGAATTCAGAAGGTTTCATTTTTGGAATACTTTGATCTCGTTATGCCGGCGGTATCGCTGGCACAGGGGTTTGGGCGGATCGGCTGTCTGTGCGCAGGCTGCTGCTACGGCAGACCAACCGCTGCGTGGTATGGAATCACATTCCGGGCTTCCAATTTTGCGCCAAACGGTGTCAGACTGATACCGACACAGCTTATTTCTTCGATTGGGGACTTTATTTTTTGCGGGATCTTATTGTGGTATGCGGGCAGAAAGCCAAAAACCGGACGTGTGGCGGCGTTATGGATGCTGCTTTATGGAATAGGACGTTTTGCCATTGAGTTTTTGCGGAACGATTACCGTGGAAGCATCGGCGTACTCTCGACCTCGCAGATTATTTCGATTGGAATCGTGGCAGCAGGTGCAGTGATGTTTGCAGTAGTGCCGAGGCTTGAGAGGAAGGCGGCATGATCGAGATTTTGTTCGGAAAAAGCGAAGCAGCCTCGATGAAAGCGGCAAAGAGCCGAGTTTCGATTGTTCATGCAGACGGGCCGATGGCCGTTTTTTGCGCGGGAAAGAAGAAAGCGCCTGAAAGGGAGTATTGCGGCTGGGTGGAAGGAATGGCGGACGAGGTGATTTGCCTAGATTTTGCATTGGATGAGGGGCGGCTCAAGGAACGTATCGCGGAAATAGAAACGCTTTGTCCGGAGGAGATTTTACGTTTACAGGAATATCTCTTGGACGGTGAGGGGATCAGAATCTGGTACAGCAATGCGCCGTATGCGCGCTGTGGCTTTTATCACCTGTGCAGTATGCTGCAGAAGTGTGAAAATGAGGTGTGGGCGGTACGTTTGCCGGAAGCAAGCGTGTACGCGGATCATACGGTCAGTTACACAAACTGGGGAGAGGTTGCGCCGGAGGAATTTGCCGGGTTTCTTCCAAAGGCGGAGATAGTGCCCGCGCAGGAGCTGCGCAGGTATGCAGTATTGTGGCAGGAGCTGGTGGAAGAAGGGAGTCCGCTCCGCGCTGTGGTAAACGGCAGGGTGGTAGGCGTACCGGAGGATTTTTATGATTTTCTGATCTGGAAAAGACTGACGAGGACTCCGATAAAGGAGGCGAGGCTCATCGGTGATATTTTGGGATATTATCCCATCGGTGTGGGAGATGCGTGGTATGCCGGACGGATCAACCGGCTCATCGCGGAGGGAAAAATTTGCGTTTTGGAGGACGAGTTCCAAAGAGAATACGCAAGAGTTATCTGTGCGAACGACGAGCCGTAGAAAGGAAAATCATATGGCAGGAAAGTTATATTTGTGCGCGACGCCAATCGGAAATCTTGAGGATATTACCTACCGTGTGCTGCGGACATTAAAAGAGGTCGATCTGATTGCGGCGGAGGATACGCGCAATTCGATCAAACTGCTCAACCATTTTGAGATCAAAACGTCTATGACAAGCTATCATGAGTACAACAAGATTGAGAAGGCGTATCAATTAATAGAAAAACTGCGGGAAGGAAAAAATATCGCGCTGATCACAGATGCCGGAACGCCGGGGATTTCTGATCCCGGCGAGGAGCTGGTTCGGATCTGCCGCGAGGAGGGAATCGAGGTCACATCCCTGCCCGGACCGGCGGCTTGTATCACCGCGCTGACTATGTCAGGACTTGCGACGAGGCGCTTTGCGTTCGAGGCATTTTTGCCGCGTGAAAAAAAGGAGCGGGCAGCAGTTTTGGAGCAGCTTCGTGACGAGACGCGCACGATGATTTTCTATGAAGCGCCGCATCATCTGGTAAAGACGCTGGAGGAGCTTTATGAGACGCTTGGCAGCCGGAAAATTTCAATCTGTCGTGAACTTACTAAGAGATATGAGGAAGTGATGGCGACAAATATCCAAGAAGCGCTTGCCTATTATAAGGAAAACGAACCGCGCGGCGAGTATGTGCTTGTCGTCGAAGGAAAAAGCTTTGAGGAACTGCAGAAGGAAAAACAGCAGAGCTGGGAGAGCCTGTCGCTGACTGAGCATATGGCAGTTTATGAGAAGCAGGGCATTGGCAGAAAGGAAGCGATGAAGCTTGTCGCGAAAGACCGCGGGATCAGCAAAAGAGAGGTTTATCAGGGCTTGCTGTGAGGGGTTATAAAAGATGCCTGAAAAAGAAAGAAAAAATGACCTTCATTTTTAGTTATATGTTCTAAGATTTTAAGCAGAGATTTTCATAGATGATGTTTCTATGGTAGAATAAAAACGTTGTCATAACCTAATCCGACACCGGAGAGGGGGTGCGTCAATATGGAAATGATCTCGTTTATTCTTGCTGTTATAGCAAGTATAGTAGCTTACTATATTTGCAAGTGGCTAGACAGCAAAAGAGGTGACAATTAGCACAGTGAAAACCCCGGAGCGGCAACTCCGGGGTTTTCGTTTTGCGTCAATATAGATTTTATAGTCTCGTTTGTTTAGGTATAGTATAGCACATATATTATGCCATTACAAGTATATGTTTAATTTTAATAAAAATGCATCCTTGGTTTTTGAAATTGTGAAGTCATTATAGCGCTTCATTCTTTCTCTTTCTTGATGAAACCCAATTAAACCCCAAGCTTTTCAATAAATTCCGATATTAGTTTCCATGATTGTGCATAATCGTTCAAGCGTTGTATACCAAGCTCTGATAAATGATAATATTTTCTGCTTGGGCCACAGGAGACTGAAACCTGATAAGTAGTTGTCAATCCCTCCTTATGCAGTCTGCGCAGGACGGCATAGATGGTACTTTCATCCGTTTCTGAAAAGTATTCCTGAATGAGTTTTACAATGTCATATCCGTATCTATCTTCTTTTTGCAGAAGCTTTAAGATACAAAATGGAAGAATGCCGCGTTTTAGTTGAGCGTCCATATTATTTTTTTACCAGCCTTCCATAAAAAAATAAGCTAAAAAGCATGGTTTCCAGAAAAATCATAAGCGCGAAGATAAAAAATAAAACAAAATCACTTTTCTGCGTGTACAGGCTATGTAACTGATTGATGTAATAAAACATAAGAGAAGTAGTGCCATACAGCAAAGCAATGACCGGAAAGCTTCTTCTGAGACAGAAAATAGAGGCTGTCAAAAAATACAGGGCAAACAGTATCAGAATAAGTGTGCTGACCAGAATAAGTGTCACGCACAGTTTTCCGAGTACAGATGCATAAGCTGCGTTTACGGAGCCGTAAGCGGAATAGAGCAGCAAAGCCAGCGGGGCAGCCATTAAAAGAAGCAGATATATGCCAAGTGCAAGGGTAAGATTTCTATTCCTGGGAAATCGAAGCGCCAGTGTGTCAGAACGTTTGGAAATAAGGCTTCCAATGATAAAAAAGACTGCGTTTGCAACCAGGGCAAAAATGCCAAAATTCAGCCCATTTCGGTTACAGATCATCAAGATAAGAGAATTTACTGCAAGCTGAAGGAATAAAAATAAGGTAAATAACAAAAAGGGGTTTGAAAATAGGGAGACAATCTTCTGCTTGCCAGTATCGCGGGTAAAATCTGCATTTTGATGAATGATATTGCTGATGTTTAGTCGGCGGCAGACTGCCGCTTCTGATTTTCCGGTTGATTTTTCGTTTTCAAACCATTCTGCATAATCGTCAATAATCTCTTTGGTGTCATCAAAGGAATAATGAAGGAACAGGCAAATAGCCAATACGTTTAAAAATGTTTTCTTGCTCGAAATGTTCATAGAATCTCCTTTCCTGCGTGGTTTATCAAGAGAGGGGCAAATATTCGTTAAGTATCTGTCATAAGTAAGTATATCTGTATTATTTTCACACGATACCCTCTCCCCAAGTTAGTTTTCTGCTACATACTGGGTGTTGCTCAGTACTTAAGGAGAGTATAGCAGGAAGACTGAAAAAAAGCAAGACATTTTAGAGTTTTTTGCGGGGCTGACGCGGAGAATGCGTACAGCCCGCACCTGGTTAGCGTCATAAGTTGACTCGCGAAACAGGAGGAGTGCTGGTTTAGAAACAGTAAAAATGCAACAGCAGCCCGCACCTATTCCACTGTTCTTTTATTTTCCACAAGATAGTAGGCGTCAAGATATTTTTTCACAATCGGAAACGGTGCAGGTCCAATCGCAAGGACGGCTCGGTGAAAGGCAACGTCGCTGTACGCGTCCCCATAACGTTTTTTTGCTTCCTCCTTTAATTCCAGAAATTCCAGATAGCCGACGTAGTATTTCAGATAATGCGCAGGTTCTTCGACGATCAGCTCATAAACGCTGCGCAGGCTGTTTTGGTCGGTAATGCCATAATCAGCCCAGAAATCGAGTACATCGGAAAAGGACCAGCCGTCGTAGTGGATTCCGAGGTCTGTTGCGGCATAAAGGCTGAGCAGAGCGGACTGATTGAAAGACAGCAGATCAGCAACCGGCGTTTCCAGGCCGGCATAGTGGTACGAGAGCATTTCCACATAGGTTGCCCAGCCCTCCACATATCCCGGATAATTTAAAATGGAACGGACAGGGGAAAGTCCCGCCTCGTAGGACATCACTGTCTGATAGAGATGTCCGGGAAAACCTTCGTGTGCCAGCGTTGTAAAATGCCGCATCGTTGAGGCGTCCGTCGAACCGTTGATAAAAATAGAATTTTTCCGATAATTGTCGATGGGGGCTGTGATATAAAATGCCGGAGCCATGTAGTCCTCCATGCATTCATCAATGTAGCTGACTGTAAATTCCGTATCGGGGGCAGCCGGAAACTGTGTAAGCATTTCCTCCTGCAGAACATGCAGCGTGGCGACAGAATCCATTCCCTCAAGCCGCACATTCGCACATTTTTCCTCAAGACCGGCATGCTGCAGCATCAGGACGCCAGCGGCGCTAAGGTCCTTGCTGCATTGCTCCTCCACCATCCTTTGAATTTCGCGCACGGACTTATCGCTGCCGGTATTGTGACGCACGAGATATTCGTAATACGCTGCTCCGTTTGGAAGGTGGCAAAGCCCGGCGTTGTTTGTTGCGCTGCCGAGCAGCTCGGCGAGCGCAGAGGCAAGTTTGTCATAAGCCGGAAGAATCGTTTCCTTAACAAGCGTTTCGTTTTTTGCCTGATAGGTCTGACGTTCGGCGTCGCTTAGCTCTGTCATCTGTGAGAGCTTGTGATTAAAGGTCGTGATCAGATAGTGCTCCTTTCGGTTTTGCGTGAATGCCTCGCACTGGGAAATGATCGTATCGCATGCAAAGTCCGGCATAAAAAGTCCAGCGGAAGCCTTTTGGCGTTCAAACTCAATAATCTGGTCAAAATAGTCGCCGGTTAAGGAAATCAAGGCGAGATAATCCTCGATATCCTGTTTTTCGTAGAAACGGTATTCTTCGTATAAAACAGGCAGTTGTGCCTGGATCCCGGTCGATGGGCGCAGGATTTCATCATAGAGCATAAATTCAGACGAATCGGAGGTCATTTGCAGATAGTCTGTGAGAATCTCGTAGTCGAGCTTTTCCCTTGCGGAAAGGCTATCATAATCGAAGGTTTTTAGGACGGCAAGCGCATTCTCCAGTGATGCACGGGACTCATCTGCCGCCTCCTGCGTGAGACTGCCGAGACTGATCGGCGGGTCTGTGATGCCGTAGTCCTCCGGCTCGGACAAGGTAAAATGCAGATTGATCGTATTGGAGGAAATTTCCGTGCGAAAAAAATGCTCCGAAAACTCGTCAAAGGAAATCGCTGCCTCGGTATCCTGAGCAGAGCCGGGGAGGAACTTGGCGCTGCAGCCGGTGAGCAGACAACATACAAGAAGAATGGGTAAAAGTAGCCTCTGCCTGAAACGAAAATACAAAATAAAAACCTCATGATAAGAAAAGGAATTAGCACATCGTATGAAAAAGAACAGCGGCTTATGCGTGATGAAGTGATAAGGAAAAGCCCTCTGGGCATACGATAAAAAGAAACATCAGAGGGTGGTTGACCTATGAATTATCTCTGGGCATTTATGATACTGATCGGAATCGTGTATGCAGCGTTTAACGGCACGCTTCCGGCGATCACGGACGCGGCGCTTGATTCTGCAAAGGAAGCTGTCACGCTGTGTATCGCAATGACGGGTGTGATGTCGTTTTGGGTGGGATTGATGAAAATAGCGGAAAATTCCGGGATGATTGGCGGATTGTCGAGAAAAATGGAACCTTTGCTTAGATTTTTATTTCCGCGGCTGCCAAAGGAGCACATTGCGAATAAATATATTGCGACAAATATGATCGCGAATATGTTTGGGCTTGGATGGGCGGCGACGCCGGCGGGGCTTAAGGCAATGGAGGCGCTTGAGGAAATAAATATAGAAGAATGCAAGCGCAGGGGACGCACCAAAAAACGGGCGCCGGATATTGCCACAGATGAAATGTGTACTTTTTTGATCATCAATATTTCATCGTTACAATTAATTCCGGTTAATATTATTGCGTACCGCGGGCAGTACGGGAGCGTGAATCCGGCGGCGATCGTCGGACCCGCACTGCTTGCGACCTGCTGCAGCACACTGGCGGCGATCATATTTTGCAAAATAAAAGAGAGGCTTCGGCGAGAATGAACGTAATGCTGTTTTTATCAAACGTGATGATACCGCTTTTGATTTTTTGCATTGTGGGTTACGGTATCTTAAATAAACAAAATATCTATGAGGAGTTTATCGAGGGGGCAAAGGACGGATTCTCGACGGTCATCGGTATCATGCCGACATTGATCGGGCTTATGGTCGCGGTCGGCATCTTAAGAGCGTCCGGGTTCTTAGAATTTTTTGCAGGGATTTTTGCTGATTTCACAGACCGCATGGGCTTTCCTTCAGAGCTTCTCCCACTCACTGTTGTGAAAATGTTTTCCTCGTCCGCAGCGACAGGACTTTTGCTGGATCTATACAAGGAGTATGGCGCGGACTCCATGCTTGGGAAAATCGCTTCGATTATGATGAGCAGCACGGAAACGATTTTTTATACCATGTCCGTTTATTTTATGACGGCAAAAATAAAAAAGAGCCGTTACACATTGGCAGGAGCGCTGCTTGCGACGCTTGCCGGAACGGTGGCAAGCATTGTGCTTGCCGGGTGGATGTAAGCACAAATAAAAATTGCAGTTCTAAAAACCCCGGTAGGATCATAAAGTATAAAAGGGAGCAGGGAAAAAAAACAGTGGTAAAACGAGAAACTGTAGGTTTGTCAAACATTTGTTACACTGACCGTGGAAAAATCCCGCAGTACCT
>JAHZFL010000028.1 GCA_019421345.1 Roseburia sp. | reverse complement strand
TAAGATGATTATATCTTAGTAGCCACTACTGTTACAACTTTATTATAGCACTACAAAGCGGCGGCATTCTTTGCAAAGGAAATCGATTAGAGGCTTATCGGTTTCTTGTACAATATCATAAATTTTTCGGCTTACGCTGGTTGCTCAGAAGGCTGCATATTTGTCCGAATGCTTACTATAACTACCGGAAACACCGGAAGGCAGGTTACTATACCAAAAAATCAGAGGTACAAACGCAAATCCGGAATATTTACCATGCGCACAAAGGTGTAAACGGTTACCGGAGTATGGCCGTTTATCTGGCACGCAGGGGATACACTTACAGCCCTGCAACGATTCATAAATACATGAATACGGAAATGGGGCTGCGCTCTGTCGTTCGTCGGAAAAAACCGGAATATGTACACAGTAAACCACACCGGATTTTTGGAAACAAGCTTCTTGAGGATTTTACTGCTGAAAAACCAAATCAAAAATGGTGTACGGATTTTACCTATTTGTTTTTGAAAAACCACGATGTACGCTATAACTGTACGATCATAGATTTGTATGACCGGAGTGTAGTTGCCAGTATAACCGACAGACATATCACAAGTGACCTTGCCATCCGCACACTACAGAAAGCACTGGATTTGCAGCCGGTGATAAATGACGGGCTGATCCTGCATTCCGATCAAGGAACACAGTATACGTCAAAAGCATTTACTGAATTCTGTGAATTCGTAAAGGTAACGCAGAGCAAAGGAAAAATGCCAAAAATACGCATGGTATCTTTGGCATTTTAACAATAGGTATGGAAATGAGTCTCTAAGTCTTATGGCAGCTTGGACAGAATCACTTTTCGTTCTTTATATTTATATTGGACATTAAAACGATCTCCCGTGTGAAGGGAGTTATCCTTATAAATCTGGGAGAGTCCGTCGATCCTTCCGGCTGAAGTGTTGTGCATTTTCGCTTCAAAAATTTTCTTGTCTATTTCAACCGTTATTTTTTTGCCGTATCCAAGTTGGAAACCGCTTCCCAGACAGCATATCTTATATTTTACATCGGTGTCCGTTAAGGTTTTCTCGCCGGTTTTATCTTCCGTTAGTTCCGGTTTGATAGTTTTTGATGTGACAGCGGTATTATTTGTTGTTGTGGATTGGGAGAGCACCTCTTTAAAGGCTTCGATATCATCGTTGGAAATTATGTTTTTTCCGTTTGCTATTATCGTGGCAAGCTGCTCCATGAAACTGTAAATGTCTTCTTTCTTTTCGACTGTCTGTGACTCCAGTGCAAATGCTTTTTCAGCATCATCACTATTTCCCGTTAAGAAAAAGTTATATTCTTTTTCTCCAAGCTTTCCCATGTTTTCTACCAGATAATTATATACATCTTCATAGGTCAATTGAAGACACAGAAGCGCAAACAGCAGAGTTCGTTGCCATTCGTTCCCCTTATTTCCATAGATCATGGAAATAAGCTTAAACGCATTGAAAAGCCGCTTCATTGTCCTTGGGTTGCATCCGACAGAGCAGCGAATCAGGTTCACATATTTCTCAATAACATCTTTCGGAAGGTTTTTCCCCAGAGCATTTGTCACATATCCCTGAATATCATAATGTGCCACAGGCATATAGAAAGGGAGCTGGATAATCTTATCAAAAAATTGTTTCCCCTCCAGATCATCGCCGTATTTTTCTTTGACACCCCTGGTTACGACCCCGTAATCAATCGCAAGTACATAAACACAATTTTGGCAGTCCAAAAACAGTTTCAGCACTTCAAGCACATCCAGAGCACGCATCGGCTCCAGTCGGTCGAGATCATCAATAAAAATTACGATTTTCTTTCCGGTCTTGGTGATTTCATTGATGCTTTCCTGAAAATGATTTTTTAAATTGATAATAGAGACAAACGGAGAGGTATCCTCCGGCGCCGAAAATTTTTCTGCCATTTGAGAAGCATCCTCTGATATTTTGGATGCGCCGACTGCATCTGCACTGTAGGAAAGAATTTTCCACGCAAAGGTGGATACAATTGATTTCAAGTTTTTCTTATGAGGTGATGGGGGTGAGAGTTTGTCCAGCTCTGCTGCAAGGGTAAGCAGTAGCGAGAAGGAAAGCTTGTCGTCCATGTTGAACTTGGAAAATTGCCATGTATTGAACCAGATCGGAATCACCTGATTCTTTAGATGATTTTTTACCATGTTCATGATACTTGTCTTACCACTTCCCCAATCGCCCTGAACCGCGATCGTCATCGGCGTATCGCATTCCTGGATGAAATTTGACAGTGCTTCGATGTAATTCTTAACTTCAAAGCGGTCATCTTCCATAGTTTCGATAGGTTTGTCAATCAATCCTAACATCTTGTTTCCTCCTTATGGTATCTTATAAATTTATTGAAAATGGTTTTGAAAAAGGTGCTGCAATTTTTCACCAGACCATGTTCCAACGATTTTATGTGATGTTGGCACAAACATTTCTGATACACTGCACTATTTAAATTACAATATATAAGCTGTTTTCAATATCCGACAGTGTATACTTATTTTAAAATGCTGCATCGGAGTGTCTGTACGGACGAAAGAGCCTTGATGCCTTATAAATCCTCCCGGCACCTCAATTACATTTCCATATATTCATCCAAAATTATTATTTATTTGCAGCTAGAACTGTGTCGGATGATGTCTGGAAAAGGGGATTTCACGGCAAAGCTTGAATTTTCCTGCACACGATGAAACTGCATAGAACCAAAATCATACCATAATCATATTACTACAAGTATAAATGAAAAGGTGTCTGCAATCAATAAAAAGCTGATTTAATATTTTAATATTACAGCTCAACATGATCGGTCCATTATTGGATGGAACAAAGCAAAGAAATTATGCAGCAGAATATAGAAAGCAGAGTATTTTGGACAGGGAGATATTTGCAGGGGGAAGATAAAACAGGATCGGTGCATGGC
Source organism: Roseburia sp. (assembly GCA_019421345.1). Lineage (GTDB taxonomy): Bacteria > Bacillota > Clostridia > Lachnospirales > Lachnospiraceae > Roseburia. The sequence continues at coordinate 14,482 of JAHZFL010000028.1, read as the reverse complement.
TGAATAATTTTTGATTGACGCTTCAAGTCTTTAGGGTTATGATAGAATAGACTTCAAATGTAATTTAAAAGGCAAAAGAAAAAACGGAGAGAGCCTCAACGCACAATTTTTTATCTTCGGATGAGAGGAAGAAAAGCTGGCTTGAGGGGAAACTGGGAGTGTCTATCATGGATGTAAGGGAGTATTTGATTTTAATCCGTCAGGAAGACAAGACAAAAGACATTGAGTTTCTGAAGGAGGAGCGGGCTCGGCAGAAAATATATATTACTTTTTCGGGAAATCCTAAAACATATTCTTACGCGTCATCTAATGTGATGATACGAAGGAATCCGAAACGGCTGGATATAGATAGAAAGAATGTGTATGTGAATATGACATGGGTGGATGCTGTGATGGTTCTTGACTTTGGAGGGTGGATGCGCATATTTGAAGCAGACCAAACGATGCACACGCAGATGTCAAAGCATGTGATGATTTGCGATCGATCAATGGAGCAAAGTCCTGAGAGCATTTTGGGTTATTTCAAAGAAATCTCCTGCTATACAGATGAGAACTCTGAAAATGGATTTTTGAAACGGGAAATTGACAAGATTCAGGCGATTCATCCGGAATGTGTATTGGGACGGTATTTGAGCGGCGAAGCCATCTTGGAAAGAAAGGCAGATTTGGAACGTGTCATTTTTCCGTTTTATTTTAATTTGAGTCAGAAAGAGGCTTTGGAAAATGCATTGACACATTCCGTTTCCGTCATTATGGGACCGCCGGGAACGGGGAAAACACAGACCATTTTAAATATTGTTGCGAATCTGATCTTCAATGAAAGAAAGAGCGTTGCGGTTGTTTCCAACAATAATGAGGCGGTATTCAATATTATTGAGAAGCTTGGCAAGAAACATTATGGCTTTCTTGCAGCATTATTGGGAAGAAAGGAAAAACGGGAAGCTTTTTTTAAGAATCCGCCGATTCCCAAGGTAAAAGGCTGGGGATGTGAGGAATCGGAGGAGGAACTTACAGAAGCAATCCGCACATGGAACATTCGTCTTGCAAAGCTTATGGACAGCGAGAGAAGGCTTGTGATGCGAAAGCAGGAGTTAAGAGATTGGGAGTTGGAAGAAAAGCATTTTGCGGAGCATTTTAAGAAGAAAAATATCAGTGACGCAGTAAAGCTTCCGGCGTTTAGCAAAAATCCTGAAAAAATCTTGAGCTTCCTTGCAAGCACCGCTGTTGCAGAAGAAAGCGATCAGTCAAAAAAGTTGCTGTATCGGATCGGACTTTTTATCAAATATGGAATTTTCCGCATCAAAAATCTCAAGGAAAATGAAGCTGCTGTGTTTTTGGCGCTTCAGAAGAAATTTTATCAATTAACGATTCAGGGTCTGAAGCAGGAGATTGAGCAGCTTGAGGAGTTTTTAAAAGAAAATTCATTTGATGCGTTAAAAGAAGAACATCAGGCATGCTCTGAAAAATTATTTCGGAGTGCTTTATTTGAAATGTATGAAAAAGTTGATGCATGCAGCTTTACATTGGAGAATTTTAAAGAGTGCTTTCAGGCGTTTGTGCAGCAATATCCCATCATTTTAAGCACAACCTTTTCTCTGCGCCAGTGCATTCCAAAGAATTGTCTCCTTGATTATGTGATCATTGATGAAGCATCGCAGGTGGATCTGATCACGGCGGCGCTTGTCCTTTCCTGCTGCAGAAACGTTGTGATTGTCGGCGATCTAAAACAGCTCTCCCAGATTACGGATGGGAAAATTGAAGAAAAGCTAAGAGCACCAAAAGCGACAGGCGCATACGATTACTTTCGTCAAAGTATTTTATCTTCCTTTATTGAGCTTTATGGAGAAAAAATTCCGACCGTTACATTGCGGGAGCATTACCGCTGCCATCCGCAGATCATTGAATTTTGCAATCAGAAATATTATGACGGGAAGCTGATCGTCTATACAAAGGAGGAGCCACAGGATCAACCGCTGTGGATTTATAAAACCGCACCGGGAAATCATATGAGGCGGGTTACACAGGGAGCCGGCGCTGGAATTTATAATCAGAGAGAAATTGAGACAGTGGCAGAGGAAGTGCTTAGAAATCCCGAATGTCAGGTCGAGAATGAGCGTATCGGAGTGGTAGCACCTTATCGAAAGCAGGCGGTTGAGGCGGGGGCTATGCTGGATAAAAAAATTGAGAGCGATACGGTACATAAATATCAGGGCAGAGAAAAAGAGACGATCATCATGTCTACGGTTCTTGGAGACACATGGTATGCGCGGAGGAACTATGCGTTTGCGGATGATGCCAGAATGGTAAATGTTGCGGTTTCAAGAGCGATTCGTCAGTTTGTGCTGGTCACAGACCAGAATTTTTTCTTACATCATGGGGAGCACATCGGAGATCTGATCCGGTATGTGCAGTATCATACATTGGATCAGGCGGTAGTTGAAAGTCAGATTGTGTCAGTGTTTGATCTTTTATACAGCAAATATTCAGAAAAATTACAGCCGATAAAAGAAAAAATGCTTCCGACTGCCAGATTTCAGTCAGAGGAAGCGCTGCGCGTATTATTGGAGGAGATTTTAGCGCAGGAGGAATTTTTAAGATTTTCTTATGCACAACAGGTGTATTTGTTAAATTTAATAGAAGGGACTGCTCATTTGACAAAGGAGGAAGCTGGTTATGTAAAAAATCGTGCGTCGGTTGATTTCGTACTTTTTTACAGACAGGACAAGGTTCCGGTGCTTGTGATCGAGGTCGATGGCTTTGCATTTCATGAAAATAATCCGATGCAGCAGACAAAGGATCGTTTGAAGGACAGTATTTTGGAGAAGTTGAAGATTCCGTATTTGCGCTTGAAAACAAATGGGAGCGGCGAACGTGAAAAGATAGAAGCACGCTTGCGAACCCTTGCGGCAGCGCCGGTTGTTTACAAGCCTATGACTGAATGATATAATAAAATAGCTCAAATGAGAGAGCATACTCCGTAAGGGAGCCTGGTGCGAAAAATCATACGGATGTATTTATATTTCATGCGGCTGTTTGTTCTGAGTGAAAACAAGCAGCATTTAGACAGACGTAAATATGATATTTTCGTCACAGTATTATGATAATAAGTCACTCAGAAATGAGGATGGATATGTGCAGGGTATTGGATAAACTAAAAGGAAAAGAGGCAGAGGAGCTGCTGGCAGAATATGCCGTCGACGATTCCGTTCCCGTTAATTTAAACCAGATATTGCTTAATATCGGTTTATCCGCACTTCCAAAGAATTTTGCGGATTTGGAAAAATCATTGGGGAGGAAAAAGGGAGATATACTTGGACTGATCATTGCGAAAGGAGGAAAAGCTGCCATTTTTTTTAAAAAGGATGATCCGCTTAATCATCAAAGATGTGTCATTGCACATGAATTGGCGCATTGCTGTCTGCACTACACGGAACTTGAGGAGATCCGTCATATTGAATTAAGAGAAGACCGTAATGGTGAGGATGCGCGGGAGAGAGAGGCAGAGATATTTGCCGGACAGCTTTTAATTCCGGTCAAAAGGCTGCGGGAGATCTATCTTGATTTGGCAATTCCAGATTCTATCACATTGGCAAATAAATTTGCTGTCTCCACAAGTATGATGGAGGAACGGCTGGATTATCTGAAAATATCGTATATTAATAAGGATGGGCAGACGATAGTTTATGAAAATGAATGAAGCACCGAACAAAATGGGGACGGAGCATCCCGAGCTGGATCAAATACATATTCCGGACGAGCCGAAGGTTGACCTAAATATTCCAAATGCAGACGACCAATATGTCACGGATATGAACCAGAGCTTTGCCATGAAGCGCAAGCTTTATGTGCATGTCCTTGCTCCGCAATTAGAGAAAAATGAAAAGCTGAAAAGAGATCTTAAGATACGGTTGATGACGAACATATTTCGGATTTTGAAATGGCAGTTCATAGCAACCTATGTTTTTGTGGGATTGATGACGATCAGTCTGATTTTTTCTGCATATTTAAAAATTCCGGAGTCCTTGGTAGAGGCGGGAATCTCATTTATGAAATTTTACATAACGTCGATTATTGTTGAGCTGATTTCCATTTTATTCTTTATTGTGAAAAATGTGTTCGATACGTCCATTATCGATTTGTTTAAAAATTTTGACAAAAATAAAGAGAAAAGGGAAACGCCTGATTCATTAGAGTGATAAATTCAGCCGAATGAGTGGAACGCGGACAGAGCGGTCGGTTTTTCGATTTTTACATAGCTGCAGTCATTTTGGATGGAATAAGTATCGGCGGAGTAGCACATGATAGGAATACAGTTTCTTGGCAAACGCCTTCGTCTCCTATGGGAACAAACCGTAAAGGAAGCACACTTTTGCCGCGCCGCGCATGATTGCGAAGCAATACTTCCGCTCATGCGCGTGCGCATCCTCACACAAGCATCCATCATTTGATTTATGAAAAGAAACGTGCAAAGGTATTGTATGGATAAGGGAATGGGAACGTTATTATGATATTAAGTGTCAGCAGAAGGACTGATGTGCCAAATTACTATTCAGACTGGTTTTATCGCAGGATCAAAGAGGGATTTTTATATGTAAGAAACCCGATAAATGCGCATCAGGTGAGCCGGATCGAATTGTCGCCCAAGGTGGTGGACTGTATGGTGTTCTGGACGAAAAATCCGGCAAATATGCTGGAAAAATTAGATTGCCTTAAGGACTATACCTATTATTTTCAGTTTACACTCACGGGCTATGGGAGAGACATAGAGCCGGGGCTTCCGGGGAAAAGGGAGACGCTGATACCAACGTTTCGGAGGCTGTCTCAAAAAATTGGAAAAGAAAGGGTCATATGGCGGTATGACCCCATTTTTATCAGCCAGAGATACACGGCAGAATATCATGTAAAAGCGTTTGCGGAAATTGCCCGCAGCCTTGCGAACGACACAAAAAAGGTTGTCATCAGTTTTGGCGATTTCTATGAAAAAACACGGCACAATCTGAAGGAATGCGGCATCCGGCAGATGAAAAGAGAAGAAATGTTTGCACTGGCGGGGCAAATGGCAAGGATTGCATCTGAGTACGGACTTGCCATTGAGACATGCGCGGAGCAGATCGCACTTGAATCAGTCGGAATTTCACACGGGAGCTGTGTCGATCAACAATTCATGGAACAGCTTTTGGGCTGTGCGCTGACAGGAAAAAGGATAAGAGCCAAAGGCAGGAATGCGGGTGCTTGGAGAGCATAGACGTGGGGGCGTACGATACCTGCCCGAGCGGCTGTAAGTATTGTTATGCCAATCAAAGCAGCGGTGCGGTAAAAGAGCGGTTGAAATTTTGGGATGAGGAATCGCCTCTGCTGTGCGGACATCTTTCGGCAGATGACAGGCTCACCGTCAGGAAGGTCAAGTCATTGAAGGATACACAGCTTTCTTTTTTTAACAGTTGATCTTAGAAAAAGAGTGGGCAGCAGTATCCGTATTAAAAAATAAGAAGCTTTTTATAGCGCAGAGGTATCATAGTATGTTATTTAACTCATATGTATTTGTATTTGTGTTTTTTCCGGCAGTCCTTCTTAGCTGGTACGGTGCAAACCGTCTTGGGTGGTCAAAAGCAGCACAGGCAGGTCTGGTGCTGCTTTCGCTTGTTTTTTACGGATATGGGCATCCGGAATATATTGTGCTGATACTGGCAAGTGTGTTTGGAAATTATGCGATTAGCTGGATGATGGAGTATTTTGGAGCGCGCAGCCAGAACGCAAAGAGGGTATCCCGTGTTCTGGGAATTTTGGGGATTGTATTTAATCTGGGGCTGTTGTTTTATTTTAAATATTATGATTTCTTTGTCAGAAACATCAATCAGATCATAGATACCGGACTTACCGTGAAAAATATTGCGCTGCCGCTTGGGATCAGCTTTTTTACGTTTCAGCAAATTTCCTTTATTGCAGATCGGATGTGCAGGAGGGCGCCGCATTACGCGCTGGCGGACTATATGAATTTTGTCACGTTTTTCCCGCAGCTTGTGGCAGGACCGATCGTGAGTCATCACGACCTTGTGCCGCAGTTTCAGAAAATCGGGCAAAAGAGTGTCTCGATTTTTAAACATGCCGGGTGGACGCCTGTGGGGCGCAGCAATATTGAGATGGGCGCGTGCCTTTTTATCGCGGGTCTTGCCAAAAAGGTGCTGCTTGCCGACAAGCTTGGCGTGCTGGTGGATTACGGCTACGGCAACATTGCAGGTCTTGATGCGGTGAGTGCATTTGTCGTAATGCTGTGCTATACCTTTCAGATTTATTTTGATTTCAGCGGCTACTGTGACATGGCAGTGGGGCTTGGCTGGATGCTGCATATCAATCTGCCGCAGAATTTCAATTCCCCGTATAAGGCGGCGTCTATCAAGGAGTTTTGGAACCGCTGGCATATGACGCTCAACGATTTTTTTACGCAGTACATCTATATTCCGCTTGGAGGAAGCAGGAAGGGAACGATGAAGCGTATCCGCAACATTATGATCGTATTTTTGATTAGCGGCATCTGGCATGGAGCGGCGTGGAGCTTTGTGCTTTGGGGCGTGGCACACGGCGTGCTGATGTGTGTGGAACCGCTGTTTGGGAAGCTCTGTAAGTGGGTGCGCTGGCTGATCACATTCTCCTTTGTCAATCTTGCGTGGGTGCTGTTTCGGAGCGGTTCTATCTCCGTTGCACTGCAGTTTTACCGGAAATTATTTTCTTTTTCCTATACGGGGGCAGTTTGGAAGCTTGCAGAGCAGACGGAGGCGTCCTGGAATTATCCGGGCAGACTGTTCCTCTCGCGTGTGGGAGCGGAGGGATTGACAGCAGGTTATCCGATGTTCATTCTTTTGTTGCTGCTTGTATTTTGTGCGTTTCTTTGCACGAGACGGAATGCTTATGAGCGTGTGTGCGCGCGTGAGGCGACTGCGGCGAAAATGTGGGGACTTGCGATACTTTTTGTGTTGAGTGTTGCTTCCTTTGCCGGTGTCACAACCTTTTTATATTTTAATTTTTAGGAGGAGCGTATGAACAGTCGTAAGAAAATATATCAGTTGCTGGCTGCGATTGCGCTGCTGCTTTTTGGAACAGCGCTGTTTGTGTATCTCGTTGATCCCTTTTTTCATTACCATGAGCCGTGGTTTGGGTTAAAGGCGGTAGAGGATGAAAAGGAATATCAAGTGCCCGGAATGCTCAAAAATTTTGAGTACGAGGGGGTGCTGGCGGGCTCCTCGGTTGTCATGAGCATGAATACTGATACGCTAAAGGAGCGCTTTGGATGTGAGACGGTCAAGGCAGTCGGCGGTTCGGCATCTTCGCCGCTCCTGGATGATTATCTTTCTATTGCATTTGAAAATCATGAGATTTCCCATGTGTTTTACGGCGTGGATGTTTTTTCTTTTTACAATCCGCCGGACATGAAGACCATATCGGAGGATGTGGAATTTCTGTTGAATGGGAATCCGTTTGATGATGTCGAATATCTTTGGAATATGGATATTATCGGAAGAAAAATTCCTGATATGATAGTGACGTCGCAGGATCAGAGCTATGAGGAGGGGCTGATCTACCAGTTAAATAAAGATGTTCCGGTAGGACCGGAGGCAGTACTTGAAATGCACTGTCCGGGCGTTGGGAGCGTACAGGAACCCAAGCCGCTGAATTGGCAGGAAGCCTATGTGACAGAAAATATCAATCGTCTGGAGGCGCGTGTGCAGGAAAATCCTGACACGGAGTTCTTGTTTTTTATTCCGCCGTATAGTATTGTATGGTGGGATGATGCCTATGAGAAGGGACTGCTTGATACCTATCTGTATACTTTAGAGCGTTGTATGGAGCGTCTGCTTCCCTATGAAAATGTTCGTTTTTACGCGACGGAGTTCAATGAGGCGGCGACGATCACGGATGTGTATCAGTATATGGACTATATTCATGGCAGTGTTCCTGTGACAGAGCGGATGGCACAGAAGGTCGGCTCACCGGAGGATGAGATTACGATCGACACCTATCAGAGTGAGCTTGCGCAGCTTCGCGAGGTATTTGAGCGGTTTCGTGCCCGCGTGGAGACAGAGGGATATGGATTTATCTATGAGGGACCAATCGGATAGGTGTGTTGTGATAGATGAGGGAAGTGAGAAAAGTATTGACAGGAAGGAGAAAAAGGGATGAGAGTTGGAATGGGATATGATGTGCATAAATTAGTGGAGGATAGAGACCTGATCATTGGTGGAGTGAAGATTCCGCATACCTTTGGTCTGCTGGGACATTCGGATGCCGATGTATTGCTGCACGCGGTCATGGATGCGCTTTTGGGAGCGGCGGGGCTTGGAGACATCGGAAAGCATTTTCCGGATACCGATCCGCAGTACCGCGGCATTTCCAGTGTGAGACTGTTAGAGAATGTGGCGAAGCTGCTTGGTGAGCGGGGATATATCGTCGGAAATATTGATGCGACGATCATTGCGCAGCGTCCAAAGATGCGCCCGTATATTGAGGAAATGGAGCAGAATATCGCGTCGGCGCTTGGAATTGATGCGGGGCAGGTCAATGTGAAGGCAACGACGGAGGAAGGGCTCGGATTTACCGGAACAGAGCAGGGAATTTCTGCACAGGCAATCTGCGCACTGACCTCGGTCTATGAGGGAAGCGTGGCGGTTGCAGATTCAGCAGGCGGCTGCGGTGGCTGCGGCGGCTGCGGAAGATAAAAAAGCATTGACAAAACACGGAGAACTGCATAAACTATAATATCAAGGGAAAAGCGAGGAACGGAAAGAGTAGGAACTTAGGCGTTCAAAAGAGAGAGACTGTCATCGGCTGAAAGCAGTCTTGGGAAAGAGAGTTCCAAAGTGCCTCCGGGAGCTGATCCGGTGAGGGGAGAGCAGAGACTGTCCGGTAGCCGGGTACGTTTCGCACGCGTTATGTGCTTTGAGGGAAAATCATTTGATTTTCAGTAGAGTGGAACCGCGGATTATTTCGTCTCTGTGAGAGGAAATGATCCGTTTTTTGTTGATAGGGAAACCCCTCTGAGGGATCGCTTTGCGTCGGAATAGGATCATATCTTAGATGCAGCGTGTAATGACAAGAGAAATATCGAAGCAGTACTTTATGGAGGGGATTTTTCATATGCTTTTATTTTGGGAGACAGGAGGGAGGGCAGATGGGTATGTTAAATTATATAAAGGAAGAATTCAGAGTGATCAAGGAACGCGATCCGGCAATAAAATCTCCGCTGGAGGTTTTGCTTTATCCGACGTTTCATGTTATGCTTAGCTATAGGCGTGCGCACCGTCTTTATGAGAGGGGACATTATTTCCACGCGCGTTTGATTTCGCAGCGTGCGGCGCGTAGGACGGGAATTGAGATTCATCCGGGAGCAGTGATCGGAAAGGGATTTTTTATTGATCACGGAAGCGGTGTGATCATTGGAGAAACAACGATTATTGGTGACAACGTTACGTTATATCAGGGCGTGACGCTTGGAGGAACGGGAAAGGAAACCGGAAAACGTCATCCGACGATCGGCGATAATGTGATGATCAGTGCCGGAGCGAAGATCATCGGTTCTTTTACCGTCGGTGAAAATTCAAAGATCGGTGCGGGCAGCGTCGTCATTGAGGAGGTACCGCCGAACTGTACGGTTGTCGGTGTGCCGGGGCGCATCGTAAAACGGGGAGATGTCAAGATTCCGCGCAGCGACATGGACCAGGTTCATCTGCCCGATCCCGTGAAAGAGGATATTTCTGTTTTGCAGCATGAAAATGCGGAGCTTGTCAACCGCGTGCTTGATCTGGAGCAGACAGTGCGGGAGCTTTCTGGAAAGGTGGGCGCAGATCATGCGGCAATGTAGCGGAAGCGGCATTTTGCAAACGTTAATAAAGAAGGAAGGAATGGAGAATACGAAGTGGAGAATCAATTTCAGTTTTATAACACATTGACAAGAAAGGTGGAGACCGTCATCCCCCATGAGGATGGCAAAATTTCGATGTATACCTGCGGACCGACCGTGTATCATTATGCACATATCGGAAATCTGCGCAGCTATATTATGGAGGATGTTTTGGAGAAAGCGCTGCGCTATGTCGGCTATGACGTAAAGCGTGTCATGAATATCACGGATGTCGGTCATCTTTCCTCTGACGCGGATACCGGAGAGGATAAGATGCTAAAGGGAGCAAAGCGTGAGCATAAGACCGTGATGGAGATTGCGCAGTTTTATACAGATGCATTTTTTGACGATTGCAGGAAGCTCAATATTAAGACGCCGGATGTGGTAGAGCCTGCGACAAACTGCATCCCGGAATTTATTCATATGGTGGAGGCGCTGCTGGAAAAGGGCTTTGCTTATGTGGCCGGAGGCAATGTTTATTTTGACACCTCAAAGCTTTCTGATTATTATGTTTTTTCTTCCCAGAGCGAAAAGGAGCTGCTTGTCGGAGTCCGCGACGATGTGGAGGAGGATGCGAATAAGAAGAATAAAAATGATTTCGTACTCTGGTTTACAAAGTCAAAGTTTGAGGATCAGGCGTTAAAATGGGAGAGTCCGTGGGGTGTCGGCTATCCGGGCTGGCATATCGAGTGCTCCTGCATCAGCATGAAGCATCTGGGAGAATATATGGATATTCACTGCGGCGGTGTTGATAATATTTTCCCGCATCACACGAATGAAATTGCGCAGTCGGAGAGTTATCTGGGACATAAGTGGTGCAATTACTGGTTCCATGTGAACCATCTGAACGACAAGTCCGGTAAGATGAGTAAGTCGAAGGGAGATTTCCTGACGGTATCGCTTCTTCAGGAGAAAGGGTATGACCCGATGGTCTACCGTATGTTCTGCTTACAGTCACATTATCGGAAGCCGCTGGAATTTTCCTATGAGGCGCTTGATAATATGAGCGCGGCATACCATAAGCTTGTGCGTAAGATTGCAGAGTTAAAAGACGATGGGGAAGTTGATGACGCATGCGTTCGCACATACAAGGAGCGGTTCTCGGAGGCGCTTTGCAATGATATGAATACATCTATGGCAATCACGATCGTCTACGACCTGCTCAAGGAGCAGACGAACGATGCGACGAAGCTTACGCTTATTAAGGATTTTGACGAGGTTCTTTCGTTGAATCTGACAACGGCAAAGGCGGCGCAGGAGACAGAGAAGCAGAGTGTCGACGCGGCGTTTGAGGAATATATTCTTGCGAAGATTCAGGATCGTAAGGAAGCGAAGGCGGCGAGAGATTTTGCGAAGGCGGATGAAATTCGCGAGGAGCTCCTGCAGAAGGGAGTCGTTATTAAGGACACGAGAGAGGGCGTTGTCTGGAGTGTGCAGTAGAAGGAAGGAAATGCATGGATGAAAAAGGGGATTGATTCCTATTTAAAGGAGCAGTTTCAGATTGCTGACGTAGATATTCGTACTTATTCACCGCTTACGCTGGCATATATCGGAGACGGCATTTATGATCTGGTCATCCGTTCTGTTGTTGTGGCGCGGGGAAATACAAGAGCGGGGGAGCTTCATAAGAGGACAAGCCAGATTGTAAAGGCGCATACGCAGGCGCAGATGATGGAAGCGCTGCTGCCATTGCTGACGGAGGAGGAAGCAGATATTTACCGCAGAGGAAGAAATGCAAAGTCGCCGACGATGGCGAAGAACGCAACGATGTCAGATTATCGGAAAGCGACCGGGTTTGAGGCACTGATGGGCTGGCTGTATGTCAAGGATGAATTTGAGCGTCTTGTGGAGCTTGTAAAAGCGGGGGCAGAGAGCTTAAAGCTGCGTCTGTAAAAAACAGTGTGAAAGCTCAGGCAGGTATGCTGTGAAGAATTGTGCGTAGGAGCAGACATAGAATGGCAACACTGCACTTGGGAATGGAGAAAATATGGGATATGAGGAATTAAAGATCGAGGGACGAAATGCGGTGCTTGAGGCATTTCGTTCGGGAAGAACGATTGACAAATTATATGTGCTGGATGGTTGTGTGGACGGACCGGTACGAACGATTGTCCGAGAGGCAAAAAAACATGACACACTTTTAAATTTTGTGGGAAAGGAGCGCCTGGATCAGCTTTCCGAGACCAAGAAGCATCAGGGTGTTATTGCAGTTGCAGCCGCTTACGCCTACGCATCGGTGGACGATATGCTTGCGGCAGCGGAGGCAAAAGGAGAAGCGCCGTTTCTTTTTCTGCTTGATAATATTGAGGATCCGCATAATCTTGGAGCGATTATCCGTACCGCAAATTTAGCGGGGGCGCACGGAGTGATCATTCCAAAGCGTCGTGCGGCAGGACTGACCGCAACGGTTGCAAAAACGTCTGCGGGAGCGATCAATTATACACCGGTCGCGAAGGTAACAAATCTGACGGCGACGATCAAGGAGCTAAAGGAACGGGGAATCTGGTTTGTCTGTGCCGACATGGGAGGTACGGGAATGTACGAGCTTGATCTAAAAGGTCCTATAGGACTTGTGATTGGCAATGAGGGAGACGGCGTGAGCAAGCTGGTCCGTGAAAATTGTGATTTTATCGCTTCGATACCGATGCGGGGAGAAATTGATTCGCTCAATGCTTCTGTGGCAGCGGGCGTGCTTGCATATGAGATTGTAAGACAGCGTATGTCATAAAAAGATGTAAAATAAAAAAGAGATATGGAATAAAAACGGCAGAAAGGGGGCATGTATGGAGCAGTATCGTAATTTATCTGACGAGGAGCTTATCGCTGCTTTGCGCGGCGGGGAGAAACGTCTGATGGACTATATTTTAAATAAATATAAGCCGCTTGTTCTTAGGAAAGCGAACGCGATGTATCTGATCGGCGGTGATACGGAGGATCTGATCCAGGAGGGGATGATCGGGCTGTTTAAGGCAATCCGTGATTACCGCGAGGAAAAGGAGACATCATTTTTTCATTTTGCCGAGCTGTGCATCAACCGTCAGCTTTACAGTGCAGTGGAAGCGTCTAATCGTAAAAAGCATGCCCCGCTCAATAGCTATGTGTCGTTTTATTCACAGAGTGGCGAGGAGGGCAAGCCATTGGCGGAAACCTTGCCGACAGATGATGCGGATAACCCCGAGCAGCTTGTGATCGATCAGGAGAATGTGCGGCTGTTTTTAGAACGGGCAAGGGACAGCTTAAGTCCGATGGAGCGTGTGGTTTTGGATGAGTCTCTTGCGGGACTCAATTATCTGCAGATAGCAAAGAAGCTTGGAAAAAGTCCGAAGTCTATCGATAATGCGTTATCGCGCATTAAGGCAAAAATTCGTCAGATGTAAGGCGGACCATTGCATGTGAGAGAGGTCAAAAGTTATTTTATTGTCTATTATATACAGAGGATGAAAAATATTAGGAAAAAGGTACTGTACAAATTAAATAAAATCATAGGGTGATTTTTGGTAACTTTGTGAACACTTATGGGTAGAACCATGCTATTATAATACCTGTAAAAACCCCCCAATACATTATATAATTTTTGCTATACCCCATAGTAAAAATACCTTCTCCTAAAAGACAGCCAGATCGTGGCTGTCTTTTTTCATGACTTAGGAAATTGCTCTGCAATCCTATGTCATATAAACACACTTCGTGTGAGGATGCGCGGCGCGGCAAAAGTGTGCTTCATTTATAGTTTATATCTTATATGATGTTGTATCATAATTCTTGGCACTTTTGCTTCACGGGTTTATAAAAAGGCGAGAGTGAGGTATTTTTATAAATTTGGGAAGGGTAGAAATAGATCCTTTTATTGTTGATTATAGCAAGATGAAGTGATATGATTTTCATACTACAAAAGAAGGAGATAAAAATATGGTTGAGAGCATGGAGTGCAGAAAAAGGTTTGATGAGATACCGGCAGGAAAAGAAAATAAAGGTTATGTAGAATGGGAAAAGTGGGTTTTAGAGCAAGTGAGAGACTATGATGAGGGAAAGTTGAAAAACTTAATAAAGAGAATAGAAATTGAACTTAGATTAATGCAATGTGATAGTGGTTTAAAAGATATATTAAAGGAATTCACGCCTATCATTTCAGTTATATTAACTGTATTTATAACGATTATCATAGCACTTACAAGCAGTATCTATGGTATATATCCTCCCAATATAGATATGCAGTCAGTAGATGAATTCGCAGAAAATATAGGAAGTAGCTTATTTGAGTTGTATGGCGAGATTTTAAAGTTTTATATAGCATTTACATTTTTATATATGCTATGTATTTTAATCGATAAATGTATTGACAGAAACCGATTATTAAGAAGAACTAGAAAGAAAGTATATTATGAGGAACTACTAGAAATTTTAAAGATAGAAATGACTAAAAGAAGCAATAAGGGAAAAGAGATCGGGCAAAACATTCGCACTCAGTAGTCTGTTCTGTTGTGTGAGTTTCTGCACATCTTCGGTAAGGCGAATGCATGTATCTGGCGTCTGGGTGAGACCGTTTCAAGTTTTGTGTAAACTCAAAAAACTGATATAAGATATGTCATT
>JAHZFL010000027.1 GCA_019421345.1 Roseburia sp. | reverse complement strand
AGGTACTGCGGGATTTTTCCACGGTCAGTGTAACAAATGTTTGACAAACCTACAATTTTTAAAAAAATTGCAAAAATTTGAAAGCGTTCGTCTGATCCCCCTCCATACTAAGGACAATATTGTATCAAAAACAGATGAAACCTGTCCTTTTGACGGATAACATGCTCCCTTAAAAGTCGGTAATCATCTCTCAGGCGCAACTGCTTTTTGACAAAGCCTTCCTCATTTCCATATAGGATCATCATTCCCCCGCTCTCTAAAAGCCCCGCCGATCTGTCGAAGAATTTCTGATAGAACGCATCCATCTCCTCCTTTGACTTTGCACCGGCTCTTGCCGCACTGCGCACCGGCATGTTCGTAATGATCTCGTCAAACTTATGCCTGTGCGTAAAATCAAAATAATCGCGATTGATAAAATAAATCTGTTCTCCGGCAGCCGCCGCATTTTCACGCGCCATGCGGATCGCGTCTCCAAAAATATCAACGCCGTATTTCTCATGTGCAGGCACGCAAATATCACGTTCGATCAGCATTGTTCCAACACCGCAGAACGGATCAAGAATCCTTGCATCCTCCTTGAGATAAGGCTTGGCAAGCTGCATCAGCATCGCTGCAAGTGCAGGATGAATCGACGCGGCAATCGCATGCTTACGATAGGCAAAGCGACGCATCGGTATCGTAAACAGCTTATAAAATGCCGCAAAGCCACCGTCCTTTTTCTCAACCAGACGAAGCTCCACCTCGTAATGCTGCGTTGAGTTTCTAAGCCTGCGACCGGAGAGACGCTCCAATTCTGCTGCCATGCGCTTTGTGTAGACGCTTTTTTCCTTTAAATCCATGTGTCCCTTTAACTCAATACGAAAATAAAACGGCGCTTCCTCTTTATGACATTCCTCCAAAAGCTCCGGCAGACCGGACGCACATACAGCCTCCGCCGCCTGTTTCGGGTCCTCCGTAAGATGACCGGTCAGCGGAAATAAAAGCTCCCGATAAGTCCGAAGCCTTGTAAACGGCTTTACTGATCGTGTACATACCAGCACGCCAAGCGGATGCTCCCGCACACTGCGTTCTACTTCCCCCGACAAACCTTCTGTTTCCTCCACGGTCACGCCGCGCTGCTCCTTATTTGTAGTCAGCAAAAGCTTTTGTTCCTTTTGGAAGCCAACAAACGTATGCGGTCTGATCCCCTCGATTGCAGCAATGATTTTTTCTAATTCCCGCAGCTCCTCATCGGCATGTTTCCGTTCATTTAAGGGAATCTCTCTCTCCGCCAGCTTGTCCCGACAGGTCTTTAGCCGCGCAAGATACTCTGACGCATCAAGCTTCCCAAGCGCCGACAGATAGGAGCTTCTGACAAAAAGCGTCTGCTCCTTTTCATAAGCGCAAAAAAGTGCGCCTGCCGCTGTCTGCAGCCCCAGATCGCCAAGCAAAAGTGCAGCATTTTTTCGCACCTTAGGTTCTTCCTGCTCCAAGAGCGCCACAAGAAAGCTTCCGTCTCCCACCAGATTCAAAAGCCGGGTCCGCGCCTCCTCCTCTTTGAGCAATCCGCGCAGCAGACTTAAATTCTCCCGCACATTTATATTTTGTTTGATTTCCTCATAATATTTTTCCAGCATAGCGCTCCTAAATCTTCCTTATTTAATATTCGGTATTTTACTTTATTTCCTCACTTTTGGCAACACCATTCACCTCGATATAGGAGAGCAGATCCTCCTTAAACCGAAACCACTCGTTCTCATGCTCCACATAATATTTCGGACAGGCCTTGCCTGTAACGTCATAGTGGCGTATGACATCGTCCGTACCAAGCTCATATCTGCCCATCAGCCATGTAACAAGCTGCACCAAAGACCGGTATGTCTCCTCTGTAAACTTCCCCGTCTCGTCAGGAATACAGCACTCAATGGAAATCGTATCCTGATTTCTCTCATTCGATGCATATGCAATCTCATTGCTTGGCACACACTGCACAATCTCCCCCTCAATTCCAATAACAAAATGACTGCTTGCATAGGTCTCACCCGTGTCCTTTAAGCTCTGGAAATAGCTGCGGTTCTGCTCGGCTGTCGTGCCGGGATTCGCCGTGTAGTGTACCACGATCCCGTTCACCGCCGTAAGCGCCGTACCCGGTCTTGAATATTCGTTGATGTCCAACAGTTCCACCTGATAATCCGGCGCATCTGCCACATATTTGACCTCATACGCCAGGACCTCCTCATCCTCATTCTTCAGCTTCAGAAAATACCCCGCCAGGAAAACTACTCCAACAATCGTCACGGGGATGCTGATGATGATTGCCAGACGAATCCGCCTTCTTCTGCGCAGTCGTATTCTCCTTCTGCGCCGCCGTTCCTCTCGCCGTCTGCGCTCCTCCTCCTCGATCCTGATTTCTTCCTCGTATCTCATACCGTTCTTTTGCCCTCTATCCGCCTTCTTATATTTTCTCAATCGTACTTTTGATTGACTTTTTCTGCATCTCGCGCTATCTTCTTATAGTACATATTACAACAAATCATATTTATAATTTTTAATTCTTTATTAATTTGCATTAAAATTTTTGTGATTTATATCAGGAGATGGCTCATGAAAGAAAAATCCGTTCAAATGTCTGAATCGCTTCCGATCGCCCTGCTGCTCGCCTGCGTCGGCGGCTTTCTCGAAACCTATTCCTTCTTTACCAGAGACGGCGTCTTTGCCAACTGTCAGACCGGTAATCTGGTTCTTCTTGCCATGTACCTTGTGGAAAATGACTGGGAGAGAGTTCTCTCTTATACGATCCCGGTTCTTTCCTTTATCCTAGGCGTGATCCTCACCGATCTCATCCGAAGCTATGCGGCAAACCGCATCCTGCACTGGCGGCAGTATATTGTTTTGCTGGAGGCGCTGCTCCTTGCCGCCGCCGGCTTGATCCCCTCCGGCAGCCACAACATCATCGCGACGACTCTGATCGCCTTTTCCTGCTCCATGCAGGTCGAAGCATTCCGCAAGGTGAAAGGCGCCGTCTACGCCACTACCATGTGCACCGGAAATCTGCGCAGCGGCACGTTCCATCTTTTTTCGTATTTTTCCGAAAAAAACCGTGACAGCTTAAAGCACGCCGGTAAATACTTTTCTGTTATTGCCGTATTTATGGGCGGCGCGATTCTCGGCAGTCTAGCCACGGAATTATTTCAGGAAAAAGCCGTATGGCTCTCCTGTCTTCTTCTTTTGCTCGCTTTTATCCTACTGTTCATTCGCCCGACGAAGGAGCAGATCGTCAGCGGATAAAATTTGTCCTTATGGCAGGCTCTCTCTCAGGAAATACAATTCCGTTTTTCTTTCCCGCCTCAATGCAGGACAGCAGCCATGCCATATTTCTGCCGAGCGCGCGCATGGTCTGCATGCCCTCCTCGTCACGCCGTACCTCCTCCGGCGTCGTTCCGTGTACCTGATTCCAATATTGCGAGGAGACAACCGGCATTCCGCTGATCGTAAAATATTTATTGATCTGATCAAATGCTGCCGATGCCCCGCCTCTCCTGCAGCTTACAACCGCTGCGCCGGGCTTTCCCCCAAACACGGCGCTCTTTCCGTAAAACGCCCGGTCTAAAAATGACGTGAGCGCGCCGGATGCCGCCGCATAATGCACCGGAGAGCCAAAAATGAACCCGTCTGCCTCCCTTGCTTTTTCGACAAACTCGTTCACGCCGTCCTGTATAAAGCATTTTCCTGTCTTTAAGCATGCACCGCAGCCGATACATCCCGAGACTGCCGCCGTGCCAACCTGTATGATTTCCGTCGAAACACCGCACTCCTCCAACACGGACGCCGCCTCATATAACGCGGTATAGGTACAGCCCTTTTCCTTTGGACTGCCATTCACCAATAATACCTTCATATACCCTCCACTCCCTATAGCTGCAACAGCAGACGCTCCGTTTCAAAGAGCTCCTCAAATTGCAGCGCATCTGCCAAAAATTCCATATTTTCCTCGCAATGCTCCACCTCTCTCGCATAGATTTTTGCCGTATCTATGCGGTCCTCTTTTGAAAATTTTCCATCACGCACCCAGCGCGCCACATCCATATCCCGGATCATAAGCACACTTAACACCACAAACTTTGCTTTCTGCAAAAGGTTTGCATCATAATAGGCGCGCATCAGATAGCGGTTGGTAAAATACACCAGAAGCTGCTCATATTCGTATTCTCTCTCTTTCATATCCTTTAGAAACTGCTTCTGCCTGACCCCATAGTTCTCCTCACAAAAGGAGGTCGCAAGCAGCTCTTTCTCTCTGAGCCATTTCTCATCCAAAACCTCCAGTTGATCATAAATCTTTAGCCGCTCCAAAAAATCTGCGTATGCCTGCGCCTCATTTTCTTCCCGTTGCTCTGCCGCACCGCTTTCTCCTGCGCCGTATAAATTTTTCTGCTGCTTTTCACAGTACCGCAGATACTCCGCTGCCCGCCCGAACACTGCTTTGCTCCTGTCTTGCAGGATCGAAACTGCGCTTTCTCTGACCGTCTCCAGACGATGTCCCTCTACAGCCGGTCTCTCATCTTCCTCCTCCCAGTCCTCCTCACTGCCATCTATACGCTCTCCATAGGTCTCCCAGCCGATTTTTTGATCCGATGAAAAAATCAGCCGCCCAACCTCCTCACATGCCAGACTTAACACCTTCTCTGTTCTATCCTCATATTCTATCGTAAAACGCGGAAATTCGGTACAGACCTCACAAAGCGCTTCCTCACCCAGCTCAATGCAAATGTCGCAAAGTCCCTGCCTGTTTAAAAACGGACAGAAACGATTTTTAAACAGTGCGAAGCTGTGGCAGCCGTCCACAAGAACCATGTGCTCTCTTAATCGATCGCCAAATGCCCCCTTGACCTGTTCATAATAAGCTGCCGTATCTTCGTCAATATCAAGCTCCCAGCCGATGCAGCAACTGTCCGCACACCGGTCCGCAGTGCAGCGAAATTCTTTATAATAAGACGGTACTCTTAAAATCATATGCGCTCCTTTAAAAATTTCTACTACGAAATAAGACTTTTCATCGGAACGGATCCCAAAAGGAAACTCCGCCCCGATAAAAAGTCTTATGCTTCTCTAAAATAATTGCTCAGCATATAGCCGACACACCATACACCCCCGGCAAGCGACAGATAGATAAAGCCTTGCATAACCTCCATGCACAGTCTGCCAAGCGTCAGGCAATCCTGCCTATATGCCAAAAAAATTTCAAAGATCGGTCCTGTCAGAAGCATCCAGCCGCCCACATAACACCAACCTAAAATACCCAAAAGATAAAACAGCACCGAGAGCCATGCTTTCCATGTTGTCTTCATATCAAAATCTCCTTCATAAAAGATGCCGAAACGGCAAATTAAAATGATATTTGCGAGATTTATTATAACATTCTTCGACAAAAATTGCAAAGCGCTCTATCCGATTTCAAGAATCTCTCCTGTCTTACAATAATGCGTGCAGTCAATGATCCTCTGGTTTGCAGAACCCTTGAATTTCAAGGAAATATCCTTCTGCTCCAGCAGAAACGGACCATCTACCAATACGTCGATCTGTTCCAAAAATTCCCTCGTAATATCCGTATGGCATTGCCCGCCCGGCACAAAATCCCGTTCCAGCACATAACCGGTATACGCCCAAATGTCCTTCTTTGGAAAACGCCCTTTGACCTGTCGGATAAAAGGAAAAAGCCCCGCTTGATTTTCCGGCTCAAACGGATCGCCGCCAAGCAGCGTTAGCCCCCTGATGTAATCCGGCTCTAAGGAGCGCAGAATCTCTGCCTGCTCTGCTCCCGTAAACGGTCTTCCGTAGGCAAACGACCATGTCTCCGGCTGAAAACAGCCCTCGCAGTGATTTCTGCAGCCGGAAACAAACAAAACGGTCCGTATGCCTGTTCCATTTGCAATATCGCAATACTTAATCGCTGAATAATTCATACCGCACGCCTCTCCTCTATAAGTGCAGCACACGCTCCTTGATCTCCTGTGTTCTTCCCTGATTCCAGTACTGTGTTCCGATATATCCGCAGGTTCTTCGCGCAACACTCATCTTCGTCTGATCGCGGTTGCCGCAGTTTGGACACTCCCACACCAGCTTGCCGTCCTCGCTTACGATTTCGATTTCTCCCGAATATCCGCATTCCATACAGTAATCACTCTTGGTATTTAGCTCGGCGTACATGATGTTCTCATAAATATACTGCATCACCGAGAGCACTGCCTCCAGATTATTCTGCATGTTCGGCACCTCAACATAGCTGATCGCGCCGCCCGGCGATAACTCCTGAAACTGCGATTCAAATTTCAGCTTATCAAAGGCATTGATCTCCTGCGTCACATGCACATGGTAGCTGTTCGTAATATAATTTCTGTCCGTCACACCCTCGATCACGCCAAATCGCTTCTGCAGACATTTTGCAAACTTATAGGTCGTGGACTCAAGCGGCGTTCCATACAGACTAAAATCTATATTGTGCTTTTTCTTCCATTCGTCACAGGCATCGTTTAAACGGCGCATCACACGCAGTGCAAACTCCGTGCCCGTCGGCTCCGTATGCGAGACACCCTTCATATATCTGGTACATTCGCAAAGCCCGGCATAACCGAGTGAAATCGTCGAATAGCCGTCAAACAGCAGCCGGTCGATTGTCTCTCCCTTTTTCAGGCGCGCGAGCGCCCCGTTCTGCCAGAGAATCGGCGCAACGTCGGACGGCGTTCCCTTTAAACGCTCATGCCTTGCCATCAATGCCCTGTAACAAAGCTCCAGTCTCTCATCCAAAAGCTCCCAGAATTTATCTTCATCACCGCCGGACGAGCATGCGGCGTCCACAAGATTTAAGGTCACAACGCCCTGATTAAATCTTCCGTAATATTTCCTGCCCGGCTCATAATTATTTGCATTTGCATAGTTTTCTCTTGTGCGGTCAACCGTTAAGAATGAACGGCAGCCCATGCAGGTATAGCACGCGCCCTGCTTGAGCTTCTTCATCATCTTCTCGGAAATATAATCCGGCACCATGCGCTTTGCGGTGCACTCGGCAGCAAGCTTTGTCAAATGCCAGTACTTCGTACCCTCGCGGATATTATCCTCCTCCAGCACATAGATCAGCTTTGGAAACGCCGGCGTAATATAAACGCCCTGTTCATTTTTGACGCCGAGAATCCTCTGGTGCAGCATTTCCTCGATGACTGCTGCAAGGTCGTCTCTAAGCTGTCCCTCCGGCACTTCGTTCAGATACATAAACACGGTGATAAACGGCGCCTGTCCGTTTGTTGTCATCAGCGTAATGACCTGATACTGGATCATCTGTACCCCGCGGTTGATCTCCTCCTTCACGCGCAGCTCTGCAATCCGGTTCACCCTCTCCTCCGTCGGCTCTACATCCGCCGCAAGCAGCTCCGCGCGTACCTGTCTGCGGAATTTCTCACGGCTGACCTGCACAAAGGGCGCCAGATGCGAAAGCGAGATACTCTGCCCCCCATACTGTGAGCTCGCAATCTGTGCGATCGCCTGTGTGGCAATATTACACGCGGTAGAAAAGCTTTTCGGAGGATCGATCATCGTCTCGCTGATGACTGTTCCGTTCTGCAGCATATCCTCCAGATTTACCAGACAGCAGTTGTGCATGTGCTGCGCAAAATAATCGGCGTCGTGAAAGTGAATAATGCCCTTCTCATGCGCCTCCACAATATCGGGCGGCAGCAAAAATCTCCTCGTGATGTCCTTGCTGACCTCCCCCGCCATGTAATCGCGCTGTACACTGTTTACGGTCGGATTCTTATTGGAATTCTCCTGCTTTACTTCTTCATTATTACATTCAAGCAGACTTAATATCTGTTCATCCGTGGAATTTGACTTGCGGACAAGCTCTCTCTTGTAGCGATATGTAATGTAATTGCGGGCAACATTAAATGCATGCTGGCTCATGATCTGGTTTTCCACCATATCCTGAATCTCCTCAACACTCGGCGAACGCTTCATATTCTCGCACGCACGCTCCACATTCGCGAGGATGCTCTGTATTTTTTCTTCACTCAGCTTCTCGTAATCGATCACACTGTCATTCGCCTTGCGGATCGCCGCCTCAATCTTCCTCAGATCAAAAACATCTTCACTTCCGCTTCTCTTAATAATCTTCATAAACCAGAATCCCTTCCTCCCTCATTGCAAATGCAATGCCAACATCCAGACGGCACCGATTTGCTCTAACAATGATTATACAATATCTTGTGCTTTTGTCAATTTGTTTTCTATATTCTGTGGTCCTTCATCAGATTACAAAACTCCTGTGTCATGTCATACCGCACAAGCAAACGCCATTCCTCAGTCACTTTCCAATTTCCCGGCATCATCCAACAGCTCAAGCAAGCGCTCTTTGACCAATCCCGGATCTGCCTTCCCCGCGGTAGCCTTCATCGTCTGTCCAACCAAAAAGCCAAGCGCCCGCTTCTTTCCGCCAAGATAATCGCTCACCGACTGCGGATTCTCGTCTATCACCTTCCTGACGGCAGCCAAAAGCGCGCTGGCGTCGTCAATCGTTTTTAGACCGTTTTCTTCTATATAACGCTCAGGGGCAATATCCTCGGAAAATACCAGCGCAAACACTTCCTTTGCGACCGTATTTGTAATGCTTCCCTCATCTGCGAGTGCAACAAGCTTTGCAAAATTTTCCGGTGAAAAAGAAAGCTCATCCGGCGCAAGCCCATGTTCTTTCATAAGACGTATCACCTCTCCCATGATCCAGTTGGAGACGCTCTTTGGTCTTGCGCAAAAACTCACCGTCCTCTCAAATAAATCCGCCAGCGACTTATCACTTGTCAAAAGCTTCGCATCATAAGCCGGAATCCCAAATACCTCCTGGTAAAGCGCCAGCTTCTCCTCGCGCATCTGCGGTCTCCTTTCCTGCACCTCTTTGATCCATTCCTCACTGATCACAACAGGCATCAGATCCGGCTCTGGAAAATAGCGATAATCTGTCGCTTCCTCCTTTGCGCGCATCGCATGAGAGCATCCCTTTTTTTCATCCCAGCGCCTTGTCTCCTGTACCACCCGCCTGCCTTCCTCGATACATGCAATCTGACGCTCCCGCTCTCCTTTTATGGCATTTTTAATTTCCCGAAAGGAGTTTAAATTTTTCATCTCTGTGCGCGTGCCAAGTGTCTTATCCCCTCGCTTTCTCACGGAGAGATTGATGTCCGCCCGCATAGAGCCTTCATTCAGCTTACAGTCTGACGCCCCCAGATACTGAATGATCAAACGCAGCTTTTCCAGATACGCGATCACCTCATCTGCCGAGCGCATATCCGGCTCTGATACGATCTCAAGCAGCGGCACACCGGCACGGTTATAATCAACGACGGATACGCCCTCACGCTCATCGTGTACAAGCTTACCCGCATCCTCCTCCATGTGTATCTCATGAATGCCGATCCGCTTTTCTCCTGCCCCTTTTTCTGTCTCGATTGTGAGCCAGCCATTGGTACAGATTGGCAGATAGAGCTGTGAAATCTGATAATTCTGCGGATTGTCGGGATAAAAATAGTTTTTCCGATCAAATTTGCAGTACCTTGTGATCTCACAGTTCAGCGCAAGTCCCACGGCAAGTGCATACGCTACGACCTGACGGTTTAACATCGGAAGCGCTCCCGGCATTCCCGTACAGACCGGACAGGTGTGGCTGTTGGGCGCACCGCCGAACATTGTGGGACACCCACAGAAAATCTTTGTCTTTGTTGCCAGCTCTACATGAACCTCCAGTCCAATGACTGTCTCATATCCTTCACCCATCTTTTCCTCCGTTCCGGCGCACGGCGCAGAAGCTGTGTCCGCATCCCAATTTTTCATTCCGAACCATCATGTTTTTACCGCATACGGACAGCGCTCATAGCCCCTCGTCTGCTCCAATGTATATGCTGCACGGATCAGCTTCTTTTCCGCAAAGCAGTCTGCCATCAGTTGCACGCCGATGGGCAATCCCTTTTGATCTCTGCCGCAGGGAAGGGAGATTGCCGGAAATCCTGCCAGATTTGCTGCAACGGTATAAATATCTCCCCGATATACTTCCATTGGATTTTTATGCTCCCTGCCAAGAAGCGGCGCCATCTTGGGCGCTGTCGGAGCCAAAAGAATATCATAGCGCGCGAACGCCCGGTCAAATGTCTCTTTGATCAGTCTTCTTGTACGCAATGCCTGCAAGTAATATGTCTCATAGCAGTCTCTGCTCAAAACAAAGGTGCCGAGTAAAATCCTTCGCTTTACCTCCAAGCCAAAGCCCTCGGAACGTGTTTTTTGATACATATCATCAAGTCCCTCATAGCTTTTCGCCCGATGACCGTATTTCACTCCGTCAAAGCGTGCCAGATTGGAGCTTGCCTCTGCGCAGGCAATAACGTAATATGCCAAAACCGCATATTCCGTCAAGCCGAGATCAAATTCTTCGACAAACGCTCCGTTTTCCTCAAATGTCTTTGCCGCACCAAGCACCGCCTCCTTGATCTCTGCGCAAAGCTCCCCCGTAAAATAGCTGCGCGGGATGCCGATGCGCAGTCCTTTGACATCGGCAAGCAGCGCTTGCGTAAACCCGCAGTCCCTATGCCGTACAGACGTTGCATCTTTTTTATCGTATGACGCGATCGCTTCCAGTACCGCCGCGCAATCCGACACATTTCTTGCGATCGGTCCGACAGTATCCATGGAGGATGCATAAGCGATAAGCCCATACCGTGATACTGCTCCGTAGGTCGGCTTAAGTCCCGTCACCCCGCAAAAGGAGCTTGGCTGACGGATCGAACCACCGGTATCCGAACCAAGCGCGTAGCTACATTCCTCCGCCGCCACCGCCGCGCACGAACCGCCGGAAGAACCGCCCGGCACACGGGATAAATCCCACGGATTTTTTGTCATGCCAAACGCCGATGTTTCCGTGGTACTTCCCATCGCAAATTCATCCATGTTGGTTTTGCCCAAAAGAACCGCCCCTGCCCGCTCTAAATTGCGGACTGCCTCCGCCGTATAGGCGGGCTTAAAATCTGAAAGCATGTTCGATCCGCAGGTTGTCCGCAATCCCTGCGTACACAGGTTATCCTTGACTGCGAAAGGTACGCCCGCGAGCGGACTGATAAGCTCTCCTGCATTTATTTGTCTCTGCACTTCCTCTGCACGCTTACATACGCCCGCACGGTCGACAGTCACAAAGCTGCCGATCGCTTTGTCTTTTGCGTCGATCGCAGCAAGCGCCTCAACCGCCGCTTCCGCAACTCCGATCTTTTTTTCTTTTATACTTCTCCCAAGCTCGATTGCCGACAGGCTCATGATGCTCATTGACTTCTCCTTTTAGCTGATTGTTTTTGGCACAAGAAATCCGCCGTTCCTTTGCTCCGGTGCATTTAAAAGTGTTTCCCTGCCTCCATCGGTGCTTGTCACAACATCCTCCCGGAACACATTGCTGATCGGAAAAACATGTGACATCGGTTCAACGCCTGTTGTATTTAATTCTCCCAGTTTCTTCATATCGTTTAGCATGTTTCCCATATCATACCTTGCCAGCTCCTTTTCCTCATCGGAAAGGAAAAGCTTTGCAAGACCTGCCATACGTTCTATCTCCTCGTCACAAATACAACTGTGCAGAGGTCTTTGCGGCGTCTGCACGCCCTGCCGGTCTGCGTCGTGTCTCTTAGACAATGCATGCGGCTCATTTCGCCTATCAGCATCTGTGACTCCCCTGACATATCCGTAAAGCTCTGTGTCATAGATGCCTGCATTTGTCCATCCTGCACGGATTCTTGTACCCTCGTGTCTCATCCCGCATTTGCGCATCACCCCGCCGGAATTAGGATTTATTGCATCGTGCCTTGCCTCGATCCGGTCAATCCCAACCTCATCCAGCAGATATTTCATCACTGCGCCAAGCGCCTCCGATGTAATCCCCTGGTGCCAATAGCTTCTGCTGATACAATAGCCAACTTCCATGGCATTGATCTTCTCCTGATAATGAAACGCGTTAATACTGCCGATCGGCTCATCGTTCTCCTTTTTTGCTATGCACCATATGTATTTGTCTTCATTTTCATAGGAAGAAATCCAGCTTTCCAGCACGTTTTTTGTCTGTTCCGCATTTTCATGTGTCTGCCACGTCAGATATTTTGTAACCTCGTGATCACTCGCCCAATTTCGGTACATCGGTAGTGCATCGTCCAATGTAAAGCGTCTTAAAATCAGACGCTTTGTCTCAATCCGCCTTGTTCCTAAATGCTTCACTATTTCCCTCCCCTGCTTTTTCCTTTCCATAATGCTGCCCGCAAAGCCGCCGTTTACTGCTGCCGCACATCTGTAACCCGCTGATCCAAAAGCTTCTGATTCAGTTTCCGGTAGATCCGCTCGATCATCCATTCCTCCGTGCAGGCATCCAATGCTTCATCAAGCCAAAACCATTGTACGCCGCTGTTTTCATCCGGCTTGATTCTAAGAAGCTCGTCCTCATCCGTCTCCAGCAGATACGTCACATTCATATGAAGATGCGACGGTACATAAACGCCGTTTTTCTCATGCCCGTTCACCGTCAATATCTCCAATGAAAAAATGTCGTCGCTGACGGCACGAATGCTGCTTACGCCTGTTTCCTCTTGCGCCTCGCGCATTGCAACGGCAAGAAGGTCCCGTTCTCCGTCTGCATGTCCGCCGGTCCACGACCACGACCGGTAAATATTGTGGTAAATCATCAGCACCTTATCATGCGCTCTGTTGACAAGCCAAGCGGACGCCGTCATATGCGCCGTCTGATTTTCCCTTGTAAAAATGTCAGGCTGCGCGTCAAGCATAGACAATATCACTGCAAGATCACACTCCTCCTGCTCATTATATGGATGATAGGCTCTTAATTGCTGCTCTAATGTTTTCATTATGTTCTCCATTCTTATCCTAATGTCTTATCCTAAGTACTTTATGGGAACGGTAATAGTCCCACCGGTCCCCGCGAGCAGCCGGCATCTCCTCTGCCGCCACGTCTCTTTTCTTATTCTATTGTATCATATGGGAGGAGGGGCTGACCACCTGCTGGCAGTGAAAATTTGTCTGAATGATATTTTTTATAAGCCTTTCGCCCATATATCAACCGAAAACGGCGCTTATCAAAGCCGTCCGAAATTCAATCGCTGCTAAACAGATCTTTCGTGCTCACAAAATCAAAAACAATTTTTATCGAAAATCCCCTTCCTATTTTCCGTGTGACTGACAGTATGCAAAGCAGCGATATTAGGGAATAAATTTTGAGTAAAAGAATGCCCCGGAAAAGCAATCACTTTTCCGGGGCGGCAAAATCTATACGCTTCCTCTGTTTTAATAACCCAACCTTTCCAGCAGAGCTTCACAACCCGTGACAATCTCCCCATAGGTCACATCGAATCGTCTCGTATACCACGGGTCCACAATGTCTCCCGGCCTGTCCGTAAAGTCTAATAGCCGACAAATTTTATGTTCCGGGTCATTTCCAAACTCCCACATCATATTGCGGATATTAAAGTTCTCCATCGCGATCAGATGATCATATTCCTCATAATCGCTTGGGCAAATGCGGCGCGCCGTCTTATCGGACAGACCATAATCGGTCTCGCGGCTTGTCCCGATTCCATGTCGTGTGAGCTCCGCCTTCGCCGAAGGATAGATGTGGTTTCCGATTTCCTCACTGCTCGTTGCAGCGGAGGCGATAAAAAAATCGTCAGCAATGCCGCGCTTGGCGACCATATCTTTTAGTATAAATTCTGCCATGGGGGAACGGCAAATATTGCCGTGGCAGATGAAAAGTATTTTAATCATATCTTGTATATCCTTTCATATCTTGGTTTTTCCTGGTATTTTCAACGTTTTTAAGACTTTTCCAGATATCGCTCTTTTGCCCATTTCCCAGCATATCTTACCCTATTTTGGCATATTTTTGACTTCAAAATTGGTAAAAATCTTGGTAAAAACTTGAATTTACCATGTTTTACCATCCTATAAAACATGGGCGATTTTTCGGATTTCTTCTTTTGCATCTTCCAAACCAAGGTGGGTATATGTATTCAACGTAACACCAATATCGCTATGTCCCATAAGATATTGTAATGTTTTCGGATTCATCCCGCTTCGAGCCATATTGCTGCAATAGGTATGTCTGCATACATGCGGCGTTACCTTTGGCATTTGAACTTTATATATTTTATTGTACTTTTGACAAATATGTTTGAAATAATGTTCCCAATGCAAGGAAACCATTGGCATATCATTCTTGCCAAAAAACAAAAATCCGGAAACACCTTCGATTATGGGCTCTACTCTAGGGGGCTGTCGATTCTCTATAATGTGTTTACAACTCTGATATACTTCCATGCTCATAGGTAGCACTCTCGTTCCAGCATTAGTTTTTGTAGGAACTATTACATACGTTCCATCCCGTTTACGCTGTAATTGATGATCGATATTTATTTCCCGATTTTTTTAAATTAATATCGTCAACGGTAAATTCCGAAATTCGCATTCCTATCTTAAATAACATAACTATTCCATCATAATATTGACAAAAGTGTCCGTCTTTTTTTACAAAATCAAGAAATTTTCTTTCATCTGACCTACTGATTGCTTCTCTCATAATTGAGTCGTTTATAATCACGGTGGCAAGTTGAAAGTCAAATGGGTTCTTTACTAGTAAATCGTCATCTACTGCCATTTGAAAAGCCGGGCGAATAGCCCCTCTGATTGAATGAATCGATCTATAACTTCTTCCATCTTTTTTCTGAAGCTTTATCAACCATAGTTTTGCATCTGATACCTTTATACTATCAATACGCTGAATCCCAAAAGATTCTTTTTTTACTAGTCAAGCATTTTTGTAACACTTATGACTAAATAATATCACTAATCAGTAGTTATGCTGACATTCGGATTTCATATGGTGCTCTATACCCATTGAAACTGTGTGGCCAAACATGATTATAGTCGACATACGAAAATTCCTCCACCTTTTGATAAAATGTTTCCTCAGTTGCAAATTCATACAAATTGGTGCATTCATTTTTTAATGTATTGAAGTAACGCTCCATGAGTGCATTATCATATGGATAACCCGATCTGCTCAAGCTTTGCGTTATATTTACGGATTCACAAAATTCAATAAACGCTCTGGAAGTATACTGTGTTCCCTGATCAGAGTGCAGAATTATGCCGCCATTTATAGCTGACTGTGAAGCCAGTGCTTTCTGTGCTGTGCGGATGACAAAGTTACTTGTGGTACGTCTGTCGGCGATACTTGCAATGACACTTTGGTCATACAAATCTATGATTGTACAATTATACCGTAACCCATGGTTTTTCAGAAACAAATAGGTAAAATCTATGTACCACTTTTGATTTGGTCTTTCAGCAGTAAAATTCTGCCGGACCTTGTTTTCAAAAATCCGGTGCGGCTTGCCCTGTACATAGTCTGGCTTTTTCGGGCGAATGACAGAACGAACTCCCATTTCTGTATTCATATATTTATGAATCGTTGGCGGACTGTAATTGTATCCTCTCCGTGCAAGATAAACTGTTCATACTCCCATAACCGTCAATCCAATCCCCTTGTGTGCATGATAAATGTCCCTGATCTGCATCTGCACTTCTAATTTTGGGGGCTTATAATTTGCTTTCCGGTATTTACGGTAGTTGTAGTAGGCATTTGAATAAATATGTAACCGCCTAAGCAGCCAACGTAAGCCAAAAAATTATGATATTGTTAAAGGAATCGATAAGCCTCTAATCGATTTCCTTTGCAAAGAATGCCACCGCTTTTTTTAGAAAGAGATTTTCTTTTCTCTTCTTCCAATTCTTTACGAAGTCGCAAATTCTCTTTCATTAATTGCTCCTCATTTGGAGAGTCAGGATTTAAAACGGCTTTTTCACGGCATTCCTCACTAAATTCAGCACACCACTTGGAGATTCTTGCTTTGGATACGCCATACTCTGCAGTGATTCTTTTGTAGGTATGTCCTTTTTCAAATGAATACAGACAGTTTTCTTTTTGAATTCGGGTGAATAACTTTGTGGCATAATAATTCCTCTTTTCTCTCCCGGATAATTATATCTTATTAGGCACTACTGTTACAACTTTATTATACCATTATACCCTTTGGATTTGCTCTTGCCCTTTGAACTATTCCAAAATATCGAATTGACACTTTGGTATCAATTTTTGATACTTTCGAAATCGCTATTAATAAGCAATCCTAAAATAGTCCAAATACGCTTTATATTTATCCTGTACTGTCAGGCAGGTATCTGTCAAATAGCCCTTTTCATTATCCCATTCTTTCAGACTACGATAATAGAATGTTTTCAAATTGTCTTCAACAATGAACGGAACAATGTTATATTTCAGATATTCCTTAAACATAATCAGTCTACCCACAGGTCCGTTACCATCCTGGAACGGATGGATTCACTCAAAC
Organism: Roseburia sp.; assembly: GCA_019421345.1. Classification (GTDB taxonomy): domain Bacteria; phylum Bacillota; class Clostridia; order Lachnospirales; family Lachnospiraceae; genus Roseburia. Next base: position 2,980 of record JAHZFL010000027.1, on the reverse strand, counting down.
TTTACATGAAAGTCCAGAATATCTTCAAAGATCTTTTCTTCGTTTCCATTGTACTCTGTCAGCAGGACTTTCATTTTACCATCAACTTCTTCCCGAAATGCGGTATCCATAAAGCAACTTCATTAGGCATCTTTTTATAATCGCCTACAGCAAACCAATCATTTCTGGAATCACTGGTGCCATTCTTCAGAATCAGATGAAGTTCTTTGATAAATTATTCTGTTAGTGCTACCTTTGCGTTTTCAATAATCATATCAATACAACAGAAGTGGTTTGCTGTTTCAATCATCGCCCACGCTCACCACTTCTTTTTCTGCACCAATGGTGTTGGTTTCAAAAATATATCTGGTCTGATCGTAAGTCAAACTGCTGCTTTCCATACGATTGGAATAATGAGTCAACTCAATCTGAGTTTTATGATAAATACCGCCGGCATAAGCTGCTTTCCTTTCCTCCTGCAGAATATCCAGCAATATCCTCTGCTTTTTCTTTTTTTGTTGGAACGCTCCGGCTTTTTTTGCATTTTCCGGAATATTCCAGTCCTTGCCGATAATAAACGCTCCTTCTACACGATTATGAGCGCAATAATTTCGGATACTGCGTTCTAATATATTCCATTTCTCTGGCATTTCGTCAACTGAAAGATACCGCATCCATATTCTTCCGCTTTTCCAACACTAAATCAGCTTACTCCTTCGCATCCGTCAAATCTTCTGTCTTAAATACATAATAGCCCTCATAGTAATAACTATGATCAATGCCCTTCATATAAATTTCTCGATCATTTACATTGTCTGTAAGGGCATTTTTCAGAAGAAATTTAATTTCGATATCTTTGATAGGACTTCGCTCCATGGCAAGCAGATAATCTTCTTTATCCACCTTGCTCCAATCAACCACATAACCGATCTCTTTTTTCAGCATCAGATCAAGCCATATTCTCATGCTTCTCCCATTTCCCTCTCTAAACGGATGCGCCACATTCATTTCTATATATTTTTCAACAATTTCGTCAAAGGTTGACTGAGGCATTTTATCTATGCTCTCCAGAGCAGCTTCCAAATACATCAACGGAGCAAACCGAAAATTGCCTTTTGAAATATTAACTTTGCGTAATTTACCGGCAAAATCATAAATCTCATCAAAAAGATATTGGTGAATCATTACAAGGCTTTTATAAGTGCCCGGTTCTAACGTCTCAAAAAAACCATTCTCAAACATCTCAATGGCTTTTTGCTTACTGATTTTTTCCTCTGCTCTTGCTAATTCCGTTGAATCCGTAATATCCAATTTATTTTCAAGCATAACTCACCTCACAGTTTTCATGCGATTACTTTTTCAGTCACAAATCTATTATTAAATATACCATAATATCGGCAACAAATCCAATTCTTTGTAAAATGTCGTATTTTATTTTTTGCCGTTTCCAACAACTGTATCCTCTATTCTAAGTCGCCGCCACCCGTAAAACGGGCAATGTCGTCAACTTAAGAGTAACTGCTTCAAGAAAACTGAGGGATAACAGGTGGCTGGGTTCATTTTTATAAATCATTACACCACAAGTAAGACTGTTAATGTTTTACAGTCTGGATATTCTATAGTTGTAGTTTTTGTTTAAATACAGCTTTTCATGTGGTTATAATATCTCCTGCGGGTATGCTTTCGATATCTGCCGAATTTTCTGTCAGGACATATAATGGAACGTATTTTGGAAGATTCTTCCATAATTCGTAATAGCATTTCGTTGCATATGGACAAGGATGACCGCAAAAGGCGTATGATACAGCTTTTTATCCGATTTAATATGTAGCTGCGGTTAGACTGGTAATCATGCTTGTTTTCCGCAGACACCGCAATAATTGAATCCGCTTCTGATTTTATAATTGCCGCTAAATTGGATAAATACATTGCGGCGAACAATTCCTGTCGGACACTGACAGGTTTAATGCTGTTAAAGGCTTCTATTTCAAGCCGGTTTTTAAGCTCCCGATATTTGCTTTCTACACCCCAGCGCAGTTGGTATAAATCCGGAAAATTCTCTGTGGCCATCTGTTCGGATGTCAGATTTGTCACAAGATATTCGGTGCTTCCGTCTTCCAATAAAAAGTGAATGCTTCTTAAAGTAATGGGTTTCTTATTACAGGAAGCAGGATATGTAAACAAAGAGTCTTCCTGTTCTGAGATGGCCTTTTTGAATGTTTTTGGAACACGCATAAGAAATAGAATTCCTTTGGAATTCAGATACCGGAACATGTCCTCGGAGGGATAACCCCTGTCAAAAAGTATAAGACTGTTAGGGAATCTGGGCAAAAAATCCATGTGAGATTTGGCTGAATCCCGTTCATTATAACGGTAAGAATGAGCGAAACGACAACCAGAATATCGTTCATTACATCATAAAGAACCGATACAGAGGCAAGCGGAGATATTTTTTCTGTTTTATTCGGATTGCCCCCAAACACTTCGTAATTTTCATTTGATTCCGGGATCTGTATTGTGCTTCCGTCAACAGCATAAATATGGAAGCCATTCCATGTGTGTAAATCTAGCGGTTGGAAATAGAACTGCTTCACAGAAAGTCGGAATAATTCAAGAAACGCATTGTGGGAAATCCCTTGTCTTGTCTTCGAAATGGCTTGCTTTGACACAAATGGATGAAGCTCAGATGAAAAATTGTCTAAAAATTGAGAATAGTTTATGGGAATGGATTTATGAGCGGACTGGAGCACAAAGTAAATCAGGTTAGGCAAAGAAAGTTTTCCAGAACGAGTAAAGGAATTACCAATGCGATTCCTTATCAAGAAATCTTCCGAGGTGATAAGTTCATTGGAAGATTGTAAAATAGATGTCAAAAGTTTTGTATTCATAAAAGCACCTCGCATTGAAATGCAATCAATGCGAGGCAACATTTTTGAGCATTTTGTCAGGGAGTATCCCAAAGTTTGTGTAAACCTTCAAATTGATGTAAGATAGACTTACC
>JAHZFL010000026.1 GCA_019421345.1 Roseburia sp. | reverse complement strand
GCTTCTGCCAAGTCCACTCCCTGCCGGAGAGGATATAGACAAACTCCAGCATACCGTCCCTAAGTTCTGCTTTCCTTGCACAGACAAACAGATGCTTTCCGTCCCACATCACCGCATCTCCCACACGGCGCAGCTCCATGCTCCTTACCTCGTAGGTCCGATACTGCTCCCTGCTTCTGCCCTCCTGCTCCCCGCCTGCCTGATAGAACTTCCGGTCGATTCTTGCGGTGTAACCAAGACAGCTTAACTCCCCCGCATTTCCCGTTTGCGGCAGATCGACCGTCAGCTTTCCGCCTCCCAGCGTTGTCTCCGGGTAGACTGCCATGCCAAACCGGCTCGCCAGACGCCTGATAAACTCCCAGTCTGTTTCCCGGTACTGGATCACCGGAAACCCGATCGCCGTCTCATCCAGCAGACGGGGATACACCGCCATCATTCCCGCCTCCGATGCGATCCTGGTGATCACCTGCCCGTAGGTCATGGATATATCCTGAAACGTTCGCTTTTCCTTCTCCATATCCATCAGCAGACTTCCGCTGCCAAGCTCCAAACGAAGCTGGCGATAACCGTTTTCCTCCTGCGATTGCGCCCGCTGCACGATCCCGCTGTAAATCGCCCGCTCCTCTCCCTCGGAATACAGTTCCACCGAACAATTCTTGATCGATCCGGGAATCTCCGCCGCGCCGCTCCCCTGCATTTCTGCAACCCCTACAAGCTCTACCCTTGCATGTTCGCCCGGATATTCCCGCATGGAAAATTTCGTTATCTTTCCGATCCCAAGTCCTCCGGTCAGGCGCAGCTCCCCAACTGCGATCCCCCGCATTCTGCTCCCCCCTTTTATTTTCTAATCATACACCTCCCTTTGCCACTTCATCAATCGTTTTCTACAATTATAATTTTAAACTTTTCATGAACAAAATCTTTCTATTTCTCCTTGTCCTTTCCCCTACATCCTGCTATAATCTACTAATGAGCGGCGGTTATCTGATTTACCGCTTCTTTTTATGGGAAATAATATAATAAAGAAGGGGTTCCCATAACTGCATGGCTCTTTAGAATGGAGATTTTTTATGAATACAACAATGCAAGAAAAAACAAATGAAATTATACATGGCGTGATCTGGAAACAGCTTTTGTTTTTCTTTTTCCCGATTTTGTTGGGCTCGCTTTTCCAGCAGCTTTATAATACGGCGGACGCCGTGATCGTCGGACGTTTTCTCGGCAAGGAGGCGCTTGCCGCCGTAGGCGGATCTGCCGGAATGATCATCGCCCTCATCGTCGGATTTTTCGTTGGTCTGACCTCAGGAGCTTCCGTGATCGTGTCACAGTTTTTTGGATGCGGCGATAAAAAGGGTGTGAATCACAGCATTCACACCCTCTACGCATTTTCAATCGTCGGCAGTATTTTTATCATGATCTTCGGAATTATAACAGCGGGTCCTGTTCTTTCCGCTATGAATACACCGGAGGAATTAATGGCAGATTCTATCCTCTATCTGCAGATATATTTTGGAGGTATCTTCTTTACCTTTATTTATAACACGGGCTCTGCACTGCTGCGGGCGCTCGGAGATTCCAGACGTCCGCTCTATGCCCTCATTGTCTGCTGTATCATCAATATTATTCTTGATGTGCTTTTTATTCGCTTTTTCCATATGGGAATCTCAGGAGCCGCGATTGCTACAGTGATCTCACAGGCGATCAGCGCGCTTATGGTAACATGGTATCTGCTGCGCTCTCCTGACTGTCAGTTTTCCCTACGCAGCATCCGCTTTCACGGAGAAGTATTAAAATCTGAATTGATCGTCGGATTGCCGGGCGGCATGCAGTACGCGATGTACAGCATTTCCAATATAATCATCCAGGCTGCCCTAAACACCTTCGGCACAGATACTGCTGCCGCATGGGCTGCGTATGGAAAAATGGACGCCCTTTTTTGGACGGTAAGCAGCGCCTGCGGTCTTGCTATCACAACCTTTGTCGGGCAGAATTATGGCGCGGGACAAATGCAGCGCGTGAAAAAAAGCATTCATGTCTGCATCTGGATGGACCTTGCAATTTCTGTCTTTATGTCATTATTCTTCATCATCCTGCGCATACCGCTGTTTCACATCTTCATTGACGATGCATCCGTGGTTGCAATCGGAATCGAAATGCTATGGATCATGACGCCTTTTTATGCCACCTTTGTGCTTACGGAGGTGCTCTCCGGCGCTCTGCGCGGTATGGGAGACGTTGTCATCCCAACAATTATCACAACCGGAGGTATCTGTGTGCTCCGTATCGCTTGGATTTTCGTTGTTGTGCCGCTTTATCCGACCCTTACGGTGACGCTGCTGAACTATCCGATTTCATGGATATTGACCTCCGTACTGTTTTTGATTTACTACATTGTCCGTATCAAAAAACTGAATGCATACCTCCCAATGTGATCATCTCATAAATGTCAAAAATGCCCGAACCTCTCACTAGTTCGGGCATTTTCCTTCAATTCTATAGCCTGTGCTAAAAACGAAACTCCTTCAATTCTGCAACATCATCCAATGAATAGGTTGCTTTCTCGTATCCGGCAGCGTCACCGACCGCCGCACTGTCAAAGCCTCCTGCAAACGCTGCGTCAATGCCTGCCTTTGCGTCCTCGACAACCAGACATTCCTCAGGCGAAAGCCCAAGTCTCTCTGCCGCCAGTAAAAACACTTCCGGATCCGGCTTTGAATGCGTGATGTCATTGCCGTCTGCGATGACGTCAAAATAATCATCCAATCCGATTCTCTCCAAAATAAATTTTGTATTTTTACTGGAAGAACCGATCGCCAGCTTTTTGCTTTGTTTTAACGCATCCAGCATTTCCTTGACGGCAGGACTTAGATCCGCAGGCGTCATCTGTGCCAGCAGCTTACGATAGCAATCATTCTTCTCATCAGCCATTGCCAGCTTTTCTTCTCTGGTATAGACCTTACTGCTTTTTTCAAGAACGATGTCAAGGCTCTCATTTCTTGATACGCCGCGCAGCCTGTTATTGATTTTCTCGTCAAACGGAATTTCCAACCGGTCTGCCAGCATTTTCCATGCCTCGTAATGATAGCGGTCTGTATGACAGATCACTCCGTCCAAATCAAATATAATTCCTTTATACTGCTTATTTTCCACAGCTTTTCTCCTTCTCACATATGCTCTGCAAGCGTTTCGCCTGCCTTTATCATTTTGGCGCTGCCATTTTGATAAACTCTCACATCCTTTGCGCCTTCATTTTTTATCACGATCTGCTTACCGTCTGCCTGTACCTTGAGCGGACAATTCCTATAAATAATGGTAAAAGAAAGCTGTTTCCACTGCTTCGGAAGCTTTGGTGCAATCCCGATTCCGTCCTCGGAAAGATAAACGCCTCCAAAACCATAGACAATGCTCTGCCAGATACCGCCCATGCTTGCGCTGTGGATTCCCATGTCAGAGGTCGTCATTGTCTGACCTAAATCAGTATCGAGACATCCGCGGAAAAAGTGGTATGCTTCTTCTGATTTCTCAAGCTGCGCCGCCATAATGCAGTGCGTGGATTTACTGAGGGACGAATCATGAAGTGTGCGCTGCTCGTAGAAGCGATAATTTTTTTCCTTTTCTTCGCGTGTAAATTTCTCAGGAAAAAGCATCATCAAAAGAATCGTATCTGCCTGCTTGGATACCTGCATTCCGCTGATCTGCTCCATGTTATAATCATTGGAAATCGTTCCGACAACGTCACTTGCCTTATATTTGGAAAGATCAATGGCTTTCAGCTCAAAATAACGGTCAAACTGCGGCAAAATTCCGTCCTCGTCCGCAGTCGGGAGATAAAGCTTTTCTTTCGTCTCGGTAATGACCACCAAAAGCTCATGCAGCCTGTATTTCTGATCCAGACGGGTGAAAATTTCTCCCTGCCCGCTCTCTAACTCCTTAATGACACGCTCTGCCAGCAAAAGATTCTCATGCACCATATAATTGGTATAGGCATTGTTATCCACATGCTCCTTATATTCATCCGGTCCGATCACATCTGTGAGGAAACAGCACGATTTATCCTCATTCCATTCCACGCGGTCCGTCCAGAACAAAGCAGTCGCAAGGATAATTTCATATCCGCAGGCAACCATAAACGCTTCATCCTCTGTCGCCGTAAAATACTGCCATACCGCAAAAGCAACGTCAGCGGAAATATGCTGCTCTAAGATTCCGGTAAGTATCTTCATCTGCTTTCCGGTCACGACGTCAGCGCCTCCCCAAAGCGGCGTCACCTCCCCATCGTAAAGCCATGCAGACTCCCACGGGAACATCGCCCCACGGTATCCGTTTTCCTCCGCTTTTCTCACAGCGCCCGGAAGACTTTTTCCACGATAGGAAAGAAGCGTCCTTGCTGTCGCAGGGTCTGTAAAAAGATAATGCGGAAGGAGGAAGATTTCCGTATCCCAAAACGAATGTCCCTTATAGCCCTCGCCGCTCAATGCCTTCGCACCGATTCCGACCCTGTCGTCGTCACGTTTTACCATAATATTCAAATGATATAGTGCAAAACGTACCGCTGTCTGGTCATAAGCGTCTTCGCTCTCAATCTGTATATCCTGTTTCTCCCAATAATTCTCCCATGCCGCACAGCTTTCCTGCTTTAATGCCTCATACCCCTTCCTGCCGATTGCTTCCATATGATGCTTTCCGTCCGCAGGTACCTTCTCTTTGACAGACTCTGTACCCTCATATATTTGATCCCTTGAGGTATGTATACAGCAAAGCTTTTCTACGGTCAGCGTCTGTCCCTGCTCTACGGTAAACGCTGTTTCTGTCGCAAGCTTTCTTCTGTCGATCACAGGAAGCTGCTCTGCCTTTTCCGCAGCTCCCCCAAGATAAAACCTATTTTCCGCATACTGGCAGCACAATACCTCAGACTCTACGGTTTCACTGCACATTTCCATGATCGTGCCGTCATAAATTCTCATCTTTCCCTCATGGAAATGCTGTGTTCCCGTATTTGTCACACATCCGTTAATTCCGCTGCGTACCTTTATCGTAGCTGCATTTGCAAGCGGTGTGATTTCTGCCTTTTGTCCGAACGTATGCTCATCCGACAGAGAAACAAAACGTTCAAAATGAAGCTTGAATTGCTCCCCCTTCGGGCTGATCCACTCAATATCTCTTGTAAGGATTCCGGTCTGTAGATCAAGCTGTCTCTCATAGCTTTTCAGCCTGCCGGAGTCCATCCGAAAACGGTCGCCGTTAATAAAAATTTCCATATTTGTCATATCCGGCAAATTTGGAAGCTCTGTCACTTCACTCTCATCAAACTTATCAAACGTGCCCGTCACGAAAAGATTTCTTTTCTCGCCGACATAGGTCTCCTCTAATGCGGCTCTCTGTCCCAAATATCCGTTTCCCTGACAAAAAATCGCCTCACATTTTCCCAGATGCTCCGGGAAAAAATCGGTCTCCCTGATCAGCCATCCAGCATTGTCTCCCTTTTTCGCATAGTAATCTATCTTTGGGGTCATTTCATTTATCTCCTTTAAATGTTATTCTTTAATTCCCGACGCCGCCACACTCGCCTGCACCTGTTCCTGTGCTACGACATACAGGAGAATGCCCGGTATAATGACAATCGCCAGCGCTGCAAACATCATCGTATAGTTATAGGAAAACTCACTCGTAAAGAACGCAAGCGCGATCGGTAATGTCCGTGAAGTATCCGAAGAAGTCAACAGGGACGCAAAATAATACTCATTCCAATTTCCAAGAAACATCAGGATCCCCGCTGTCGCAAGCGAGCCCCTGGCAAGCGGAAGATTAATCGTCCAGAAAATTCTCATAAATCCCGCTCCGTCGATCAAAGCCGCCTCATCCAATGACTTTGGAACTGACATAAATCCCGCTTTTAAAAGAAACATAGACATCGCCATGCCTGCGGACAGGTAAACAACTGTCACGCCCCAGATATTATCATACAGTCCAAGCTTCATGATCAAAGAAAAAATCGGCTGTGTTCGGCTGTGTCCCGGCACAAGAAGCGTAATGGTAAAGAGCAGATAAAGCAGCATTCTTCCCGGAAAACGATATTTGGCGATCACATACGCGCCCATAGAATAAATGAGCAGCGAAACGGCTGTCGCAACTACCGATGACAATAACGAATTTGCGAAATAAACAGGAAAGTTGTAATTCTCAAATAAATGCACAAATGCGTCAAAGGAAAAGGAAGCGGGCAGTGAAAACGGATTGCCCAATATCTCCGCGTTTGTCTTAAACGAAGATAAAATAACCCATAGGATTGGAAACAGCGATATTACGATTACAAAAAGCATAATGGCATACATGAGAATGCCGGATAATCCTTTTTTTATTAATTTCATATGCCTCACCTCAATAATCAGATTCACTCATCCGGAATGCACGGTTGACAACAACCAATACAACCAGTCCGATAAGAAACATTATGACGCCGATCGCATTTGCCTGCCCGTACTTATAATCCGTCAGATTATTTACCAGCATCATGGACAAGCTCATGGTATCATCCCCCGGTCCTCCTGCCGTCGTCAGTGCAATCTGCTCATACATGGTAATACGCGATGTCAGAGAACAGATGACACTTGTTCCAATCGCATTTCTGCACAGCGGAAGCTGGATGTAACGGACAAGCTGCCATGTGCCTGCCCCGTCAATCTTTGCCGCCTCCATCCATTCCTGCGGAATATTCATCAAATCTCCTAAAACGACCAGCGTGACAATGACTGCATAAAACAGCCATGTCAGCGTCACACTGATAAACGCATAGGGCGAGCTGTAAAACCACTGCACCTGAAAATCAGGATTAAACAGACGGATGATATAATTTAATACGCCAAAATCATTATTGAAAATAAATCGGTACATCATCGCCCATGCAGCCGCAGAAATGACATTCGGTATCATAAAGACCGCTCTTGTAAATTTCCATCCCCACGGTTTGCGAAACAAAATAAAAGCAACCAACGTTCCGAAACCGACATGCAGGGTCATGGCAATCAGACTCCATGCCAGCAGGTTTTTTAAGGAAATCAAAAAAGTTCCTCGCTTAAACAGATTCACATAATTGCTAAGTCCGTTAAATTTCGGACTGTTAAAGCCGTCCCACGATGTAAACGACGTAACAAACACCTGTATCACAGGCACCAGATAAAACATGACAAAAACGATGAACGTAGGAAGTAAAAACAGATAAATCCATTTATAATTTTTCCTCTCCTGCCAGCCCGGCTTCTTTTGCATACCTCTACTCCTTTCTGCCCGCTCTTTTCCCTCTTATTCCGCGGTTGCTTCCGCTGCCTTATCACTCATCCACTGACAAAATTCCTCCGGTGTGTAGGAACCATCTGCCAGAGACGGAAGTAATTTTCCAAACTCCGTATTTGCAACAGATGCAGGGATCACATCCAAAATACACGGAACATAAACCGTATTAGATGTCGTGTCTGCGGCTAAATCAGCAAGTACCTGTGTCTCTGCCTGTTTTGCCTTGAAATCATCACTATAAGTAAGCTTTGGCGCATCTCCGCCCTCTGCCAAAAGATATGCTTCCAATTCTTCCGGTGTGTAGATAAACTCAAGGAACGCGAGTGCAAGCTCTTTTTCTTCTTCCGGTGCAGACGCGGAAATCCACCACTCTCCGTAGCATCTTGTATTGGCAATTCCGATATTTTCCGGGAAAAGAGACGCGTGCACGGCTGCCCCGTCAAATCCGTTGCTCCAGTTTGCAGAAGCAGATGCATCAAAATCAGCCGACATCCACGGTCCGTTGGAAATCAGCGCCGCCTGACCGCTCATAAATGCGTTTGCAGCATCCGGATACGCCGCTCCAATAGAATTGGAGGCTGCATTGTTCTGAAGCAGCTTCTGCAGCTTTGTCACTCCCTCTACGATCGCCGGCTGGTTGAAATCAACGATTTTTGTAACTGTTCCGTTTTGCAGCAGCTCAATTCCTCCATCCTCTGCCGCAATAAATGCCGTCAAAAAGAGTGCCGATACCCAGCCGTTCTCTGCTGTGGAAAAAGCAATCTTCTGATCACTGATCTCCGCCAGAAAATCCTCCATTGTCATCGAGCTGACATCCCCGGACGGCTCCCACATTGCGCTGTTGTAAAAGAATCCGGTCGGACGTACAGTCGCTAACGGTAAGGTATAAATACCGCCGTCATCCTTTGTGTTAAACAGTAAGCCGTCATCCATCAAAATATCCTTAACTGCCGGCGTTTCGTTGAGCCAGCCGCTCAGATCATACGCCATTCCATTTGGAATTACAACGTTGGAAATCCAGTCTACATCACCGCCCTGCACCAGTACCGGAAGCATATTCTGCTGTGCCAGTTGTTTTAATTTATCCTTAAATCCATCTTCCGGGATACTCTCAAGATTAATCTTATAGGTTCCCTCATACTTCTGGTTAAATCTGTCTACCTGTGCCTCAAAAAATACTGCGCCTACATTCTCACCTGTTTTGTAGGATGGAATCGTCACCTCAACGACGCCCTGTTTAGCGTCAGCCGTCTCTGTTCCCTGCGTCTGCACTTCATTATTCTGCGGCTTATCGCCTCCGCAGGCAGTCAATCCAAGCGCCATGCCTGCCGCCAAAATGAATGACAAAATCTTCTTACTTCCCATAGTCTCCTTTTCCTTTCTGCATATTAAATGCATCCTCTCACCTTTTGTTCCATCGTTACAAAAACGTTTTTGCTTGTAGTTTAATGATAGAGCTGATGCAAAACATTTTATGACTGCTTAAGCAACAGCTCTGTTTTCTACTTAGCTATACATTTCGATTTCGGACAGATTCCCTTTCAATGATCCTGTACGGCAGCGTATCGTGTTTTCGTTCCGTTCTTTTCTCCATTTTCTCATGCAAAAGCTTTGCTCCCGCATAACCGCTCTCCTTCATATCCTGAACGATCGTAGTCAACGACGGCGTGGTATATTCCGAAATCGGAATCCCGTCAAAGCCTGTAATGGAGAAATCTTCCGGAATACGATAGCCGCATTCCCTGACTGCTCTCATCACGCCAAGCGCCATAATATCACTGAAACAAAGAAACGCTGTGTGTCTTGTGGTCCCATACTCTCTGAGATATTCCAGCACCTTCTCATAAGCGGTTTGTTCATGGAAATCGCAGTATAAGACACTGTCATTCGTCAGATGTCCGCCTGCTTCCTCGATCGCAGAATAAACACCGACCATACGCTCAACCGTGACAAACGCATTCTTCTTACCACTGATCACCAAAATATCACGATGCCCCTGTGCAATCAGATACTGTGTCATCTCCTTCGACGCCGCCACATTATCGATCGACACCCATCCGACCCTCTTTCCCGGAATCTCCACATCAATTGCTACACACGGAATCTCCGTTGTCTCCAAAAGCTCGTTAAAATACGGGTCGTCGGTTGTCACACCGCTTAGGATCACACCTGCGACACTGTGCTCAATGCAAAATCTCCGATAAGATAACTCCCTTTGATGCGCGGAATCCGTTGCATAAACAGCAACCTCAAGTCCATTCATACAGGCATAGGAGTACACTCCCTGAATCAAACAAAACATTAGATTCTCCTTCGGATTGTTTTCCAAAAGCCCCGAAATGATCAGTGCAATATTCTTCTTATTCTTAGAAGAAAGATTTCTCGCACTTAAATTAGGAGAATAGTCCAAACGTTTTGCCGCCTCAAAAATCTTCTTCTTTGTCTCCGGCTTGATGTCGGGATAGTCATTGAACGCTCTGGATACGGTTCCAATCGATACTCCTGCGCTCTTTGCCACATCTCTGATGGAACCTGCCACAAGATAATCTCCTTCCGAAAAGGTTTTTGTAACTTACGTTAAGTTTACTATAAATTCAAAAATTTGTAAAGTATTTTTGTATACATTTTTATTCCTATCCCGATCCAATTCTTTTCATCATCAAAATGATTGCATTTGTGATAGTTCTCCTGTAAAATAATTTTCATGACGAAAAGGAGTACTATCACATGCAAATATTGAAACGAAACGGTCTTTCACAGGTCTATGACCGAACGAAGATAAAAAACGCCATTCAAAAGGCTTTCTTTGGGCTTGGCGCGGAGATTTCCGAGGACGAGCTCTCTCATCTCCTGACAGAGGTGGAGGAACAGATCACAGACGGATGCAGTGTCGAGCTGATTCAGGATTATGTTGAGGAATGCCTGATGCGCCGCGGTTATCTGAAGGTTGCCAAAGCCTATATCCTCTACCGCCAGCACCACGCCGAGCTTCGGCAAGCGGCAAGCGAGCTTACCGAACTGATCCAAGACCCCGCACTTCCTGCGCTTCTCTCCGAAATCCAGGCTGATTTCCGGGAGGATGTTTATTCGATCCAGCTTCTTCTTTTAAAATTCCGCTCTTTTTATAAGGAAGAAATGACTCTTTCTGAGGCGTACGCTACATTAGAGCGCGCCTGTGTGGAATTGATCAGCAAGGACGCCCCAAAGTGGGAAATGATCGCCGCGCGCTTCCTCTCCCTTGATCTGGAACGTCAGGTGAATGAGCAGACGGAGGCTCTTGGCTTCTCAAACTGGTACGAGAAGCTCTCATGGCTGACAAACGAGGGCTATGTCGGCACTTTTCTTTTAGAAAATTACAGCCGCAGCGACGTCGAGGAGCTTGCCTCTTTCTTAAATTCGGAAAGAAATAAGCTTTTTAACTACAGCGGGCTTGATCTCATTGCAAAACGTTATCTGATTCGCGACCATAAGCACAGACTTTTGGAAAAGCCGCAGGAGATGTTTATGGGAATCGCCATGCATCTTGCCATTCCCGAAAAGGATCGTGTTCACTGGGCAAAGGAAATTTATGAGATACTAAGCACCTTGAAGGTTACGATGGCGACACCCACAATGTCAAATGCGCGAAAGCCGTTCCACCAGATGAGCTCGTGCTTTATTGACACCGTGGATGATTCTCTCACCGGCATCTATCGCAGCATCGATAATTTTGCACAGGTCAGCAAGCATGGCGGCGGTATGGGGCTTTATTTCGGTAAGGTTCGTGCAAACGGCAGCAGTATCCGCGGATTTGAGGGCGCTGCCGGAGGTGTGATCCGCTGGATCAAGCTGGTCAACGATACTGCTACCGCTGTCGATCAGCTTGGTGTCCGTCAAGGCGCCGCCGCTGTTTATCTGGATGCATGGCACCGTGATCTGCCGGAATTTCTTCAGTTGCGTACCAACAACGGCGATGACCGCATGAAAGCACATGATATTTTTCCTGCTGTCTGCTATCCCGATCTTTTCTGGAAGCTTGCCAAGAGCGATCTGGATGCCGACTGGTATCTCATGTGCCCGCACAATATTTACACTGCCAAGGGCTACCATCTGGAGGATTTTTACGGCGAAGAATGGGAGACGCGTTATTACGACTGTGTAGCGGATGACCGCATCGAAAAGCGCATCATGAGTGTGAAGGAAATTGTCCGCCTGATCATCAAATCTCTGGTTGAAACAGGCACTCCGTTCACCTTTAACCGTGACAGCGTCAACCGCATGAATCCAAACAGCCATGCAGGAATCATATACTGCAGTAATCTCTGTACGGAAATTGCGCAGAATATGAGTGCCATGCAGGTAGAGGATCCGGAAATGCTTGCAGTGGACGGTGAGACTGTCGTGATACAAAAAACACGTCCGGGCAATTTTGTTGTCTGCAATCTGGCTTCGCTGACGCTTGGCCGCATGAACGTCACGGATGACGGGGAGCTTTGGCACACGATCTCCACCGTTGTGCGAGCACTTGATAATGTGATCGACTTAAATTATTACCCGATACCGTACGCGCAAATTACAAATCAGCAATATCGGGCCATCGGTCTTGGCACAAGCGGCTACCACCATATGCTTGTCAAGCAGGGCTATCTCTTTGAGACACAGGAGCATCTTGATTTTGTGGACGACCTTTATGAAAAGATCAATTATTATGCATTAAAAGCGTCGATGGAGCTTGCGGCGGAAAAGGGTTCTTATACGCATTTTAAGGGAAGCGATTATGATACCGGCGCTTATTTTAAAAAACGGAATTATACCTCTGAGCGCTGGGAAGCCCTGGCAGGGGAAATACATAAAACGGGACTTCGCAACGGCTATCTGCTCGCCGTCGCTCCGACCAGCTCCACTTCTATCATCGCAGGCACGACTGCTGCAGTCGATCCCGTGATGAAGAAGTATTTCATGGAGGAGAAAAAGGGCAGCATGATCACGCGCGTCGCTCCGGATTTAAACCAGAAAACCTTCTGGCTCTACAAAAATGCACACCTGATCGATCAGACATGGGTTGTAGACGCAGCCGGCATCCGTCAGCGTCATATGGATCAGTCGCAATCCGTCAACCTTTATATTACAAACGACTTTACCTTCCGCAAGCTTTTAGACCTCTATATCCGCGCATGGGAAAAAGGCGTCAAAACGCTTTATTATGTGCGCAGTCAATCGCTTGAGGTGGAGGAATGCGAATCCTGTTCTTCCTAAACAGGATTCCCACCAATTTTTAGGAGGAATACATGGAATTACAAAAAAAGGCTCTGTTTAATGCACAAGGCGATACAGATGTACGAAAACGCCGCATGATAGGCGGAAACACTACCAATCTAAACGATTTTAACAATATGAAATATACATGGGTCAGCTCATGGTATCGACAGGCGATGAACAATTTCTGGATTCCTGAAGAAATCAACCTGACACAGGACATTAAGGATTATCGTCTTTTAAAGGACGAGGAGCGGACCGCCTACGATAAAATCCTCTCCTTTCTTGTATTTTTAGATTCCTTGCAGACAGCGAATCTGCCGAATATTGGAGAGTACATCACGGCAAATGAAATCAATCTTTGTCTGACAATTCAGGCATTTCAGGAGGCTGTGCATTCTCAGAGCTACAGCTACATGCTGGACTCCATCTGCTCTCCCGCAAAGCGCGATGAAATCTTATATCAATGGAAGTTTGACGAACATCTGTTAAAGAGAAATGAGTTTATCGGAGAGCAGTACAATGCTTTCTTAAAGCACAGGGACAAGGAACACCTTGTAAAAACCATGATGGCAAATTATATTCTTGAGGGAATTTATTTTTATTCGGGATTTATGTTTTTCTATAATCTCGGCCGTATGGGAAAGATGTCCGGCAGCGCGCAGGAAATCCGTTATATCAACCGCGATGAAAATACGCATCTATGGCTTTTCCGCAGTATTCTTCTGGAACTGAAAAAAGAAGAACCAGAGCTCTTTGGACCGGATCAGGTGGAGGTTTACCGCTCCATGCTAAAGCGCGGTGTGGAGGAAGAAATTGCATGGGCAGAATATGTACTCGGTGACAGAATCGAGGGCCTTACCTTAGAAATGATTTCCGATTACATTCACTACCTCGGTAATCTTCGTGCGACAGCGCTCAATTTTGCTCCGCTTTATGACGGATTTTCGGATGTTCCTGAATCTATGAAATGGGTCAATGTATACAGCAATGCGAATCTGATCAAGACAGATTTCTTTGAGGCAAAATCGACTGCCTATGCAAAATCAAGTGCGATCGAGGATGATCTATAAGGAGAGAAACCACCGACATGCCTGAAAAGAATGGATGACCGGCATTTCCACACGTCACATTGATGAAATAGCATGTTTTTGTGACAATGAAACAGCTAACGGACTTGCCGCAGGAAGCCTATCACAAAATGTAAAAAATTTCTCCGGCAATGTTACCTACCTACGGTGGGATGCAGAACAATACACTTCCATTTTGTTGTAGTGCGAACCAGCAAAGAATTTTAATGTATGGGGAAGAACGATTCCTGTAAAGAAAAAACGCCGAAGGCTTTCATTTTTAAGTCTTCGGCGTTTGAAATGTTCCTGAACAGATTATTAGCTTAGAAGTTTCTGTTTTATACTGCCTGATATTTGCCAGTCCACTTAGCAAATCATTTGTAGCGGAAAGATCCGAACTATGAGCGGTTAATATTTTATTAGCAGGTAAAAGCCCAAGTTTTTTGATACTTGATGGAAACGTTTTTATTGTAGAAATGTAAACTTACAAAAGCAAAATAAGCAAAAACTGATAAATCATGACTTAGATAACTTAGCCTTGATTTATCAGTTCCCATAAACTATAAAAAATGACAAATATCAAAATGTTTCGATGCTGTATTAAGAACAAACTAACTGTCTTCCTTTGAATAAGAACCTTTTCCAAATTTATAGTATTCCTTTCCTGCTTCTGTCCTAGACTGCTTTTGGTACAAGCTGCTTGTGTTGAACCATAAGCAGCCGCCGATCGGGTTTATTTTACTGAAAAGATTATGAGCAAAATCCAGACTGTCTTTCCATACATCAGATGTTGTATCTGGTTTTAATGCATGGGTTGTTGTCATTCCCGCAAACTGATTTGCCTTTAATATGACACCTTCCCCTGTATTACCACCAAATTGCGTCCCATTCCGATCTTTTCTGTTCTTTGTTACAAATGCGCAACCACATTTTTCTTCTTCAGTCTGGTTGACAGCTTCAGGGTAGATCATCCTTGCCAGAAGATTTATCCCATCTCTGCCCTTTACGTCATCTTTGCCGTTTCATGCATTGCGAGATTCCGTGATATAACCTCCTTTTTATTTATTGTAACAGTTACAATAAATAAAAAGGAGGCTTTCATTAAAATGTAAACAGTATTTATAGTTTAATTCCTAAAAGTTCTGCTTCTTTATCCAGTTCAAAATATTTTTCAACAATCTTAATATTTTCTATAAACCACCCACCCTCTCGGTAAGAACAGTCAATACACTTTACTGTATCTTTTGACATATCTTCTAATGTGATAATTCTTAACCGACAGTGCCCATTTACAGGAACAATTGATGCTCCCAAACATGCTAACTGTTCAAAATTTTCTGGTTGCTCTATTTCCAGCAACGGATTAGAAATAAAATTATGTGAATATTCTTTCCATCCATTTTCTCCCATATATAAAACAGAACATTCTCCACCGCCATATGTACTTCCAATAGAAAATCGCATTAACACCACATCTTCAATCCCATCCTCTGTTAAATCACCTGATACGATATACGAGGACCAATAACCAGAATAATCCTTAAAAACAGTTTCTCCATCTCCAAATTGTGCGCTAATCTGTGTAAAAGCATTGTTTCCGTTTACATTGTCCATCACAGATACCTTTTCATGTTTTTGATCCCCATTTATATCTGCCTGAATCTCAATTCCATATTGAATATGATTCTTTTCACAAGGTGTTTTTTGTATCGTTATTCGGAAAAATAGACTGCCACCTAATATTGCAAGTAAAATAACAATCCCTAATAGAATCCAAGATTTTCGTTGTTTCTTGTTTTTTTCATCCATTTTCGTTTTAGATAAATTTTGCATTTTTATCCTCCATTTCATGTGCCATTGAACAACAATTTTTTAAATAATATAATATGCTATATCCAATATTTTTTTTATGTCAAAATATCGTATTTACCTGTCAAAAAATCTATCATAAACAAATTTTGTATTTGTGTGTACTTTACTCCATTTATATTATGGTATAAAATGGACGATATTGCTAATGCAATTGCAAACGGTATTGATGCCTATGATTAACCCCATTCTTGCTGAAAAGCTTCCTCAATGTGAACATCCATTCTTTTTTTAGTCGTCTTAAGAACTGATAATTCAACTCCTGTAGGACTTCCTCGGCCAGCCTTTCCTCTTATATCACTTTTTTCAGGGTATAGACTGGCTCGTCAGGTAAATGTAATTTGAAGAAACTAAAGTTAATTTCTGTTGCCCATTTTAAAAAATCCTTATAATAGTCTTTGATTATCATAGTTCCCTTATAGCATAGAACGGAGAAAAAGATGGTTGTATTAGTCATCCTTTTCTCTTTTAAAAAAGTTTCAGGGGGCACCGTGACTGCGACCAGTCACGATGCCCCCTGTTTGGAATTATCTACTTCCCGACAACACCTTTTCTCATACTTTGCCTGACATGGCAGACAAAAGCTGCCATAGCTGGTTCCATATGCCCAGAAACGTATGCTTGGAACCGGATTAAAGCAAAAAGATCAAAAACAGAAAGAAAAGAAAGCTGAGCACAAGCCCGATAGTGGAGGTGATTACTCCGGCCAGCGCAAGGCTGGTATGCTGCCTGGTTCTCACTAGACCGACAATCCCCATGATAAGCCCGCACAGACTGATGATCATCGGAAGCACGAAACACCAGCAAAACACAATACCCAATATACCGAGCACGAGAGATGTCACTGCAAGACCGTCCTTCTTTCTTTCCAGTTGATTGATCACCACAGGACCTTCATGGGAGGCTCCTGTAAAATCATTCTGAAACTGTTGTTCCATCGTTCCTCATTTCTCGCGGATGCAAGATCTGTATTGTTCTCCGATCCTGCGCACATCCGCGCTTTTGCAGGATCCGGGGCTCTCCTTTTGAGTATTACACTCCACTTAAAAGGATTGCCACGCTAAAGCCAAGGATAAGCTGGCAGACCGTTCCGATCACAAAAGCGATAACAACAGAAGAAGTCTGTTTCTTTTTCAGAAAGGTCTTAAAATACAGTACACCCAGCAGGCAGCCGATACACAGTCCCAGCCAGGAATTAAGCAGAAAGCCCATCACACAACTGATACCGCTCAGTACGGACACCCATGCGGGAATGCTGGCTAGAGGCTGGTAAGGCTGACCGCTTCCCAGATAACAGCCATTCACTGCCAGATCCACCTTGTTGCCGATCACCACCAGGCGACACTCTACATCGCCAAAATTCACAGCATAATCAATCATCTGCACGAACCAGTTAGCGCTTTTTAATTTATATTTCGCGCCGTCAACGAATAGGGCCCAGCCGTTGTACTCAATGGTATGGTTCACTCCATTGGCGTTCACTGTCCATGTTTTCTTCATTCTTTGGTTTCCTCCTAAAATTTTTCATGTATTGTATAACATTATATCAAAATTATCTCAAAAATAGATGCTCTTGGCAAGAAAAATGTGTAAAACCTTATAAAAATCTTATTTTTTGCTTCTATTCTGGTAGTATAGACACGGGTGGACGAGTGAGATCAAAAGAGGACTGGTTTTTCACAAAGCTTTCTCTTTATGTGCATTGTAAGTGGTCATAAGGGCAAAGAGAAAGTGTTTGCGGTTTTATGGCGCTCCGCTCATATTTTGAAAATGGAGGATAGGATGAACAGGAATCAAAAAACGGTTGTATGGAAAAGGGAATCACGCAGACGGGCTTGAAGCTTGTCGCTCTTGTGTCTATGGTGATGGATCACATCTATTATTTCTTCGGATCTACAGACCACATCCCCTGGTGGTTCGGTCTTGTGGGCAGGGTAGCAGCACCACTGTTCCTTTTCTGTCTTATAGAGAGATTTTTACATACCCGAAGCCAGAAAAATATTTTGAGACAATACTCTGTATCACTGTGCCCATGGAGCTGCTTCTGCTTCCATGCGCTTCGCGGGCTGGATGGTGCAGTCTGACGGCTTCTATCTGCACAATGCCTTGATATCCGATCTCGTCATTCTGCTGGTCTGTGATGAGACGCACACCGGTTAAAACACGCTCTTTGAACCATACAAACAAGGAGCACCAGCATTTCCCTGCCCTCTTTCATACCTTCAGCAGCACCAATGATTTCACAGCATCAGACCTGATTTACACCGATTTTTCCGCATTTACCAGTTCATCGGCTTCATGATCAAGCAGTGCATTAAGGGTTTCCTCGACACTGGAACGCACCAGATCGCGCAAATCGTGCCTTATGAAAGCCTCGTTAAGTTGTATAAGGTTATTAGACATGGTCTGATCTCCTTAGTAAAATTTTGTGTTGTAACTTAATTCTACCAAACGGATATAGACATGTCTATTTTTATAAATTAATTTACAAAGCTTATTATACGTCATCTCAATTCCCTATTAGCAAGGAATGAACTTCTCTTTTATACCCGGTATGATGCGTATAACATTCGGAAATTGCTTTAAGACAAAAAAAGAAAGCACTGAAAAATCCAATATTTTCAATGCTTTCAGCGTCCACGAGAGGATTTGAACCTCCGACCCCACGCTTAGGAGTATGGCATACCAGCTTGTACGGTTTCCGACTACATAACTTCTCATGCAAGAAAAACCTTGATATTACGGGTTTTTCCGGGCGTCATGTTTGACATGGCACTACATCTCATTCTACGATTTTTGCCCCCATTATGTAATGTACAATTAGCAAATTCTTAGCAAGAATATAGTAACCAAACCATATCCCCAATAGCAAGGGTAATATCTGTTTATAGATATTTTACCCCGTAGGAGGTAGTATGTCAGATTGTGAAAACAGAACTTATATCGTTGAAGATATTGCCAAAATGCTGAATATCGGCAGAACATCCGCTTACAACCTTACGAAAGAGGGGAACTTCAAAATTGTTCGCATAGGCAATACAATCAGGATTTCAAAGAAGTCCTTTGACGAATGGTTAGATAAATTAGATATATAACAGAATATAGTCCCTCAATGCCATAGCCTATTAAATTCCTATGGCGTTTTATTTTCCATTATTTTCGTGTTCCATTTTTAATATATTTTTTATTTTGGAACATTTTAATTGAATTTGCATTGTATTTGTAGTATAATTCATCTGTACCAAAATAGAATTTATGAGGTGAAATGATGAACAGTGATGAATTAGTACCAAAACTAGTACGGGCATGTTTAGATAATGACCGAAGATTAGTTGAAGAAATTTCTACTATGTTGGTTAAGTTATATAAAAAAAAGCAACCCAATATTGCTCAGGAAATTTCTCAATCTTTAACTTATTCCCGAAATGGTGCTTCTGCTATAAGATCTGTCGATGTACAACCAGTTCCAATCGATAGAGAAACTCGCTTTACTCTTTGCAAAGCAGAAGAACCTTTAGAAATTGACCCTCCGATATTATCAACAGAAACCATGGAGGAACTAAACAATTTCATACTCGAAAGAACAGAAATCGAGAAACTGCTTATTGAAGACATTACTCCACCCAATAGTTTACTTTTTATTGGCGAGCCGGGCGTAGGAAAAACTTATTCTGCAAAATGGCTTTCTTACAAATTAAATTTACCCTTAATAACAATGGACTTAGCTACTTCTATTTCAAGTTATCTTGGTCGCTCAGGTCAAAATATTAAACATATTTTTGATTATGCAAAGTCGTTTCCATCAATTTTACTTTTAGATGAGATTGACGCAATTGCCAAACGCAGAGATGACGCTTCAGATTTAGGAGAATTAAAACGATTAGTTAATGTCTTACTAAAAGAATTAGAAACATGGCCAAGTCAAAGCATAATTATTGCAGCAACCAACCATCCCGATTTATTAGACAAAGCTATATGGAGACGTTTTGATCGAACAATCACATTTAAAACTCCTGAAATAGGTGAACGCAAACTATTATTACAAAGATACTTAGGCAAGTATTATGATATGCTATCGCCCAAAGCCCTTTCTTTTGCACTACAACAAACTGCCCATATTAGTGCTGCTGATATTGGCAAACTATGTACACACGTTAAAAGAAAAATTGTTTTAGCTGGGAGTAATTCAGATTTAATTGTTTTTGAAGAATTTTGTTTGAATTCTTGCGACAGCAAAACGCAAAAGATAGAACTTTGCAACTTGCTTCGAGAGGTGGATCCTTCTTTAAGCATACGTGATATATCAAAAATAACAAAGATTCCAGCAACATCTGTAAGTCGTTATTTGCAGAATGGAGGTGCATCAAATGAGTAACAAACATCCAATTTTAGGACGCGGAGAACTATATGTAAAAGATATTGAAAAGCGTTACTATGGAGGACCGCAAAAACTCCCCCATACTTATCACGAAAATAAGCTAGCTTTAATCAAGGATATTACTTCTATTCAAGAAGAAGTCCAAAGAAATGACGAGATTTTTTTACAAGAAAAAGTTGTCTGTATCCGTATGGAACCTAAATTTGAAGCTAAATCTTATTCACCTGATATGCTTTTATCGGTGGATGGTATTACTCCTATTGGAGGACGTAAATATGTAATTTCAAAGTCTGAAGAAGGTCTGGTTAAATCGAAATTATATTTTGCAAAAACCAGTGATCGGGGATTAGAAAACCTAAAATACATATTGGAGTCTGGTCAAAAAGATAACACTGTTACCTGGCAAAATCAAATTTCAACTATTCGAACAATTGATTTGCTCGATTCTACAGAAAAAATTTCAGGTTTCTCAGGTACTTGGGATAGCGGATTAGTTGAAATTGTTTTACATCCATTTATATGGAATGACGCTTTTGCTATGCAACAATTCTTAACCCTTTTAGATTTAGAAGCAGATAAATACAAAATATCTGGTTATGAAAATGATCCTTTATTTTGTGCAGCCGTATGTAATCACGAAACATTAGAACGATTGGCAAAGTTTAACCCATTAAGAACCATTCATCCTTTAGGGGAACTCAATATACCAAATATGCGTGGCAGCTCTTTTTTTGACGCACCAGTTCCACCATTATACAAAGGAACTCCTCAAATGCGAATAGGTGTTTTTGATGGTGGTGCTGACTCGACATTACCTCACTTAAAAGATTTTGTCACCGCACATGAACTGACACCTATCACTGGACATCCAGCACTTATTGCACACGGAACTGCAGTTTGCGGTGCTGTTTTATATGGGTTGTTAAATTATAAATCATCAACTGAACAGCTTGAAACGCCGATTGTTTCTGTTGACTCATATAGAGTATTGCCACAACAGCAAACTGGAAATCCTATAGAAGATAGCGGACTGTATCCTGCAATCGATCAAATAGAACAAATCGTGCATAACCATACAGAAACTGCATTATATAATTTATCTTTCGGTCCTCGAGGTGCAATTGTTGATGATGATATTAGCCGTTTTACCTATGCATTGGATAGGCTTTCCATGCTTCCTCATCATCCACTATTTTGTGTTGCTGTTGGAAATGATGGGGATTTACCCTATCCTTTTAATAGGATACAAGCACCTGCAGACTTAGTTAATGGGTTAGGAATTGGTGCTTATACATTTGACAGAAATGGAGAAAAAATAAGGGCTAGTTATAGTTGCATTGGCCCTGGACGCGAAGGATGTAAAGTAAAGCCTGATGTCTTGGAATTTGGAGGATCACCAGAAAATCCAGCTGTTTTAATTAGTACTATACCAAATAAAGCAACTGTAGAATGTGGAACCAGTTTTTCCTCTCCTATTGTTACTGGTAAGCTAGGAAAAATGATGGCATTATCTTCTGAAATCTCTCAGCATATGGCTAAAACACTACTTATTCACACAGCAGAAGATTCAGATGAATATAGCATTGAAGAAATAGGATTCGGATTCTGTGTTGATGATGTTACCAATATCCTAAACTGTGAAGACAATAAAGTTGTTGTTTTATATGAAGGAAATATAGCCCCTAAACAAAATATACAACTCCCTATTCTTCTCCCAGATATAAATGGACTTAAATGTAACGCTAATATAACATGGACTCTTTCAACTTTATCTGAATTAAACCCAAATGATGTTGACTCTTATACTTGTAATTGTGTAGAAGATTATTTTTATCCGCATGATAAACATTATAATTATTTCAAAAACACAATACAGGGTAGAAAGCAAAAAGCAGCCTTTGCTGGGACTGATGCAGAAAAAGAACTATATGATTTAGGATATAGTCGTTCCGACCTTCCAATCTCCAAACCGCCAAAGCAATTTTTGAGTGAAGATGAACTGCGATCACAACATTTGAAATGGGATACTGTAACCAAAAAGACTATTACTATGAGAACGTCTTCTTTGAACAATCCATTTTTCATACTTCATGGAATGAACAGAGATATTGCTGGAACTACCCCCATGAAATATTTTGTTGCCATTACAGTAGAGATTCCCAAATATCCTGGAATTTTGTATGACGATATTTTGGCTCAATATCGAAATCTTGTACCAATCAATATAAAAGTAGAAAATCAGATTTTTGTCGAATTATAAACTTTATAAAAAAACGCCATAGGCTATTAAATTCCTATGGCGTTTTTTTATACCTATATTCAGAAAGACTAACTATTAAAAGTCAAGTCTAAAAAGAAAGTTTTTTGAATGAATTGCAAAAATGCATTTCAGATATATTTGAACCTAGAA
>JAHZFL010000025.1:18100-22272 GCA_019421345.1 Roseburia sp. | reverse complement strand
CTTACTAACCATTTTTCGTCACTCCTTTAATTATTTCTTACCAGTCTTACCAACCTTACGTCTAATAACCTCATCAGCATATTTAATACCCTTTCCTTTGTAAGGTTCAGGTCTTCTCTTATCTCTGATTTCAGCTGCGTACTGGCCAACCTTCTCTTTATCGATACCTGATACAACAATCTTATTTCCGTCAACCTTAGACTCGATTCCTTCCGGATCGTTCATCTCAACCGGATGGGAATATCCTAAGTTAAGCGTTAATACCTTGCCGGACTTTGATGCTCTGTAACCAACACCATTTACCTCAAGTACCTTTTCATATCCCTCTGTCACACCTACAACCATGTTGTTGATCAGTGTTCTGGTTAATCCGTGTAAGGATTTCATCTTCTTCAAATCATTCGGTCTTGTAACGATAACCTCGCTGCCCTCTAATTTGATCTCCATCTCAGACGGAAGGGTTCTCTCCAGAGTCCCCTTAGGACCTTTTACAGTCACATGATTATTTTCTGCAATCTCAACTGTTACTCCAGCCGGAACTGCGATTGGCATTCTTCCTATACGTGACATGCCCGTACCTCCTAATTTATAATATATGATGATCTATAAATCTTTCAGAGCCAACCTCGAAACCGCTTCGCGCTTCCTCGGTGTTTGGCGTATCCGCCAAATATCTTTTCTCGAAAATGTATTTATGAACACAAGTGTCCAACATACATTTTCGGCAAAGCTGCTTGGCTCTGAACATTACCAAACAAATGCTAATACTTCTCCGCCGACCTGAAGCTTTCTCGCCTCTTTATCGGTGATGATCCCCTGGTTTGTGGAAAGAATTGCGATGCCTAAGCCGCCAAGCACTCTCGGAAGCTCATCCTTGCCGGCATACACGCGAAGACCCGGCTTGGAAATTCTTTTTAATCCTGTAATGATCTTCTCATTCTTATCTGCACCATATTTCAAAGTAATGCGGATGGTTTTGAAGTTACCGTCTTCAACGATGTCATATTTTGCAATGTATCCCTCATCTACAAGAATATCTGCAATCGCGATTTTCATTTTAGATGCCGGAACGTCAACTGTATCATGTTTCGCAGTATTTGCGTTACGGATTCTTGTAAGCATATCTGCAATTGGATCACTTGTTGTCAACATGTATATTTCCTCCTTTTTAAGTTCTGCGCCGTGCGCAGTCCGGTGTCTTACCAGCTTGCCTTCTTAACACCCGGTATCTGACCCTTGTATGCTAATTCACGGAAACATACTCTGCAGATTCCGTATTTTCTTAAAACAGAATGTGGGCGACCACAAATTTTGCAACGTGTATAAGCTCTGGTAGAGAACTTTGGTTTGCGCTGCTGTTTTATTTTCATACTTGTCTTAGCCATTAAAATTCCCTCCTACTTATTTTGCAAATGGCATATTGAACAGTGTCAATAACTCACGTGCTTCTTCATCTGTCTTAGCAGTTGTAACAAAGATAACGTCCATACCGCGTACCTTGTCAACCTTATCATACTCGATCTCCGGGAAGATCAACTGCTCCTTAATACCAAGCGCATAGTTTCCGCGTCCGTCGAACGCGTTAGGATTTACACCTCTAAAGTCACGCACACGCGGAAGTGCAAGGTTTACTAAACGATCTAAAAACTCATACATCTTCTCGCCGCGTAAAGTTGTCTTACATCCGATCGCCATACCTTCCCTGATCTTGAAGTTAGCAACAGAATTCTTTGCCTTTGTCGTCACTGCCTTCTGACCGGTGATCGTCTCCATGTCCTTAATTGCAGCTTCCAGCAACTTCGCATTCTCTTTGGCTTCGCCAACGCCCATGTTTACAACGATCTTATCGAGCTTCGGCACTTCCATAATATTTTTATATCCGAACTTTTTGATCATAGCGTCTACGATCTCATTCTTATACTGTTCTTTAAGTCTGCTCAACTGATTGGCCTCCTCTCTAAATTAGTCGATCACTTCGCCTGTAGCTTTTGCGAAACGTACCTTTTTATCTCCATCCATCTTAAATCCCACACGCGTAGGTTTGCCCTTATGAAGATACATTACGTTGGAAATATCAATAGGACCTTCCTGGTGAACGATACCGCCCTGCTGGTTTGCCATGCTCGGCTTTGTATGCTTTGTCACCATGTTTACGCCTTCTACAAGGACTGTATGATTTTTCTTATTGACAGCGATCACCTTACCCTCGCTGTTTACGTCTTTACCGGCAATAACCTTTACCATATCGCCTTTTTTAATTTTCATGGTTGCCATATCCTTGTCCTCCTACAATACTTCTGGAGCTAAGGAAACAATCTTCATAAACTGTTTCTCACGAAGCTCTCTTGCTACTGGTCCAAAAATACGGGTTCCTCTCGGAGTCTTATCGTCTTTTATAATAACCGCTGCATTCTCGTCAAACTTGATATAAGAACCGTCTTTACGACGTGCGCCTTTTACTGAACGAACAACTACAGCTTTCACAACGTCACCTTTTTTCACAACACCGCCTGGTGTTGCGTCTTTGACCGTAGCAACAATAACGTCACCAATATTCGCATATCTTCTAGTAGAACCACCCATAACACGGATTACAAGCAATTCCTTTGCTCCTGTGTTATCGGCTACTCTAAGTCTACTTTCCTGCTGTACCATGCTTGTAGCCTCCTTTAACTATTTTGCTCTTTCCATGATTTCTACAAGTCTCCATCTCTTATCTTTGGATAAAGGTCTTGTTTCCATTACTCTGACTTTATCGCCGATACGGCACTCGTTGTTCTCGTCATGAGCTTTTAATTTATAGGTTTTCTTAACGATTTTGTTGTAAAGCGGATGTCTTACGTTATCCTGAATTGCAACAACGATTGTCTTATCCATCTTGTCGCTGACAACAACACCAACACGTGTTTTTCTAAGATTTCTTTCCACGATCCGTTCTCCTTTCTAGAGTCTACTGCGCAACTTTTTCTTTCTCAGTGATGATAGTCTGAATTCTGGCAATGTTTTTTCTAACTTCCTTAATTCTGCTCGTATTATCTAACTGATTCGTTGCATTCTGGAATCTCAAATTGAAAAGTTCTTTTTTAGCTTCTACCAACTGCGCGTTCAGATCCGCAACAGTCTTTCCCTTTAATTCTTCTAAATATTTACTAGTTTTCATTTGATACACCGCCTTCTAAATCTGCACGCGAAACTACTTTACATTTACAAGGTAATTTATGTGTAGCAAGACGCAGCGCTTCTCTCGCAACGTCTTCCGGAACTCCGGAGATTTCAAATAATACACGACCTGGCTTCACAACTGCCACCCAGTACTCCAGTGATCCCTTACCGGAACCCATACGCGTCTCTGCCGGCTTTGCCGTTACTGGCTTATCCGGGAAAATCTTGATCCAAATCTTACCGCCACGCTTTACATAACGTGTCATAGCAATACGGGCTGCCTCGATCTGATTGGAACGAATCCAGCATGGCTCCATCGCCACGATACCAAATTCACCGTTCACAATAGTATTTCCTCTGGTTGCCTTACCTGTCATGGAACCACGGAACTGCTTTCTATGCTTTACTCTCTTTGGCATTAACATTAGTTAGCTCCCCCTTCCTTATTTCCTTTCACCGGAAGTACCTCGCCTTTGTAGATCCAAACCTTAACACCAACCTTACCATAGGTGGTATCTGCCTCTGCAAAACCGTAATCAATATCTGCTCTTAAAGTCTGAAGCGGAATTGTGCCCTCGCTGTAAAACTCTGTACGAGCCATATCCGCACCGCCGAGACGTCCCGAGCAGGAAGTCTTAATTCCCTTTGCACCAGCCTTCATGGTTCTTCCCATGCAGGACTTCATTGCTCTACGGAAAGATACACGGTTCTCTAACTGAAGTGCAATATTCTCAGCTACTAACTGTGCGTCACGATCCGGTCTCTTTACCTCTTTAATATCCACTACCAGTTTCTTATCTGTAAACTTCTGAACCTCGCCCTTGATCTTCTCGATCTCAGCGCCGCCCTTGCCGATCACAACACCCGGCTTTGCAGTATAGATGATAACCTTCACACGGTCAGACGCGCGCTCGATCTCAATCTTAGAAACACCTGCTGCGTATAATTTCTTCTTAAGATATGTTCTGATATTGTAATCTTCTACTAAGAAATCTGCAAAATCTGCTTCC
>JAHZFL010000025.1:13841-18090 GCA_019421345.1 Roseburia sp. | reverse complement strand
TCTTTGATAACGCCGACTCTTAAGCCATGTGGATTAACTTTCTGTCCCATATTTACTCCTTTCCGGCGTCTCGCCACGAAACGCTACCCACAATAATGTGAGGCGTCACCTCCATTATTTCTCATCCAGCACGATTGTGATGTGGCTCATTCTCTTTTCGATCCTATAAGCCCTTCCCTGTGCTCTTGGTTTGATTCTCTTCATTGTCGGCCCCTTATTTGCATAACACTCTGCAATGTAAAGGTTCTCTCTCTTTAAGCCGTTGTTTGTCTCAGCATTTGCGATTGCAGACTCCAGCAGCTTCTTTACCAAGCTTGAAGCATAACGCGGATTGTAGGTTACGATAGCAAGCGCTGTCTCAACATCCTTTCCACGAATCGCATCTAATACGAAGCAAGCTTTCTGAACAGACACTCTTGCGTAAGATAACTTAGCGGAAGGTCTGGTTTCTTTTCGTCTTTTCCATGTCCTCTGTAAGTTCTTGTTGCAACGAACTCACCGAGCTTATGTCCTACCATGTCCTCTGTAACATATACAGGCACATGCTTTCTTCCGTCATGAACAGCGATGGTATGACCAACAAACTGCGGGAAGATTGTAGAACGACGAGACCATGTCTTAATTACAGATTTGTCTCCGGATGCATTCATAGCGTCTACCTTTTTCAGCAGGCTTGCATCTGCAAATGGTCCTTTTTTTAATGAACGAGCCATAATTTACCTCCTAATATTATCAGTTCTTCACACGCAACCGCGCGTTTCATAGAACCCGAAACATCTTTGCTATTATAACAGAGTTCTCCGAAAGAATCAAGCCCCAATCCTTTTCCTTTTTTCAGGAAGTAACCAGAGCCTGATTCTGCTTTTCGGTTCACTCTTTTTTCATACGCGTCTGCGGGCAAAATCTCCACCAACGGGAGATCCGCCAGCAGCGAGAAGAATTGTCAAGGACAATTCTTCCGAGCATTAAAATGATTTGCGAAGCAGATTATTTTAATGCTTTGCCATCACGTCTTCTTACGATCAGCTTATTGGAAGCCTTATTCTTCTTTCTTGTCTTAAGACCAAGAGCCGGCTTGCCCCACGGTGTACATGGACCCGGACGTCCGATCGGCGCACGTCCCTCACCACCACCATGTGGATGGTCATTCGGGTTCATAACAGAACCGCGGACGGTCGGGCGGATACCCATGTGACGCTTACGTCCTGCCTTACCGATATTGATCAGACTGTGATCACCGTTTCCGACAACGCCGATCGTCGCACGGCAGTTTAACGGAACCATACGCATCTCGCCAGACGGAAGACGAAGCGTTGCGTACTTGCCTTCCTTTGCCATAAGCTGTGCAGCCATACCTGCGGAACGCACAAGCTGTCCGCCCTTGCCTGCATAAAGCTCGATGTTATGCACCTGTGTACCAACTGGAATATTCTCAAGCGGTAAGCAGTTGCCGACACGAACCTCTGCCTCTGCGCCGCTCATAACGCTCATACCGTCTGTCAGACCAGCCGGTGCAAGGATATATGCCTTCTCACCGTCCGCATAGCAGATCAAAGCGATATTGGCAGTTCTGTTCGGATCATACTCGATACCGATAACTTTTGCCAGAATACCGTCCTTCTTGTTTCTCTTAAAATCAACGATTCTGTACTTTCTTCTGTTTCCACCGCCGTGGTGTCTTACTGTAATCTTACCCTGATTATTACGACCGGCATTCTTCTTTAAAGAAGTTGTAAGGGACTTCTCCGGAGTCGTCTTTGTAATCTCGGAGAAATCAGAGCCAGTCATATTTCTTCTGGAAGGTGTATATGGGTTATATGTCTTAATTCCCATTGTAGTTCTCCTTTCGATGTTTGTTATCGCACATCACTGTGCATATTCGTGATTCAGCAGAGTGTTATGGCGGAGCAGAAGCGATTGGCAAGCTCGCTCGACATATCGCTCATGCTCTGACATATAAACGTGCAGCACGACCGAGGGAACTTATTCCCGATGACACTCTGCGCACAGCTATCCACTGATCTTACAGACCTGCAAAAATCTCAATATCCTTGCTGTCCTCTGTTAGTGTAACGATCGCTTTTTTTGTCTTAGCAGTCCTTCCGATCACCATACCGCGTCTCTTTTTCTTTCCATCCATATTCATGGTGTTGACGCTGGCAACCTTTGTTCCCTCGAACATTTTTTCAACTGCCTCTTTGATCATTGTCTTATTTGCTTCCGGATGAACCAGAAAAGTATATTTTTTCTCAGCCATCGCAGCCATGCTTTTCTCCGTTACTACCGGTTTGAGGATTACATCATAATACTGTACGTTTGCCATTATGCATACACCTCCTCGATTGTCTTTACAGCGTCCTTTGTCACAACAACTGTATCATATTTTAACACATCAAATACGTTCAGCTCATTTGTCTGCGCCGTCTTTACGGTCGGCAGATTGCTTGCAGACTTGATCACATTCATATCCATGTCATTCAATACTACAAGCGCCTTCTTAAGATTCAGGTTATTTAAAACCTCTACGAATTTCTTTGTCTTGATCTCGTCAAGCTTTAATTCATCCAATACGATAAGCTTGCTCTCGGTCACTCTGGATGTCAAAGCAGACTTAAGAGCTGCTCTCTTTTCTTTCTTATTCAGCTTGAAAGAGTAATCTCTCGGCGTCGGAGCAAATACCACGCCGCCGTGTGTCCACTGCGGAGACCTTGTTGAACCCTGTCTTGCATGTCCGGTTCCTTTCTGTCTCCACGGTTTTCTGCCACCACCGCTTACTTCGGAACGAGTCTTAGCCTTCTGTGTTCCCTGACGGTTGTTTGCCAACTGCTGAAGCACAGCCATATGCACTAAATGCTCGTTTACTTCTACGCCGAAAACAGCATCGTTTAACTCCAGCTTGCCAACTTCCTTGCCTTCCATATTATAAACAGCTACGTTAGCCATTGTTAAGTTCCTCCTTTCCTATTCTAAGCACTATTTACCGGCTTTTACACTCTCTCTGACGGTCACTAAGCACTTCTTAGCACCCGGCACGGAGCCCTTTACCAAAAGCAGGTTGTTCTCTGCGTCAACTCTTACAACCTCAAGATTCTGTGTTGTCACCTTAACGCTTCCCATGTGTCCCGGCATTCCCTTGCCCTTAAATACGCGGCTCGGTGAAGAACATGCACCGTTGGAACCCTGGTGACGATGGAACTTGGAACCGTGAGCCATAGGACCTCTGTGCTGTCCTAATCTCTTAATAGCGCCCTGGAAACCTTTACCTTTGGAAATAGCAGTTGCGTCAATCTTGTCGCCTGCCGCAAAAACATCCGCCTTGATCACATCGCCCAAATTGTACTCATCCGCATTTTCAAGCTTGAACTCACGAACAAATCTCTTGCCGGAAACACCTGCTTTTGCAAAATGTCCCATCTCAGCCTTATTCACACCATGTCTGCGGCTTACTGTCTTCTTTCCGTTCGCATCCTTGTTGACAACCTTTTCCTTCTTGTCAACAAATGCAACCTGCACCGCACTGTATCCGTCGTTCTCCACAGTCTTGATCTGTGTAACGGAACACGGACCTGCCTCCAATACAGTTACCGGCACTAATACGCCGTCTGCATCGAAGATTTGAGTCATTCCGACTTTTGTTGCTAAAATCGCTTTCTTCATACTTTTACCTCCTGTTTTCTCTACAGCGGAACGCTTCATGCCCATTCTTGTGGGGCAGAGGAACCGTTCATCCTAGAAAGTCCATATAAGTGGATGTGGAACAAACCACATAGAAAGATGCTTTTACACCCTTCCAAGAATGGAGGCTTCTGCCGAACATTCTTTACTTCTATATAAAACCCTTCAGGATATTCACTAATTAAGCTTTTCTGAAAAACCTGTTTGTTTTTCAGGGGAATGAAGACTCTTATTTATTCTTCATTTTGATGTCGATATAAACACCTGCCGGCATTTCTAAACGGGATAATGCATCAACCGTCTTCTGGGTCGGTGTTACAATATCGATAAGTCTCTTATGAGTTCTCTGCTCAAACTGCTCGCGGGAGTCCTTGTACTTGTGAGTAGCTCTTAAGATCGTAACAACCTCTTTCTTTGTCGGCAGAGGTACCGGTCCGCTCACCTGCGCTCCGTTCTTCTTTACAGTTTCGATGATTTTCTGCGCTGATGAATCAACTAACTTGTGATCATAAGCCTTCAGAGTGATTCTCATTACTTGACTTGCCATAAAAAAAGTCGCCTCCTTTTCGCACTT
>JAHZFL010000025.1:0-13714 GCA_019421345.1 Roseburia sp. | reverse complement strand
ACAGTGACTTGTCGCCAGTTTCCTAACTTGACATTCGCTCCACGGAAAACCTGCTCTTTCAAGCAGCAACCTCACGCTTCCACGCTATCAATGTCACAGCACAAATGAGTATACATGATAAATGGCGGGATTGCAAGGACTTTTTTTAATTTTTGTGATATTTTCCTAAAGATTTTAGCAGTGATTTTTAGGCATGATTTTTTGCGCATTGCATTGTTCCATTATGTTCCTTCCAGAAATAATATAAATTGTATAAATCGAACCCCACAAAGAGAGAGGCACTCGGAACTTTGTCGTTCCGAGTGCCTCGAACATCGATGATTCTATGCAGCAATACGCCTCGTTTGCTGCTATCCCTGACGGATTCCGGTTACTTCATCATAATAGTAAGTCCTTCCGTCTGGCAATGTCGTCCATCCGTGGTGCATGATACCGGTTACAATGTCGTAGTAATACCAGTTTCCCTCCTTGGAGCAATATTCTCCGTGTATCATCCTGCCCTCATCATCATATCTGTACCAATTCTTCTCTTTGGAGTAGCGCTCTCCGACTTTCCTTTCACCCGTTACCTCATCAAACCAATACCAATTCCCCTCAATACACTGCTCTCCATACAACATCCGTCCTTCCGGATCATAATAAACCCACTTATTTCTTGAGCTGCTTTGATCCCATATCTCTTTCATGCCTGTTGCCCGCTCTCCAGTAATCGGATCATAATAATACCAGTATTTCGTGGTTGACAAATCAAAATAATTCCACTGGTCTCCATGTCTGTTCTCTCCCTTTACCATATGGCCATCTTCCCCGTAGTAAACCCATTTTCCCTCCGTGCGGTCTGGATTATAAGGAATAAACACATCTTTGTTTCTTGCCATAGTGCCGTCCGCATCAAACCAGTACCATGCACCTGTTGACGGATCAAGCCACTCTCTGCTAGCCAGCTTTACCCCGTTTTCATAGCGATAACATTTTCCCCCATCACGAAACCAGCCATTATTCATATCAATGCCAAGCGGTCTATCTCCCGCCGGTGGGTAGTTCCAGCCAGCCGCCCGGTATAGCTCCATAACCCTTCCTATGACTGCCGGGTCCGTGAATGCCTTCACCGATCCATGCCGCCCGGTACACTCACGCTCCTCCCCGTCCTTCCGCTCCAATAGACGGACCTTTGTATTTTCCGTCCAGCGGGAATTTAAGTCTGTCGTACAAGTGACATGAATCCCCGTCTTACCGTCTGGATTACCCGGTGGATAATCCGCAAGCTTATCAGTATAGACATAATAATTGCCTTGATACTTTGTCAGGCATGGTCCCTCGAATCCGGTTACAAAATCGCTGTTTACAAGCTTCCACGCAGCCGGGTCAGCAACCTTTGTAAGACTGTCAATAGACCAGATTTCATTTACCGTCCCATACCGTTTCACGACCAGATAATATCTGCCTCCCTCTTTGTACAGCGCACCATCAATCCGATCCTCCGTCTCTATCCGCGCAGGATCACCTTGATATTCTTTTCTTTTTCTCGCCTCTCCCCGCTCATCTGCAATCTGCTCCTTTGGCAGGTTAATGGGAATCGCCTGCTCGTACTGCGTGACCGGCGGAAGTTTCCATTGCTCCTCCGTTTCAAGATTGCCGCATCCCGGATTCGGTAAAAGCTTCGGCACTCGAACCAGATACGGCTTCATTGTATCGCTCCAAGGCCCCACTTTATGCTTCTGCCCATAATATCCCATACTGGCTACAACCCAAACCGTACCATCTTCATCAAGAAACGGATCCGGTGCAACACAGTCAAATAGCTGATTCGTTCTCTCCCCATAGCTCGTGTACGGCCATCCGTATGACGTGTTGACAGATACATTTTCCTCACTCCCGCTTGCAGGCAAGCTCCAATGAATCAAATCCTTAGAATATCCCCACATGGGTATGAAGCGATGCGATGTCAGCTTTGGTACCTCCTCCTGTGTCGGAGTAAACCCCGACATCGTCCAGAACACGCCATCCTTATATATCAGACCCGGATCATGCAGACATCCTCCATCCTTACCTTCTATCCAATAATCATCCCGATCATCAGGAGCCCTGTCTTTGTACGCCTCCACAATCTTACGGAACGTAAATCCATCAAAAGAAACATAGATACTGTCCGTCATATCCTCTTCACTGTTAAAAAATATCCCCAACAACAGCTCCCTCGGTTTTTCCTCTCTTGTACTCATCCCTGTTCTTTTCTCCTTTCTGTGCGATCAAGCCCCTCTTACTGTTTCCTGCAAAACGTATTTTATCAATCACTTCTTTATGACTTTAGCCCCATAAGTTGGTTCCACCGAAATATTCCAGTTGTCCCCCACAAAAATTTTCACACCAAAGCATACATAAAACATACCTCCCGAATTCGTAACTTTTCTCGTATCAAAACTACTCAGATCAAGAGTCGACACAGCGCACATTCCAAACATATACTCCATATCTGTCACATTGCTGGTATTAAATCCGACAAGCCCATCGCTCTGCAAGCCACCGCACGCATAAAACATGCAACTCATGTTTGTCACTTTACTGGTGTTAAAGCTGCTCACATCTAAATTCTTTAAACGAAAACGCCCCCGGAACATGCCGCTCATATCCGTCACTTTACTGGTGTCAAAGCTGCTCATATCCAGATACTCCAAATCGTTCCAGTATTGATTGTACATATCATATCTTGCCTCAAACATCCCGCTCATGTTTGTCACATTCCCCGTATTAAAGTTCTTCAGATCAAGGCTCTGCAGGCTCCTGCAGTCATAGAACATATTACTCATATCCGTCACTTGACTTGTATCAAATCCGCCCAGATTCAAGGACTCCAACCTGATGCAGCCATAAAACATATTACTCATATCCGTCACCTGACTCGTGTCAAGCTTCTCCAGATTTTTCACATATTGTAGTTTTTCCAGTCCCGCAAACAAGCCGCGCAGACTTACTGCACCCGTAAAATCAACATATGCGCCTGTGATTTCATTCTTATACGCAAGCCAGCCCGCATTTTCCCAGCCATTCTTCTGTTCCTCTCCGCAGGCTCCCAAGATCACAAGCTCCCCGTCCTTTTTCAATATCCATTCGATGCTTCCATCCATGCCTTTGTGCTTGATCTCCTCATCGATGATACCTCCCTCCGCATCACCGATCTCCCGTCCGAGGATTCCCGTGACATTATCAAACCAAAAGGTTTTCCCGTCAATGACCACTTTTCCCTTTGCCATCGTTCCATAAGTCGGATCAAAATAGTACTTTCCCCCTAAATAATCCGTATCCCACCCCTTCACCATCCTTCCGTTTTTATCGTAGCGCACCCATTTCCCGCAACCGCTCTTCTTATCCTCTGCCCATGGTCCCGCCTCTGATATCTGATAGACATCCTTGCTTACCGCTTTTTTTCCGTCCTGTGCGGCATCCAGCCAGTACCAGCCGTCCGTTTCCTTATCGTAAATCTCTTCCCCCCGGTCCTCCGTTCCGAGACGAACGCCATCCTGGTAATAATAATCACCGCCATTGATTTGTATCCATCCGGTTATTCCATACCCTTCTATTTCGGTAAACGCACATTGTTTTCCGTCAATTTCCGTCAAGCCCTTCGCCATCGCTCCGGTCACCGGGTCAAAATAATACGTTTCATTCTTACTGTCCCAGCCCTTCACCATATGACCGTTCCCATCATAGCGCACCCACTTTCCCGTACCGTCCGCACGGTCTCCGTACTGTCCGCCCCAGGATTCCAGATAGACGTCTTTGTTCTTCGCCATGCGGCCGCCGTCCACCGCATCCAGCCAATACCACGCATCGGTGCCCGGATCGTAGATCTCCTTACCGCGCCCCTCGGTTCCCTGCTTTACACCGTTCTCATACCAATATAAATTGCCGCCTTCCTCGCGCCGCTCGCCCACGGCTTCCTCCGTGTGCGCCGTCACCGGCGGTGCAGCCATAACCATTCCCACCGCCATCATAATACCAAGTATCCACATTTCTGCCAGTCTTTTCTTTTTTTCTCTCATGATTTCCGCCCCTCTTTCTTAAAACCATCATCGTCGTATATACAAATCTTAGCCTGAATACTCTACTGCCTCAGCAAGCATTTTCTTAATTTTTATATAATTTTTGACGTCACCGTCTTTCTGTAGCCTTTCTATAACCCAAGCGTCCCCATTTATCATCTGCTGCATATACACAACTTTCCCTACAGCATATGTAAACGAGGGGGCTACTTCTATTTCATTTTATACTTTTTCTTCAAAAAATAAGATATTATGGTATAATGTCCGTAGCTATACGGCATGTATCGCAAATACAAAATAAATTCATGGTAAACAAGGAGTATTCGTTTATCAATATTATCATCATCGTCGTCATCGACGAAAAGTCAAAAGATATCCGGTGATTGACATTCTTACCGGGCGTTTA
The DNA here is from genome assembly GCA_019421345.1 of Roseburia sp. Classification (GTDB taxonomy): domain Bacteria; phylum Bacillota; class Clostridia; order Lachnospirales; family Lachnospiraceae; genus Roseburia. The sequence continues at coordinate 9,268 of JAHZFL010000025.1, read as the reverse complement.
AATTTTTTTACGATGATGGCACTCTTACTCCCATCCGCTTGGAAACAAAAACAGCAAAGAAAGAAGGATTTTTATGTGGATTGCAGATAATTGGAAGGATTATGAAGTCATAGACTGCTCAAAAGGGGAAAAGCTGGAACGCTGGGGCAATTATCTTCTGGTGCGCCCCGACCCGCAGGTCATCTGGGACACGCCAAAGACCCACAGGGGATGGCACAAAAAAAATGGACATTACCATCGCAGCGCAAAGGGAGGCGGCGAATGGGAATTTTTTGACCTGCCGGAGCAATGGACCATTCACTATGGTGCACTCACCTTTCACTTAAAACCGTTCAGTTTTAAGCACACCGGACTTTTTCCAGAACAGGCAGCCAACTGGGACTGGTTCTCCGAAAAAATCCGGCATGCAAAAAGACCCGTCAAGGTCTTAAATCTTTTTGCCTATACCGGCGGCGCTACGATCGCGGCGGCGGCGGCAGGCGCGAGCGTTACACATGTAGACGCTTCCAAGGGCATGGTTACATGGGCAAAAGAAAACGCCGTCTCCTCCGGTCTTAAGGATGCGCCCATCCGCTGGATCGTGGACGACTGTGTGAAGTTCGTGGAGCGCGAGCTCCGGCGCGGCAATCACTATGACGCCATTATTATGGACCCTCCCTCGTATGGACGCGGTCCCAAAGGCGAAATTTGGAAAATTGAGGACGCGATCTATCCGCTGGTGCAACTGTGCGAACAGCTTCTGACCAACGAGCCGCTTTTCTTTCTGATCAATTCATATACTACAGGGTTACAGCCCGCTGTGCTAAGCTATATGATGCATACTGCACTAAAAAAGTATGGCGGGACCATTACCGCTGATGAGATCGGACTCCCCGTTTCCTCCAACGGGCTTGTGCTCCCATGCGGAGCAAGCGGACGCTTTTCACTGTAACAAGCGGACACAAAAACTTTGTTATAAATTGCGTTGTAATAAATTATAAAAAAAGCACATTTTTGCCGCGCCGAACATGATTGCGAAGCAATACTTCCGCTTATCCGCGTGCGCATCCTCTCACGAAGTGTGCCGTTACGACATAGGATTGCAGAGCAATTTCCTATATCATAAAAAAAGAGCGATGCGAGGGTATCTTTATAGCCCCACATCGCTCTTTGCCATATATGCCTCTGTTTCCCGCACGGTCTGCACCAGATAATGCATCGCTTCTACGGGGTAGTTTCCCGCAGCCGTTTCTCCTGTGAGCATCACCGATGACGCCCCCTCTGCTACAGCGCAAAAAATATCAGACACTTCTGCTCTCGTCGGAATCTGCTTTGTTTCCATGGATGCGAGCATCTGCGTCACTACCATAAACGGCTTTCCCGCTCTCCTGCAAATCTCCGCCAGCCTTGCCTGCACAACAGGAAGCTTCCAAAGCGGCATGGAATTTCCCAAGTCTCCGCGTGCAATCACGATCTCATCGCAATGCGCAAGCAGCTTTGGCAGACTTTCCACGCCGTCCATATTTTCAATTTTTGCAAAAATACGAACGTCTCCGGCATGCTCCCTCTCCAACGCCTCCCTAAGACAGCACAGGTCTGCGGCGCTTCTTACAAACGGCAGCATGACACCCGTAATCCCAAAGCGACGTGCATCTCTGATATTGCGCAGATCGCAGTCAGTCAGTGTCGGCGCCTTCCACGAAGCCCCAGGAAGTGCAATGCTCTTTCTGCTCCGCAGACATCCGCCGCGCACGACGGTGCAGCTTACCGCACCTCGTTCTCTCTCCGCCGGCGTTTCCTCCACCATAAGCAAAAGCTGTCCGTCATCCAGTAAAAGCTCCTGTCCTCGCGCTAGGTGCGGCAGAATGAATCCGGGCACCGGAATGGTTTCTGCTCCCGCCGTCCCCTTTCCCGCCGTGTCTGCCAGTATGACTTTCTCCCCCTCGGAAAGCTGCCTGGACTCCCGAAGCGTTCCAATCCGAAGCTCCGGTCCCTGCAGATCCATTAATATCTGAGCGCGGTCTATCCCTGCCCCTCCGCTTTGACTCTCATACGCCTGATGGATATTTGCAATCCAATCGGCGGCATCCGCAAGACTTGTATGCGATAAATTAAGGCGAACTCCTGTCATTCCCTCCGCAAACAATCGACGAAGCGTCTCCACTGACCGGCATGCCGGTCCAATCGTTCCATAAATGTTTGTCCTCATAGCCTCTCCCTAAAGCATTCTCTTTTTATATAAAAACAAAAGCGTCAGAATACAGATCAAAAGCGTCAGGACACAAATGATCAAAAATCCATGCGGCGTATCGGAAAGCGGCATCCACTTCTCCTCCACGTTCATACCGTACATCCCGGAGATTACCGTAGGGATCGCCATAACGATCGTGATAGACGTCAAATACTTCATAACATTATTCAGACGATTATCAATGACTGACGACATAAGTTCTCTTGTACCATTGATAATATCCCTGTAAATAGTCGTCATCTCAATCGCCTGACGGTTCTCGACGATAACGTCGCCCAAAAGCTCCTTGTCCTCGGGATACTGCTCCAGCCGCTTATAGCGTGTCAGGCGATCGAGCACAACACCGTTTGCCCGCAGCGAGGTTGCAAAATAAACAAGTGTCGATTCCAGTTCATGCAGATCGATCAAATCTGCATCCTCTGTATGCTCTCCGATCCGCTCCTCGATCTCAGTTCTCCGCTTATCAATGATGCGCAGATTTGCCTGATAAATTGTCGCCGTTCCATAAAGAATCTGGTATACGAAGCGCAGCCGCTTTTTTGTGCTAAACTCCTTCACGCGGTTTGTCACAAAGTTCTTAAGCACCGGCGTATCCTCCGTGCAGATTGTAACGATAACATCCTGCGCGAGTATGATCCCCAGCGGGATTGTCGTATAGGACTGCTTCTCGTGACGAATCTCTGTTGTCGGAATATCTACAAGAATCAGCGTATAGCCGTCCTGCAGCTCAATACGCGAACTCTCCTCAGGATCGAGCGCCGCCTTGATGTCCTCTATATCTACATTGAGCGCCTGAGCGATTTTCTCACATTCCTCCTGCGCCGGACTTGTAAGCTGCACCCACACGCCGTCCCCGATCCGCTCCTCCTCATATAAAATCTGATTATCTGTTCTAAAGTATTTTAACATGGCACTCACCTCACCTTTTCTTAGCCTCTGTCATAAATAATCTGATATGCATGGAGACTCAGCTTTTTTCCGAATTTAATCCCCGCATCGCGGATAGTTCCGCAATAGGTAAAGCCAAAGTTCTCGTGCAGATGAATACTTGCCTCGTTGCCGCTCGCGATCAGAGAGATCACCGTTTGAATCTCCTCACAGTCTCTTGCATGGGAAAGAATCGCTTCCATCAGCCGGCTGCCAATCCCCTGCCCCCTGTATTGCTCACTAATATAAACAGACAGCTCCACCGCCACATCAAACGCCCGCCTGTCACGGTAACGGGACAAAGACGCATATCCTGCCACACACCCCTCCGTCTCATACACCAACAGGATATGACGCCCGGTATGCTCCGCAAACCATGCCCGCCGTTCCTCCATATCCTTGCTCTCTGTATCAAACGTTGCCGTCGTATGTAAAATCGCATCATTATAAATATTCATCAGCTCAGGAATATCCGCTTCTACCGCTGTCCGAATCATGTCTATTCTCTCCCGCATAAAATTGTACAAATATATCGCTATTAAAAAAGAAAAGCCTTCAGCAACCGACCGCTTTGGCTTTTTCTTCATTATAACACAGTCCGGTATCCCCCGCCACCCAACTTTAGAATTTTCTTACACCATATTAAGACATTCTTTCGATTCCCGTCAAGATTCTGACACATTTTTCCTTTATCATAAGTAACATCAAACAAGGAGCTGTTGAGTTTCGATTTTCATTGGGGTTCTGTCAGTTCCGACAAACAATTATCCCGCGGCAGATGCCGCGGGTTTTCTGATTTCTTATTAATTTTCCGGCTTCTGCCATTTCTCCCGCGGCACGCTCCGCTCCGCCAGACGTTTCTTAACAAACGAACGGAACAGGGCATAGAGCACCGAGCACAACGGAATAAAAAACAGGATTCCTGCAATGCCGAACAATTTTCCTCCAAGCGTCACCGCCACAAGCACCCATATGGACGGCAGTCCGATCGACCCTCCAACCACATGCGGATAAATGAGGTTTCCCTCCACCTGCTGCAGCACCAAAAACAGGATCAAAAACCACACCGCCTGCATCGGATTTACCATCGCGATCAAAAACATCCCCAGCACACAGCCGATAAACGCTCCAAAAATCGGGATGAGAGCGGTGATTGCAATGACGATTCCCGTCATCATGGCATACGGCATTCCAAAAATTGACATTGCAATAAAAAACATTGTTCCCAAAATCACTGCCTCCATGCACTGACCGGATAAAAAGCTTGAAAAAATCTGATTGGAAAGCTTTGCAATCTCAAGTGACTTCTCTGTAAAACGCTTCGAAAAGACCGCATACAGCACCTGCCTTGCCTGCCCTGCCAGCTTTTCCTTCTGGAACAATACATAAATAGAAAATGTAAAGCTGATGATAAAGGTCGTCACGCCGCTGACCACGCCGCTGAAAAGTCCCATGCCTGAGCTGACTACGCCGGAGGCAATTCCCTGCACCACTTTAACCGCCCAAGAAGAAATCGCCGACCAGTCAATATTAAGCTCCTCGATCGCCGGCGCTAGCGCCGGCCATTGCTCCGGCAGTTCCGCCAGCCACCGCTGCGCCCGCCGGAAGGCAACCGGAATCTGCTCCATCAGCATCGAAGCCGTATTTCCAAGCTCTGGCGCAATCACCATCGACGCCAGCATAAACACGCCGATCACGCACAGCAGCGTCAACAGATAAGCAAGAGGTCTGCGGAACTTCTCGCCCTTTTGATTTTTTACAAACAAATGCTTTTCGATTCTTTTCATCGGAACATTCAGGATGAACGCGATAATGCCTCCGATCACAAATGGCATAACGATCCCAAGTGCAAACCGGAATACGGCAATCACAATATCCAGATGCTCAATTCCACAATACAGTAAAATTGCAAAGGCAATGATCTGCATCAAATGCTTTTTCGTTTCTCTTGATATTTCCATATATTTAACCTACGAATTCTTCTACACATCTGCGGTATGCGGCTACCGGGTCCTGTGCCTGTGTGATGGGTCTTCCGACAACAATATAATCCGAGCCAAGCTCTCTCGCCCTCGCCGGAGTTGTGACACGCTTTTGATCCCCCACGTCACCATCGGCAAACCGCACGCCCGGTGTAATCGTCAGAAATCGTTCTCCGCAAAGCTTATGCACGGCTCCCGCCTCCAACGGAGAACATACCACGCCGTCCAAGCCTGCCTCCATTGTATTTTTCGCATAGTGCATTACCGTCTCCTCCATCGGATGATCGATGAAAAGCTCCTTCTGCATCGTCTCCTCCGCCGTGGAGGTAAGCTGCGTCACCGCGATCAAAAGCGGTCTTGTTCCATCCACTCTCGTAAGCCCCTCAAGCGCCGCCTCCATCATCGCTCTTGTGCCTGCGGCATGCACATTGCACATGTCAACCTCCAGGCCGGAGAGCACCGCCATTGCCTTCTTTACCGTATTTGGAATATCATGAAGCTTTAGATCAAGAAAAACCTTATGCCCCATATCCTTGATCGCGCGCACGATCTGCGGACCCTCCGCATAGAAAAGCTCCATTCCGATCTTAACAAACGGCTTCTCCTCCCTAAATTTCCCTAAAAAAGCGATGACCTCCTCCTTGCTGTTAAAGTCACACGCAATGATAACATCCTTTCCCATAGCATCCTCCCTTACCGTAAATTCTGATAGCCATTATACACACAGTCTTATTGTTTTGCAAGCGTTTCCCCCGAAATATACGTCGTCTAAACTTCTCTGTGTCCATCGGCTTATTCCTAAAATATCGCCGATATACCTCACGCTTCGCTTCCTTTCGCACGACAGGCTACTCACATATCTTCACGCATTCCGCCACACATACGATTCCAAGCCTCCTTGGGACCTCTCCGCTGTCCCCACATCCAAAATAACGGAAAAATAACGCGACCGGAACGGTCAGAAAAGAAATTTAAGTCTTAACGGTCCGTTGAAATACCCTTGAAAAACTCTGCATAATCTACCCCGAAAATCTGCTGCAATCCCACTAAATCACTGATGTAAATATTACCTCTGCCAAGCTCGATCAAAGAGTAGGTACTTCTGCTTAGCGGCGAACCCAATAATTGCAGCTTGGCAACTGTCTGCTCCTGTGAGAGATTACAAGACAAACGTATACGTCTCAGGTTTTCTCCAAAGATATTATCGCATAATAGTTTCACCCTTATGCACCTCCATATTGCTTATACTTGTAAGCTAATAACTTGATTTTAGCAATGTAAAGGTTTATAATTGCTTATATCTATAAGCAACTAAGAAAGGAAACTACTATGCCAAAAATATCAGAAAATACGCGCCTTAGCTATATGACAGAAAAAGAAATGTACCAGACAATGTATCAAAATCTCTTTCATAAAATATCAATGGCGCTCTCCATTCTCGAAAGCGGAGAAATGAATGCTGTCGTGGAGGCGATTCAAACGTTAAAGAATGCACAATGTGACGCTGAGGAAAAGTTTATCCGTACATCCTGCCATTGCGGGAACAAAGACCTTTCTTCTAAACTAACTAAACATCCCGATTTACATTCGATCAACCGCTTCCACCATGAGCGGCATACAGCGAAATATGCGCCATATAAATTCGACACAAGAAAATGCCCATACAAAAAATACTTAGAAAACAGTCTTCGACAATTTATCCGGCAAAACCGAAAAAAACAGCGTTTATCGTATCATACCAAAGGATTGCACGGAAAAAGAAAACCTGCCATTATCGCTTGGGCAAAGTGCCGGAGCAGCATTGGTTCTCCTTCTATAAAACCATATAGAAAAACCGCTAACCCTTGATTCCTCAAAGATTAACGGTTTCTTCACCGCAAGTCCATGCGATAGACTTTGAACCTGCGACCTCTGCGGGCAACAGATTCCCAAACTTATAAAAGAAAAATAGTTTACAAATACCTTAAGAAATGCTATATTGTTATTAGAGGAACAACCGCCCACACAGTGGTTGACCAAAATAGGAAGTAAAATACCACCCGTACTGGTCAAAGTATTCGGGTGGTTTTTGCTATGTATCGCTACTTACAAAACGTAAATACGAATGTAAGCAGTGCCAGCATGAACATACCAAAGGTCATCATGTCTTTAAAATCAAAATGGTTTTTCACAAGCACCACCTCCATTCCTTTTTGAATGAAGGTCAACACACCCTATATTGCGATTGTTCCCTGCCTACTTTAACACATCTGCCGCCTCATTACAATATTTTTCACCCTAATATGTAATCCAAATATCTCCCATGAAAACTTTACACCGTCTATATGACACAAAAAACCGCTAACCCTTGATTTTCCAAAGATTAGCGGTTTCTTCGCTGAAAGTCGATGCGACAGGATTTGAACCTGCGACCTCTGCGTCCCGAACGCAGCGCTCTACCAAGCTGAGCCACGCATCGTTATGTGTTCATAAATGTTTCTCAAATCGTGCTCATTTATACTACCACATCTTTTTATGATTGTCCAGCAAAAATTTAAATTTTTTTCAAAAAATATTGACTCCAACGTAACGTGATGCTGTATTCTATGATCAAGGAAGCTGCAGAACTATTCCCCGGCAATTTTTGTACTGTATATTCTTCCACCAAACAAAAGGAGGCTGCGAAAAATGGAACGAAAAACAATCAGTCAAGTTGCAGAGCTGACTGGCATCAGCACGCGTACCCTGCAATACTATGATGAGATCAATCTGCTGAAGCCTGCAGAAGTGACATCTGCCGGCTACCGTTTATACGACGAGGGAAATCTACAAACCCTTCAGCAGATTTTATTTTTTAAGGAACTAGGCTTTCGCCTGAAAGAAATTTCCGAAATCCTGCAAAAATCTGATTTTGACAGGATTTCGGTATTTCAAAAACAAAAGGAACTGCTCCTGCTAAAGCGAAACCGAATGGATCGGTTGATCGCGCTTCTTGACCGCTTAGCGAAAGGGGAATCCTGTATGAGCTTTCAGGAATTTGATTTGTCTGATTATATCCATGCATTGGAGGACTTTAAATGCACAAACGCTGCTCAAGTCATCCGGCATTGGGGAAGCACAGAAAATTTTGATCTGTTTATCCAAAAAATCAAGGAGGACAGCGCCAAGGTCGCAAAGCTTGCCATCTCACAGTTCGGTAGTATAGAGGCATATACCGATGCCATGAAATACAATCTGGAACACTTTTCTGAACTGATGGAGGCGGCGTGCAATGAAGATATAAAGGAAATCGGCGTGCAGAGTGATCTGCTGTATGCACAATTAACCGCCGATCTATCAAAAGCCGTTTCTTGTCCCGAAATACAGGAAATCGTTCGTAAAATTGATCTGCTGATCACAAAAACATCCGCATTTTCTCTCGGAATGCCATCCCTCGATGTCGTCATTGACGCATATTCCAGCGATTACATCACAGCAGTCACTGATACCAAATACGGAGCAGGCGCTTCCGCTTATATCACACAAGCGCTTCGCTATTATTTGAAGCATAAAGAAAAATAACGCAACAAGCAACGGGGCGGCTCAAAGCAGCCGCTCCCGCCGTTCCACAGCAAATCTCCCGGAAAACATCATCACCTCATTTTCTTGTATCCTATTTTCTCTTTTTCACAATTGGCAATTCCTCGTACATTTGATCAAGCACCCTCCCCATAAGCTCTGTATTTTCCACTTCATCCACAACCACCATCAAGGTTTTTGAGCCTTCATACGGATAACCGCGCTCTGCCCCAGGCAGCAGCCGCAATACCGCTTCTGTCGGCTTGAAAAACAAGCGGTTATCACAGATGTCCCCGATCAGCTTTCCCTTATAATACACGCAATACTCGCCCATCATCCTTCTGGTGCTGACCTCTCCTGCCTTTTGCAGCCATTCTACAATGTAATCATGAAATTCCTTCGTCGTTGACATTTCCCCTCCTCTAGCGTATATAATACGTTGCTTGGCAATCGACATTTTTCCTCTCCGCTTCATCAACTGCCCAAATAACTTCTCCTATAAAAAAATACCACACTTTCGTGCAGCATTTTTTATAGTGAGGCATCGGGGATTCGAACCCCGGACAACTTGATTAAAAGTCAAGTGCTCTAC
>JAHZFL010000024.1 GCA_019421345.1 Roseburia sp. | reverse complement strand
ATATCAAGGCTCAATTCGTTAAAAGTAGTAAATGAGTAGTAAAATCAATCTGCAACCCTGCGAATATGCCTGTAAATCAAGCATTTTTCAAGACAATCAACTAATTTGTAAATAAATATGTTTTGTCTGTGAGCGTTGAAATGGGATTGTTTGAAAATCTGGGTCTTTCCGCTATTGCGATGTTGTGACAAAGTATTTGGCGGGAGCAGGTAAGAACAGGCGGGTAGAGCCCATTTTTGAGGGACAGATCATACAGTTTACTGATTTTGACCGAAGTAAGGAGAGTCACGGTTATGTGCAGATTTTTGAGAAAAAATTTATATCGAGCATAAAGGGATGGACGGAGAAGCATAAGATTTTGACAGAAAATGAGGTGTTTAACAGCAGATTTGAGGTTTTTGCCACAGATGAGCACAATGCATTTTATATTTTGACGCCAAAGCTATTGGAACTTATTATGCGATTTGAAGAAGATATTGACGGTCAGATAGCGATTACTTTTCTTGGATCTTTGATGTTTGTTGCGATCAATCGTTTGGGAAGTATGTTCGATGGAAAGCTTGATAGGAAGATCGAGGATCAAAAAGAGCTTATCCGAAAGGATGATGAGATACTCCGCCATGCGGGGGATATTTTGATTTGACATAAGAGCGGCTCGCGAAGCGTGTCGCTCGTTGTTTTGGAGAATGCATGGCGCAGCAGTAGATAGGCAGGAGATATTTTGTTGCACCTAAAACTATCGCACGAAGCGTACTGTTTGTTGTTTTTTTGTTCCAAATTGTCAAAGCACTAAACAATGTTCATGTCCCGTCCGATGTATCAAATATAGGAACGGAATCAAAAAGGTTTTTCAAGGAGGAAAAGACGATGGGCATGACGACGACGGAACCCGGAAATATCGGTCGTGCGGCAATGATGACAGGCACGGTTACAATAAAAAAAGCAAAAAATCCTTACGAGTCGATGTTGATGCGCAAGGCGGAGCGAAAGGCAAAGAAGCCGTTAAATTATAATCACCGTGAAATATCGGCGCAGTTGATGCGTGCAAAGCGCGCGCAGAATGCTGCCGGAGTTGTGACGAGCGCAAAGCGCAGACTTGCTGTGCTGCAAAGACAGGCGGGGAGCGGTCAATATGATAAAAAAGAGATTGAATATGCGCTGGCACATGCGAGGAGAATGGTGCGCTGTGCGCAGCTAAAGGTGCGTAATCTGCGCGAGGAGGAGCAGGAGCGCAGAGCCAGAGAACGGGAAAATGGCACGCAGAAACAGGAGCTCCAAAATGAAATCAAAAGGCGGACGGCGCAAAAGGAGCGGGAATTAAAGAGCAAGCTTACAATCGAACAGTTGCAGCGGGTCGCAGAACAAAAGAGAAAAAAGAAGGCGCTCGTACAAAAGGAGCAGATGCATCGCAGTCAGGAGCAAAGTCGGATTCAGGAAGCGGATATGAGATATATCAAAGGAATGATGGAGCGGAACGGAGAGATTAGCAGCGGAGCTTCCTGTAACGGCGCGGTATTTGACCTTAGTATGGAAGCTGCTGCAATGCAGGAGCTTGCGCTGCTTGAGCAGGCGCAGCAGATAGAGACGGAGGCAGCGGCGGAAGCCGCGGCTGAAATAACAGCCGCAGAGTCTGTCGCGGATTCCGGTATGGGATCGAGTGAGGCAGCGTTAGGCAGTGTTTCCGCAGGAGGGGCAGAGACTGCTCCTGCTGTTAATATTTCTATATGAAAATGGCATCTATGCGCGTGTTTCGTTTTGTTTTCGGGCACTGAACCTGCGCAGAAGCGTTAGTACGAGAAACAGGAGCGTAACGCCGCAGAGCAGAGTGAAAATTACGTTTTCCGTAATTCCTGCAATGATATAGGAGATAAAGCAGCAGCCCGCAACTGTCAGAGCATACGGAAGCTGTGTTGCTACATGGTTTACATGATTGCACTGCGCGCCTGCGGATGCCATGATCGTGGTGTCTGAGATCGGCGAAATATGGTCGCCGCAGACGGAGCCGGCAAGGACGGCGGCAATCGAGATAACAAGCAGGTTTGCGTTGGGTGGGAACACCTCGATCACGATCGGGATCAAAATGCCGAAGGTTCCCCATGAGGTCCCGGTGGCAAATGCAAGTCCTGTGCCGATCAGGAATAAAACGGCAGGAAATATTGCTCCAGCAACCGAGCTGCCGTGCAGCGCCTGATACACAAAGGCGCCCGCCTCCAGCTTTGTACTGCAAAAGCCGCCTAGCGTCCATGCGAGAACAAGAATCAGAATAGCGGAAACCATCATTTTAAAGCCCTGCGGGATGCATTCTGCAAAATCTTGGAAGGAAATGACCTTGCGCGGGAGATAGAGCAGAAATACAAATATCAGCGTAAAAAATGAGCCGAGCACCAGTCCCATGGAGGCATTGCAGTTTGCAAAGGCGTTGATAAAGCTTTCACCCTCAAAAAAGCCTCCGGTATAGATCATGCAGACAATACAACTGACGATCAGAAAAAGCACGGGGAGCACAAGATCAATGACCTTTCCTTTGGGTGAGATAATATCCTGTCGGACATTTTCATATTCATTTTTGCCGCCAAACAGATCGCCGTCCTTCGCCTGCTCCTCAAATTTTTTCATTGGATCATAATCGAAGCCTGTGACGCCAAGATATACCACCATAAGGATTGTCAGCCATGCATACAGGTTAAACGGGATGGTCTGCAGGAAAAGTGAGAAGCCATCGCCTTGTGTATAGCCTGTCACGGCAGCCGCCCAACTGGAAATCGGCGCGATGATACAGATGGGGGCAGCAGTGGAGTCAATGATATAGGCAAGCTTAGCGCGGGATATTTTCTGACGGTCTGTTACCGGGCGCATCACATTTCCTACGGTCAGACAGTTGAAATAGTCGTCTACGAAAATCATAGCTCCAAGTCCAAAGGTAGAGAGCAGAGCGCCTGATTTTGTCTTGATTTTAGAATTTGCCCATTTACCGTAAGCGGCAGAACCGCCTGCGCGTGTCATCAGGGCGACGATCATGCCAAGAAATACAAGAAAGATTAAAATACCGATGTTCCACGGATCGCCCAATTTTTCCATCATAACGGAGAAAATCGTCTCCACGGTCTCGATGGGGCGAAAACCGGTGTAGAGCAGAGAGCCGGTTAAGATACCGACAAATAAAGATAAATACACTTCCTTTGTTATAAGAGCGAGAGCAATCGCAATGATCGGCGGGAGCAATGCCCAGACAGTTCCTACAAAATTCATGAGTAACTCCTTTTTTAAAATCATTTGTTTTTCAGATACCGTCTACGGACAATATCTGTCAGGTTGCTATCAGTATATATGATTTTTGTTAAAAAGGAAACAAAAAAAATAAAATTTTTGCAGAACACTTACGAGTGCAGAGAGCGTATGCCGACGGTGATAATATCGGTGGCAAGGGCTGCAACCTCTTTTGCGGGCTTTGGCTCAGGGGAAAACAGCCAGTGCTCGATCAATCCGATACAGCCGGAGGAAATAAAGCTGTAAAAATAATCAAAACGTATCAGGTCCTTTTCCGGAAGCTTGTCTGCATATAATTCCATGAGCCTCTTGCGTGAGAGCTCTTTGATCTTCCGCAGAAAAGAAAGGTCTCCATTTTTGCCGAGCAGGGCAGTATAGAGCGTGCGGTTTTCCTCCGCAAACCGGAACATATCGGAGATCAAAAGATCGGGAGCTGCGTTTGGAGAGGTCGGGGCGTGTGCGGAAATCAGCGCTTCAAATTGAAACAGCATATCCTGCTCAATCTGTTCGACCATGTCATAAATATCCCTGTAATGCAGATAGAAGGTGCCGCGGTTAATATCAGCCGCTTCACAGAGCTCTTTTACCGTAATGTCATTGTAGCTTTTTTCTTTCATCAGGGTGAAAAGTGCATGCATCAAAAGCTGTTTGGTGCGCCGCACGCGTCTGTCTGTGCCGGTGGTGCCGGATATTGTCGTCATGGCGGAAATCCTCTTTTCTAAAAGTTTTCTAACTAATAGACACTTTAAACAAAAATGTTGATTATTAGACAGATAAAAAACAGGTGGTGATTGAGAAATAAATTTCTTTTATTATAATAAGAACGAGAGAATAAATCAACACGATGTTAAGAAATGAAAGAGGAATGCAGATGGACACAAACGAAGAAAAGAAAAAGGGAAATTTCTGGCTTACGGTAGCCACTTTTATTGTGAATAAACGAAAGGCAATCATGATTTTGTTTGTTTTTGCGATTATTTACAGTGTGCTTTCCGTCAACAAGGTAGAGGTGAATCAGGATATTACGTCTTATCTTTCCGAGGAGACGGAGACCCGGAAGGGATTGAATATCATGGAAGATGAATTTGTCACCTATGGCTCGGCGCGTGTAATGGTGGCAAATATTACCTATGCGGAAGCAGAGCAGCTTGCGGATAAGATTTCGCGGATCGACGGCGTAAAGGAGGTTGCGTTTGACGATACAAAGGATCACTATATCGGCAGTAACGCACTTTACGATGTCACGGTAGAGGGCGAGGATGAGGACCCGGAAAGTATTGCTGCGATCCGTGGGATCAGAGAGGAGCTCGCGGACTATGATCTTTATATTTCTACGACGGTAGGCGCGGTAGCGGACAGCGCCGAGATGCTCAATCGGGAAATGGGAATCATTCTGGTTCTGGCGGTTGCGGTCATCATCGCTGTGTTGCTCGTTTCAACAAAGGCATATTTGGAAATTCCCGTGCTGCTGCTGACCTTTGGCGTTGCTGCAATTTTAAATATGGGAACGAATTACTGGTTTGGGGAGATTTCGTTTGTGACAAATTCGATAGCCGTTGTCCTTCAGTTGGCGCTGGCGATCGACTATGCCATTATTTTTTGCGATCGGTTCATGGAGGAGCATGTGCTCTTAGATTCCGAGGAGGCGGTTACGGTAGCGCTTTCAAAGGCGATACCTGAGATCAGCTCGTCATCGCTTACAACGATTGCCGGATTGATCGCGCTGATGCTGATGCAGTTTCGGTTGGGCTTTGATATGGGTATCGTTTTGGTGAAAGCGATTTTATTCAGTTTGATCTCTGTATTTTTTTTGATGCCGGGGATTTTGTTGATTTTTGCAAAAGGCATTGATCGGACGCATCATAAGTGTTATGTGCCGAACATCACGTTTGTGGGAAAATTTGCGGCAAAAACAAAATATATCATACCGCCGATTTTTCTTGTGATTGTCATCGCGGCTTTTGTCGGTTCCAGCAACTGTCATTATGTGTTTGATGTTAATTCCGCGGAGGGCAGCAAGAAAAGCGAGTCACGTATCGCGGTAGAAAAGGTTGAGTCGGTGTTTGGAAAGAGTAACCAGCTCGTCGTCCTTGTACCGTCAGGAGATTATGAGAAGGAAAAGCATACATTAAGTCAGCTTGAGAAGCTTCCCTTTGTTAAATCGGCGCTTGGACTTGCCAATCAGAAAATTGGTGATGATTATGTGCTGACGGATAAGCTGACGCCACGTCAGTTTGCAGAGCTGACAGATCTGGACGTGGAGGTCGTACAGGTATTTTATTCTGCATACGCGTATCATGCCAAGCAGTATGGTCCTGTGGTCACGGGAATTGATGAATATGGCGTCCCACTGATTGATATGGTACTCTTTCTCTATGACCAGTACCAGGAGGGCTATGTCACGCTGGATGAGGATATGGATGAAATGATGACGACGCTTTATGATACGCTTCATGACGCGCAGATTCAGCTTCAGGGAGAAAATTACACACGTTTTGTTTTGAGTATTGAAAAGCCGGTAGAAGGGCAGGAAACCTATGATGCGATGGAGGAGATCCGCGGCATTGCGGAGCAAGCCTACGGGAAAGGAAATGTACTGCTGGCGGGAAATTCCACCAGTGCGCATGACCTTGAGACATCCTTTGCGACAGACAACCTGATCATCAGTGTAGTGACAGCGCTGTTTGTCATGATTATTTTATTCTTTACCTTTCAGTCTGCCGGACTTCCGGTGCTGCTGGTGCTCACGATCCAGGGAAGCATCTGGATCAACTTTACGATTCCTGCAATGCAGGGACAGGCAGTTTATTTTATTGCATATCTGATCGTATCGGCGATCCAGATGGGAGCAACGATTGATTATGCGATTGTCATTACCAGCCGTTATACGCAGCTTAAGCGAGAGATGCCGATTGAAAAAGCGATTGTTGAGACGCTGAATCAGGCGTTTCCGACAATCTTTACCTCTGGCTCGATCATGACCTGCGCGGGATTTTTAATTGGAAATATTTCAACGGACGTCACGGTTTCTTCCATGGGTACGGTACTCGGACGAGGTACGCTGACTTCTATTATATTGGTATTGTTCGTACTGCCGCAGATTCTGCTGGCAGGAGACTGGATCATCGAAAAGACGGCGCTTACCATGAATATTTCAAGGACGCAGAGAGAAGTAGCAGGGCGTGTGCGCATCAATGGTCATGTGCACGGTTATGTACAGGGAGAAATTGATGCGGATGTGCAGGGTGCATTCCAGGGACAGATGAAGGTATCTGTAGATACGGTGCTTTCGGGACGTCAGGGGCAGATCACACAAGAAGATGGAGGTACACAGGAATGAGGGCAAAAAAGAGGATGATGCGCGGAATTTTTGCAGTATGCATCGGTGCGGCGCTTATCACGCCTTCCTTTGCACAACTGTGCTATGGAGCGCAGCCTTCCAAGGAACAGGCGCATACCGAGGCGGAAGGCGGGGAAACCGACGGGGAAACCAAGGCAGACGTAGTGATCCGGGATACGAAAGATTTTGTTTCATTTATGGAAAATTGTAAATACGATAGCTGGAGTATTGGAAAAACAGTCAGTCTTGCCGAGGACCTCGATCTGATTGGCGTAAATTTTTCGGGTGTGGCGTCATTTAACGGTACATTCGAGGGAAATGGTCATACGATCCGCAATGTGAAGCTTGAGGAAAAAGGCTCTGATTTTGGATTTTTCCGTTATATCGGAGAGAGCGGCGTTGTGCAGGATCTTCATATTGAGGGAACGATCGCCCCGCTTGGCAGTCAGGAAAATATCGGCGGAATTGTGGGCGTCAACTACGGAACGATCACAAATTGTTCTTTTAGCGGCGCTGTTTCGGGAATTAACGGTGTTGGAGGAATTGCCGGACGAAACAGAGAGACAGGAACGATTTTATCCAGCAGCACCAGTGCGGTGATTCTCGCAACTAACAATACCGGAGGAATCGCGGGAATCAATGACGGAAAACTTGGGGATTGCAAGAGTACAAGCAGTGTCAATATCGAGGAACTGGACCCGACGCTTGATTTGGCAGGAATGGATGTAAGTGCATTTAATCTTACAAGACACGTTGTCAACCGCAATGATATGGGAGGAATCGCAGGGCATTCCGGCGGATTGATCACGGGATGTGTCAATGAAGGGGTGATCGGTTATAAGCATACCGGATATAATGTCGGAGGAATTGTGGGAAGCCAGAACGGAGTTCTGCTCGACAGTACAAATTATGGGGAGGTTTATGGGAGAAAGGATGTCGGCGGTATTGCAGGACAGGCGGAGCCTTATGTGGAATCTGAGTACTTAGAGGATAAGCTTCAGCAGACGAAAAATGACATTAACCGACTGAATCGAACCTTAAATAATATTTCCTCTGCCATGAGCCAGACCTCGTCAGAAGTGAGGAGGTTTACTGAGGATCTGCATACGCAGTATCAAGGTGCCTTAAATAATATTTCGGGTAATCTTCAATCAATCGCAGGAGCCATAGACAACAGCAATGCACAGGCGCAGGGCTATGTGGATAATATTAAAAACGCATGGAGTAATATGGAGGGTCTAAAGGAAAACGGCGGAGAGCTTACCGAGGGGCAGGTTCAGCAGTTGCAGGATAATCTCAATACGATCAAGGATAATCTTGGAAATTTGCAGAGCAGATATGACCATACGGATATTTCTGCTTCGGAGCTGACCAATCAGCTTTCCAGCCAGCTCAGCAATAACAGCAGAACAGAGGACTTAAAAAATCTGGCGGTAACAGTTGATAATGGAGTACAATCGATCACACAGAATATGCAAAGTGCCATCAACCAGATGAATCAGCTTGCTGCTTCTGCGAGCAGCAATATAGAAGCGATGACATCTAAGGAGAAGGTGATTACGGATATTTCATCAGTCCAGACAGCAGGGGAAATGGACGGTGTGATCTCAGGCTGTAAAAATTATGGAAAGATTTATGGAGATCTGAATGTCGGCGGTATTGCAGGAACGATGAATATTGAATATCGCGCAGACCCGGAATTTGATCTTGATTTTTCCGGTACTTTAAATATTACATTGCGCTCTACAGTAAACGATGTTATGATTCATTGCATCAATTATGGTCCTGTCACTGCAAAAAAGAATTGCGCCGGCGGTGCAATCGGGCTGCAGGAGCTCGGATTTGTATATGACTGTGAGGGATACGGCGAGGTTTGTTCTGAATCCGGCGGCTATCTGGGCGGCATCGCGGGAAACAGCGCTGCGTCGATTGAGAAAAGCTATAGTCTCTGCAATCTTTCCGGCGGTGATTATATCGGAGGTATCTGCGGAAAGGGCTATAACGTAAAGGAAAGTATCAGTATCTGCGACATTGCAAGTGATGGAGAGCGTCGGGGAAGTATTGCAGGATTTTTGGCAGAGGAGGGAACGGCAGAGAACAACTGCTTTGTCAGCACGGAGCTGCATGGAATTGACAATATCAGCTATGCGGAAGCCGCAGAGCAGGTTTCCTATGAGAGCCTGATGGAGCAGGAGGATATTCCAGAGGGATTTCGCCGGATTACGATTACCTTTGAGAATGAGGAGGGCGAGTTACTCTCAACATTGGAAATTCCCTATGGAGGAAGCATCACGGAGGCTGACTTTCCTAAGATGGAGGAAAAGGAAGGCAGTTATATCAGATGGCCGGCGGAAAAGCAGCTAACAAATATATGCAGGAACCTTACGATTATACCGGAATATATTCCGTGGCAGGAAAGCGTTGCAAGTAAAGAGAAAAATGAGGACGGAAGACCTGTGATTCTTGCGGTGGCGCAATTTTATGAAAATACGAAGTTGGAGTTAAGAGAAATAGAAAAGCCAAAGCTATCGGATCAGTCTGGGGAGGCTGCATACGCTTATGCGTGGGAATTAACCGGGGAGCGGAAAAAAAGCTATGATACCGTAGAGGTACATCTGATCAAGCCAAAGGCAGAGCACAATTATCAGGTGATGATCAGGCAAAATGGAACATGGGCAGAGACATCATTTGAGGAGGATGGAAGTTATCTGACAGCAATAATTCCTTATGGTGCAGACGTTGCAGTTGTCTGTAAAAAAGAGGGAACAGTTTCCGCTCTTGCCGTTGGGGGAATTGCCGTTGTTCTTCTGCTGGTCGGTATCTTGATTCGTTATTTACGCAAAAAACAGAGAGTAAAAAAGAAAGAGAAGGGAGAGGCGCAATGATTTTTGAGACACATGCGCACTATGATGACAGTGCGTTTGCGGATGATCGCGATGAGCTGCTGCGCAGTATGACTGCCGGAGGGATTGGCAAGATCATCAATGTAGGGGCATCCATAGAATCAAGCAAAATGGCATTAGAGCTTGCGGGGAAGTATGAACATGTTTATGCTGCAATCGGTGTGCATCCAAGTGAAATTTCAGACCTGAATGAGGAGACCTTCTCATGGCTGCAAAGCAGGACAGATGATCGAAAGGTTGTTGCAGTGGGAGAGATTGGACTTGATTATTATTGGGAGAAAGATCCGGTGATACAGGAGAGGCAGCGCCAGTGGTTTCTGAGACAGCTTGTACTGGCACAGGAATGCGGATTGCCTGTTATTATCCATTCACGGGATGCAGCAGAGGATACGATGCGTATTCTAAAGGAGCAGAAGCCAATCGGCAGGGCACGCGGTGTGATCCACTGCTATTCCTATTCACCGGAGCTGGCAGAGGAATTTGTAAAGCTTGGCTATTACATCGGTGTAGGAGGTGTTGTCACCTTTAAAAACGCGAAGAAGCTAAAGGAGACGGTAGAAAAGCTACCGTTGGAGCGCATATTGCTGGAAACAGATTGTCCGTACATGGCGCCTGAGCCGCATCGTGGAACACGCAATCAGTCCTTGTATCTTCCTTATGTCGCCGATAAAATTGCCGAGCTTAAAGGTGTGACGAGAGAAGCAGTAGAGCATGTCACATGGGAGAATGCGCTTACCCTGTTTGGGCGAAGCGCATAACCTCCGTCATATCTGACCAAAAGCGCTTGGGCATAAGCTGCATCTGAAGCTTTGGATTCTTACGCGAATCAATCGCAATATGATCAAAAAATGCAAGCCATAATCTGCGGTATTCCGTTTCATCCTCGGAATACCGTTTTATTTTATCAGGATCAAGATCCGCGGCATCTACAATCGCATATTGCTTAGATGCTTTGTGTACGGCAACTGTCCGGTGGGTTTCATCATAAATCATAAAATTCTCAGACGGAAGTCGGTCTGTAAAATGCTCGGCAATATAGGGAAGTACATGATCCTTTGGATGGATAGCGGCAAAAAGGACGCCGTTTTCCAATTCGGAAAAACGCAGAAATTCAAGATGTCTGTGCGCTTCCCGATTTGTTGCGCGGCAAAGCTCAAAAATGCGGTAGACGCATGGCTCTCCAAGCGAAAGGAGCACGCGCTGACCGTCGCCGCAGGAGAGAGCAAGAAGGATCGTTTGATAGATCGCGTCTGCTTTATCGAGCTTTTGTTCCGTATGTGTCTCACCGGACATGGCTGCCTGATAAATTGATTCGTAAAACTGCATACCAAAACGCTCGGTGATCGTGCGGATAACTTTTTCGGATTTTTGTGCGGATGGCGTCACCGTGATGTATTCTGAAAAAAGTTCAAAATTATCAGGTTCTCCTGTCATAAGACGGATATTTCGATGACCAAGATGGCTTGCGCAGGCGTCGTAGACACCCGTCAAGATTCCTTCTAAATGATCCTCGCATATAAATACATACATGGGATTGCTCCTTTCTCAAATCGTTTTCAAAGGCGGACATCTTAGGAGCCGCAGATTGCGGTATGCTCCGAGGCAAGAATATCAGACTGGGGCAGAGCCGTATGCTCTAATATACCGCAGTCAAAGAGGGAAAGCTGCTGATAACCGCTTTCGCGTAGTTCGCGCGGAATCTGTGTGCGGTCAGACAGCAGGTTTGCGCAAATATAGTTCTCGTCCAGCTTTGTACGGTACATCATCCGACCGGAGCAGGTGATAAAATAAAGCGCCCGCTTTAAGACAACGCCGATTTTTTTCAGATCGGAAAAATCGAGAGCGCTGCTGCGTCTTGCCTTTACAATGCGCTGTGCCGATTTATAGCCGATACCCGGCACATGGAGCAGCGTGCGGTAGGGCGCACGGTTGATCTCCACCGGGAAATACTCCAGATGACGGAGCGCCCAGTCACATTTTGGATCGAGATAGATATTAAAATCGGGCTTTTCTTCTGACAAAAGCTCATCAACCTTAAAATCATAATAGCGCAGAAGCCAGTCTGCCTGATACAGCCGGTGTTCACGCAGCAGCGGCGGACCGCCGGGCAGCACCGGAAGGCTGGAATCCTCATTGACATTGATAAAAGCAGAATAGAAAACACGCTTTAGACCAAAGTTTTGGTACAGAGACTCGGTCACACGCATAATCTGATAGTCATTTTCAGGAGTTGCCCCGATAATCATCTGTGTACTCTGTCCGGCAGGAACGAACTGCGGTGCGCTACGGTAGAGAGCGATCTCATGCTTATTTGCGGCAATGCTGCTTTGGATCAGGCGCATCGGCTTTAAAATTGTCCGTCGGGACTTGTAGGGAGCAAGCTTTTTTAGCCCATCTGCAGTGGGCAGCTCCAGATTAATGCTCATACGGTCGGCAAGAAAGCCTGACTTTTCAATTAAGGAAGGGTCAGCACCCGGAATTGCTTTGACATGAATGTATCCGTTAAAATGATGCTCCCTGCGCAGCTTGTAAAGCGTCTGATAAATCAACTCCATCGTATAGTCAGGGCTGTTCAAGATACCGGAGCTTAGAAAAAGTCCTTCAATATAATTCCTGCGATAAAACTCCATCGTGAGCGTGCAGACCTCGTCCGGTGTAAAGGAGGCGCGCGGAATGTCAGAATTACAGTTATTCTGACAGTAAGCACAGTTGAAAATACATTCGTTTGTAAAAAGAATCTTAAGCAGGGAAATACAGCGTCCATCTGCAGAAAATGAATGGCAGATACCGGCGGAAATGCAATTCCCCATGTGTATGCCGTCTCCCCTGCGCCCTGCGCCGCTGGAGGTACAGGCGACGTCATACTTGGCGGCATCCGTAAGGATCGCAAGCTTTTCCATCAGAGATAAATTCTGTGTAAGATTCATCGGTGCACCTCCTCGCTTTTGAAAAGAACGTTTGTTCTGAAATTATAATAGCACATATGTTTGCATTTGGCAAGTAAAAAATCGAATATTTGTTCGTGTTTGCAGGAAATAAAAAATCTTTGCCATGTCTGTTATTTTTGTATATAATAAAGCTGACAGGATTTTTCTTTGTGGTGCAGGTACAGCGAATCATAAATAACTGACACCTTGATTTGTCTGACGATCCTTCTGCCGCGCGGTAGGAGTGGTTCAATAAGAAATTTCAGAGATTTACACTGCCGACGTAAAACGGCAGGTTTGTGGCAGGATAACTTTTTATATGGAGGAAGCAATGGGTATTTTTGAGGAGTTTCCTAATCGGGAAGCCTTTGAGTGCTACTGGAGAGAACATTATGTGCCGGTTACATACGATGATGTGAGCAGCAGCTTTAAGCAATTTGTCACCGCAGCGGGCGGTCATATCTATCTCTCGGATTATGAGGAAAACGGCTGTGTTTCTAAGGCGGATTTTAAGGCAAATCTTTCGCAGGAGGCACGATTTATGTTTGAGGACGGTCTGACAGAAGCGTTTTATGAGAAAAATCCGCAGTTGTATGAGACGGCGTTTGCGCTTTATGAGGAGGAGCAGCTTACCGGAGAGGGCGATGCCTCGATTGCCCGGATATTTCATGATACCTTCCGCGCGTTGTACGAGGAGTTTTTAGACAGATTGTATGAGGAAGCGCTGGAGAAATAAGATACCCTGTGAACGGAGAATAAAATGGCGACACTTGGCATACCGCAGAATACGATTGCGGTGTTACAGAAATATAATTTTAACTTTCAAAAGAAATTCGGACAGAATTTTTTGATCGATACGCATGTGCTTGAGAAGATTATCGAGTCTTCGGGCATTACAAAGGACGACTTTGTGCTGGAAATAGGACCGGGGATCGGGACGATGACGCAGTACCTTTGTGAAAATGCAAGAGAGGTTGTGGCGGTGGAGATTGACAGAAATCTTATTCCGATTCTTGCAGACACGCTTGGTGCATATCATAATGTGACGGTTATTCATGAAGATATTTTAAAGCTTGATATGAATCAGCTTGCAAATGAAAGAAACAACGGCAGACCGATCAAGGTCGTCGCAAATCTTCCTTATTATATTACAACACCGATCATCATGGGACTTTTCGAGAGTCATGTGCCGATCGAGAGCATTACGATCATGGTGCAGAAGGAGGTTGCCGAGCGGATGCAGGTTGGACCGGGAACAAAGGACTACGGTGCGCTTTCGCTTGCGGTGCAGTATTATGCAAAGCCGGAGATCATCGCACATGTGCCGCCAAACTGCTTTATGCCGCGCCCAAGTGTGGGAAGTGCAGTTATCCGGTTGACAAAGCATCAAAAGACGCCGGTATTTGTGGAGGATGAGAAGTTGATGTTTCAGCTCATACGGGCGTCGTTTAATCAGCGCAGAAAAACGTTGGTAAACGGTCTTCATAATTTTCCCAAGCTTCAGCTTTCAAAGGAAGTCATTCAGGAGAGTATCACGGAGCTTGGAATGCCGCTGACTGTGCGTGGGGAGACTTTGACGCTTGAGCAGTTTGCAGCATTTTCTAATATTATTGGAAGAAAGAGAAGGAAAAAATAAGAATTTGTGTGGAAGCGTGCAGGATGCAGATCATGCTGCTGCGCTTGGGAATGGAGGAAACCATGGATACGAATCATGATGAAAATTATAGCAATCAGTCTGGACAGCCGGAGGGGCAGGTGAACCAACCGCAGAGTGAGGCGGAACAGAGCCAGCCAAACCAGCCGTATGGGCAACAGCCATACGGTCAGCCGAATCAACCGTACAGCCAGCCAAACCAGCCATACAGACAACAGCCATATGGTCAGCCAAACCAGCCATACGGTCAGCCGAATCAACCGTACAGCCAGCCAAACCAGCCGTATGGGCAACAGCCGTACGGTCAGCCAGACCAGCCGTATGGGCAACAGCCATATGGTCAGTCAAACCAGCCGTATGGGCAACAGCCGTACGGTCAGCCGAATCAGCCGTACAGCCAGCCAAACCAGCCGTATGGGCAACAGCCGTACGGTCAGCCAGACCAGCCGTATGGGCAACAGCCATATGGTCAGCCGCAATACGGGCAGGTACGCGATATTTTTTGCAATATTCTATTGGTACTGCTTCCGCTGCGCCTAATTTTATCTATGGTATATACAACAATTTCATTTTCGGGAATCGACAATAATGGGATGATGGATTTCAGTGCAAACGGCGCGGTAGGGGTCTTAGCAATTTTGAGCAATCTGCTTTTTATCGGATACATCATTTTTGTTATTTTGGATATTATAGAGGTCAACAAGGCAAAATATAAAATCACTGGATTAATTTTATTTGCAATTTTATTTAACCTCGGTTATTATCTTTGGAGAGCGTATATACTCGGCAGAAAAAAGACAATACCGATTATCTATACGGTATGTTACGTTTGCCTAAATATCGTATCGGTGGTGGTCATTACTTATAGTGTTATGGAAACTGCCTTTCAGATGATGAATACAATGATGTAAAAAGCATGTTATGTCTCCCTGTCTCATATAATAAATGGACAGGGAGATTTTTTTATGAGGGAAAAAATACAAAGAAAGATAGATAAGCTATTGTCATTGCTGATCATTGTGTTGTTTGTGCCGCTTTTTATTTTAATCGTGAGCAGACGCGTACAGCTTGAGGAGCTGCTTTACGGGACAGCGTCGGTTATGGCGGAGGAGGGAGTATCGGATGAGGAGACAGAGCAGATTATCGGCATTGTGGCAAAGGAAATTAACACCTCGGCAAGCAGGGAAGCGATTCTTGCGCAGTGTGTGATCGCGCGGACAAACCTTTATGATGCAAGAATGCGGGGAATCGAGGAGCCGAAGGCTCTGCGCACGGACGAAATGAAGGAGCTGTGGGGAGATGATTTTAAAGAGAATTATGAGTATCTGGCAGAGTGTGTCCGATCTACAGGACGGCAGGTGCTTCTTTGGGAGGGGGAATATATTTATGCCGCTTATCATGCTGTGAGTGCGGGAAGTACCCGAGCGATGAGCGAGCTTTATCCCGAGGCAGTTATGCCATATCTGCAGGCAAAGGGCTGTGAGCAGGACGCGGTAGCAGAAAACTATCTTAGCGTTTTGTATTGGGAGCCGGAGGAATTTTTAAAAAGGTGTAAGGAGAATTTTCCCGAAAGTACCGTGTCTGCTCCCGCCGAGGTTGTGATCGAGCGGAGGGATACCGCCGGATATGTGACGGCAATGAAAATCGGAACTGTTTCTTGTGACGGGGAAAAATTTCGCGAGGCGATGGGACTTCCCTCCTCATGCTTTGCGATGGCAGAGATCGATGGAAAGGTACGCATCGTCACAAAGGGGCTTGGGCATGGCTTTGGACTCAGTCAGAATACGGCGGAGCTTATGGCAAAAGAGGGTAAGAGCTACGAGGAGATTCTTGCTTATTTTTTTCCGGGAGCAGAGCTTGCTGTCGCGCCGGAGGAAAAATAAAAAAATTGCATAAACCATCCAAAGTAGGAAACACTATTGTTAAAAATAAACGATGGATGGTGAGTGAATATGAAAAAACAAGGATTCTCCGCATTTTTGAGGCGGAAGCAATATGTGATCGCAGGAGCAATCGTAGCGATTGCCGCAGTAGGGAGCACAATGCTCTATAGTAACGCGCAGGAAAAGGAGCGCGAGCAGATGGAGGCAGAGCTTGCGGCAGAGTTACAGGAGGAGCAGCTTGCAGCGGAGGAGGAGACGGAAAATGCACAGTCTGTTTCAACGGTGATTCCGCCGAAGCCTCCGGTACAGGAGCAGACACAGACGATGCCGCCGGAGGCAAACGTGCCGCAGACGGCGGATGCCGGAGCAGAGGCGGGCGTGGAACAAGCGCCTCAAACAGCAGCTACGCCGGAGCCTCAAAAGCCTGCGGAAACGACGCAGACAGCCGCAGAAAAAAATACGCTGCATTTTGCGCCGGAGGATGGATTGCTCTGGCCGATGGAGGGCAATGTCATTCTTAATTACAGCATGGATTCAACTATTTATTTCCCAACCTTGCAGCAGTATAAGTATAACCCGGCGGTCATTATCGAGGGTGAGGTGAATGACAAGGTATATGCCGTGGCAAAAGGGAAGGTTACGGATATATCAAACAGTGAGGAGACCGGATGTACGATGACGGTTGATCTGGGAGACGGCTATGAGGCGGTTTATGGTCAGCTCAAGGAGCCGAATTTTGCAAAGGGCGATTATGTGGAGGCAGGTCATGTCGTTGGATTTGTGGCAGAACCGACAAAGTATTACTCTGTTGAGGGAAGCAATCTCTATTTTGCGCTGCGTAAGGACGGTGCTCCGGTAGACCCGGTGGAATTTTTTGAATAACCGGAGAAGAAACGTCTGGCTTTTTGGAAACTTTTTGATATGCGGGCATAGAATATTAGCAGAAAAGAAAACCCGCAATCGAATTTTCACATTTCAACGAAGGATTGCTAAAAATGTTTTGCCAATATGAGTGAGATACCTTTCTATCGATTGCTTTTTATAGGAATGATGCCTTAACCTGTTTCAGGTTAGGGTTACATAGGCAGACGAGAGCGTGGAAAGGCAAAATTTCTTGACAAATTCCGGCAGTCATGTTATCGTGAAACGTACTGCGTGTGCTGTGACAGCGGGTCGTAGGACATAGCGCAGCAACGATAAGAAACAGAGTGTGGGGGCGCAGGGCGCTCCCTTTTTTCGGTAAGAATGAGAAAGGAAACAGAATGGAGACAGTAAGATTTGATGAATTAGATTTATATCCGCAGGTGCTTAGGGCGATTGCGGAAATGGGATTTGAGGAGGCAACGCCGATCCAAAGTCAGGCGATTCCGGTTGTCATGTCCGGCGTCGATGTGATCGGACAGGCACAGACAGGAACAGGAAAGACGGCATCGTTTGGCATTCCGGTGCTTCATAAGGTAGACCCAAACAGCCGCAAGACGCAGGTTATTATTTTATCTCCGACAAGAGAGCTTGCAATCCAGGTGGCGGATGAAGTTCGTAAGCTTGCAAAATATATGCATGGTGTCAAAATCCTTCCGGTCTATGGAGGACAGGAGATCACGCGCCAGATCAAGGCGCTAAAGGGCGGCGCGCAGATTATCATCGGTACGCCGGGGCGCGTCATGGATCATCTGCGCAGAAAGACGATACGCTGTGAGGCTGTGAATACGATCGTGCTGGATGAAGCGGATGAGATGTTAAATATGGGATTCCGTGATGATATTGAGACGATCCTTGAGTATATTCCGTCCGAGGGAAGACAGACCATACTTTTTTCCGCGACGATGCCAAGACCCATTCTTGAGATTACAAAGAAGTATCAGCATAATGCAGTGAATATCAAGGTAGTAAAAAAAGAGCTGACTGTGCCGAGCATTGAGCAGTATTATTATGATGTAAAGCGCAACGACAAGACGGAGGTGCTTGCGCGTCTGCTTGATTATTACAATCCAAAGCTTTCGCTTGTATTCTGCAATACGAAGCGGATGGTAGATGAACTGACCGAGGAGCTAAAGGGACGCGGATATTTTGCGGAGGGGCTTCATGGAGATATGAAGCAGACGCAGCGCGACCGCGTGATGAAAGGCTTCCGAAACGGAAAGACAGAGATCTTGATCGCGACGGATGTGGCGGCACGCGGCATTGATGTGGATGATGTGGAAGCAGTTTTTAATTATGACATACCGCAGGATGACGAGTATTATGTGCACAGAATCGGGCGAACCGGACGTGCGGGACGGACCGGGCGCGCATTTACCTTTGTCAAGGGCAAGGAGGTCTATAAGCTTAAGGACATCATGCGCTATTGTAAGACGAAGATAATGGCGATGCCGATTCCGTCTACAGATGATGTGGCACAGATTAAAGCAGAGAAGGTACTTGATGAAATCGGACGTATTATCGACGAGGAAAATTTAAAGGATATGATCGACATGATCGAGCAGCAGGTCAACGTGTCGGATTATACGGCAATGGATATTGCCGCAGCGTTCTTAAAGCAGGCATTGGGGCAGGTAAAGCTTGAGAAGGATGATGACTTCGACTTTGACAATACAGGAGCGGAGGAAGGAATGGTTCGTCTCTTTATCAATATCGGAAAGCGCGACCGCATAAAGCCGGGAGACATTTTAGGTGCGGTCGCAGGAGAGTCCGGTATGCCGGGCAAGCTTGTCGGGGCGATTGATATGTACGACAAGTACACGTTTGTGGAAGTGCCGCGCGAATACGGCAGAGAAGTCCTTGAGGGCATGAAAAATGCCAAGATCAAGGGTCGCTCTGTGAATATGGAGCCGGCGAATCAGAAGTAAGGCTTTTTACCGCTGTTTCTCGTCGGCGCAGCACGCGTGGGATGACACAGAGGAATACAGTGCCGGAGAAAATGGCGGCTGCCGTATCGGAGAGCGGCTCTGCCCAAAACATCGCGGCAGCGCCAAACGTTACAGAGAAAAATATGACAAGTCCGATGTAGAGTCCTTTCCTAAGGAAAGAGAGCGGAAAGGAAAATGCCACAAGACTCATGCCGGTAAATCCGTCGACTAGGGCATATTGGATGGCAAGCGGGATGACGCCCAGTGTATAAATATGGATCAGGCGGACCGTGAGTGCCTGATAGGCGGTATTTTGTGTAAACAGTCGTACGAACACACCGGCTGAAGCATTCCATTGCGCGAGTACAAACATCACTGTGCAAAAAATCAGTGCGGTTTTTAAAATATGCTTTTGGGCAAGACGAATGCGGGCGCTGTTGGCTGCGCCGTAGTTGTAGCCGAGGATCGACTGTGTTCCGCCTGTGATACCCCCAAGCGGCATCGTGATCATCAACATAAAGCTTTGAACGATCGTATTACAGGTCAAAAGCATATCGCTGTCGGCACCGCCGTACATTTTTAACATGACGTTTTGGATGATAATTAAAACATTATCAAATAAAATGATCAAAAACGGTGTAATTCCCAGAAGAAGGATGCGCAGGCAGGTGTCTGCTGCGCAGCCGTGAAATGTAATCTTAATCGGAACCGGGCCGCGCAGCAGCACAAATAATGTAAACAGGCAGGACGCAGCCTGTGAGAGCACTGTTGCAAGCGCTGCGCCTGTGACACCCATGTGAAAGCCAAAAATAAAAATCGGGTCCAGAATCAGATTAAAAAGCGCGCCGATTACAACGGAGGTCATGGCAAGTCCGGCAAAGCCCTGACAGATCAGGAAAGGGTTTAAGCCAAGCGAGAGCACGGCAAATACGGTCCCGACAAGATAGACGCGCATATAGGCTTCGGCGTAGGGGAAGATCAACTCTGTCGCGCCGAATTTTATCAACAGAAAATCTTTGAAAAAATATGCAAGGACGGTAAGGAGCGATGCCATGATGAGCAGCAGCAGGAAGCTGTTGGCTAAAATGGCGGACGCTCCTTTTTTATTTTGTTCACCTGATTTGATGGCGAGCAAAGGCGCACCTCCGTTTCCAACCCATGCTGCAAAAGCGGAGAGCATCGTTACAATGGGACCGCAGATGCCGACACCGGCAAGCGCCTGCTCCCCGATTTCGGGAATGTTTCCAATATACATACGGTCAATGACGCTGTAGAGTACGTTGACAAATTGTGCAAGCATGGCAGGGATCGCCAGTCGCACGACAAGCTTTGGAATCGGGTCTTTGCCCAAGTGGTTTATTTTTTTGTCAGCTTTCTTTTTCATTTAAATCTCCATTCCGGGAAAGATCGGCGCAGGGAAACGTGAGCCATAAAAGCAATTTGTTTACGCCGGGGAGCAAATAGCTATGTGAAAATCTCCCAAAACGATATTAGTGATAAATGTGGGGAATGTCAAGGAGCGGAATTCATCAAATCTTAATCTTTTGAGTCCTTTTAACTTCATAAACATTCCGCTACAATAAGAATATGATCATAACACGCTGTCTTTTGTGGGTAGGAACTTGGGACGGCACGAAACGAGGAGCAGAGGATGTACAACATACTGGTATGTGATGATGAGAAGGACATTGTATCGGCATTAAATATTTACCTGACTGCGGACGGCTATCGGGTATTTGAGGCGTATAACGGGCGGGAGGCAGTGGAGCTTTTGAAGAACGAGGAGATTCATCTTGTGCTTATGGATATTATGATGCCGGAAATGAACGGTATTTCGGCAATGGTAAAAATTAGGGAGACGAGCAACGTTCCGGTCATTCTCCTAACGGCAAAGAGCGAGGACACTGACAAGGTGCTGGGGCTTACCGTCGGTGCAGATGATTATGTGACAAAGCCGTTTAATCCGGTAGAACTTCAGGCACGGGTCAAATCACAGCTAAGACGCTATATGCAGCTTGGCGGAGGAGCGACTAAGGAGGAGGATTTGCTGCGCATCGGTGGGATTGAGCTGTGCGACCGGACAAAAACAGTCACGCTTGACGGTGAGATTGTTGCAGTGACAAGAACGGAATATGATATTTTAAAGCTTTTGATGGAAAATCCGGGCAAGGTGTATTCGCCGAATCTGATCTATGAGAGGGTCTGGCAGGATAATCCTTACGGCACAGAGAATACAGTTGCGGTGCATATCCGCCATCTGCGGGAAAAAATTGAGTATAATCCGGCAGAGCCGCGTCATTTGAAGGTGGTGTGGGGGAGAGGCTATAAGATGGAAGAATAGAGTTTGAGCGGAGGAAGCAGCATGAAGAAATGGAAAGGCTCGATGGGAGTTAAGGTTTGCGCATGGATTGGCGTAACGATCAGCGCCGTTTTATTTATCGGGAGTGCAGTAGGAACAATATTTATATGGGATCTGGGGCTTTATGATTATTCGTCTGAAGACGAATGCCGCGAGGTGTTATATGAGGATGCGGCAAGGGGATACAGTTTGGAAGCTTTGAGTAATTTTGTGAATGGAAACGAAAGTGATTTTAGTAAGACCGGTTTCCGGTACGGAATCCTAAGGGAGGAAAGTCTGGAGGGGATTGATCTAACCAATAAGAACCTTTATCTTGAACATAATTTTACTGACGAGATCATACCGGAGGAGCTTTATATAACAAGATATGAGGTTGGGAGCACCGGGGCAATAGCTTTGGAGGATGAGACATGGAGAAACGATGCCCAAGGGAGTGAGACATCGGCAGAGGGACTTTTTACAGAGGAAGTTATTAATTATCCGATTTATAATCCCGCGGACGGAATTTTTTACTATGAGACGAGCGGAATTTACTATCCGGTGAGGGAGGTTTCTGTTTACGGTAAAGCAGATGGAGGGACGGAGCTTTATCATTTTTTATTCGATTTTGATAAGCGGATGTACCATTATATCGGTAAAGAAATGGTGCAGGAGAGCGGCGGGGGAGGCGAGGCTGCTGCGGCGGGAGAGATCGCGGCAGAAATGGCAGAGACCGCCTGGACAGGGCAGGTCGCTGTAGATGCAGATATAGAGGCGCTTTTAGGGGGCGCAGAGTATCTGAACTTTGAGCTTTTTTTGGAATTTGGGATCACATTGGAGAATCATTCGGTCATATTGGACGGCAGGGAATATGTGTGTGATGGCAGCGACATATTAATTGCAGACATGGATATTGGGACGGAAGCGGATGGGGTGATTGCAAAAAGCCGCAATTATACGGTCGATGCAGCCAATAGCACAATTTATGCGGCAAAGGAAATGACAGATACCTATTGGGTGGTGACAGAATTTCCAAAGACGTTAGAGCATAGTATGAGGGATGATCTGTTTGCACAGGCAAATTTTGTTGCGGTATATGGCTATGGGCTTCGTTATGGTGTATATGCCATTATGCTTTGCAGTGTGGGGCTTGGTCTTTTATGTATGATTCTGCTTATAAAAGCGGCGGGACATCGGCGGGGCACGGATGAAATTGTGTTGACATGGGCAGACCGGATTCCGTTTGACCTATTTCTCGGAGTGATACTATTTTTATTTGTTCCCATATTTATTTTTGGAATCAATGTTTCCTATTGGGGCACATTGCCGGGACTTATCATACTTGGAGGGCTTTGTGTTTTTGCGTCGTGGGTGCTGGTGTTTATCATTTTGAGCTTTTCGGTACGCATCAAGTGTGGAAAATGGTGGCAGAATACGCTGACATGGTGGGTAACGAGCAGATTTTATCGTTTTGTGCGTGAAATTTTTCGCAATATTTCCTTGCTATGGAAGGTTCTGCTTGTGCTTGGGATATTATCTCTTTTGGAATTTTGGGTTGTCTCATGGGATGGCATCGGCAGAATCACGATATGCTGGTTTGTGGAAAAAATGATTCTGATACCGCTTATTCTTGCAGCAATTTTGCAGATGCAAAGGTTAAAGAGCGCGGCGCAGCGAATGGCGCAAGGGGATCTGGAGCACCGCGTAGATACGGAAAAAATGTTCTGGGAATTTCAAAAGCACGGTGAGGCATTAAACAGCATCAGCAGCGGAATGCTGCGTGCGGTAGATGAACGTATGAAAAGTGAGCGCTTTAAGACGGAGCTGATCACGAATGTTTCGCATGATATTAAAACGCCGCTGACATCTATTATCAATTATGTGGATTTGTTAGAAAAGGAAAAGCTGAATAACGAGACAGCAGAGGAATATTTAGAGGTGCTGGAGCGTCAGTCGGCTCGCTTAAAAAAGCTGATCGAGGACTTGATGGAGGCATCCAAGGCTTCGACGGGAAATCTGGAGGTGAATTTGGAAGCGCTTGAGGCAGGTGTGTCTCTGATACAGATTGTCGGGGAATTTGATGAGAAAATGAGTGCTGCAAAGCTAAAGCTTCTGATCGACAAACCGCAGAATCCGGTTTATATATTGGCGGACAGCAGGCATTTCTGGCGTGTGATCGACAATTTGATGAATAATATCTGTAAATATGCGCAGCCGGGAACGCGCGTGTATATTAATCTTGAGAAAATGGGGGATATGGCAAGACTCACGTTCCGCAATACCTCCAAATATCCGCTGAATATCAGCAGTGAGGAGCTCATGGAGCGTTTTGTGCGCGGTGACAGCTCAAGAAATACGGAGGGCAGCGGTCTTGGACTTTCGATTGCAAAGAGCCTGATGGATTTGATGAAGGGGAGGTTTTCATTGTATGTGGATGGAGATTTGTTTAAAGTAGTGTTGGAATTTCCGGAAGCAGACGGGGAGCTGCCCATAGAAGTAGATACGGAATAGGTGAAAATACAAGAGAGCGGAGGGAAATGTATGCCTTCGCTCTTTTGTATTTTCAGAAGCTGTTTGGCGAGAAGTTCGCAGCACATCGGGTTATGGTAGAGCTTTTGGAGCTGAGGGCTTCATAGACTGTCCGAAAAAGCTGACTGTGCAGCCGATCGCAGCTTTTATTTCCAATACATGGAAAGATAATTCTCTGCCGTATCAGTCGTCAATGAAAATTTCTCTTTTAGCTTCTGCAGGGTGTCGCTGCGGGAGATCTGGAGCTCCTGCAGTGTTGTGACAAAGGCAAAAAGCGTCTCCTCTCTGCCCTCCATGCGTCCTTCTTCCCGGTTCATTTCGTCAATTTCCCATGATTTCATATAATTGATGCTGACCTCCTTTCGACGCTTCACCTTTTCTACAAGCTGGTGAATGGTGCTGATATCCTGATTTGTTACATTTGTGGTTGTTGTATTCTCCAGATATTTTAACATATCGCGCAAGGCTTGGCTAGTACATCCGTCGGTTCCTTTGGTGTATAAAAAAATTTTCTTTGCGCCGTCATCATACGAGAGGGAGGAATCTTCCGCACATTGATTTTGTATCGTATAGATCATCCTGTTTTTTCCAAAGGGATCATAGGGCAGAATCACGATAATGACAACGCTTGGAAGCATATCGTAGTGGGCGCCTGAGGCTAGAAGCTGCGTGTCGATCAACCCGTGGTAGTAGCGCATTCTCTTTGGAAGCTGTGATTTTTCGCAGCGTTTGTTTGGCTCAATATCATAAATGTCGGGGATGACTTTGGCGTCGACACGGGAAGTGCCCGGTAAGGGGGGTTCATCGGAAACATCCTGGATGTAAGCATCCATGCGGATTCCGTGGCGGGCGGGATGGATACCGGAAATGTTTTTCTGTGGGAGAATACGGACCTTGCGAATAGATTTTCCGAGAATGGTACTAAGAAGAATACGGCAAAATTCTTCGCCGTCGTTTTCCTGAAGAAGCATTTCCTGAAAAAGAAAGTCATCAATCAGATTTAGATCGTCCAATGGGCGAAAGGTACGTTGTTTGTGCATAAACGCATTGTCTGACATAGGCAGGGCCTCCTTTGTATGGAATAAAAATGAGTTAATGCGGCGAGATGCCGGATGATGCAGCAAGCTGCAAGGAGCAGAGTAAGACATACTCTGGCAATGAATGAAATTATTATAACAAACGACAAATGAAAAAGCAAGCGCAGAGATTTGTGTGATAAAAGCGGGGAGGTGTATGGAAAAAATGATGAGCCTTAAGCATGGATGGGAATTTGGTATAAAAGAACGGTATACCGAATTTCTCCGGTATACCGTTCTTTGAAGGAACGAGTAATTGGATTGCTCATTCCGTTAAGTACAAGCCCTTTCGGCAGATTCTTAGCCGAAGTATCTCTTTAACAGACCCTCAAATGCCTTGCCATGACGAGCCTCGTCACGAGCCATCTCATGAACAGTGTCATGGATTGCGTCAAGGTTTGCTGCCTTTGCTCTCTTAGCAAGATCAAACTTACCAGCAGTAGCGCCGTTCTCAGCCTCTACTCTCATCTCGAGATTCTTCTTTGTAGAATCTGTTACAACCTCGCCTAATAACTCAGCGAACTTGGAAGCATGTTCAGCCTCCTCAAAAGCAGCCTTCTCCCAGTATAAACCGATTTCCGGATAACCCTCACGATGAGCAACGCGAGCCATTGCAAGATACATACCAACCTCAGTACACTCACCCTCGAAGTTCATTCTAAGGTCAGCCATGATGTCCTCGCTTGCGCCCTGAGCAACACCGATTACATGCTCAGCAGCCCATGTTCTCTCGCCCTCCTGAACCTTGAACTTCTCTGCCGGTGCTTTACACTGTGGGCAGGACTCCGGTGCGGAATCTCCCTCGTGAACATAACCACATACGGTACATACATACTTTGCCATAATTGTAATCTCCTTTTCCATAAGTATTTGTTTGGTTTCTTTTTTGTTATTAAATCAGTAACTATTACTGATTTTAAAACATAAAAACTTCTTTGTCAATACCTTTTTAAGAAGTTTTTTGCAGGTGCGTCAGAGAACGCTTCTCCTTTGCACATGCAGGGCATTTGCCATAAAAATAGGTAACATGACCCTCAATCGCTCCATCAAAATCCTGACCTGCCAGAATGTTGATGTGCTCAAGTCCGCTTACCGATAAGTCCATCACACAGCCGCAGTGGCTGCAAACGAAATGATAGTGGGGCTTTGTGTTTCCATCAAAGCGGTCAGGACCGATACCGGTAGAGATTTTTTGAATCTTACCGATTTCCGCAAGCAGATTTAAGTTGCGGTAGACGGTACCAAGACTGATATTGGGAAACTCCTCCCGGATATTCTGATAAACTGTCTCAGCGGTAGGATGGTCATATCGGTTGGCAAGGAAATTCTCAATCGACTCCCGTTGTCTGCTATACTTTAACATAAATACCATCCTTTCAATAATAGGAATAATTCCTAAAGTTAATATAAAAGAAATATTGCTGTTTGTCAACAGAAAAATCAAAAATAACAAATCGTATCTGTAGGATTACAATACATATGTTACAACTGAATATTTAAAAAGCAGAGATGC
>JAHZFL010000023.1 GCA_019421345.1 Roseburia sp. | reverse complement strand
TTTTTTTGCGCTAGAAAAGGAGCTGCGCACTAATTGCTTAGTGCGACAGCCCCTTGTCTTTTGTTATTCCTTTGTGATCGTCACGACACCGGCACATTTTGAAAGCTTTTTCCATGTAATATGTGAAAAAATCTCATTCAGCTCATCGTAAAGCACATACATGCCCTGATACAGCCATGCATCGCGGTATTGCCTGTGCAGCTCCTTCATCGCTTCAAGAGACTCAAACGCCAGCCCGCCGATGACAATGCAGCCGCCCGGCGCAAGCACACGGTAGAGATCGTGGATAAGACGCTCCTGCTCATAATTATCCAGATGATGAAATGCATAGGCGCTGATGATCATATCGTATTCTCCGTCGACCAGACAAAGCGGCAGTCCAAGCGAATAATCAGCCGCCACAAGCTGCGCCTTTGGCATACTCTCATTTCCCGCCTCTACCATCTTCTTAGAGGAATCCACACCGGTGATCTCGTATCCGTCCGCATAAAGCTTTCTCGTCACGATACCCGTTCCAAAGCCCACGTCTAAAATATGCTTCGCTTGCGACTGCCGGACGCTTGTATACACCTCGTTTAATACTGCGGCATACCCGGCAAACGGATACTCATCGTTATCGTTGAGCAGACGTACCGTTTCACCGTATCCGTCCGCCCATAAGTCATAGTTCTTCTCCACTCTTAAGCACCTTCTTTTCCTGTATATGCTTCTTATTATATCACATTCTTATCTGCTTTCAACTATAGAACAAGGAATCTCGCTCTCTCGATCGCTTTTTATGAAATCTTAAGTTTAAAAAATAAATCCTTAAAATATGGTTGACATTTTTTGCGTCCTACTGTATTATTCTATTAATACAAACAACAACAGAAAGAAGGTGAAATTTATGGCTTGGACGCTTGATTCCGACAGACCCATTTTCCTGCAGATTGTCGAGCGCATTCAGATGGATATTATCTCCGGACGTTACGCCCCCGGTCAAAGACTTCCAAGCGTGCGCGACCTCGCAGCCGAGGCGGCTGTCAATCCGAACACCATGCAGCGGGCATTTATGGAGCTTGAGCGCATAGGTCTTGTTTATTCCGTTCGCACGAACGGGCGCTATATCACGGAGGACACTACAATGATAGAAGAATTAAAAAAATCGGTCGCAAAGGAAAAAATCAATGAATTTTTGACTGTTATGCAGGGACTGGGCTACAAA
This sequence comes from Roseburia sp., assembly GCA_019421345.1. Classification (GTDB taxonomy): domain Bacteria; phylum Bacillota; class Clostridia; order Lachnospirales; family Lachnospiraceae; genus Roseburia. The sequence goes on along the minus strand of JAHZFL010000023.1, from coordinate 28,841 downwards.
CAGGAGGAGATTCTTTCCCTAATGCAAAACACCCTGAAAGGAGGAGCACAATGAGTGCCTTATTAGAATTCAGAGACCTGACAAAAAAATACGGTGCGAAGCTTGCAGTCGACCGCATCAATCTTACAATCGAGGGAGGACATATCATCGGTCTGCTAGGTCCAAACGGCAGCGGCAAGACAACGCTGATCAAGATGATCAACGGTCTTCTTACTCCCACCAGCGGAAGTCTGTCGATGCACGGACAGCCAATCGGCATTTACAGCAAAAAGCATATTTCGTATCTGCCGGATCACACCTATCTGAACATGAACCAGCGCGTTTCAGACGTCATCACATATTTTGCCGATTTCTATGAGGATTTCGATCAGGCGCGCGCCTACGACATGCTTGCAAAGCTTTCCATCAATCCGAAAGACCGCCTGAAGGCAATGTCAAAGGGAACGAAGGAGAAGGTACAGCTCATCCTCGTAATGAGCCGCCGCGCAGACCTTTATATTTTAGACGAGCCGATCGCAGGCGTCGATCCGGCTGCCAGAGATTACATTTTAAATGTGATTCTCTCCAACTACGATCCAAAGGCGTCGATCATAATCTCGACGCACTTGATCGCCGACATCGAAAACATTCTGGACGAGGTCATTTTTATCCAAAACGGACAACTGCGGCTGACCTCCTCTGTCGACGACATACGCCAACGACAGGGAAAATCCATAGATGCACTTTTTAGGGAGGTATTCCGATGCTAGGAAAATTATTCAAATACGAATTTAAAAATACCGCAAAGGTCATGCTGACAATTTACGGCGTACTGCTGTTTACAACGATCCTCGCGTCCGTAAGCTTTTTTTCTACCACACTCGTGGAGGACAACGAGACGCTTCTGCCGCTTCTCTCGCTTTTGACCGCCGCAGTTACGACCTTGTATATTTTCTCTGTTTTTGCGCTGTTTACCGTATCTTACGTTTATCTGTGCATTCACTTTTACAAGACCATGTATTCTGAGCAGGGCTATCTGACGCACACGCTTCCCGTAAAGCCCATCACGCTCTTTAATGTCAAGCTCGCCACGTCATTCCTATGGCTTGTCACGTCGTTGGCGCTGCTGTTTGTTTCGATTATGATCATCGTATTCGGCGCGTCGGGGGGCACGATTTTAAATTTACAGAACATCGATTTGTTCTTCCAGTTCATGTTTGACGAATGGCTTGCCGAGGTAATCGGAATGCCGCTTTGGGTATTTATTTTGTTTATTGCTATTTCCATGATCTTTGGCTGTCTCTCTTACCTGCTGATGGTCTTTGCCAGCATTTCCATCGGACAGCTATTTACAGGACACAAGGTTCTTGGTGCCTTTGCCGCCGGCATTGTCATCAACTTCATCCAACAGATCATAGCCACCATGCTCATGTTCCTGTTCAGCTTTTCATTCTCGAATTATTTTATGGGGGTCGACAAGCTTTCAGAGATTTTGTTCTCGCCGCCGTCAATTCTGTCGATGTTTATAACCGTGCTCTTTGCAGTCGGCTTTTATATTACCTGCATCGTCATTCAGACCCGCTACCTGAATCTTGAATAGCCGGTCTCTACGCAGCGGTCAGAACACATTGCGTTCCACTCATATCAACAACGAGCGACACGCTTTGCGCGCCGCTCTTATGGCAACAAAAGTGTGCTTCGCACACACTCGCTTTGTAACAAACTGTGGATGAAGCACACTTTTCCCGCGCCGCATATGATCGTGAAGCAATGCTTCCTCTCATGCGTGTGCGCATCCTCACACGAAGTGTGTTGTTATGACATGGGATTGCGCAGCAATTTCCTATGTCATAAAAAAGTGTGCTTCGCACACACTCGCTTTGTAACAAACTGTGAATGAAGCACACTTTTCCCGCGCCGCGCATGATTGCCAGGCAATACTTCCTCTCATGCGCGTGTGCATCCTCACACGAAGTGTGTTGTAATGACATGGGATTGCGCAGCAATTTCCCCATGTCATTACAACAATCTCACTTGCGAGATTCTCCGCCTGCGGCGGGGTCGCAGCCGCAACACAGTTCCCTTCCGCCGCAGTGCTTTTCTTGACATAAGAGTGGCTCGCAAAGCGTGTCACTCGTTGTTTTTTAGCGCAACTCTCTGCTCTTTTCGCGAAAATACTGCAAAATATCATTATTCGCTTTCTCAGATTCCGAAAACTCCGGGTCTGTCGCATGAAACACATGTCCAAGTGTCCGTTCCTCTGAGGTATATTCCCGATAACGGTGACAGACGCCCTTTTCCTTTAGCAGTTCATGAAGCTTTTTCACCGCCTCATAAAGCACCTCATCCGTCGGGGTCGTCAGGAGAAAAATTTCAGGAAATTCTTCTCTTGCAAGAATCGCAGGAATCGAGACATTGTCAAGATAACGCTTATCCGTTTTCCGCTTTCCGGGCAGCAGCATACGCCGCATCAGCAGATTTTCCAGACTTCGTGTTTCCAGAAGGCTGTGAATCTCATACATCGGGCAGCTCACCGCAATGCCACGTATTCCGTGTTTCAACGGCAAAATCTGATAATATTCCTGCATGGCGCTGCTGTCTTGGATCAAACCGGCAAGCATGGCGTAATGACCGCCGGCGCTGTCGCCATAGACAAAAATCTGTTCCGGGTCAACCCTCTGGTCGGCTGCATGCTCCTCCAGCCAGTGAAGCGCACAGAAAATGTCCTGCATCGCCCCGATAAAATCCGCCTCCGGCTGGAGCGAATAGTTGATATTCATCACACGAAATCCATGCGCCGCGAAATATTTTCCCTGCGCTTCGTTTAAAAACTTATCGCAGGAAATATAGCCGCCGCCGTGAATCTGTAAGATAACGGGAAGTATTTCATCATTTCCGGGCGGTCCGTAAAAATCCATCGTATGAAATGTATTTTCATCCCCCATATAATTTAAATTCTTCTGCTCCTGCACCTCATAGGCAAGCTGCTTCGCCGCAAAATGCTGCTCGTTTTCCTTCCACTTCTGTTTTCGTATAGTTTTCAGAAAAAAAGATGGTTTCATGCCGCTCTCCTCTGCCCTTTCCTTAATTCTTCAAACGCTCCATACCCTTTTGCACATCCAGTCCCCAAATGACTGCGAGCATCAGAATACAGATCACTGCCGGAATTACAATATACATCACCTGCATCATGCCGATGGCTGACGCACTCTGCACTGCTGCGCCGTTTTCATATCCGCCGAAGCTTAACAGCCAGCCAAACAGCGCCGTTCCCAGACCGCCTCCCAGCTTGATCCCCATCGAGGAGCAGCTAAACATCGTTCCGTCAAGGTGTACCTGATCTTTTTGGAAGGTATAGGCAGACGCATCTGCGATCACGGCATTTAACGTTCCAAGCATCGGGCTCATGCCAAGTCCGCGGAGTGCAAGCACAACCAGCATCAGCGGAAAATTCCCCATATAACCGACCGGGATAAATACCAGTCCGAATACGGCGCTAAAAATCATTCCCGCACGATTGACACGATAGATGCCATATCTTTTTACAAGCGCCGGCGTTACCGCAAGCCCTAGGATCATCGGGATCATTCCCGCAAAGGATAAAAGTCCAAGCGCGTCAGGATTCTTTAGCACATAGGTACAAAAGAAAATACCAACCCCGTTTGTAATTCCCTGCATCCCGTACTGCAGCAGATAAAATGCCAGAATCAGCAGATAATAACGGTTGCTAAACAGCAGACGCATACTTTTTAAGAATGTGATTCCCTCGGAATCTGCCGCCTTTTCTTCCTCGTCGGCTACTTCCCGGACCGAAAATACCACCACCATATTCAGCACGACCATAATTGCCGTATAAAGAAGCGCCACGTTTCTCCAGCCCGCAGCGCCTCCGCCAAAGCCGGTAACAAGTCCCGTCGTGACAGACGGTATGATAATTCCCGCAAGCATCACAAACATAAACCGGTAGGTTCCCGCCTGTACACGCTCGTGCGGATTCTTCGTGATCAAAGCCGTCAGAGCTGCATAGGAAATATTGTTTGCCGTATAAAAAATAGAATTTAACAGCGTATAGACTACAAAAAAGTAAGCATACTGCAGTCCCTGCTCCATCTGCGGCGTCGCAAACAACAAAATCTCACAGATTGCCAGCGGAAATACTGACCAAAACATCCACGGTCTTGCCTTTCCCATTTTGCTTTTTGTCCGATCCAAAAGCCGCCCGAAAAAAATGTCTGTTACGCCGTCCAGACATTTGCTTGCCAGCATAAGCGTACCTATGATGCCTGAATTTAATCCTACCGTATCCGTCAGATAAATGACTACGAACGAGGATACAAACGTATACATAAAATTAGACCCGAAATCCCCGGCGCCGTACGCCAGCTTCTGCCATCCCTTTAGATATTTTTTCTGTTCCATCTCCTTTTTCTCCTCTCCTGTTTCAGATATAAAATGTTTGCGTTATTTCCCAATACATTTTATAATGATAGATAAATTATAAGAAATTTTCTTGGAAATTCACAATAACGTGCATCGAACTCCTGTGACTTTTTATAACCAAAACCGGATTTTTAAACATAAGAACTTTGTACTTGAACGGAGAAATGATTATGACAAAAGCAAAGTCCCCCCTGTTTATCTCTCACGCTAACGACAGGCAGGGGGAATATTTTAATTTGAACGGAACATACCTGTTTACCGTGCAGCAATTTGACGCTGCGGACAGCCTCGTCTTTCACGCACAGACTGCGCCCGGCTTTTTTACGGCACAGTCGGGGATTTTAACGGAGCTTTATCATCCTGATCAACGACCACAGCACCGCCATGATTCTCTGGAGCTTATCTATGTGCTGCGCGGCTCGCTGACACAATTTATCGAGGACTACTGTCACACCTACACCGAGGGCTCCTGCTGCATCCTGAGTAAAAATATCCGTCATGTGGAATCCTTTTCCTCAGACTTTGAGGCTGTCTTTGTCCTGCTCTCCGACGCCTTTATCCAGACGGTTTTAGACGGCGACGTATGCTTCTCCCCTGATTTTTCCTGCAGACAAAATACCAATCCCGTTTCCCGCCGGCTTATCTCCCTGCTAAAAGAGCATCCGGCATTTGAAAAGAAAATGCTCGATTTTATTCCGCTTAAGCCGGCAAGTGAGCTTCGCGATGAGGCAGAGGTGCTTTTTGCCCGTATGATTCTTGAGACAAGAAAACAATCCCCCGGCTGCTTTCCCATCGTCTGCGGCTATTTTGCGCGACTGTTTTCACTCCTTGCAGCGGAGGATTGCTATCAGCTTCATCCCATTTGTCTCAAAAGCTCCAATGAAGATTTTATTTTTAACCAGATTCTTCTCTATCTGCAAAACCACCACGGACGCGTTGATTACGATGAGCTTGAAGCGCTCCTGCACTATACGAGAGACTACTTAAACCGCATCGTAAAACGCCGCCGCGGCTGTACCCTGACTGCGCTTGCGCAGGGGATCTGTCTGGAGGAGGCGGCGCACCTGCTTCTTACCAGCAGCAAAAGCATTGGGGAAATCATGCAGGAATTAGGCTACGCGAACAGAACCTACTTTTATCGGATTTTTAGGGAGCGCTTTGGCGCAACGCCCCTTGCCTACCGCCGCAGCTCCACTGATTCGCATGAATTTTCCTTTTCCTCCCCGTCCGCTCCTACTCCACCTCTGTCAATCTGACCCGCGCATTTTTCTGATACAAAAGCAGTGTGCCGGCCAAAGCCGCAAAACCAACGATCAGGCGCACTGCAAACGCCAGCTCTGGCGGCGTCAAAAAGACAGGAACGGCACATGCAAGGATCAGCAGACAGCCTCCGATCCCTCCTAAAAAGGCAGAGGCACTCTGCTTGACGATCGTCACCTCCTGATCCCAGTCAAAAACGGGAAAGCGCAGATTGACGGTGATCCCAAAGACACAGGCAAACGTCATCAGTACCGGCGGCAGCACAAGCAGCCAGAATGCCTCCGACACCGCCGGCAAAAAGGCTGCGAAAAGCAAAACCTCCGACGCGAGATAAAACGGTGCAATGACCGCCAGATTCAGCAGTACCTTTGCCGTAAAAACATCCTTGGATGAAACCGGCAGACTTCGGATCAGCCACCACTGCTTTCCCTCCAACGAAATGGATGTCGCCGTCGTCGTCATCATGCAGGAGGCTGCCGCAAGAAGAAACGGCAGCACACGGAGCACAAGCTCCTCCGGCACGAATAAAAGCTCTGTGATTCTCTCCGCTCCCACAAAAAAGATACTTCCGGCAAGCAGCAGCATCATGACAGGTCCCATGATCGTATTGACCACATAAGCAGTCGATGCCGTATAGCGTTTCCACTCCTTAACAAATAAAGTTTTAAGCGGTGACCGCTCCTTCATCGCCCCCATCTGATAAGGAAGCCCTGTTTCCGTCCGGCGCAGATTTTTCATCACCCACGGAAAGCTTTTGATAACGGCTGCAAGCACGATCCCGACAGAGGCTAGCGATGCGCCGATATAGCAGATTCCCGCGGACACATCTCCCGTAAGCAGCATCCTCTCCGCCCATACTGCCGGAGGATAAAGCTTTGCCATCGCAGATCTCACCGTACCTGAGACATGCAAAAACATTTCCTCTGTCATTTGAAACTCCATCGAATCTCCCGCTATAGAGAGCGTACCCCCTCCGACAGTCAATGCGGCTACCAAAAGAATCGTCAAAACGGCAGCCACCAGACTTTTGTGCTTCATGCGCGCCGAAACCCCTGTAACAACCGCCCCAAACAGAATAGCCCCAGCCATCGGAAGAAGCGGCAGACACAACGCGAACGGAATCGCACGCAGATAAAAGGAAGCCGGCGGACGCAGCAATCCGGCATAAACGCCAAGTCCCGGCAGCAGCACCAGCAAGGCAAGCAGCAGATAAGCAACATACATGCCAAGCACACGGCTGATCACAATTGCCGTCTTAGAAACAGGCAGCGAACAGAGCATATCATAAGAATTTTGTGCAAAGATCGTACTGCCTGCCCGAAAGCTTCCAAAGAAAAAAATAAGTACCGATGCAAGCACAGTCAGATAGACGGGAAGAATCTCTCCAAATCCCATCCAAACATAGGCGTACGCACCTAATCCCACATAAAAGCAGAGCATAAGCGCAAGCACACCCCAGGAGGCTGCCACCGCAAAAATACCCGCGCGCTTCTTTTTGTCCTTCGAATAGCGCGCGACATTGATATTAAAAAAATTGCAAATCGAAGCGCCCATCAATATTTTAATTTGCCCGATCATCCTCTGCCACCTCCAGAAATTTGGATTCCAACGTCTCTCCCTCTGCAACAATCTCCTCCATACGCCCTGACGCAACCAGCTCTCCGTTTTTGATGATCGCAACCTTATTACAGAGCTTCTCCGCTACATCCAGCACATGCGTGGAAAAGAAAATAGCGCCGCCCTCCTCACAGAGCTTGTGCATCGTGTTCTTTAACACGACAGACGCCTTTGGGTCTAAGCCGACAAACGGCTCGTCTAAAATCAACAGCCTTGGCTTGTGCACCAGCGCCGAAATAATCGCAAGCTTTTGTTTCATCCCGTGAGAATAAGCAGAAATCAACTCCCCCAGCGCCGCACTGATTTCAAACTCCTTTGCATGGGTACGGATACGCTCCTCCCGCTCTGCCGCTGACACGCCAAAAATATCAGCGATAAAATTCAGATACTGGATTCCTGTCATGTACTCATATAAATCGGGATTGTCCGGAATATAGGCAATCTTCCTTTTACATGCCATCGCATCCTTGCGCACGGACAGGCCGTCAATATAAATCTCGCCCGCATCAAAAACATGGATACCCGCCACACATTTAAGCGTCGTCGTCTTTCCGGCTCCATTATGCCCGATAAACCCATAAATATCGCCGGCATCAAGCTGTAGATTTAAATTCGTAATCCCCTTGTCGCTTCCCTTATAATGTTTTGTGAGATTTTGTATTGTAAGCATTCTGCTTCCTCCTTCTTCTATGTCTCCTCACCCGGCGAGGAAATAAATGTAACGCGCCGCTGCTTTCTTCCCTCCTTCGGTTTGTTTTGCGCCACTTCCGCAAAGCACTCTCCCATCTTCTGCAAAAGCTCTGCAAATTCTTCATCTGTCAGCAGCAGCGTGGTCGATTGCATCAGCAGCATATCACGCTTTGCGTCCGCATCCTCCCGTTCAAAATATTGCAGGAACGTTGTTTGAAGCGACAGCAGAAGGCTATACAGGATCGTTCCCAGCTCCTTCCCCTGCGGCTCCCCCGAAAACGGATGCTCCACGAGCGCATACGTCTTTTCCACCGCGCCGCGGACACTGCGCTCCTCGGTCACCCGAATGCACCCTGCCGTATGCAGCTTCTTGATATGACGGTAGAGACTTGCAACAGGAATATCCGAAAGCTCCGCCTGCATCTCCTTTGCGGTTCCCTCCCCGTGCAGAATCAAATATTGTATGATGCGCTGGCGCACCGGATTCATCACAACACCTGCCAGCTCCGAAAACTCCATCGAATCCCTCCTTTTTATTATCACTTATGATAATACTCTTATTTTTGATAATAGTCAAGCAGCAAACGTGTGCTTCACATACTCTCGCGTTGTAATTGACAGAAAAGGAAACACACTTTTGCCCCACCGCGCATGATTGCCGGACAATACCTCCACAAAGTTTCCCATAAAGTAAAAAAGAGTTTCGCATACGAAACTCTTTTTTACCTCATTGCATCTTCAACATCATTCTATTCCGCGGCTTTGCGCTGCCAAAGCCCTTTATTTTCCCCGCAGATATTCATCAATTCCCGCAGCGGCAGCTTTTCCCGCTCCCATTGCAAGAATCACGGTCGCTGCTCCTGTTACCGCGTCTCCGCCGGCAAAAACACCTGGCTTTGAGGTCGCGCCATTCTCCTCGTTTGCAACGATGCATTTTCTCCTGTTTGTCTCAAGTCCCTTTGTCGTCGACGAGATCAGCGGGTTTGGCGAAGTGCCAAGCGACATGATCACCGTATCCGCATCCATCGTGTACTCCGAGCCCGGTATTTCTCTCGGACTTCTTCTTCCCGATTCATCCGGCTCTCCAAGCTCCATCCGAATAAGTCTCGCTCCCGTCACGCGCCCGCTCTCATTGACAAGCAGCTCCGTCGGATTCTGCAGAAGGTCAAAGATAATCCCCTCCTCCTTCGCATGATGAATCTCCTCGCGTCTGGCTGGAAGCTCCTCCTCCCCGCGCCGGTATACAATATGTACCTCTGCGCCAAGCCTTCTTGCCGTGCGCGCCGCATCCATCGCAACATTGCCGCCTCCGATGACAAGCACCCTGCTCCCCGTCTCAAGCGGCGTCTCATACCCCTCTTGACATGCCTTCATCAGATTGGCTCTCGTCAGATATTCATTCGCGGAAAAAACGCCCATCGCCTGTTCGCCGGGAATGCCCATAAAACGAGGAAGCCCTGCACCGGAACCGATAAAAACTGCCTCAAAGCCTTCCTTTTCCATCAGCTCGTCAATCGTGACCGATCTTCCGATGACAACGTTTGTCTCAAGCTTTACGCCAAGTGAAAGAACATTTTCCACCTCCGCCGCCACCACGTCCTTCTTTGGCAGACGAAACTCCGGGATTCCGTATACCAGCACGCCGCCCGCCTCATGCAGAGCCTCAAAAATAGTCACGTCATAGCCAAGCTTTGCCAGTTCTCCCGCACAGGTCAGTCCCGCAGGGCCCGATCCGATCACGGCAACCTTCCGCCCGTTCTTTTTTGCCTCTGCCTTCGGGCGGATTCCATGCTCCCTCGCCCAGTCCGCCACAAAACGCTCCAGCTTTCCGATCGCAACCGCATCTCCCCGCACGCCGCGGACACATACTCCCTCGCACTGTGTCTCCTGCGGGCAGACGCGTCCGCAGACTGCCGGAAGTGCGGAGGAATCACTGATGATCCGGTATGCCTCCGCAAAATTGCCCTCCTTTACCTGCACGAGAAATCCTGGAATGTCGATCGAAACCGGACACCCCTGCCTGCACTTGGGATTCTTACAATCCAGACAACGCGATGCCTCCTGCATCGCCTCCTGCTCATTGTATCCAAAACATACTTCCTCAAAATTCGCCGCGCGAACCTCCGGCTCCTGCTCGCGAACCGGAACACTGCTCCATACGTCCATATCTGCCTCCTATTCACAGTTTCCACAACCGCCGTGATGTGTATCGCCTTCCTCCAGCTTGAGTTTCGCTCTGCCTTCCTCTGTCTGATATTGGCGCTGACGCTGCATTGCCTGATCGAAATCTACCAGATGACCGTTAAACTCCGGCCCGTCCACACAGGCGAATTTTACCTCTCCGCCGACGATCAGACGGCACGCGCCGCACATCCCTGTCCCGTCCACCATCACCGGATTTGTGGATACAACGGTCGGTATCCCAAGCTCCTTTGTCAAAAGGCACACAAACTTCATCATGATCATTGGCCCGATCGCGACGCAATGGTCGTAGCGCACGCCGTTTTTCCAGAGCTCCTCAAGCTGTGTAGTTCCCGTTCCGTGGAAGCCATAAGATCCGTCGTCCGTCGCCACATAGAGGTTTGCCGCCACTTCGCGCATCTTATCCTCCAAAATCAACAACTCCTTCGTCCTTGCACCCATGATCACATCACAGGCGATACCATGCGCATGCAGCCATTTCACCTGCGGATATACCGGAGCTGTTCCAACCCCGCCCGCGATAAATAAAATCCTCTTTTTTTTGAGCTCCTCGATTTCCGTATGGACAAGGTCAGACGGACGCCCCAGCGGTCCCGCAACGTCCATAAATGCATCACCCTCCTCCAGAGAAGCCATACGCTCCGTGGAAGCCCCAACGCTCTGAAATACGATCGTCACTGTTCCCGCCTGTCTGTCATAGTCGCAGATCGTCAGGGGAATCCGCTCTCCCTCCTCATCCAGCTTTACGATAACAAACTGTCCCGGCTCACAATGCTCTGCCGTACGCGGCGCCTTAACGTCCATAAGGTATATTTTATCCGCTAATTTTTCTTTCTTAATGATCGGATACATCTATGACCTCCTTTATCTCTCCAACTTATTACCCTCGTTTTTCTATCATAAAGGAAAACACGCCACAATTCAACGATTTTCCCATATTTTCCGCTCATGTTCCTCATTTGGCACAAGAGAGCAAAAGCCCGTCATGACAAAGTTCCGTTCCCGTGCGCTCCGAAAACTGTGCGAGCAGATCATAAACTGTCATTTTCCTGCGTTCCTCTCCCCGTATATCCAAAGCGATCGTTCCCTGATCCATCAAAATTGTCCGGTTTCCAAACCCAAGCGCCTGTTCCATGCTGTGCGTGATCATCAGGCAGGTAATTCCCTGCTCCGCCGCAATCTGTCTTGTCAGACCCAGAACCTTTTCTGCAGATACGGGATCGAGCGCCGCCGTGTGCTCATCCAGCAGGAGCAGCTTTGGAGCTGCCGCCGTCGCTATCAAAAGCGCCAATGCCTGACGCTGTCCGCCGGACAACAGCCCCACGGGCTGCTTTAGGCGATGCTCAAGTCCCATATCAAGCTGCGCCAGCCGTTCCCGAAAATAATCCCTCTCCCCTTTTCCAATCCTTCTAAAATGCGGCCGATGGGAGGTCCGCAGACAGGCAAGTGCCAGATTCTCCTCGATCGTCAGATGCGGAGCCGTTGCACGCAGCGGATCCTGAAACAGACGCCCGATCACTCTGCTCCTTTGATACTCCTTCTGTAAGGTGATGTCCTCTCCATCCAGCAGGATCATGCCGCGGTCTATGAAAAAAGCCCCGGCAAGCGCCTGAAAAAGCGTTGATTTTCCGGCTCCATTGCTGCCGATCACCGTCACAAAATCTCCCTTTTCCAGCGTCAGCCCGACCTCGCACAGTGCACGTTTTTCCTGCGGTGTTCCCTGCGAAAAGGTCTTACTTACATTTTTTAATACCAGCATTGTCTCTCCCTTCATCTCACATGCCCCCTTCCGCTCCCTCGTCAGACACGGATAATTCTTTTTGATAGACTGCATTTTCTGCTTTCATGGAACGCAGCCTCTGATACAGCACCGTCTGCTTTTTCAGATAAGGGACGGCAAGTGCAAGCGCCACGATCAGTGCCGAGACAAGCTTTAAACACTCCGCGGGAACATGCATCCGAAGCGCCGCCGCTAAAATTATGCGGTAGAGACAGCTTCCCGCCACTGCACCGAGCACACCTCTTACCATGCCTCCCCTGCCGGCTGCCGTCTCTCCGATCATCAGACTTGCCAAGGCGATCGTCACCATCCCCGTTCCGAGATTGATGTCGCAGGATTTCTGATACTGCGCCAAAAGCCCGCCGGAGAGCGCAGTCAGCATCCCTGACAGACATAAGGCAAGCGTGATCATTCCGTTTCCGTTGATTCCCGCCGCACAAACCATGGTCGGATTATCGCCCACGGCACGGATCAAAAGCCCAAGCCTTGTTTGAAAAAAAAGGAGGATTCCGCTCCCCGCCAAAAAAACAATGGCAGCCGCTGTCAAAATCCCGTACCACGTTCCTGCCCCCTTCTCCCTTACCCATGTAAAAAGAGAAGGACAGCCAAACAGGTTCAGATTCGAGGAAAATCCCATGACCGCAAGATTGACAGTATAAAGTCCTGTATTTACGATAATACCCGCGAGGATCGATGGGATTCTAAGCCTTGTCTGCAAAAATGACGTCACATATCCGCAGCAGACGCCCGCTCCCATCGCCGCAAACAACCCAAGCATCGGATGACCTCCAAGCGTTGCCGCTGCGCAGACCGCGCAACCGAGCGTAAAGCAGCCGTCTGTCGAAAGATCCGCAATATTTAAAATACGAAAAGAAATGAATAGTGCGAGTGCTGTAAGCGCATAAATAAGCCCAAGCTCTAAGGCATTCTGCACAAGTGATAATGTAAAAATCGTCTCCATACTTTGCCTCCTTATTCAAATTCCTCCGCCGTGACAGTCTCCCGCAATTCCTTGCACCTATCTGCAAAAATCGCGGGATCAATGCCGACCGCCCTTGCTGTCTCTGTATTGACCGTGACGATTCCGCTCTCTGGAGTCTGTACCGGCATTTTGGCAGGTTCTTTGCCATTTACCAAAATCTGTACCGCCATATCCGCCGTTTGTGTCCCAAGCTCTGTATAATTTACGCCGCTGCCGCAGAATGCGCCGTTGCGCGCGAAGGAGTCAGCCCCCGTATAATGAGGGATCCCTGCTTCCACAAACTTTTCAAAAATCGCAAGCTCCGCCGCCATGACCGTATTGTCCTGCGGCGTAAATACCGCGTCTACGCGCTCTGCCACGAGCGCATCTGCCGCTGCGGAAATCTCGGAGGTATTCGTCCCCGTCTTTTCCACAAATACGATCCCCTTCGCCCTGCAATACTCCTTCGCCTCCTGTATTGCGCCAAGCGATGAAGCCTGCCCTTTATCGTAGAGGAAACCCACTTTTCCGATTTCCGGCTCTGCCGCAAGCATCAGCTCAAAAATATGCCTGGTATCGATCGCATCCGAGGTTCCGGTGATCCTTCCTCCGGGCGCATCCATATCTGCAAGCAGCCCGGCTCCAACCGGATCGGAAACTGCCGAAAAGACGATCGGAATCTCACGCTCCTCCGTCACTGTCTGCATCACGACGGCTGCGGGAGTCGCGACGGGAATGATAATATCTACCTCATCCGCAATAAGCTCCGCTCCGATCTGTGCCAAAATAGTCTGATCTGCCTGACCGTTAAATGTGTACGCCTCATACGCAAAGGTCACTCCAAGCGCAGCGCCCTTTTGATCAAGCTCCTTGGAAATCGCTTTTACGATCTGATTTAGGGAAGCGTCGTCCACATACTGCACAATGCCGACCTTATATACCTTCGGCTCATCCGCTCCGCCGCCCTCCGTTGCGGCATCCTCTATTGCCTCCGATCGTTGGCTCACAGTCGCCTTGCTCCCCGCATGTTCATACGATGCCATACCAAAAATCCCAAGCGCCATCGCTGCCGCTGCCAAAATCACTGCCCTTCCCATTCTTCTCATCCTGCTGTCCTCCAGATTTTAAAATAATTTTGAAAATCCGCGTTGATAGATAGGTTTGCCTACAAGCTGCTCTGATGCCCATCATCCGTCACCCTCCCAAACTGCCCTTATAAAACAAAGAATCTCAAAAGCGAGATTCTCCGCCTGTGGCGGGTCGCATTTGCGACAAATTCCACTTCCGCCGCAGTGCGTTCCCACAGAGCGGTTTTTTTATAGGGGAGCGAAGTTTCCTATAAAAACAAAGAATCTCGCTTGCGAGATTCTCCGCCTGCGGCGGGTCGCATTTGCGACAAATTCCACTTCCGCCGCAGTGCGTTCCCACGGGGCGGTTTTTTTATAGGGAACAAGGTTTCCTATAAAAACAAAGAATCTCAAAAGCGAGATTCTCCGCCTGCGGCGGGTCGCATTTGCGACAAATTCCACTTCCGCCGCAGTGCGTTCCCCCGGGGCGGTTTTTTTATAGGGAGCGAAGTTTCCTATAAAAAAACCGCCTCAAGCTATTGCTTGAGACGGTAATAAACTGGTTATTATCGCGGTACCACTCAGATTGACGATCAGTCGCCCACTCACTCATGTACTATCATACATGCCGGATGGATAACGGGTCCGGTTCCCGTCGGCTCCTACACCGTTTCCGGTTCGGGCCGCCCTCAAAAGTCCATTCAACGCCTCTCTCCATACTGCAATCCCACCTCCTGCAGCTCTCTTTGATCTTGAATAAGCGCCTACTACTCTTTCTCAACGGTTTTTCTTGTTTTCATACTTTAATACATTAACGCAGACTTGTCAATCCTTATTTTAAATTTTAGGAGAAATAAACAAGCTCGTCCTCCGGCGTGGCCGGCTTTTCTGCGGGCTGAATCTCTACCGGATAAAGCACCGGTCCCTTTCCCTTATACTCACGCGCAAACTCGTACCGCACCTCTGCGGTAATGTCAATCCATGACTTATGCGGGATTTCATCCTCTTTCGCATATTTACACTTAAAGCCGATAAAGGTCACATCATCCACACAGCAGGTCATCGCGAATCTGCCCGGCACGAAAACGCCTTTTTTTAGATTGTCGGGATTATAGACAAGCGCTAAAAAATGTACCTTTTTCCCGATATATTTCTTCGGGTTCTCCATGCAATCCATGTACCAGATCGCATAATCCGCATCTGTAATTTCAAGCTGCTCCCCGGAAATATCAAACGGCAGTTCCTCCTCCCGCTCGTCAAGCGTTCCGTCCGCACGCTCATAAACCAACTGCGCTTTGCGGTTTAACGCTTTGACATTGCGGCGGTATTTTCCCTTGTCTGTATGATCGTCACAGCGGTTAAAGATTACAACGTCCGCCAAAAAAAGCTGCTCCATGATCATTGCCCGCATATTGTTTAAATACAGGTCAAAGGTCGTCGCATCCACCGTCGCAAGGGACTGGATGATCGTCCAGCCGCGGGGAAGCTTTGTCTCCATCAGCGTATCCATGCCCCATGTGCCGTTATACTCTAGGAAAATCTGATCCGGCAGATATTTGGAATGAATCTCCTCCAAACGCTCCGCCGTCAGTTCGTCCTCATTTTCAAGCATCACAAGCTCTGCATTGACAGATGCCAGTCTTTCTCTGTCGTATGAAACATCACCGTCCTCACAGCAGAGGATCAGACTTTTCCCCTCCTCTGCAAAGCCGTTTTCAAATAAGGTCTCCTGAATCAGCGTCGTCTTTCCGCTGTCCATAAATCCGGTAAATAAATAAATTGGTATTTCCTGCATATTCCTCTCCATTCTTATGCAAGCTCAAACAATTTCTCCAGCTCCTGCTCCTTTAATTCCGTTCCGATCACGCAAAGACGCCCGGTATAATCAGGCTCACCCTCACGCAGCTCATATTCCCCCGGAACCATATCAAAATAAATCCATGTTCCGTTTACGGCTTCCACCATGCCCTTTGCGCGCAGAATCACTCCGAAATCATCTGTCTCGCAAAGTGTCTTTAAAACATCCGCAAGCTTCTCTTTCGTGTACTTGTGCGGCGTCTCTTTTCCCCAGCTTGTAAATACCTCATCTGCATGATGATGCTCATGGTGGTGCTCTCCATGCTCATGGTGATGCCCGCATCCGCACCCTTCTCCATGCTCATGGTGGTGCTCTCCATGCTCGTGATGATGACCGCATCCGCACCCTTCTCCATGCTCATTATGGTGCTCCTCATGCTCATGGTGATGCCCGCATCCGCACCCTTCTCCATGCTCATGGTGGTGCTCTCCATGCTCGTGATGATGCTCCTCGTGTGCATGCTGTTCCGCAAGCAGCTTCATCTCCAGCGAATCCTGTCCCTCTACAACCTTTAATATCTGCTCACCACGGATCGCATCCCACGGAGTTGTAATAACTGCCGCCTTATGATTCAATGTCTGAATCTGCTTGACGCAAAGCTCCAACTGCTCCGGCGTGGCATTCTGTGTACGGCTCAGCACGACTGTCGTCGCATACTCAATCTGATTGTTAAAAAATTCACCAAAGGCTTTCATCTGCTTACTTGCCTTTAAGGCATTAACGACTGTGATAAGCCCGTTTAACTTAACGTCTTCTTCCTTCTCAACATCCATCACAGACTTCATAACGTCAGAAAGCTTGCCGACGCCTGACGGCTCAATCAAAATGCGGTCCGGATGAAATTTGTGGATGACCTCATGAAGATTTTTTCCAAAATCCCCGACAAGAGAACAGCAGATGCAACCGGAATTCATCTCGGTAATCTCAATGCCGGCGTCCTTTAAAAATCCGCCGTCAATTCCAATCTCGCCAAACTCATTCTCGATCAGAACGATTTTCTCTACGGTAAACACCTCGTCCAGCATTTTTTTAATAAATGTTGTCTTTCCAGCTCCCAAAAAGCCGGAAATAATATCAATCTTTGTCATTGCTTCTCGCTTCCTTTCTAAAATTACAATCCAAAAACACCTTTATTTTACTCGTTTTCTCACTTATTTGCAAATCTTATGGATAATTTTAGAATATTTTTCTAAATTACGCCTGCTGCTTTTGGAACTGCATGTTATAAAGCTTCTCATAAATACCGCCTTTTTCCAGTAGCTGCTCGTGCGTGCCCTCCTCCTCGATTCCGTCGTCGGTCAGCACCAAAATCCGCTCCGCATTTTTGATCGTCGAGAGTCGGTGCGCAATCACAAATGTGGTCCTGTTTTCTGCCAGTCTCTCCAGCGATTCCTGCACGACCTTCTCACTCTCATTGTCAAGCGCAGAGGTCGCCTCATCAAAAATAAGAATCGGCGGATTCTTCAAGAATACACGCGCAATCGAAAGGCGCTGCTTCTGACCGCCCGAAAGCTTAATGCCGCGCTGTCCGATGTCTGTCTCATAGCCGTTTGGAAGCGACATGATAAAGTCGTGGGCGTTTGCATTTTTTGCCGCCTCAATGACCTCCTCTCTCGTCGCGTCCGGTCTGCCGTAGCGGATATTGTCATAGACCGTGCCGACAAACAGATACACGTCCTGCTGTACGATTCCGATATGCTCACGCAAGCTCTTAAGCTTTATGTCACGGACATCCGTTCCGTCGATTTTAACTGCCCCGCCCGTCACATCATAAAAGCGCGGGATCAGCGAACAAAGCGTGCTTTTTCCTGCCCCCGACGAGCCCACCAGCGCCATATAAGCACCTGCCGGCACAGTTAAGTTGATATTTTTTAACACCCGCTCGGTATTTTCCTCATACTGGAACGAAACATTCTCAAACGCAATATCGCCCTTGACATTTTTTAATTCCACGGCATCGTTCTTATCCTTGATGTCCGGCTCGATCGCCATGATCTCGCAGAAGCGTTCAAATCCTGTATATCCGTTCTGGAACTGTTCCGTAAAATCAATCAGCGTACGCACCGGATCGGTAAACACACTGATATAGAGAAGAAATGTCACCATATCGCTCACATCTACGCTGCCCCTTGCGATCAAGACAGCTCCCGCAAGAATGACATTGACCTGAATCAGCGTCGTAAACGCACCGAGACCGGCATGAAAGCTTCCCATATAATGATAGCTGTTCTTTTTCGCCGAAAGAAATCCGTCGTTGCCTCCCTTAAACTTTTTGTTCTCGACGTCCTCATTCGCGAATGATTTTACCACACGAATACCGGAAAGATTATCCTCAATCTGCGCGTTGATCTCGGCAATCCGCACACGGTTCTGCCGAAAAGCACGGCGCATCTTTCCATTAAGGAAATATGCGTAGGCAAACATAAACGGAAGCACGATAAACGCTGCAAGCGCAAGCGCCGGACTGATGCTTACAAGGATCACAAAGGCTCCCGCAATCTTAACCACCGACAAAATCAGATTTTCCGGTCCGTGGTGCATCAGCTCAGTGATGTCGAACAGATCGGTTGTGATCCGCGACATCAGTTGTCCGACTTTTTGATTATCATAAAATCCAAACGACAGCCTCTGTAAATGATCAAATATCTCGGCACGCATATTGTACTCGATCTTAGCGCCCATCACATGACCATAATTGGAAATAAAAAACTTACTGTAGCATTCTACTGCCACAAGCACGAGAAGCAGCACCGCCAGCAGCTTCACCTGATGCAGGATCTCCCCTGTCTCCAAATAAATCAAGGTTGATGTCACATAGCGCACGATCAGCGGAAATGCAAGCGCGATCGCCGCCGATAGCGTGGCGAAAAACATATCCGCCCAAAATATGCCGCGGTACGGCTTATAATAAGAAAGCATCTTTTTTAAATTTTGACTCATATATTAGTACCTCCTGTTGTATTTACTGCTTTACCAAAGCAGCACCTTTCATTTTATCTGCTTGTAGAAAAAAGTCAAGTCACATGTTATACTGTTGCCCAGAGATATGTGTAAAGCTTTTACAAGGAGGTTTGCTGCGATGAATCCAAAGCAAATGCATTATGAAACACTTGCCGCTACCGTTATCGAAAATCTTGCGAAGCGGCGGATAGCGGGCTGCTACTGCGCCACCGTTGAGGAAGCCGAAAAACAAGCATTTTCCTATCTGACAGACGGCTGCACCGTCTCGTTCGGCGGTTCTATGACACTCGAAGAAACCGGTATGCTCACGGCGCTGCGCCACGCCCCTGGTATCCGTCTGATCGACCGTGCCGCGGCAAAATCACCGGAGGAGGTCAAGAAGTTCTATCACGATGCCCTCTCCTGCGATTTTTATTTTATGAGCACCAATGCCATTACCGCTGACGGCGAGCTTGTCAACATCGACGGCACAGGAAACCGCGTTGCCGCGCTGATCTATGGACCGGAGCATGTCATTATCCTTGCCGGCATGAACAAGGTCGTTCCCAATGTTGCAGAGGCGCTAAGCCGCGTACACCATACCGCTACGCCGATGAACTGCAAGCGTCTCTCAAAAAACACGCCATGCGCTGCCACCGGCGTCTGCTCCGATTGTCTCTCACCGGACTGCATCTGCAATCAGGTGGTTATCACAAGACGGAGCGCTATTGAGAACCGCATCAAGGTTATTTTGATCGGAGAAGAATTTGGATATTGATGGGATTTCCCAGTATTTTCCATTCCGCCGCAGTGCGTTCCCCCGGAGGATGTTGCTTTATAGGGAACGAAGTTTCCTATAAAGCAACATCGAGCGGTACGCTTCGCGAGCCACTCTTATGTCAAGCAAAAAGAGGTATCGCATAGCGATACCTCTTTTGATACATTAATTGTACTTTCTTTTTCTAGCTGCTTCAGATTTCTTCTTACGCTTAACGCTTGGCTTCTCGTAATGTTCTCTTTTACGAATCTCCTGCTGGATACCTGCCTTCGCGCAGTTTCTCTTGAAACGACGTAAAGCGCTATCTAAAGTCTCGTTTTCTTTTACAATTACACTAGACATTATCTCACACCTAACCTCCCTCCAGTTGCTTATTGTGCATATCAACTGTTTGGGTCATAATCATTGCACTATAGGTAATTATAGCACATTTTTTTGATTCGTCAACTGTTTTTGTTAAATTCTGAAATATTCAGTCAATTTACTTGGACAACTGTGCCAGAAGCGCTGTCTTTGCCTCTGCGACTGCTTCCGGGATACCGGCAGGGTTCTTACCGCCTGCCTGCGCCATATTCGGACGTCCGCCGCCGCCACCGCCGACCTTTCCGGCGATCGCCTTGATCAGATTGCCGGCGTGCGCACCCTTTGCCATCGCACCGTCTGTCGCCATCGCAACAAGACTCACTTTGCCGTCTGCCTCAGAAGCCAACACAACCACGCCCTCACCAAGCTTCTCCTTTAACTGATCGCCAAGCTCACGCAGTCCGTTCATATCCACGCCAGGCACACTTGCCGCAAGCAGCTTCACGCCGCCAACCTCAGTCACCTGATCCATAACGTCTCCGAGCGCTTCCTTTGCCGCCTTGCTCTTTAAGGACTCGTTCTCACTCTGGAGCGCCTTGATCTGTTCCTGCATATGTGCAATCTTCTCCGCCAGTCCCGCTGGCGTTGTCTTTGCCGCCTTTGCAGCCGCAAGGAGTTCTTCTTCCTCTCTGCGGTAATAGGCAAATACATTGCTTCCCGTCAAAGCCTCGATACGGCGCACGCCTGCCGCCACACCGCTCTCGGAGATGATCTTAAACGCGATAATATCAGCCGTGTTCTTCACATGCGTACCGCCGCAGAACTCCTTAGAGAAATCGCTCATGGAAACTACGCGTACCTTCTCGCCGTACTTCTCGCCAAACAACGCCATTGCGCCCGTTTTTTTCGCTTCCTCGACGGTCATGACCTGTGTATCTACCGCAATATGCTCTGCAATCTTTTCGTTGACAAGCTGCTCTACGCGTGAGAGCTCCTCCGGCGTCATCGCTGCAAAATGACTGAAATCAAAGCGCGTGCGCTCACCGTCCTGATAAGAGCCTGCCTGCTCCACATGCGTGCCGAGCACCTCGCGCAGCGCCTTCTGGAGCAGATGGGTCGCCGAATGGTTGCGGCAGGTCTTTGCGCGGAGCCTTGCATCCACGATCAGCTCTGCCTCGTCCCCATTTTTGATCATACCGCCTGTCATCTTACCAATGTGACCGATCTTGCCGCCCAGAAGCGGGATCGTATCCTCGACTTCAAACGTGCCGGACGACGTGCGGATGATACCCTTATCCCCCTGCTGACCGCCCATCGTCGCATAAAAAGGCGTCTGTTCCACGATCACCGTCCCGACCTCACCGTCGGAAAGCGCTTCCACAAGCTCGGTTTCAGTCGTTAAAACCGTAATCTTTGACGTCGTCTGCGTTCTGTCGTAGCCGACGAACTCTGAGGTCACGGATGGGTCGATCGACTCATACACCGTCACATCCGCTCCCATGTAATTTGTGACCTTGCGGGCAGCACGCGCGGTATTTCTCTGCACCTCCATCGCCTGACGGAAGCCCTCCTCGTCAATCGTAAAGCCCTTTTCCTCAAGAATCTCCTGCGTCAGGTCGATCGGGAAACCATAGGTGTCATAGAGCTTAAATGCGTCCTCGCCGGAGAGACACTTTTCTCCCTTCTCTTCCAGCTTCGTCTGCATCTCCGCTAATATGGAGAGTCCCTGATCGATCGTTCTGCCGAACTTCTCCTCCTCCTGCGTAAGAACCTTGAAAATAAAATCCTGCTTCTCCTCCAGCTCCGGATAGCCGTCCTTACTCTCGGCGATCACGGTCGCCGCAAGCTCTGCCATAAAGCAGCCCTCAATGCCAAGCATCCTTCCGTGTCTTGCCGCACGTCGGATAATGCGGCGGAGCACATAGCCGCGTCCCTCATTGGACGGCATGATGCCGTCAGAAACCATAAAGGTCGCCGAGCGGATATGATCCGTAATCAGACGGATCGAAACGTCATCCAGTGCATCCCTCTGATAGGTCTTGCCGCAAAGCGCACAGACCTTATCCCGGATCGCCTTCATCGTGTCAATATCAAACACGGAATCCACGTCCTGCATGACAACGGCGAGACGCTCCAAGCCCATACCCGTATCGATATTCTTCTGCTCAAGCTCCTCGTAGCCGCCCTTGCCGTCTCCGTTGAACTGAGTAAATACGTTGTTCCAGACCTCCATAAAACGGTCGCACTCACACCCCACCTTACAGTCCGGGCTGCCGCAGCCGTATTTCTCTCCGCGGTCATAATAAATCTCCGAGCACGGACCGCACGGACCTGCGCCGTGCTCCCAGAAATTATCGCAAGCTCCGGTTTCCGGATCACGGTAAAAGCGCGTGATGCGCTCTGCCGGAACGCCAACCTCCTTGTTCCAAATCGCAAACGCCTCGTCATCCTCACCGTAAATCGACGGATAGAGCCTGTCCTCCTCAAGACCAAGCACCTTCGTCAAAAATTCCCACGACCATGCGATCGCCTCATGCTTAAAATAATCGCCGAACGAAAAATTCCCCAGCATCTCAAAAAATGTCAGATGTCTCGCTGTCTTTCCGACATTCTCAATATCTCCAGTACGGATACATTTCTGACAGGTCGTCACCCTTCTTCTGGGCGGGATCTCCTGTCCGGTAAAATACGGCTTTAAAGGCGCCATGCCGGCATTGATCAGCAATAAGCTGTTGTCGTTGTGAGGCACCAGCGAAAAGCTGTTCATCTTTAAATGCCCCTTACTCTCAAAGAACTCCAGATACATTCTGCGCAGTTCGTTTTCTCCATAAAACTTCTTCACGACTTCGTCCTCCAAAAACTCTGTTCTTATCTCCTGCTGCTATTTTGCATCATGCACATCCGCAGCCTCATTCTGCGCGTTTTTCTTGTCGCTTAATTTCTTCCCGACAAAAATGCCGAGACCCGCCACAACTGCCAAAACGGCAAAAACCAACGCATAATGTACAAACCATCCAAAAAATGTCATAATTTATTCCACCTTTCTGCAATCATTAAGTATAACCCAACTGTTTTTCAAACGTCAAGCACCCATTATTTCTCGGCAATCTCAAACATCTGATTTTCACAGCGAATCTCCACAATACGCTCTGCCATCGCCTGATTTGAGATCCTGCGCTTGTATTCTTTAATTCCCCGATAATCCTGCCACATATGCATCGGAAAAATATAATCGGTATCCGTATGCTTTAGGAAATAATCGATTCCAAGAAACTGGTTTCTTCCAAGCCTCGGATCGAGCGGCACAAATGCCAGATGGATTTTCTTTCCGGAAAGCCGCCTGATCTGTGCCTTGTAATTTGCCGCCATATTGCCGTTGACAAGGTCGCCCGCCCCGTCCCAGCACCAGTTATTTAAGTCTCCGGCATGGTAGAAGGACGCCCCGTTTGTCGTCACATAAAATGCAACGCCCTCGTCCGTCGAGCGCAGCGTCTCGATGGCAAGCTCGTCCACCTGATATTTCGCACAAGGCGCAACGTAGGTAATCTTCTCCCTGATGTCCGGCGAAAATCCATGCTTTTTCAAAAAATTCGGACTCATCTTACAGTCTTTTGACAAAATAAACCGGATTTTCGGATAGCGTTCTGCCAGACGCAGCACATCCATATCAAAATGATCCTGATGCTTATGACTGGCAAACACATACACGGGGGTATCCGGCTCATAGACCGGAAGCACGCCGCCAAAATGATAGCCCTCCACACGCTCCCCGCCAAACCAGTCGAAGATCAGCACCTTCTCGTCTACCTCGACCACAAAGCAACTGTGGTGTACAAAAATCACCTGCATAATTTCCTCTTTTCTTATTTCATGCGCCCGATAATGGCGTTGGCGCGCGCATAGATTTCTGCCGGATCAAATCCGATGGAAAAGCTCTGGTTCTCATAGAGCACTCTGCCGTTTACCATCGTCAGCTTCACATTTTGCTTGCTGCCGCTGTATACCAGATTTTTCACAAGATTATTTTCCGGCTGCATATTCGGCTGCTTAAGATCGATCATGACTATGTCCGCCTTTTTCCCAACCGCAAGGCTGTCACAGTCAAAAAGCTGCATCGCATGCGCGCCGCCCGCTGTCGCCATATACAAAATCTCGTCTGCGCCCACACACTCGGCGTCCATCTCGCGCACCTTTGCCAGCGTCGAGGTCAAAAACATCTCGCGGAACATATCCAAGCAGTTGTTGCTCGCCGGACCGTCCGTGCCGATCGCCATGGCAATTCCCTCGTCCACAAAACGTTTTACCGGACAGATACCGGAGGCAAGCTTTAAATTCGACGCAGGATTTGTGACCGCCGTTAACCCGCGCCTTTTGAAAATCTCAAAATCAGGCTCCTCAACCCACACGCAGTGGTAACCGCCGCCGCCGTACTCGTACATACCGAGACTGTCCGTCAACTGCGTCGGCGTCATGCCCCAGCGCTCCTTACACTCGTCCACCTCGATCTTCGTCTCGGAATTGTGCAGCCAGACCGGAGATTTCAGCTTCTGCGCCAGCCTTGCAACGCCCTCCATCAGCTCCCTTGACGTGGTGTACTCCGCGTGAAAGCCGACGATAAAGGAGGTCAGGTCACTGAGCTCATTGACAATGTGATAATTCTCCTCCATCAGCTCCACTGTTCCGCCGAAATTGTTAAGCCCGCTTGTCTGCACGGTGCGAAATCCCGTGTCCGCGGAAGCCTTTGCGTTGACCGGCGGGAAAAAGTACATATCAAAATTGGAAGTGATCCCGCTTGTTAAGTACTCCATAATGCCCAGAATGTTCAGCCAGTAGACGTCGTCCTCGGTGAGCTGTCCCTCGCGTGGAAATACCTGCTGATGCAGCCACTCATGAAGCGGCAGATCGTCTGCATAGGAGCGCAGAAACGTCATCCCCGTGTGCGTGTGCGCATTTTTAAATCCCGGAATTAAGAGATTGCCCTCCGCGTCAATCTCCCTGTCCCATGCAAGCGGCGTCTCATCCGTTCCGTCACCGACGTAGCGAATGGTATCGCCCTCCACCCAGAGCTCGCCCTCTGTGACTTCAAACCTGTGGTTCTCTGCCAGCGTTAAGATTTTTGCATGATAAAAACGTGTATTCATCCTACATTTCTCCAATCTGTGTAATAATCTCGGTCACAAGCGCCTGAAACTTCGGAGCGACCTCGTCTGCAACCTCCTGCACCTCCTTGTGGGAAAGCGCAACAGGGGAAATTCCGGACGCCAGATTCGAGATACAGGAAATGCCGACCACCTTCATGCCCATATGTCTCGCTGCGATCGCCTCGCACGCCGTGCTCATGCCGACAGCATCCGCGCCGAGCGTCCGGCTCATCGTGATCTCCTGCGGCGATTCATACTGTGGACCGCTAAACTGCAGATATGTGCCCTCTTTCATGTCAATGCCAAGCGTCACGGCTGCTTTTCTCGCCACGCGCTGTAAATACAAATCGTAGATCTGGCTCATATCCGGGAAGCGCACGCCAAGCTCATCGATATTTGCGCCACGCAGCGGAGACGGAATAAAGCTCGCGATCTGTCCGGTGATCAGCATCAGGTCTCCGGCATGGAAGCCCTGCTTCACGCCCCCGGCAGCATTGGTAAGAAACAGTACCTCTGCGCCCATCAGCTTCATCAGACGTGCCGGAAGCACCACATCCGACATCTCATATCCCTCGTAATAGTGCACTCTGCCCTGCATACAGACAACCGGAACTTCGCCGACATAGCCGAAAATAAATCTTCCGGTGTGTCCCGGCACAGTGGAAACCGGAAATCCCTCAATATCATGATAGTCGAGCGTGTCCACCACGCGTATCGTCTCGGCAAAATCGCCGAGCCCTGATCCCAGCACCAGCGCAACCTTCGGGGTAAAATCAATCCTTTCCTTATAACACTCATAGCATTTCAACAGCTTCTCGTATACCTGATTCATAGCCTATCTCTCCTTTTGCGTCCTTTTTATCATTTTATCATTGTAGCATACTCTCCTCTGTTTTTCCAGATTTTAATGCGATCGTTCCCATAATATCAAAAAACGGCAGGTTCGTCGGATTTTCTGAGTAAATTTCCGGCACACATCTAAACACACAGCCTTCGGATTTCCGCAAAAACAGCAAAATCGCAGCGACCGATCATCCGATTCGGCACTGCGATTTTTTATGATCTGTGAGGCTGACCTATTGAGCTGCTCCGGCAAGCTCTGCCCGCCCCTTTTACCGCCAAAAAACTCCCTGCTCACCGTATCTTGTGGACACGGCTCTATAAAAGCTTCGGAGTTATTATATAATAATACACACCATACCCCCGTTATTGTCATTCACGATTTTTTGCATGGTATCCTGAAGCTTCATCTGACATTCATCATCCATCATTGCAATTTTATTGCGGATGCCGTCCTCCATCAGCTCTCCGACTGATTTTCCGAAAATATTTGTCTCCCACGCCCCCTCCTCACTCTGCTGTCCCTCCCTGATGTAGGCGATGAGATCGTTTGCCTGCTCCTCGCTCCCGACGATCGGCGCGATTTCCGTCTCAATATTCGCCTTGATCATATGGATGGACGGCGAGACGGCGCGCATTTTCACACCAAATTTATTGCCGTGACGAATCAAAACCGGCTCCTCCATGCGAATATCCGAAAGTCCGGGTCCCACGACGCTGTAGCCCCTTGCCTTCACTGTTTCAAATGCCTCGGCAACCTTCTCATAAGAATTTTTTTGCCGCGCCAGCTCCTGGATCAGCGTGATCAGCTCATATTCCCCCGAAATCGGCACGCCGGCAAGCTCGCTTAAATTCTCATAATAATATTTCTCCGCGACGTCCATACAGATTTTCACACAGCCGGACGCCAGATCAAGCTCCTCTACCTTAATCCTTGAGACGTACTGCTCCGGTTCAAACACCTTTCCATAAACATCCTTGGTTTTTTGCATCCCCTTTAAAATATCAGACGCCGTCCTTATCATTTCCGCCTTCATCGGATGCGCAGCCGGAAGCATCTCCGCCCATTTCGGTATAAAAAACTCGACGCGAACGACCGGAAATTCATACAAAATACTCTCAAGAATCCGATAAATATCATCCTTGCGCATCTGCTCGCAATTGATCGGTATGACCGCGGTTTTATATTTTTCCTTCAATTCCTCCGCCAGCCGCATCGTGTCGTCGCTGTACGGCTTTTGCGAATTTAACACGATCACATACGGCTTCCCCAATCCCTCTAGTTCCTGAATAGTCTTTTCTTCTGCGTCTATGTAGCTTTCGCGCTCCAGTTCTCCGATCGTCGCGTCCGTCGTCACCACCACGCCGATCGTTGCATGCCCCTCAATGACCTTCTGCGTCCCGATGGATGCCGCCTGCGCAAACGGAATTTCATGATCAAACCACGGTGTTTTTACCATCCGGCTTGCATTTCCCTCCATATGTCCGGTCGCTCCGTCCACCATAAAACCGACACAGTCAATGAGACGGACCTTCACCTTCGTCTCATCGGGAAGCGTAATTTCCGCCGCGTCCTTTGGAATAAATTTCGGCTCTGTCGTCATGATCGTTTTGCCCTGCGCCGACTGCGGAAGCTCGTCGATGGTTCTCTCTTTATCGTGCGCATTCTCCATATACGGAAGCACCATCAGATCCATAAAACGCTTGATAAACGTGGATTTTCCTGTTCGTACCGGACCTACGATCCCAAGATAAATCTCGCCGTTCGTCCGGTTTTGAATGTCCTTGTATAGATCAAATTCTTTTTTTTGACTCCTGTCCATAGAAATACCCCTTCCATACTTACTAAAATGTATGAAAGGGGTGTTCGATTTATACCATGATTCTCACACAAGAACGCGCAGCTTCTTGGGCAGACACAAAAACTCTGCCTCCGTCACATCGGCACAGTACTCGCCGTCGGCATGAAGCACCATCGGTGTTTTCAGCCGAATGCGGCACACTCCGCAGTCCGTGATCTCAATGCCCGGGATCCATGTATGCTTTCCCGCCACCAAAAAGGGCAGCGAAAGAAATGCACGCGGTCTTGAAATTCGGTAGATACTGCACGCGGAAAGCTTTCCATCCGTCGCATCCGCATGGGGTGCAAATAAAACGCCGCCGCCCTCCGCCTGAAAATTCATCACGGCAAGCGTGATATTTTTTCTGTAATACCTTTTGTGCGCGCCGTCGAAGTGTACTGCCGCATCCGAGGTTTTCATCGTAAACAGCGCCCGTACCGTCAGCACCACATAGGTCAGCTTTCCCAAATAAATTTTATTTAAAAAATCTTTGATCCTTGACTTTAACGCCATTTTGCAGACAAGTGCGTCCAAGCCCACGCCGGAGCTGATCGCAAAAAGCCGCCGCTTTGCGCCGCCCTCCCAGCTCACCTGCCCAAGATCTATGGTAACACAAGCATTATCGCCATCTTCCAGACAAGCAAGTATCCGCTCCAAGCACTCTGCCGGGCTACCCTGAATGCCCAGACCTCTCGCAAGATCATTTCCCGATCCGGTCGGTATCATGCCAAAGCGTACGCGGGCAAAATCGGTAATGCCGTTGATCACCTCATTGGCCGTGCCGTCTCCGCCGACTGCCACAAGAGAAATTTGCGCATCCTTTCGTTTGCAGATTTTCTGCGCAAGCTCGCCCGCATGCCCCTCATATTCTGTCGTCCATGCACGATACGGAATATGTCTCTGCTGCAGAACCTGCTCTGCCTCTCTCCAGATTTTCGCCCCCTTTCCGCTTCTTGATCTTTGGTTGACAATAAAATACAGCACCTGCTTCTCCTAACTATCCTTTTCTCCTTTGATTGCTTTCGCACTCTATATTATATAGGAGCATCCCCTGCTTTCTCAAGTACTTTTTCCGGCAGTCTGCCATACATCTGTAGGATTACAATACATATGTTACAACTGAATATTTAAAAAGCAGAGATGC
>JAHZFL010000022.1 GCA_019421345.1 Roseburia sp. | reverse complement strand
ATATCCGGCAGCGGTGCAGGGCTGGGCACAGCAGGCTTTGCCGGGAGGGGGAAGTGGTATTGAGGGTAGTATACACGCTAGTCCTAATAAAATAGATAGTCTTTTAGATGCAAGACCTGAATTAACAGGTTCTACGCGTGAAAAATTATTAACTACTGTACAAGACTCAGAATTAAGCAAAATAGTAAATGAACTTTATAGACCTGGAGCTACTGTAGGAGATGGCGGTACAGCAGCCATACTTGTTGAAGAGTTTAGCAAAGGTTCATCAAAACATTTGCTTAAGGCGACAGAAAGATTAAAACAGCTAAAAAAACTTGCAAGTTCAGGGAAGCTAGGATTAAATGATTTAGATGTTGTAGAGGCTTTAATTGATGATCTTGGGAGTGCAATAAGTCTGTACAATTGATTAGGAGAGTACTGGTTATGAGTGAAAGAACAGCAGAATTTTTTGAAAAAATGCAAGAGTTTCTTCCTTCAGTAAAGGAAGCATATATTGAAAGCATAAAGGAATATGGTGAAGTATTGGAAACAGTTGTGATGGAAGACATATTTATGCCACTAATTTTAAAATTATTAAGTGAAAATAGGGAACAACAACTATTAGAAAACATATTTAAATATTTTGAAGAAATAATAAATAGTGATGATTCGCATTTAATAAATGTATTATCAATTACTGTTCTAGAAATGCTAGGGAATGATAAGGAAATTTTAGATACTGCTAAACAGTATATGGGGACAAAGACTACAGTACTTCAAAGAAAAGCTGATGAAGAACTGGGAAGAATATAGGTTAAATAATAAGGTTTTAAGTAATGTAATAAACTTGTAACATTTGTATTATCCCTACCGGGTATTATTTAGCGCTTACAATTTTCAAGATTATGATGCTCAAAAGTCATTTATTAATGGGGAAGACGTTCCTTATGGAACAAAAGGAAGTGTACGACAAGATTATTGATAGATTGGGCGAAATATATTGGCAATTTGTTTCAGGAAAAGATGGGGATAGAAATAGATTACAAGGAACAGCCCAGATTATATCAGTATTAGTTGTGAATATATGACATTCCTAATGGATACAAATGAGATATTTCGAATGGATGTCATAAAAGAAGTGTTTTTGTTTGAAGCAAATATAAGTATAAGAGTACAGATATTTTGGAAAAAGTTTCAAAAAGGAATAGAAGTACTTGTTATGTTATTGAAATAAAAAACTTTCATTTTAGACTTGACTTTTAATAGTTAGTCTTTATGATCCAAAACAACCATGTTATAACGGTACTCACCAGGGGTATAAGACAGATGATGAGACGATAGATAAGTATGAATTAACAAATATTCGTATTTATCCAGAATCTAATGAACGATGATATCTCTGTTATAAATTTGGTAAAAATGTAGATCTGATGAAAGATATTGTTTTCAATAGACAGATACCCTTAGAGTACAAAGAATATGTTGATATTATGATGTCATAAAGTTAGAAGAAAGATGAAGGAGAAATAAGGTTATGCAGTGGATATTAAAATTAAATGCACGATTTCAGCCGATTCACAGGTTTGAGTTAGAAGATGCATTACAGGAAATTTTTCAAAGAGAAGGCATGGGAGAAGTGATAGGAGGGGGTACGGTGCAAAATGCAGACGGGGAGATTATATCTTGTGATATAGAGTTTGATTTGGCGGAGAATGTATCAAAAAATATAAGTAGACTGGTGGAACTGCTAAATGTAATTGGTATTCCAAAAGGTTCTATTTTGAAGGGAGCGGAAGAAATTCCAATAGGAACATTAGAGGGATTGGCATACTATTCAAATGGGACAGAGCTATCGGATGAAGTTTATCAGAATTGTGATATAAATTATGTGATAGAGCAAATGGAGGCGATGATGCAAGGGATAGGAAGGATGCATAGTTATTGGGAAGGTGCTCAATGGACAGGCTTATATTTCTATGGAAAATCTTTTGATCAGATGAAACAGAAAATTGAGCCGTTTATTTCTTCTTATCCGTTGTGTCAGAAAAGTCGTATAGAGCAAATTGCATAGTTGTGGTAATAGTGCTTTTGCGATGAGAATTCTACTGGGATTGTATGGTGGGTGAGCGGAAAGTGAAACCACATTTGGTCTATATTCCATATAAACTTGGTCATGGGACTATGCAGCTATCAAAACTTATGCCATTTGACGATTATCAAAAATATTTAGAAGGTGCACAAAAAAATTGAGGCAGGAGACGAGCCGCTTGGTTTCCGGCGGTGTTTACAGTAGCTGGGAATACGACGCTACGGGCAGACCAATCTCTCATAAGGTCAACGTATGTAAGGGAGATGTCGGCAGACCGCGAAGCTCCAGTGGCGGCATCACCGGCTATTCGGAAGCGAAGCGCAGACGTAGCTATGAGTGGGATGTAAACTGTCAGTTAAAGAGGGTCACCAATGAATTGACGAAAGGAGCAACCATATTTTCCTATGATCAGTTCAGCAATTTGGTAAGTGCCAGAGAATCAGGATTTGAAACGATCTTCCGAACAACAGATACGGTCGGAAACCTCTTTGAGACGCAGGATAACAGCGACCGCATTTATGGGGGAGGAAGCCGTCTTGAGCAATCCGGTATTGACCTGAAGGAAAAACGCAACAAATATCAGGGAGGTCATGGAGCGCTTGTCACCAAAGGAAACAGATTTTTCTATGATGAAGAAGGAAATCTGGTGAAGAAGATAGAGGCAAATGGCGATACATGGGACTATGTTTACTTTGGAAACGGGATGCTAAAGGAGGTGATCCGACCGGATCAGAGCGCCCTCCGGTTCAAATATGACGCCTTTGGGAGAAGAACAGAAAAGGCGGTAACCACGAAGAATAAGAACCAGGAGAAAGTGACAAGATTCCTCTGGGACGGAAATACACCCTTCCATGAGTGGGAGGAAACGCGTGAAGTTGACAGCAAACAGTCGAAAGTCAAGGTGGAGTATCAGGCGGATTTTATGCAGCGGCTTGCGGAAAGAGAGGCGGAAAAGGCAAGACAGAGAGCGGAGCAGACAAAGCCGGAAAATCTGATCACCTGGGTATTTCAGGATGACTTTATCCCGAGAGGAAAAATGACCAGAATCGGGAATTACAGCATCATTGGCGATTACCTCGGCACTCCGGTAGAAGCGTATGACGGGGAGGGAACAAAGGTCTGGGAGTGGGAGCTTGATATTTACGGCAGAGTGAAAACCGGAGGGAAAGGCAGTGATCGGAGTGCAGTTCCAAAGACCGGGGAACAGTGCTTTATCCCGTTCCGTTTTCAGGGGCAGTATGAGAATTAGGAAATCGGTCTGTACTATAACCGTTTCCGGTACTATGATCCAAGTCTTGGTCAGTATACACAGCAGGATCCGATAGGTCTGGCAGGCAGAGCAAATGTTTAAAAGGAAGAAATCCACCTTTTTATAAAATTACATTTAAAGTTGAAAAAGTGTTTTAAATATATTTAGTAAATGGTAAAAATTATACATTTTATGGTAAAATGAATGATGTAGAGATGTTGAGGAAAACGCAAGTGGAACTTTGGAAAATACATCATTCTTTTTTATTCATATGATAATGAAGTCGTTTTGCAAAAAAATGTTATGCTAATAGTGTATTTCCTGGGATTGGCAGAACAGATAGTGGTTAGATACGTTTGATGTCTCTAAAGATGCTTGGAAAGTAAAGAGGGAGAGGTATGCAGATAGTTTTAGCGCTAGTGGAAGTATTCACGGTATGGATGCAGAGAAATGTATGTGAGAGAGCATTGGAGAGAAAAAGGGCGGATACGATGCCGCAGATTATAACATGGTCAGTATTTTATGTTATTTCAAATGTATTTACATACTTTTTAAATTTGCCATTTTGGATGAACATGATAGTATTTTCGCTATTGTTTTTCGGCGTTCTCTCATGGCTGTATAAAGGAACGATTCCGGTTAAGCTGATTTTGGTGCTGTTTTTATGCTTGATCGGTGTTTTGTCAGAGCTAATTGTTTATTTTATCGGGATCATGTTTGGAATAGATCTTTTGCACACGGTGGAAAGCACACAGACAATATTAATGTACATAATTTTATCGAAGCTGGTCTGGTTTGTAGAAATAAAGATTGCGTTGTTATTTCTCAAAAAGCATAAAAATATTATTATTAGGAAAATAGACTGGATAGAGGTGTTTATAATACCTATTAGCAGTATCTTCATCGTATTGGCGATGTTTGTTCCGCTGGTTGACCAGCATATATGGGTTAGGCTGATAGCGGCTGTCATGGTATTGGTTATAAATTTATTTGCTTTCTATAATTATAATGAATTACAGGAAAAAGCATTGTATCAGGCAGAAAAACAATTTTTGACGCAGCAAGTAGAAAGCTATGCAGAGAAATTGCGGGAAATGAGTAAGGTCTGGCAGCAAACCAGAGAATATCGCCATGATATGAAGCAAAAAAGTTTGTTGCTCGAATCATATTTAAGTCGCAAGCAATATGACAAAATAAGGGAACTGTATCAGCAGGGAATAGAAAATCAATTAGAAGATGAAAATATTTCCAGCACAGGAAATGTCAGCTTTGACACGATTGTGAATTATAAAGCAGCAGTTGCGAAAAAGAATGGAATAAGGGTGAAGCTTCAAACGATGATACCGTACGATATAAAGTTGGATGATGTTGCGCTCTACAGCTTAGTCGGGAATCTGTTTGACAATGCAATAGAGGCAACACAGAAAGTGGAAGAAGATGAGCGAGAGATTCAATTAGTAGCGAAGATGTCCGGAAATAATCTTTATTTAGAGTTTAAAAATCCATATAAAGGAGAATTAAGACGGAAGGAGGACAGCTATCTTACGACCAAGGAAAATAGAAATGAGCATGGGATGGGACTGCGAATTGTTGAAAATATTGTAGAACGTTATCATGGTCAGATTGTATTTGAAGATTCAGACCATTATTTTAGAGCAAAAGTATTAATTTATAATATGGGAGAATAGAAAATGACGGATGCTGAAATGAAGGCTTTCACGTTTCCTGCTTTTGCAAAAAGTTACAAGCATATCCGACAGATATTCTTGACAGGAATATCCATAACTGTTATATATAAGCAATAGTAGAAAACAAATTTTTCACTTGTAAATTTTTATTATGAAGGAGGACGTATATTGTTTAGCAGGATAAAAGACCAGAATCAGTCATATAGAAATCTAGTAAATGGCGAATGGAAAGAGAGCGCAAGCGGTAAATTTATCGAAATAAAGTCGCCGATAGACCAGTCGTTTTTGGGCAGAGTTCCAACCATGACAACTGCGGAGGTAGACGAGGTTGTCGCATATGCAAAAACGGCGCAGGTGGAATGGAAGCACAAGACGACAAGTGAGAGAGCAGAAGTGCTGTATAAAGCGGCAGATCTTTTGGAGGAACACATAGAAGAACTGGCGAAGATCATGATGATGGAAATTGCCAAGGATCTAAAGAGCTGTCGTTCAGAAGTCTCAAGAACTGCAGATTTTATCCGATTTTCGGCGGACAGCGCAAAGAATATGTCCGGGGAAAGTATACCGGGCGACAGCTTTCCGGGATTTAAAAACAATAAAATCTCAATTGTAAAAAGAGAGCCTCTTGGAATTGTCCTCGCCATTTCTCCCTTTAATTATCCGGTCAATCTGGCTGCATCTAAAATAGCGCCGGCTGTGGTAATCGGCAATGCAGTCATTTTAAAGAGTGCGACGCAGGGAACGCTCTGCGGGCTTCATCTGGCGCGGATCTTTGAAGCTGCGGGACTTCCAAAGGGCATTTTGAACACCGTCACGGGCAAGGGAAGCGAGATTGGAGATTATATTACTACGCATAAAGAAATTAATTTTATTAATTTTACCGGCAGCACCGAGGTTGGGCAGAGAATTTCCAAAGCTACAACGATGACGCCGCTTCTTATGGAGCTTGGCGGAAAAGACGCCGCCATCATTCTGGAAAATGCGGACCTTGAACACGCCGCTTCCAATATAATTTCCGGTGCGTTTTCTTATTCGGGTCAACGATGCACGGCTGTAAAACGAGTGCTTGTCGTAGACAGTGTTGCAGATCAATTAGTCAGTCTGCTCAGAGAAAAAATGGAAGGACTTAAAGTCGGTAATCCAATGGAAACGGAAGCGCTTGACGTTGTTCCGCTGATCAATGAAAAAAGCGCAGATTTTGTGATGGAGCTGATTGCAGAAGCAAAGGAAAAAGGCGCGGCATTACTCGTGGGAGGCACAAGAGAAGGAAATCTTGTTTATCCAACATTATTTGATAAGGTGACTCTGGATATGCGGCTTGCATGGGAAGAACCATTTGGACCGGTCCTCCCGATCATCAGAGTGAAAGATAAGGATGAAGCGATTGAAATAGCAAATCAATCCGAATATGGTTTACAAAGCTCGGTATTTACCGAGAATGTCAACGACGCCTTCTACATTGCAGACAGACTGGAGGTAGGTACCGTTCAGGTGAACAATAAGACGGAAAGAGGACCGGATCACTTCCCGTTTTTAGGTGTGAAATCCTCCGGTATGGGAACGCAGGGCATCCGCTATTCTATTGAAGCGATGTCAAGATTAAAGGTGACTGTTGTCAATTTAAGAGATTGATATTTTACAAGAACAACTGACAGAAAATGCTTGATTTTATGCGGCAGTTGTATTACTATGCTTTCGTTAGTGCAGACAAACATGCAGCAGTATGGAAACAAAAGAGAAGGTCTGCCAAGAAGGAGGAAGCAATGAAAGTTACAACAAAGCAAATCACAATCACGGCTGTGCTTTTGGCAATCTCTATTGCCAGTCAGTTTTTCAAGAGCATGAGTGTGTATATTACCGGACCGATCATCAACGCCTGTCTGATTCTCGCCGTTTTAAGCGTGGGAATCGGATGCGGTATGATTCTGGCTGTTATTACGCCGGTAACGGCATTTCTGATTGCGGGAAGTCCGATCATGGCGGCAATTCCTGCCATTATTCCTTGTATTATGGTTGGAAATGCGCTGCTTGTGCTCGGTGTGGGACTGTTTTATAGAAGGAAACGGGAGAATATCGGAATCATCGCGGGAATGGCTGTGGGTACCGCGGCAAAGGCGCTCTTTATGGGCGTAGTGATTTCGATGATCCTGATTCCCAATCTGATCCCGGCAGCAATGGAGGCGAAAATGGCAGTCTTTCAGGCAACCTTTTCCGTGACGCAGTTGATCACGGCGCTGATCGGAAGCGTCTATGCATTTGTTCTTTG
Source organism: Roseburia sp. (assembly GCA_019421345.1). GTDB lineage: Bacteria > Bacillota > Clostridia > Lachnospirales > Lachnospiraceae > Roseburia. Next base: position 24,523 of record JAHZFL010000022.1, on the reverse strand, counting down.
GATTCCATTAAAAAAGGTACTGGCGGAATAATCTTGACACTCAAACGGATCAGTAGCATAATGGGGTGCAGAAAGAAAGGACGGGCGTTGGGATGGATATTAAATTTATCAAGAGAGAGATTTTAAAGGAAAAGCCGGATCAAAAGCAGCTTGGCTTTGGAAAATACATGACAGACTATATGTTTGTGATGGACTGGACGAAGGAGGAGGGGTGGAAGGATGCGAGGATTGAACCGTATGCACCGATCACCTTAGACCCTGCCTGTGTAACGCTCCACTATGCACAGGAGACCTTTGAGGGAATGAAGGCATACCGCACAGCGGAGGGAAGGATTCAACTGTTCCGTCCGGAAATGAATGCGAAGCGCATGATGCGTTCCAATGAAAGACTCTGTATGCCAAAGCTTCCCGAAGAAATGTTTGTGGAGGCGGTCAAAGCGCTTGTGAAGGTGGAAGCGGACTGGGTTCCGTCTGAGCCGGAAACCTCTCTTTATATTCGTCCCTTTATGTTTGCGACAGAATCTGCGCTTGGCGTGCATATGGCGACGTCCTATCGGTTTATGATCATTTGCTGTCCGGTAGGCGCGTATTACGCGGAGGGCATCAATCCGGTTCGTATTCTGGTGGAGGATGAGCTGGTGCGCGCGGTCAAAGGCGGGACGGGCTTTACGAAATGCGGCGGCAACTATGCAGGTTCTATTTTAGGACAGGTAAAGGCAGAAAAGCTTGGTTATTCGCAGGTACTCTGGCTGGATGGCGAGCAGAGGAAATATGTAGAGGAAGTCGGGACGATGAACATTATGTTTAAAATTTCCGGCGAGATCTATACGGCGCCGATTGACGGAACAGTTCTGCCGGGTGTCACCAGAGATTCGATGCTCTATCTGTTAAGGGAATGGGGGTATCCGGTACATGAGGAGCGCGTCTCCATTGATGCGCTGATGCAGGCAGGTCATGACGGTACATTGGAGGAGGTATTTGGCACGGGTACGGCAGCCGTGATCTCTCCGGTGGGAGAGCTTCGTTATCGGGACGACGTCGTGACGATCCACGATTTTAAGATCGGAGCACTCACGCAGCGGCTTTATGATACATTGACAGGTATCCAGTGGGGAAGGATTGACGATACCTATGGGTGGACGGTTCCGGTCATATCCGTATAAGTAATAAGAAAACTCCCGTTAAGCGCGGCGGCTTAACGGGAGTTTTCTTATCTTGAGAGCAGATAACGGTATCGTTGTCTGCCATCGTCCTCCATAGGTATTCCTATGTATGAGAAAATTATTTTGATTTCTTAGATTTTTTTTCTTTTTCGAGATCGGCAGCAGCGGTGTTTGCCTTTTCCTTTAACCGTGCGCGCCAGCTTTTCTTACCCTGCGGCTTTTCCAGTGAACTTCTGACGCCTGTTACCTTTGTGATATAAATGCCGCTTACGGTTGCCTTTACCTCTTTTTTTAAAGGGATGAGATCAAATACTGATTCGTCAGCGATCAGGGACATGACTCTGGGACCGACCTTTGCCTTTACGATTGGAAGCTTGGAACGGCGCATCAGCTTGGGCGTCTGGTCAATGACTGCCTGCGGGAGTCCCGAATCCTTAATCCGCATACGTTTTTTGTCGATGATCAGCATGGAGACTGTCTGCGCAACAGCGGCAAGCTGCTCATCCTGCTCGGCTTTTTTCTTTTCTGCCCGTTTGCCAAGAAAATATAAGACCACCATAGCAATGATCATGATGGCGAGAATAACCAGTAGGACAATGGTTAAAGTGTTCATGATGAAATCCTCCCTAAAATAAATTCGTTTCTAATTGTAGCATTTATAATAGGAAAAAGCAATCAAGGATTGAAACATTTGTGAAACTTTGGACGCATGTCTTTTTTTTTCGAGAGAACTGTGGTATGTTAGTAAGGTTAAACGGCAAAAGCCTTTTGCCAGAAAGCATAGAAAGGAAGCAATTATGAAGAAAAGAGTAGTAGCGTTGATGCTTGGAGCGATGCTTTTAGTGTCAGCCGCAGGATGCGGTGCAAAAGAGAATAACAATGCAGTGGAAAGTACGGAGATGGAGTCTGTCGGGGAAACGGAGACAGAGGAGACCGTGACGGCAGCAAGCAGCGCTTTTGATCTAAAGGGCAGCGATTATGTGAAATTGTGCGATTATAATAATGTTTCGATTACGATTACGGGAGATTACGAGGTAGACGATGAGGAGGTCAAAACGACCTTTGCGGAGATGTTCACAAATTACGGACCGTTTTATAAAGCCGATCCTGACAAAAAGACGATTGAGGAGGGCGATATTGTAGACGTTGATTATGTCGGCAAGCTTGACGGCGAGGCATTTGAGGGCGGAAGCGCGAAGAATCAGAAGATTGATGTTTATAAGAATGCTTCTGTGACAGGAACGGGCTATATCGAAGGCTTTACTGAGGGGCTAAAGGGGGCAAGCGTCGGTGATGTCATCGACTGCGACGTGACGTTCCCGGAGGATTACGGCAACGCGGAACTTGCAGGAAAGGCGGTTGTGTTTACCTTTACCGTTAATTCCATTCAAAAAGAAATGACGCTGGAGGATGTCGATGACGCTTTCGCAAAGGAGCAGTTTCAGGTAGAGACTGTCGATGAGATGTACGGGGTAGTCCGTGACTCTCTCGAGCAGCAGGCAGAATATTTAAAGCAGCGTGATACTTATATGGCTCTGCAGTCCTATCTTGTTGACAACTGTACGGTAGAGGTGCCGGAGGATTATCTGATGGCGCGGGTGAGTGATTATAAGAATCAGTACATTATGTATTACTGCGGCGGAGATGAGAGTAAGTTAGAGGAATATATCAGCACCTATGAGGGAAAGACGGTCGAAGAAATGGAGGCTTACTGGAAGGAAAATATGGAGCAGTCAATCCGTCTGGAGCTTGTGATGGACGCGATCGCCGAGGACATGAAGCTTACAGTAGACGACGCCGAGTTTGAAACTTACGCCAAGGATATGGCAGCCAGCGGCGGATACCAGTCGCCGGAGGCGATGTATGGGCTGTACGGTTACGGAGACGTGAAATATGGAGCGAAGTATTTTAAGGAGCTGTATCTGTATGACCTGGTACTGGAAAAGGTGTTGGAAAAGACAAACGTGACGGTTGATCCGACACTGGCGGAGAGCGAGGAAGGTACAGAGGCAGTGGGAGAAACAGAGCTTCCGTAAGATTGGCATTGACTTTTTCTTGCAGTCTGGATAAAATATCTTAATTAAAGCAGACGCTGTTCCCGCGATAAGCGGGACGGGGAGCGCAGAATGGAGGAACGTATGGATTTGGTAAATATCAGGGATTTATTTCGTCAGAAGGAAACATATCTGGATAAGACAGTCAGCATTGGAGGATGGGTCAGAAGCATTCGAAATTCTAAGAATTTTGGATTTATTGTAGTAAATGACGGTACATTTTTTGAGCCGGTGCAGGTAGTGTTTTCCGATGTGTTGGAAAATTTTGAAGATGTGGAAAAGCTCAATGTCGGAGCAGCGATTCTTGTGACGGGAAAGCTGGTGGAGACGCCGCAGATGAAGCAGCCGTTTGAGATTCAGGCGGAGCAGATCATGATTGAAGGGATGTCAACACCCGATTATCCGCTGCAGAAGAAGAAGCACAGCTTTGAATATTTAAGAACGATTTCCCATTTAAGACCGCGGACGAATACATTTGAGGCGGTGTTCCGCGTGCGTTCTCTGATTGCCTATGCGATCCATAAGTTTTTTCAGGAGCGTGATTTTGTGTATGTGCATACGCCGATCATCACGGGGAGCGACTGCGAGGGAGCCGGAGAGATGTTTCAGGTAACGACGATGGACCTTGCCAATGTGCCAAAGGGCGCGGACGGAAGCGTAGATTACAGCCGCGACTTTTTTGGAAAGCCGACAAATCTGACGGTAAGCGGTCAGCTAAACGGCGAGACGTATGCAATGGCATTTAAGAATATTTATACCTTCGGTCCTACCTTCCGCGCGGAAAATTCCAATACAACGCGTCATGCGGCAGAATTTTGGATGATCGAGCCGGAAATCGCGTTTGCGGATTTGAATGACGATATGATTCTGGCAGAGAGTATGCTTAAGTACATCATCAATTATGTGTTGGAGCATGCGCCGGAAGAAATGGCGTTTTTCAATAATTTTATTGACAAGGGACTTCTGGAGCGTCTGCACCATGTGGCAACCTCTGAGTTTGCCCGTGTGACTTATACGGAGGCGATTGAAATTCTGGAGAAGAATAACGCGAAATTTGAGTATAAGGTTTCATGGGGGATGGATCTGCAGACCGAGCATGAGCGCTATCTGACCGAGGAGGTCTTTAAGCGTCCGGTGTTTGTCACGGATTATCCAAAGGAGATCAAGGCGTTTTATATGAAGCTGAACGAGGACGGAAAGACGGTAGCTGCCGTTGACTGTCTCGTGCCGGGCATCGGTGAGATTATCGGAGGAAGCCAGAGAGAGGATGATTATGAGAAGCTTCTGGAAAGGATCAGGGAGCTTGGTTTGCATGAGGAGGATTACGGCTTTTATATGGATTTGCGCAAATACGGCTCTGCCAGACATGCGGGATTTGGACTGGGTTTTGAGCGCTGCGTGATGTACCTGACCGGTATGTCAAATATCCGTGATGTCATTCCGTTCCCAAGAACTGTAAATAATTGTGAGTTATAGGAAAACCCTGTGGCAGGAAGCGCATAAGCGGAAGCCGTTGGGCAGGCAGATTCTTTATCTGCCTGCCCAACGGCTTCTTTTTTATAATAGGAATCCTTGGTGTGGTTGTGGGATGAGCAGGAAAAGCATAGCGATATGGAAAAATTTGGTTTAGAAAAAATTTAGAATAGCTGCGTTGACATTTTGAGAGAATAAGAGTAGTATAAACACAACAAGTAGTTTTTAAAACTATGTATTGAGATGTAGTAGGTTTTAAGAGGGAGGGATATGTGATGCAGATTACGATTCGGGAGCCGGGAAGTGCGATCACACATTTTATAGGAATGCTGCTTGCAGGGGCAGCAGCGATGCCCCTTTTGGCAAAGGCGGGCTTGTCAGGGAGTGAGACAGCCGTCTGGGCAATGATGGTATTTATAGGAAGTATGGTTCTTTTGTACGGTGCAAGCACGCTGTATCATGCGGTGACTGTACCCAAACGCATACTTTCTATTTTTAAGAAGCTGGATCATATGATGATATTTGTGCTGATCGCAGGGTCGTATACACCGGTGTGCATGATCGTGCTTGGGGGAACAGCCGGCTACACGCTGCTTGCCGCAGTGTGGGGGATCGCAGCTGCAGGTATGCTGATCAAGATGCTCTGGATCAACTGTCCCAAGTGGTTTTCTTCGGTGATCTATATCGCGATGGGCTGGGTTTGTGTTTTTGTATTCGGACAACTGGTAAGTACCTTACCTCCGGCGGGCTTTCTGTGGCTGCTTGCGGGCGGTATCATCTATACAGTGGGAGGAATCGTTTATGCGCTAAAGCTCCCTGTTTTTGATCAGCGTCATGCAAATTTTGGGAGTCATGAGATTTTTCATTTATTCGTGATGGCGGGCAGTATCTGTCATTTTATTTTCATGTACCGTTATGTTCTGTAGTATCAGAAAAAACAGAAGGCTTTCCTTTGCAGTGGCAGGTGTGGTATAATTTTCACAGTAAGATATGATGCCACTGTATGAATCCCGCGTCAGAGATTAGGCTCTGACAGAGACATTGCCGCGGGCAGGGGCGTTGTCTGCGGCAGGAGTTTTTGCAGGCGGAATCAAAACAATGGGACTGGAGGAGAGACAGATGAGATATTTCTTGGAGAATGAAACGCTGCGCGTGGAGATTGATTCCCGCGGCGCAGAGGTGAAGTCGGTAAAGCGTAAAAGCGACGGGCTGGAATATATGTGGCAGGGAGACCCAAGATACTGGGAGCGCACGTCGCCTGTTCTTTTTCCGTTTGTCGGAATGCCGAAAAATAAAGAGTATTTTTATGAGGGAAAGCGCTACGCGATGGGACAGCACGGCTTTGCGCGGGATATGGAGTTTTCCTGTGAGTATGTGGATGGCAGAGAGGCGGAGGCTTGCGATACGCAGGCGGGAAACAGCATCTGGTTTGCGCTTGTCTCAGATGAGCAGACCTACCGGAATTATCCGTTTTCCTTTTGTCTTCATATCGGCTATGAGCTTTTAGAAAATGAGGTGAAGGTTAGCTGGTGCGTGGAGAATACGGATGAAAAGATCATGTATTTTTCCATTGGCGCACATCCCGGATTTTTGTGCCCGATTCATGGGGAGAAGGATAAGCTTGGATATGGTCTGCGGTTTGGCGGACTGACTGATGAGCTGCATCATCATGGAAATTCCAAGGAGGGGCTGGCAGTGTTGGAGGACCATGTTCTTAAGCTTTCGGATGGAGTTGTTTTGTTTACTCCGGGCTTTTTCGATGACTGTACTTATATGGCAGATCATAAACAGACGGGGGAGGTTGCCTTGCTCGATCGTGAAGGAAATGCCTATGTGACGGTCTGCTTTGACACGCCGATGTTTGCTCTCTGGTCTCCGGAGGGGAAGGACGCGCCGTTTGTATGTATTGAGCCTTGGTATGGAAGATGTGACGCGGAGGATTTTGAGGGAAGCATTGCAGAGCGTACTTATGAAAATGCACTTGCACCGGGCGGCTCTTTTGAGGCGTTTTACCGCATGGTGTTTGCAGTTTAGGGACAGAGTCATATCGGGGACTGCCATCGCATATATTTAAAATATATTTTAGCGGGCAGGTATGGATATGAAGATGGAACGAAGAAGCAGGCCGGCAGATGCAAAGGGGAGTCCGGCAAACGCGTTATTTGCAGCAGTGTTTGTGATGTTTATCATCAGCGGACTTCTGCTGCTTTTGCTTGCATTGCTGCTGTATAAGCTGGAGTTGACGGAGCAGGCGGTGAGGATCGGGATCGTTGTTATTTATGTGATCTCCGGTCTTGTGGGCGGCTTTCTTATGGGGAAGCTGATGCGGGAGCAGAAATATCTGTGGGGCTTATCTGCGGGAGCCGTCTATTTTGTAGTGCTGATGGCAGTATCGGCGATTGTAGGAGGCGGCTTTGAGGTAGATCTGACAAGGGCAGCCACAACATTGATCCTGTGCGCGGCATCGGGAATGGCAGGAGGAATGGTGAGCTGAAAAAAAGACTTTTCTTATAGATACTGCTGTGATATACTGTTTAAGGCATAGTAAGTGAACATGGCGCTTCAAGATGACCGTCCGCATAGCGTTCGGTCATTTGTGCGTGATACAAATGCTAGAAAGTGAGAATAGAATTATGAATATGAAGAAACGGAAAGCAGCAGTTGTTTTGTTCGCAGTTTTTGCGGCGCTGGCAGGACTTGCCTACTGGGCATCCATCATTCTTTCTTCCACCGGTATCGGGAAAACGATGAGTATACCGCTAGGTCTTGATCTTTCCGGCGGAGTATCGATCACCTACCAGGTTTTAGATGAAAATCCAAGTGCGGAGGATATGAGCGATACGATCTACAAGCTGCAGAGGCGTGTGGAAGGATACAGCACGGAGGCATCTGTCTATCAGGTGGGAGACGACCGCATTACGGTAGAGATTCCGGGGGAATCAGATGCGAATATGATTTTGGCGGAACTGGGCAATCCAGGTTCTTTGGAGTTTCAGCTTGCAGACGGTACCGTGTATATGACGGGAGATCAGGTCGCAAGCGCGAAGGCGGGGACAACAGAGGATGCCTATGGAAATAAGGAGTATGTGGTACAGTTAAGCCTGACGGAGGAGGGTGCGAAGCTTTTTAGTGAAGTGACGGCTGAAAATGTCGGAAAGCGTCTTCCGATCGTCTATGACGGTGAACAGATCAGCAATCCTATGGTGCAGGAGGCGATTACAGGAGGCTCGGCGCAGATTACGGGCATGACCTCCTATGAGCAGGCGGAGACATTGGCGACACAGATACGCATCGGTTCTCTGTCCCTGAAGCTTGAGGAGCTTGAGTCGAGCGTTGTGGGCGCGCAGTTGGGAAGTCAGGCGATCGCCTCCAGCCTAAAGGCGGCAGCGATCGGTCTTTCGCTCGTTATCCTGTTTATGATCGTTGTCTATGCGCTTCCGGGCATGGCGGCGTCTGTGGCGCTTTTGATCTATACGGGGCTGGTCATCGTGACGCTGTATTTGTTTGAGATCACACTGACGCTTCCGGGAATTGCAGGAATCATTTTAGGCATTGGTATGGCAGTGGACGCGAACGTCATCATTTTTGCGCGTATCCGTGAGGAGATCGCAACAGGAAAGACTGTAAGCTCCGCTGTGAAAATCGGTTTCCAGAAGGCGATGTCTGCAATTTTGGACGGAAATATCACGACCCTGATCGCGGCAGTGGTGCTGATGGGACTTGGTTCCGGTACGGTCAAGGGCTTTGCTTATACCTTAATGATCGGTATTGTGCTTTCCATGTTTACCGCGCTTGTAGTGACGCGATGGATTTTATATGCGCTGTATGGTCTCGGACTGAAGAATGAGAAATATTATGGACGTGCCAGAGAGCGCAAGGCAATCAATTTTCTTGGAAAGAAGGCAGTATTCTTTACGGTATCGCTTCTTGTGATCGCAAGCGGATTTGTCATGATGGGTGTGCATGAGATGAAGGGAAGCGGAGCTTTAAACTATGGTCTTGATTTTGTCGGCGGTACATCGACAACTGCTGATTTCGGTAAGAACTTTACGATCGAGCAGATTGAAAGTGAGATTGTTCCGGTGGTGTCAAAGATTACCGGAGACAATCATATCATGGCAAACAAGGTGGAGGGAACGACGCAGATCACCATTAAGACGCATACGCTTTCTCTGGAAGAACGCGAGGCATTAAATACCGCATTAAAGGACAGCTTTGGGGTGGAAGAAAAGTCCATAACCTCACAGAGCATCAGCTCTACGATCAGCGGAGAAATGCGTTCGGATGCGCTGGTTGCGGTCATCGTATCTACGATTTGTATGCTAGTTTATATCTGGTTCCGCTTTAAGGACATCCGGTTTGGAGCAAGTGCGATCATTGCGCTGCTGCACGATGTTCTGGTTGTGCTTGCCGTATATGCGGTGCTGCGTATTTCCGTGGGAAATACATTTATCGCATGTATGCTGACGATCATCGGATATTCCATTAACGATACCATCGTTATTTTTGACCGTATTCGTGAGAATCTTGGGAAGATCCAGGGAAAGGCTTCGCCGGAGAAGCTTGCCGAGATTGCCAATCAGAGCTTGACACAGACGCTCTCACGAAGCATCAATACCTCGATTACGACCTTTATCATGGTATTTATGCTGTTTTTGTTCGGTGTTGCAAGCATCCGTGAATTTGCGCTGCCGCTGATGGCAGGCTTGATCTGTGGTGCATATTCTTCTATCTGTATTGCAACGGAGCTGTGGTATGTGATGAAGACGCGGGTTGGAAATAAGAGCAAGGCGGCGTAGGACGTTATGAAGATAGTGATCGGCTATATCCTTGTCATGAATGTGGCTGCATTTTTTCTGATGAGGGCAGATAAAAAAAGGGCAGTGCGCCATGCATATCGGATTTCGGAGCGGACGCTTTTTTTGAGCAGTCTGCTCGGCGGCAGCATTGGCAGTTGGGCGGGCATGTATGTATTCCGCCATAAGACAAGACACTGGTATTTTGTTGTGGGAATGCCGCTGATTCTTCTTTTGCATGTGGCAATCGTTTTATTTTGTCTGCTTATATGATTGATAATAAATTGCTATAGACGGGCAGGGCTTTTGTCATTGCTTTGCCCGCAAAAGTCCGTTATAATGAACCGGTAATCGGCAATCAGGGCTGCCGCAGAGCAGACAGGGATAAGGGAAGGGAGAAGCGATACGATGTATACAATGGAAGATATTCGTTCCGTGGATATGGAAGTTGCAGATGCGATCTGCGCTGAATTTGACAGACAAAATAATCATATTGAATTAATTGCGTCTGAAAACTGGGTGAGCCCGGCAGTGATGTCGGCGATGGGCAGTGTGATGACGAATAAATATGCGGAGGGTTATCCGCAAAAACGCTACTATGGCGGCTGTGAATGCGTGGATGTTGTAGAGGAGCTGGCGATCGAGAGAGCGAAGAAGCTGTTTGGCTGTGATTATGTAAATGTGCAGCCGCATTCCGGCGCACAGGCAAATATGGCGGTGCAGTTCGCGATTTTAAAGCCGGGCGATACGGTAATGGGTATGAATTTAGATCATGGCGGACATTTGACGCACGGAAGTCCCGTGAATTTTTCGGGAAGCTATTTCCATATTGTACCGTATGGAGTAAATGATGAGGGCTTTATTGATTATGATAAGGTTATGGAGACGGCGTTGGAGTGCAAGCCGAAGATGATCATTGCAGGAGCGTCTGCTTATGCAAGAACAATCGACTTTAAGCGGTTTCGTGAGATTGCCGATGCATGCGGCGCTGTGTTGATGGTAGATATGGCGCATATTGCGGGGCTTGTGGCGGCAGGCGTTCATCCGAGCCCGATTCCGTATGCAGACGTTGTGACGACGACGACGCATAAGACGCTACGCGGACCGCGCGGCGGTATGATTTTATGCAATCAGGAGGCGGCGGAGAAATATAATTTCAACAAGGCGATTTTCCCGGGAATTCAGGGCGGACCGCTGATGCATGTGATCGCGGCTAAGGCAATCTGCTTTAAGGAAGCGCTGCAGCCGGAATTTCAGACGTATCAGCAGGCGGTTGTGGATAACGCACAGGCATTGTGCAAAGGGCTCATGGAGCGCGGCATCCAGATCGTGTCCGGCGGTACGGACAATCATCTGCTTCTTGTTGATTTGACAAATTTTGATCGTACGGGCAAGGAAGTTGAAAAGCTTTTAGATTCGGTAAATATTACATGCAACAAGAATACGATTCCCAATGATCCGAAATCTCCGTTTGTCACAAGCGGTGTGCGTCTTGGAACGCCGGCAGTGACATCACGCGGGATGAATACCGAAGATATGGATCGTATTGCAGAGGCAGTTGCATTGATGATCAAAGAGGGCGACGCAGCGTCAGAGAAGGCGCGCGCGATCGTTTGTGAACTGACAGCAAAATATCCGTTGAAATAAGCGCGTAGAGCAGACAGGCACACTGAGAGCAGGATTCTTAGTGTGCCTTTTTTACATCAGAGTGGTTCGCGAAGCGTGTCGCTCGTTGTTTTACATCAGAGTGGCTCACGAAGCGAGCTGCCCGTTGTTTGAGGCAGCTTGCAAAAATATGACGGAATTGTCAGAAATTAAATAATTTTTAAGAATCCTATACTATATATTGAGCCGCGGACGTGGTAATATGATGTCATAGGATATAGTATGGGCATTTTGCGCATATAACAGAGAGTGGGTACATGGTACCGGAATAGATGGAGGATGCGGATGAGCAGGAAAAAGATAGTGGTTTTGGTCGGTACGCTTGCAGTTGTTGCAGCGTTGGGTGGAGCAGGTTTTTATTTTCGGGAAGATCTGATGCAGGCGATTCCTTTTTTTCAGGAGGGAAGCGCGAAGGACCGCGTGTTTGTCGAGAAGGTTTCACTTGTGATGAATCAGTACACGGGCGTCTCAAACAGGTATAACGGAACGGTGGAGTCGCAGGATACGTTTGAGGTGAGTGTAGATTCCAACCGGAAGATCAATGAGATCAAGGTTGAGGTTGGGGATCTGGTGGAGGAGGGACAGACGCTTGTCACCTATGACACCAATGAGCTTAAGATGCAGATCGCACAGGCAAATCTTGAGGTAGAGAGCATCAATAATGATATTGAAAATTATAATAAGCAGAAGGAGACGCTTGCGCAGGAGCGCGATAAGGCAGCGGATTCGGAGAAATTTTCGTATACGACACAGATTCAGAATGTTGAAAATTCAATCGCGCAGAAGCAGTTTGATTTAGAGAGCAAGCAGCTTGAGATTTCAAAGTACGAAAAGCAGATGAATGAGTCTTCCGTAAAGAGTAAGGTTTCCGGTGTTGTGCGGGAGATTAATGAAAAGGGGACGGATGCGAATGGAAATACCGCGCCGTTTATGACGATTTTAAAGACGGGCGAATACCGGGTCAAGGGCAGCATTGACGAGCAGAATATCTGGATGCTGGCAGACGGACAGCCGGTTGTGATCCGTTCCAGAGTCGATGAGACAAAGACGTGGAAGGGAACGATCGCGCTGATCGATACAGAGAAGCCGCAGAGTCAGGGAAACAGTAATATGTATACGCCTGAGGGAGGAGAGTCTATGACGGCGTCGAAGTATCCGTTTTACATAGAACTGGAAAGCGCAGACGGATTGATTTTGGGGCAGCATGTTTATATTGAACTTGATAATGGACAGGAGCAGGTGAAGGAAGGACTTTGGCTGTATGGTTCTTATATCATTCAAGACGAGGAGAAGCCGTATGTCTGGGCAGCGAACGATAAGCATCAGTTGGAAAAGCGTTACATAGAACTGGGTGCGTATGATGAGGCAATGGACGAATATGAGATCGTATCCGGTCTGACGGCAGATGATTACATCACCTGGCCTATGCCGGGGCTCTATGAGGGCGTGACAACCGTAACAAATGAGGCAGAGGTTGATTATTCTTCTCCGCTGTACAATCAGGAACCGGAAGAAATGGGGACAGAGCAGGTTTACCCGGAGGAGATGGGGACGGAAATGATGATGGAGAGCATACCGGATACGGAGCTTGGAATGGAAGCAGAGCCTCATGACACGGAGGTGGGACAATGATACTGAATTTACAGAATATATTTAAAGATTATCAGCAGGAAAAGCTGGTTGTCCCTGTGTTAAAGGATGTCTGCCTGACCGTTGAGGAGGGAGAGTATGTTGCCATTATGGGACCCTCCGGTTCGGGAAAGACAACGCTGATGAATATTATCGGCTGCCTTGACCGCCCCACCAGCGGCGTGTATGAACTGGCGGGAGAAGATGTGTTAAAGTTAAAGGATAAAGAACTTTCCGACTTACGTCTGCGCAGCATTGGCTTTGTGTTTCAGAGCTTTCATCTGATGCCGCGTGAGAGCGCAATGGAAAATGTGGCATTGCCCCTCAGCTATGCGGGAATCCGCAAGAAGGAGCGCAGAGAGCGGGCGGTGAAGGCGTTAGAGCGCGTAGGGCTTGGCGATCGTGTCAATTTTCGTCCGACGCAGCTTTCCGGAGGTCAAAAGCAGCGTGTGGCGATCGCGCGGGCAATGGTCAACAGCCCAAAGATTTTGCTGGCGGATGAGCCGACCGGAGCGCTTGATTCCAAATCGGGAGAACAGATCATGGAGCTTTTTGAGAAGCTCAACGAGGAGGGGGTTACGATTGTTATGATCACCCACGACCCGAAGATCGCAGCGAATGCGAGGCGGACCGTGCGGATTATTGACGGGGAGATTTACGAGGGAGAGGAGGGAGACGGAGCGTCATGAGGATTAAGCGAGTAATAGCGGCAGTCGTTGGGAGTGCGGTAGCCGTTGGGGCTGTTGCGGGCGGCATTTACGGGTATAAGGCTTATCAGGATCAGAAGCTTGTGGCAGAGGTGCAGCCGGTATCTAATATTAATATGGGATATTTTGGGGATTCTGCGACCAGCTATGGAATGGTAACAAACGATTCCTCACAGGAAATCTATCTGGACAGCTCCAAATCTGCCAAGCAGGTATTCGTAAAGGAAGGAGACACTGTAAAGGTCGGCGATCCCTTAATGGAATATGATATGGCAGAGGTACAGATTGATATTGAGAGGAAAAAAATCGAACTGAATACGATTGAAAATAACCTTGCCATGGCAACGCATAAGCTGGATAGCTTAAAAAATGCGAAGCCGGTAGACAAGACGCCGCCGAAGATTAATACGGAGGAGCTGAAAAAGTATGAGGAGCAGGATAAAATCAATCAGTCGATACCGGAGACAGATGAGAAGGATGTCAATATTTATAATTTTCTGACGGCTACCTCCATTCCTTATAATGTCACGCGCAATGAACAGACGGGCGAGCTTGTTTATCCGGCGGGCACGGCGGAGGATCCTTATATTTATTATTGTAATGCAAATGCATACGCATATGGCAGTTTTTTCAATGAGATTCGTCCAAAGGAGGACGGAACGCCGGGGAAGCATGTTGTGTTTTATGTATGCAAGAAGGATGCGGACGGTAAGATGCTGATGGAGCCGGATGCGGAGGGAAAACCAAAGCCGGTCATTGATACAGACCTTGCCGACCATACGGCGCAGTTGAACGGAAACAGCATTCCGGCGGATTATGACGAGAGCCGTATGTGGTATCTGTTTACCGGAAAGGAATATATACCGACTTCTTTGGCAGATCAGTACATGGAAGAATTTATGGAGCATGCAACGGATTGGGAACCGCCCAAAGGATATACGAAAGAGGAATTGGTGAAGGAAATCACGGAGACGGAAAAGCAGATCAAATCGCTTGATATTCAGCGCAGACAGCAGCAGCTAAAGCTTGAGTCTTTGGAGCAGACTGCGTCGGATGGGATTGTTTATGCAAAAGTAGACGGTATCGTCAAAACAGTGGGCGACCCGCAGGAATTTCAGCAGAACGGAACGGCGTTTCTCGTAGTGACGGGGGATGAGGGACTTTATGTCAGCGGGACGATCAGCGAGCTGTTGCTGGGAGATATTTCAGTCGGCATGGTTGTCACGGCAAATGCCTGGGAGAGCGGTATGACATTTGAGGCGACGATTACGGAGATTTCAGACTATCCGGTTTCGGGAAACTCGATGGGGGAGGGGAATCCTAACGTTTCCTACTATTCTTATACCGCCTATATTGAGGACAGCTCTGCACTGCGCAATGGAGAGTATGTTGATCTTGCGATTGCCGCAAATCAGTCGGGCGCAGGTGGTCTGTTTATTGAACAGGCGTATGTTCGTGAGGAGAATGGAAAGTCCTACTGTATGATTGCGGATGAGAACAACCGCTTAAAAAAGCAGTATGTGGTGACAGGAAGAACTGCATATGGCACAGCAATCGAAATAAAATCGGGTTTGAGCGAGGATGACCGGATTGCGTTCCCGTATGGGAAAAATGCGGTCGAGGGAGTCGCGGTAACAGATGCGGCTGATATGATGTACTATTAGGAGGGCGCTATGTTTGAAAATATAAGATTATCTTTTCAGGGTATCTGGTCGCATAAAATGCGCTCTTTCCTGACGATGCTTGGAATTATTATCGGTATTGC
Source organism: Roseburia sp. (assembly GCA_019421345.1). Lineage (GTDB taxonomy): Bacteria > Bacillota > Clostridia > Lachnospirales > Lachnospiraceae > Roseburia. The sequence continues at coordinate 9,271 of JAHZFL010000022.1, read as the reverse complement.
GGCAATCATTGCGATTGTCTCTACGATCAAGGGAACGAACGAGCAGATTAAGGAAAATCTGGTCGGTTCGGGTGAAAATACAATGGAAGTGGCGCTGTTTCAGGGAGAATGGCAGTATGAGATGTCCTATAACGGGATCCCGCAGGGCGTTCCGCTCGTTACGGATGAAGTAGTGGAACAGATTCTTGATATTCCGCATGTGGAAAATGTTTCACGCTATTTGAGCAGACAGGATTATAACGGTGTGTATCACCTCAACACAGGGCTTTCCGGCGGTTATGTCAAGGGAGTTGATCTAAACTATTTTGATACCTGTAACTTTATTATGAAGGAAGGCAGAGGGTTTACGCAAAATGACTTTGACTCCTACCGTAAGGTTGCCGTTTTGGATGAGGATTCCGCAAATGCGCTGTTTTTGGGCGAGGAAGCAGTCGGAAGCACGATTGAGATCCAGCAGGAGCCTTATATTGTGATAGGCATTGTGACAAAGGCAAAGGAGTTTGAGCCGGTGATCAATTCCATTGAGGATTATTATACATATGCGCAGAATTCGGCAGGCTCGGTCTATATCCCCGATACGACATGGCCGATTCTTTATCAGTATGATGAGCCGCAGAATGTCATGATCCGTGTGGAGAGTACCGACTATATGACAAACGCCGGAAAAGAGTGTGCGGATATTTTAAATTCGTATCTGACAGTGAAGGATGATACCATCACCTACAAGGCGAAGGATTTGATGGAGCAGGCGCAGCAGATTCAGGAATTGAGCAGCTCTACCAATACAATGTTGATCTGGATCGCGGGGATTTCGCTGATTGTCGGCGGTATCGGCGTGATGAATATTATGCTGGTATCTGTTACGGAGCGTACGCAGGAGATTGGTTTGAAGAAGGCAATCGGTGCGAGAAAATCCAAGATACTGGGACAATTTTTGACAGAGGCAGCCGTTTTGACGAGTATGGGGGGCATTGTGGGCGTCATTGTCGGTATCATACTCGCACAGGTGATTTCCTATCTGAGTACAACGCCTGTGGCGATCAGCGTTCCGGCAGCAGTCGGGGCAGTGGCATTCTCGATGGTGATAGGAATCGTGTTTGGGGTGTTTCCGTCCTACAAGGCGGCAAATCTAAATCCGATCGATGCTCTCAGACATGAGTAAAACGGCAGAGGAGAACGCATGAAAAGAATCGTAATGATGGAGGGCGGCGTTGAGACGCTCTCGTATTTCTCACATCAGATGGCGAAGGAATTTGAGCGGATGGGCTATCCGGTATTTTTCTATGATTTAAAAAAGGAGGAACAGAGTGCAAGAAAGCTGCGGAAGTTCTTGAAAATGAGGGAGACGGTACTCGTCACCTTCAATTTTCAGGGGCTGGAGCAGGAGCCGGGCGTCTATAAGGAGGGAGTCGGCTATATCTGGGATACCTATCAGATGCCGTGCTTTAATATTGCGGCGGATCATCCTTATTTTTATCATGAGCACCTTTGTGAGCTGCCAAAAGGTTACCGTCACATCAGTATTGACCGCTTTCAGGAACTATATTTTAAAGAATTTTATCCAGAATTTACGCACATTGGGTTTCTTCCGCTGGCGGGCACGGAGCTTTGTACCGGTACCGGGCAGGAGAAGCGCTATGATGTGATTTTTACCGGAAACTATACGGAGCTGTCTTTCTTTGAGCCTTATATTCACTGGATCAATGACGAGTATGCAGCGTTTTATCAGGGCATTATTGATGAGCTGATAGAAAAACCGTATCAGACGGTAGAGGAGGTCGCTCTCGCACATTGTGAGCGTGAGATGGGGCGAGAGCCAAATGAGGAGCTTCGTATCGCACTTTCTAAGATGATATTCATTGATCTGTATGTGCGCAATTATTGGCGAGGGAAAGCGGTGTGCACACTGGTCAATGCGGGGATTCCCGTAGATGTGGTGGGCGAGGGGTGGAAAAAGCTGCCGGACGTCCAGAGACCGGAGCTGCTTCGGATTCATCCGCAGACAGATTCCCTCGCCTGTCTTTCGATGATACAGCAGGCAAGGATTTCCTTGAATGTAATGCCGTGGTTTAAGGACGGAGCGCATGATCGAGTTTTTAATTCTATTTTAAATGGTGCGGTGTGCGTATCTGATATGAGCAGGTATCTCTGTCAGGAATTAAAGGAGAGTGAGGGCATCTGCTATTACACGCTGGAGCATTTAGAGGAGCTGCCGGACAGAGTGAAGGATTTGCTGCAAAATGAAAAAAATATGCAGGATATTATGTCATGCGGTCAGAAAAAGGTACGCGCGGTACACACATGGGCACAGAGAGCGAGGAAGCTGGCGGAGTGGATTGAAGGGGAGAGATAGGGAGTGATTGAAAAAAGGAAACGATTCGGAGCAACTGTATCTTGTCTCGTGTTAGGTATGATATTGCTCGTAGGATGTAGTGAAAATTCACAGGAAAAAATCGAAATGGATCTCGAACAAGCCATGCAAGAGGAATTGAAAGTGCAGGAGATACAGACGGAGAAACAGGAACTTACAGTATTTCAGTCTACAATACCAGAGGGATACCGTAAGGTTCTGGATGACATTCAAAGCTATATGTACGCTTATTATTAGAGAATGGGGGAGCAAGTGAAGGCTTAGAAATCGAACCAGACAGTTAATTCATAGTATCGTTAGTTAAGCAGTTTAAGTATACTTTTCACTATAAAAGAAATCTTAAAGAGCCTATATGTGGAACTGGAACTGTGCCGGAACAGAGTACGGAGCAGTCTGTTTATCTGTGTTGGATGAAAACCATATGGTAAATTGAGCTTGATAAGCAATGAGCTTATTTTGCAAAAAACCTTTACAAACACGCATACTCGGGGTAAAATTGTATAAGATAATCGTTAAAAGATTTCGACAATGACAAAAGCTGCGATTTGAATACTGTTTCAGAGAGCCGGCGGCTGGTGTGAGCCGGTGCAGGATAGAATCTTTCCACTTTTTGAGTCGGCGGTGAAAGCCGCAAGGTTCGTACCCTTTACCGTACGTTTTGAGAGGTCGCTTTATGCGGCAATATGGGTGGCAACGCGGAAGAATAACCTTTCGTCCCAGTGCAGATGTCAGGAAACTGGCAGGATGACACAGGACGGAAGGTTTTTGTGTTATCTGGAAAATAAGGAGCGGAGCAGATGCCGCAGAAAGAGGTAGAGGAATGATTGATTTAAAGTTTTTACGGGAAAATCCTGATGTGGTGAAGGAGAATATTAAGAAAAAGTTTCAGGATCACAAGCTGCCGCTGGTGGATGAGGTCATTGAGCTGGATGCACAGGCGCGAAAGACACAGCAGGAGGCGGACGAGCTTCGTGCCAAGAGAAATCAGCTTTCCAAAGAAATCGGAAAGCTGATGGGACAGGGAAAGAAAGCGGAGGCAGAGGAAGTTAAGGCACAGGTTGCAGCAGGAGCCGAGCGTCTGGCCGAGCTTCAGGAGAAGGAAAAAGAGCTGCAGGAAAAAGTGACAAGGATTATGATGACGATTCCAAACATCATCGACCCGTCTGTTCCGATCGGTAAGGATGATTCCTGCAATGTTGAAATTGAGAAGTTTGGAGAGCCGGTTGTGCCCGAATTTGAGATACCATATCATACAGAGATCATGGAGCGATTTGAAGGGATCGATCTGGAGGCAGCCGGAAAGGTTGCAGGGAACGGCTTTTACTATCTGATGGGAGAGATTGCAAGGCTGCATTCTGCCGTAATTTCTTATGCAAGAGACTTTATGATCGACCGTGGATTTACTTATGTGATTCCGCCGTTTATGATCCGCAGCAGTGTTGTGACCGGTGTCATGAGCTTTGATGAGATGGATGCGATGATGTACAAGATTGAGGGAGAGGACCTTTACCTCATCGGCACTTCCGAGCATTCCATGATCGGAAAATTTATTGATACGATGAACGAGGAGGAAAAGCTTCCGTACACGCTGACATCCTATTCTCCGTGTTTCCGTAAGGAAAAGGGTGCGCATGGTATTGAGGAGCGCGGTGTTTACCGCATCCATCAGTTTGAGAAGCAGGAGATGATCGTTGTCTGCAAGCCGGAGGAGTCAAAGCTATATTATGAAAAGCTTTGGAAAAATACAGTTGATTTATTCCGCAGCCTCGATATTCCGGTGCGCACGTTAGAGTGCTGTTCGGGAGATTTGGCAGACCTTAAGGTGAAGTCCTGTGATGTGGAGGCGTGGTCTCCGAGACAGAAGAAGTATTTTGAGGTGGGAAGCTGTTCAAACCTCGGCGATGCACAGGCAAGACGATTAAAGATTCGTGTCAAGAGCAAGGACGGCAATAAATATTTTGCACATACGCTAAATAATACCGTGGTGGCTCCTCCGCGAATGCTGATCGCATTCCTTGAGAATAATCTCAATGCAGACGGAAGCGTCAATGTTCCGGAGGCGCTTCGTCCGTATATGGGAGGTAAGGAGAAGCTGGTTCCGGTAAAATAGGAGATGTTCGTTAGGGACAGATCGCTTATGGGGAACAGTCCGTATGCAGTGTAAATTTTAAATCACTGTGTACGGGCTTTTTTACGTCATACGAAGCTTCGTTCCCTATGACGTAAAACCATCCGTGGGCACACACTGCGGCGGAAGGGAATCGTGTCGCTGATGCGACCCGCCGCAGGCGGAAAATAAGTCTTGTGTTTTCTTATAAATCTATTTACTTTGTCACGCTAGTTTGATAAAGTATAAGAAGGAATGATGCGGAACAGAGCATCATCGGAAATGAGGTTTCAAATGGTTTCAAAAAGGATAAAAAAGGCTCTGGAGGGAAGCTCGGCGATTCGGGCAATGTTTGTGGAGGGGAAGGAGATGGCTGCGCGCTATGGCGCAGAAAATGTATATGATTTTTCTCTGGGAAATCCGGCAGCGCCGCCTCCTGCGGCGTTAAATCAGGCGATCAGGCAGCTTACCATAGAGAGTGATGCATGGGAGGAGGGGGCGCAGGCGCTTCACGGGTATATGGAAAATGCGGGACATGTCAGTGTGCGGCAGGCGATTGCAGAAAATTTAAACGAGCGATTCGGGACAAATTTTTCGGCGCATAATTTGATCATGACGGTCGGCGCTGCCGGCGCGCTGAATATTATTTTTCAGACGCTGTTAGACCCGGAGGACGAGGTGCTTGTGTTTGCTCCGTTTTTTGGCGAATATCGTCAGTATGCGGAGAATTTTCATGCGAAGCTTGTGGTTGTGCAGCCAGATTTTGAGACGTTTGAGCCCAATCTGGAAGATTTAGAGAAAAAGATTTCGGAAAAAACGAGGGTAGTGCTTGTCAACACGCCCAATAATCCGACCGGGGTGGTTTATAAGCCGAAAACATTGGAGGCGATTGCTGCGATTATGGAGCGTGGGCAGCAGAAGTATGGCACGGATATTTACCTCGTTTCCGATGAGCCGTATCGTGAGCTTGTCTACGACGGGGCAACCGAAGATTTTTTGACGGATTATTATAAGAATACGATTGTAGCCTATTCATTCAGTAAGTCGTTGTCTTTGCCGGGAGAGCGGCTTGGCTATGTGGCTGTTCCGAGTGAGGCTTCCGATGCGGAGGCGCTTATCCGCGGCATGGAGATCGCTAACCGTACGCTTGGATTTGTGAACGCGCCCTCTCTGATGCAGAATGCGGTAGCAAGATGTTTAAGCGAGAAAGCGGACGTCGAGTTTTATAATAAAAATCGCATGGCGCTGTACGAATATCTGACCGAGCTTGGCTTTACCTGTATCAAGCCGGAGGGAGCTTTTTATTTGTGGGTGAAATCGCCGTTTGAGCGGGAGGAGGATTTTATAGGAGAGGCAAAGCGGCTGCACATTTTGCTGGTAGGTGGCAGCGCGTTCGGATGTCCGGGGTATGTCCGTCTGGCATACTGTGTTTCGCATGAAACTGTAAAAAATTCGCGAAAGGCGTTTGGAAGGCTGGCGGAGGTCTGTTTTGGAAGAAAAACGTTTGGGAGGTGAGAAATAATGGATCACTGGGAAGATTATGTGCGAAGGGTTTTGCCATATGTTCCGGGAGAACAGCCTAAGGAGCAGGGAGTTATAAAGTTAAATACGAATGAGAATCCATATCCGCCTGCGCCGGGGGTGCGCGCGACTTTAAAAAAGCTTGATGCAGAGCGGCTGCGCTTTTATCCTGCGCCGGACTGCGGGGTGCTAGTGGATGAGATTGCAGCGTATTATGGGCTTAGCAGCAGTCAGATTTTTGCAGGCGTTGGTTCTGATGATGTGCTTGCCATGATTTTTCTGACATTTTTTAATTCCGCAAAACCGATTTTGTTTCCGGATATTACTTATTCTTTTTATGATGTGTGGGCAGATATGCTGCGGATTCCATATGAGACAAGGGCTTTGGATGAGAATTTTAAGATTCGGGCCGAGGACTATGATAGCGAAAACGGAGGCGTGATTTTTCCAAATCCAAATGCACCGACCGGTATTTTCATGGAGCTTTCGGAGGTGGAGCGCATTCTTTCGCACAACAGGCAGTCGGTGGTGGTTGTGGATGAGGCATATATTGACTTTGGCGGTCAGTCAGCACTCCCGCTCCTTGCAAAATATGAGAACCTTTTGATCGTGCAGACCTTTTCCAAGTCGCGTTCTCTTGCCGGAATGCGGATCGGGTTTGCGCTGGGAAGCCCGAAGCTGATCAGCTATCTCAATGACGTGAAATATTCGTTTAATTCGTATACCTTAAGCTATGCAGCGCTGATGCTTGGCGTGGAGGCGATGCGTGATCAGGAATATTTTGAGGAGACAAGAGAAAAAATTATAGCGACGAGAGCATGGAGCAGAAGGGAATTGGAGCGTTTAGGCTTTTTTTGTACGGATTCCAAGGCGAATTTTATTTTTGCAGCGCATAAAAGAGCTGCGGCGCGTGATATATTTGAAGCGTTAAAGGAAAAAAATATTTATGTGCGCCATTTTCAGAAGGCGCGTATCGATAACTATCTGCGTATCAGTATCGGTACGCAGACAGAGATGGAAACGCTGGTCAGATGCCTGGAGGCGTACTTGAAGTGTTAGAGGCTGTCTGTGTGGATTTTCGGATCGCTCCTGCGCGAAAGAGGAGCAGTCCGCCCACTGTGACAGAGATACTAAAGAACAGCCAGAATAAAAAGGAAAAGACGGAGTCCCCGATAGTGATAAACTGGCTGATGACAGTTCCCCAGAAGTTAAAGAGGATATGCAGCAGTATGGCATGAGAAAGACTGCCGCCGCGGTGGCAGACATAGCCTAGTATCAGACCAAGGAAAAAAGCATAGATTCCCTGCAGGAGATTCATGTGGAAAACGCCGAACAATACAGCCTGCAGGATATTTGCCGCCCAAAAAGGAAGTGCGCGCCTTGCCTGACGGAGCGTGACACCACGGAAAATAAGCTCCTCGGAGATCGGTGCAAAAAGCACGGAATAGCAGAACATACTGACTGTTAGGGAGCTGTCCATGCCTGCACTCTCCATTAAACTCATATACTGCTCCAGCCACTGGGGAAACAGGGCGGAAACAAAAGAGACCAGATAGCTGGTCAGATATTGTGTGCCGGGCATTAAAAGAAGGATGCCAAAGACCGTCATAGGATGAAAGGTACGGCGTATGTCCAGGATGTTGCCTTCATAGCAGACGTAGTACCAAATTCCAAATACGGCGATATTTATCGTGGCATAAACGATCATGATGACTGTATTAAAGGGGATGCTGCTCCATAAGCTGCTCAGCTCCATAAAGGAGAAGGAATGTGCAGGCTGAACGAATGTATACCATGCACCTTCTGACAGGGCAGAAATGCCCATTCCAAAAAATACGGCGCAATACTGCACGATAGTTGTCAGCAGGAAGGGTACTAACGCGAAAAAGAAATGTCCGACTTTTTTCATAGAATCTGTTCTCCGGTTATCATAAATGTAAAATAAAACTCTTGCAATTTTAAAATATTTTTATTATTATAACAAGCATGTGCCATGAATGCAAGGCATGTTTTTGCATGGCTTTGCCTGAAATTAGGGGATAAAAGCGGACAAAACAGTGTTTACTTTAAAACTTTAATATGATAAAATGACAAAAGAGGGAAAAAGAAGGAGTAGGATTATGAGTAAAAAGCTTAGGACAGAGGCAGTTGATCATCTTTTTGATGCAATTTTAAGTTTGCAAAACAGAGAGGAGTGCTACACTTTTTTTGAGGATGTCTGTACTGTCAATGAGTTACTCTCTCTGTCGCAGCGCTTTGAGGTCGCAAAGATGCTTCGTGAACAGAAAACCTATCTGGATATTGCTGAAAAAACCGGTGCGTCTACGGCAACGATCAGCCGTGTGAACCGTTCCCTGAATTATGGAAATGACGGTTATGATATGGTATTTTCGCGGTTGCAGGAGAAATCTCAAGAATAGAGAGAAGGTGACGCAGAGCCACGCTGTCTGCGGAGACATTCTCTGTAAAAATAACAGACTGCCGTACACAAACAGGTACGGCAGTCTGTTATTTTTTTGTGTTTGTTTCGCCTGCCTCTGCTGCGGCACGGTCGATCATTTTTTCAATGAGTGTCTTTTTTACATAGACGTCATAGCTTAGCATACAGATAAAGCTGAAGGTGCGAAGCAGGTCGGCATCTTCCTGCGAGGCGTCGGGAAATGTCTGCTGTGCGGTCTGAAGTTTTTTGGTGATGTCCTTCATAACATGGAAGGTTTCCTCATGCTCCAGCCCAAAGACCTCCTTATAAATATCTTCAAGACTGTAGGTGTTCTCATCCTTTTTGCCAAAGTACTTGTCCGTAATCGGGTTTAAGATGCTCTGAATATCTCCAATGCTCAAAATGCTCTTGAAATAATAAATAAAGATCAGTGTAAGCATGTGCTCCTTGCTGTATTTTTTCTTGTCCGGCGGCGGGAGCAGATTATTTTTGGCATAGTTGTTGATCATGGTCTTAGTCAGGATTTTGTCATCCTCATGACGCTTAAAATCGGCAAGCTGGGAATCCATAAAGGTTGTGATCTGATCCATATATAAATCAATGTTCGGAATGTCCTCCGGCTTTACATAATCAAGCTTTTTCAGGCTTTCTAACAGTTTTCGCAAGAATTGCTTTGTATTTGCATCCATATTTTGTCACCTCTTATTTCATATTATATAGTTTTCAAAACTATATGACAAGAGAGAAATAGATGAAAAAATAAGAAAATGTGTTCTGTTTTGTAGGTTTGTCAAACATTTGTTACACTGACCGTGGAAAAATCCCGCAGTAC
>JAHZFL010000021.1 GCA_019421345.1 Roseburia sp. | reverse complement strand
GGTACTGCGGGATTTTTCCACGGTCAGTGTAACAAATGTTTGACAAACCTACACTCCTTATTGCGCAGCAAAACACCTTTGTGCTGATTTTTATTCCCTGGATATTAAGAACATAATAAACGAAGGTCATCCCGCTTTCGCGGAATGACCTTCTGCTGCATTATCACAACTGCCCCAACGTCATGACCGTCAGGCATCTGCCGTCTCTTATATTAAATCCTTCTGATGTGTCGCATACAGATATTCATCAATCGTATTGATAATACGATCCTCCATCAGCTCCACCGGATCGTTTTTCAGCTCGCCCTCGCGCACCTTCGTATACTGAATCGGCATAAACTGACTCAGCAGATTCAGCGGAATCCCGACTGTGCGCAGATTTCCGATCAGACGATCCGCCGCCTCGCAAACGGCAGGCGTCGGCATATAATATCTGCACCGGTCGGAGAAGGAATATTTTCTCTTTAAGCGAATTTCAAGCTCTGTTCCCTGATAGTGCTTCTTCCAATACTTATCATCCCTGCACATTTCCGCATCAAGTGTTTCCGCAAATTTACTCGGCTGCATATCCGTTCCGAAAAGCAATTCCTTCTCGATCTGCTCCAGCGCAAACATTCCCTCGCGCATGGCAAAGGTCAGACCCGGACCTACCTTTAAGATACCAACACCATCCTCAACAAGCTCGCGCAGCTTGATCTTCGTCTGATAATCGGTGGAGTGACCCTCAAACACAAGGCTTGGAAATTCCTTAATTGAAGCCATAAGTTCTTTCGCTTTCCCGCGGTCATACTCTGTACAGCCGCTGTCCTTTTCCTCCACACCCGGCTGTACGACAACGCCGATGACGCGCTCCCACACATCCTCGCCAAGTCCGGCTCCCGTAAACGCCTGACGAAATGCATCGACCGTATTTTTAAAATCCTCGACTCTCGTCACCTGAACGCCGTTATCCTCTGCACCGACTGCACCGCCCGGAATCGGGACCTCGCTTCCGATAATATACACCGGCGGAATCGCCTCCGGCTCCTGCAAAAGAAGCTCTTTATATGTCTCCTCGGCAACCTTTGCCAGACGCGCGCCGCGCCCTGCGATAATCTCGTCCGACAAGCGAACGTCCGCCGGGTCGCTGTTGACCTTCATACTTGTATCAATATGAATCTTCGTAAATCCCGCACGCACATAATGACGGATCAATTCCTCCGCATCCGCCATCGCCTCCGGCTCGTCCTTGAAAGCAAAAGTAAGCGGTCCTAAATGATCTCCGCCAAGAAAAATCCTGCTGCGGTCAAACCCGCTGCGGTCAGCGATCTCAAAAACAAATTTTTTAAAATCCGCAGGTGTCATTCCCGTGTACCCGCCGTTCTGGTCGCACTGGTTCGCCGTACTCTCGATCAAAACGCAGGAGCCGTCGGAAATTCCCCGCTTCATCACAGCCTCAATTACATACTCATTTGCACTGCACGCAGAATAAATTCCGACATTTTTTCCCTGCTTCTGCAATTCAACAATTTTCTTTAATGGATTCTGACGCATTGTATTTCTCCTTTTTTATTTTTATCCTAGCACTTTCCCTAACCGTCTACTTTGGATTAATTAAACAATCGTTTGCATTTTTTGATAAAGTCAAAAATGCAAATGCAGATTCCGCGGATATGTGCTATACTTGTACTGAACACAAATTTTCTAAAGAATCGAGGTTACTATTATGCCATTAGTTACAACAAAAGAAATGTTTCAAAAGGCACAGGCTGGACAGTATGCAGTCGGCGCCTTCAACGTAGAAAATCTTGAGATGGTGATGGCAGTCATCCGGGCAGCCGAGGAGTTAAACGCTCCGGTCATCATGCAGTCTACCCCTTCCACTGTGAAGTATGCGGGACTTGACTATTATCTGGCAATGGCAAAGGCAGCGGCAGAGAGAGCCAGCGTTCCTGTTGCAATGCATCTCGACCACGGCAATACCTTTGAGCTCGCTATGCAGGCGCTGCGCACCGGCTATACCTCTATCATGATTGACGGCTCTCATGGCTCTTTTGAGGAGAACATCGCACTGACCCGCCGCGTAGCGGAGGCATGTCTCCCTTCTGATATCAGTGTGGAGGCGGAGCTTGGAAAGGTCGGCGGAAAAGAAGACGATCTTGAGGCAGAGCACGATTCACCATATACCGACCCACAGCAGGCAAAGGAATTTGTAGAGCGCACCAACGTCTGCTCTCTTGCAGTTGCTATCGGTACGGCGCATGGTCTCTACCATGGCACTCCAAAGCTTGACCTTGAGCGCTTAAGCGCGATCCACGAGGTTGTATCTATTCCCCTTGTGCTTCACGGCGCTTCCGGCGTACCGGACGATGCAGTGCGCGAATCTATCAAGCGCGGTATCTGCAAGGTAAACTTCGCGACAGAGCTTCGGATCGCATACAGCGATGGAGTAAAGAAATATCTTGCCGAGAATCCCGACGGCTTTGATCCGAAGAAATACGGTGCTGCAGGTATGGAGAACGTGACCGCACTCGTCAAAGAAAAAATCTGCGTCTGCGGTTCCAATGGAAAGGCATAACCTTACAGCATTTATAATCGTCGGGAAACGAAAAGCCTTATAGAAAATGACAGGTATTACGTTTCCTATCAAGTAACAAAAAATCTCGCAAGCGAGATTTTCCGCCTCAGTGCGTTCCCCCGGAGGGGTTTGCTTTTATAGGAAACGAAGTTTCTTATAAAGCAACAAAAGTGTGCTTCGCATACTCTCTTGTTGTAATAAACTGTAACGGAAGCACACGTTTGCCGCATGATTACGCAGCAATTTCTTATATCAAAAAAGGATTCATCCAAGGCTTATTGCTTTGGATGAATCCTTTTTTACTTGAAAAATTTGCTCTGCTTTAGGCATCTTTTATTTTCACAAGAGCAATAATATGAAGCACTGCAAAGTAAACGCCTACGAGTGCGATTCCGCCGCTGAATACAAACAATCCCACCGAATATTTCTCTACATATGCATTGAGCATAACAAGCACTGCCAAAAGCAGATAAAGGATGATCAGCGCGATGATCTTCCCTTTTCCTTTATTCTCCACAATGTATTGCAGTGCAGAGACACTCCGCTCAAAATCAATATCCGTAACAGGCTCTAGCTTCTTTAGAAAGCCAAAACGGAAGGAAATTTCCGCAACAACCATCATGACCGCCCATGCAATCGCTGCCTGCAGCCACGTCATAAAGGTTCCACCGAACAGGATCGCCGCAAATAAAAGCACGACAAAACGATTCTTAAAAAACTGCGCTGCATTTTCTCTCTGCTTATCTACCAGATAGCCCTTCTTGGTGATCCTGTCATAAAAAATGACGCGTCCCTTTTTATCTGTATAAATATTTCTTCCCGAAAGCCGGATTTTCTCCACCGGTTGTGATTTCTTCTTCGCCATATTTTATCCTCTTACTGCGCCAGCATTGCTTTCCCCAGACAGTAGGTCTCAAGTACCTTATAATCACGGTCAAGAACAACCAAATCGGCATCTAAGCCCACCTTGATTGAGCCCTTGCGCTCCTCCATATGCAGGCACGCCGCCGGGTTCTTCGTGCAGGAATTGATCGCCGTCTCGACCGGAACGAGCGCTTCCTCGATCAAAATGCGCAGTCCCTCATTCAAACGGAGCGTAGAGCCTGCGAGCCCCTTTGTATCTGTTAAATGCGCACTTCCGTCCGGATAAATTTCAATCTCATTTCCTCCAAAAAGAAATTTCGTACCGACCGGAGACCCCTTCGCCATCAGTGCATCGCTGACCATCATGGCATAATGCGGTCCCTTCGCCTCAAAAAATTGATGGAGCGCCGCCGGGGTGGAGTGGTTTCCGTCACAGATAATTTCTCCGTACATACTCTTGATCGTATATGCCGCTCCCACCAGACCATTCGCACGATGATTAAACGGCGTCATGCCATTGTATACATGTGTCATGGAACGCGCGCCATGTCCGAACGCCAGCACAGCCTCCTCGATCGTAGACGCCGAATGCCCGATGCTCACGACGATTCCGTGCTCTGCACAATAGCGAGTTAATGCAAAATCCTCATCCGTCTCTGTTGCCATCGTAATATATTTGATGAGACCGTTCGCCGCCTCCTGATACTTCTGAAACTGCTCAACTGTCGGTTTTACAATGTACTGATGCGGCTGTGCTCCCTTATAGGTCATGTCAAGATACGGTCCCTCAAAATGGATTCCCACGATTTCTGCACCCTCGTAGCCATCAGCAACTACCTTTGCCACATTCTTCAGCGCATTGGTCAGCACCTCCTCGCTCTGGGTGATCGTCGTTGGAAGCAGCGATGTAACTCCCTCGTCTACCACATTGCGCACCCAATAGCGCAAACCGTCCTCCTTCGCATCATTTGTATCAAAGCCGTAAGCGCCATGGCAATGTACATCAATAAATCCCGGAAGTATACGGTTCATCCCATAATCAACATCCGCCGGATGCGTTCCATATGCATAAATACCAACAATTTTCCCGTCGTTTACCTCAATCTGTGCCTCCACAAACTGATCGGCAAGCCAAACCTTTTTACTCTGAATAATCATTCTCTCTCCTCCTATCTTCCTAGGTATGTCATTTCCCTGTCTTGATTTTAGTCAAAACATATACTATAATTTTAAAAAGTACAAATCGATTTGTAGTAAAGGAGCACAAACATGATCAACCAATCATCCACTGATTCACTGGAATCCTTTGGCGTCTGCTATGACAAACCGCTGCATCTGCAGAAATCCGGTTTTATTTGTCATGAAATTTCTGCTGCCTCCCGAAAAATCGATAATTTACTGAATTTTCCCTGCGAAGTCCATATCGAATGTCCACCCGGACTGGCGCTTCTGCTCGTTGCTGCCGCCGATGACATTACAGACCTTCAAACCTTCCCGCTCCGGCATCATGTAAAGCTTGCCGCCGGGACGCGTTTTAATCTTATACCGCTTTCCGCTCCTTTGGCGTGGCGGCTGTTCCTCCCAAAAGCTTTTGCAGAACACATGGAGGCCTCCTGCCTGCTGTCCTTTACTGAGGAGCTTCCGTCCCCCTACACCTATCAGCCCGTATCTGTTCCGTTTTATCTGCGGCAGATTTTAGACTGCTGGTTTACCGGACAGACAGATGCCTGTCGTCTCATCAAGGCGCCTCATAAATTTTATGAGCTGATCTATGTGTATGAGGGTTCGCTTACCATAACGCTCTCCTCCGGGACGCATTCACTCTATGCACACGATCTGATCATTTACCACGCCGATGATGCAGATATTCATCTGACCGCTGGCTGCTCTTATCTTACAGTTGTCTTTGACGTATGCCAGAAAAACCATTTATATATTCTCGATCACATTTTTCATTGTACCAGCGAGATGCAGCAAATTCTCTGGAAGCTTCTGATCGAAAGCCCGGAGCACTCATACTATACCCGCACGCTGATGCTGTGCTATCTGCAAGAAGTGCTCTTGCTGCTCATGCAGTTCTATGAGACAAGAAATCATAAAACGCTGCTGTCCGATAATAAGGCTGCCCAGAATGATCTGCTGTCGGAAATACTTGTCTATATGAATGAGCATCTCACCGAGCAGGTAACAATGGAAGAAATCTGCCATGAATTTTATATTTCCCGTTCCACGCTTCAGACGCTGTTTAAGACGCATCTAAACACGTCTCCCAAGAACTATCTGCTGAATATGAAGCTGCAAAAAAGCAAGGAGCTCATTCGGGAAAACCAATATACGATCAGCGAGATTGCCTATAAGCTGGGCTTTAGCTCCATCCATTACTTCTCGCGTCTTTTCAAAAAATATTTCAATATAACACCAAGCGCTTACGCCCGCAAAGCGGCAAAAAACGAAAGCCCACAGCAAAGCGTACTTTAGTCGAATGATGCGTGCCGGAAATCCTCCGGCACGATCAATCCTTGATCACATTCTGAATACTGTAGCGAGAAATAGAAATCACACTGCTCTTACTTACCTCAACGTCAATCACATCATTTTTAATCTTTACAATTTTTCCGTAGATACCGCCCGCAAACATAATTTTCGCTCCGACCTTGATATTATTTTGCAGTTCCTGCATCGCCTCTCTGTTTCTTTTCATATTCCGCGAGGATATAATGCCCAAAACAATCCCGCAGAGACCAATGAGCACGCCGACTGTCACGCATGTCCATAGAATCACATCCCAATTCATACTTAAAAATTCTCCTTCTTAATCAGAACATGATCTGCCAAACGGCAGACCACATTCCTTCCGTCTGTCTTATTTTCTTGTATATGGATAAAGTGTAACACCCTTCACCACACGATTTACCTCGCCTGTCGGACATGGATTGTCCGGTGTGATCTGAAGCGACAGAGACTTTAATACTGCCAGTGTCTGTGCAAACATAATATAATCAAGACCAAGCAGGATATTCTCATAATCCTCCTTCAGTCCAAACACAACCGTATGATCTACGAGCGCTTTGACCGTCTCGTCCTCCTTGCTCATAACAGCTACGATCTTATTGCCCTTGCGCTGTCCGCTCATCTCCTTGAGCAGATCGATCTCATATTGTCTTGTGTAAGCGTCATCACTTAAATATACAACCGTAAGTGTCGTATCATCCACGATCGACTTCGGTCCGTGACGGAAGCCCATTGGTGTATCGTACATGGTCACAACACGTCCCGCTGTCAGCTCAAGCATCTTAAGCGCAGATTCCTGCGAGGTTCCCTTTAACGTATTGCTTCCAAGATACACGATACGCTTAAAATCATAGGAATCCACAATATCCTGTGCAACACCATAACCCTTGTCAAGGAAGCTCTGTCCCGCCTCTGCGATTGCCTGCACCTTTGTAAATACCTCGGGAAGCTCGTTCAAGTGGAAGCAGAGATAGGTTGCAAGATACATATTGGAGTAGCTGGAGGTCATTGCAAAGCTCTGGTCATGCGTCTCGTCCGTCAGATTGATCGCATAGCAGTTCTGTGTCTCTGCTGCACGCTTGGAAAGAGCGCCGTCCTTATTACAGGTTACAAAAAGATGGTATACGTTGTCACATACGCTCTCCGCCGCATCTACCGCACCCACAGACTCTGGTGAATTTCCGGAACGGCCGAAGCTGATCAAAAGCGTCGGCTTCGTGCGCGATAAATATGCCTCCGGCGTAGCCACAATATCCGTTGTTCCATAGGACTTTACCTTGTGGTCCAACAGCTGTGATAAATGTGCAAATAATGCATTTCCAACAAACTCACTTGTTCCTGCTCCGGTCAGGATCACATCAAAATCCTCACATTTGATCACCTGATCGATAAACTTCTGCAGCTCGTCCTTGTGCTCCTTGATCTGGCGGCAGGTCTTTTCCCATGTTGCTGGCTGCTGATAAATCTCCGACAGCGTAAAGGTTGCCGTGGTTTCTTTCATCTTCTCCTCTGTGATACCGAAAATTGTACTCATTTTAATACGTCTCCTTTCATACCGGGTCTTCCCGGCAGTTTTTATATGGTACAGATATTTGTTGTTACCTAGATGCCATCCTCTGACTCCTGCTGCACTACCTGTTTAAATTCGTATTTTGTCACCTGCTCTTTTCCCGTCTCAAGCGCAGTCTCGACTAACGCGTCCACATCCTCCTCGAATTTGCGCGCCATCACAATTTCTACGAGCATCGGCAGATTCGTTCCGGCAATAATGCGGATATTCTCTTTTCCATGTGTAAGCTGCGCCGAAACATTAAACGGCGTTCCGCCCATCAAATCGGTAAAGATCAGGATGCTCTCGCAATCCTTTAACTCATCCATCGCCTTTGTGAGCTCTGCTGACAGCTCCTCCATGCCGTAGGTCGGCAAAAAATCCACATAACGATATGCTTCCTGCTCTCCTGCAATCAGATTTACGGAGCTTGTAATACCTGAACCAAAATTTGCATGTCCTGTAACGATTAATCCTATCATAGTACTCTCCATTCCTTCTGTTTGATGTCTGCAAATGCAGACGTCATTTTATTTCTTATTGCTATTATGCGTCGTTGTCTCTTAAATATTGCTCGACAACGGGCATATAGACAGCCTTGGGATGAAAGCATGCCTTCGCACTCTGCATATATACAAGTGCATTCTTTTGATCCCCTAAATTGGAAAACTGCTTGGAGATCAGAAACAAAATTGTTCCCAATGCAAATCCGTAGTAACGCTTGGAATTTACATCATCCTCCATTTCTCCAATCAGATCATTTCTGCCCTCAAGCATGACCGCATATGCATTTTCATTATAATGAATAAATGCTTCGTCACCTGTCTTTTTAATTTCTTCCAATATCCAGTCTGCATATTTCCGATTTCCCTTGATGAGGAACGTATGGAAATAAGTTTCCAAAAAACTTTTCTTATCATCCGAACGCGGGTATTCTGCTCCCAGCATATGCCGGAGCATCTCCTCAAACTTGTCCGTGTCCTTTGTCACATAATAAACTCTCAATTTATAGAGATCACAGGCATAATCCCCAAGCAGCTTTCTTGTCACCTGCATGTCCGCCGTTTTCTCTACGAGAATACTGTCCTTATTTTTCAGCCCCATATTCATGGTGCGTAGCTGAAAACCTTTTACGCCCTGAAAGATAAAATATCCAACAGCGGCAGCTACTATAATAAAAATTGTTATTGTATTCAAACCGCCACCTGATTTCTTCCAAAAAATAACGTAAGGGGGGGATTAAAATCCCTCCCCTTACTTATAGCAAATGCATAACCGCATTTGTATTTCCCAAATAATCCTTCCCTACTCTGCAGGTTCTTCCGGTGGAATCTGATACCATTCCACAAGCGGTTTATATCCGCCCGGAATCGTGTTGCCTTCTGCATCCATAGCCTTGGAATCACCTGTCCAGATACCGAATGCACATCCGAAGATACCTACCACAAGGATCAAAAGGATACAGTTAACCGGAGTCCAGCCTTTTTTAATCAATACATAGATTCCAAGTGTGATCAGCAGCGGGATCAGTTTCGGCAATACGCCGTCTAACAGTCCCTGAATGTTGATCTGTGTCTCTCCTGCAATGATACGCAAAGATGTGTTACCATAGTTTGCGATCAAACCACCTACTACGAAGATACCGAGGATACTTGCTGCACGCGTAAACTCCTTCGCACTCGAGGTTAAAAGCGTTACCGCCTTTGTACCAAGTCCATAGGACCAGTACATCAGGGCAAAACGGATGACAAACTGCGCCACGTTAAAGATCAGCAGGAACAGGATCGCACCTGCGATCTGACCTTCCATTGCCATATTCGCCGTCAGACCTGCCGTGATCGGAACCAGTGTCAGCCAGAAAAGCGCATCACCGATACCGCCAAGAGGTCCTGCTGCGGAAATACGCACGGAACGAATCGTTGCAATATCTGCCTTGTTCTGCTCCAGAGAGAGCACAATACCCATTACAAATGTTACAAGGAACGGGTGTGTATTTAAGAAATCAAGGTTGTGTGCCATAGAAGCCTTAAGGTCTTCCTTGTTGGTATGTATCTTCTGAAGTCCCGGAAGCATTGACCACAACCAGCCACATGCCTGCATTCTCTCATAGTTGAAAGACGCCTGTAAGAAACAGGACAGCCATACCATCTTATTCAACGTCTTCTTATCCAACTGCGGAGCCGGAGTCAGATCCTGATATTTATCCGGAATATTATATGCCATCCTCGTCACCTCCTACAAAACCTGCGCCTGCACCTGCATTCTGCTTGATTTTTGTCTGAATCGTAAAGTCATAGATTGCAATTGCCACACCTACGAATCCGCAGAGCAGAAGTGTTGCGCCGGATGTTGCTGCATTTGCGCCGCAAAGCAGAGCCATTGCAAAACCTGCGAGCAGGAAGCCCCACATCTCACCAGACATCATAACCTTCATAAGGATTGCGAATCCAACAAACTTCATAGCGCCGCCAGCTGCGTCCAGACCAGCCATTACCCATGAGAACTTCCATGAGAACTCCTTTAATAATTCACCGAGCGCCGTACCGCCGTAGAGACCTGCCACTGCAAGCACACCAAACAGCGTACCAAGTACTGCCATCTCAATAAAGTTCAGGTTGCGGATGCCTTTCACATTCGCTTCCTCTGCATACTTATCAGCCTTTGCCATCATACCGGACATGAATGTAAATGTCAGTGTAACTGCATACTGTCCAAATACCGCGAACGGAATCGCAAGACCCATCGCCGCACCAACGCCGTCTGCCGTTGCCTCCATACCAAGAGAAACTGCGAAAACAGTTGCCATGATACCGCCGAGGATTGCATTTGGCGGCTGTGCACCACCGATCGGCATACTTCCGATCTGAATCAACTGGTAAGCACCACCTACTACGACACCAAGCTCAAAGTTACCAAGAATTGCGCCGATGATCGGGCAGGTAACGATTGGCTGGTAAAGGGATTCTAAGAAGCTAAACTGATCAATACCCATGATAAAGGCTACCACAAAGACCAGTAAAGCTTGGATAATTGAAATATCTCCCATGTCTGCTCCTTTCCAATGAAACCATAAAATAAATTGTTATTTGAATAATTTGTCCGTGCTCTCTGCCGGTGTGTCCGGAACACGCTTGATCTCAAGCTCAACACCAAGCTCCTGCAGCTTCTTAAATGCTGCAACATCATCATCATCAACTGCAACAGAGGTCGCAACCTGACGCTTTCCATCAGCCATATGCATATTGCCGATGTTGACCTTCTTGATCGGCACCCCGCCTTCAACAAGCTTTAACACATCCTGCGGTGACTCGCAGATAATCGCGATATGCTGGCTTGCCGACGCCTTGTGGATGATATTGATCGTCTTCTCAATGCTGAAAAACCGTGTCTGTGCATACGCTGGAGCAGCCATGTTCATCAGACCCTGACGGAACTCGTCATTTGCCACTTCGTCGTTCGCAACAAGCAGAAGATTCGCGCCTACAACGCCGCACCACTGTGTTGCCACCTGTCCGTGGATCAGACGGTTGTCAATTCTTGTCAATCGAATATCTGGCATTTTCATATCCTCCTTCTCCCTTAATATTCCTTAGAGCCTAAATGCATTTCCAAGACATTCAAGGTTCTATTTCTTAAGATATTATACCAGAATTCCAACCATTTAATTTACACTTTTTATTACTTCATTTGCATTTTTGATTATATAAATTTAATAAAATATTTAAACTTTTTTATTTCTTTGTTACAAAACTGACAATCAAACAAAACTGTTCCCTTGCTTCACAGGGCAGTTTCCATAAAAGCCGGAAGGCGGACCAAAAACACCTGCGGGCTCATATTTCAAAAACAGGCGGTAAGATATTTCTTACCGCCTGTTTTCTAAAAATAGCTTTTCGATTTCATGATAAAATATCCGTCGTCCCATCAAACGAACAACGCATTTTCGGCTTCCCTTATGCCATCTGCTTCTTAATCTGCGTGCCTCCAACGATCAGCAGAACCGGTCCGACAATGCCCGCCAGCAGGTTGCACAATCCCATAAGATTCACCCCCATACCGATTCCAAAGATACCGAACACCAGAAATACGGTGCCCCATGCAATGAAAAAGTTATGGGAACGGTCTGTCTTTTTTAAGATCAGCAGACTTACCACAATCTTTAAAATGGAAAAAGCAGACGTAATTGCCAGTGTCACATATCCGATCGTCGACACCAATCCCATAGCAGAATCCATATCCACGCCAGCCTGATTGAACTGGCTCTCTACCATCGCTGCATCCTCAGCAGACATATCCGTTATGGTAGAAAGTGATTTGTTCACATTCACCACACCGACAATGATGGAGACCACCGCGAATACGGCAATCAATAATGCCCCAATACGAATTAACTTTCTTGCGTCCATAAATAATCTCCTTTGTATTTAAGATTTGGTCAATACCTTCACCGCTGTTTAGGCAAAGCCTTACATCTGGGAACATTCTATCATATCGCCGCTTCTTTCGCAAGACCTCCATTTCCATGTTTTTCCTGCGCTAAGACGCACCCGCATTCCTTCCTTTAAGCAGCTCGCCTCCACAACGACCTCCTGCTCCCGGTCTGCGGTAAGTTCCAAAAAGTCGAGCCGACCGCTCTCCATACCTGCCGATACGACGATCCCGCCGACTGCCCGAAAGCCGGTAAACGCCAGTCCCTTCTTTTTCCACTCCTGCGGGACTGCCGGAAACAGCCGTATCCGCCCCTCCTGCGTCTGGAGCAGCATTTCCTGAAGGGCGTCCGCCGCATACATATTTGCCTCAAGCGTAAACGGACGGTAATGGAATGAGCTGTAGCCCCTGTTTTTATAATCGCCATTCAGATGGAAACCGTTGACTGAGCAAAAGCTTTCCCAGAAAATCCGAAGCTGCTCCCATGCCCCCTCTCCGTTCCCCTGCACCGCATAAAGATGCGACATCCAGCAAAAGGAAAAGCCAACCCACATTCCGGTGCCCAGCCGTTCATAATCCGCGATCACCGCATCCACGATCCTACGATCCTCCGGCGTCTCATAGCCGATCAGACGAAGCGGGCAAATCGCCATTGCATTTGACAGATGACGATGCGACTCCCTAAGCGCCTCATCCGGTGCAAGCAGCAAAACGCCCCTCTCGTCAACAGCAAGTTCCGGCAGCCTCTCCAAAATCTGCTCCCAGCGAAGGCGCTCCTTCTCCAAGCCCAATTCTTTTGCGTAATCCGTCAGACGCTGATACAAATACCGCAGCAGAGCCAGATCATAGTTACTGTTCGGCGTCACCCATGCCTTTGCCTCGTCATCGTGAATCTCCGGCGAGCTGGATACCGGCAGATAATATTTCCCATCTTCCCCAAGCTGCAGCAGCTCCGTAATACAAAGCGCCGTCTCCCGCAGATAAACCCACGCCTTCTCTGCAAGGAATCTCCGGTCTCCCGTATATTGATAATACAGATCAAAAGACTGACAAAGCCATATCTGCTGCGTGGGGCTTAGCGAATACATCGGCCAGCCGCCCAGAGCCTTCCCGTCGATCGTCATGACACCGGGCAGACAAATACCGTCTGTCCCATAAAACTCCTTCGCAAACCGCGCCGCCTCAGGACGCAGCCTCCAGAGAAAATCAAGAAAGCTCTCACCCTCCTCCAAATGGTTCGCCTTAAAAAAATGAGAATAGCACAACTGGGTATTCAAATCATTGTGATAATCCCCCTTCCATGGCGGCAGACATCCGTCGTCCGCCGTCCATACCCCCTGCAGCGGCATGGGATAACATCCCTTGCGCGAACATGAGGCAAACAGATAATTTGTCATATCCCATTGCCTCTTTGCCAACACATCCGGCAGCTTAACGCTGCTTTTTTCCCAATAAGCGCTCCACCATTCTCTGTGCGTCCTCACATGCGCCTCATACCCCTGCAAAATCTGCTCGCAGAGCAGCCGCTCATTTTCCGCAATCCAATCCTCGCCGTCCCGCGAACTGATAATTCTCCAAAAAATCAGCGTGCTCTCCTGCGTCTGCCGGATCGCCGCAATAACTCCATAAGAAAATCCAGCCGCAGCCGGCTGGATATAGCGGAGCAGTTCAAGCGTGTCCGAAACACTCCGGCGCTCCTTCTTTACAGGCGGGTAGTGGAGATTTTTCAGGCTGCCCTGTGATATTTCCCTCTGATCCGGGTCATACGTCCATACCTTCGTTTCCTCCGCACACCCATACTGCGGGTTTTGCAGTTCTGCGGAAAACGCCTGCCGCGGCGCCTCCACACGGATCATCCCCGTTCCATTGACAGCGTGACAGATTGCTTCCATTTTTATCCGTCTCTCCCCGACACCTACCAAAAGGTTCGCCTGCGCGCGTTCAATATCCAGCGACGATGCCACCGAAGCAGCTTGCCGAAAGCACATTACAAGCCCTCCGGCAGGCAGCTTGGTCGGCGCGGGATACTGATAAGGCGCATCAAAAATACGGCGTATTTCATCGGTATCTCCCGCGTGCGCAAGACGCACGAGATTTTGATAGGTAAACTCCGGCGCATCCGTATTTTTCGGAACAGATAGATCCCAGATGTCCGTTCTGTCAAGTCCGAACCGAAGCGCCTGCGCCGTCCCCCAGATCAGGCATCCAACTCTGCCGTTGCCCAGCGGAATCGCTTCATCCCACCGCTGCACCGGCTCTAAAAATTTTAACTGCTCTCTCATGCATGTATCCTCGTCCATTTCCCGCCAATTATCATTTCATTCTATTTGTACTGCCTGTTATACAGCCACAGCAAAAAAATCAATCCCGCCAGACCAAGCAGCATAATGCCAAGACCTGCCGGACCGATATTTCTCTGCCCGATCACGACCAAAGCGACGCACACACAGAAAAAAATTCCCAGCAGAATACCTGCAACTACTTTTTTTGCACTCTCGCTCATAATTTCTTCCTCTCCTCCTTATCCCTTCAGTCCGCCTAACGTCATGCCCTCGGTCAGCTTCTTCTGTACACACATATACAAAATCAGCGTCGGCAGCATTACGATGACAAGTCCCGCATACATCTGACCATACTGAACGGCAGATCGCTGCGCCGCCATCAGATTCATCAGACCGACAGGAAGCGTCTTTAGCTCCGGCTTTGTCAAAAGTGTCATGGAAATAATATACTCATTCCAAAACGCAAGGAAGTTAAACAGAATGACTGTAACGATACTCGGCTTTGCCATCGGAAGGATCACCTGCACCATCGTCCGAAAATAACCTGCGCCGTCCACATAAGCTGCCTCCTCGTAATCCTTTGCCAGCGACTTAAAATAGCCGGACAGCAGATAGATCGTAAACGGCAGCGCCGTTGCCGCATATACCAGTGCCAATACAAACAGATTATTTAAAAAGAACGGCTTACCGATCGTCTGCCGCAGATAGGTATCCGCATCGCCAAGCATCAAAAAGATCGGCACTACGATATAGTTGACATTGATAAAAAGTCCTGCCATAAACAATACATTCCAGAACTTTGACGAACGGAACTTAAACCGTGCCAGAACATACGCTGCCGGAAGCGAGATCACGATCAGCAGCAGGATCGCAAGCGCCGTCACGATCACGGAATTTAACATGAAAGAGCCCATGCTTGCCTTTTGCCATGCGTCAATGAAGTTCTGAAAATGGAATCCCTCAGGGAGCGTCCACGGACTGCGGTAAAACTCTGAATTTTCCTTAATCGAAGCCATGAACACCCACGCAACGGGAACGATAATAATAATTGCAAGGAAAAATAACATCAAATAAATAAAAACCTTCGCGAATTTTGATGTTTCCTTAATTGCGCCTTTATTTGTTTTACTCATTCGATCCTCCCCTTTAAAATTCAATCTCATCCCGCTTGGTCACGGCATTTAAAACACCTGCCAGCGCAAATGAAAAGATAAAGACTACTGCGCCGATCGCCATACCGTATCCATACGAGGAGTTTGTGTACGCCTCCTGATACATATAGCTTAAGAATACGTTTGACGCACCGTCCGGGTTGCCGTTTGTCATTGCCTTCACAAACAGGAAGCTCATATTGATCGTACTGATGATAAAAAACGTCAGCGTCGTGCGGATATTTGTCCAGATCAACGGCAATGTGATCGAGAAAAACTGACGGATCCTGCCTGCTCCCTCCAGATTTGCAGATTCATAAAGGCTCTCCGGCACATTCGCCATACTTGCCATATACATTACCATGTAATAGCCGATCGCCTGCCACACCATTGCGATCGCGATACTGTAGATCACAAGCTTCTGGCTTCCCAGCCAAAGAATCGGATCTTCCGCTCCTGCAGATCCCCGGAACAAATTTAAGATCGAGTTTAAAAGTCCCTGATTCGGATCGTAAATCGCCGAGAAAATAGCGCTGATCACGACAACCGACAAAATATTCGGAATGTAGAAAATCACACGGAAAAAGTTTTGTCCCTTAATCTTTTCCCTGCTTAGAATCGCCGCAAAAATCAAAGCCATTGCAAACGTGACGATCGTAACGACCACGATCAGCAAAATCGTATTCTGGAACGCCTGATAAAACTTATCGCTTCCAAACAAGGTCTTAAAATTCTTCAGACCCACAAACTCCTTATCTGCCGTATATCCGCCCCATTTGTAAAGGGACATCCGAAACACATCAAAGGTAGGAACAATCATAAAAATGATAAACAATATGGCTGCGGGAGCCAGACAGAAGAATACAAATCTTCCCTTTCCTTTTCCTCTATCACGCATGAACTTCATCTCTCCATTCTTCTATTTCAAACAACGAGCAACACGCTTCGCGAGCCACTCTTATGTCAAACAACGAGCGACATGCTTCGCAAGCCACTCTTATGTCAACAAAAGCAGCCGATGTATGTTCCACCGACTGCTTTTTTATACCTGTCGGATCTCCTACAGGTCAATTTTCAATTATTTCAAATTTTCTCTGAGAATATCGCTGTCTTTCTTAATCTGCTCAACCCATTCTTTCTGTGTCTTATCACCGGTTACCAATGCGTTGACCGGATCAAAGAACGTACCGCGGATCGTGATGCCCTCTACCGGCTCTGTGGTTGCAAATGCATCCATAACCGCTACCGCACCTGTATCATAAATGCTGTAATAGGTAACTGCATCACCCTCAAGCTTTGCAGACATTCCATTGATCGGCTGTACTGCGCCGCCTTCCTTTGCAAAAATCTCCGCTGCCTTATCCGAATACATAAATGCGATAAACTGCTTTCCGGCATCCTGATTTACCGCGCCCTTCGGCATCCAAATCTGCTCAAAGAACGTATAGGAAGCTCTCTCGCCGCCCTCTGTCACAGCCGGAAGTGCGGTGAATCCCCAGTCAAACCCCTCTGCACGGGGTGCCTCTGCCATCTCACCGATTACCCAGTTTCCGTTCGGCATAAATAATGCCTTATTGTCAAGCACAAGCTGCTGATTCTTCTGGAAGTCATTGTCGTTTGCGTTTGCCGGAGTTGTCTTTTCTGTGTATGTTGCAAGCTTTGCAACAATGTCAAATGCCTGCTGTGCTTCCGGTGTATCCCAGATGCCCTCACCGTAACGAAGCGCCTCCTGGAACTTCTCATTGCCCATGCTCTCATGAAGCAGCGCATAGAAGAATGCGTCAAAATATCCGGTTGTCGGGTAAGTAAACAGCGCGATGCCCTCTGCCTTCGCCTTGTCGCCTAACTCCCACATCTGATCCCATGTCTGCGGAACCTCCCAGCCCTTTGTCTCGAACAGGTTCTTATTGTAGAACAAGCCGCACGGACCGTAGAACATCGGCATCAGATAGGTCTTGCCGTCGCCGTAAGGATTTGTGATCGAGTTATCCGTAAATCCCGGAAGAATCTTATCACCGACCTTAGCACTCTCGCCCGGAACTGTCATTCCTAAGACATCTGTCAGATCAACCACGTTGTTGTCTTTCACAAACGTCTCTGTAAGCGCCTGCTCAGAACCTACCGCACGCATGATAACGTCAGGATAATTACCTGCCTTCATGTCCGGCGTGATAATGTCCTCCAGCTTCTTGTCAACGATCAGGTTCACCTCAATACCCGTCTGCTCTGTAAACGCCTTTGCCACAGATTCCCACATCGGCTTGCCGTAGGCAGTCTCAACTGCTGCGACTGTGATCGAACCGCCTGCTCCGTTCTCCGCAGCGCCTGTCTCCGTCCCCGGCTCCGTAACTGCGTTGTTCGTGTTGTTTGCATCTGTGCCCTGCGGCGCGTCCGTACCGCACGCAGCAACGCCGAATGCCATGACGACTGCCAGAGCCAAACTCAAAACTTTTTTGAATTTCATACTGTAAATCCTCCTTTTCACTAAAAATCATCGACTTTTTAGATACTCTTATCTTAGCTGTTTCCGACTTAATCTTCAATGCTTATTTTGCTCATTTTTTTATAATTCTTGTCTTTTCTATTTCTTTTCATATTATATAATCTGTTTTTCTTTCGTTCTTTTCCACCCCTTATGCTCCGTCACTTTGACTTAATCTTGCACGTTCTTTTCTCTATTTTTCGTTTATTTTTACATTCTTTATCATTATTTAATATTTTCTTTTGATTCGCATATTCCCTGCTGCGCCGGAACGATTTTCTAAGAAACAAGATTTCTAAGATACCCTCCTGCCATCAAAGGAGACGGCGTCTCCCCTTTTTCCATATACCATTATCCGTAGACAACCTCTCCGTTAATGACCGTATACAAAATCCTTGCATCCACAGCAAACGGAGACCCTTTAAGCAGCACAAAATCCGCATCCTTTCCTTCCTCAATACTTCCCACACGGTCGCTTACCCCGATATGCTTCGCCGGATTGATCGTAATTGCCTGCAGTGCGTCAAACTCCTTCATGCCGTGATAAATCGCGCGTCCGGCGCACAGCGGCAGATAGCGCTGCTCGATCACCGGAGAGTCCGTGATAATGGAAACCTGACAGCCCGCCTTTGCCAAAACTCCCGGTGTTTCAAAGCCCTTATTCTTAAGCTCATATTTCGTAGCATGACCAAACGACGGTCCGACCGCTACCGGAAATCCCTCCTTCGCCAGATCATCCGCGATCAATGCGCCGTCCGTGACATGGTCAAGCCGCAGGTCAAGCTGAAATTCCTTGGCAATTCGGATTGCCGTATAAATATCATCTGCACGATGTGCATGCGCCTTAAGCGGCATCTCCCCCCGCAGCACGGGAAGCAGCGCCTCAAGCTTTGCGTCATAGGCAGGAAGCTTCGCATAATCTATGTCATCGGGATAACCCGCCGCCTCAAGCTTTTTTTCATAAATCTGCGCCTTGCGCAATGTCTCACGCAAGCGCGCCGCCACCGTCATTCTCGAATATACCGCTTTATCCTTATAGCAGTTTTTCGGATTCTCACCAAACGCAATCTTCATCGCAGACTTCTCTTTCACGAGCATGTCGTCCACGCGTGTTCCCGCCGTCTTTATAACGCAGAACGTACCGCCGATAATATTGGAGCTGCCCGGTCCCGTCGACACGCAGGTAACGCCGCCCTCACGCGCCATCCGAAAAGTCTCGTCCTGCGGATTGATGCCGTCTGCCGCAGAGAGCTGCGGTGTGATCGGATCATTCAACTCATTGTAATCTGCCCCCGCATAACCTACCGCGTAGCCGTCAAGCCCAAGGTGGCAGTGCGCCTCCACAAAACCCGGATACACGTCCAGTCCCATTGCATCAAGCACCCTTGCGTCATTTACTGCCTTACCCTCCAACACCGGAGCGATCTTTTTGATCTTACCGTCCTCGATCAGTATATCCGCCACAAACGGTTCTTCTGTAATGGCATTATGAATCGTGCCCTGTTTTAATAATAAGTAATTTCCCATACTGCCTCCTTTTTTACGCGCTTTCTTTTTTATAGCTTTCCCAAGCCGTATATTCCTATTCTTTATTATAACACAAGCGTACCGGCAATTCTCTAAATTATTGCTCCTTTGCAGCTTCCCGTCTGTCCGATGCAATAAGATCGCTCAGCGCTTTTATTTTCCATAAAACAAAAAGTCTCTGCACAGGGCTTTTGCCCAACGCAAAGACTTTTTCCACTCCAACATTAATCAAGCTTAAACTTTTGAACTTCATCACTCAAGGCATCCACAACCTTCAAATTGGTGTCCGCCTCTCCCTGTATATCACTGACACTCGATGTCAAATCTACAGACATCTGCGTAACACTCGTGACGCCCTTCGCACTCTCCTCCACGGCAACGTTGACTGCTGCTGCCGCTTCCTTGATCTGATCGACGTTCTCCTTGATCTCGCTGCTCTCATCCGCAAACCGCTGCATCATTGCGCCCATATCGCCTACATCGTCACGATAGTTGCCGCTCGTCTCCAGCAGCTTTTCATAACCGCTCATCGCAGTCTCATTCATAAATGCAAGCATATCCTCCGCATTTGCCGCCAGCTCATTGACTGCTCCCACGACCTCTCCGCTCACATGCTGGATCTTCTCTGCAATCTCCGCCGAATTTGATGCAAGCTTTCCGATTTCATCGGCAACGACCGCAAAGCCCCTTCCGGCTTCTCCCGCTCTCGCCGCCTCAATGCTTGCATTTAATGCCAAAAGATTTGTCTGCTCCGTGATACTGATGATATTATTTGTCAGGTCTCGGATCTCCTCGACTGCCTTTGACTTCTCAATCTTCTCACTCACATCATCCGCCAAGATCTGCGCCAGACGTTTCGCTTCCTCCTGACGTTCCTCTGCCTGCCGGTACACGTCCGCCGCCTTATCCATGATTTTTCCGGAGGTCTGCTTTCCAATATTTGCCTGATCAGAAATATCCTCGATCAGCGCATAGACATCTCCGATCGCCTCATTAACCTGACTCAGCGACGCGCTTGTCTCCTCCATGGATGCGCTCATTTCCTCCATTGTCGCCGAAACGTCGGTAATATTGACCTCTGCGCTGGAAATATTCGCTGCAACATTCTTTGCCGAATCATCCAGTTGCTTTGCATTCTCCGCTATGCTGGACATGATTTCCCGGATATAGAGCAAAAGCTTGTTGACATTATTCGCGATCAGCTCCATCTCGTCCCCTGTGCGGATTTCCAGCTTCTGCGTCAAATCTCCCTCATTATTTACAAGCTCATACAGCTTTCGATTTACAATATTTAAACTTCTTACGATCTGCGCTACAAAAATATTTAAAATAATGACTGCCGCGATCTCAAAAACAAGGATAATTCCCACTACCTCAAGCGTCATCTTACGGAACATCGCAACAATCCCCGACGCATCATAATCTGTTCCCATCACACCGACGATCTTCCCCTTATCATTCTCGATCGGCTCATAAACAGAAATCTGTGCCCCGTCCATGACGTTTGAAATATCGCTTACAATCTTTGCATTACCGTTAAAAACGTCTGCAAGCTCCTCGTAAGAAGCCGGATACAAATCTCCGACCGCAAACGGGTCTGTTTCATCCGTATCTACTCCATAATAGACAGCGCTTCCGTCTGTATATAAGGTATACAGATTTGTAATCCCGTATTTCCGCTGCACAGAACGCAACGATGCCAGCAACGCCTCATATTCTACCGTTCCTTCACACCCCGGCTCCAGCTGTTCGACAAGCTTCCGGTCAATAGCATCCACCGCAACCTTCGTTACCATGTCCGCTTCCTGCGCCCCCATCTGAAGCATCCTTGCTTTTCCCTTTTTGGAGGTGAAAAATCCGACACCCGTGCATGCCGCTACGATCAGCAGTGTTGCCGGTATCAGAATTTTAAGACGGATACTTAACCTCCTTGTTTTTTCTCTCATTTCTATACCATCCTCCTTTGTAAAAAATTCCATTTCATCCTACCATAAAACTATGCTTTTGTACATAATTTTCTGTTATTTTTACCCCCCCCCCCTCAATTTCTGACAAATGTAAATTTCCGGTCGAAACGCCCCGTAAAACGCCCTTATATAAACAACGAAAGACACGCTTCTATTCCGCCGCAGTGCGTTCCCCCAGAGGGGTTTGGTTTATAGGCAACGAAATTGCCTATAAACCAAAAAACCAGAGTCTCTCCCTTCTGAAAGAAACTCTGGTCTTTTATTATTTTGCAATATCAATACGCACCAGCGCCTTGCGAAGCGCAAACTCGGCACGCTTAATATCCGTCGTCTCAGCCTTTGTCGCCAGACGTTCCTCGGCGCGCGCTTTTGCCGCCTCGGCTCTGCTTTTATCAATTTCATCCGGCCATTCCGCTATCTCTGCAAGAAGCGTGACCTTATCCGGCAGAATCTCCGCAAAACCGGAATGAACCGCTGCTCGAATGTCCTCTGCCCCGTCACCATGAATCGTAACGATTCCGGGAGCGAGAACGGTGGTAAGAGGGATGTGCGATTTATACACACCAATCTCACCGGCAGCCGTATTAAATTCAATCATCGTTGCCGTTCCCGTATGGAAAATACGATCCGGCGTGATGATCTCTACCTGAAAGCTTCTGCCCTCGTCTGCCATAATTCTCCTCCTTACCGCTGCTTCTACTGCTGGTTGAACTTCTCGCGAACCTCGTCAATCGTACCTGCATTTAAGAAGTAGCTCTCCGGAATGTCATCATGCTTTCCTTCCAAAATCTCCTTAAATCCGCGCACAGTCTCGGCAATCGGAACATATTTGCCCTCAAGACCTGTAAACTGTGTTGCAACCGAGAACGGCTGGGAGAGGAATCTTTGAATCTTTCGCGCGCGGTTTACGACAAGCTTATCATCCTCGGAAAGCTCGTCCATACCAAGAATCGCGATAATATCCTGCAATTCCTTGTACTTCTGCAAAATCTCCTGTACGCCGCGAGCAACCTCAAAATGCTCCTGTCCGACAATACGCGGGTCTAAGATACGGGAGCTGGAGCCAAGCGGGTCTACCGCCGGATAAATACCAAGCTCTACGATCGAACGATCCAATACGGTCGTTGCATCCAGATGCGCGAAGGTCGTTGCCGGAGCGGGGTCTGTCAAGTCATCCGCCGGCACATAGACTGCCTGCACGGAGGTAATAGAACCGTTCTTTGTGGATGTGATACGCTCCTGCAGCGCACCCATCTCCGTCTGCAGCGTCGGCTGATAACCAACGGCAGATGGCATACGTCCCAACAGCGCAGATACCTCGGAACCTGCCTGTGTAAAACGGAAAATATTGTCAATGAAAAGGAGCACGTCCTTACCGCCCTTGTCACGGAAATACTCTGCCATTGTAAGACCTGTGAGCGCTACACGCATACGCGCTCCCGGCGGCTCGTTCATCTGCCCGAACACCATCGTCGTCTTGTCAATAACGCCGGACTCCTTCATCTCGTAGTAAAGGTCATTTCCCTCACGGGTACGCTCACCTACGCCGGTGAATACGGAATAACCGCCATGCTCGGTTGCAATGTTGTGGATCAGCTCCTGAATCAACACGGTTTTTCCTACTCCCGCACCGCCGAACAGACCAATCTTACCGCCCTTCTGGTATGGGCAGAGAAGGTCAACGACTTTAATACCCGTCTCTAACATTTCCTGTGAGGTCGCCTGATCCTCAAATGCAGGAGCCGGTCTGTGAATCGACCAGCTCTCCACGTCTGTCGGCGGGTCTAACTCGTCGATCGGGTTACCTAAGACATTAAACATACGGCCTAAGGTATTCTCGCCTACCGGAACACTAATCGGTCCTCCGGCAGCAACTGCCTCCATGCCGCGCACAAGTCCATCGGTAGGTCCCATCGCGATACATCTTACTGTATCATCACCCAGATGCTGAGATACCTCGACTACCAATTCTTTGCCGTCTCCGGCAGCAATGCGGATCGCGTCGTTAATCTCCGGCAGATTGCCCTCTGAAAACTTAATATCCAGAACGGCACCAATAATCTGGGTAATCTTACCGATATTATTTGCCATCGCTTATTTCTCCTTACTTTTTGTTTTTGTGCCACTCCAAAGATAAGCGTCGCGAGTGCACCGCACTCAAAAACGCCCTGCGCTTTCTCGTTCTCATTACACTCTCATAACAGGCAGAGTACCTTCGCTTTTGTGCATGCACAAGCAAATCCCCTTTACCTGCTGCTTAGTCTGCTCATCTAGGAGATGGCGGATGCACCGGCAATGATCTCTGTCAGCTCCTGCGTGATAGAGCCCTGCCGTGCCCGATTGAACTTCAATGTCAAATCACTAATCATTTCCTCTGCGTTGCTCGTTGCAGAATCCATCGCCTGCATTCTCGCGCCGTTCTCGCTGGCAACTGCCTCCACGAGCGCGCCGTAAAACAGGCTGGTCACATACTTCGGGATGATCATATCAAGCGCAGCCTCCTCGTTTGGCTCATAATTCATAAGAACCTCCGATTCCGACGCAGCGCTCATCTCCTCCTCGTCAAATTCTACCGGAAGGAGCTTCAACAATGTCGGCTCATGGCTGACCGTATTCTTAAAATGCGTGTATGCCAGATAGATTTCTCCGATCTCTCCCGCCGCATAAGCTTCCAGCACGCTCCTGCACAGAGCCGCCGCATCCTCATATACGGGAGCCTCGATCATATCAGGCTCATCCTGACAAATCGTATATCCCTTTCGCTCAAGCGCATCCTTTCCCTTGTTGCCGATCGCATAGATTTCCAAATCCTCCGGGCGGAAATCTGCACACTCTGTCACAAGCTTTACAACATTGGAATTGTAGCCGCCCGCAAGTCCGCGGTTAGAAGTGATCACCACTACCGCCTTCTTTTCGGACGCCCCCTTCTTTAGATATGGATGATCGATCGTTCCCGATTTTGCCAGCATTGAGGTCACTGTCTGATACATATAATTAAAATACGGATTTGTCTGCTCCGCCCGATTTTTTGCTTTCTGCAGTTTAACGGTAGAAACAAGCTTCATGGCTTTTGTGATTTGCTGCGTACTCTGTATGCTGCCTTTTCTTCTCTTTATGTCTCTCATTGACGCCATAACTTAAGCACCGCCTTTCTCTGCCATTTATTTTCTTCCCTCTGCCTGACCGATAAACTCCGCCTTGCATTCCGTGATCGCTGCGATCAGCTTCTGCTCTGTCTCCTCGCTGATCTCCTTTTGTGTACGGATCGCCTCCGGAATCTCCGGATATTTTGTATCCACATACTCAAACAGCGCCTTCTCAAACGGAAGAATCTGATCCACCGGAATATCCATCAGATACTTTCTGGTTGCTGCAAAGATGATCATAACCTGCTTTTCTACCGGCATCGGCTGATACTGCGGCTGCTTTAAGATTTCCTTAATGCGCTCGCCCTGCGTCAGCTTCTCCGTCGTATCGGCATCTAATTCAGAACCAAACTGCGCAAATGCTGCAAGCTCGCGGTACTGTGCCAGCTCGGTACGAATCGGCGCCGCAATTTTCTTCATTGCCTTAATCTGTGCAGAGCCTCCTACTCGTGAAACGGAAAGACCTGCATTGATCGCCGGACGGAAACCTGCGTTAAACATCTCGGTCTCCAGATAAATCTGTCCGTCCGTGATGGAAATAACGTTTGTCGGAATATATGCGGAAACGTCGCCTGCCTGCGTCTCAATAATCGGAAGCGCTGTCAGCGAACCGCCGCCCAGCTTGTCCGAAAGTCTCGCCGCACGCTCAAGAAGTCTTGAGTGCAGATAGAATACGTCACCTGGATATGCCTCACGTCCTGGCGGTCTCTTAAGGAGCAGAGAGAGTGTACGGTATGCCGCCGCGTGCTTACTCAAGTCATCATAAACAACAAGCACGTCCTCTCCATTCTCCATCCATTCCTCACCGATCGCACATCCCGCGTACGGTGCGATATACTGTAACGGCGCAAGCTCACTCGCCGTAGACGCAACAACCGTCGTATAGGACATCGCGCCAAATTCTTCTAAAGTCTTAACGATAGATGCAACCGTAGATGCCTTCTGTCCGATGGCAACATAGATACATTTTACGTTCTGACCCTTCTGATTGATGATCGTATCGATCGCGATGGCCGTCTTACCGGTCTGTCTGTCACCGATAATAAGCTCACGCTGTCCGCGTCCGATCGGCACCATGGAGTCAATCGCCTTGATACCTGTCTGCAGCGGCGTATCTACTGATTTTCTTGAGATAACACCGGACGCCACACGTTCAATCTGACGGTGTTTATCCGTCTCGATTGGTCCTTTTCCATCAATCGGCTGTCCAAGCGCATTCACAACTCGTCCCAACATCGCATCTCCGACCGGAACCTCAACCACGCGTCCCGTCGTCTTAACAGTATCACCCTCGTTGATATTCTTCTGGCTGCCAAGTAAAACAGCGCCGACATTATCTTCCTCAAGGTTTAATACCATTCCATATACTTCGCCCGGGAACTCTAAGAGTTCTCCCTGCATTGCATTGTCAAGACCGTGAATACGCGCGATACCATCTGCTACCTGAATAACCGTACCAACGTCAGCTACCTCTAACTGCGCTGCATACCTTTTGATCTGTTCTTTAATTCATGAAGCGCATTCACCTGCTTTCAACTGTATTTTGGATAATTCGCGTGTCAGGTCATAAAGCTTTGTCCTGACACTGGAGTCAACGACACGGTCGCCGATCCGAATGATCATTCCGCCAATCAAAGCGGAATCAACCGCATAATGCATTTCAAATTCCACATACCGGGTCGTTTCCAAAAGACGCTGCTTTACCGCATCCTTCTGCGCCCCGGATAATTCCATTGCCGTCGTCACATACGCCATGCCGATGCTCTTATGCTCCTTGACACGGTCTTCAAAATATGCGAGCACCTCGTCCGCCTCTGCAAAATGGTCTTTTTCCACCAGCATACGAAGCAATCCGGCAAGCTCACCGGAAATTTTTCCTGCAAATATGTTCTCGATAATCTGAATCTTTTCTTCTTTTACAATTTTGGGATGACCCATTAGCTTGAAAATCTCTGCGTTTTCGCAAAAAGCGGCTCTGACCGCCTTTGCTTCCTCCCAGTAAGCGTCCAACTGTCCGCTCTCTGCCGCAACGTCAAACAATGCATCACCGTATGTTTTTGATACTAGCTTTGCCATGTCGAATCACCCATTTCTTTCAATGTTTCTTCCACCAGCGTATCCTGCACAGCCGCATCAATATTGGCGGCAACGACCTTCGCTGCCATCATGGATGCTACTGTGATCATTTCCTGCTTCACCTCATCCATTGCACGCTTCTTGGAAAGCTCCGCTTCATCGTTTGCAGTGCGGATGATACGGGCAGCCTCCTCTTTGGCTTCGCTTTCAATGCGCGCAGCATTTTTCTGCGCCTTCTGACGCGCTTCGCTTAAAATTTGTTCCGCCTCTTTGTCAATATTTTTGAGCTTGGCTTCATATTCTGCTTTCAGTGCCGCCGCATCCTTTTTATCTGTCTCCGCCGTCTCAATGTCTGTTGCGATTCGCTTCTTACGCTCCTCCAGCATCTTGCGCGCCGGATTAAACAGCATCTTTGACATGAACAAAAACAGGAAGAATACTGCAAGCGCCATAAGTACAACATCATGAAGCAACTGCATATCCAAGCCAAAAAGTCTTTGCATTTCCTCCAAAGTCTGGCCTCCTTTCCGTTATTATCATTCTCGGAAGAACGCTTCGCGTTCTTCTATTGCCTCAAACCGCCTTCCGGTTTTTTATGAATCAACCTTCGCTTAATCTAATTGACCCAAATCTCCTTCCGGTTTTTTATGAATCAACCTTCGCTTAATCCTATTGACCCAAATCTCCTTCCGGCTTCTCGGAAGAACGCTTCGCGTTCTTCTAATGGCACAAATCTTTGATTTGTGACTATTTAGCCCAGAGGCTGTACGAAAAGTAAGAGCATTGCGATCAGCAAGCCGTAAAGACCTGTTGTCTCGGCTACCGCCTGACCAAGAAGCATCGTAGACATAATGTCACCCTTTGCACCCGGATTGCGTCCTACTGCTGCCGCACCGTGACCTGCCGCGATACCCTGTCCGATACCAGGTCCGATACCTGCGATAACTGCTAAACCTGCGCCAATAGCTGAGCATGCCATAATTAAATCATGTCCTGAAATATTCATAGAAAATTCCTCCTAAAAAAATTTATTCTGTTTCGTAGTTTTGACCGATGTATGTCATTGTCAACATACAGAATACATACGTCTGAATTGCTCCTGAGAACAAGTCAAAGTATACATGGAGTGCCGCCGGCCACACAAGAGCGATCTTGCTCAGCAATCCATAGACCAATGCCATCATGACGGTTCCTGATAAAACGTTTGCAAACAAACGCAGCGACAGGGAAATCGGCACCGCGATCTCACTGATCAGGTTGATCGGAAACCAGATGGGCAGCCACGGCGGAAGCGGAGAACACATATCCGTCCAAATCTGCTTCATCGGCAAATTTCTAAACTGCGCGATATGGATCAGGAAAAACGTAATAAGACCAAGCGCCAGCGTCGTACCGTAATCGGCAGTCGGCGGTCTTAATCCAAACAGACCCGAAATGTTGCTGACCAGTATAAAAATAAAAATGGTACTGATATAATTCGCAAACTTCGGCGCGGCAATCCTGCCCATTGTTCCCTCTACCATGCCGTCCAGCTTTTCAACGATCAGCTCGACCACGTTCTGAAAGCCCTGCGGTATTTCTCCCCCACGCTTCATCGCCCGGTTTCCCGCAATGGCAAGCGCCATCATCAACAGCACAACGATCAGGATACAAACGTGTGATGTGGTGATCCAGACTTCCTGCCCAAAGATTTCATACTTAAAGATACCATGTATCATGAAATCAATGTTTTCCGCCCCGGATGACATCAAAATTGCATTGTTCACTGTCTCACCTCCTTTAGATAGACGCGCTATCCTCACTGTTCGAAGAATCATCACATCTTCCTTGCAGCTTCAAAATTAATTTATGTGCAAAGGGCTGTAAATAGGCTGAAACCTTTAAACCCAAGACACCGATAAAAGCGGCAAACAAATTGCCCAGATTCCATTTCATCATGAAATAGAAAACAACAACCAAAACAACATAGCGCAGGACGGATTTTACAATAACTCTCGTCCGCGCGCTTGCTTCTCCGTAAATATCGACCGCATCCTGCAGCACGACGGCAATGTGGATCGCCATGCCGACCGCAAGTGCGATCCCGATCGCAAGCCCCGTTGTGTAGCGCAGCTTATCCGCGACAAACCAGACGCCGATCAGCTCTGCGAGCGCTCCATACACCAAAATTCCCGCGACAAGTCCCGGTAATGCATCATTTAATCTTTTGAGCATACTATCTGTCCGATTCACCATCCCGTCCGTATATTTTCTTTGCCATCTTAAAAACATTTGTAAATCCGGCAAGCGCACCGATCACAAACAGCGGCACTGCCAGAAACGGCATATCAAATTTCCTGCCCAGCCATGCGCCAAACAGGGTACACATAAAAATCGGAACGATCATATTCAGTCCGAATTGCATAATAAGCGTTAATGTCTGAAAAACCTTTCTATGCTGCTTCATCTTCATAATACCATATGGACTTCCCTGTTGGTGTGCTCATACCGCTGCAGTACGACGCCCGCCGCCTTTAACATCCGCTTGGACGCAACAACCGACGGCGTATTCTCGTATTTGTCACTATCATACACCAGCCGACGTATTCCGCACTGAATAATCGCTTTCGCACATTCACTACAGGGAAATAGTGTAACATACATTGTCGCTCTGTCAAGACTTCCGCCGCGATAATTTAAAATTGCATTCAATTCGCTGTGCGTCGTATAAAAATATTTATTATCCAGCGGCTCGCCCTCCCGTTCCCACGGAAATTCATCATCCGAGCAGCCGATCGGGAATCCGTTGTATCCCATAGACAAAATCTTGTGATCCTCGCTCACAATGCAGGCTCCCACCTGCGTATTCGGGTCCTTTGAGCGCATCCCCGATAAAATGGCAACGCCCATGAAATATTCGTCCCAACTAATATAATCCTGCCGTTTTCCGCTCATTCTATCCTCCAGACCTTTTCACTAACTGCCGTCTGTTTCGTATATTTACTTTGTTCCGAAAATCCGGTCTCCGGCATCCCCAAGTCCCGGCACAATATAACCGTGCTCGTTGAGATGATCGTCCAAAGACCCGATATAAATATCTACGTCCGGGTGCGCGTCCTGCATCCTCTTTACCCCCTCCGGCGCCGCAATGATGCACATCAGACGCATGTTTTTCACTCCCTTGTCCTTTAACATCTGAATCGCCGCCACCGACGATCCTCCGGTCGCAAGCATCGGATCAACCACAAAAACTTCACGGTTTGCACAATCCTCCGGCAGCTTGCAGTAGTATTCTACCGGCTCCAGCGTCTTAGGATCGCGGTACAATCCGATATGACCGACCTTCGCTGCCGGAATCATCGTAAGCATACCGTCAACCATTCCAAGCCCTGCCCGCAGGATCGGCACAATGGCAAGCTTCTTTCCCTTTAACTCCTTCACCGTAGTGGTGCAGATCGGCGTATTGATCTCTACATCGGAGAGTCTTAAATCTCTTGTCGCCTCGTAGCACATAAGCATCGCAATCTCGCTCACCAGCGTGCGAAAATCCTTTGAACCCGTCTCCTCTCTGCGGATGATCCCGATTTTGTGCTGGATCAGCGGGTGATCCATAACCATTACTTTTGACATATTTTCCTCCATAAAATGTTTTTCTGGTATCACAAAAGTGTGCTTTGCACACTCTCACGTTGTAATAAGCTGTAAAGGAAGCACACTTTTGCCGCTCCCGGTATGACAGCGGCGCAATACGTCCTACACATCCGCTTGCGCGTCATCGCACGAAGTATTTTTTTCATCGCTCGCGCCTTCGTTTTCATTGAAAAGATTGACAAGCTTTAAAATCGTCTTGCGCAGCATCTCATAGCAAAGCCCGTAGGCCTGCAGCGTACCGCCGTAAGGATCGATGATCTCAAGCTCCTCTCCGACCAGCTCCGTCAGCACGCAGACGTTTTGCGGATTCGCGCGCTCATATTTCTCAAGTATCTTTTCAAGCTGCGCGTGCTCCATGACAAGAACCAAAGTGTCCTCGTCAAAATCCTCCTCCTCAAGCTGCGTTGACGTAAAGCCCTCCACGTTGATCCCGTTGCTGATCATAACGGCTTCCGCCTTTTGGTTCAGGGGTTCGGGAAACAGTACCACAAGTCCTCTTGTCAAAATCTCCACCGGTCTTTTTAAGGGGTACTCCGCCATGATGCCCGCCGCCATCGGCGCTCGACAGGTATCGCTTGCACAGACAAATATGATCCTACGATATTCTTTCATCCAACGCCCCTCCTTATACTTTTATCACCTGATGTCCTGCCGCCTTTAACAGACGGTTCATGATCGCTTGTCCGATCCGCGGCGTCGCAAAGCTCTCCGAGTAAATAATGTCGACGTCACGCTCGTCAAATTCACGCAAAATTCTGTAGAGATGCCTTGCGATCGCATCCTCATCCGCGCGCGCTCCTATGCTGACCGCATCCTTGCTCGCGTAGGCAGCCAGTGTTTCATCCGTCGCGATCACGCCGACTCGCTGCCCTGCCTTAATCCGCTCCTTGGAGAGCCGGTTAATGTGCGCAACGACCGCCTCGCTCTCTCCTTCCACCAAAACCAGCTCCGCCTTCGGCGCATAATGCTTATACCGCATCCCCGGCGCCTTTGGTCTGCCACCATCGTCTGCCCCGGTGATCGCCGGATCTGTCCGTACCTCCTGTCCAAGCGCCTGCTCCAGCATCTCCTTGGTGATATATCCGGGACGCAGAATCAACGGCGTCTCCTCCGTCAAATCTATGATCGTAGACTCGATTCCTATGCCGACTGCTCCTCCGTCCAAAATCAGCGGGATTTTCCCATCCATATCAAGCGCCACATGCCCGGCCTCCGTCGGACTTGGTCTTCCTGAAATATTTGCGCTTGGCGCAGCGATCAGGCAACCGCTTTCCTCGATCAGCCGAAGCGCCACCGGATGATTCGGCATCCGTACAGCGACTGTGTTAAGTCCTCCGGTCGTCTCAAACGGCACGCTCTCATTCTTCCATACGATCATCGTGAGCGGACCGGGCCAAAAAGCGTCCGACAAAATCTTTGCCTGCCGCGGCAGCTCTCCCGCGATCCGGGCAAGCTGGCGAAAGTCTGCAATGTGCACGATCAGGGGATTGTCCGACGGTCTGCCCTTCGCCTCATATATTTTTCCGGAAGCCTCCGGTCTGAGCGCATCCGCCCCAAGCCCGTACACGGTCTCTGTCGGGAATGCAACAAGCTCCCCCGCCCGGATTAACGCGGCGGCTTCCTGCATACTTGCCGTGTCTATGTCAGCAGAATTTATTTTCAAAATCTTTGTCTGCATACATTCTCCTGCCTTTCTGTATGATTATCGCACAATTCCAAAAAATAGGCAACCTACTTGCCATGTTTTTATAAATGTGGCATAATTATTTCGTTAAGGTCGTGTGATATGGATACGGCATGACTGCCCCTTTGGGTCTCTCATTGGGAAAAAACGGGATATATCCCTTAGGAAAGGAGTTTCCATGAAAATTACAAAATCAGATTTTGGCACAACAAACACCGGAAAAAATATTCATATATACCACTTGGAAAATGCCAGCGGCGCTTATGTCGAAATTCTGGACTTCGGCTGCCGTCTTGCAAAAATCGTTGTTCCGGACC
The DNA here is from genome assembly GCA_019421345.1 of Roseburia sp. GTDB lineage: Bacteria > Bacillota > Clostridia > Lachnospirales > Lachnospiraceae > Roseburia. The sequence continues at coordinate 1,013 of JAHZFL010000021.1, read as the reverse complement.
GTGAGGGGAATTTGACAGACGTCTGCCTCGGCTTTGACGCAATGGATGGCTACGAGCAGGACGACGCCAGTCTCGGCGCCGTAGTGGGACGTGTTGCAAACCGTATCAAGGACGGACGCTTCTCCTTAAACGGCAAGGACTATCAGCTTGCCGTAAACAATGGCTCAAATCATCTTCACGGCGGTCTGATCGGCTACGGCTCAAAGGACTGGGAGGCTGCGATCAAGGATGACAAGCTGGTATTAACTATGGAATCCGCAGACGGCGAGGAAGGCTATCCGGGAAATCTGACGCTCTCCGTCACCTACGGCTGGTCGGAGGACAACGAGCTTTCTATTTTATATGAAGCCTCCACCGATGCCGACACGCTGTTAAACGTGACCAGCCACGGCTATTTCAATTTAAACGGGGAGAGCTCCGGCGATGTTTTAACCCATGAGCTTTTTATTGATGCAGATCAGATTACAGAGTTAGACGAGACGCAGGCGCCGACCGGAAAACTGCTTGCCGTCGAGGGAACACCGTTTGACTTCCGAACGATGCATGCGATCGGTAAATTTATGGCGTCCGAGTATGCGCAGTTCCGGCAATTCGGCACCTACGACCACAACTATGTCATCAACGGAACGGGGCTGCGCGAAGCAGCGATTCTTCAGTCAAAGGAAAGCGGCATCCGCATGACCTGCTTTACCGATCAGCCCGGTATTCAGCTATATGTTGCAAATCAGCCGATCAAGGTAACAGGAAAGAACGGCAAAAGCTATGACAGGCATACAAGCGTTTGTCTTGAAACACAGCATTTTCCTGATGCTATCAACCACGAAAACTTTCCAAGCATCGTGCTAAAGCCAGACGAGCCATTCCGTTCCAAAACCTTATATCATTTCTCAACCTTTTGATTTTTGGTACAAAAGCGTACTTTTATAACATAGGATTGCAGCGCAGCTTCCTATGTCATAAAAGGGGCTGTCGCTTTAACGATTAATAAATCGTGAAGCGTCAGCTTCCTTTTT
>JAHZFL010000020.1 GCA_019421345.1 Roseburia sp. | reverse complement strand
GGTAAGGCATGGGACTGCAACTCCCTGATCATCGGTTCAAATCCGTTAGTCGCCTTCCTTAAAACCTCAAAAACAAATGTTTTTGAGGTTTTTTATTACCCATTATTATCAGTTACTTATCATTCGTTGTATTAACATCAGGTAAGACAGAAAGCAGGTAAGGACATTTATGTGCGGAAGATATTATGTGAACGATGAAACAGCCAGAGAAATAGAAGCCATTGTCCGTCAGGCAGATCAAAAGCTTAGCAATAAAATATTCGGAAACAGTTCTTTTTTGGCAAGAGAGATACATCCGACAGATATTGCACCGGTGATCGTCCCAAACGGGCAGAAGCTTTCCTGCAGAACACAGCGCTGGGGTTTTTCCGGTTTTACGGATAAACAGGTGATATTTAATGCGAGAAGTGAATCTGTTTTGGAAAAAAGAATGTTTCGGGAAAGTACCCTGCATCGTAGGATTGTAGTTCCCGCAGCGTGGTTTTATGAGTGGAATCAAAGAAAAGAGAAAAATATTTTTTCTTCAAAGGAACAGCCGGCAATATTCATGGCAGGAATTTATAATTATGATCAGGAGGAAGAAAGATTTGTAATCCTCACAACTGCAGCGAATGAATCGATGAAGCCGGTTCACGACAGAATGCCGCTTATTTTGGAAAAAGAAGAAATTCTGCCATGGATTTTTAATGACAAAAAGGCAGAACAAATGCTGCACAAAATACCATGTCTGCTTGAGAGAAAAACAGACTTTGAACAAATGACATTGTTTTAAATGTTAAAAGGAATAAACTTCCTGTTGAATATAGAACGTATGTTTACTACAATATATTAATAGGAGGTGAACATACGTTTGAAAAATATAATATTTCATATTGATGTAAATTCAGCCTTCCTATCATGGGAGGCTGTTTATCGTCTTGCGCACAAAGGTGGAAGGCTGGATCTTAGGGAGGTTGCATCGGCGGTAGGCGGAGATATATCTATGCGCCATGGAATTATCCTTGCCAAATCTATTCCGGCAAAAAAATACGGGATTCAGACAGGAGAAACCGTTCTGGAGGCTCAGAGAAAATGCAGAGACTTAATATTGGTACCTCCGAATTATGGATTGTATGAAAAATGTTCGTTTGCATTTATGAATATTCTGAGGGAGTATTCGGATGTTGTGGAGCAGTACAGCATAGACGAGGCTTTTATCGATATGACCTCGACTTGTCATTTGTTTGGAACACCGGAAGAAGCCGCTTATCAGATAAAGGAGCGTATCAAAAATGAGCTGGGCTTTACTGTCAATGTAGGTATTTCGCAAAATAAGCTTCTGGCAAAAATGGCGTCCGATTTTCAGAAGCCGGACCGTGTGCACACCTTGTATTTGGAAGAAATACGGGAAAAGATGTGGCCACTTTCTGTCTCAGATTTGTTTTTTGTCGGACGTGCCACAACAAAGAAATTGCTTTCTGTGGGGATTCGCACAATAGGAGATCTGGCAAATGCGGATGTAAGCTGGTTAAAGAGCCTGTTAAAAAAGCACGGTGAGGTTATCTGGAAATTTGCAAACGGGATAGATTTTTCACCGGTGCTGGCAAGTCCGGCTGCAAACAAGGGTTATGGAAATAGTACGACAATACCTTATGACGTGGTAAGTATAGAAGCTGCAAATAAGGTATTGCTGGCTTTGGCGGAAACTTTGGGGAGCAGGCTGCGGGCGGATGAGGTGCAGACAGAGGTTCTCGCAGTAGGTATCCGGTATGCGGATATATCGGAAGAAAATATATTTCCTTTTGTCTCTCATCAGAAAAAACTGTTATCCCCTACTAATTTGACAGCAGAGATTTATAAAGTAGCCTGTGAGCTGTTTCTTGAAATATGGAATGGCAATCCGATAAGGCATCTGGGTATTCATACCGGAAAGGTTCAGGATGAGATGTCTGCGAGACAGCTTTGTCTGTTTGATGAGACAGATTATGAAAAGCTCGCAGGAATGGATAAAATGGTAGATAGCATCAGGGAACGTTTTGGGATAGATGCCCTTAAGAGAGCTGCATTTCTTGGGCAGACGATTGATCACATGTGCGGAGGTATTTCCAGAGAGAAAAGGGATGTTGATTACAGTAAGCTGATTGTCAGATAAGGAGGAGGCGTTTTCTATGGCATTTGGAATTGGGATAAATATGCAGAAGGCAGATGCAGGGGCCGTAAAGGGAATACAAAAGGAAGTGGCATGTGAGTGTTGGTTTACAAGCTCAGGAAAATTAATGCCGCTTATGATCAAAGTACAGGATGAAGGCGGGGAGGTTCGGACGATCAGACAGATTATGGTTCATTCTCAGGAAAAGAAAATGTATGCCGGTATACCCGCCATAGAGTTTGACTGTACGTTAACAGTTCTGGAACAGGCAATTCCGGTGAGATTGATCTATTACCAGACAGAAGGCAGATGGGTACTGAATTTTAGGTGAACAGATTTATAACTACTGTGTATCTCCCGCAAAGCGGGAAATTACACGGCGAAAAATTTTATTTCTGATCTTGTATTTAGAAGCATCATGGCAGTTGATTTGCAATTAAGTAAAAGAAAAGGCAAATCTTTCATCCCAAAACAAAAAACCGGAAATTGTACCAAAATTAAAGGTAAAGTTTTGGTAACTATTTTGGTGTGACAATCATTGACAGAGGAACAAGTACAGAAGTATAATACAAGTATATTAAATATATAAAAAAATGTATATTCAACGGAGGAAAGGAACGATGGATGCCCGACAGGTCTTATATCAAAAAAAAGGCGTTACAATCAGTAAAGTGGCATCAAGCCTCCTTTCCAGAAGTTGTGGAGACCGTATTCCGCCGATTTCGTATTACGAGGAGGAGTACGGTGTGTCGAGAGGGACAGTGCAGAATGCGTTTCAGTATTTAAAGAAGATGGGGGCCATCGCGCTTGTCTCACATGGTCACTTGGGCACTTATATTGAGAGCATTGATTATGTCAAGCTTCAGGACTGCACGCTGGTAAAGGAGATCATGGGCATTATGCCGCTCCCATATTCCAGAACCTATGAAGGCTTTGCAACAGCCATCTATGAGCAGATGAAGGATTACCGGTTTAATATGGCATATGCCCGCGGAGCAGTGGGAAGAATAAAGCTTGTGGAGACGGGCAGCTATCAGTTTGCTGTCTGTTCCCAGTATGCGGCAGAATATGCTATGGAGCAGGGATGTGAGATTCAAATTGCGATGAACTTCGGGACGGGAAGTTTCCTTTCCAAACACGTTTTGATTCTTGGAGAGCAGTATGCGGCCGGCATTCAGGACGGAATGAGAATCGGCTACGACAGGGATTCTCTCGACCAGAGTGAGATTACCAAGAGACTGATTTGCGGAAAGCAGGTAACGCTTGTAGATATAAGAGTACAGCAAACACTGTCTGCTGTGGAAAGCGGGATGATCGACGCAGGTGTCTGGAACTATGACGATATTATCGAGAACCAGTCGCTTGGTGGACTCCATTTGGAATTTTTGGAGGAGGACGAGTATAACAGTAAATTTTCTGCTGCAGTCATTGTCATTCAAAAGGGAGATCAGGCGTTGGAGGAATTTTTGAAAAAAAATATCCGTAAGGAGTATACACTGATGATTTTAGAAAAAGTAAGAAGAAGGGAAATGCATCCGTTTTATTAATTTCCTTCTGCTTTTTAAACAAATATACAAAAAAATGTATATTAAAAGAAAGGGAGAATATATGAGAGAACAATTATGGGAGAGAATTGAGATTTTGGAGCAGGGAGGCGTTATCAGTCAAAAGGTGGCGCAATTTTCCAAAAAGGTAACAGACATTATGCTTGCAGAGCTTGAGCATCCTAAGCAGGATAAGATGGAAATGTTTATCACGCACTTGGCGATGGCGGGAAAGCGGGCGGAGGAAGGCACAGAGGAAAATCCGATGGATGAAGATCTGTTGGAGAGTATGAAGGAGGAACCAAATTATGAGAAGGCTCTAAAGCTGCTGGAACGGCTGCTGGGGGAGACCGATCTTCCGTTTTCAAAGACAGAACAGGACTTTTTGTCCGTTCACATATGTAATCTTTTATCATAAAAAAGGAGGAGAAGAATGATGAAAATTGTAGTAGGAGGGCAGATCGATAAGGAGGATATTGCCGCAATCATCAAAACACAGTTAAAGGATCAGGCAGAGGTGACCGTCAAGGGAGATTTGGACGCCACAATGGGAATGAAGTCGGGTCAGTATGATTATTATCTCGGCGCTTGCAACACGGGTGGCGGCGGAGCGCTTGCGATGGCGCTTGCCATTCTTGGAAAGGACAAATGTGCGACAGTTTCTATGCCGGGCCAGATTTGCAGTGAAGAAGAAATTCGGCAAGAGGTAAAGAATGGCAAAATAGCCTTTGGATTCACGGCACAGCATAAAGATGAGGTCGTTCCGGTGCTTGTAAAGGCGCTGTGCGATAAAGAGGGAGGATTATTATGAAATATCTTGTAATTGCGTTAATCGGTGCGTTGGCATCTGTTTTATCAAACAAAGGAATCGCTGTTTTTAATGATGGTTTCCGTCCGATTGTAGGACAGTACTTTAATAAGGAAATTTCTAAAAAAGAACTGGCAGCCATGAGCTTTGCCATAAGCTTCGGTCTTGTGATCGGATTTGGTATTCCGACGTCAATTGCGGCAAGCATTATTTTGATCCACTGTCTGCTGCTGACTACGGATATGATTGGTTCTTTCTGTCCCGATACGAAGGTGGGAACAATTTTTTCCGCTGTGATCGGAGCAGGTTACGGATTAGCTATTTTGGCAGGTTTGGAAGTTATTGTAAAGCTATTTGGTATGATGCCTTACAATTTTACCAGTGATCTGGGAAGTGTATCCGGTTATGTAACAGTTGCATTTGCAGTTTTTCCGGCGGTCGGCGTCGCATATCAGCATGGTTTTAAGAAGGGAATGATCACCGGGGGAGTTACCGTACTTGCATTTTATCTGGTCAAAAAATTTGGCGTCTTTTCAATCGGTGGAAATAGCGTTGCCTTAAATCCCGAAGGAATGGCGATGCTTGTTGGAATGATTATGATGCTTGTTTTTGCGGCACAGGTAAAAGGAGAAAGCAACAGCAATGAAGCTTTAACGATTGGATTTAGCGCAAATGTATCTCGTATCCGTAAAAACTGGTTCTTACTGGCTATTATGGGAGGCCTGATCGCAGCCGGAACAAGTCTTTCAATAATTGCAGGTGATCCTGCCTCCTTGGCTCTTTTGGCAGAGGGAGAATATATGAATGCTGCACTGACGGCTGTGGCAAGATCGATTGGATTTATCCCTCTGGTATTTACAACCGCGATCGTAACAGGTGTATATGGCGTGGCTGGATGTACGTTTGTATTTGTAGTAGGTTTACTGCTTCACGGAAATCCTCTGGTCGCTTTTGTAGTAGGTGCATTGGTTATGGTTGTTGAGATTGCGCTGATCGACCTTTTTGCAAAAGGAATGGATAAGTTCCCGGGCGTTAAGGATATGGGCGAGTATGTGCGTACTTCTATGAACAAGGTTCTGGAGGTGGCGCTTCTGGCAGGAGGTATTGTCGCTGCGGAGAAAATGTCGGTAGCTGCTTCCGGTTACACGGGAATCGGTGCACTCTTTGTTATTGGTGCATTTCTGCTGAACAAAAAGGCAAAGAAACCGATTGTAGATTTGGCAGTAGGTCCGGTGGCATGTATCGTGTTTGGTGTTCTGTTGAACCTGTTTTTGCTCATTGGACTGATCGCAGTTCCGGCAGCAGGCTGATCCTATGAAAGCCTTTGCCAAAAAAACTTTTTTAGCGTTAAAGAATCCGTATCACACGGTGGAGCATGTATACCCAAATGTCATTGATGAGGTAGAGCCTACTCTGGAAAAATACGGGTATGCATATTATACCGGTTATAAACAGACGGAGGCGATCCCGCAGAGTCTGATACAGAGGTTGGAGACTTGTGGATTTTTGACTCATACCAGAGACAAAATGTCTTTAGGCGGACGGGCGGTTGATATGCAGCTTATCAATCCGCTGACAGGAAAGCCTATGACAGGTTCCAGCAGCGGTACAGCATTGAACGTATTTTACAGAATCAATGATCTGGGTGTTGGAACAGACGGGGGAGGTTCTGTATTGGCCCCTGCGGCAGCCTTGAATTTGTATGGCTTTCTTTCTCCTTTGCTGGAGAAAGAGGCAATGAAAAAATATCAGAAGATTTCTACGGACGGAATCTCTTTTTCACCTTCTCTTGGCTTTATTTCCAGAGACAGGGAAACGCTTGATCGGGCAGTTTCCGGTCTGCTTTCCCTGGATTTATCGGGAGAGAGTAAGGCTTTGGCTACGGAGGTGAAGGAGGGGATTGATATTTATGGCGCGCGTGGAGAGCTGATTTCTTATCTAACGGAGACGGTGAAATCAGGAATGGTTTTGGTATCCCGCGAGGGTCCGGTAGATTTGCATGGAATGGGAGATACGGTGTTCGGTCATTTTGATCCAGGCACACAGGTAATGCAGAGAAGCTCTGGGAAAGGATTGATGCGGGTCGCAAATATGTGCGGTCTGTCGGCGGTTACCATACCGGGAAGGGAGCTGGGTGTCTGCACTGTGCTTTTGTGCAGCAGTTCGCTCCAGGACATCCGAGAGATGCTTCTGTTGGCAAAAAAGTATGAAGTGGCAGCGGATGAAATGACGGAGCGGTATTTTGGAAATCTCAATATGTATTTTGAAGCCTGAGCATTTTTGGAATGGAGGGAAAAGTAGCGGTGATAAAAGAAGGATATACGCTGATGCACGAGCATATAACGATTGATCTGTCGGGCGTAAAGAAAGATTTAGATTGCAGACTGGACTGTTTTGATGAAACGGTAAAGGAATTTCAGCAGTTATATGAATATGGTGTGCGAAACATTCTGGATGTCACAAATATCGGAATGGGGCGTGATGTGGATTATATCAGACGGGTGGAGGAAGCTTCCGGCATCCATATCATTCTTTCTACCGGTTTTTATAAAGAGCCGTTTTTGCCGGAGTTTGTACATACCCAGACGCCAGAAGAATTGGCAGGGCTTGTGGAAAGTGAGATTTTGGAAGGAATCGGCGATACGGGCTTACATGCTTCTGTGATTGGAGAGTTTGGCACGAGCAAAGATCAGATGACCCCGATGGAGGAAAAGGTCTTTGCGGCAATGAGTATGGCGGCAAGACGGACGGGCGTACCGGTAACGACACATACGACACTGGGAACTTACGGCGCACAGCAGGCAGAGTATCTGATCTCCCACGGGATTGCACCGGAAAAGATTATCATTGGCCATATGGATTTGTCCAAGGATATAGAAAAAATTTTACAGGTGCTGGATATGGGCGTGAATGTCGGATTTGATACGGTCGGCAAGCTTGCCTACTGCCCGGATACCTTCCGAGTAGAAGCATTGCATGAGATTGCGGAGAGAGGACGGTTGTCACAGGTCGTGCTTTCGATGGATATTACGAGGAAATCTCATTTGAAGTCCGGCGGGGGAATCGGATATGTATATTTATTTGAAAAGTTTCTTCCAATGCTGTGGGAGTCCGGCTTTTCTAAGGAACAGACGGATATGCTTCTGATTCACAATCCGAAACGGATTCTTGGATGAGGAAGGACGGGATGCAGCAGTTTGCAACGCCAATTCGCTGCGAGATATAAAGACGATAAGGAGGTAAGAGCAATGGAGACATATCCCCTTTTAAGCTTGAGCATAGAGGAAGCCATGAAACTGCAGTTTTGGGCAGTGGATTGTATGACAAAAGAATTTGAGGGACAGGAAAGCCTAAGCAGAGGTGATCTTGGTGTGGTGCGGGGGTTAAATAAACCGCTTACAACAGCAAAAGCCGAGCGGGTCATTGCGCGGATATTTGGTGCGGAAGCCTGTGTACTTGTGCGCGGGGCAGGAAGTGCAGCGATTCGCTTTGGACTTCATACAATGCTGCGCTGCGGACAAAAGATTCTCGTGCATAAGGCGCCGATTTATAACACCACGGCGACTTCGTTTGAGATGCTGGGTCTTGTGCCGGTAGAGGCAGATTTTAATGACTTGGATGACATACGAAACGTGCTGGAAGCAGACACAGAGATTGCGGGAGCGCTGGTGCAGTATACAAGACAGAAGATGGATGACAGATACGATATGCATGAGGTCATCCGAACAATTAAGGATGTGCGGGATATTCCGGTGCTGACGGATGATAATTATGCGGTGATGAAGGTCAAAGATATTGGAATCCAGTGCGGTGCGGACCTTTCATGCTTTTCTTCTTTTAAGCTGCTTGGACCGGAGGGAATCGGGATCGTGGTTGGAAAGAAGAAATATGTGGATAAGCTTGTGGAGTTAAGCTATTCCGGCGGAATGCAGACACAGGGGCATGAGGCGCTTGACGTACTGCACGGACTTGTCTATGCACCGGTCGCACTGGCAATTCAGGCACAGGTCAATGAGGAATGTGTAAGCCGTTTAAAAGCGGGAGAGATTCCTGCGGTAAAGGACGCTTTTTTGGCAAATGCCCAGTCGAAGGTACTTTTGGTAGAGTTCCATGAGCCGATTGCAGAGCAGGTGCTTAGTGAGGCAAGGAAGCTTGGAGCTGCGCCGAATCCCGTTGGAGCAGAATCAAAATATGAGATTGTGCCGATGTTTTATCGGGTGTCGGGCACGTTTCGGAAGGCAGACCCGACGTTGGAGCAGCGAATGATTCGTATTAATCCGATGCGGGCGGGCGCGGACACGATTTTAAATATAATTCAGACATCTGTGGAAAGAGTGATGTAATGTTTGTAGAGCAGACAAGAAAACGGAATAGGGAATTGGTGGATGCCGCTTTTTATTTTCATCAGTCAGGTCAGTTTCTGCCGGACTCTTATCTGATTGATGTGGATGCATTTTGTGAAAACGGAAAAAAGATTTTGGCGGAAGCAAAAAAGTATGATTTTCGGATGTATTTTATGCTAAAGCAGGTAGGACGCAATCCGTATCTGGCAAAAAAGCTCATAGAGCTTGGCTATGACGGGGCGGTCACGGTTGATTTTAAAGAGGCGCTCACGATGCTGGAGCATGAGATTCCCATTGGAAATGTGGGACATCTGGTGCAGGTCCCAACTGCTATGATGGAAAAGATCGTTGCTTACGCACCGGAAGTGATGACGGTTTATTCGCTGGATAAGGTATATGCCATCGATCGGGCTGCAGGAAGGCTGGGAAAAAAGCAGGGCATTTTGCTTCGGGTATTTGGTGAAAACGATATGATTTATTCGGGGCAGACGGCGGGATTTACGTTGGACGAAATGAAAGAAGCCGTTCTTGAGATAAAGGAGAATTGTCCGAATATCGTGATTGCGGGAGTTACCTCCTTTCCCTGCTATCTTTATAAGGAAGAAATCGGAGAAATTGCGGCGACAGAAAATTTACATACACTGTTAGCGGCAAAGGAACGATTAGAGGAGCTTGGGTATCATGATCTGATCATCAATACCCCGTCTGCCACCTGTGTCAAGACGGTGGATATGATGGTAAGGCTTGGCGGCAACTGCGGAGAGCCTGGACATGGACTGACCGGAACGACGCCGCTTCATGCGGTGAGCGACCAGCCGGAGATTCCGGCAATGGTGTATGTCAGTGAAATATCGCACAATTTTCTGGGGAAGGCATATTGCTATGGCGGGGGACATTACCGCAGATCGCATATGTCACATGCTCTTGTAGGAAAGGATGAGCGGACGGCGCGCATGCTTACTGTGCTGGCACCCAGTGATGAGAGCATTGATTATCATTTTGGACTGTCCGAGCAGTGCGAGGTGGGAGAGACGGTTGTTATGGCGTTCCGCTCGCAGATTTTTGTGACAAGAAGCGATGTGGTGCTGGTGGAGGGAATTTCTTCCGGCAAACCAAAAATCGTGGGTGTTTATGACAGTCAGGGAAGAAAGAAGGGATAAGCGATGAAGCGTTTTGTAGTCATTGTGCTGGACGGATTCGGCATCGGAGCAATGGACGATGCAAAAACAGAAAGACCGGGAGATGAAGGCGCAAATACACTGGGCAGTATTTTAAAGGATTATCCGGATTTAAGGCTTCCGACCTTGGAAAAGCTGGGATTGATGAACGCGTTCGGCGCAGAGAGCCGCTGCATGAAATTTTCGCCGGAAGCAAATTACGGAAAATCGAAGCTGATGCATTTTGGGGCAGATACCTTTATGGGCCATCAGGAGATTATGGGAACTTTACCGAAAAAGCCGGAGGCGCATCCGTTTCAGGAGAAAGTAGATGAGGTGGCGGAGCATTTGAAGAAGGCAGGGCATAAGGTGGAACTGATAGAAAGTCAGGGACTTCGCTATGTGCTCTGTGATGATTATGTGACAGTCGCCGACAATCTGGAGGCAGACCTTGGTATGTGCTACAATGTGACTGCTCCGTTAGATTTTATTTCCTTTGAAAAGGAATATGAGATTGCAGCGCTGGTGCGCGAGGTCGTTACGGTCGGCAGGGTCATTGTGTTTGGAGGTACCGGAAACACAATGGAGGATTTGTGGAATGCGCAGGAGGTAAAGGAAGGGCGCTTTATCGGAATTGCTTCCGCAAAGTCAAAATCGTATGAGCAAGGGTATCAGTGCCTACATTTGGGATATGGTGTAGATGCGAGAGTACAGGCGCCTACCATTTTAACGGCGCAGGGCATACCGGTAACGCTGATCGGTAAGGTGGCGGATATTGTGGCAAACGACGGGGGAACAAGTATTTCCTGTGTTCCTACCGCAGAATGCTTTAAGCATACGATTGCCGAGTTTGAGAGGATGGATAAAGGATTTCTTTGCACGAATGTGCAGGAGACAGACCTTGCGGGTCACTCACAGTCGTCTGCGTCCTATCGGGAAATTTTAGAGTGTGCGGATGCAGGAATTGCAGATTTGCTTTCGCTCATGGAGGAAGAAGATGTTCTGGTAGTCATGGCGGATCACGGAAATGACCCGAATATCGGTCACAGCAAACACACCAGGGAATGTGTGCCCCTTTTGGTGTATCAAAAAGGAATTTCCGGCAGGAAGCTTGGTGTCAGAGAGACACTTTCCGATGTGGGGGCAACGGTGTGCAGTTGCTTTGGAGTAAGTGCACCGCAGAACGGTACACCATTTTGGAATATGGAGAAAGAAAATATATAAGAAAATGAAATGAGGGATTAAGATGAATAAGAAATACAGTATTTTTATGGCGGCGATGTGTGGAGTATTGACCTTTACCGGATGCTCCGGTCAGACAAATACGTCGGAGGCTGTGACACAGGAAGAAAATACGGCTGCGGTGGTTGAGAGCACGGAGCAGAAAGATGAGGAAGCGCCAAGCGGGCTTGTTTATGAGGAAAATGAAAAGCTGGCGGCAGCAGTGGACGCGGTTGCATATTCTTATGTACAAAGTTCCTTGGCGACAGATAACAATAAGGTTGTGCCGGGAGCGCAGGTGCTTGTGCTCAAAGACGGAAAAATCGTATTAAAAAAGGCATATGGCGTGCAGCAGGCATTTGACTGGACATCAGGGGAAGGCGTGCTTCTTGAAAACACCGTGCCGATGCAGACAACTACCATGATCGACCTTGCTTCCTGTACGAAGATTAGTGCAACGACGCAGGCAGTGATGAAGCTTGTGACAGAAGGAAAGCTGGATGTGAAGGAAAAGGTGGCTACTTATCTTCCGGAATTTGGGCAGAATGGAAAGGAAAATGTAACGGTGGAGGAGCTGCTGACACATACCTCCGGTCTGCCGCAGTGGAGACCTATGTTTTTGTACTGTGATACGAAAGAAGAAGTTTTGGACTATATCTGCAATACGAGTCTGATGTTTGAGCCGGGAGAGTATTATTACAGTGACCTTGGTTTTCTCACGCTTGGTTTTTTGGTGGAGAAGGTCAGCGGTCAATCGCTTGACGCTTATGTAAAGACAAATATTTATGAGCCGCTTGGTATGGTAAAAACGGGTTATCTGCCGTTGGAAAACGGAATTGCAAAAGAGGAGATTGCAGCAAGCTCCTTTGGAAATCCATATGAATATTGCATGGTGGATGAGAAAAATTATCCTGATTTCGGCTACGATTGTACCGAGGACAAAGAAGCCTTTGCGGCATTTGACGGATGGAGAAATTATACTCTCATTGGAGAAGTAAATGACGGAAATGCCGGAATGGGCTGTAAGGGAGTTGCCGGTCATGCCGGTGTGTTCTCAAATGTGGAGGAGCTGGCAATTTTGTATCAGGCATTGTTAGACGGCGGAAGCTACAATGGTGTGGAGCTGTATAGCCCGGAGGTACTTGCGCAGTTTACAACAGACCGGATGTCAGAAGGACAGGGATGCTATGGATTTGCAACAGGAAGCTCATGGATGACTGCATTAAGTGATACTGCCTTTGGGCATAACGGATTTACCGGACAGTACATTACGGTCGATCCGCAAAATCAGATTGTAACGATTCTTTTGACAAATAAGATGAATGCAGGGCTGACAGAGGAGCATATGTATAACAATCTGACAGACTTTGCAAAGGCTTTCAACAACGCGGTTCATAATGAATATGTAGCAGAGTAATCGAGGGATGACAGCGGCGGAGTGTATGAAAAGAATATGAAACAGAAAGACCCGGCATAGGCGACAGCCTATGCCGGGTCTTTCTGTTCCTCCAGCAGTTTTTTGTCGATGTAAGCACACCGGTTTGCGTTCCGTTCCTTTTCCTTTTGGAATCAAGAATCTTTTCATTTCGTGCTGTGTGGCTCATAGCAATAGCCAAGGTTACCATAGGTTCACCATAAGAATCATAAGAAGTGGAAAAAAGACTACTGCTTGTTTTTATAGACAAAAACAAGTATGATGAAGATAACGGAAAGGAGAGGGGGAGGGGAGGATGCTGCATGAATTTCGCTTGGCGGTTTGTGATGATGAGGAATTATATATCGACCGCATCTGCCGGCATCTGGAGGTATATGAGAGGGAGTCGGGAAACCGTCTGATCGTGGAGCCTTATTCCTCGGCACAAGCCTTGCTGGAGAAGTTCAAAGGTGGGGAGAAGCAATACGATCTGTTGTTTCTGGACGTTGACATGCCTAAGATGAAGGGGACAGATGCAGCGCTTTTGGTGCGTGATCACGATCAAACAATTCCAATCTGCTTTATCACAAGCTATGAGGAGTATGCCTTTGCCGCATTTATGGCAGATGCCGTCGGCTATCTGGTAAAGCCGGTAAAATATGAGGAATTGAAACGCATTGTGGATAAGTGTATTGCGCAGATTCATTATGAGAGAGACAGGAAGGCGGCAGAGGAGCAATATATTTGTGTGGGTAGGGGAAACGGCGAGGTGATGCTTCCAGTTTCAGACATTCAATATATTGAGAAACAGAGAAATAGGTGCGTATTTTTTCTGAAGGATTGTGAGATTACCTGCTATGATACGCTCGCAAACGTTTATGAAAAGCTGAATCATGATCGTTTTTATTATACACATCAGGGGTATATCGTGAATTTTGCGTACATTCGTCAGGTGCAGCCGGACAGGCTTTACCTGGCGGGGAATCGGGAGATTCCTGTCAGCCGTAAATATTATAAGAGGCTGCAGGAGCTTCATAGGGATAAGTTAAAGAGACTCTTGGCGGAAAAACGGGTGGAATTGGAAACAGGGGAAGTGCAGAAAGGTGTGGAAGAATGAGAAGAACGGCATCGGCGTTGGGAAAAGCATTTTTTTATTTTATGGTCTATGCAGTTGTGTCGTTTACGGTGAGCATTGGCACAATGAGTATGTTAATGTCACGGCTGGCACAGGAAATGACCAGCAAGGGTCACGCGCTGGATGAGATGGCGCTGACTATGAGGGCGGCGGAAGAAATGGAGAAGCACACCGCTCCTGTCCTTTTGATTTCGGGAATACTCACGCTGCTTAGCTGCTGGATCATCTGTTCACTGCGTAATAAAAGATTGAGCGAGGAGGTCTGTCTTAGGAGGATTGACAAAAAGGGAGTGCTGCCGCTGCTTGCACTTGGCATGATACTTAATATAGCTGTGTCATTTTTCATGCAGGTACTGCCGCTTCCGCAGAGCTGGATGGAGTCCTATGCGGAAAGCACAAGCGTTCTTTCCGGAGGTAATATAATCATGCAATGGGTTTCCAGCATACTCATAGCGCCTGTGATGGAGGAAATGATATTTCGCGGATTTGTGTATACACGTTTAAAAAGAGGGATGCCCATATGGCTGGCAGCAATTTTAAGCGCGGTGCTTTTTGGTGCGATGCACGGTAATCTTCTTTGGTCTGCCTACACATGTTTGTTCGGAGTTCTATTAGTATGGTGCTTCGAGAGATATGGCTCATTGGCGGCAAGTATTTTGCTCCATATGGCGTTTAATACAGCAGGGGAAATGCTCTTTTTGCTTCCGGCTCTGCCTGCTGCGGTAATCTGGATCGCAGGTGCTTTGTCTTTCATCCTTGTTGCCGTGCTGCTGATATGGATTAGAAAGCAGACAGATTTCCAAAAACAAGCGGCTCTATAGAAAAATAGGAGGAAACGGTGCGCCGGAGTTTTATCCGGTAGGGCGATTGGGAATCAGAATATCCACGGTAAATTCCTGATCGGTATAGCGGATGTCCAGCGTTCCGTTTAAATCCGTTATGCATTTGCGGACATTTCCGATTCCAAGGCCGTGGACAGAGGAGGTGTCCGTTTTTGTGCTTAAGAAAACACCGTTTTTTTCATGGATCGCGCCGTGATGAGTGTTTGTGCAGGAGATTGCGAGGTAATAGTCTGCCTGCAGCAGAGAAAGTTTGATCTGCCGGTCTTTTGCTTCGGCGGCTGCCGTGATCGCATTGTCTAAAATATTGCCGAGGATTGTAATGGCGGCAAAATCAGAAAAATATCGATCGGGGAAATCGGAGATTACCTCAAACGTTATGTGCAGTCTTTGACAGACTGCATTTTTTGTATTCAGAATGGATGAAATTAAATCGTCCGGTGTGCAAATTAGTCTGGAAATTTCCAGCTCTGAGGTGATCTGCGAAAGATAGCCGCGCAGCTTTTGCGTTTGGTTTTGCGCCGCATAGGAATCCAGCACGATCAGGTGATTTTTAAAATCGTGGCGAAGGCGCGAGATATGCTCTAATGATTTTTGAATATCACCAAAATAAGAGAGCTCCATTTGATATTTGTCAGTCAGTAGACTTTCCTTCATGCGTTCCTCTAAAATTTCAATGATTTTCCCATAAGAATTGAGGGCAAGCGAGAGAATACAGACAACAGAGAGATAGAGCCACGGCAGGATTGTGGATAACTCCGCAAATGGGGAGAGCATGTTGTTGAAAAAGATCACTAAAAATAAAATCCCGATAGAAAGCAGGGAAAATGTGACGGGGTAGACTGTTTTGATCTGCAGGGATTTCAGACGTCTTGCATTCATATAGAGATTCACAAGGATATAGGTCAGCAGCAGGCTTGTAACAGCCTGATACTCAAAAAATGGCAGAGTGGGATCATTGCCTTCCGCATACATTTTTAGATTAAAAGAAGCGGTGAAGACGTATGCTCCAAATTGTACGAAATGTATGATGATCTCGTATTTCACCCAGAAAAGAAAGCTTTCTTTTGCCCGAAAAGAAGAAACAAAGAAAAAATAAAAGAAGCAGAGGATCATATAGACAAGGGGAATATAGGGAATGACCGGAACGGCTGCGATTGCCAGATTGATAATTATAAACAGGCTGCGATACCATGTTTTCTGAAATGGATGCTGATAGCGAAAGCAGGTAAGGGCAAAAAGTTCCATTGTAAAAAAGTCAAGAAAATTTGCTAACAGGTCTAAAATAAAATGATGTACATACATAAGAGATACCTTTCTTTTGACTGGGCAAGTCCATTCAAACAAAAGAGACGTTAAGCAGTATCGATTTTTTACCAAACAGTAAAGGTATGTTGTAATTATAGAGGAAAAGGCATACGCTTGCAACTGTAGGGAACAGGTTTCATTCATTTAAAAACAATGAAATTATACCAAATAGCACCGATTTCCTGTCAAATAGCATGTGGGTATTGAAATTGTAAAAGCAATCTATTATGTTTATGGAAACAAGGATAAAGCGGCGTGGACAAAGAAAGCTGCTTTTTGTGGAAGAAAAGATAAGTATATTGCTGTGTCGACTGAGTGAAAAGAGGGAACAGATTTCCGTTTTAAAATGCGCAGGAGGCACAGTCGGAGCAGTCGGCGAAACGTCAGGGGGGTGGAAGCACAGGAGCAGCCGAAGCCTGTGTCTATGAATGAGTATTGTATTATTAATAATTATTTTTTCTGAGTGGATCATTCTTCAAAGAATATTAGGAGCATCAAATATGGATATATTAAAAAGTCCGCTGAATCTTGCAGTGGTACTTGTAAGTATCATCCTTATTTTCAATAGTAAAAAAGTTATCTTAAAGCTGAAAGCTTCCGGTTGCTTAAAAGTAATTTATGCTGCTGGAGCTTTTGCAATCATCGCTTTATTCTTATTCATTTATTTTAATAATTGAAAGCGTTAAAGGTATGAAAATACAATGATAGGCGGCGGCACATGAAATGTGTTTCCGCCTATTAAAGATGAGCAGATGTATAATAATTTTTGGAATGGGTTGATAAGCTTTTTATAGTTTTTTGTAAATAAATCACAAAGTAATTTTTGACTATCTTTTCAAAAGTTCTTATATGCCGGTATAGCCTATTGTTACAGGCTTTTCCGGCATTTTTCGTTATGGAAGATATTCTCAAATCTTCTTATATCCCCGTATGTTTTGGTGTTCAAAAGTAGTATGTGGAGTAGTAAATTCTCCGTTTACTACTTATGCAATCAGCCGCTTCATTTCTGTTATCGACGTTTCGGAAGTCGTATGCGCGTAATAGTTCAGCGTCATATTGATGTTGGAATGTCCCATGATGTACTGCAATGCCTTTGGGTTCATTCCTGCATTTGCTAACGTGGTGCAGAATGTGTGGCGTAAGGTGTGCGGTGTCATTACCTTTGGCAATGCTACCTTTTGCGTTTTGTTGTATTTCCTTACAAGCCCTCGGAACATACTTTCATAGTTGACTGCTACTTTAGGCAAGCCATTCCGGTTAAGGAACAGAAATTTTGTGTAGCCCTCCAACATAACAGGCTGTGCATATTTCCGTTTGTTCAGCACCCGCTGAAATGCTTCCAACACTTTTTCGCTCATGGGAATAACCCGGTTGCCGCTTTTCGTCTTAGGCGTTTCCACATAGTAGCCCACGTCTGCAATCTTCAAAAGTTGGTGGTCTACATGGATAAGCTGTTTGTCTAAGTCAACGTCAGCTTCCGTCAGTCCGCAGAGTTCCGAAATGCGAAGCCCTGTCCCTAACAGTATGATAATCTCGTCGTAGTATTTTTGATAGACTTTATCATGCTGCACAAAGGACAGAAAAGCCGCTTCCTGCGTAGGGGATAGAGGTTCCTTTGGTTCCGTATCATCTTCAAGGACGGTGTTCAACTGGAAGTCAAACGGATTTTTACGAATACAATCGTCCTGTATGGCTGTGTAAAAGGCAGCCTTTAAGGAACGCTTGTGATTGTTGATAGTCTTGAAGCCGTAACCTTTTTCTTTCATACGTAACGCCCATTCCTTTGCGTCGGAGAGCTTCACATTTTCAATCCGGCAGGCTCCAAGTTTATCCTCCTGCAAAATCCGCATGAGCTGTTTTCGCCCCTGCTTTGTACCATGCCGCACATTTGCCCGGTGGCGTATCTGCTTTGCGTAGAGCTGGCAGACCGTCATTTTCTTTCCGATATGGTCGATACCGTCATCAAGGTCTTTTTGGATTTCTTTCTCTTTTTCTCTCAACGCTATATCGTCGCGTTTTCCTGCCGGGGTTTTGTCCGTAGGTACTAACTTCCAAGAATACACAAACTGCGGTTTTCCAAAGGTATCTATATATTTGTAGGCATATCTCCCGTCTTTTCTCTGGCTCTCTCCGGTGCGGAGAATACGATTTTTATTATCCCGTCTTTTTTCCGACATCGTTATGCTCCTTTCCATAATGGAAAGAGCCTTGATATGCTTGACTACATTGTACCACATTCAAGGCTCGATTTCACTATCAGATTGCGTCCACCGTATCAATCATTTTTTCAAACTGCTTCCGCTTAATCTGAATACGGTTTCCGTTCATCATTACCCAGTCCGGGACGGGATTTTCTTCTGCCAGTTTCCGCAGTTTGCTTTCTCCGATACGGAAATATTTTGCTGCTTCTTCTATGGTAAGCGTGTACTTTTCCCAAATCGGCACGTCGTTATTGTTCAATTTGTCGTCCCCCTTTCTAAATGGGTCAAAAGTTAATCTGTAACATAGGCTTTAATCGGACGGCTATTAGCGTAACCTCATGGGACTTGCACCCCTCCGGCGGTCTGCCGAAGCCCTACCCATTGCCTGCGACGCTTCTAACGCTCGGACTATGGCTGTAAGGAAGTATCATTATGTATTCTGTGCGTTATCGCCCGCAGGCTGCTATCCCTGCTTTACGGCGTGGTATTTTTCGCTCGCTTCTCTGTTAAGAGAAAGGTCATGGCGTACCCACCGCATGGCTCGGCACAAAAGGAATGTATCCGATTTGCTTTATGCTGCGTCGCCGTTCTATTGCGCCGCTTTCTTTGTCAAAGAGCAGAGGGCTGTTCTGCGATATGGAACGGAAAAGGGGGAAGCGTTCCAATACCGCGTTGCTTTATTCAGCCCTAAATGTGAGGATTGCCCTCATTAGTTTTGCTTGCAGCCTTTCGCGTATTTCTTCGTCTACTCCAAAATAAACATTTCCTCGCTCGTCATAGAGCTTCCGCATGGAAAGACTTGCTATGTAGCCGCTGAAATGCTGCAATACAATCTTCATTGCGTCCGGGTCGCCTTTGCTCGCCGCCAAAATAACGGGATAGGGAACAAGGGCATTTTCCGGGTACTCGGTCGGTTTACCATTCAATCCATTCATCAGCGTTTTCCTCCAAATATTTTTTTAACTGCTCAAAGGAGCTTGTCCGGCGATACTGTACCGTACTTCTTGAGATATTGAGCTGCTTTCCGATTTCTATATCAGTCAATCCCTCAAAGTAATACAGCAGTACAATTTTGCGCCGTTCTTCGGGTAAAGCCCGGATAGCTTCAAGCAGCAGTTTTGGGGTTATTTCTTTTCCTGCCATTTGATAAGACGGCTCTGCTTCTTCGTCTTGAAAATACTTATCGACGGTATAAAGCTGCCGTTCCTCATGCAAGGCAAGGTTGGAAAAAGTAACCTCCCGAACTCTGCGCCGACGAATTTCCTCATGGGCGTTGCACGCTTCATTGTGCAGTACTGATTTACAGAACTTTTGAAACGCACATTGCTTTTCAAATTCCCTGCGATTAGGTGTCATGGTGTTCACCTCCTTTCTGCCGAAAGGCGGTAGTACCTCCCCTTTTCGCGGGATAATACAGGCGACTTTTTGCTTTGCCAAAAAGGGGGCAAAGTTTTTGAAAAATCTTCTGTAAAATGCGAAATGCGCCTGCCTGCAAAATGCAGACAGACGCATAGGAAATAACAGCAGTATTTAATTGATTTGATAGTTCATCTATATAGCCGGAATAACCCGTTGGCGGGTAATGGCTTTTTTTGATAATAGGGATAATGTCGATTTGTGTTTATACGTTAATAAGTGCATGGCAGCTACCTCCCAAAGCCGCCATGCCTTTACATGGTAGAGGGTCGTCGTTGGAATTTAGATAGAAAAAAGAAACGGCGGCTCTGATAATCAAAGCCGCCGAAATAGAGTAGGCGCGTAAAAATATGTCTGCTCCGCGACGGCTTTTTTTCTTTTGCCGTCGTCGGCAGATAATAAGCAAATATTTTCTTTTCTTAATTTTATCAATATCAGCTTACTTTAAGATGAATTTTAGCTTACAGATTTGTAAGGCAAAAAGCAGGCAGTTTTTGAAACTGCCTGCCAAAGAAAATTTGAAAAATTATTGTGCACTGATATTTTCAACAACAGACATCTTTTGAAGCCGTTTGACGGGGCTATATACTGCAAATATAATTGAGAAAAACATAATCAAAACAATAATTCCAAGTTCCGTCCAAGGAATAGCCCAAGGGTCACCCCAATTATAACTTATCATCATTCCGAATAGGAGCTTGTGGAAAATCAGCCCTAATATCGTTCCTGTAACAGCTCCCGAAATCGTATAAGTCAATGCTTCTGCGATTATCATTTTTGTAAGCTGCTTCATACTTAGACCGATTGCGCGAAATGCTCCGTATTGTTTTACCCTTGCCGTAACGCTTAATGAAATGTTATTGATAATGTTAAAAACAGTAATGAACGCAATCACTGCTAAAAAGCCATAAATGAACAACCACATACAATAATAAATGCCCCTTGTACTTTCGTTTCCCATGCGTTCATCAGAGAAAGTAACATCTGTTCCTACCATTTGATGAATTGTATTTACTTCATTGTCTGTTGCATTTCTATTGAGCTGCATATCAATAATTGTATAATCAGACTGTCCTGTTATGTTTTGGAACGTATTTTCGGAACAAATAATAGTTTCAACATCAGCAGCGTTATTAAACGGACAATCGGAAAGCATACCTACAATTTTAACCTCTGTTGTTCTACCTTGTATATCTATTTTTACAATATCGCCTACTTTTACATCACTTTTCGGCTCATATACAATTAGTCCGGTATTTTCTTCGTCCAATGCGGCTTGTACAGAGCCGCTCAAAAGATACTCGTCTGCCCAATCAAATTGTTTCTGTTCATAGGAAATAACATCAGTCATTTTATCAATGCCATTAACCATAAGTGGAACATCATAAGCAAACATTCTGCCATAGGCGCGATTAACAGCAGGATTTTCCTGTAATTTTTCAAGTAATCCGCTGTCAATGGAACAAGTGTTATCCGGGCTTATAACGGATATATCCGCAGTCCAAGGACGTAACGGTGTAAGTACATGGTTCATAAATGTAACCGCAACAGAAAAAGACAAGAAAAGGATAACGCTAAGAGAAAAAGAGGTTATCGTTAAAAAGAAGTTTTTCCTGCTGGATTTTGCGTGATGAATACCAAGAGCAGTATCAACCTTGAAAAACTTAGTATTTGCCGCAGTCCGTACAGGTTGCAAGTTAATAGCATTTCCCGAAACTGCCGCCAAGGGCGAAACTTTTGCCGCTTTTTTTGCCGGGGAACAGGACGCTAATAATACGGTTAATATTCCGATTGCAATTCCGGCAGCAATACTCGGTATGCTGATACCGAATATCGGCATGGCTGAAAAAAATTCTGGACTTAGGACGCGCAAAAGCGCACATAAAATCCATATAATCAAAACTCCCGTTATAATTCCGATAGGAATAGCAACTTTACACCAATTAAGAGCTTCTTTGCGAACAAATTTCATAATTTGCTTTGGAGTTGCCCCAACACACCGCATTAACCCAAAAAATTCTGTCCTTTGGGCAACATTACTGTTCAAACTGCTTGTAATCATCATAATACCCGCAGTCAAAACCAATACAAATAAAACAAACGCAGAGATATAAACTTGCATCATAAATGAATTAGAACTTTGTCCCAATAACCCAAGTAACTTCGTGTTTTCTGAAATTTGTTCTGCTGAAAGGTTACAATCTTCTTTCAGTCTGTTAATTGTATTTTGGATATTATATGTCTTTGTAAATTGAACAAGTAATACCATGTTGTGGTCTGCAAGAACTGTACTATTGCCTATATCGCCAATTTCACGAAAAGCAGAAGTTGTCAAAAAAACACCATAGGCGTCCTCACTCATTATTTTAGAAGTATTGTTACAGAAGCCGGAAATCTGATAAGAAAGCTCTGGTTCTCCGGGTCTTTTTATGGTTACTGTATCGCCAACCTGTAAACCTAAATTCTCTCCGGCATTTTTCGTAATCATAGCTTCATTATCATTTTGAGGAAAGTTTCCCTCGTTAATAACTCCCATCTGTAATTGGGTAACAAATTCTTCATCAGCACCGACAATGATAGATTTTTTGTCTGAAATTGTATATCCCTTATCATCATTAAAATTCAAGACACCGTAACGTGCGGCAGCTTTTACATCTGGACGTTTTTTGATAAGCCCCGCTTCTTCATCAGTAATGCCCTGAACAGTAATATGAAAATCTCCATTGTCAATTTTGGCTTGTATGATTTGACTGCGGATAAACATATCAGCCATTCCAAAGATAGTAGTGATTAGAAATACCGCTAAAATGATACAGAATATAGACATTCTATTTTGTTTCCTGTGTACTTTGGCAGATATAGGTACAAGGTCAAGATAATGTTTCATTCTCATTCCCTCCTAAATCTGTAAGTACACCGTCACTTACTTGAAATACTCTGTCTACGGACACTGTAAGATTTTTATTGTGTGTAATAAGCAGGATTGTTTGTTGATATTGGCGGGAAGCCTTTATCAGCATATCCATAACATCTTGACTATTTTTACTGTCAAGATTACCTGTTGGTTCATCTGCTAAAATAAGTTTCGGTTTTGTAATCAAGGCTCTGCCGATTGCTACACGTTGCTGTTGTCCTCCCGATAACTGGCTCGGTAAGTGATAACGGCGCTCGGTTAATCCAAGAAGATTTAGGATTTCTTCTACTTCTTTCGGGTCGGGTTTACGATAGTCCAGTAGAAGTGGGAACATGATATTTTGCTCTACATTTAATTCTGATACAAGCTGAAATGACTGGAAAATAAACCCGATATTGCGTCGTCTGAAAATCGTTCGTTCTTCCTCTTTCATTGAAAAAAGGTTTTGACCGTCCATTAAAATTGTCCCGGAGGTCGGTGTGTCTAATGCACCAACACAATTTAACAGGGTGCTTTTCCCGGAGCCGGATTCACCAACAATAGCAGCAAATTCTCCTTTTTCCAAAGAAAAGGATACATTCTTTAAGGCGTTTACCTTTACTTCGCTTTCTCCATAAGTCTTGCATAAATTGTTTACTTTTAATATTTCCATAAGATAATAACCTCCTTTCTCAAAAGGATAACAAAGGTAGCTTACAATCCAGTGAATTTCATCTTACGATTTTGTAAGGAAAGAAATTGTAAATGTTGTTCCTCTGTGCAAATCACTTTGGACAGATATAAGTCCTCCCTGTCCCTCTATGATAGATTTTGCAAGAGGAAGTCCTAAACCTATTCCCGGAGTATCAAGAGAGTGTTTACTACGATAAAACCGCTTGAAGATATGGTGTATATCTTCTGGAGCAATACCGTTTCCATTATCAGAAACAAAAATACGCAGCATAGTAGGCGATTTTTCCCAAGTAATGTGGATAGTTTTTCCCGGCTCGGTATGGTCTAAGGCATTTTTTACAAGGTTTCCAATGGCTTCACTTGTCCAATCCATATCACAAATAAGCATTTGGTTAGGTTCTCCATATATGATGATTTGCTTTTCTTCATGTGTTGCCCTTGTTGTTAGTTCATTTATGGCATTTTCAACCACCTCTTTTACAGGATAAAGAGTTTTCTCAAAAACAATGTTGCCTGTATCTAAGCGTGTTATTTTCAGCAAGGATAAAATAAGTTGTTCCATACGCTTTAACGCAGCTCCTATTTTCGCGCTAAATTCTTTTACGGTGTCGACGTTATCGGGTTCAGCTTCAATAATTTCCTGATACATTGCAAGTGCAGCTAACGGGGTCTTTAATTGATGTGAAATATCAGAAATCGTATTTTTCAAAAACTCTTTTGTCCTGTGTTCTGTTTCTTTTTGAGATTGAAGCATAGTAGCAAGCTGCTCAACGGACGCAAATACGCGGAAAATTTCGCCTTCACTATTTTGTGGTAAATGACAGGAATAATCATCTTGAATATAGTTGTTTATGACTTTTCCTGCTTGTTGAAATAATTGGTTTCTGCTCCATAGAAAAACGAAAATACCTAATAATAAAACAAATATCAAAACAATACCAATGAAGTATATTTTAATCAATGAATAGTGGTAAAATTGTGAAAAATAGGGAAGTGAATTTCCGATACTGTTTTCTCCAATTCCCAAAAATTTCAATAACTCTGTTCCGTTTGTACTAACTTCCGTATTAAAAATAGCCGTAGCAATCACTTCATTAGAAACGCCTTGCTCTAATAAAGATGATATAATCGCTGTATCATGCTCCACAAACATATATTTTGTTTCAGCTATCTGATTTTGGTAGAACCAAGAAGCAATTCCTACAAGCAAAATATTATATATGGCAACAAAAATCAAAAAGTGTTTTATTTGCTTATCACGAAAAATACTCATACTTATACCTCTTTCCACTGATACCCAAAGCCCCGAATGGTTATTAAGTGCTGTGGGTGGGAAGCGTCCGTTTCCACTTTTTCACGAAGCCGTCGTATATAAACTGATAACGTATTATCATCAACAAAATTTCCTGTACTATCCCATAAATCATTCAAAATAATATCTCTTGAAACAATACGGTTTGCATTTCGTACCAACAGGCAAAGCAGGCGATACTCTGCATTTGTTAGTTCTAATATTCGTCTATTTAAGACTACGCGACAGCTCAAAAGGTCAATCGAAATATCGCCACACTCCAATACGCTTGTTTTGTCCTGTGGCGATACTCCTGCGCGTCGCAATAAAGCTCGAATACGGGAGCATAATTCGCCTAACTTAAAAGGTTTTGTAACATAATCGTCCCCTCCGCAGTCCAATCCCCGAATTATGTTGACTTCTTCATCAGAAGCAGTTAGAAAAATAATCGGTATTTGCTTATTCTGCTTCCGAACATTTTCGCAAAAATCAAAACCCGTCCCGTCTGGCAATGTTACATCAAGAATAAGTAAATCATATCTTTCAATTTCCTTTAACCTTTTTTCTGCTTCTTCAATAGTACGGGCAATGTCAACATAGAAACCATTTTTCTTTAAAGAGTAATTCAAACCGTCTATTAAGCTAATATCATCTTCTAAAAGTAATAAGTTACTCATGCCTAAACTCCTTTCTCCTTGCGTCAACAGGCTTTTCTGCGTCTTTTGGTATTAACCACATATAACCAATTTTTGAAACGCCGGATATTCTGTTTTCTTTACAAAGTATCTGCACCCGCCGTTCAGAAATGCCCCATTTCTCCGCTGCTTCGGGACAAGACATATATTCCATAGTTCAACCGCCCTTTCCTCAAAATCTATTAGCATAATTATAATCGGATAAACGAATAATATCAAGTACATGACATGCTCTATTTTTATCCGCACTATGATGTGTGTAATCATATCTCAAAGAAAAGAGGAACAGTAAAATGTAACTGGGTGAAATGATTATGAAGCAGAATAAAGAGAAATTCGATTTTAAGGCTTTCGGGCAAGCCATTAAAGCAGCAAGAAAAGCAAAGGGAATATCACGCAATCAGTTAGCCGATACGCTGAATATTGCGCCCCGATATATCGCGTCCATTGAGAACAGCGGGCAGCACCCAAGTTTACAGATTTTGTATGAGCTTGTAACCCTGCTTGACGTATCAGTAGACCAGTTCTTTTTTCCGGAACGTGAACAGGAGAAGTCCACGCGCCGCCGTCAGCTCGATACCATGCTTGACACAATGAGCGAAACGGACTTAAAAATTATGTCTGCCACTGCAAAAGGCATAGAGGAAGCCAACAACGACAGGACGGGGGAATAAAGTTCCCTCGTTTTTGTCTGCATAAAGTGATTGAAGCGTCGCAGGATTGCGGCGTTTTTCTTTTGCGCTTTTTTGGCATACTGGGCATTTCGTTGTAGTGGTAAGTGAGGAAAAACTTTCTTAGCAAGCATAGGAAAAGAGTACCCTTTTCCGTATTTTCGCCCTCCCGCCCTGCGGCGTATCGGTTGAAAATTGCTTGTTGGGAAGTGTCCCAAACCCTCGGAACGGAAAGGAGTGATTGCATGAATGGACGCAAAAGAAAAGTACAAATCAAATTCTATGTGACAGAGGAAGAACGGGCATTGATTGAGCAGAAAATGAAGCTCGTCCCCACCCGGAACATGGCGGCGTATCTTCGCAAGATTGCCATTGACGGGTATATCATTCAGACAGACCATAGCGACATAAAAGCCATGACAGCAGAGATACAGAAAATCGGGGTCAATATCAATCAGATTGCAAAGCGGGTCAATGCGACAGGCAGAGTCTACCAAGAGGACATAGAGGAAATAAAGGGGGTGCTTGCAGAGATATGGCGGTTACAAAGATTAAGCCTGTTAAAAGCACGTTGAGCAAAGCCCTTGACTATATCCAAAACCCGGATAAGACAGAGGGGAAAACACTTGTGTCCTCCTTTGGGTGCAGCTATGAAACAGCAGATATTGAGTTTGAATATACTTTGTCGCAGGCGCGGCAGAAAGGGAACAACTTAGCCTTTCATCTGATACAATCGTTTGAGCCGGGAGAGGTGGACTGTGAGAAAGCCCATGCAATCGGAAAGCAGCTTGCCGACGCAGTAACAAAGGGACAGCATGAATACGTCCTAACTACCCACATAGATAAGGGGCATATTCATAACCATATCATTTTTTGTGCGGTCAATTTTGTTGACTACCATAAATACAATTCCAATAAACGCAGCTACTACGGCATACGGAACATGAGCGACAAGCTGTGTCGGGAAAACGGGCTGTCTGTGGTCGTTCCGGGTAAAGGCAGTAATGGAAAAAGCTATGCGGAATATCAAGCGGAAAAGACGGGAACAAGTTGGAAAGGCAAGCTGAAAATTGCTGTTGATACGCTTATCCCCCAAGTAGCAAGTTTTGAAGAATTATTGCAGCGGTTACAGGCGGCAGGCTATGAAATAAAGCCGGGAAAATATATCTCCTGCCGCGCTCCCGGACAGGAACGGTTTACTCGCTTAAAAACCCTCGGTGCAGATTATACAGAGGAAGCAATCAAAGAGCGGATTGCAGGCAAGCGCACAAAAATAGCGAAAGCTCCCAAAGAGCAGCGCGACGTATCACTGCTTATCAACGTTGAAAACAGTATCAAGGCACAAAAGAGCCGGGGCTATGAACAGTGGGCGAAAATCCATAATCTGAAACTGGCTGCAAAGACCATGAATTTCTTGACAGAACACAAGATTGAGCAGTATGCGGATTTAGTCAGCCGGATTGAGGAAATAAGTGCGGAAAATAAAAAGACAGCAGACGCATTAAAGAATGTGGAGAAACGTCTTGCAGATATGGCGGTGCTGATGAAACACGTTACTACTTATCAAAAGACAAAACCAGTCTATGAAGCATACCGCAGGGCAAAGGATAAGGACACATACCGGGCAAAGCAGGAAAGCAGTCTGATACTCCATGAAGCAGCAGCAAAGGCACTGAAAGCGTCGGGCATTACCAAGCTCCCCAATCTCGCCGCCATGCAGGAAGAATACGGGAAGCTCCAAGCGCAGAAAGAAGCCCTTTACACCGATTATGGAAAACTGAAAAAACAGGTCAAGGAATACGACATTATCAAACAGAACATAGACCGTATTTTAAGACTGGAAAAAGAACCGGAACGGGGCAGGGAAACAGAGCGATAGCATAAGTCGAAATGGTGTAAAGCAATTAAATACATTTTTCAAGCTCAAATAAAAAAGTGGGCGCAGACGGTCATGTAACCATAGCCGCCGCGCCCGTTTTTTGTGAGTGCATTTTCAATATGGAATTTTAATTATTACCTGCGCACCACCAGTCTTTTTAGAATTGCTTAAAATAAGTTGCCCGTCATGTTGTTTGATAATGCTGTTTGTGATATAAAGTCCCATACCAAAGTGCATATTAGAAGTTCTGCTTTTATCGCCCATAAAAAATTGTTCTTGTGCATGGTGTATAGCTTCTGATGTGAAGCCGGTTCCCTCGTCTGTTATGGATATGTGTAAAAAATGCTCTACCTTTTTTGTTGTTACATAAATTGTTCCCAGTGGTGGAGAATAGTCTAAGGCGTTACTTATCACATTCATAATTGCCCGTTCTAGCAGCAGTTTATCCGCTTTGAATATACCCAAGTCAACTTCCGTTTCCATGTGCAGACAAATTCCTTTTGTAAGACATAAGGAGTTTGCCTGTGCTTCAATCTGTCCCATGTAATCAGAAATATCAATTTCTTCCAAATGGAGCTGATACCCGGCAACAGTCCGGGAAATATCAATCAGCGTCTTAATATAAATGCTTATTTGACTGGAGCTTTCAGTGATATAATCTGCATATAGACGTTGTTCATCATCAAGTTCCGTTTCATTTATCAAATCAATATTTCCTTGAATAACTGTCAAAGGCGTTTTCAAATCGTGGGCTAATGCTGCAATCTGTTCTCTCTGTAATTGTTCCGCGTGCCATTGCTTCTCTAAAGACATTTTCAGATTATCTTTCATATTAGCAAAAGAACAAAGTGCGTCCTCAAATTCTCTGATTTTTGAATGTCCCACTTCAAAATCAAGATTTTGCTGTGCAACCTGTTCTGTCGCTTCAAAAAGAGGGGCAAGCTGTACCCTCAAATTCTTAGAGAATTTTGTTGTTAGTATTACGCAAACCGCAATGCAATTCGCGCCTATGAGGATATACAACAAAATTTCCGGCGAAGGAAAATGCTCATTAAACCATTCATTTGTAAATTGTGAACCAATATAGTATTGAAGCACCACATATTCATTTTCGCGGGTAACAAGTAAATATTGCTTATTAAGATTTACATTTGTTTTGCCCGATATAGCATAATCCATAGCTCGGTCTAAATCATCGCCCTCCAAAGATGTTTCCAACATCTGATAATTTTTATCTAACACTAAATATTTGCACCCCATAGGAAGCTGAATATCTGTCAATTCAGGGGTTGCCGCAATAATCGGAACAAGATTTTGGGTACTGCGTTCTGAATAATCAGCATAAGTAATAAAATTTGTACCAACTCCAATATAAATAAGGCTAAATGGAATAGCTACCGAACCCATTAACCCAATAAGCAGCATACATAAAAATTTCCAAAAAGACGCTTTTAATGATATTGTTTTCTTTATTCCCATTTATACCCAATCCCCCAAACTGTCGTTATCGGCTGAATGTCTAGTTTGTTCAATTTTGCCCGAATATTTTTGATGTGAGTAGAAATTGTGGAATTATCACTGTCGCCCTCTAAACTGAAAACTGCTTCATAAATTTGTTCTTTTGAAAATACCTGTCCTTTATTTTTCGCAAGATATTCACATATCAGATATTCGCTTTTAGTTAGCGGAACAGGTACATTGTCTATCCGTAATTCCTTTGCAGACAAATCAATTTTTATCCGGTCAAAAGTAAGCGCAGTATGTCTTTCCCTATGTTCCCGGCGTAAATGAGCGTTTACTCTTGCTCGCAGTTCTACAATACGGAACGGCTTAGTCAGATAATCGTCAGCACCTAAACCAAGTCCAAACGTAATATCATTTTCCATTGTCTTTGCTGTCAGAAAGAGAATAGGGCAATCCACTAATGAGCGGATTTTATTACAATAAGAAAACCCGTCTATATCTGGCATCATAATATCTAATATAATCAAGTCGTAGTTGTTCAATTTATCAAGAGGAACTTCTGCGGCAGATGTATAGGTCGTAACGAAATGTCCGTCTTTTTGCAATCCATTTTTTACAAGCTCTAAAATGGGACGTTCATCATCAACGATAAGAATTGCTGCCATGTTATCGCCTCCTTTCACTATACTTTTTAGTATATCATACTTCAAAAAAGCAGAAAAGTTATCATTGCCGTTTTGCAATATAATATTGATTATTTACTTTGACTGCGACTGCTTCACTCTTATCAATACCGTAAATCTCATAAATATCTGTGTAAATCCACTGTTCACGTCCTTGTCCGTTATTTTCTCCATACCAGTCAATACTACTTAAATCCTTTTTCGATAAAGGTTTTTTCGTTTCAGTGTCAAATGTGACATTTTTTGCAAGAATATCAATGTAACTGCCTAATTCGTCATCTGATACTATATCAGCCGTTACTTGATAAACCACCTCGCCACAAAGGAGCTGTGTCGCATTTTCCGGATTGATTTCAAAGCTGCCATTTATAGGTTTTTCTGTTCCCTTAAAATCAAAAATCGTATCACTATCCTTTATATTCTCGCTGAGAACAGCTTTATGATACCCACCATTTACATCTACAATTAGATAATCGTCTGCATTAGGAGCTGCATATACATTCAAAAAAGGAATGATATACGCGGCTTCTGGTGCTTTTTCTGCCAAGTCTGCTAAAGATTGAAAAGTAGCTGCTTCAACATTTTCTTGCAGTAATATTTTCCCGTTTTTGTCTATGGCTGCAAGCTGCCGGATATATCCAATCCATTCTCCAAGCCCACCATTCGATACGGTATCTGCTAAAATTGTATAATCATTACCCTTATAGGAAAATTGTGTTACGTTTTCTGTGTTCAGATAGCAGTGTTCTTTGTCACTGGAATATTCTTTGATTTTATCCTGTAAAGAACAGCCTGTAAAAGCAACACAAATGATAAAAGTAAATAGTACAAGCATACTCCGTTTTTTATTCATAATTTTTTCGTCCCTCCCAATGAGAAAACCATAATAAAGTTAATAGCACACTGCCTATTGTTAATACAGCAATCCATATCCATTCTGTTACATGGACAGAAAGCCTGCTGTTCATAACATCATGCACCCAATTCATAGACCATGCAAAAGGGATATATCGTCCCATACCGTTTAGCTCAATATTGCTATATAAAATACATTGCAAACTTTCAAATATTCCCCAAAACAATGAAATACCCAGCCCAAAACGAAAGCTAAGGAATAAATGTAGGGCATAAATAATTAAACTGTAAAATGCCATTCCTGCGACTGCTTTGACTAACATACTAAGTTGTATGATATTTGCTATTCCCACCAAATGAACGGCAAAAAGAAAGATAAGAAATAGACAAAACAGTGCAACTATTCCCGTTCCATATAAAACGACTAATTTTGCAAACATAGCTTTATATCGGTTAGTCACTCCAAGCAATATTTGAAAGTGGGAAGTTTTTTCTTCTAATAAGACATTCAAGCTAACGACAACACTTATCAACAAAGGGAAAACGGTTGCTGTAAGTTCCAATATCATCTTTAATTTTTTGTAATCTGCTGTGTTCCCATAAAGGATATAGTAAACAGTAAATAGTAACGCTCCCAAAATAGGCAGACATAAATGTATCGTCCAAAATGGCGTATGTTTCACTTTTACAAATTCAGAATGAACCGCACCCAAAAAGCCCATACGCTACCTCCTTTTTGAAAAATCCTTTGCGTCCGCAAAAGACAAAATAACGAATAAAAAAATTGACAATACAATAGAAATAAAAACGATTATAGACAATCTGGGATTTCCTGCAAAAGTTCCATTCAGTTCAATTCCCATAAGTGGCTCTGCCAATTTAGCAGCCCAACAATACGGCACAAGCCACCAAATGGCTGTGTTTCCCAGTAAAATAGGGAGAAATATTCCAAGTATGGTATTTAGTATTATCGGTACAAACAGTCCTGTTTTTCGCGTAAGATACAAGCATAAAGGAATTTGCCATACAGATGCAAGAACAATCGCTATGCTACCTACCATACTCTGTGGGACAGAATATACCGCTGTTACAGGGGAAATGATATTGCTGATTGAGATAAGTAATGCTAAAAATATTCCTGCTACAAGCAGCTTTTCAATCAGAATAACCCCTTTTGCCATTTCAAATTTTGAAAGGTTCAATGGCATAGAAAATACAGAATAATATTTCCCTGCACTATCTTCTTTTCGGTGTGATAAGGAACATAAAATTGCGATTGCCCCCGGAAGCAGAAACGCATACCACCAATAAATCGTTGTATATTGAAAACCGAAAAATCCGCCCACTATCCATGCAAAAATAGCTGTGATAAACGGAATGATGAAAAGCAGCTTGTTTGATATTGTTCTTTTGAATTTCAGATGTTCTGATTTTAAGTAGTTCATACATTACCCCTCCCTATGGTTATTTTTTACGACGTCCATAAAAAGCTGTTCCAAATTTTCATTTGCATTAAGTTTTCCCTCATAACCTAAGACACCACCTGCAATAATGCCGATATGGTCTGCTGTCTGCTGCACCTCTGAAAGAATATGACTGGATAAAATAACGGTAATCCCCTTTGCCGGAAAGGAGCGGATAAGTTCTCTAAGTTCTTCAATCCCCACCGGGTCAAGACCATTTGTAGGTTCGTCAAGAATAAGCAACTTAGGACTATTTAATAATGCAATCGCAATTCCAAGCCGCTGTTTCATGCCAAGAGAAAACTGTCCTGCTCTTTTTTTGCCTGTTTCTGTAAGCCGGACAATTTGAAGCACTTCCTCAATTCTTTTGTCTGTCAATCCTAAAAGAGTTGACCTAACTTTCAGATTTTCAAAAGCGGTTAAATTCTCATAAAGCGGCGGCATTTCAATCAATGCTCCGATATGATTTAAGTCGCTTCGTTTCCATGTGTGTCCGTCAAACTCAATGCTTCCAGATGTCGGTTTCAAAATGCCTGTTATCATTTTAAGTGTTGTGGACTTTCCGGCTCCGTTTGGTCCCAACAATCCATAGACGGAATTTTTTTCAATATTCAGCGATATGTTATTTACAACTGTCTGCCTGCTGAATGATTTACAGAGATTTGTTGTTTTCAAGATTATACTCATATTTTACACTATCCTTTCTTTTGATTATGCTAAAAGGATAACTGCAAATTTTGAAGATTTCATAAAGAAAATAGAATTTCTCAAAATACATAATAGAAAATATTGGGGGTTAAAGTTGAAAACAGGTCAAGGAATACGACGTTATCAAGCAGAACATAGACCATATTTTAAGACTGGAAAAAGAGCCGGAACAGGGCAGGGAAACCGAACACTTACAGTAGAAATATCTATAAAAGCGTGGTAGGATAAAGGTATTCCAATACAGACAGGAGCGTGAAAACATGGCAGAGCAAACGATACCCGAATATGAAACCATACGCGCCGCCGTTGCCGGAGAAACATGGGCGGTGGAAAAGGTGCTTATGTGCTACAAGGATGAAATCGACAGGCAGGCAACTGTAAAGAAACGTCAGCCGGACGGAACATTCAAACTGGAAATTGATGAAGATATGCGCCAGTATATCACAATGAAGCTGATAGAAGCCCTCCCCCAATTTCCCCTTGAAGAAATGGAAAGAGAGGAAAAAAGAAATCGGGACAAAAAATCATAAAAAGGTAGACGGGAAGCTGCTGCGGACAGATAAGCAGTTCCGACATTTGAAGCAACGGCAAAAAGAAACTATCAGTACATGGCTTTATGAAGAATACCGCCGCCTTTGGATAGAAAAGGGACAGGAGCCGCATAAACGCAACAACCGGGAAATCGTTGCCGCTGTTATGGAACGGATAGAAGCTGCGGGGATATGGCTGCCGGAACAGGAAGTAACAAAATATTTTTACCGCAGGAAAACCCATTACCGGAACCGGATAGAAAAAGGATTACAGCCGAAGCCGGAAATGCAGGATAAAGACAGTCGGACACAAAAAGAACAGGGCGCAGGAAGCCAGTAATGACCTCCCGCACCCTGTTCTTTTATAGGTACTGATTTTAAAATGTTACGCAGTAGAACCCTAATTTCAAGGGAAAAGGTATTCTGTATCGCCTATGCCAGTTTCACGTCATTTATGCCCTGTAAATCAAGGCTTTTTTTGCCCTTATTGCGTAACCGCCGCACGCCGTTTCCTCATGCGCTCGGCTGCCTGTCTGCGGGTAATCCGCTTCCGGCAGTCCGGGCAGTATTTGACGCTGTTTGATTTTGATACAAAAAATGTGCCGCACTCGGTACAACGCTTTTTGTCCTCGGTCTTGAAAAGCTCTGCATACAGCAGCTTATCAAGAGGAAGTACGGCAATTTGAAACCACTTGCATAAAAGCGAATAGGAAATAAGCTGCGGGCAGACACATTCCTCCCCGTCGTCCAGTAAGATACAGTGTCCGCGCTCGCAGTTGCAGCATTCTTTTTTTACAAGGCTGTTGACTTTCCGGCTCTGTGGCGGCGTGAGCCGCTTATCCCCGGTCATACCTCATCAGCGGCGAAAATGGCAAGCTCCGCATATTCGTTTTCTGTTAATGGGTAGATTTTCTGTAAGATGCGTTCTGCAAAGGGGCGCATATCCTCGTCCATGAATGGCAGCGCAGCCGTCATATTTTCCATAAGCTGTGCCTTGCTTCCCTCATGGTAAATACTCAACAGGTTCATTTCTTCAACGGTTAGTCTAATCATGCTCATACCTCCAATTCGTGATTTTTTGATTTTGCCGCTTTTTTCTGTGCGGTCTTTTCTTTGTCTGCTCTAAGCTGCGCTCGGATAGAGGGCTTTTTCTCCGGTTCTGTCTGTTTCTTTTCTGCTTTGAGGGCTTCGGCGTATTCTGCAAGAGAAATCTGTCCTCCGGCTTTTGCCTTTTCCTCCAGTTCTGCGGCAGTCGGGGTGTTGTTTATCTGTCCGTCAATCATATTATAGTTTTGCTCGGTGGTCTGCTCGGCAGTTTTCAGATAGTTTTCCGGCTGCTCTGCGGTAATGGCAAACGCCCGCGTGCCGTTCCCCATAATCAGATATTTTCCGTCGTCGGACTGGTGGTGCAATCCATATCCGGCAGCTTCCATTTGTTCGCGGCTCATGGCGGTTACATAGAAAGTCCCTCTCGGTGTTTTGATTGTTTCGCCCGTTTCCAAATCGTCGGGAATAAGGGCTTTTTCCTGCTCCTTGAAAAATTCCGGCACGTCTTTATAGCCGAAACTGTCTACATAGTGGGCGGTGTCCTGCCCATTCTGATGAAGCACCACCACATCGGAAACGGAAAGGCTGTGTCCCTTAAAATCTTTTGGGTGGTCGATATTGAAGCGGG